>NZ_CP182573.1:0-1473750 GCF_054301215.1 Schinkia acidoalkalinis
TATTGTATATTGTTGACCGCAAAAAAGATATGATTATCCGTGGTGGAGAAAATATTTATCCGATTGAGGTTGAAGAAGTGTTATATCAAATTCCTGAGATATTAGAAGCTGCGGTTATTGGCATACCACATCAAGTATATGGGGAAGTACCAATGGCCTATATCGTTATCAAGAATGGCCAACAACTAACAGAGGAGCAAGTTACTACCTATTGCGAAAAGAGATTGGCTAAATATAAATTGCCCGCAGAAATAGTATTCTTGGATACTCTTCCGCGGAATGCTAGTGGGAAGGTACTAAAGCATACTTTACGCAAAAATTGGTAATGATATCCACTAAAAGAGCTTGGAAGTGGAATCAATTGAACATGATGCAAAAAAGAATGTATTTCTTTGTATTAACAGTAGTACTAGCTTTTTCACCCTATTACTCAATTTCATATGCTAACGAAACAGATCAATCAATGAAAGTAGAGATTGATCGACTTTTACAGGAAAATCCCAATCTAAAAGGAGGACTTGCCGGAATAAGTATTCGGTCTGCAAAGACTGGTGAAATTTTATATGAGCACAATGGAGATGTCCGAATGAGGCCTGCTTCCAATATGAAACTCATTACCTCGGCTGCAGCTTTATCGGTTTTAGGAGAAGAGCATCAATTTAAGACTGAAGTTAGAATGAAAGGAAAGCGGGATGGGAAGACCCTGAAAGGAAATCTGTATTTAAAAGGATTTGGTGATCCAACACTTTTAAGAGCAGATCTTACGCAAATGGCTAGGGATATTGCCAATTCTGGAATTACCACTATTGAAGGAGAACTCATCGGAGATGACCGGTGGTTTGACGATGTTCGTTTATCACCTGATTTGGTTTGGAGTGATGAAGAAGCTTATTATGGCTCACAAATTTCGGCTCTTACCGTTTCACCAAATAAAGAATATGATTCTGGTACGATCCAGATTAAGGTTGCCCCAGGTTTAAAGGTAGGGGAGCCTGGATATATTCAGCTCTCACACAAAACAAATTACGTAAAAATTATCAATGAGACAGTGACTATTCCACCTGATGGAGAAACGGATCTTACGTTTAAACGGAAACATGGTAAAAATACAATCATTGTGAAGGGCCTATTACCTATAGGAGCAAAAGTTAAAAAAGAATGGGTAGCAGTTTGGGAACCCACACAGCTTGTGCTTGATCTCTTTAGGCAAGAGTTAGCCAAACAAGGGATCAAACTTTCGGGAACATTCAAAGTAGGTGAAACACCAAAAGATGCTGCTATTCTTACAAGTCATGAATCCATCCCTTTGTCGGAACTTCTGATACCATTCATGAAGCTCAGTAATAACGGACATGCAGAAGTCTTAGTAAAAGAAATGGGGAAAATAAGGAAAGGAGAAGGCAGCTGGGAAAAGGGGTTGGAAGTGGTAAAAGAACAACTGCCTAACTTAGGTGTGAATCCAGATAATTTAGTGATTAGAGACGGCTCGGGGATTTCACATGTAGATCTAGTCCCCGCAAATGAAATTTCAAAGCTTCTATTTCATGTTCAGCAGGAAAATTGGTTTCCTTCTTTTCTAAAATCCCTTCCGGTAGCTGGCCATAGCGACAAGATGGTGGGGGGCTCCTTGAGAAAAAGAATGAACACATTAAACGTAAATGCAAAAACGGGAACGATTAGTACCGTTTCTTCTTTATCTGGTTATGTAGAGACTAACAGCGGAGAAACCCTTATTTTTTCCATTCTTTTAAATAATCTGCTTGATGAAGACAAAGGAAAAGAAATTGAGGATCAAATAATCTCTATACTGGCAAAGCAAAAATGAAACAGGGACGTTCAACCTGTTTCATTTTTTTTGCTAATGTATGAAATTAGAATATGCCGTTTTCATTAGGGGATTCCTCAGGTATGGGTTGGCCTATATCCCACAACTCCATGATTTTGTTATCTTCGAAACGAAAGATATGTACAACAACCACTCCGAGTTAAGGACTAGGCTTGGATGAGGACAAATGTGTTGTGTAACCGGTGGCAATGTCCTCAAAACATGAAAATGAAGACAAAAATAGATGCCCGGGAAGGAAATCTGTCCTCAAAATGCGAAAATGAGGACAAAAAGCGGCTTAATGGTGATAGAGATGTCCTCAAAACATGAAAATGAGGACAAAAATAGGTGCCCGGGAAGGAAATCTGTCCTCAAAATGCGAAAATGAGGACAAAAAGCGCAAAAATGACACTGCTTTCTCTTTAAGAGAGTGGTCTGTTGGGGACGATTGTTTCGTATTCATAAGTTATCATCCTTTCGTGTTAAGACAATGCTTTTTAAAATTAATAGAAGTTTAAGGGGAATGCGAGGAAAAGTCAATCTTAGCACATGAAGGTAAATTAAATTTATGATAATCTAAAGTTAACAATATCTAAATAGTGTTAACTAGTCTTAGAGGAGGAAAATAAATGAATATAAAGTCGATTGAACCAACCCCCAGCCCGAATTCAATGAAAATAATTTTAGATCAAAAGCTTCCGGAAGGAAAACGATATAACTTTTCAAATGACAATATGGACCAAGCACCCGAACAAATTAGGCAATTGTTAATGGTCGATGGAATAAAATCAGTTTTTCAAGTTGCGGATTTTCTGGCTGTTGAAAGAAATCCTCGTTATGATTGGCAACTACTATTACATGAGGTAAGAGTTATTTTTGGAGAAAAGGTTAACCAACAAAATGAACAGATCATTGCTAAAACAAATGAATCTTTTGGAGAGATAAAGGTACAAGTACAATTCTTCAAGGGGATTCCCATCCAAGTAAAGCTAACGGATGGACATGAGGAACGACGATTTGGTTTACCAGATAAATTCAAAAAAGCTGCAATGGATGCGGCTACATCAGAAAATATAATTTTGGAAAGAAAGTGGGTAGAGCAAGGGGTCCGCTACGGAACTTTTGATGAGGTCGGTGAACAGGTTGTCGAAGAACTATTAGCAGCGTATCCTGATGAACGTTTGGAAAAAATTTTTAAGCTAGCTAAAAATTCAACAGTTGAAGCAATTGAAAAACAGCTTAAAACAAAAACAAAAAATGTAATTACGCCTGAAATGATGGATGCACAAGATTGGAAGCAACGTTACGCTCTTTTTGAACAATTGAATCCTGAGGAAAAGGATATTCCCCTTTTTGAGAAAGCTTTAAAGGACGAAAAATCTTCCATTCGCAGATTAGCTGTTGTATATTTGGGTATGATCGACTCTGAAAAGGTGCTTCCTTATTTAGAGGATGCTGTCTTGCATGATGCGTCTGTAACTGTTAGGAGAACCGCAGGAGATTGTTTGTCTGATATAGGGAATCCTAAAGCAATACCTACGATGATTCAAGCATTAAACGATAAAAATAAGCTTGTCCGTTGGAGAGCGGCCATGTTCCTATATGAAGTGGGAGATGAATCAGCAATTCCTACCTTGAGAAAAGCTGAGAATGATGCGGAATTTGAAGTATCGATGCAAGTAAAAATGGCGCTGCAACGGATAGAAAGCGGTAAGGTAGCGGAAGGCTCTGTGTGGAAACAAATGACAGAAGGATTAAGTAAGGAATGAAAATGATAGTTTCGGAATAAAGTTCCATGGTTAATATAATAATGAAAACGAACATAACTACTAGCTGAAATAAGGAGATAAGTGATGATTAATAAAATTGGAAAGATTACTTTATACGTACATGACCAAGAACAGGCAAAAGATTTCTGGATTAATAAACTCGGTTTTGTTTTAAAGTTTGAGCAACCGATGGGACCTAACATGTCTTGGATAGAAGTCGGGCCAAGTGCCGACGAATTTACGACCCTAGTTTTATATTCAAAGCAAGCCATGGAGCAACAAAAACCCGAAAAGGTGGCACATCCATCCATTCTTTTCAGCACTACCGATATTGAAGGTGCTTATGAGAAAATGAAACAAAATGGAGTAAAAGTAGAGGAAATGTTAAGAATGCCGTTTGGTACGATGTTCACATTTTATGATCAAGATGGAAATGAATATATCTTGCGGGAAGATAAATAATTTGGTTCCTGGTTATAGTAAAGTCGAAGTGCTTGGCACTTCGACTTTAGTTATCAAATCCGTTTACACTAAGTTATTACAGTGGTGGATTTTCCACACCGAAACGAACCCAATCTTCTTTCGGTGGTCCATAAACGCCAAATGGTTTGATCCCTGCTTGACGCATAAGAACTGTAATTTGCCCACGATGATGAATAATGTGCTTAATTAGCCCCATTAAAATTTGAGCATTTGTTTCTTCCCTGCCAAATGCATTTTGTACATTTTTTAGCAATTCGTCCGTCCATTGTTGTTCAATAACTTTTGATGCATTGGAACTAATGTTTTTAAAAGTTTCAGCAATTTCTTTTGCTGTGGCAGGGACATTTTCTGCATTTTCAACTTCATCTATCTTCAGCCCGAAATTAGATAAATATGCTGGGATACTTGTTGTTAAATGCCATGCAATTCTACCTAAAGTACGACCTTCTGGATAAACTTGTTGCTTTAATGAATCGTCTGTCAAACCATCCAAAACGTTTTGAGTTAAAGTTGCTTCCCAATTCCATTCTCTCATAAAGTCTGCAATCGTTATGTACATACACAATGCCTCCATAATAAATTTATCTTTGTTATTTTTTAATATCGAGAATTTATTATAAAACATTTGTTCGCAGACTTCAAATTCCCTTCATGTGGTTTACATAATATTATTATAATAATTATATTTCAAAATAGTTTAGGTATCTAATGAACTTAAGAAATGATTGGATTGGTACCTTTCTGCCTAGTATTTATTCTCATTGTGTGATATGATTAATTTTTATAATAATGAGGACGTGATTACATAATGAT
The DNA here is from genome assembly GCF_054301215.1 of Schinkia acidoalkalinis. The sequence goes on from NZ_CP182573.1 coordinate 4,891, forward strand.
AAAAATTGAAATGCCTAAAGTAGATGTTTCGATTACTGAGCGCAAACAAATTCGAGTAGATAATGAACCAGTGATACCCTCTATTGAAGGATTCATTGACCTTCACAAGATTCCAAGAGATAAAGGAGGTATGATCCTGTTTTACAACATTAACGATGAGTTGCTTTTTGTCGGGAAGGCAAGAAAACTTAGACAGAGGGTTAAGAAGCATCTGGAAGATTCCATGTCACCAATTAAAAATCATCGAGATGAAGTATACAGAATTGATGTATGCATAGTTGAAGATCCGCTGGAGAGAGAAATTTACGAAACGTATATGATTAATAAATATAAAGCCAAATATAATGTGGAAAAAGTGTTTTATAAATAGTGATTTTTTATAAAATGTAAAAAGAGGATGCACCAAATATGTTGAATTATGGTGCATCCTCTTCAGTTTATGATTAACGAATAATTGTGAATTATTTTTTAAAAATATTAAAGCAAGCTAGGGAGGATTTTTATAATGATTTCTAAAATTAGGAAAGTAAAATTCAACAAAGAGGGGAAAAATCCCGTTTATAAGGTTATTCTTGAATGTCCGGAAGGAAAAGAATTGTACACTCACTTTGATTATATCCATGAAACCAATACATATTCGGTATTAAAAGTTAAATATGATGGCCTTGATAAAGGTGAAAAGCTTGCTTGGTATACTAAAAATGTAGAAAAACTTTCCGTTGATAAATTTTTAGAAAAAATAAGCCGAAAAATCAATAAAAAATATGGATATGCATTAAGTAACGAAAATTAGTTTACATAAAATAGTTATAGTAAACTTTTTAAATTGAAGAACAAACAAAAAGAAATTTTCAAGTGTATAGCTGCAAATGCCAAGGTTAAGTGAAGCCTTGGCTAATTTTTTTGTAACGAGATGTTAATCCGCTGTCCCTAAGCCTTTTCTGGTATACTATATTTGTATTATGAAACGTATATTCTCATTTTTTGAGGTAGTTGGTGATTAGATGTCAAATGATGTTCATATATCTGTGCGGGGGCTTGTTGAATATGTATATAGAAGTGGAAGTATCGATTCACGATTCTTCTCCCAGTCTACTTTACTAGAAGGGACGAGGATTCACCAAAAAATACAAAAAACCTACCAAGAAGGGGATCAGGCGGAAGTTTATCTACGAACAGAAATACCATATAGGGATCTTACCTTTGTCATTGATGGCCGATGTGATGGGCTTTTGTTTCGCGATAATGAAGTAATAGTGGACGAAATTAAGTCGTATTCAGGACTGCCTAGCCAGCTGCCAGAGGAAGGTTATTCGGTTCACTGGGCACAAGCCCAACTATATGCATATATCTATTCGAAAGATCATGGGTTAAAGGAAATTGCTGTTCAACTTACGTACGTCCATGTTGAATCAGGGGCAAGCGAACTTTATAAAAAGAAATTCAATTTTTCAGAATTAGAGCGTTTCGCTTATGAAATGGTGGAAGGCTTTGGGCCCTATGCAAAGCTTCAGCAAAAACACCGCAACAGTCGAAATGAAAGCATAAAAGCTCTAGATTTTCCATTTGAAACCTACCGGCCGGGTCAGCGGAAATTAGCGGGAGCAGTCTATAAGACGATCATGGATAAAAAAAGTTTGTTTACGAAAGCCCCGACTGGAATCGGAAAAACGATATCTACCCTGTTTCCAGCCGTTAAAGCAATCGGAGAGGGCCACCTCAATCGTATTTTTTACCTTACTGCAAAAACAATGACCCGGAAGGCTGCGGAGGATGCGATTGCAAGGATGCATTCCTGTGGATTAGATCTCACTAGTATTACCATCACGGCAAAGGATAAGGTTTGCTTTAGGGATGAAACGATTTGCCAGAAGGATTGTTGTGAGTTTGCCAACGGATATTATGACCGGATTAATGAAGCCATTTTAGATATACTAAGCCATGAAAATGCGATTACCCGTGAAGTGTTGGAAAAATATGCACGTAAGCATAAAGTTTGCCCGTTTGAATTCTCTATCGATCTCGCCTATGAAGTGGATGCCGTTATTTGTGACTACAACTATATTTTTGACCCAAGAGTTTCATTAAAACGTCTACTTGGGGAGCAAAGAAAGAATACTGCTATATTAATTGATGAGGCACATAATTTGGTTGACCGCGGCCGGGAAATGTTTTCAGCCTCTTTACGTAAAAAGACATTTCTCCAATTAAAAAAAGACTATAAGGGAACTGGGAACCTTATTTTCGAGTATGCTAAGGGAATCAACGCTTGGTTCATTGCTTTGAAAAAGTCGAAAGCAGAAAAAAATGAGTTTGTCCTGGATTCATTCGATCCAGATTTACAGACTCTCCTCATTTCCTTCGTGGAAGCATGCGAAGGGGTTCTACAAACAGAAGGCTCCCAAAATCTCTTGGAAGCGTACTTCGATGTAAAGAACTTTTTAAAAATTGTAGAGTTGCTTGATGATTCCTATATCATATACGGTGAGCAAGAAAGAAATGATTTGCATCTCAAATTATTTTGCATAAACCCAGCCAAGCTACTCCAACAAATGGGGAAAGGGTTCAGAGCTAAGATCTTTTTCTCAGCTACGCTTTCGCCACTTCCTTATTATCAGGATATTCTTGGTGGTCAAAAAGATGATTATGTTCAGTCACTTCCCTCGCCATTTTCAAGCGAGCAAACAGAGGTTATCATCAAACCATTGTCCACACGTTACCGGGACCGGGAGCATACAAAGGACGAGATTGTATCTTTCGTTCACTCACTAATTCAAAACCGGCCAGGTAATTACTTACTCTTTTTCCCTTCCTATCAGTATTTGTTAACTGTCCATGATTTGTTTAAAGAGACAGATTCTGAGACCAAAACACAGATTCAAACCATGGGAATGACCGAGGAGGAAAGAGAAGCGTTTTTGGATGAATTTAAGCCGAACCAAGGTGAAACATTGCTAGGATTTGCGGTCCTAGGCGGTATTTTTTCAGAGGGGATTGATTTAATCGGTAATCGGTTAAATGGAGTTGTGGTTGTGGGAGTTGGATTGCCGCAGCTTTGTTTTGAGGTAAATCTAATCAAGGATCATTTTGACAGGCAAGGAAAAAATGGCTACAACTATGCCTATGTATATCCCGGAATAAACAAGGTGCTGCAAGCAGGGGGACGGCTGATCCGCTCGGAAAAGGATAGAGGGACCATCGCCCTAATTGATGATCGCTTTATGCAAAAGCAATATCAACAATTGTTACCAGAGGAATGGAAGTGAAAACGAACGTCCCCGTATCACATACACCAACTATTTGTCCAAAGCATATGGATAAATGTGTTGAACTTTCTTTAAGGGGGGAGGTTGGTTTATGCATGAGAACTATGCACAACCATTTTGCGCACAAATAAATGATAAAGCACCTCTGTTTGTGGCAGAAGCATACGACAACGTTGATAAGAAAATAAAAGACATTCATCTAGAAAGCTTTCATGGGAATTGGGTGATCTTATTTTTTTATCCAAGTGATTTTACGTTCGTTTGACCGACGGAGCTGGCGGCGGTCGCTGCTATTCATAATCAACTGAAAGTCTTAAATACGGAAGTTCTTGCCATTAGTACAGATAGTGTATTTTCCCATAAAGTTTTTACTGAAGTTTCTCCATCTGTTTCCCAGATAAAGTTTCCCTTACTAAGTGACCGAACACAACAAATAAGTAAAGCGTACAGAGTGTTAAATGAGAAAACAGGCGCTTCATACCGAGCTACGATTATTATAGATCCAGAAGGAATGATTATTAGCAAATTTATTAATCCTTCGAATGTTGGGCGAAATGTTTACGAAATAGTAAGGATCATTCAAGGTCTACAATATAATAAAAAGACCGGGGAAGCTGTTCCGGCTAATTGGGTACCAGGCCAACCCGGAATTGCTAGAGATCCAAGGTACATTGGCAGAATTTAAAGAGGTGATCGTTTACATTAAATGATTAGCTCTTTTTTTGTAATTTACGTGCAATAAGTGAAATAATTAAACTAGAGAGGTACTTTTCACTTGAGATTATTTCAAATCCACATTCTTTTATTATTACCTCAGGATTGCGATTAAGGTGGCATCCATCAGCAATATGTTTCCAAACTGGTGTCAAAACATCCTGTAATCCTGCCAAAAATGGCTGCTCCATTTTAATATGTTCCAATACTAGTAATTTTCCCCCTGGTTTAAGAACTCTTTTACACTCTTGTATGACTTGCTCCATGTTATCGACTGAACAGAGAACAAGCGTGATCACTATTGTGTCAAAATGACAATTTGGAAAAGGAAGGTGCTCCGCCTTATTTTTAATTATTTGGATTGGGACACTAGCCTGTTGCTGTCGAATCAAAGCTTTCTCAATCATAAGTGGATTTGGCTCAATGGTGGTTACCTCTTCACATTTTTTATAAAGGGGAAAATTAATTCCAGTTCCTCCACCAATCTCAAGTACTTTGCCTGTAGCTTGGTCTAATAACTTTTTTCTCCACTCCATAATGTACTTTTTTTCTAAAGGTGCCATAGCTTTGTCATAATATTTTGCGAATGTTTTTGTCATGTAAATTTATTTCCTCCATTAATCAAAGTAATTTAATTTGATCTGGCAAATAGATTTTTTTTGTCAACGTTTGGCTTTGGTAAACGTGAGAAGAAACAGTCTCCGTGTTTCTACTAAAATAGGCTCCATATATAGTAACAGAGACCTAAAATAAAACATATTTTGTTAAAGAGGGTATAGAGCCTATCTGATATTTTAAATTATACAATAATGATAATTTACTTTTTACTTTTTACTCTCTATTAAGTTTAATCTGATTAAGTACAAAGGGGAGGAAAAAATGCAGAATTTTCATAGTGAACTACAAGGGTTGGAAATTGCTCCATTTCAAACAGGTGAGGTAGTCCCAATGAATCTACAGAACCAGGATCTGCGATTTTTTGGTGGATTCCGTTGTGGAGGATTCCGTTGTGGAGGCTTTCGGTGTGGAGGATTCCGTTGTGGTTTTGGCTGTTTCGGTTGTGGAGGATTTGGCGGGTGTTTTGGCTGTTTTGGCTGTTTTAGCTGCTTTGGAGGCTTCTTTATTTAAACATTGTTTTGACTGCTCGAAACTTCCAGGGAATTTTTATGGAAAGGAAGTGTCCCTGCTGGATTTGGAGAAGGGGCACTTTTTTTACTACGTTTATCATACTGGACAAAAAATCGTACATAAACTGATAGTACGCAAGAAGTATCATTTAGGAATAAGGAGGAGCTGAATGACAGAACTTAACTCATCCTCACGTCTAAAGGTCAAAAGGGATACATTTTTTCTCCCAGATCAAAAGGGAGGTGTCTATTTTAGAAATAATGTAAGTTCATTTCGAATAGAAGGAAAAACCATCTATCAGTGGATTGAAAAATTGCTCCCGATGTTTAATGGAGATCAAACTTTGGGTGCGTTGACAGAGGGATTAACTCCACCATACCGTGACATGGTATATGAGATTGGAGAAACGTTGTACAAGAATGGGTTTGTACGCGATGTCAGTAAAGATATTCCACATCAATTACATCCTTACGTTCTTAAAAAGTATGCTTCACAAATTGAATTCATTGAGAACTTTGCCGAATCAGGTGCTTACCTTTTTCAACAATACCGTCAGACTAAGGTTCTGACTGTCGGCTCTGGCCCCCTCCTAGTATCTTTGGTATCTGCCTTGCTAGAATCAGGACTGCCCAAATTAAATGTTATGGTAACAGATACTGTTCCAACCAATAGGCTGCGGCTCCATGAGCTGGTCGAGAATGCTAGGAAAATTGATGCCGTTGTAGAGATGGTAGAAGTGCCGTATCCTACAGGGGCGGGGGAAAGTTTTTGGAAAGAGGCTGTCCAGAATTATGATTGGATTCTGTATGTTTCTCAAGATGGAAATGTAAAACAAGCAAGGAATCTAAATCAAGTTTGCAAAAAAGAAAAGAAGGCATTTCTACCAGCCATCTATTTAGAAAAAGTTGGGCTCTCCGGTCCGTTAACTCACCCAGAATCAGATGGCTGCTTCGAGTCCGCCTGGCGCAGAATTCATCAACCTTCCTTGCAGCCCTTTGAGCAGCCCCGGGTCTTTTCTTCCACATCTGGGTCAATTTTGGCAAATGTCACTGTATTTGAATTTTTCAAGAGGATAACAGGAATTGCAAGTACAACTCCAAGTAACCAAATTTACCTACTTAATCTTGACACGTTGGAAGGAGACTGGCTTTCCTTCATCACACATCCATCCCTTATATCTAAAAAGGTTGACCCCGAGTTGGTTGAAAAGCTTGATGTAAGACTGAAACAAGAATCGGAAAGAGAGGAACAACAGGGGGATATTTTAGAATTTTTCAGTCAAATAACTTCAAAGGAAATAGGTATTTTCCATATCTGGGAGGAACGGAATTTGCCACAGTTACCTCTTTCCCAGTGCTATGTTCAGGCTGTTAACCCAACGTCAGAGGGACCGGCGGAACTGTTACCGGAAGTCGTTTGTTCGGGACTGACACATGAAGAAGCAAGAAGAAATGCAGGGCTGAAGGGTATTGAAATGTATGTTTCCGAAATGATAGATTCACCCATTTGTGGACTTAAACAAGGGAACGATAGGATTGGTAAGATACCTCCAGAGGGATTTATTGGCGTCGGCTCAGGGGAAACCACCGCAGAGGCAATCTGTAGGGGGTTGCAAGCATATCTAGATGAAGAATTAAAAAACAGAGACCACACGGAAACAGTTTTTCGTGTGCAAATGGGAGCCATAGAAGATAAAAGATGCCGATTTTATTTAAATGCCCTGACTACTCTGAACGGAACACCAACCATTGGTTTAAAAGAGGATGTTTTGGGCTTCCCTGTGGTAGGGGTAAGGTCTAATGGCCGTTGGTATACTGGAACCGGTTTAAATACAACATTGGCATTGCGAAATTCATTACAACAGGCACTAATGGATGCTCAAAACCAGATAAATTACCTAGAGAGACAAGCGATGGACACTATGATTTTTCTGGAAAAAAAGGAGCCTGAACTAAAAGTCCCCTCCTGTGAGGAAATGAATCATTTTGAGATATTAAAAAATTCTATTCAAATCTTGAAAAGAAACAACAATCAGGTATTCGTCTATGACCTGTCAATTGAACCGTTTTTAAAAGAGGGGCTGGCAGGTGTGTATGGAGTCCAGGTAAGAGAGGGGGCTTCCCAATGACGGAATCTATCCTCATTTACGGTGAAGGTATATTAGCAGATTATGTCTACGATCAATTGTCAACCATTTATCTAGTAAGACGTCAAAGCATATTGGAAGAGATTCCTGAAGAAACACAATTAGCTTTGGTGCTCGACGATGCATGGCATCCATCCATTCATCAAAAGGCGGAAGTGATATTTAGAACTGCCGGTATACCTTGGTTTCGAGGTTTCGTTTCGTTTGGTGAGGGAATCATTGGCCCATTGTCTCGGCCTGGAACACCGGGATGTTTTCTCTGCGCTGACAAGCGGCGCTTGATAGCAGGACCTAATCGCCTTGAAATGAGGAACCTTCAAGCAAGAATGGGAGCTGGAGCAGGTGTTCTTCGTGATGTATGGGGTTCACGATCGGGTTTGTTGCAAATGGCTCTCTTGATTTGTAACGAAGTTCAGAAAGTTCTTATGGGAGACACCTCTTCTTTGGAAGAAGGGATGTTGATAACCAATCTGAGAACATTTACGAATTCCCGTCACTTTTTCTTGCCTGATCCATTGTGCCCGATTTGTAGTCTAATACCAGATGATTCACCAGAATTAGCTCAAATTAGGCTACAATCGAGCCCTAAATTAAATGGTACTAGTTATCGCTGCCGTTCGATGGATGAATTGAAAACAGTACTGGTTAAAGACTATCTGGATGACCGTACTGGAATCATGAATGGAAAGACGGAGGATTTCAGGCTTCCATTTGCAGATGTTTTGGTGAACTTGCCCTTGTTTGGTGCTGACGAGGGAGTAGCTGGCCGTTCTAATTCTTATGAAATAAGCTCGTTGACGGCTATTTTGGAGGGGCTGGAGCGAAGCTGCGGAATTGAGCCTCAAGGCAAAAAGAAGAAAGTTCGTGATAGTTATCATCATTTGAAACATATAGCATTAAATCCGGCAAGTGTAGGTTTACATGATCAGGAACAATATGCAAAACCTCATTTTCCGTTTAAACCGTTTCATCCTGATAAGTCAATGAATTGGGTATGGGGCTATTCATTACTACAAGAACGTCCTATACTGGTTCCTACGTTACTCGCCTATTATAGTTTGGGTAATGGGGAGGGCTTTGTCTATGAAACATCCAACGGGTGCGCATTAGGAGGTAGCATGGAGGAAGCCATATTCCATGGCATTATGGAGGTCGTCGAGCGAGATTCTTTCTTGTTAACATGGTATGCCCAGCTGCCCCTTCCGCGTCTTGATCATCGGACTGCAAACGATAAAGAATTAGAGCTGATGGTCGATAGGATAGCTGAGGTGGCCGGTTATGACGTTTATTTTTACAATTCAACGATGGAACACGAGATTCCTAGCGTATGGGCCGTGGCAAAAAACAGAAGAACAAAGGGCGCAAACCTCATCTGTGCAGCAGGTGCAAATCCTGATCCTGTAAGAGCAGTAAAAAGCTCGATTTATGAGCTTGCAGGAATGATGGTTAGGCATGACAAAATACTGGAAGAAAACCGGGGAAAATATGAAGAAATGCTAAATAATCCATTTGAGGTCCGCCATATGGAGGACCATGGCTTACTTTACGGCCTGCGGGAAGCAGAGGAGCGATTGCACTTTTTAATGGATGATCATCGGTCCATACGAACGTTTGATGAGGAATTTAAACGGCCTAAGGTGAATACCGATTTAAAGGATGATCTAGAGGATATTCTTCACAGATTCCGAAAGTTGGACCTTGAGGTTATTGTGGTGGACCAAACGACGCCGATAACCAAACGAAACGGATTATTTTGTGTTAAGGTTTTGATTCCTGGAATGTTGCCGATGACGTTCGGACATCACCTCACCCGTGTCAAAGGGCTGGAAAGGGTGCTCAAAGTACCAATGAAACTTGGGTATACCAAACAACCGTTATCTTATGAACAACTTAATCCATATCCCCATCCTTTCCCATAATTGGAAAAATAGGAGGCTTCACTTTGAAACTAGACACGTTTCTGTACAACCTTCACTTTGATACGGAAAAACTCTATCCACCAGATTGGCAAGTGGACTGGGGGGACGCACCACTTCCTTATAAACTATATCGCGGCTTACCAGAGATTCCACTGACCGGAGATGTACCATTAACGCTTAACCGAAGAGATGCTCAGACAGAACCTGAACTCAGGGAGCTTGGCCATTTTTTATGGTATGTATACGGCCTTACACAATACGCACAATCCGCATTTTTCGAGGACACCCATGGGAAAGCTGCTGTAAGATATACCCAGTTATTTCGCAGATTTGTTCCTTCTGGAGGGGCGTTGTATCCAAATGAATTATATGTGTATATAAGGATGGATGACGTTACAAACGGAATTTACCATTACGATGTGGCTCATCACCAGCTCCGATTACTCAGAGAAGGTAATTTTGATTCCTACTTGTCTAGAAGTCTTGGAAATAGCTTTGATCTTGCTGACTGTTTCTGCACAATTTTCGTCTCCACGGTTTTTTGGAAAAATTTTTATAAATATAATAATTTTTCCTATAGGCTTCAAGGTTTGGATGCCGGTGTAGTCATCGGGCAAGCATTAGAAGTGGCAGACAGGATGGGATTTTCATCACGGGTATGTTACCAATTTCTTGATCATTCTATAAATCATTTGCTCGGGCTTTCCGATCAGGAAGAAAGTGTCTATGCCATCATCCCATTATCTATTCATCCGTCCATCCATTATGCTGACAACTTTAATAAAAAAGAAACGGTTTCTGCACTTGAATTGTCCCAAGAAGTACCATTGCTGAAACATGAAACCTATAACCGTTCAAAGAGAGTTCTTGATTACCCGCTGCTCAAAGAGATGAATGAAGCATCAATGCTTGAAACTACGCAGTCATTTGTGAAGATTAAAATAGATGATTGTGTTAAAAAGCCCATTGGCACGGAGTTCACCATGTTGCCATTTACGGAGCCCTTATCGTACGATCTTGCGTCAGTTTGCAGAGAGAGACATTCTCCTGATATTGATTTTGTGATGGGAAAAGTCAGTCAAAAAACAATTTCCACTTTATTAAAAGAGACATTTTCCTTTTCATATCAGAATGACCTTGACGACAACACAGATGAGTATCCTGAGACCCGTCTATCATTATATGGCTTTTTTTATAACGTGGAAGGTCTTTCAAATGGTACTTACGCCTATGACAAAGGCGCACATGCACTTCGAAGAATATCAAAGGGGGATTTCCGTGAGATTTTGCAATATGGTTTAACAATGCCCAATGTAAATTTGTTTCAAGTTCCGCTATGCCTCCATGTTGTTGGAAGTAAGGATTACCTTAAAGAGGAATTGGGATATAGAGGATATCGAATTCAACAGATGGAAGCGGGTATACTCGTGCAACGGCTACTCTTGATATCGTGTGCCTTAGGGATGGGAGGACACCCACTTTTAGGTTTTGATGCGAACCAATGTGATGAGCTTTACAGACCGGATTCAAAACAAATTACGAGCCTCATACAAATCCCTATAGGTCCATACCATCCCCGTGGCTGGTTAAAAGGAAGTTTGAAAAGCTAAAAACATTTCCCATCACGAATCATGGGGACGGTTATCGTAAACAGAAACCGTCCTCTTATTACTCCTAAGGAGTTTCTAACCATTGCTGAAACGCTGTTACCATCCCAGTTGTTTGCACAATTTCAGGTGAAATTCCCATGTCATAGAGATCCTCGAAATAAACCTCCTCAAACTTCTTTTTAACGATTCCATAGAAATACGCAATCGGCTTTGTAACGGCTTTGGTAAATTTAATTTTACGCATAAGTTGTTTAAAGGCTGCGATGGCAATAGAAAGAACTTGTTCTGAGTCATTTTCACAACTATTTTTAAAGGCAGCAATTTTCACCATTCTCCAGAACTCTTCAATGAGCTTGGCATCATTAAAATAAATTTTCACCCATTGCACAAAAGAAGTTGGCACTTGTTCACTTATAAAAGTATAATCTAGTCTTTGTTGGTCATTGTAAGTACGTTTATTTATATTTTGATTAGTTTTAATAGGATTACTAGTTTCATTATGGTGGTCCAATTTTTCCTGTTTAGGTGGTTCATTGTTTGTGTTAGGAAAACGATTGAATATGTAAAGGTTGCTGGATTGGGAGCCATTCTTTCTCTCTGTTTCAAGGACTTGCAGTATTCCTAGTTTTTTAGCCTTCAGGATCATTCTTTTAAAAGTTGAGCGGGAAATGCCGTTGTCATTGTACTCTTCATGAATTGCTTTTAATATTGTTCCAATTTTGGCATTACAAACCCCAGGAATTTTCGCGGAAAAGCGAACTAGACGTTTGAGACCAACAAGCTCAGCTTTTGAAAACTCATGTTTATGCTCAAGAAGCCACATTTCCATGTGTGTGTTGAACTCTTTCAGGCTGCTAAATTGTGAATACTGTTTGAATCCATCGATATTACCAGATTTAATAGTCATTCTTTTGCACCACCCTTTCATAGTAGAAATAGTGCCGAAGGACGAAAAAGGGAGATGGGGGAGAAAATTTTTTTTTTACACAGGGAAGGTTCATTTGTACCATTTTGTATAGCAATTGTATACTAAGTAAGAGTGAAACAAAGTACCTAATAATGGAGGAAAAATTCCTTATGCAAGAAATACAGAAAAAGATAACGCAATTTAGAGATGATCGTGACTGGTCACAATTTCACAATCCAAAGGATTTGGCGATTTCAATTTCATTAGAAGCGAATGAGTTGTTGGAAAATTTTCAATGGAAAAACAGTGAGGAAGCGGTTGAAAAAAATATTGAAAATATAAAAGATGAGATTGCTGATGTACTGATTTATTCTTTTCTATTTGCGGATAGATTAGGCATCGATATTGAAGAGGCTATTTTAAATAAGTTGGAGAAAAATAATAGAAAATACCCAATAAGTAAGTCTTTTGGATCAAACAAGAAATATACAGAACTTTAATTGAGCGGAGATATATCCATTGAGTGAGCCACTCTTAACAAAGCTGGGAACAGAAATGGGGTTGGGCAAATGATTATCTATGAGGCAACCAAATCTGAATTCATATCGGATGTAACAAATGAATTATTGATTGAACGGCTATACAATTCTTATCAAGAAAAAATTGGGCGTACATCAAAACAAGAAATATTATCATGGGAAAATTCCCTCCAGCGAATGGGCAATGTCATGCAAGATAGAGATATCCCGAATGAGGCAGCTGTTGCGATAGAGTTTAAAATTCCGAATACATCTAAACGTGTGGATTTTATCGTAGCTGGTAATGATGGGAAGCGGGATCATGTTGTTATAGTTGAATTAAAGCAGTGGTCTGAAGTTGAAAAAATATCAGGCAAGGATGCCTTAGTCCATACATATCTTGGCGGAGCAAAAAGGGCAGTTACTCACCCCTCCTATCAAGCGTGGTCCTATGCAGCATTAATTGAAGATTTCAATGAAAATGTTCAAGAACAGCATATTAGACTAAAACCATGTGCATATTTACATAACTATCGAAAAGGCGCTAATGATCCATTAACAGATGAACATTATAAAGAGCACATAGATAAAGCCCCTGTTTTTACAAAAGGGGAAATTCAAAAATTACGGGATTTTATAAAAAAATACGTTCGTCAAGGCGATGAGAATAAGTTAATTTACCAGATGGAGTATGGTAGAATTCGACCTTCAAAGTCTTTACAGGATTCGCTAACAAGTATGTTGAAGGGGAATGAAGAGTTTCTCATGATTGATGAACAAAAAGTATTTTACGAGGAAGCATTTCATTTAGCGTTGGCATGTGTAAAAAGTAATAAAAAACAAGTCATGGTCATTGAAGGTGGTCCTGGTACAGGAAAATCTGTGATGGCGGTTAATCTGTTGGTAAATTTAATTAATCAAGGATTAATGACGTTATATGTTTCTAAAAATTCAGCACCGAGAGATGTGTATGCCTCTAAATTAAAAGGGACCATTAGAAAAACTGAAATTGATAACTTATTTAAAGGCTCAGGGAGCTTCACTGAGTCAAAACTAAATGAATTTGATGTCATTTTAGTTGATGAAGCACATCGCTTGAATGAAAAATCAGGATTTTATGGGAACCAAGGTGAAAATCAAGTAAAGGAATTAATCAGAGCATCAAAATTCACGTTATTTTTCATCGATGAGAACCAAAAGGTAACCTTGAAGGATATAGGAAGCATCGATTTAATAGAAAAATATGCAGAAGAGTTTGACGCTGAAATTATTAAAGGGCAATTGATATCTCAATTTCGATGTGATGGCTCTGATGCGTACATTTCTTGGTTGGATGATGTACTTCAGATCCGGGAAACGGCAAATACGCATTATTATGGTGTTGATTATGATTTTCGAGTTTTTGAAAATCCACATGATATGCTGAATGTAATCGAACAGTTAAATAAAGTGAACAATAAATCGCGTATGTTGGCCGGGTATTGTTGGGAATGGCCAACTAAAGAGCGGAATAATACAAATCATAAAGACATTATTATTCCGGAATTTAATTTTGAGATCAGCTGGAATTTAGCAGAAAGCATCTGGGCAATTGACCCAGATTCTGTAACTGAAGCGGGATGTATACATACAGCGCAAGGCTTGGAATTTGATTATGTAGGGGTAATCATCGGACCTGATATAAGGTATGAAAATGATGATGTAATTACTGACTTTACAAAACGTGCTAAAACGGATCAATCTTTAAAAGGGATTAAAACAATGGCAAAGGAAGATCCTGAAAAGGCCCAAGCTGTTGCAGATCAAATTATTCGAAATACATACCGGACCCTAATGACTCGTGGCCAAAAAGGCTGTTTTATCTTTTGCACTGATCAAAAATTAAATGAATACTTTAAAAAGCGGCTGCAAAAGATACGTGATTATCATGACTTGTCGCCAAAATGGGAGATTAAAGTGGCTGAGGATAAGGGAAGGTATCAATTATCGGAAGAAAAAGATTGACGAGGAATTATTAGAAAATTAAGCAGTTATGAAATCATAATTAACTTATTCGAAATGGAGCAAGGTGCGGCAACTTTGCTTCTTTTTTTGTTCAAAGATTGGAATATGTGGACAAGCGAATGAAGTTGAAGTGCCCTGTTCTCATATTCCAAATGGAATCAAGCTGGGACAGAGTGCCTGTCCCCATGTCCCAGGGCATTACAAATATACCATTGTTTGGAATCACACCATATTATATACTTGTGTTTATATATAATGGAAGAGGAGGCATTTATCCTTGGTAAGCATTTATCAAATTAAACCTTGGTTTCAAAAATTACACCGACCTTTTGTAAATAAATTAGCAGCGTGGGGTGTGACGGCAAACCAAGTGACGCTTGCGGCCATGCTGTTATCGATTGGTACTGGTATTGCTTTGTACATATTTCATGAAAAGTCTTGGATTTATTTTTTAATTCCGTTTGTTTTGCTTTGGCGCATGTCTTTGAATGCTGTTGATGGGATGTTGGCTCGGGAGCATAATATGAAATCAAATCTTGGCCTCTTTTTAAATGAATTAGGGGATGTAGTTTCAGATGCTGCTTTGTATTTGCCATTCGCCCTTATTATGGACCAGAGCTTAGTCGTTGCTGTCATTATTTTAGCCATTATAAGCGAAATGACGGGTGTCCTCGGGCAAGTTGTTGGGGCGAGTCGACGATATGATGGGCCGATGGGAAAAAGTGACCGAGCGTTTGTTTTTAGTCTTTTAGCGATTTTCTACGGAATTGGTAAACTATCATTCTATTGGGCTAATCTAATCCTTGTTGTGATTGCCATTTTGATTTTCATGAATATCATTATTCGCATGAAAAAGGCGTTAGGGGAGGTCCGTTCATGAATCATAATATTTTAGTTGTTTTAGAGTTTATCCTTGCTATTTTAGTTGTCGCAAGTGTAATAACCTTTCTATTAAAAACGAAAAATAAACACAAAGATTATACGGAATTAGCGTTGCGTATTAAATCATGGTGGGTAATGGCCATTGTGTTTATTTTTGTGAATCTGGTCAACCCAACGTTAGCGCTGTTTTCGATTGGCTTTCTATGTTTTCTTAGTTTAAAAGAATATTTATCGATGATTCCGACTAGGAGAACAGATCGAAGAGTGCTGTTTTTTGCTTATTTATCAATCCCTATTCACTTTTATTGGATTTATCAGGAATGGTACGGCATGTTTATCATCTTCATCCCAATTTATGTGTTTTTATTTTTACCATTGGTCATGGTTTTGATTGGTGATACGAAAGGTTTTTTGAAAGCGGCAGGGACTTTGCACTGGGGATTGATGTTGGTTGTCTTCGGGTTAAGTCATATTGCATATTTGTTGGCTCTTCCGACTAATGAATCTCTTCCTGCAGGTGTCACAGGGTTATTGTTATACGTTGTTGTGCTAACGCAGTTAAATGATGTGTCCCAATATATATGGGGAAAGATGTTTGGAAAGCATAAAGTTGTGCCAACGGTTAGTCCGAATAAAACGATTGAAGGACTTTTGGGCGGCATCGGTACTACGACAGTCCTATCCGTTTTTTTAGGACCAATTTTAACACCGATGGATTTAAAAATGGCTTTGATTGCTGGATTTCTAATTAGTTTCTTAGGGTTTATTGGTGATGTTAATATATCAGCCATCAAACGAGATCTAGGCATTAAGGATAGTGGCTCGTCGATACCGGGGCATGGGGGAATATTGGATCGAGTGGACAGTTTGACATATACAGCTCCAGTGTTCTTCCATTTCATTTATTATTTTTATTTTTAAAAGTTTTTTAGAAAAAGAGAATAGAGGGTAGCTATGTTTAAATATTTATTTTTTGCATTGGTTGTCAGACCTCTTATATTGCTCATACTAGGCATCAATGTTCGTCATCGCCATCGATTGCCGGAACAAGGTCCGGCTATTTTAATTGCGAATCACAATAGTCATCTTGATACGCTGACCTTAATGTCTTTGTATCCTTTAAAGAAGGTAAAACGGATTCGGCCGGTTGCGGCAGATGATTATTTTTTGAAAAATAAATGGTTGGCTTGGTTTTCATTACAAGTCATTGGCATCATTCCCATAAGTAGAACGGGAATGAAAGCGAGGAGAGATTTATTTGCTCCCATCTCGGACGCACTTGAAAAGGGGGATATCATTATTTTTTTCCCGGAAGGATCTCGTGGTGAACCTGAAAGGCTTTCAGACTTTAAAAGTGGAATTGCTCATGTAGCCAGGAGGCATCCGGAGGTGCCAATTTACCCTATCTTTATGCATGGTTTGGGCAAGGCGTTGCCTAAGGGTGATCCGCTGTTTGTTCCATTTTTTTGTGATATTTTCATAGGTGAACCTTTGCATTGGAATGGGGATAAAGTGACTTTTATGGAAGAAGTGACAGAAAGTATCAATGCGTTGGCAGTGGAAGGGGAGTTTCCAAAATGGGAGTAATGCTTGCATCCTTCCTTTGGGGCTTCTCTGAGGCGACATTATTTTTTATTGTGCCTGATGTTCTCATTAGTTTTATCGCCGTAAGGCATTTCAAGCGCTCTCTTTATTCCATTATTTTTACATTAGTTGGTGCTTTATTAGGTGGAAGCTTGATTTTTTTTATTGGAATACATCATGAACAAGAACTACTCACCATTATTGAAAAAGTACCTGCAATCAGTGCCGAGAGGATCAATGGAGTTAAGGGTGACTTGGTGGAACAAGGAGTCAATGCAATCCTTTTGGGGCCGACCAAAGGGATTCCTTATAAAATCTATGCTGCAGAGTCTCATGGAGCTGGAATCTCTTACCTTCACTTTCTACTCATCAGCATTCCAGCACGTGCCATTCGGTTTGTTTTAACAGCAGTGTTATCCCATACTGTTTTAACGCTTCTACTGAAGAAAGTTCCAGTAGCTTATAAATATATAATTTTAACCTTGTTTTGGCTTGGGTTTTATTTGTTTTACTTCTCGGTGATGGGGTGGTAGTGGACCAAGGGGAACCGTCCCCATGGTCCAACAAATTATTTCAGATAGTACTCAGTCCATTTTGCATTTCCTTCATGGTAGAATTACTGCCAAACATCATTTCCATTGTGATAGGCCTCTTGCCAATTAGCTACACTATTGTCATATCCATAGCCCCATATTTTAAATTCAAGGTCTGATTTATCCATAATTGAATCTCCAGTATTTTCAGCAAGATCCATCAGTTTGTTGCTTATTTCATCAGCTTGGCGTCTGCCTTCGTATGTACCAATTTCGAACTAGAGAACTTATCCCTTCGTTCCAAAGCCCCCAGAAAATATTGTGTTGCTTCGATTACTATAGTAACGGTGAATTGGCTATAGTTTTCACTATTTGTAAATTGTGGGGGTTAATGATGACGATTGACATGGAATTAATAAATAAATCCTTTTATCAAACAATTATAGATAAAAACAGAAAAGAACACCCAATCCAGATTTTGGGCGAAATGTACATGGATGAGAAGCTAAAAGAGATCCCTGATTTTTCATTCATCCGCTATGCACAAGGAGAGGTTTATTTTTTAAATCAGGATTATGAAGCTGCAATCTTTAAATGGGAAAATGTTTTAGATGAACATTTAACACCATGGGCACGAAAAAATATTGCAGATGCTCATTTTCAATTGGATTTGCTGGAGCTTGCTGAGGAAATTTATAAGGCTGTTGAATCCCGTTCAGATGTATTACAAATGGAGGTTTTTCTCCAGCTATTTTCTTTATATACGGAACTAGGAAAACTCGAAAAAGCGGTTGAAGCCATTAAAAATGCAGTTGACTTAAATCCTGATTATTCTGGTGTGACTGAATTGGCACGGACTTTCTTTGAGGAATACAAGGACTGGGGGAATGCAGTGGAGCTTGCCGTTCATGAGGGAATCCGTACGAAATCACTATCCTGGTTTGCAGTTTTGGAGGAATATATCGAGTATGGTTTAACAGTTAGACTAGAACCAGGCTATTTTAGAGAGGCCTTACTGACTTTATTTCAAATTGAACCACTTCGTTTTGAACGATTGGCAACTGCATTGTGGAACAGCTACAAGCAAAGTGAATATTATTTTCAATGGCTGAAGGAAATCAATCAGCTTCTTTTGAACAGTCAATTGGAAAGCTCATATACTTGGAAGACGTTTCCTGATCTTTTTAAAGAAACGTATGATGGATGGACAAGTGGAAAGTATTTAATCAAAGATTTTTCTGAGCTTATCAAAATTCATTTTGCAAACTGGTTAAAGATTTCCTTTGCTTCTGAATCTTTAGTTTGTTCATCTGCAATTCTTGCGTGGCATGAGCTTTTTCCATCGCAAATTGATGCATCGTTGGTTAGCAAGGCTAAAAAATTGCAGGAAAGCTCCAGTTGTTATCAAAATTGCCTAAAGGATGGCATTAAGTTATTTGAATCAATAATAAATTGGGCTGACAAAGAAGGCTTGTTAGATGACTTGACTATATTTATTGAACCCCTGATGGTTGAGTATAATATGGAAGATGGAACCAATTCAAAAAATCTGACTTTGATTCAAAAGGCAATTGAGTTTCTGATTGACAAAAAGGTTGAAAAAGAGAATGCCATTATTACTAAAATTAATTGGAATGAAGAGCTGGTCGCAAAGCTAAATGGTATTCATCATCAGTTAAATGATATGGAGGATGAAAAAGCGAGAGTTATTCAAGATTCATTCACTTACATAAAAAAGCAATGGAGGCAGGAAGTGATGATCAAGATTCCTGAACTGCTTCAAAATTGTTCTGAAATGGTCAAGGAAGACAGTGATTTGGGAAGGCTTCATGTTGAGCTTAATGAAGAAATGAATCGTCGGATTGCTAATTTTATGGAAAATACAGCTGTGGTTAATTTTAAAAATGCTATACAAGGATGGATTACGGATTGCGAAGATGAGTTTAAAGACTGTCAAGCCTATCTTGATGAAATTAGCGAAAGCTTGAACAATCTTTACAGTGAAGAGAAGATTGCATTAGATTGTGACTTTAAGGTGTTGGATGATTGGCAGAGAGATATGGACCGGATGACAAGAGGGATTGTCCCTTGTGAAAAAGCAAATATCATGTTGCGTAATACTCCTTCACTATTGATGTGGAAAAGTGTTGGCAAACTGGTTGATGCCATTACGATAAATAAAGAAAAGCTTTATAGTAAGTATAAAAACTTTATTGAAAGTGCGGATTACAGCCAAATTGCCCAGTCGATCATAAGCCAGTTTATCCAGCAAATCGAGTTATTCGAGAAATCCATTAGGCGGGAGATTAGTATATTTTTCTCGAATCCATTTGAAGAGTTACATAAAATGAACGACGAAGCACAGTGTAATATTGAAAAATATAAAGAATTCTTACAATATATGCGGGAAAATCCTGAAATTTTTCGCGATCCATTAACGTTGTTCGAACTAAAGCGCCGACAATATGAACTGATGAACAGTACACGTGAATCAATGCTCGTACAAAGTAAAATAGGAGATTGAGTTAAATATAAAGGCCTGCTATTATGATTTACTTTGATAGCAGGCCTAGCTTTTGTTCCCATTTTACTCAATAATATCTGATGACTTGGTATCAAATATAAGGGATAATGTGAGAAAGAGAACTCAGGTGATAAAATGATCCATACGTATTTAGGAGAAAATGACAGTATGAAAAAGAGGAAATAAATGATTACTACAAAAACCTACATCAAAGAATGGCAAAAAGCGCTGCATCAAGAGATTAATCACTTAAAAAAGTTTGGCGGAAGCCGTTATTCAGTAACAAATGGAAGGCTTTTATCAAATGATGGTCTTTATAGCTATTATTTTGATACCGCCATCTCATTAGGAATTCCAGTTGGTTCCTCCATTAAATTGGAATTTGGAACAATGAAAAGCAGCGGCAAAGTGCTTTCCTCGGAGGGCAGGGGGATTATTCTTGCGTTAGAACGGAACTTTGGCGACCTCGTTTCGGATGCATATCTGCTGCATGACCCTTGGGAACTGCTTGAACAATTAATAGAGCGCTTGGATGAAATAAAAAAAAGTAAACAAAAGCGACTTAGAGTGAAAAGGTTGATGAACCCATCCAAGGAAACCAAACATCCCGTCTCAAAAATCAAAAGTAATGTCCATGAACTGGTTTTGCGGTCCAAATACAATCCGGTCACGTTTGTTTGGGGTCCACCGGGCACCGGAAAAACATACACCTTGGCTAGAGTAGCAGCCAACAAATATTTTCAGAATAAAAAGGTGTTGGTATTGTCGCATAGCAATCAAGCTGTTGATGTATTGATGGGTGAACTGGCAGATTTTATTAAAAAGAAAGAAAGATTCCGTGAAGGGGATATTCTGAGGTACGGAGGGAATATTGGGGAATCTCTATCTGCCCATCAGGAAATTACCACCAATCTGCTCATTGAAAAGCAGGATCCCCGCCTTGCAATGGATAGAGCTAAACTATTTGAAGAAAGGCACCACTTAAAGCAAGATTTGGCTTATTCTTTCAGTAAACGTGATTCTGATTCTCTGCTGGAATTAGAAATACAGATAGCCAGGATGCTGGAAAAGGTTCGGAAGAAAGAAGTTCAATTACTAAAAGATGCCTTAATAGTCGGAACAACGCTGGCAAAGGCGGCTAGTGACAGCACTGTTTATGAACAGGATTATGACGTCATCATTCTCGATGAAGCAAGTATGGCCTATGTACCACAGGCAGCATTTGCCTCAGCCTTGGGAAAACGGGTGATTATATGCGGTGATTTCAAGCAATTGCCTCCGATTGCTTCAAGCAGAGATCCGCTTGTGGCCAAATGGTTGAAAGAGGATGTGTTCCATCAAGCGGGGGTGGTGGAAGGGTTACATGAAGGGAAGCTTCACCCGCAGCTTTTTTTATTAAAAGAACAGCGAAGAATGCATCCTGATATTTCCGCTTTTACCAATCGGTACATCTATCATTCACTAGTTGGGGATCATGAAAGTGTTCATAAAAGCAGAAACAAAATTGCAAGTCTTGATCCTTTTAAAGGACAAGCAGCCGTGTTGTTGGATACTAGCTTCACGGGATTGCATTGTTTGAATGACAAAATCACGAATTCCAGATTCAACCTATGGCAGCTGTTGCTGTCTTTCCAATTGGTTCATGAATCATACATAAGTGGGGCTAAATCAATCGGGTATGTAACACCATACCGGGCCCAAGCAAATCTGATGGAACTGCTTCTTGAGGATATATATGAGAATGAGCACAACCAGGCGGATATTATCGCGGCCACTGTTCACCGATTTCAGGGTAGTGAACGAGATGTGATGATATTTGATACGGTTGACAGCGAACCGCAAGACCGGGCAGGTATGCTGTTAATCGGGAAGGATAGTGAACGTCTAATTAATGTTGCCATCACGAGAACAAGGGGGAAATTTGTTCACGTCAGCAACATAAATTTTATAGAAAAGAATATTTATAAAGGAAAAACGTTGCGGCAACTCGTTGACCACCAGGTCCGGCATAAACAACCGGTAACAACGAAAGAAATTGGATCATGGATTCGTAACCAACACCAAAAATTGCGTTGGATTCATGCCCGAAAATTGGAAGCTGTTTTTCAGGATCTAAAATCGGCAAAGTCATCGATTATCATCTCCCTACCGGATGGAACCAATTTATCTGAGGAATGGAATAAACAATTACTAAATGGAGAAAAACAAGTAAAAGTGACTGTGATTTCCAATCAAAAGTGGAGTAACGTTGATGTTTGTCTGGACGGGAGCATTCCGTTTCCGTTTGTAATCATTGACGAGAAGGTTTTGTGGATGGGACTCCCCCTTGAAGGAGCCAGAGGAGTTCAACCTCCATATGTAGCGGCAAGACTGAGTTCCAGCAAGGTTTGTGAATACTTGTTAAAACAGATATAGAATGGAACAAGGGGACATTTGGTTCTTTTGAAAATTAAGGAGGAAAAGCTTTGTTTAATACAAATCAAAAAATCGTTCCGCATTTATGGTATGACAAGGATGCAAAAGAAGCAGCGGAATTTTATACTTCCATATTCCCTAACTCAAAGATTACAAATGTAACCACAATCCACGACACACCCTCAGGCGACTCCGATATAGTCTCTTTTGAGTTATGGGGGCAGAAGTTCAAAGCAATCAGCGCAGGACCTTATTTCAAGATCAATCCTTCAATTTCTTTCATAGTTAATTTTGATCCATCGCGAGAAAAGGACGCAGGTGAAAAAATAAATAGGATTTGGAACAATTTGTCTGAAGGTGGAACAGTGTTAATGCCACTTGATAAGTATCCCTTCAGTGAGAGGTATGGCTGGATTCAAGACAGGTATGGTTTGTCCTGGCAGTTAATGCTAACCAATCCAGAAGGTGAAGAGCGCCCTGAAATAGTGCCAACACTTTTGTTTGTCGGTGAAAAATGCGGCAAGGCGGAAGAGGCGATTCATTTTTATTTATCAGTCTTTAAGAACGCAAAGCAGGGACATATCGCCCGTTACCCTAAAGGTATGGAACCTGATAAAGAAGGGACCATTATGTTCTCCGATTTTAGCCTAGAAAATCTGTGGTTTGCCGCAATGGACAGTGCGCATGAGCATAAATTCAGTTTTAATGAGGCAATCTCATTTATGGTGTACTGTGACACACAAGAAGAGATTGATTACTACTGGGAAATGCTCTCAGCGGTTCCTGAAGCTGAGGAATGTGGTTGGCTGAAAGATAAGTATGGCTTATCATGGCAGATTGTGCCTACTGAAATGGACGTGATGATGAGAAAGGGTACACCTGAGCAAATTGCACGCGTAACAAAGGCATTTCTTAAAATGAAGAAATTTGATCTTGTAGAATTGCAGAAAGCATACAAGGGATAATGACATTTAAATCATACCGCAAAAGGAATGAAGAAAAATTCTATGAAAAAAGGAGTTTTTTTAGACCGGGATGGAGTGATTAATGAAGTATTAAGCCATCGGGTCAAATTCGTTAATAAACCTCATGAATTCCATTTGTTGGACGGAGTGGGAGACGCTATCCGCCAGTTGAATGAAAAGGGGCTTCCTGTATTTGTTGTCACCAATCAGGGCGGTATTGGCCTGGGATACATGAAAGAAACGGCACTTCACTTGATTCATGAGAAAATGCAGCAAGATTTAGCCCAATATGGGGCCAGGATTAACGATATTGCATATTGCCCACACAAACCGAAAGCCGGGTGTCGTTGCCGGAAACCTGAAGCGCAAATGCTTAGAGATTTAGCTGAAAAACATGATATCTCCTTGCCTGAAAGTATTATGGTGGGAGACCGGGAGCCTGACATTGCTGCAGGGAAAAAGGCTGGATGTAAAACCGTGTTTATTGGAACACAGCAAGAGAATCCCGGAGCAGATGTGGTATTTCCGAATCTGCTGTCGGCGGTACCATGGATGATCGACCAATAGAAAAAAGATCCTGCAAACTCGAAATAGGACAAAAGTACCATGTTTGCAAGTATTTACAGGTACAAAGCTTCACAGTTACATGTTATATTTTATTTACGCGATACGAAAGAAACAAATTATCGCGTAAGTTGCAATATCTTTGCACATGGGTTCGACTCCCATCATTTCCATTAACGATTTTTCATTGAACAATCCTGCAATGTGCGTGACCCATTCTTGTTTTAAACCGTACTATTTTTTCGGGATTCCTACATGTGTTGAATGATGCTATGCCTAATCTTTTAGGACTGCAGATAAGTCAATATGCGGAAACCCACCTGCGAGAGCGGGTTTTTAAAACAATTTGGGATACGGCATAGGTGGGACTCAATTTTTCTTTCGACATATATTATAAAAAATACATACCGTGGTATGCGGGGAGTCAGCGGTGCCCTGTAACTCGCAATCCGCTTTAGCGAGGCTTAATTCCTTCACAGCGGTATGACAGTGTAAGGTTTGCCTTATGTAAATGGTGTTGACCTTTGGAGTCCTCGCAACAGAAACCCATGAATTTGGTCAGGTCGGGAACGAAGCAGCCATAAATGGATATTTCTGTGTGTCGAAGGAGTGCTCTGAATGAGCCAGATATATAAGTAACACTTATATTGCCATATCAATGTCAGGTCCACGGTTTAACCTTAATCACATACAGAACAAAAATGCTGTTATGGCAACAAATATACATAGAGTAAAGGACTTTTGAGTTTTTTTACTATACCAATAGAATTATTTCAAAAAAACAATTGACAAGTAATCTATTAAGTATTATTCTTATAACTACATTAATTATTAAATGAATATGAATCTTCTTCTTATGAAGAGAGGTGGAGGGACTGGCCCTTTGATACCTCAGCAGCGGGTTTTATGTGATGACATAAAGCACTGTGCTAATTCCAGCAAATGCAGAATAGAGCATTTGGAAGATAAGAAGTGAGGTTTGCATAATTGTGAGCCCCATCTTCTTGTACTCCAAAGAAGATGGTTTTTTTATTAGGTACATATTCGGAATTTTTCGAAAAAACTAAAATAGTAAACCAACTATAGAAGGGAAGTGCTAGGATGATTCATTTTAACCATGTGACGAAAGTGTATGAGGGGAGTGAAGGGCCCATCAAAGCTGTCAATGATGTGGATTTAAAGATTGAGAAAGGTGAAATTTTTGGTGTAATTGGTTTCAGTGGGGCTGGTAAAAGTTCCTTGATCCGCTTGGTAAATATGTTGGAACGGCCAACCGAAGGGCGTGTTTTGATTAATGGTCAGAATATTGCTGATTTCACGAAACCCGAATTGCGCCAAGCAAGACGAAAGATTGGAATGATTTTTCAACATTTTAATCTATTGGAATCAAAAAATGTTTATCATAATGTAGCATTTCCTCTTTCACTAGCCGGAGTACCAAAAAAGGAAATTCAAAAGCGAGTGGAGGAAATACTAGAGTTTGTCGGTTTGGCTGATAAAGCGAAGCAATATCCTGACCAACTTTCCGGCGGACAAAAACAACGGGTGGGGATTGCACGTGCGCTGGCAACTTCTCCGGAAATTTTGCTTTGTGATGAGGCAACATCAGCGCTTGACCCGGAAACGACCAAATCTATATTAGATTTATTGCGCCGTGTTCGTGATGAATATAACATTACAATTTTGATGATCACTCATGAAATGAACGTGATTCGCGAAATTTGTGACCGCGTTGCTGTTATGGAGAGCGGCCGTGTGATTGAACAAGGGACTATTTTTAATGTTTTTTCCAACCCAACCCATCCGACAACTAGGAATTTTGTGAAGACAGTTATGCATGATGAAATTCCAGAGTCTATTTTGCAACTACTTGATGAACATGAAGGACGTCGCCATATTTACCGCTTGACCTTCGTTCAAGAGAATGCAGGTGAACCGGTTCTTTCTAGAGTTGCAAAGCGGTTTGATGTGGAAGTGAATGTTCTTTATGGCCAAATCACGGAGCTTCAAGGCGTGCCATTCGGCAATTTAATTGTCGAGCTACAAGGTCCAGAGGCTGAAATTCTGAAAGCTCTACATTACATACAAACTACTGTAAAAATTAAGGAGGTTACATCGAATGCAAGTTGATCTGCTTACCTTTTGGCCTAGAATTTTAGACGCAACCTACGAAACGCTTGCTATGGTAGGAATTGCATTAGTGTTTTCAGCCATTATTGGCCTACCTCTTGGAATTGCACTAGTTGTAACACGTCCAAACGGATTGTTGCAAAACAATGTGGTATTTAAATTGCTTGACACGGTTGTGAATATTTTTAGATCCATTCCGTTTATTATTCTACTTGTGGCCATCCTGCCGATTACCCGTTTTCTAGTTGGTACATCCATCGGTACGGCTGCAGCGGTTGTCCCGCTCGTATTTTACTCAGGTCCATATATTGCGAGACTTGTAGAGAGTAGTTTATTAGAAGTGAAGAAAGGCGTTGTTGAAGCCGCAGTGGCAATGGGAGCGAGTGAATGGCAAATTGTCTTCCGCGTACTTGTGCCTGAGGCGCTAAGCTCTCTTATATTAAACTTAACGATTGCGACAATCGGGTTGATAGGTGCCTCTGCAATGGCTGGTTTCGTTGGCGGCGGTGGACTTGGTGATTTGGCAATCGCCTATGGGTATCAGCGTTTTGAAACAGATATCATGATTATAACAGTGCTGTTACTTGTTGTACTGGTACAAGTTGTACAAACTGTTGGCAATCAATTATCACGAAAAATTCGCAGACGGTAAGCCTTAATTCAAGAGGATAGTAGTCATCAAGAATTTGAGCGCTATGGCCTGTGTTTTTTTAATAAAATATTTATGGAAAGATTTGCAGACTAGAGGAGGAAGACAGCATGAAGAAATTAATTGCATTACTTAGTTTTGTTTTGATTTTTGGTACTATTTTAGCAGGGTGCGGCAGCAAAGATACAGCATCCAATGACAAGGGAAGTGCTTCTAAGGAAGAAAGAGTCACTTTAAAGGTTGGTTTGAATGGCTCAGGTGTTCCAATTTGGGAAAAGGTGAAGGAAAAAGCTGCTAAAGAAGGCATCGATTTAGAACTAGTTGAGTTTTCTGATTATGTACAACCGAACTTAGCTCTAGCATCAGGCGATGTAGATTTAAACGCGATGCAGACTGTTTCTTACTTTAACGCTTTAATTAAGGATCAAAAATTGGATCTAGTTCCTATTGCAACAACATTGATTGCGCCAATGGGTATTTATTCTGATAAGTATAAGAATGTTAGTGAAATTCCTGATGGAGCCACAATTGCGATTCCAACTGAAGCTACAAACATGGGTCGTGCTCTTCTATTATTACAAAAAGCAGGCTTGATTGGTCTACCAGATGATTTTGATGGCAATGGAGATATTTCTAAAGTAACAAAAAATCCAAAGCATCTTGTATTACAAACAGTTGCTGACCCACAAACTCCACGCGTGTTACCTGACGTTGCAGCATCTGTAATTAACAATAACTTTGCCGTAGAGGCTGGGTTTACTCCTGTGAAGGATGCCATCTTTATTGAAGATGACACAGCTACAGATTATATCAATATCATTGCTGTACGTGCTGAAGATAAGGACAAAGAAGTGTTTAAAAAGTTGGTTAAAATTTATCAGCAAGATGATATTGCACAGCATATAAAAGATGTTTTTAATGATTCATTAATTCCGGTATTTGTTCCGCTTGAGCAAATTGGTTGGTAAGAGTAGGAGGAGGCGGTTTAGATGGCGATAATAACGAATGATCAAATCGCTGAGTTAGAAGATTTTGTTTTGAAGTCAATTGAAAAGAAACGTGAATCCTACGTTGATGTTAGTCATCAAATTCACGCCCGCCCTGAGATTGGGAATGAGGAAGTGTTTGCATCTGGATTGCTTTGTTCGTTGCTAGAGGAAGCAGGATTTGAGGTGACTCGAGGAATTCCTGAGCATGAGACAGCTTTTATTGCAAGAAAGGTTGCGGCTTCTGGTAAGCCAGGTCCAAAGATTGGCTATTTAGCGGAGTATGATGCTTTGCCTGGTTTAGGGCACGCTTGCGGTCATAATATTATTGGTACGACAAGCGTTGCGGCAGCGATTGCTATTGGAGAAGTGATTGATGAACTGGGCGGTGAGGTTGCAGTGCTTGGAACGCCTGCTGAAGAAGGTGGGCCAAATGGAAGTGCAAAGGGAACTTTTGTACGTTATGGCCTTGTTCAAGATTTTGATGCGTGTATGATGGTGCATCCGTTGGGTAAGACTTCTGGTTCGGCACCTACATTGGCAGTTGATCCAGTTGATTTTGAGTTTTTTGGAAAGCCAGCGCATGCTGCATCTAATCCGGAAGATGGTATTAATGCATTGGACGGTGTGATTCAGCTTTTCAACAGCATAAATGCGTTACGTCAGCATGTATCGGATGATGTTCGTATACATGGGATTATAGTAGATGGCGGAAAAGCGCCTAATATTGTTCCTGATTACGCACGGGCTCGCTTTTTTATTCGTGCGGCTACGCGTCCTGCATGTGATGAGGTCACACAGAAAGTTGAACGAATTGCGGAAGGAGCAGCCCTCGCAACTGGTTGTACGTTTAAAATGAACCGTATTCAAAATGGCGTTGATAATTTATATGTTACGCCACGTTTTGATGAGGTGTTCCGTGATAAAGTTGTTGGGCTTGGAGAAGCGTATAGTGTTGAGCCGAAGGGACTTGGCTCAACGGATGCCGGTAATATTAGCCAAGTTGTGCCGACCATTCATCCGTACATAAAAATTGGTCCGGAGAGCCTTGTTGCTCATACTGTTGAGTTTCGGGAAGCAGCAAAATCGGAAATAGGCGACCAAGCGTTAATTACAGGTGCTAAAGCACTTGCGTTAACGGGACTTGAGTTGTATGTTAAGCCTGACGTTTTGGTGGAAATCAAATCGCAACACTTGGCAAGGAAGCAGGATTAAATATTATATTTGAAGTATTTAGAGGATGGCTGCCCGCTATCCTCTTTTAAATGTTTTTTAGCTGAATGTCTTTTTGTGTATCTAAGCAGGAACTTCAAATTATATGTCGAATAATATTTAATTAGTGAAAGAAACTTACAATATTTTGACACATCTTCATTATGTTCCCCATGCTAAACTATCCACTATTTCCACAGATTCATTTTATACTACTTTTCATATCAAAGAGGTTACAGTACTATTTGATTAGCGCCATCATCTTGAGCTCCATGTATTTGGTTTGAGTGCATTCATGGTACAATGGAGAAAATACCGACGGAAATCAAAATTAATTTAACTATAGAAAGACAATACATTAAAAGGAGGAATTTGAGTGGCAGAACTAAAATTTGAAATTGTAGAACAAATTGCTGTACTTTCAGAATCACCAAAAGGCTGGACAAAAGAGCTTAATCTTATCAGTTGGAACGGTCGTGATCCAAAATATGATATTCGTGACTGGGCACCAAACCATGAAAAAATGGGGAAAGGTGTTACGTTGAGTAAGGAAGAACTGGATAAGTTGAAGGGACTCCTTCATTCCCTCTAATTAAGATCAAAAGCTTTAAAACAGTACCAACAATTTTTAAAATAAACGATACCTGGCTGGATTAGACAAATCAATAATAATTTGGCAGGAGGAATATGGATGAGTGAAAAAATACAGCAACAAATTTTAGAAGAACTTAAAAGTGTCAAAACTCAATTAGGAGAGCTTGGAAGCATCAAAACTCAATTGGGGGAGCTTGAAAGCATCAAAACTCAATTGGGGGAGCTTGAAAGCATCAAAACTCAATTGGGAGAACTTATTAGCATGAAATCTCAAATGGAAGAGAATACAAAATTAATTAAGGCAATTCATCATCGGCAAGAAGAAACTGATGCGAAAATAGAAAACCTTTCACTGGACGTGTACAAGCTACATGGTGAATTAATCTCTCTTAAAGAAGGACAAGAAAGGCAGGACAAAATTCTTGAATCCCTTGCAATGCGCTCACTGGAACAGGAGGCTGAGTTGCGAGATTTGAAGAGGATTAAATAATTTTAGCACGAGAAACGCTCAATCAAAAAATCAATAAAATATCTGCTCGATAAGGGCAGAATTTTTTTGTTTTTGTAGGCGATACCAATGGTCCGAATAATTGGGGGAGATATTTTCTTTTTTACAAGCTTGTAACTAACTCGTGTTAGAACAAGCTCCGGTAAGATGGAAATTCCAAGGCCGTTTTCGACCATTGACATAATGGTGTAATCATCGTGAACACGGTACTGTATATTCGGCTGTAATTCGTTTTGCTTAAAAATTTCCAGCGGTTCACTTAATTCCCCTTCATCCAAAAGGATAAACGGCTCGTAGGATAGTTCCTCTAACGTGATACTTTCCCTAGCTGCCAATGGATGATCACATGGCAAAACGGCAAGCATTTCGTCATCCTTTAAAGGAATAGTTGGAAGATCTGTTACGGCATCTGGATTGACAAAGCCAAAGTCGACGCTCCCATCCTTGATATTTTTTATGATACTAGTATATTCTCCTTGTTGTAGCTGAAAATGAACGGATGGATACATCACCTTAAAATCTTTGATTAACCGGGGCAGCCAATTACAGGATACGCTTGAGAAAGTTCCGATGCGAATAAATCCGCTTTCAAGGCCCTGCATTTCTTTTTTCTTCTCCAATAGCTCGCGATAGGCATTACTTATGTTCGTAATATATGGAAGAAATTGTTCCCCATCGGGTGTCAGACTGATTCCTTTCCGTGATCGGAAAATTAATGTTGTTGAGAGTTCGTCCTCTAAGGATTGGATCATTTGGCTAACAGCGGATTGTGTATATCCTAATTCCTCGGCTGCTTTGGTAAAACTTCCTTTTTCAATCACCTTCATAAAGACTTCATACTGTTTCATTTTTGCCTCCAATTAACATCAGAAATTCTAATGTATTAATCATATATATTAATTTTACTAATTGTCAAACGATATGATAAAATCAGAAATATTTGTTAGATATAACAACTTAGGGGGACAAAAGATGAATCCAAATTTTAAGGAGTGGAGAAGGGGTTTCAAAGATGGCATTCCCATTGCTCTTGGTTACTTAGCGGTTTCATTTACGTTTGGAATTATCGCTAAACAAGCGGGCTTAAATCCGTTTGAAGCGGTTTTTATGTCGGCGACAAACTTAACTTCTGCAGGACAATTTGCCGGACTTTCGTTGATTGCTACTACAGCAACGGTTATGGAAATTGCAATTACCCAGCTTATTATTAACTCAAGATATATCCTAATGTCATTTGCTTTCTCGCAAAAAATCGATCCAAACACATCTTTGTTTCACAGAATGATGATGGCTTATGGCATAACGGACGAGATTTTCGGCGCAGCAATGGCAACGAAGGGGAAACTAAATCCTTATTATACCTACGGATTGGTAAGCGTGGCGATGCCGGGTTGGGCACTAGGTACCTTTTTAGGAGTGGTTTCAGGAAATTTGTTGCCTGATAGAATTATTAGCGCATTATGCATTGCATTGTACGCCATGCTGTTAGCCGTTATCATTCCGCCCGCGAAGGGGAATAAATTGCTTTCTGGCATTATTTTAGTTTCCATGACAGCGAGCCTCTTGTTTGCGAAACTTCCTTCGCTTCATTCCATTTCTTCTGGTGTGAAAATCATTCTGTTAACGATCATAATTGCCGGAGCTGCTGCAGTTTTGTTTCCTGTAAAAGAGGAGGTGCGTCATGAGGGCTGAGATCAGTTTTTACATTATTATAATGGCTATCGTGACTTACCTTATCAGAGTGCTTCCATTAACTCTCATCAGAAAGGAAATCAAAAATACATTTATAAAATCATTTTTATATTACGTTCCTTTTGTAACCTTAGCCGTTATGGTTTTTCCAGCTATATTGGATGCTACTTCTTCGCAGATTTCTGCGTTAATTGGGTTTACTGTGGCCATTATTTTTGCGTATTTAGGAGGCAGCTTGTTCAAGGTTTCCATCGTTTCATGCTTTGCAGTATTTATAGTGGAGCTTTTTTTATAGAATAGGACAAGGCTAAGAGATCTATCGAGTGCTATAACTTTAGAGCTTGGATTTTGATATAATGTTAGATTTTTAATTTTAACACAAATCAGTTGTAGAGGTTGAGTTTCACAAAGTTTGTATTGACAAGTAAATATCGATTTTTTGGTACTTGGACATTGGCAAATTATATACTAGGCACTCCTATATATAGGCTAAAGCAACCATTAATTGGGCAACTTAACTAAAGACACGAACTTATATGATTTTCTATTCAAACAATTGTTCAACGTTGGAGTGATCTGCCTTGTCCAAACAGATGGTAAAAGTGATACCTAATTTATTTACAATTGGAAATTTATTGTGTGGTGTTCTGTCAATTACCTTTAATATGAGGGGGTTTTACGTAATAGCCGCAATTTTTATTTTTTTGTCGGCCTTTTTAGATCTTTTTGACGGAAGGATTGCAAGAAAATTAAAAGTGAATAGTGAGTTTGGAGTGGAATTGGATTCTCTAGCGGACATTGTAAGTTTTGGTGTGGCTCCCGCACTCTTGTTTCATTCGATAGCAGCACCATCTATCTTAACATCTTTGGTATTTATTCTTTTCCCAACGATGGGGGCATTAAGGTTAGCCAAGTTCAGTGTTAAACCCACGATTGGCTATTTTAATGGATTGCCCATTCCTGCAGCAGGATTGCCAATAGCCGGAATGAGTTTGTTTTCATACAGCAATGCATGGGTTACTTTACTACTTGCTCTCTTAATGGTAAGTCCAATTAGGGTTAAGAAGATTTGATTAAAAGAACACACAAGCCTCCTTGTGTGTTCTTCTTTTTTCCATATTAGGGGTCCCACCAACAAAAAGCGGAAAACATACGCTAAGCAATTTTCGACATAAAAAAGCCGATTTTTCCTAGGCTAAGGAATTATCGGCTTTTTTATGCCTTTATACTTCACTGCATAACAAGATGTGAATATTTGGATAAACATGGGAAGTTATATCCCATTAGTTATGTGGAGTTTGTAGCAAAGTCATTTCTATAAAAAATAATGGTTAGGTGAAAGGACAGTCCCAAAGATGGAATATTTTAGTGTGAAATTAGCATATGTCTACTTATGGGTTTAAGTAAATATTAATAAAATTTAGTGTGAATAATCATAGGAAAATTAAATTTTATTGAGGGAGAATAATTACTTATGATAAAAATTGCTTCGGGTGTAGACACAACTATCTATACTGTTATTTTTATTTTGGTTGCTATTTATGGAATATTTTTGACATTTTTTAAAAAGTGAATAATTTCACTAGCAATAGACAAAAAGTAGTTAGATAAAGTTGTATTTTTGAATAAGCATTTATGATTCTAAGCTAAAAATTAAAACATGGTTAGAGCTGAGCAGCAACAGTAGAGTTAACTTAACATAAAATGCCAAGTAACTCAACTGCGGTATGAGATATGGTATAATACCCCTTTCAATTGACAATTTTAAAAAATCCTGAATATTGGATGATGAATGTCTGCTCAATTGTTTATAACGGTAATTCTATTTGTTGTTTGTACATCCCAAGGAATACTGTAGGATTTTTCATCAAATATCGTGAAGGGATTTTCTATTAAAGCAATAAATAAATTTTCATTTTTATTACTTTTATTAATTGTAAAATTAAATGGGATACTCGAAACTCCTTTATTTTTCGACCGATAAAATTCAACATGTTCGAGTGTTTTACTATTAAAAGTCAAAATTGCATAATTTGTGTTAATTTTTGTAGAGAAGTTTATCCATAAGGGGAATTTTTCTTGGCCAACTCTAGTAATAATTTCACCTTTTATTGTCTTTCTCGGTTCAATTGATACAAATAATGGCATTTCCTCTTCTGTTTGTTCAATATTTAAATTTTTATATGATATATAATTTTTGCTTTGTTGGTTACCTACAATTAGTGTTGTCCTTTTAACAACATTAAAATGTCCTGGTGGAAAAAACTTCGGTTTACTTAAGGGGTCATCTGGTCTTCTTATACTAAAAACAATAAAATCATGCATTCCATTGGAAAGGTTGTTTAATTCTATATTTACTTTTTTTTCTTCACCTGGTTTTAATAAAATATCAATATAGTTTACTTGATTATTATTATATTGAATATCAGCCTGTTCATAATCCAAGACAAATAAGAGCCGAAATAAGTTCTCCTTAATATCTCGATTATGTATTGAAATACTTGGTTGAAATGAATTCCTCTTATTAAGAATAAAAGTAGTATTTAAATTAGATAGAGCCGTGTTTTCATCAAATAATCCTAAAGTTGTTCCTACCACCGGTGCATTTTTTGTTTCTGGGACAGTTTCATGTATTTTATTTGGATTTTTGGTGGTCTGTTGATTTGGAAAATGGATATTATAAACTATAAAAATAATAATAAAGATAATAATAGTAAGAACAAAGGGTATTTTCATATTTTTCATTAAACCACCTCATCTAAAGTAGATAATCCACCTTTTGGGCGGATTATCTATTTATTACTTTTTACAAATCATCATCTATTGTTCGGTCTATTATAATTTGCCCGTACATATCCATAACATAGTGATCAGAATCACTATAATAAGTATTACTAGTTTGATATTTTCCCCCATCTGAGACGGCTATTGCCGATACTTTATTAAATTGTTCATCCGTATTCCAATCAATTATTTCATCATTTTTGTGAAGGTAGTTCGCAACTTTTAAATGAGAACACGGTTGACTACATACATTTGTTCCATAAGACGCTACTGTGCCTTCCCATAGATAAGCATTAGTCTCAATACTTACTAATGTTCCCGCTTGAATACCCACCTCACCTGATAACGTCTCGCTTGAAAGGAAGTATTCTTTACTATCGGCAACACTATTTTTCTTTCCGTACTCAACTGAATCAGTTTCCACATCCTTAACTTTAGCATAAGATACATTCGTGAAGACAGTAAAAATTAAACCAACAGACATTAGGATTGAGCAAATTTTTCTCATAAGACATTCCTCCAATATTTTATTTGTTATTTGTCAAAATTAAAGACAATAGTATAAACTTCTATATTTATTGCAAAACTCCTTTAATAAACGCTTGAAATTTTTGGTAAATCAAACTAATTGCATACAATGCTATTAAGTAGGTAGAGTTTCGACATATTTTTTAAAATTTGATTAGTTGAATCAACAAATAATCCTATACTGTTATCGAGTAAAGTTTTGTTTAACTCTTAATTGTTAAAAAATAATAGTATTAGATTTTCACCTAATACTATTAATCGTGTACAGCAACTCATCAATTTCTGAACACATAAAAATATCAATAGTTTTCTAGCTTTCTATATTCTATAAGTGTTCATAAACTCAGTAAACAAATCTATGTTCAGATATTATCCCTGAAAGTAAGTTATGTTACACTAAAATAGGAAAATTAAAAATCAAGGGGAGAAATTAATGAAGGTAGGATATGCGCGTGTTTCGACAGGCGTTCAAAATCTCGATTTACAACTGGATGCTCTTAGGGAACATGGTTGTGAAGAAATATTTACCGATAAATTAAGTGGTGTCAAAGATAAAAGACAAGGATTGGAAGAAGCTCTTCGATTTGTACGATCTGGTGATACCTTAGTAGTTTGGCGCTTAGATCGATTAGGGAGAAATATGCAACATTTAATTAAAATTGTGAACGACCTTAATGATCGAGGTATTAGTTTCCATAGCCTACAGGAGAACATCACGATGGACAAAGCTAGCGCAACGGGACAACTTATGTTTCATCTTTTTGCAGCTTTTGCTGAATTTGAGCGTAATCTTATTCATGAGCGTTCAGCAGCTGGGCGTGCTGCAGCAAGAGCCAGGGGCCGTTTAGGAGGAAGACCCGAGAAGTTAGATAAGAAAGAATTAGAAATGTTAAAGACATTGGTGACAAGTGGGACTCCCATTACGGATATTGCTCAAATGTGGGGAGTTTCAAGAACAACTGTTTATAGATATTTGGAAAAGAATTAAATCTTTGCTTGTGAAGGGATGAGGAAAGGATGGCATCAAGAGGGAAAGAATTACTTACAGCAGACCAAAGAGCAGAATTTGTAAAAATACCGGCTGATATGACCGAACGGGAACTAGAAACTTACTATACTTTTTCGCAATATGACCTTGAAATTATTAAACGACATAGAAGAGACCATAATCGTCTTGGATTTGCTGTCCAATTATGTGTCTTACGCTATCCGGGATGGTCTCTTTCTGATGTCGAGCCTATTCCAGAATATGTAATTCAATACATAGCTCGACAAATAGATGCTAATCCTGATTCTTTTTCTTTATATGCCCAACGAGATCCAACGAAACATGAACATATGGAAGAAATTCGACAGGAATATGGATATCAGAATTTTTCTGCAAGTAAATATCGGGAAGTGGCTCATTATCTTTTGAAACACGCTCTTCAAAATGGGAATTCTATGTATCTACTTCGAACTGTTCAAGAAGAACTTAGGAATCGAAAAATAATCCTCCCTGGTATGACTACAATAGAGCGACTTGTATGGGAAACTCGTCGGAGGGCAGAAGAAAAGATCTTTAAATCTTTAACTGCCACTCTATCACCGTGGCAGAAACATAAATTAGATAAACTTATTGATCCTTTTGTGGAAAATAGAAAAACTCCATTAGCATGGTTGAAAGAACTTCCCGGCCAATCATCACCAGAAGCCTTTCTGAAAGTAATAGAACGTCTGGAATATATTCGGGATTTAAAGCTTCCTGGCACACAGGAAGTTCATCCTAATCGCTTACTTCAATTATCCCGTATTGGGGCCCGTTATGAACCCCATTCTTTTAGAAGATTTAAAGAAAACAAGAAATATGCGATTCTTGTAACATATCTTATGACACTCAGTCAGGATTTAATTGATCAAGCAATTGAAATTCATGATCGACAAATGATGATTCTACAGTCGAAAGGTCGTAAGACACAAGACGAAATGCAAAAACAAAACGGAAAAGCAGTTAATGAAAAAGTTGTTCATTTTGCCGATATTGGAGCTGCGCTCATTCAAGCAAGAGATGAAGGTCTTGATCCATTTAGCACCATAGAAAAGGTAATGCCATGGGATAAAATCGTTGTTTCCGTTGAAGAAGCGAAAAAATTAGCCCGCCCAATGGATTATGACTATCTCGATTTATTAGAAAATCGCTTTTCTTATCTGAGAAAGTACACCCCTACTTTACTTAAGTCGCTTGAATTCCGCTCTACTCAAGCTGCTGAACCATTATTACGTGCTTTAAAAATATTGAATGAAATGAATGAATCTGGAAAAAGAAGAGTTTCGGAAGGAGCTCCATTAGATTTTGTCCCAAAGCGATGGCAAAAGCATGTATATGATGAGGAAGGAACAATTAATCGACATTATTATGAAATTGCTGCCCTTAACGAATTGAGAAATCATATTCGTTCTGGTGATGTATATGTAATCGGTAGTAGACTTCATAAAGACTTTGAAGAGTATCTTGTTTCTAAAGGTGAATGGACAACGACTCATCTTTCTGAAACCAGACTGGCAGTACAATCGTCAGCAGAGGAATATCTTGAAGAAAGAAGACAAGCTCTTGCTAAACGACTTACGTGGGTCTCAAATAATCTTGATGGTCTTGAAGGAATAAATATTAAAAAAGATAAGCTTAGAGTTGATCGTTTAGAACGGGATACCCCAGTAGAAGCGCGGAATTTTAGTCTATCCTTATATAATATGCTGCCAAGGATTAAACTTACTGATCTATTAATGGAAGTGGCCCATTGGACGAAATTTGATGAAATGCTAATACATGCTTCAACAAATCGCCCTCCAAAAGGAGAAGAAAAAGTTATCCTAATGGCTGCACTTATGGCAATGGGAACCAATATCGGATTGACAAAAATGGCAGATGCTACACCTGGAATAACCTATCACCAGATGGCAAATGCAGCACAATGGCGCTTGTATGATGATGCCCTAAACAGAGCGCAGGCAACTTTGGTAAATTTCCAACATAAGCTTGCGCTATCTTCTTATTGGGGAGATGGCAGCACCTCATCATCGGATGGAATGCGCGTACAAGTGGGTGTCTCATCGCTACATGCTGAATCTAATCCACACTACGGCACTGGGAAAGGAGCAACAATATATAGGTTTACAAGTGACCAGTTTTCGACTTTTTACACAAAAGTTATTAATACTAATGCAAGAGATGCTGTACATGTCATTGATGGATTACTCCATCATGAGACAGAATTGAATATTGAAGAGCATTATACTGATACAGCTGGCTATACAGATCAAGTTTTTGGTTTGAGCCATTTGTTGGGATTTCGTTTTGCACCCCGGCTTCGTGATTTAGCTGATGCCAAACTATACACGATTCAAAAACCAAGCGAATTCCCCACATTAGAAAATTTACTTCGTGGACGAATTAATACAAAAATGATTTGCGAAAACTTTGATGACGTGCTTCGTTTAGCACATTCGATTCGAGAAGGAAAAGTGTCCGGTTCTCTAATTATGGGGAAATTAGGCTCCTATGCTAGACAAAATAAACTCGCTACTGCTTTACGAGAAATGGGAAGAATAGAAAAGACAATTTTTATATTGGATTACATATCTAATGAGGCCCTGCGTCGTCGTATTCAGCGAGGATTAAATAAAGGCGAAGCGATGAACAGCCTCGCCAGAGCCTTGTTCTTCGGGAAACGAGGCGAATTACGGGAAAGAGGATTACAAGACCAACTTCAACGTGCAAGTGCTTTGAATATTATAATTAACGCTATTAGTGTATGGAACACTGTATATCTTACTGAAGCCACAAAATTGCTTAAAGAAAAAGGAACTTTACGGGAAGATTTACTAAAACATATTTCCCCATTGGGATGGGAACATATTAATTTTCTTGGGGAATACACCTTTGATATGAAGAAAATAACAAGTTTAGATTCACTCCGTCCCCTTATCCTATAATATAAAGTCGATGATTCCTTAGCGTAGGAAAAATCGGCTTTTTACATGTCGAAATTTGCTTAGCGTATGTTTTGCGCTTTTTGTTGGTGGGACCCCTATTAATCAATCTTAAGCATTATGGTATTTGTACAACCAAAGAATACCAGACTTTATAAAGCGGGCAAATCTTCCCGTAACTGGTCGTTCTGCGACAAGACCAAATCCATGTTTTTTTCCAAGAGAGCCGAGAATTCCCTTTAGTTTGATTGTTGGCAATGCTTCAGGTAACTCCTCATTTTTCCAGCGTTTTAATAAAATATCAACAATTTGTTCTGCTTGACCTTCCGCCAACTGAGCGCTTGGAGCATGAGGCAGACTTGCACAGTCACCAACTACATATACATGCTCATTATTTGGAATATTATGGTGTATTGTTAATACGATTCGACCATTCCGATCTTTTTCTACAGGCATGTCCCGAACGACTTTATTAGATTGAATGCCCGCTGTCCAGACAATAGCATCACTGGCAATCGATTCGCTGTGATTATAAAGTAAATTTGGTTCAACTTTTGTAATATTTGAATCGCTTACGATTTCAACACCATGTGAATTAAACCATTCTTCTACGTATTTACTTAAACGAACGGGATAGGTAGATAAAATGTGTTTCCCCCGGTCGAATAATTTAATATTCAAATCGGGGCGGCTCTCATGAAGTTCACTAGCTAATTCAACACCGCTTAATCCTGCACCAACAATGCTGACAGTTGACCCAGCAGGTAAATCATTGAGGGCTTTGTATGTTTCACGAGATTTATCAATAGATTGGATGCTGTAAGTGTTCTCTTCTGCACCAGGAACATTGTGATAGTTATCTTCACAGCCCAACCCTATAATAAGATCGTCATAAGGGATTGGTTCCATGTCTTTCATAAGAACCTTTTTCTCATTTAAATCAAACCCTTCCACTTCTCCATATGCAATTTTTAACATTGGGTGTTCGGGAAAAGCCACACGTACATCTTGATCAGAAATAGTCCCAGCTGCTAGTGCATAATATTCCGTTTTTAAGCAATGGTAGGGATTTCGATCAATAAGTGTGATTGTTACATCTTCAGGAAGCTGATTTGGTAAAAAACGGGCAAGTACCCTCATCCCGCCATAGCCGCCACCTACAACCACAAGATTTTTCATTTTTTTGATACTCCTTTTCATCTTCAATTTTCAGTAAAGTTTTAGTTGGGGAAATTTGTGAAATATGAAACGATTGAAATAAAAAATAAGCCTCGGAGTTGAAAACTTTTTATATCTTTAAGTTTATTTAATACCAATGAAAGTATAACGAAAATATGTCTAAATAACAACAATTATGTTGCGGAATTTTTACAAATATGTTTCTGAATAGAAAATACGTTTGACAAATGAATTTAAAAGTGCTTTTGAAGTTCAGAGCGCTTCAACTATATATAGGTGTCTTTTTTACTTCTTAACCCCCAAAAACCTCAGTTATCATTCGAATAATTTTTAAGCAATAATTATAAATCATGAGCAACTTTATTACGCCATCTTAGAGTAACACAATTATGGGAGAGAAAGTAAATGTCAGAAGAAACATATCATTCTCGTCAAGAACGAAAACAAGCTGAAAAAGAAGCTAGACAATCAAAACGACGAAATAAAAGAAATTCACTTAACAAAGTGTCTCTGTTAAAAAAAGTACTGATAGTCTGTATAGTGCTAGGTGTTTTTTCCGTTGGAGCGGGAGCTATTACGTTTGCTTCCATGATAAAGGATGTACCTGCATTAGATTCTTCTAAACTTATAGATCCTCTTTCCACGAAATTCTATGATATGAATGGAAATTTCATTTATGAATACGGGAAGGAAAAGCGAACAAAAATTACGTATAATCAAGTTCCAAAAGTTTTGGAACAAGCGTTTATTGCGACAGAGGATTCCCATTTTTATGAACATCACGGTTTAGATGTTAAAAGGACTGCCAAGGCTATTTTTGTGAATGTTACAGGTGATTTCGGCTCTCAAGGGGGAAGTACCATTACCCAACAGGTCATTAAAAACTCCTTTTTGACACCGGAAAAAACACTGAAGCGAAAAGTGCAAGAATGGGATTTGGCTTATCAGTTGGAAAAAGAGTACTCCAAACAGGATATTTTAATGATGTATTTAAATAAAATTTATCTCGGCAACCGCTCCTATGGGGTGGCAGCTGCAGCAAAGAACTACTATGGGATTGAAGTAAAAGATTTGAAAAGCATGACGCTAGCGCAAGCGGCCATGATTGCCGGTCTACCACAGAGTCCCAATCATTATGATCCTACAAAGCCTAAAAATATAAAAGCGGCCACCGAGCGACGTAATCTTGTCCTACGTTCGATGCTTAGAGAAGGCTATATAACTGAAACGCAAATGGAGGAAGCATCTAAAGTTCCAGTAACCGAGGGCCTTGTACCGAAAAATAATCAACAACGAATGCCTTATGAGGCTTTTTTAGACGCAGTTGTAAAAGAAGTAAAAGGCAAACTGAAGGATGTCGATATAAGTACAGATGGACTAACCATTTATACAACCCTAGATCCCAAGGCACAGGATTATGCAGAAAAATTGTTGAATACTAATGAAATCATTGCCTATCCAAATGCAAACCTGCAGGGAGCATTTGTCTTTTTAGATACAAAAACGGGTGAAGTAAGAGCTATTGGCAGTGGTCGAAATGACTACAAAGCAGAATTTCTAGGCCACAACCTTGCAATCGATATGAAACGCCAACCAGGTTCTACTTTTAAACCTATTTTTGATTATGGCCCAGCAATTGAACATTTAAAATGGTCTACTGGACATTTAATCAAT
The DNA here is from genome assembly GCF_054301215.1 of Schinkia acidoalkalinis. The sequence goes on from NZ_CP182573.1 coordinate 46,475, forward strand.
GACCAAAAGACAACGTATGCAACAGGTCAATCCATTTCAAACTGGGACCATCAATTTCATGGAGTAATGACGATACGGAAAGCCCTGCAAAACTCTTATAATATCCCGGCGCTACTTACAATGAGGGAGGTAGGGGAAGATAATGCTAAGTCTTTTGCTAAAAACCTTGGCATTTCGTTTAAAAATGATAAAGTATACGAATCTTACGCGATTGGAAGCAATACCGTTAGTCCTTTAGAGATGGCAGGAGCGTATAGTACTTTTGGAAATGGCGGCCAATACTATCAACCGCATTTTGTTCAAAAGGTAATTTTCCCTGATGGGAAAGTTGTTAGCTTTACAGAGGAACCTAAAAAAGTGATGGAAGATTATACTGCCTATATGGTGACAGATATGCTCCGTACAGTCGTGAATGATGGTACGGGTAAACTTGCGAATATACCAGGTCTAGATGTCGCAGGAAAAACGGGGACGACTAATTATGATCAAAATACGGCAGCCAAATATGGTTATCCTGAAACTGCAACAAACGACAGCTGGTTTGTTGGATATACCCCGCAATATACAATGGCTATCTGGACTGGCTACGCTCAAAATGGTCAGGGGAACTATATGATTGGTAATACGACGAAAATATCACATTACATGTTTAAAGCGATGATGCAAACATTCGGTACAGAAACAACTACTTTCCAACAACCAAGTAGCGTATACAGTGCATATAATGAACTTTATATAAAAGGTATTCCTTCAGCAGAAGTGCCAATTATACCTAGCATTAATAAAGAAAGATCGTTTAATTTTGTGAAAATAAGAGGGTATGAGAAGCATAAGCAAAAGGAATGGAAACAAAAACCAGGAAAAGGGAAAGGAAAACATAAGCATTGAGGAAAGCATTGAGCTTTCCTTTTTGTTGTTTTATAAGCCAGCCCAGAAACCCTTTTTGCTTTAACGGGAGGCTATTGTTGCTTTAAAATATGATTTCCGCAAATGGTATGTAGCCCTTATTACAGGAATTATCTTATCAATTATTGCGCCATTAATTGGCACACCTATTGCGGTAGCGGTATTTGGAGGGTTAAATGGTACAGGGATGGATTTAGTGGTTTTATGGTTAAGGTCTGCGGGTGAGAGTATATTTGCCTCTACCTTCATTTCAAGAATAACCGGAAATGTAGTTGATAAAATTGCGACATGTTTACTTACAATGTTTATCTTAAGCAGAGTTTCAATTTTTAAAGCAATTTTAATAAAAAAGAGGGACAAAATCGATGCAGCGCTCTAAAAAAATTATCATTACTGCTCACTGTATATTAAATCAAAATACTGTCATCGAGGATGAAGCAAGAGCGCTTGGTGCCATACCATCTACTGTGGAATGGATTATGGAGGAAGGATTTGGGGTTGTCCAGCTTCCATGCCCAGAATATACCTTCTTAGGCATCAATCGTCCACCCAAGACATATGAACAATACGATAATCCACAATACAGGAAACATTGTCGTGAAATATTAGCTCCTATTATTGAACAACTACAGGAATATCAAAATAATGGTTATGAGATTGTTGGCACGATCGGAATTCAAAGCAGCCCTTCTTGTGATCAGTCAAGAGGTGTCTTTTTTGAAGAATTTCAGTCATTGTTACAAGAGAAGTGTATTAAAACGGGTAAACAATATTTTTTACCCAATGAATCACAACCCATATTTAATCCTTTAGTTCATGTAAAAAAAACGATTTAGCAAAAACGCTGAATCGTTTTTTTAATTTCATAAATTTTTAGAGTGAATCAGATAGCTTACCACCGCTGGTACGTTTTGATACTTTAAAAATGGTAAGAGTCCAGATAACGGTTGGTAAAAACCAAAAAAATGTAAATTACTTGCAGCAAATAACATATGGATTCGATTTTGACTTTATTTTCCAAAATACAATGTTACACTTATAGTAACTAGTAATGTATCCATGGTAAGTAAAGGTGGGAATAAATATGAAAATGAAAGTAGCATTCATTTCGATTATTATACTCATTGTTACTATTTCCATAAATCTATGGAAGAAAGATTTATGGGATGCAAACGCGGAGTTGCTTAAAGAAGAAGTATCGGAACTAAACGTTGATACTATACATTTAGAAGATATCACTCCATTTGAATGGGATGTGGTCTATTCATTTAATCCCTATACTTCAAAAGAAGAGATTTATAAAACCATAGGTTATAAATGGGATCGTATCTCAGAAACTGTTAGTGAAGGAATGAATCAAATTGTTTTCTTAAAGGATGGTAAAGTAGTTTGCTATTTATACGGTTATCCAACTAATAATGGTTATGGAATCAATTTTATAAAAGGGAATTATACAGACGTAACTACAGTTCTAACACCAGAGGATGATTTGAATTTTAAGGTAACAATAAGTGACGGTGTTACCTATTTAAGTATTGAATAAGTAAAACCCTTGCTTCTAAAATCACTCATGGGAAAAATGGAAGGGATGGATTTAATATTAAATTGTAAAGAGGTGAAAATAGATGGTGTATAATGCAAAATCAGAAAGATTAGGACTCTTTATTATGTTAACAGCAATATTATTAATGAATATAATCGGTGAATACCATGATGGAATAGTAAAATACCTTATCCCATTGTTTCTAGTGATTATTGTGGGATTCATTGATTTTAGTTTTAAGATTGAAGATGGATATTTAATTTATCAAATATTATTTTTGAATAGGACTTTTTACAAAAAAGATATTTTTCCCGATCAAATTGTTCGGATGAAGTTTTGCCGTGTTCGTTGGACCACAAAATGCACAATAATTGAGATACAGAAGGGACCAAATATTCGCATTGTCGACTTTCGACCTACTACAATTTTTACTGATTTAGTTGATTTCGCCAATGTGCATCATATAACCATATTTAAAACAAAAGATTATAAGATTATAGATAAATAGCTAATAAGATAATCCATTTTAAAGGAAAAGCGGCGCCTAAAAGAATATCTATTGATATTACCAAAGGAGGTAGTTGAGATGTCCTGGAAAGAAAAACTCTCATTAAGTATGATTAGCCTTGTTCTACTAGCACCCGTAGCAACTGCAGGGTGCAGTGTGAACACGAATCAAAAGGGACAGGAACCTTCTCAAGAAAAGATTCATATGCCGGTATCCATGACGGCGGACTTTGCAAATTATAAAGATTTGTCTGTAGATTTTTCCCCAGCTATTAAACCTTATGTAGTTGAGCGGAACTTAAGTAATGTAACGAATACGGAGATGTTTCAGTTTTCTAAAGAAGCAGAACGTATGCTAGTTGAAAATGGCTTTGTCGTCGTTCCAAGTCAATACCGGGAATTTTTTATGCTTTACGAAATCAATCGCTATCAACCTGTACCAAACTTTATCACAACCGACTCAATGTACATAACTATCATTTGTTTTTTGCACATTTGTTGCGTGAAGTAGAAAAGGAAAAGTTGGAACCGTTGTTAAAAGAGCTTACTTCAGCCATGCTTGCTGAATCTGAAAAACAGTATATAGATCTTAAAGGAACAAAATGGGAGAATGCTGCCTTGAGGAACATCGGCTTTTTCTCGGTGGCAGGAAAGCTTTTAAATCTTAAAATTACAGTTTCGGGCAAGGTAAAGACAGAAGTGGAAGAGGAACTGCGACTCATTGAAAACAGAGGGGGTATTCAGGCCTCCCCATTACTGAATATGGGGCAGCAATTGAAGGGTTCAGATATCCAACAAGAGGATTATACACAGTATATTCCGCGTGGTCACTACGATAAGGATGAACTTTTACAGTCATATTTTAAGGCCATGATGTGGTATGGAAGAATGACGTTTAGGACCCAAAGTGAGGATGAAACAAAGTCGGCGATCTTAATGACTCTTGCTCTTAGTAGAGGTGATAATGGGCAAAAGTGGGATGAAATATACCAACCGACCAACTTTTTTGTAGGAAAAGCCGATGATTTATCCTTTTTACAGTACATGAGTCTTTTGAAAAAGATATATGGAGCCGATATTGAACTGAAGGGAATTGCCTCCGATGAAGGAAAATGGCGTTCATTTATGGAAGCTGCTTCAAAGATGGAGCCGTCGGTGATCAATTCAATTCCAATCTTTGATGAAGATATCCAACCTGACCGTGAAAAAGCAATCAACGGCCTTCGTTTTATGGGTCAGCGGTTTACTCTTGATGCCGCTGTTTTTCAGCGTTTGGTTTACCGTGATGTGAAAGAAAATAGTGAAGGGCAGAGAAGAATGCTTCCTAAAGCATTGGATATCCCTGCTGCCATGGGTTCAAAGGAAGCTTATGCCATCTTAGAAAGTGAAGGGGAAACAAAGTATGCCGGATATCCAAACAATATGAGCAAACTTCAGGAGTATATCACTAATCTAGATAAAAAAGCTTGGACACAAAACCTTTACTGGGGTTGGCTGTATACACTAGATTCTTTGCCTAATAAAAGAGGAGAGGGATATCCATCATTTATGCAAAACGAGTCTTGGATGAGGAAAGACTTGAATACGTTTGTATCCAGTTGGACCGAGCTTAAGCATGATACGATCCTTTATGCCAAGCAGGCATACGCTGAAATGGGCGGAGGGGAGGAAGGTGTGGATGACCGGGGGTATATCGAGCCCAATCCAATTCTGTATGGCCGCCTTGCTGGCTTGGTAGACATGACAAGGGAAGGGTTATCTTCGCGGAATCTTTTAAACGAAAGAGACCGTGACAGCTTGGACCGCATGGAGCAGTTGGCTCTTTCCTTAAAAACTATTTCAGAAAAGGAACTTTCAAATACTCCGCTTTCTAATGAGGAATATGATTTAATTCGATCCTACGGAGGACAATTGGAACATTTCTGGCTTGAGGCACTTCGTGATATTGGCGTCGATCACCGTTCCGCTATGGCTGAAAACCCTGCGGCCCTTGTAACCGATGTAGCTACTGATCCAAATGGACAAGTATTGCAGGAGGCCACCGGAAATATTTTTGAAATTTATGCTATTGTTCCAGTCGATGGTAGTTTAAGAATCGCCAGCGGTGGTGTCTATTCCTATTATGAGTTTCCTTGGCCACTTGATGACCGGTTAACCGATCAAAAATGGCATGACATGCTTGATTCTGGTGAGGTTCCACCACTACCCGGTTGGACTAAAACCTATATAGCCCCATGAGAATACCTTTCATTTTCATGATAGTTGGTACCTTGTTGCTGATGGGAATGCTATTTGGTTGCAGTCCTACCACTGAAAAAAAGGATATCGATGGCAGTGCTTATGATGATATTTCATCTTTTAGGGATAGCCGCATGAAGCTGCCGGCACACAGAGTGATGAAAACGGAGCAAATCGACCTGGATGAAAATGGAGTCACGGAAGAGTTTTCTTTGCATAATGGTAAAATAACTGTAAAAGGTGACTCTCATACCATTTGGGAGTCTCCGGATACTTGGTGGATTGATTATTTTTTCTTGGGAGACACGAACAACGATGGTAATTTTGAGCTTAACCTTTTAGTATGGAAAGAAGGGAGCTTTGGTCCTCATAAGCCCTTTTGGATAGAGGAAGAGGATACGGAAGTTAAAAATCACCTTTTTATTTTCAAGCTAGAAAAAAGCAAAATCAAACCGGTTTGGCAATCATCCAACCTTGATTCTCCTAACTACTGTGCTGACAGTATTGATTTGAATGGAGATGGTAAAAACGAGTTGATAACGATAGAGGGTAGTTATACCGATCCTTTCAAGCGGGAGATAACCATATGGAAGTGGAATGGTTGGGGATTTTCCCGAATCTCATTGTAAATTTAAGGATTGACTTATTAACGAAATCCATTATAAGATAAATTTATAAAAATGAATAAAAGTAATAGGTGCCCTTCGGGGAGAATAGGGAATGAAGTGGAAATCTTCAGCGGTCCCGCCACTGTAATGGGAAGTTTCATAGAAAATGCCACTGGCTTTTGCTGGGAAGGGCTATGAAATGATGATCCAGAGCCAGGAGACCTGCCTATATACTTTTGTACATATAGATGATGGAAAAGTCTGTAGTTTATTTGCTATTCGAATAAACTATAGGCTTTTTATTTTTTTTATAGAGGAGAGAAAAAAGATGAATTTATTACAGCAAACGATTCAACGTATTGAGGGATTGGATAGAGCAATGATGGAAAAGGCAAGAAACAGGGTGGACAGCTTAATTAAGCCATCGAAGAGTTTAGGAAGATTGGAGGATTTAGCTGTTCAATTAGCGGGAATCTATGGTGTACTTTACCCGAAGGTGGATCAAAAAGCTATTGTTGTAATGGCTGCAGATCATGGGGTTTATGAAGAAGGAATTTCTAGTAATCCTCAAGAGGTAACGTATGCACAAACAATGTTCTTTACAAAAGGAATAACAGGGGTCTGTGCATTAGGAAAAACATCGAATACAAAGATTGTTCCAGTAAATATTGGGGTAAAAGGAGAGCTTCCAGGTGATGTTCCTGTCATTAATAGAAAGATTAAAAATGGTACAGACAATATAGCCAATGGTCCTGCTATGACAAGAGAAGAGGCTATCCTATCGTTGGAGGTAGGTATAGAGGTTGCAAATAATGAAATTCAAAAAGGTGTCCAATTACTCGGGACAGGAGAAATGGGAATTGGAAACACTACTCCAAGTACAGCGATTTTGTCTGTACTAGGGAATATTGAACCTAACGAGATTACTGGCATTGGTGCAGGTGTTGGTGGAGGGGGAATAGCACATAAGATAGACGTGATTAAGAAAGCGATTGAAATCAATCATATAAATAAGGCAGATGCCATTGATGTCCTTGCAAAGGTGGGAGGCCTGGAAATTGGTGGTATGGCTGGAGTCATGTTAGGTGCAGCTGCAAATCGCATCCCTGTAGTAATTGATGGCTATATTTCTACTGTATCTGCTTTACTTGCTATTTCAATTGAACCTAAGGTAAAGGATTATCTTATCCCATCGCATGCATCGGCTGAACCAGGTGGTAAGAAGGCTAGTGAATTGCTTGGAATTGAACCAATCTTATACATGAATATGTGCCTTGGAGAGGGATCAGGGGCGGCTTTAGCATTTCCAATCATTGAATCTGCATGTAATATGATCCAACATATGGCTACCTTTTCTGACGTTGGCCTTAAACTTTGATTTGTTCATTTTAAAATAAGTAGTAATATTTGGAACAATCGAATAGACAAAATTGGACCTTATTATAAAAAGAATTGATAAAAATTCAACCGGAGATAAAACACCGGAGAATTACCGATGTTTTATCTCTGCTTTAAGTAGCTTTGTTCAGTTTTAGGTACCAGGGGAATTCGATTGTAAATGTTAATAATCATTCGCCCAATTGGTTCAAATACAAAACTGAATTTATAAACTAGTGTACTACTGAATAGTGCAACAATAATGCTCCCTAGAACATCAAAAGGATAGTGGTGACCCACATAAATACGGGAGAGCCCTGTTACAATTGCAAACACAAGCATTCCAAAACCAATTTTTCGATGGCGCAATAATACGGCAAGTGCTAGGGAAAATGCGCCTGTTGTATGATCACTAGGAAACGAAGAATCTTTTGCATGCTGAAGTAATAGATGAACATTATGTGTTACAAAAGGCCGTGGTTCAAAGTATATATGGCCTAAGATAAAATTAATGAATAAACCAATACCGCCAGTTATTGCGGCAAACACAACAGCATATTTCAGTTTTTCTTTTCCAAAAAACCACATGAACAGAAGAACGAACGCATAAACAATGAGTGCGTCTTTGGTAACGAAAACCATTAGTCCATCTAAAAATGGATGATGACCTGCATTTTCATTGATAGCCTGAAATATTTTATAATTCATCTCAACCTCTCCTTGAATTAACTAAACTACTAAAATGTTATTGCATTGAAAAGTGGGCATACTAAGTATAATAAATGAATCTTTTTATTTTCTTAAGAAAACATTAAAAATTCCTTAAGATGTAAGGGGGAGCCTAATTTGACTAAGAATAATATGGAGTTGTCACTAGAACAACGTGAAGAATTACTCAGAGTATTGAAAGACCGTTTTGAGAAAAACATGAATCGCCATGAAGGTTTAGAATGGACTAAAGTCCAAGCGAAGCTGGAAGCTAATACTGGAAAACTGTGGTCACTTGGTGAAATGGAAAGTACTGGCGGTGAACCAGATGTTATTGGTCATGATCAAATGACGGACGAATACATTTTTTATGATTGTTCAGCGGAAAGTCCTAAAGGTCGCAGAAGTGTTTGTTACGATCGTGAAGCGTTGGAGTCAAGGAAGCAACATAAACCAGAAAATACTGCTATTGATATGGCTGCCGACATGGGAATTGAACTTTTAACGGAAGAACAATACCGGGAGCTGCAGAAACTTGGGAATTTCGATACGAAAACATCGAGCTGGGTGAAAACCCCTGCTAATATTAGAAAACTCGGTGGGGCCATCTTTTGTGATCGTCGCTACGATACTGTCTTTGTATACCACAATGGAGCAGAATCCTATTATGCCGCCAGGGGGTTCCGTGGCTCGCTAAGGGTCTAAAGTTTAAGAAAATCTGGGTACAAATACGCCCAAGTGTGTTTGATGCAGCTTCAGTTGCGATTCTCGTTTATTTTATTTAAATTTGATTTTAATCAAAGAAATTATCCTTATTATGGGTCAGAATTAAGGTATAGAAAGAAGGAAACAAGAAAAGTATCAAAAAAGCCTACTCAAATAAGGAGGATTTTCAAATGAAACAAATCATTTCTGTTAGTGGACAAACACATCTTGGAGAACTTGTAACATATTTTCCTGCCATTACGTCACGTCTAAATGAACTGCATATTGACTACTGTTGTCAAGGGGACCGTACACTTGAAGCAGCCATTGAAGATGCAGGTTTAACACCAGAATTCATTACCGAGGTACAGGATGCATACAGTGACTTTTTGGAGAGACCTGATAAAGAATTACCTGTGTCGGAGCTTACGGATGAACAGCTTATCGATCTAATTATGGAAGTCCATCACGAACCAGAGCGTGCTTTGTGGAGGGAATTGGAACAGCTAGTGAATAAGATATTGCTTGCTCACTATAACCATGGCAAAGAACTGCTTTTGAATCTGCATAGGGATTTTAGCGAGTTAAAGATGGAGTTGGAGGAGCATTTCGCTAGAGAGGAAAAGGAACTCTTCCCAGCAATGCGCATGCCCGATAAAACGCCAGAAGAAAGGGAAGCAATCCGGTTAAATATTTTAGAATTGGAAAGTGAACACGATGGTGCTGGAGAGATTATTAAGCGCATCATCAAAGAGACCGACGATTTTACTCCACCGGAATATGCATGTCCCACGATGAGGGCAGTCTATTCGAAGCTTCATGAATTGGCGGATGATATTTTTCTTCATATTGCTAAGGAAAACAGCGTTTTATTTAAAAGATACCTTTAATTTTACCAAGAAGAAAACATGGGGGCATCTGTCCCTGTGTTTTTTACTTTAGGAGAGAATAGGTGATAACATAGATGTCAATGGTATAGAAATAGTGCATTTTCGTTGGGTTTTGTGTCAATTAGAATGAAGGGATGAATATAAATTGAGGAAGTTTATTGTAAACGTAAGAAAAATACATCGATCTTTTACAATTCCGATGGTAATTTTAATAATATTAAAGGTTTCGTTGGAGAATAGCGCATATGATTCAATAATAACACCGTTTGCTGCAGTTGGTATGATTTTTATGGTTATTTCAGGGTTATTTATTTACATAGATACAATAAAAATGAAAATGTCGAAAAAGAAAAGCAAATAACCCATAAGTATCACTCTGAATCTAATAATCTAAAAAAGTTGTATATTTTGACAAGCATTTTTATTTGTGTTAAGTTGATTTAAATTACATATGCAGGGGAGCTCGGACAGGGCTGAGAGGAAACAAAGAGGTTTCGACCCTTTAACCTGATTTGGATAATGCCAACGTAGGGAATTAACACTATTTTTTACATATTTAGTGGGATATGCCTGTTGTTGCATATCCCACTTTTACTATTTTAGGAGGTTTTTTATGAGCAGTGAGAACAAAATATCATTTTTAAGTGGGGCACTTTTATGGTTTGGTGCCGCCATTTCAATTGCAGAGATTTTAACGGGGGCACTGCTTGCCCCTCTGGGATTTGGTTTAGGGATGACTGCCATTATTGTCGGGCATATTATCGGTTGTTCGCTCCTTTATTTTGCTGGTTTAATAGGGGCAAAAAGTAGATTATCGGCTATGGAAACAGTTCGGTTTTCCTTTGGTAAAAATGGGTCAATCTTCTTTTCTATTCTTAATATTTTGCAGCTTATTGGTTGGACTGCAGTCATGATTATCAGTGGAGCCCGTGCTTTTGGTAGTGTCGCGAATGGCCAGGTTAGCTTTGGAAATGATACGATTTGGTGTATTTTAATGGGAGCCATGATTATCATTTGGATTTTGGCTGGAATAAAAAATGTGGGAAAACTAAATTTATTTGCAGTCGGGGCACTTTTTATATTAACTGCAATATTGGTTGCTGTTGTGTTTAAGGGTGACAATAGCGTGGATATCAGTGAAACAATGAGCTTTGGACTTGCGCTTGAGCTTTCAATCGCTATGCCCATTTCTTGGCTTCCACTCATTTCGGACTATACAAAAAACACAAATAAACCGATCGCCTATACGCTTTTAAGTACTGTATGTTATTTTGTTGGCAGCTCCTTTATGTATGCAATCGGTCTTGGCGGTGCCTTATTTGCGGGTAATTCAGACGTTGTGCAAATTTTAGCTAGTGCGGGGCTTGGTTTAGCAGCTATGCTGATTGTTGTGCTATCAACAGTAACCACAACCTTTTTGGATGTATATTCAGCAGGGGAAAGTATGCTTAATATCACCCAGAGGTTCAGTGGAAAATTCATTTCTGTTGTGGCCTGTACTGCAGGAACGCTTATTGCAATATTAACGCCGATTGAGCAATATGAAAACTTTTTATATTTAATCGGCTCAGTATTTGTGCCGATGATTGCCATACTCATTACTGACTACTTTATCCTTGGGAAACGTGACAACACAAAAAAATTCAATGTAATCAATTCTATTCTTTGGGTAGTTGGATTTATTATTTATAGAATGTTTTTAAATATTGATACTCCAGTTGGCAGCACAATTCCTGTAGTTGTTATTATTATTCTGCTTTGCATTGTAACAAATACCATTGAAAAAAAGGTGTTGAAGAAAGGAAATCAGTTTTAGGAATATTTGGATAACTAAGCAGAATTATGATATAAATCATAGCCAAAAGTCCTATACAATGAAACAATAAGCTTAGAGATTTTTACCTTTGTTTTGGTCACATAGTAAAAAATGGAGTGTGATAGCATGGAGGGACGACTGGAAAGTTCACCATCTGAGTGTATTAATGATGGGATTATGATTGATAAAGATTTAAATCACCTTACCTTGATAGACAACTTAACAAGACTTCCAAACTATTCTTACTTTCAGGATATTTATAACCAAACTTGGCAAAGTGCTCTAGGCAAACTTGAACCCGTTTCATTGGCTTTATTCGATTTTGATCATTTGGAACTTTTTAACGAATCATATGGATTCGATGCAGGTAACAATACAATCCTCAGAATAGGTACTAAAGTTAAATCTTTATTAAAAAGACCAGAAGACTTTGTTGCGCGTTGTGAGGGCGGAAAATTTATCATCCTTCTACCGGATACAAGAATAAATGGTGTGCTAACAATAGCAGAAATTATCCGCCAAGAAATTGAAAAAATGAGAATTCCACATCATAAATCAACTACGTCAAGTTATGTAACGGTAAGCTTTGGCGTGGGGACAAAAACACCATTTATATGGGAAAATCCAATTGAATTTTATAAAGCGGTAGAACAAGCGATGGATTCCGCTAAAAAAGGCGGAAGGAATCAAGTGATTTGGAATAATGTTTTGTTATAGAATACAAGCTGCGACTCAAAAATTTGCTTTCTAAATTTTTGAGTCGCTTTTTTTATAATCATTTTTATTTACGATTTTACAATTTAAGAAAATTGACATAGGGCAAAGAATCATTTGTTCATCTGGTGGATAATGAAGACACATACAAAGGAGGGAAGTACAGGTAGTCAACCATCCTTTTTTTATAATTAACATTGAGAACCAATATCATTATCGATTATAAAGGATAAGGAAGTGATGATGATGTCAAAAATTTTAATAGTCTATGCTAGTATGACAGGAAATACTGAGATGATTGCCAATCTAGTTGAAGCAAGCATAAAAGAGTGTGGGTTTCCGGTAGTACGAAAAGAAGCAATTGAAGTAGAAGCTAATGAGATATTCACTTTTGACGAGATCATCCTAGGCACCTATACATGGGGTGAAGGAGACATACCTGATGAATTCTTTGATTTCTTTGAAGATATGGATGGCATTGATTTAACGGGCAAGAGATTTGCCATATTTGGTTCCGGAGATCCATCGTACGAACATTTTTGTGGAGCAGTTGATAAATTAGGAAACATGATTTTAGAAAAAGGAGGGCAATTAATGCTCGAGGGACTAAAGATAGAGTTGTATCCAGAAGGTGCGGAAGAAAATCGCTGTAAAGAATTTGGAACAGCTTTTGCTGAATCGTTAAAAAGATTGTAGGAATTATTGATAATGGCTAAATCTTGTGAAAAAGAAAGCCACGATACCATCAGTGCGATGGCATGGTGGCTTTCGATAAGGTTTTAATTTCTAATTAAATAATCAAATGCACCTAGAGCTGCAGTAGCACCTGATCCCATTGAAATGATAATCTGCTTGTATGGATTTGTTGTACAGTCACCGGCCGCAAATACACCAGGGATGTTGGTTGCTCCACGGCTGTCAATAATGATTTCACCTATTCTGTTGCGTTCAAGTGTGCCTTCTAGCCAATCTGTGTTAGGTACCAAACCGATTTGCACAAACACACCTGCTAATTCAATATGTTTTTCTTCACCTGAATCACGGTCAATATAAGAAATGCCATTTACTTTGTCAGTACCGGTAATTTCTTTTGTTTGCGCATTTTTAATAACCGTTACATTTGGCAGGCTGTATAAGCGTTCTTGTAGAACGGAGTCAGCTTTTAGCTCTGGCATAAACTCAAGGACGGTTACATGGTTTACAATACCTGCGAGGTCGATGGCTGCTTCAATACCGGAATTGCCGCCGCCAATTACGGCAACGTCTTTTCCTTCAAATAATGGACCATCACAATGAGGGCAGTACGCTACACCTTTGTTCTTAAATTCATCCTCACCTGGAACACCAACATTTCGCCAACGAGCACCTGTGGAAAGGATCACGGTTTTACTTTTCAAAACTGCACCGTTTTCAAGTTCAATTTCAATAAGATCTTTCTTTTCTAAACGTTTGGCACGTTGTAAATTCATGATATCAACGTTGTACTCTTTTACATGTTCTTCAAGACTTGCCGCTAATTTAGGGCCTTCCGTGTACTTAACACTAATAAAGTTTTCAATACCTAATGTATCCATAATTTGACCGCCAAAGCGTTCAGCAACAATACCTGTACGAATGCCTTTTCGGGCTGCGTAGATAGCCGCACTTGCACCCGATGGTCCGCCGCCAATCACAAGAACATCGAATGGTTCCTTATTGTCAAACTCAGATGCATCTGGACCTGAGCCAATTTTAGCTACTATCTCTTCGAGTGACATGCGACCGCCACCAAAAGATTCCCCATTAAGGAACACAGTGGGGACCGCCATGACGTTTCGCTTTTCAGCTTCTTCTTTGTAAGCAGCGCCATCAATCATCGTGTGTGTTATGCTGGGATTAAGAACACTCATGACATTCAATGCTTGAACAACATCAGGACAGTTGTGGCAAGACAAGCTAACAAACGTCTCGAAATGATAGTCGCCTTTTAAATTTTTAATTTGCTCAATAACCTTTTGGTCCACCTTTGGAGCTCTTCCGCTAACTTGCAAAAGAGCCAACACTAATGACGTAAATTCGTGGCCAAGTGGAACACCTGCAAACGTAATTCCAGTATCTTCGCCGGCACGATTCACACTAAAACTTGGTGTTCTTTGTAATTGAGTGTGTTCTACTTTTATCCTTGGAGACATGGATGCTAATTCATCAACTAAAGCAAGCGTGTCACGGGAAACCTCATCAGATCCTGAACTAACTTTAAGAAGGACATCGCCTTCCATCATTTGAAGATATTGGGCTAATTGTTCTTTTATTTCGGCATCTAAAATCATGTAAATACACTCCTTATAATTTTTTGAGGAAGTATTAATTATATAATAATAAAACTCAATTAATAATTATTATAAATTTATATTTATTATTATATATGTTTGAAATGTTGTCAATAAGTATATTCGATGAGAAAGAGGCAAGATTTAGTATACCTTCTATAGGTATAAAAAAATCACTCTACTATACATAAAGCAGTAGAGTGACTTTTGTTAATAATCAAAATCGGATTATTATACTCCTTAGATTTTACCTACAAGATCAAGGCTAGGCTTAAGAGTTTTTGCACCTTCTTGCCATTTTGCAGGGCAAACTTCACCTGGATTGTTGCGAACATATTGTGCTGCTTTAATTTTGTTAACAACAGTATTTGCATCACGGCCAATTCCACCAGCGTTAATTTCAAGTGCTTGAACAACGCCATCAGGATCAATAATGAAAGTACCACGGTCTGCCACACCATCTTCTTCAATTAGCACATCAAAATTGCGGCTTAATTGGTGAGAAGGGTCGCCAACCATAATATATTCAATTTTCTTAATCGTTTCTGAAGTATCATGCCATGCTTTATGAGTAAAATGAGTATCAGTTGATACTGAATATACTTCAACTCCAAGTTCTTTTAATGTTACATAGTTATTTTGAAGATCTTCAAGCTCAGTAGGGCAAACAAATGTGAAGTCAGCTGGGTAGAAGCAAACTACGCTCCATTTCCCTTTAAAATTTTGTTCAGTAACTTCAATGAACTCCCCATTATGAAATGCATTTGCTTTAAACGGTTGTACTTCTTTTCCAATTAATGACATAATCAAATTCCTCCTATGTAATGTTTTATAATTATTAAGTTTTAACAACAAATGCCAAAACTTAAAGTAACCATGTAAAAATACTTCAAATTATTAACTATTTATAATAATTATAATTCAATATTTATTATTATATAAATTATATATTTTGTCAATAACAATGTACAAATTAATGCCCTTATAAATTTGTCCTATTTGATAAAAACTAATTCATAAAAAACAAAGTTGGAGGTTCTTTGAGTGGAAAATGATCGTAATTCATTTACAGTGGTGGGAACAAATATTGATGAAGTAAAAAAGCAAAATGAGCAATCGGGTATGTCTTATAATGAAGTAAAAGAATGGCTAGCGAAAACAACGGGAGGGTGTGGTTCAGACATTTATAGTGATACTAAAGCTGAAAAGGTAAAAGGAAATATCAAAACCGAGGAGGACTAATAGAGATATCACAATCACAACATGCTTTTTTGATTACTAGAGTAGGCCGTGGAAGAAATGGCTTACTTTTTTTATTCCCTTCTTAAAATAAATGGCTCATATCTACATATGATTGTAAAGAGTTGGAAAATGTGTCTTACTATTTCAAACAATCTGCTGGGGAGGATTTACACATGAAGATCTCTTTAAAAACGGTAAAGCTGGCGAATGGTGAAACATTGGGCTATCGCGAGCGGGATGGAGGAAATGAAGTTCTCTTACTAATCCATGGGAATATGACATCCTCGAAGCATTGGGATGTTGTACTGGAAACATTGCCTGATAACTTCAAAGTTTATGCGGTTGATTTGAGAGGGTTTGGACTTTCCACCTATCAACAGCCAATTGAAACGATTAAGGATTTTAGCGATGATGTCCAACTATTTACCGATGCCCTTGGTCTGAAACAATTTTCAATCTGCGGCTGGTCTACAGGCGGAGCGGTTGCGATGCAATATGCAATTAATTACCCGGATGCGGTAAAAAAAGTAATCCTTTTGGCATCGGCCTCCACAAGAGGCTATCCATTTTACTCTGTTAATGCCTTTGGTCAATTGGTGCGTTTAACTAAAAAAGAAGAAATTGCAAATGATTCTACAAAAGCGATACCTGTTCAACAGGCCTATGAAACAAAAAATAAAGTGTTTTTACGGAAGATGTGGGACCTGCTTATTTATAACAATCATAAACCTGAACCGAATCGATACGAAGAATATTTGGAAGATATGATGACGCAAAGAAACTTAGTGGATGTTTATCAAGCTTTAAATCTTTTTAATATAAGCAGTCGTCACAATGGAATCTGCATAGGCACAAATCAGGCTAAGGATATAACTGTGCCGACTCTTATTTTATGGGGTGAAAATGACCAAGTCGTTGCTGAAACAATGACAAAGGAAATTGCAGAAGATTTAGGAGAAAATGCTAAGATTAAATATTTACGAAACTGTGGCCATTCGCCACTGATAGATGACTTAGACCAATTAGTAAAGGAAATGGTCGCCTTTTTAAATGAATGAGAAAGGAGAAATACCTATGCTTATGGAGCTAGATTGGCTGAATAATAGAGCAAGGATATCCTCTAATCATGTCGCCGTTGTTGACGGTGATTCAAGAGAACGTTGGACGTATGCCGAATTAAATACACGAGCCAATCGTCTTGCCGCTTATTTCTTGAAGGTTGGGGTTCAAAAAGGGGAACGGGTTGCCTTACTATCCCCTAATCATATCAGTTATTTTGATTTATATTTTGCCTGCGGAAAAATCGGGGCCATCTTTGTTCCACTGAACTGGAGATTAGCACCTTCAGAGATCCAGTACATCATCGCGGATTGTGGACCAAGGATCATTGCCTACCATTCAGATGTGGATGGGCTTGTTGAAGAAATAGATGCTATTCCAACTTTACAGGTTGATAGTCCTAGCTATGAGCAGATTTTCCTTATGGATGAAGAAACAGTCTTAAAGACTACTATTTTAAAGGAAGACCCACTAACGATTATATATACGGGCGGGACTACTGGAAAGCCTAAAGGAGTCGTACTCACTCATCAATCCATTTTTGGTAATACGATTAATACCATTTTTAGCTGGAATTTGAATGGGGATGACACGACTTTAACCATTTTACCGATGTTTCATTCTGGCGGACTTTTTGCATTAACAATGCCACTCCTTCACATGGGTGGGACGGTTGTTTTTTGTAAAAAATTTGATTCGGCACAAACAGTCTCACTTCTCAATAGAGAGTCTTGTACAATCATGTTGCTCGTACCGACGATGTACCATATGTTCATTGAGTCTAGTGAATTCCAGCAATCATCATTTCCATCGATGCATACCTTTTTGTCAGGTGGTGCGCCTTGCCCGCAAGTAATCTATAAAGCTTTTGAAAAAAAGGGACTCATCTTTAAAGAAGGCTACGGGCTGACAGAAGCTGGTCCCAATAACTTTTATATTGATCCGGGTCATCTCCCTGAAAAACGGGGGTCGATTGGAAAGCCTATGCTTTTTAATGATGTACTCTTGGTAAATGAAGATGGTGTTGAGGCAGGTATCGATGAAGTTGGGGAACTTCTTATAAAAGGCTGTCATGTCTTTGATCATTATTGGAATCAACCTGGAGAAACGAAGGCAGCGAAGATCAATGGCTGGCTTCATACTGGTGACTTAGGGAAAAAAGATAAAGATGGGTTCTTTTATATTGTTGGCCGCATGAAGGAGATGATCATTACTGGTGGAGAAAATGTCTACCCATTAGAAGTCGAGCACGTTTTATCTGAACACGAAGCCGTAAGTGAGGTAGCGGTTATTGGCATAAGCCATGAAAAATGGGGTGAAATCGTAACTGCCTTCGTCGTTCGAAAAACTGGGCAAGCAGCTACTGCCAATGAACTAAAAACCTTTTGCCAACAGAAGCTGGGAGGCTACAAAGTGCCAAAGGAATTTATTTTTATAGATGCTTTACCGAAAACACATGTTGGAAAAATAGATAAAAAACAACTGTTGAAGCTTGGCAGGTAGGGCCTGGATTATGTCTAGGTCTGTTTATTTTATCAAACCTCGATACATCTTTTGGATGTTCTTTTTTAATCGATCGTCCATATAATTTATAAAAATGGGGTAGTAGGACAAATCACCTTTACAAACCCATTTCTGGTCAAATTTTCATACGGAGGTCAGGGCATGAAAACATCTTTTTTTACAGAAGAGCATCAAATCTTTCGCAAATCACTGCGAAAAATGCTTGAAAAGGAAGCCTTTCCTCATTATTCTCAGTGGGAAAGCAACCGAGAGATTCCAAGAGAGTTTTGGTTGAAAATGGGGGAACAGGGATTTCTTTGTCCGTGGGTGGCAGAGGAATATGGAGGACTTGGCTTAGATTTTTCCTATTCGATGATTCTAATTGAAGAATTAGAGAAGGTAGGTGCCGGTTTATCATCAGGAATGTCTTTACATTCCGAAATTGTAAGCCCTTACATCGAATCGTTAGGTACAGAGGAGCAAAAACAAAAGTGGCTACCGCGTTGCATTAGTGGCGAGATAATTACGGCCATCGCGATGACGGAGCCCGGTGCGGGTTCGGATTTAGCGAATATTAAAACAACTGCACGGCGTGAAGGAGACCATTACATTGTAAATGGTGAAAAAACGTTTATAACAAACGGGTATCATGCAGATGTGATTGTCGTTGTTTGCAAAACTGACCCTAAAGCCTCACCAGCACATAAGGGAATTAGCCTTTTGGTCGTTGAAAATGGAACAGAAGGATTTAGAAAAGGAAAAAAACTGGACAAAGTCGGTCTCCATTGTGGTGACACAGGAGAGCTCATTTTCGAAGATGCAAAGGTGCCTGTTTCAAACCTACTAGGTGAAGAAGGAAAAGGTTTTTATTATTTGATGGAAAATTTGCAGCAAGAGCGTTTAGTTGTTGCCATTCAATGTCAGGTTGAAGCAGAAGAGATGCTGTGGCTAACGATGGACTATGTGAAGAACCGTCAAGCCTTTGGCCAGTCGATTAGTAAATTTCAAAATACCCAATTTAAAATTGCCGAAATGGCAACGGAAATTGAGATGGGTCGCTCGTTTATAAATGACGTAACCGAACGTCATGTGAAAGGTGAAACGCTAATTAAGGAGGTATCAATGGCGAAATGGTGGATTAGTGAAATGGCTAAAAGGGTGGCGGCCGAGTGCCTCCAGCTTCATGGCGGATATGGGTATATGGAAGAGTATGAGATTGCGAGACGTTTCCGTGATATACCTGTTACCAGCATTTACGCTGGGTCTACTGAAATTATGAAAACAATCATCGCCAAACAATTGGAGCTATAGCCTCCATTCAAAAACACCATGTTACATGAAAAGGGGTTGTCAATAATGTTTGTATTCGAACAATTGAAAGAACATGCAAAAGTTCAGCCGGATAAAGTGATTACAGTCTTCCAAGGGAGAGAACTTTCCTACGCCCAATTTTATCAGCAAGCGAAAAATCTAGCAGGGTACTTTCAAAAAAGGGGGTATCAAAAGGAGGACAAAATCGCCCTGTACCTTAATAATTCGGATTATTTTTTAATTTGTTATTTTGCGTGTCAACTCGGTGGTTTTATCGTAACGCCAGTGAATACAAAATTAACAGCAACGGAAGTTGAATATATCTTGACCCATTCTGAAGCGAAAGCTCTCATTTATGATGAGCGCTTTAATGGAGTGTTAAGTCAGATTAATCTTGAACACTTTGAAGATTTGTTGGTTGTTGGAGAAGAGGCTTCCCTAGATGCGATTCTTCGTGACAATTCTATCCCCTTTACTGAAGTTGAAGTTCATGAGGATGATACTGCCGTAATTTTTTATACTTCGGGAACGACTGGTAAGCCGAAAGGTGTAATGTTGTCTGCAGGAAATGTCAGAGCTGTGATCCAAATTTGGGCTGAAGCAATGGGGATGTCAGCTGAAGATCGTATGCAAATTTCAACCCCACTTTTTCATTGTGCGGCCAGTCATTGTTTTAGTGTACCTGTTATCTATCAAGGCGGAACGGTTGTGATTGAGGAAGTCTTCTCACCGGAACAAACGCTCTCAACGATGGAGCAAGAGAAGGTGACAATCTTTTTCGGGGTGCCGGCGATGTACAGCATTTTGTTAAATATGCCAAGAATGTCGAGTTTGGACTTATCGAATTTACGTTTGTTTACATATGGGGCAGCACCGATGCCATATGAGTTAGTGCGCCAATTAAAAGCGAACTTCCCAAGTGTATTGGTTCAAAATTTATATGGGCAAACGGAGAATTCTCCTGGGGCCACGACCCTAAAAGATCATTTTGCACTGGAGAAAATAGGTTCAGTCGGTGAGATTTTACCGCGAACCGAAGTCAAAGTCGTTGACGAAAATGGAACTGAAGTCCCAACTGGCGAAGTTGGTGAAATTATCGTTAAAGGGCCCCAAGTGATGAAAGGTTATTTTAAAAATGAAGAGGAGACGAATCGAATACTCAAAGACGGCTGGATGTATAGTGGTGATTTAGGGCGCTTTGATGAGGATGGATTATTGTATATCGTTGATCGGAAGAAGGACATGATTATCCGCGGTGGGGAAAATGTATATCCTATAGAGGTGGAAGAAGTATTATATGAGATGCCGGAGGTATTGGAGGCTGCGGTCGTCGGCGTACCACATCAAGTATATGGAGAGGTACCTAAGGCTTATATTGTGCTAAAAAAAGGGCAGAATTTAACGGAAGAAAATGTACTTGCTTTTTGTGAGAGAAAACTTGCCAAATATAAGTGGCCTTCAGAAATCGATT
Organism: Schinkia acidoalkalinis; assembly: GCF_054301215.1. Next base: position 67,382 of record NZ_CP182573.1, read on the forward strand.
TTATTGAAACACTCCCCCGAAATGCCAGTGGAAAAGTGTTGAAGCATGTTTTGCGAAAAATGGTGGAAAATATTTGAAGAGTTCATGCAACATTAAAAAAGGAAATCAATTGTATTTGTTGAATTAATAGGAATCAGGTCCCCATACTGAAAGTCATTTCTATGGGGGACTGATTCCTTTGTGTTTAGTACAAGCCCAAATGTAGGATCCATGGTACAATGAAGGTAATTATGAAATAATATTGTTGAAAACTTAATAAGGCAAATCAAAGCTAAATAGATTGACAATTCCGAACAAAACATGATATAACACTATAAAAGCAATCGTTATTTTATTACATAAAAGCATAAAAGCATAAAAGTAATAAAGCTTTAAATAAAGTATTATGAGGAGGAAGTTACTGCATGGAACATCATAACAAAATTTTAGATTGTACCATTCGTGACGGAGGGTTGGTGAATAATTGGGATTTTAGCGTTGAGTTTGTTCAAGACCTATATAATAGTTTAAGTGCCGCTGGTGTTGAATACATGGAGATTGGCTACAAAAATTCTCCTAAACTTCTTAATGCGACTGAACCCAACCCATGGAGATTTCTTGATGATAACTTCCTTAAAGAGATTATCCCTGAGAAAAAGTTTACAAAGCTTTCTGCTTTAGTTGATATTGGTCGAGTAGACCCAAACGATATTCTACCACGTGAGCAAAGTGTTTTAGATATGATTCGTGTTGCTTGCTATATTCGTGAAGTTGATAAAGGCTTGGAGTTAGTTCAAATGTTTCATGATTTGGGCTATGAAACTACACTTAATATTATGGCATTATCGAGCGCACCTGAACATCAGCTTATTGAAGCGTTTGAAATGGTGAATGAGAGCCCAGTTGATGTTGTATATATCGTGGACTCCTTTGGAAGCCTATCACCTTTTGATATTGAGCATCAAGTGAAAAAGTTTAAAGCAATGCTTCCAAACAAAGTGCTTGGTATTCATACACATAATAACATGCAGTTGGCATTTGCCAACACATTAACTGCGGCGCGCAGTGGAGTTACTTTCCTTGATTCATCTGTATACGGAATGGGCCGTGCAGCCGGCAACTGTCATACAGAACTATTAGTTGGCTATATACCAAAAACTACTTACGAACTAAAGCCGGTGCTTGGGGTCATTGAAAAGCACATGCTGGAAATGCGCGAAAAATGGGAATGGGGCTATATTATCCCTTATATGATTTCTGGTTTATTAAACGAACATCCACGTGTTGCCATGGCCTACCGAGCTAGTGATGAGCGTGATCAATTTGTAGATTTTTATGAAAAAGTAACACAACCTGAATCATCAATTGCACCTGCGACAAAAAAATAAGTTGTAAGTTGTGTCCCAAAGCTCAAATCACAATGTGACTTGGGCTTTCTTTTTGTTTTTTTTAAAACTTCAGCTTGTTTGAAACTTTTTCCAGAATGATACGTTAAAATATATAATGAAGAAATGGGGTGATATTTATTGAGTAAAACAAAAAAAGTGATGGTGGGGATTTCATCAACAATCGTCATGCTCGGTTTAGGAGGCTGCGCTTCTGATTATGAATCCCAGGATATTCCCCCTGCACCAGATGATTCAAGCTGTTCGGATTGGGAATGGGACATGGATGATGGGGTTTGGGAATGCGATGATGGCGGTTCGAGCCACTATGGACATTCTTATTACAGAGGCCGATATTATGATAGCAAATCATCACTGTATAAAAGCAAAGATTATCTCGATTATAAAAAAAGTTCATCTTTTGCGGGAATTTCAGACGGTTCAGTCAAAAAGAGTTCAGGGTTTGGAAGTGGTTTAAAAAGCTTTGGTGGATAAAGGCACAGAGACAAGTGGTTTTAGAATAGAATGAAAGGAGAGTGTATACACTTTGAGTTTATATGCTAATTTTGCTTCTTATTTAGGGGTAGCGTTGCTCCTTTTAACGGTAGGAATACTATTATTTATCATCAGTACACCAAAATTAAAGGAATTTGGCTTGATTGCCGAAAAAAATATGACAGCAGCACTATCATTAGGAGGCAAAGTCATCGGCCTTGCCATCGTCCTTGGGGCAGCTGCTGAATACTCGGTGTCGTTGATTGATATGGCAATCTGGGGAGTAATTGGAATCCTATCACAAATTATTGTATTTATTCTGGCTGAGGTCATCACTATTCGTTTTAGCATACAGAAAGCCATTGAGGAAGATAATCGTGCTGTGGGAGTAATGCTGTTTTCCTTGTCAGTAGCAATTGGCTGGATCGTCGCAAAGTGCTTATCTTACTAACAAGGCGGTGGCTAACATGAGAAAGCTGACTTATTATATTGATAAAGGAAATGGGGAATATGATCCTTTTTATGAATATACCGTTCCAACGGTGGGGATTGATGAGTTATATGCCCGACAACTTTGTACTTATTTTATTATGAAAGGCCAACAGTACCAGCTAATTTCCAATGAATTAGACGGTGGCGAAGATATTGTTGTCATTAGGGAAATTGGAAGGAATGCACGCGTACTGGATGAAAAAGTGTTTCACGGTAAAGGATTAAATATCGAAATTCGGCGCTACCGTGAAGATGAGAACTATAAATTGCTATGCATCATTCCGTGTCAAACACATTTTGATATCATACGTTATCTTACAAAAGATGTAATTAATGTTACCGGTTTAGGGCAAAAGCAAGTGACCTCTACGGAAATCGATGAAGATAGGGGCGTCTATGTCCTATATATTAAGGACTTAGGGGAGGAGGATTAGTGTATTACGCCACACATGACTACGCTGAAAAAAGAAAGAAGTTTTACAATCGAGTGAAAAATTTCTGGGCCAATCTTTATGGGGAAGAGTACGCTCTTTATGATATCGCACCTATCAATAATGAGGAACTTACTTCAATTCGCCTTGTGAGTGAAAGGATTGGAACCATCTTTTTTAAAGTGTGTAAACTGCTTCGAGAAGTGCCGGATACGACACTTCTCGAAATGGGTTATCCAAGGGATACACTTGCTTTTCTAAAATTGAAAAATATAAACCCGGAGAGTATCATATCCAGGCTGGACCTTATCCCGACAGAAAATGGCTATAAATGTATTGAAATTAATGCAGATACCCCAACATTTATTAGGGAGCTATTTGATGTTAATGGGGAAGTTTGCAAGGAATTTAATGCAGGAAATCCAAACGAGGGCATGGACCAACTGCTTCGTAAAGTCATTCGCTGTAGTATCTTTGAAAGTGCTGGGAATCTTGGGCTGCAAAACCCAAATCTCGTCTTTACCGCTCATGAAGAGAATGTTGAAGACCGAGAAACGGTATTATACTTACAAAAACTTTCAGGACTTGTCTCATCTTTTACCCCACTCCATAAACTGCAGATTGAGCGAGGTGTTGGACTTTTCGATGAAAACGGAGCCAAAATTGATATTTTGTATCGTCAGACTTTCCCAATCGAAAGTATGATTGAAGATTGCGATCCATACGGTAATAGGATTGGGTTATGGCTTTTAGAACTGGTTGAGGCGGAAAAACTGGCCATCATTAATCCGCCCTCCGCCTTTTTATTGCAAAACAAAGCGGTACAAGCTGTCATTTGGGGTTTGCATCTTGAAGAAAGTCTATTTTTTACAAAGGAAGAGCATGCTTGGATTGAGGAATACTTTTTGCCGACCTTTCTTGAGCCGGATTTTTTCATAAAGGCGGGCTTTTCCTATGTCAAAAAACCTTCATTTGGCAGAGAGGGGGATACTGTAGAAATCTATACACCGGATGGACACGTATCCCATGCGGACAAGCAAAAGTCCTACACGGATTATCTACCTGTCTATCAGCAATATGTGGAACATCCTGTGGTCACCTTTAACAGTGCAAAAGGGAAGCAGACCGGCAAGCTTTTAATTGGCAGTTTCCTACTAAATGGTAAATCATCCGCTATCGGGTACAGGGTGGGTGGACCAATCACGAATAACCTATCCTATTATTTGCCTGTTGGAACAGAAATTTTAAATAGAAAGTAAAGGGAAATACATGAAGAAAATACTAAAACACTTTGTTAATGGTCTATTAACAATCGTACCAATCATCCTTGTAATTTACGTTGTTTATAAAATATTTACTTTTCTAGATAGCATTTTAGGAAATATTTTAAAACCATATATGAAGGAAGACTATATTCCTGGTTTTGGAATCCTATTCACCATCGCCTTGATTACGATTTTAGGCTGGCTTTCCACCCAATACGTAAGTGGAAAGCTTATTAAGCTAATTGACTTTATCTTGGATCGAATACCATTAGTAAAGACACTATATTCGGTTATAAAAGATACCTTTCAATCCTTATTGGGGGAGAAGAAATCCTTTTCAAAAGTTGCCCTAGTCGAAATTCCTAACACAGGAATGAAAAGTATCGGCTTTGTTACATCAGAGGAAGTCGAAGGTTTTGCTGACCCCCTTAAAGATCATATTGCCGTCTATGTGCCGCAAAGCTTTCAAGTAGCTGGCTTTACTTTTCTAATTCCGAAAGAGCAAGTTACCATTCTGGACGTCAAACCAGAAGATGCAATGAAATTTGTTTTATCTGGCGGGATTACGTCCAAGCATTAAACTATTTGGAACACGGGAGTCAATCTCGTGTTCCCTTTAAAATACCGAAAGAATCAACTTTATCAAATTTCATTTGTTAAAACCCCTCTCTATGTTTTCAATACTGTTATCATACTCATTTTAAAAAAAAATTATTGTTAAACATTGTTTAACAACTACCGGATATAATATTGTAGTGGATGAATTTGGGGAGGGAAGATGATGACTAAAACAAAAATAAGAATTTCTCCTTTGATGGACGACCGTGTACAACTACAACTTGAAATTGAGGGTATATCGAAAGAGGATTTGATTGAAGTTGATAATTCCTATTTGTTGGAAGTCAAAAAGGCTGCAAAAAGTGGAAATGAACTTCAGTTCACCATTTTTTTTAATAAAAGGTTTTTCACAAAAAAAGTGGTCAAAGCGGGAAATCCAAGTATAAATATGGTTTCTACAAATAAGTTACTTTCAATTCATATAACGTCCGACTTGAGTCAATCCGAGATTAGGCATAGTGACGGGGGACAATACTGTATTGAAACAGAGGTTGCTGGTGATATTTCCTTTTCTGTCAAATTCAATGTTACAGAGGAATATTTCCGTAAGAAAATTTTGGAAAAAGATAAAAAAGAAGCGGTGGATGACTGATTGGGACTTCCATTTACATATACGACAAATTGAGTAAAGCTTTGGTGGATATCAGGTTCGTTATGTCCTTTTTTGATTAATTTTCTTAATTTTTTGTCTGTTTTTGCGCTTACCCAGGAAATCAAGAAGTTCGTTCGTGAATATGATCATAGTTAAGGGAACTTTTGACTTAAGTTCCTTTTTTTGATTTTTGATTTATATAAATCTCAGAGGGTATCATCGTGATAGCATACTGATATCACAATACTAGCGAATTGATATTGTGATATTCTGTTTCTAGCAATATGCTAGCATATTGGTAGCATATTCTAAAATGTGGCTAATGAAAGTCCATTGCCAATATTTAATAGTATGACCAATATCACTACAATTTGATAGGCCTTTAAAACCGCATTATCTTTTAAGATATTACTTATTTTAGTACCTATTAAAGCACCAATAATGGCGGCTGGAATAATGGCAACTAGCATCGATAAATCAAAAACTGCAAACCCATGTGTTGTAAACCCAATTGTAATTACCTTCGATAATTGGGAAAACAGAATGGTGGCAATTGAATAAACAACTGCTTCCTTAATTGAAATACCAAAACAAAGCATTAATAGTGCAACATTAATCGGTCCTCCGCCAATACCTAAAAGAGATGCTAAAAATCCTAAAACCGTCCCAACAATAAAATACCATCTAAAACTTGTAAAGCCAAAGGATTTCCAGTTGTTTAATGTGTAGAGTAAGGCAAATAACAATGAAATAATGGTTACTATGATTTGTATCCACTGCACTTTAGCATCATCAGAAAATAATAGGAGTAATCGTTCAAAGGTGATGTTGCCCACTATACCTCCAAAAATAGATCCTATAATAATACTGCTAGCACAATTGAATTGTATATGAATGCCATTTTTTATCTGCCTAAAAGTCGAAACGACTGACATTACTAAAACAGCTACACTTGAATAAAAAGAAATTGCAAATAAATCATGGGCACCAATCGCATCCAAAATAGGCTTAATGATGACGCCTCCACCCATACCGGTTAGTGCTCCAATAATATCCGCGAAAATTATGACGAAAAAATAAATAATCCCAGTTATCATCCTTCATATCCCTTCCTACTTAATAAATATACTAGCATTATCGTGTTTTAGGAAGGGGTGTATGTCTGCAAGGGCTCTAATTCCTTTCCCTTTGCAATTATTCTAAAATTTTATGAAAATTTTACCTTTCCTTTACCTTTAAATTAAGTATCTATTACTTTCTATATCTATGATTAGCGATAAGTCATTATAAAGGGGGGTACTGGAATGAAGCATATTAAAGGCATTAACCAAAAGGCGAAAAATTTGCAACGAAAAATAGAGGAGGGTGAAGTGCAAGAGATTCAAGCTCTGCAATTACCGATGGGTTGTACAACCGTCTTTGATCCTGGTTGGGAAGCAGATAGCAGTGGGACTAGCTTAGGAAACGCATGTAACCCGATGGAACGTGATGTGTACGGTTGTTATGGCGACTGTTGGTGGGCGGCTCAAGTGCCTGATGGACTAACTGGACATCCAACATGGCATGAGGAATGTCCGGCAGCTGTTCGTGATTGGCAAAAATTAAAATTTGTGGGTGAGTAGGTGAATCATTGATGGGAATGAAAAAGGGAATCGCTCGAACTATATTTCTGTGGGCAGTCAATGCACTGGCAATCCTTGTTTTATTGACAGCTTGTAGTACGAAAAAGGAAGTAGTGGAGGAAGCAAAAGAACCGGTAGCTGTTGAAAACGGTTACAGTAAATTAATCCAAGACAGTTGTTTAACCTGCCATGCGAATCCTGACGGGAAAATAGAAAGAATTGCTGATGTCCGTAAAACACCGGAAGGATGGGAGTTGACAATCAGTCGCATGCAGAACGCATGGGGAGTTTCTATAACAGATGAACAAAAGAGGCAAATTATTAAAGAGCTAAGCTATACAAATGGATTGGCGCCAGAGGAAACTGAAAAATCGATGAACTGGATTACAAGAAAAGGAACAACGATGAGTGCCAACCCTGATGGTGTTTTTACCGAAACATGTTTGAAATGTCATGCCTCCGATCAACCAATGGCTCAGCGCCGTACAGCTGATGAATGGGATAAATTAAAAGACTTTCATATTGCTTATTACCCAACCACGATTTATCAGTTGCGCTTAATTGATTGGGAAGAAGAAGCGGGAAAGGCTATTGCTTATTTAAAAGAAAATTATGATTTTACAACTCCGGAATATAAAGAGTGGAAGAAGGATCCAAAGACCTATAATCCTGAAGGCAGCTGGAGAATTATCGGTATTTCACCAACCTATGGTATGTATACTGGTACATCCACTTTTACGAAAAAGGGCAATGATTTCTACGAAAAGAGAGCTATTACTGTTAATGGGAAGGAAGTAACTAACAGTGGAACTTCTATTTTATATAGTGGCTACTCTTTACGTACAAGTTTAGATGGGGAAGAAAGATTTAAAGGCTACTTGAATTTTGACAAAGCTGGTAAAAAAATAACCGGTTCAATGGTAAAAGTTGGTGATACAGGCATTTATGCTGATGAGATTTATTATGCAAACGAAGGAACAGCATTACTTGATCTATGGCCAAGAAGTATACAGCAGGGTTTGAAAACAGTGGTGCATATAGCAGGCGTAGGACTACCTGAAGGAATTCAAAAAGAGCAGTTGAAAACGAATGGTTTACTTGAAGTGAATAAAATTGTTCAACAACAAGGCGATGATCTTTGGGTGGAAGTTTCACCAAAATCAGAGGCTATGAAAACTTCAGTGGAAGCAGCTGAATTGTCTATTGATAGTGTTGAAGGCAAATTAAACATACAAGTATTCGACAAAGTAGATTTAATTAAAGTAGTGCCTGAACAGGGCTTAGCTCGTTATGGCGAAGAAAATCAAAGAAAATCTGTACAATTTGAAGCGACCGCTTACAAAAATGGGAAGGATGGCAAGCCAAATACAGACGATGACATTTTGTTGGGTCCTGTTGCGGCAACGTGGAGCATGACGAATCAGTCCGAGGAACTGGATGATACTGAATTTATCGGTACATTGGATAAGAAAACCGGTTTATTCACCCCTGCGAAGTCTGGTCCAAATTCAAATCGTGAATGGAGTACAAATAATGCAGGTGGAGTAAATGTTCACGCCCTATACAAAGATCCAATCAATGGTCAAACATTAAAGGCAGATAGCTTCTTACTTTCAACTGTACCAGATTTTGTAAAAAACGTTCATTAAACAATTTTTAGTAAAAGGGGAGAACTTTTATGTTAAAGACTATGACCGGAACGAAAGTAACTCTGTCGAATGTTATTTTATTTGATGTTGATGGTGAAACATTTATATACCAAGGTCTTAGTGGGGTTGTAACAGCACTGGATGAATTATCACTTGCTGTTGTTAAAGCATGCAAGTTAAATATAGAAGTGGCAGTAGAGGACCTGATTGAAGCCCTTTCTCCCTCCTTCATACCTAGTCAAATTGAGGAAGCCGTATATGAACTACTTCAAGCAAGCGTTTTATATGAAAAAGGGGAACGGAAACATCCCCTCTTAAAAACGACAGCAGTTCCCGTTGCGGAGGATCTTCCTATAGCAACATTAGTCTTTCACTTAATCAATTCATGTAATCTTGCATGTACTTATTGTTATGCTGTTGAAGGCGGCTATGGTGCTCCGCAAAAAGCAATGACCCAAAAAACGGCAACAGATGCCATTGATTTTTTAATAAAAGAGTCCCGCCATCTTCAAGAAATTTCAGTCATTCTATTCGGTGGTGAGCCATTTTTAAATTGGAAACAGTTAAAGCATATCGTTGAATACGGGGAAGAAAGAGCAATAGAGGCTTGTAAAACGATTAACTTCTCCTTAACGACAAACGGAACGCTTTTAAATGAGGAACGGATTGCTTTTATTAAAAAACATAAAATCGGCGTGTCCGTTAGTATTGATGGTGATGAACAGACACATGACAAATCAAGACGTTTTCAAACAGGCGAAGGTACGTATGAACTTGTTACTGAAAATGTAAAGAAGCTCGTCAACGAGAAAACCGGGAAACCGGCTGCAGCTAGAGTAACCCTGACGAAGCACTATCCGCATGTAATGGACACCCTTCGTCATCTATTAAATCTAGGCTTTCACGAAGTAGGATTTGCACCAGTTACAGAAACCGATGTTATGCTCATGCTTGAGAAAAATGAATTGAATCAGCTCTTAGATCAATTTGAGGAAATTGCTGATTATTTTGTAGAAGCAGTAAAAGAGAATAAATATCTTGGTTTCTCTAATTTAACAAATCTATTGGTCGAACTGCATAAAGGTCAATCGAAGGCTTATGGTTGTGGGGCTGGTCTTGGCTTTATGGCAGTATCACCATCAGGATCACTTTACCTGTGCCATCGTTTTAACGAAGATGAAGAGGTAATGTTGGGAAATATCTATGATGGCATCAACCGTCCTGCACAACAAAAATTACTCCAGGATTTGCATGTTGATGGGAAAACAACCTGCTCCAAATGTCCGCTTAAACATAGCTGTGCAGGTGGCTGCTATTATGAAGCTAAAGAGAGACAGGGTGATTTGACAGCACCAAATCTCCATTATTGCAATTGGATGCTGAGGTGGACAACGATAGGCTTAAAAACATATGTAAGAGTGATGAAAGAAAATCCTTCATTCATGGATCGAATGATTGGAATGAAAGGATAAAAATAGGCGAAGGGAGTGTTTGAAGTTGGTATTTTTAAAGAATAGTAGAAAAAGTCTTCAGCTATTGACCATTGCTTTAGTCTTTAGTCTTTTAACGGTCTTATTCTACCAAGCCACCATTGCAAAATCAGAAACAACATCTAAGGAAATGATTTATGTCAGTGGGCTTGGAGAAGTATTTGCCATTGATCCAGTGAAAAAGGAGCTCATCGCTGATATCGAAATAAATGGGGCTGCCCGTGAAATGACCTGGACCGAGGATGGGCACACGCTTTTTGTAAATGCCGGCGGCAGACAAAAAGTTTTTATTATTGATACAGAAAAGAATAAAGTCATAGACACGCTCACATTTAATAAGCCCGAAGAGAATATTACATCGAGAATTTTTGGGCTTGCTGTCGATTCAAAGGGTGAAAAGCTTTATGCAACCCTTATGCGAACACAAAAGAAGCGGGTAGAATTGGTCCCATTACAGCCGGTCATTGCTGTAATAGATTTAAAAACAAAAAAAGTCATCAAGGAAGTTGAAGTCCCTTATGGAACGCATGCCCTGCAATTTTTAGAAGATGAAAGTAAATTAATGGTTTGGGCGAAATCACTATATCAATTAGATCTTAAAACGTATGAATTAATAAAATATCATGATTTAATGGAGCCGGCTCATCCAGGTAAGCAAGGAATTGCCAATTATCTTTATTTCTGGCATAGAGACAAGGATAGTGCAAATTCTCTAACGGCGGGAATGTTTAAGTTCTACCCAGGTACGGAGAATGTTTCCGAGAATGTACTGATGGTCGATCGGTCCAATGGAAAAGTAACAGATTTTCAGTTAAAAGAACCATTAGGCCTTTTCTCTGTTGTTGTTTCCCCAGATAAAAAATACATTTATGGCGGTCAAAACTATATTCATAAAGTAAAAATGGACACGAAAGAAGTGACCACAATTACAAGTAAGGTAGGAACATCCTATGGATACAATATCAGCTCGGATGGCAAAACCTTATACGTATCAGGGGCTGGTCCAGACATTTCTTTTATTGATACAGCAACGATGAAATATCTTAAAGTTATCGATTTACCAACAGATACAATGGATGTTCGCGTGATTCAAATACAATAAAAAGTTCAATGATAGGAAAAGATCACTCCTACTTAAGTGGGAGTGTGCCTTCCTATTGTTAAAATAGTATTTCTGGAGGGGTGAACATGGAATTAGCCATTGCAATACAAGCAATTGAAGACATTGGCCTTTTGGAACAACCTTGGACTCATTCTAGATTAACAGAGCTGGAGAGGGAAAACTGTCAAGCCTTCCAGAAGGCTCTTTCTGAAACGATTGGGGAAACTCTGCCAGGGCGTGTTTATTTTGGTTCTGAATTTTGCCAATACCGCCTATATACAGGAGAAGAATTGATATCTGCCTATGAAATTGCTAAACAATCAGGCTATAATTTTTCAATTGTAGTGCCGTATTTACCCCAAATGCGAATTCAACAATTTTATTCAATTCTGTTGGATTTCCGAACGTTTTTACACCAATCATCCACAAATAAAAAAGTAGAAATTATTTGTAATGATTGGGGCACGCTTCAGCTTGTTAAAAGTGAATTTCCAAAAAACTTTACGATTGTCTTGGGCCGACTCATGAACAAGATGGTTCGGGACCCACGTACAACTCAATACTATAATCGTGAAGTTGCTCCGACATTGGCAAATACCCATTTTAAACAGGGAAGTTATTCAGTAGATGAATATCGGGAAACTTTAAAAGAATTTGGCGTTCAAATGATCGAATTTGATAACTTTTATCAAGGCGTCCAGTACGACTATTTAGATCGAGATTTGAAGGTAGCCACTCATTTTAATTATGGTAGTGTTGCGACTGGGCGAGCCTGCTTAGTCGGTACTTTGCATCTTCAGAAGTCTGAGAAATTTAGAGGTCATCAGGTTTGTAAACAACAATGCCGCCATTATACCGCTGAACTTGTGAATCAACATCCGATGATAGAGACGATGCAGCAGCGTGTTGTTCAAAAAGGAAATAGTGTTTTTTATGTACAAACCTTTGAACAAATGAAAATAGGTCTGGAGCATGCTTATCAAAACAAAATCGATCGCATTATCTTTAGTCCAAAAATTCCAGTATAAGGATGTGACTGTAATGAAAATCCTGGCGCCTATAAGTCGTGCAGATGAAGTAGAAATGTTAGCTGAAAACGGAGCCGAAGAATTTTATTGTGGGCTTTTACCAACTGGCTGGATGGCACAATTTTCAGGCGGGGTTTGGACGAACCGGAGAAATCCTCTTGCAAGCCTCTCAACATATGAAGAATTTGAAAAATTGGTTGATAGAGCGCATTCTTATGGAATTCCGGTATTTATCACCTTAAATTCCCCTTACTATACAGTGGATGAAATTCCAATTTTATTAGAGATGATTAAAGAAGCCATTGCCATTGGAGCAGATGCCTTTGTGATTAGTGATATCGGTTTACTAAAGAAGGTTCGGAATCAGTTTCCTTCTATTGACCTTCATGTTAGCAGTTTGGCAACGCCCATTAATAGTTACAGTGTCCAATTGTTTCGTGAATTAGGAGCAAATCGAATTGTCTTTCCACGAAGCCTGCATTTAAATGAAATACGCAACATCATCGAAATTGGCGGTCCCGATATGGAATATGAAGTGTTTATTTTAAATGACGGCTGCGTGTATGAAGAGGGAAATTGTTTTACTTCACATCAACTTGGGGCATTCTGCTCCACCGAAAATTGGCAGTTTCAATGGCATTCCTCCTATGGTGAAAAACAGCTATCTAAACGCGAAGAAGAGATACTGGGAGAACATTTGCAGGATTACCGAGAGTTTGTATGGTTCACAAATAGCTGCGGCTGCAGTTTATCGGATGAAGGCTTGCCCCTCGGTCCATGCGGGTTATGTGCACTTTCTAAATTAAAGGATATCGGTGTTACCTCATTGAAAATTGTTGGCAGAGAAGCATCTCCGTATCGAAAGCTTGCCAGTGTACAGCTTGTATCAGAAATGATGAAATCTTTACGAGCGGGAATGAATGAACAAGAATTGCAGGAAAAAGCTATTCGCATTCGGAAAACTCCTGAAAAATGTTTATCGGGCTATATGTGCTACTACAAATAAGAGGTGGCTTTATGAAACGTTATAAATGGTTCCTTCCTTATGTTAACCCCTTTTTTTTTCAGTTAGCAATCGTGCTCTTATTAGCATTGTTATCGACGGCCTTAACACTTAGCTATCCTTATTTTACAAGTATGTTAATCGACGATGTGTTAATAAGACACACTTATTCGTTAAAACTGGTTGTTTCATTAGCATTTGGCACGATGTTTGTGGGTTACCTTTTAACGGCCGTCAATAGTTTGCTTTATTTACGGATAACCTTAACAATGTTACGAAAGGTCAGACGAGATTTATTATTAAGAATCCAGAAAACAAAATTCCAGTTTTTTGTACATTGGAAAGTTGGCGACATTATTACGCGGCTAAATGGTGATGCGGCTGAGGTACAAGGTGGGCTGACAGATGTTATACTGCAGGGCATGATCCAAGTATGTACATTATCCTTTGTTACGTTTATGTTATTTTGGTTGAATTGGAAGCTGGCGTTGATGAGCATTGTTTTTGTTCCATTTCTAATTGCAGCTATTTTTTATTTTCGCCCGAAAATTGTGACTGTCAGTAAAGAGATGAGAGAACAGCATAGTATGCTGCAAAGCTTTTTAATAGAAAGATTAAATGGTATCAAGCTTATTAAACTAGCGGTCAGTGAAAAAAGAGTGGCAGATGAATTTGATAGCCAAGTCGAGCAAATTAATGAAAAATCATTTCAATACAGTCTTTTAACAACATTTGCAGAGGGTGTTCCAAAAATCACCATTATTTTAACGAGCGTGATGATATTTAGCTGGGGCGGCCTACAAGTTTTGGATAACCATATGACTGTTGGGGCCCTTATAGCTTTTACTGGTTATCAATCACGATTATTTGGTCCTGTTCAAAGTATTGCCGCATTATATATGCGCTTGCAACGGATGAATGTTTCCTTAAAACGGTTGGAAGAGCTTTTTGCCCAAACATCTGAGGAAGGTGAAAAGGAATCACTAGTTGAAGAGAAAAAGCAACCCAATATAAAAAGAAGAAAGGCACTAGCACCGTTATTGGAGTTTCAACAAGTTTCTTTTCAATATCAATTGAACAAACCTGTGCTTCAAGATGTCACGTTGTCTTTAAGGGACGGTGAAGCAGCAGCTATTATTGGGAAAAGTGGTATTGGAAAAAGTACGATGATTGATTTAATGACTGGAATCATCCGTCCAACAAAGGGAACCATTTATTTTCAAGGGCTATCATTAGATGACTGGCCTCTGGAAGTTCTTCGAAAAGAAATCAGTGTGGCATCCCAACAAGCCCCTTTATTTAATGGGACGATTGCTGACAATATTCGCTTTCATGTACCGATGGCGCCAATGGATGAGGTTATCGAGATTGCTAAGCTTGTAGGAATCCACGAACAGATCATCGAGATGGAAGAAGGCTATGATACAATGGTCGGTGAACGTGGAGCGGCGCTGTCAGGAGGGCAACGGCAAAGAATAGCATTGGCGAGAACATTATTAAAGCCTGCAACGCTTTATATTTTGGATGAAGCGACCTCGGAATTGGATGAAAGAAGTGAAATCGAATTATATAGAAGGTTAAGAGAAGATGTATGTTTTAAGCAAATGCTGATCATTAGTCACAGACCTCAAACACTTGAATGGGTAGATGTGAAGTGGCATGTAATGGATGGTAAAATCTATAGCAGTGAGGTTGGCCTTCATGAAGAAACGGTCGGTTAAAATTGCAGTCATTGATAGCGGCATTAATACATTTCATTCCCATATCTCCAACGTTTCCGGTGGAATATCGATTTCAGTGAGTGAGGATGGGTATTTACACTATAGCCCTGATTTTCAAGATTATTTGGGTCATGGCACCGCGGTTGCGGCCGCAATACTTGAAGAAATACCAGATTGCGAGCTTTATGCGATACGAATCTTTGAGCGCCAATTAAAAACATATCCAACCGTATTATGTGCTGGATTGGAGTGGGCGATTGACCAAAATGTGGACATTATTAATCTAAGCTTAGCTTTTCAAACCTGTCATGATGAATTAAAACGGCTTTGCAGCTTAGCAAAAAAAAGCGGTATTTCCATTGTGAGCGCCTATGATGAGAAACAAAATCTGCTATATCCGGGGCGCTTTGAAGAAAGCGTTTTTGCGGTGAGTGCCGGTACTATTAATGAAAATGAATTTTTATATATCGGTAAAAATCGGTATGAGGCCTGTGGAAAGCCAAGAGAATTAAAGCTTACGAAGGACATGTCAAATCTTTTTGGCCATAGTTTTGCAGCAGCACGATTTAGTGGGTTTCTTGCAAAACAATTATTACAAATTGAACGTAATTGAACGTAATTGAATGTAAAAGGGTATCTTTATTTGTTTAAAAATAACAAATAGTGATATCCTTTTACTTTTGTATAATTCAAAATATTTAAAAATATTTAAAACTTTGGTAAACTAGATTCTAGTATCTATTTAAAATAGATTAATAATTCGCTGTATTTTTATACATACTGATTTAAATATTCATAATAATTGAATAAGTTTACGTTGCTAGAGGAGGATGGATGCTTTGGCTCATGAATATATTTTAATCATTGATGATGAGAGTGAAATTAGTGAGATTATCGGTCTTTATTTAGAAAAAGAAGGGTTCCATTATTCAGTTGCATATAACGGTGAAGATGGAATCAACGCCGTTTTGAATAAAAAACCTGATTTGATTTTGCTTGATATCTTTTTACCGGACTTTGATGGATTCGAAGTTTGCCGCAAAATCCGTACTTTCACGGATACACCTATTTTGATTTTGAGCTGCAAGGATTCAGAATTTGATAAAATTATAGGATTAAGTATAGGTGCCGATGATTATATTAGCAAACCATTTAGCGTAAATGAACTCATAGCTAGGGTCAAAGCGCATTTACGCCGTAATCGCTTGCTTACAAAATCGGTGGCAGAACAGCCAACTAAATCAGAGGATGTGGGCAAAAAGGTTTATGTTTCAAAATCTTTGAAAATAGATATGAAAAGACACGAAGTATTTCTGCATAATCACCCGCTTTATTTACCTGTCAAAGAGTTTCAGTTGCTTAGTTTTTTCATGAAACATCCTAAACAAGTATTCAGTATTGAACATTTGCTTGATAGAATTTGGGGATTCGATGAGCTGGTTGGTACAAAAACTGTAAATGTTCATATTGGTAGTTTGCGGAAAAAAATAGAAAAAAACCCTCGTAACCCAGAAATCATAACAACTATTCGAGGGGTGGGGTACCGTTTTAATGAAATGGCTCAGCAATATTAAAGCTACATGTAAAAGTATTATTTGTTCCTTTTCATTTCGATTGCTTTTTGTCATGCTGTTCGTATCGTTAGTACCGATTATTTTTTTAGGACTTATTATTATGGTTACAACTGCATCAACATTGAAGGAACATTCCAATGAAATTGGTATTGCCTTGTCACATGATGTCATCAATCTATATAAAGATAATATCGAGGCACAGGCTCAACAAATCAATCTCGAACTAGAACAAATCAATCATGCCGTCATGTTTTTAAAAAAACAAGCGGAGATCATTTATGAAAATGAAGAAAATTACCCGGTTAAGGGTCCAATCAAACTTTCAAAATTCTCAGATGGATTTTATTGGGATGGGATTTTAGGAGATGGTATTTCAAACACAAACGTAATTGGACAGGAAAACATCACAGATGAGATGAGTTTGAATTTGGCGAGAAGTATTTATCTAGAGCCATTTTTTCGCGAAGCATATGAACAAAATCGTCATATTGCGGCGTTATATTTCATTACACCTGATTCGACATCACGAATTTATCCAGCCATGAATCCATATACAGAGATTAATGAAAATTATTTAGATCCAACCATTCCTGTTACAACATTTCCTTTTTATCAAACGGCGATGAAAAATCCAAAACCATCTAGTCATGTACGATGGACAGAGTCGTATTTGGATATTACCCATAGAAGCAATATGTTTTCTGCAACTACCCCGGTTTACAATGGCAACAAGCTATTGGGTGTAGTGGGTGCTGATGTCACTATCAAAACTGTGGTGGAAGAATTTTTGAATTATAAATTCAGCAACATACCCGGTGCCTATTCTTTTATCTTTAGTAAAAATGGCGGTTTAATTGCTATCCAAAATAATGGTATAAACCACTATAAACGAGTTGCACAGCCTTATATTGCAAGGCATCAGACCCTGGATAAACAAGAAATCGCTTACCTGGATGATGGCTACATTTTATTAACTAGTAAAATTAAAGAGGCGGATTGGTATTTAGGTTACATGATTAAAAAAGATAGTATTGTTGCACCAATTCATGAGAAAACATTGGGAGAAGTCCAATATATTTCAGAAAGAATTTCCACCCATATGGTTGGGGCTTCCATCCTTTTCATGGTCATTTGTTTGCTCTTGGCTATTTTACTATGGAAAATGATGACCAAACCAATAAAAGAGCTTCTGGTAGGGATTGATGGGATTGATCATGGTAATGTAAAGGTGCAAGTCACCCAGCCTGTTATTACTGAATTTAATAAAGTAATCCATTCTTTTAATAGTATGAGTACTAGAATATCAGATTTGCTACAGGAGTTAAGGCAAAGGTTGGAGGAAAAGGAGATTCTTCATAATAAATTAGTAATATTAAATCGGGGTCTTGAAGACCAAGTAAATAGTAGGACGAGGGAGCTTCAAACTGCAAACAAAGCCTTAATTGAAAAAAATATACAATTAAAAGAAATGGCAAAATCAAGATCAGCTCTTTTTTCTAATATATCCCATGACCTGAAAACGCCATTGACCTTATTATCGGCTTATCTTGAAGCACTTTTGGATGGTATGGTGCCAAAACAAAACCAGGAAGATTATTTGCGAAAAATGCAAGGGAAGATTTTTTCCTTAAACCGTCTTGTCCACGATATATATGAAATTAGCTTTCTAGATTCTAATCCTGATTTAGTACAAAAAAAGATTGTCTCTGTTTCAGAGGTTATCGGAGAATTAAAGAAAAAATGGTCATTTGATGTAAAGCAAGCTACTGTGCCCTTACATTTTAATTGTAATCAAGAAACGTTGGTGAATGCAGTCCAGTACACAATTAAGATTGATCTTGAATATGTGCATCGGGCGATTCTAAATCTCATTGACAATGCCTATAAATACGGGGACAAAACGAGCGCTATTGTTTGTACGATCGAACTTTTGGAAGGGCATTTAGAGATTGCTGTAACAAATCAAGGTGAAGCAATCCCTGAAGAATATCATTCCAAGATTTTTTATCGTTCTTTTCGAATTGATAAATCGAGAAACTCCGCCATCCAAGGCCATGGCTTAGGTCTAAGTATTGTAAAAGAAATTGTTGAATTGCATGGAGGATATGTGTCTGTTAAAAGTAAAGAGGAAGAAGGAACAACCTTTACAATTTCATTACCAATAGAGAAATGTAAAGAATAACAGGAAGTTCAAATTCTGAATATTTTTCTATATTTTTACTTTAATTTTACCTTTATGTGTCATTGTTTTTACTATAAACCTTTATTTTTGTATAGAGGGAGGTAGAGAAAATGCAAGCAAATTATCAATTATTTATTAACGGTCAATGGGTAGATTCTGTTTCAGGGAAAACGTTTTCCTCTTATAGTCCAGGTACTGGTGAAATCAATGCCGTTGTTGCCGAGGCTAATGAACAGGATGTGGATTTAGCTGTAAAAGCAGCTAGGAATGCATTTGAATCCGGCCCATGGGCTTCCATGTCGCCAAGTGATAGAGGGCGTTTATTATATAAAGTTGCCCAAGCTTTGTGGGAAAAAGCAGACGTTTTAGCAGAGGTAGAATCAAAGGATAATGGTTTACCTATTAATGAAACTAGATTTATTGCGATGCCGGCTATGATTGATGTGCTTGAATTTTACGCAGGTTTGGCGAATAAAATTCAAGGAGATACATTATCATCGCCAAGTAATCGTTTAAACTATACGTTAAAAGAGCCATTAGGAGTAATTGGAGCGATTGTTCCTTGGAATTTTCCATTAATGTTAACAATGTGGAAATTAGCTCCTGCGTTAGCTGCGGGAAACACTATCGTCATTAAACCAGCTGAACAAACACCGATTAGTATTTTAGAGATGGTGAAAATTTTCCAAGAAGCTGGAATCCCTGATGGTGTTATTAATGTTGTTCCTGGATATGGGCATATCGCCGGTGCAGCCCTATCATCACATCCTGATGTAGACAAAATTGCCTTTACCGGATCGACCTCAACAGGAAGATTAATAATGCAGGCAGCCAGCAAAAATTTAAAGCCAATTAGTCTTGAATTAGGCGGAAAATCACCAAATATCGTCTTTGACGATGCCAATATTGAAGACGCTGTCAATGGTTCCATGTTCGGAATTTATTTTGCCCAAGGACAAGTTTGTGCAGCGGGATCACGTTTATTTGTACAGGAAAGTGTATACGACAAGTTCATGGATGCCTTTGTTAAAAAGGCACAGACCATTCGTGTTGGGAACCCGCTAGACCCAACAACACAAATGGGACCACAGGTTTCATTAGAACAATTACAGCGGATTGAGCAATATGTAGCTTCTGGGTTGGAGGAAGGAGCGAAGCTTGTTACTGGTGGAACACGTAATTTGGCTGCTGGTTCAGGATATTTTTATACACCAACAGTTTTTGAAAACGTTACCAACCAAATGAAAATTGCCCGTGAAGAGATTTTTGGACCGGTCCTATCTGTGATTCGATTTAAAGACGAGGAGGATGCGTTGATAAAAGCGAATGACACAATTTACGGTTTAGCCTCCGGTGTGTGGACGAATAACATTAAACGTGCCCACCGGATGGCAAAAGGGTTGAAAGCAGGGACTGTTTACGTGAACACATTCAGTATGCTGGATAGTACTGCTCCTTTTGGCGGCACGAAACAAAGTGGATTTGGAAGAGAACTAGGAATACAAGCGCTTGATATGTATACTGAAACTAAACATGTATGGGTAGACTTAAGTTCAGAACATTTAAATTGGTACGGTGTGTAGAAAATAATATATATTGTTAGAATGGTGAAGACTTTTGGTTTAAAAATCCAAAAGTCTTTTTTATTTTTGGAACTTATGGCATGGAAATGAGCGTCTTTAATGAAATCCTCAAAATTACAAGTGTATAATAGTAATTCCAAGGAAGAAACTAATGAAAAGGTCAAACGAAAAGGAAATGAGCTACGATGACGAATAGTAAAATTTCTATTAATAATGGATGGAATTTTGACAATAGCTATGCGCAGCTACCTAGATTCTTTTTTACAAGCATTAAGCCGGTGCCAGTGCGCTCACCAAAGCTGATGATTTTTAATTCCTCGCTGGCAAAATCGTTGGGCTTACACGCGGATCAACTGGAAAGCCAAGATGGAGCGGAAGTACTTAGCGGTAATCAAATCCCTGAAGGCGCCTCCCCTCTAGCACAAGCCTATGCCGGACACCAATTTGGACATTTTACCATGCTTGGGGACGGGCGCGCCGTTCTTCTTGGTGAGCAAATCACACCTAAGGGGGAGCGATTTGATATTCAGCTGAAAGGTTCTGGTCGAACACCATATTCCCGGGGTGGAGATGGTCGGGCTGCACTTGGACCGATGCTACGTGAATATATCATCAGCGAAGCTATGTATGAGCTTGGGATTCCAACGACTAGAAGTCTTGCTGTTGTGACAACTGGAGAAGAGGTACTCCGCGAAACTACATTGCCGGGTGCAATTCTAACCCGCGTCGCAAACAGTCATATCCGCGTTGGTACCTTCGAATATGTTGCCAATTTTGGGCAAGGTGATGAGTTAAAAACCTTCGCAGACTTTACAATCGAACGCCATTTTCCAGATATTAAAGACGCGGAAAACCGATATCTTGCACTGCTTGAAGAAGTAATTAAACGTCAGGCGATGCTAATTAGCAAGTGGCAATTAGTTGGTTTTATTCATGGTGTCATGAACACCGACAACATGGCTATAAGTGGCGAAACGATTGATTACGGCCCTTGTGCATTCATGGATACCTACGATCCGGCAACTGTATTCAGTTCCATTGATCGACAAGGACGGTATGCTTACGGTAATCAGCCTCCTATTGGTGCTTGGAATCTTGCACGTTTTGCAGAAACCTTATTACTGCTACTGGATGACAATGAGAATCATTCAGTAAAATTGGCCGAGGGGGCAATCGCAAAATTTCCTGAGTTGTTTCAGCAGAATTGGCTTAGTGGAATGAAAGCAAAACTAGGAATTTATAATGAAGAAAAAGAGGATGAGGCACTGATTGGAGATCTTCTTAAAATGATGAAAAAGCATCACGCAGACTATACGAACACGTTTCGGGCACTCACCTTTGATAGACTAAAGGGCATGGATTTGTTTTGTAACAAAGACTTTAATGTGTGGTATAAGAAGTGGCAGAGTAGACTTGCTAGACAAGAACAATCAGAAGAAGATGCCAGGAGTTTAATGAAGAGCAGTAATCCTGCTGTCATCCCTCGTAACCACTTAGTTGAAGAAGCTTTAGAAGCAGCGGTAAGTCGAGGAGATTATGGCGTGATGGATCGACTTCTACATGTTCTTGCCAATCCCTACGCACATTCTCCCGAACAAGAGGAATACGCTGATTTACCAGTCCCATCCAATATTTCTTACCGCACTTACTGTGGTACTTAATTAAGAGCCGCTCCTTTCTAGGGAGGCTCTTTCCTTGATTTCAAAAAAAATAATCCTAATAAATCCTATTTGACATGTAGGAATTAATAGAGTAATATCTTTCATTATATAAAAATAACAAAATTATATTTAAAAGAGGAGGAGATTCCTATGAATAACGCACTTATCTTTGTGAATATAGCTGTGTTTCTAATTTTGGCTGCGGTCTTATTATTTATGCAAAAAAAACATGTTTCTTTTTCAAAACGTGTATTCACTGGATTAGGGATTGGAATCGTATTTGGATATCTATTACATATGATTTATGGAACAGATGCAGAAGTAACTACTAGTACAATAGATTGGTTAGGGATTGTCGGCAGTGGTTATGTGAAACTATTGCAAATGGTTGTTATGCCACTAGTCTTTGTTTCAATTGTCGGTGCGTTTACAAGATTGAAAGTTACAAAAAACATTGGCAAAATTAGTTTTCTTGTTATTGGTCTTTTGTTATTTACAACTGGAGTTGCCGCTGCGATTGGTATTGGTTCGACACTCGGATTTGGACTTGATGGTGTTCAATTGACGGAAGGGGCTCAAGAAGCGAGCCGGAATGCTGAATTGGTTGAAAAGGTTACATCAGTGGAAGGGATGACCATTCCACAGCAAATTTTGGAAATGATTCCAAGCAATCCATTTGCTGACTTGACTGGGGCGCGTCCAACATCAACGATTGCGGTCGTCATATTTGCAGCATTCATCGGGGTAGCATTCCTTGGTGTGAAACGGAAACATCCTGAAGAAGCTGAATTATTTGCTAAGATTATTGATTCACTGTACGTCATTGTCATGAGGATCGTAACACTCGTCCTTCGATTGACACCATATGGTATCTTGGCATTAATTACAAAAGTAGCTGCAACAAGTGATTATAAAGCAATCGTAAACCTAGGTACATTTGTGATAGCATCCTATGTTGCACTGATTCTTATGTTCATTGTTCATTTACTAATGCTTTCATTGGTTAAATTAAATCCAGTATTGTATGTGAAAAAAGGATTACCAACATTGACATTTGCTTTTACATCCCGTTCAAGTGCGGGAACGCTGCCTTTAAATATTAAAAGTCAAACGAAGGATTTTGGTGTATCTGAAGGAATCGCAAACTTTGCAGGACCATTCAGCCTTTCCATAGGCCAAAATGGCTGTGCTGGTATTTATCCAGCCATGCTAGCTGTCATGACAGCACCTGCCGTGGGCATAGATCCAACGAGCCCATCCTTTATTTTTACACTAATTATCGTCGTGATGATAAGTTCCTTTGGTGTTGCGGGTGTCGGTGGTGGAGCAACATTTGCTTCCTTGATTGTATTGTCAGTGCTGCACCTTCCTGTCGCTATTGTTGGTTTATTAATTTCAGTAGAGCCATTAATTGATATGGGACGTACTGCTTTAAATGTTAGCGGTGGTATGACAACAGGAATTTTAACAAGCCGTATTACGGGCGAATTCGATGAAGAAGTTTACCAAAAACGAGAAATTGTTGAAGCTTAAAGTTATCTAATATAAAATAAAGATGCGAAAACCTTGCGAATAGCAAGGTTTTTTCTTATCTAATTTGAAAGATTACGAAAGTAAGTAGGAGGATATATAGTTGGTAAAATTATTGAAGCATTTATCAAATTATAAGTGGCTTATTTTGGGCATTTTTGGACTCATCTTTATCCAGTCGATGGCAGAACTCTTTTTGCCTACATTAATGGCGGATATTATTGATAAAGGAGTCGTTGTCGGAAATATTGCTTATATTTGGAAAATAGGCGGCTATATGCTGGTTGTTTCAGCATTAAGCGGAATAGCTTCCATATTTGCGAGCTTCTATTCAGCTAAAGCTGCGGTAGGATTAGGTCGGGATATTCGGCGAAAAGTATTTACCCATATTGAACAATTTACGCTTCAAGAAATTGATCAAGTAGGCACGGCGTCGCTCATTACGAGAACGACCAATGACATCACACAGGTGCAACAAGTCGTGATTATGGCGCTTCGGATGGTTGCTAGTGCACCAATCATGCTGGTAGGTGGAATCATTATGGCAGTTTCAAAGGATGCCAAATTATCACTCGTTATTTGCGTTTCGATTCCGGTATTAGTCGGCGGTGTCTTACTCATCTTTTACAAAGCAATGCCGCTTTTTAAAATGGTCCAAAAACGGCTTGACCGCTTAAATTTAGTGTTACGTGAAAATTTAACAGGCATTCGTGTGATTCGCGCGTTTAATCGAGAAACCCAAGAAAAAGCTCGCCTTACGAAAGCTAGTCTTGAGTTGATGAATGTCTCCATCATGGTCAATAAGGTGATGGCATTTATGATGCCCGTGATTATGCTTGTAATGAACATGACTGTCGTTGCGGTGATTTGGTTTGGTGGGATTCGTATTGATAACGGTGCGATGCAGATTGGCGATTTAATGGCATTCATCCAATATGTCATGTTAAGTATGTTCGCTCTTGTTATGGCATCTATCATGTTTGTTATGGTTCCAAGGGCTTCAGTTTCCGCAAATAGGATCAATGAAGTGCTTGAGATGACTCCAGCATTCCTTGATAAGGGTACATTACCGATTAACCGGGAGCGAGGGGCGCTTGAATTTGATCATGTAACTTTCGGTTATCCAGGGGCAGAAAAACCCGCATTGGCCGATGTTAGTTTTACTGCTCGTCGTGGTGAAACAACAGCTATTATTGGTGGAACAGGCTCTGGTAAATCAACACTGGTCCATTTGATACCTCGCTTTTACGATATTTCAAGCGGTGCAATCCGTTTAAACGGGATTGATCTTCGCGAGGCAGCACAAATGGACATACGTTCGAAAATAGGCTTTGTTCCCCAGAAAGCGCTTCTATTTACCGGAACAATTGCCGACAACATCCGCTTTGGGAAAGAAAATGCGACAGAGGATGAAGTTAAACATGCCGCACAGATTGCACAAGCATCAGATTTTATAGAGAACATGAAAGACGGCTATTTCTCCCAAGTTGAACAAGGGGGAGCTAATTTATCAGGGGGTCAAAAACAAAGATTGTCAATTGCCAGGGCCCTTGTCAGGAAACCGGATCTCTATATATTTGACGATAGTTTTTCCGCACTTGATTATAAGACGGATGCAAAGCTTCGCGCTGCATTGAAGGAAGAAATAAAGGAGGCTATCGTGCTTATTGTTGCCCAGCGTGTTAGTACCGTTAGAGATGCTGATCAAATTATTGTATTGGACAACGGGAGGATTGTTGGCAAAGGGACCCACGAAGCGCTTTTAAAAACAAATGAAGTTTACCGTGAAATTGTCGAGTCACAGCTTTCAGAGGAGGAGATCGCATGACCAGGCACAATAAAGCCAAAGCGCTTCAGCCTGTTGGAAAGCAAATGTCACCAGGTCCTGACGGTGGTAAGCATTTGATGATGGGCCGCCAAAAGGCAAAGGATTTTAAAGGAACATTGATACGACTTTTAACATATTTAAAACCGCGTCAACTTCAATTAGTAGCTGTTTTCTTCACTGCCATCTTGAGTACTGTCTTCATGATTATCGGTCCAAAAATGACAGGTAACGCCATTACGGTTTTATTTGAAGGACTTTATGGCAAAATGAAAGGCATTCCTGGTGCTGCAGTGGATTTCGGTGAAATTGGCCAGATACTAATTACCCTAATTGGATTGTACCTTTTTAGCAGTCTATTTAGCTTTTTACAGCAGTATATAATGGCAAATGTTGCCCAAAAAACGGTTTTTGATTTACGAGAAGCCGTTAATAAAAAACTTGAAAAGCTGCCGCTTAAATATTTTGATGGACGCCCAAATGGAGAAACACTTAGTCGAGTAACAAATGACATTGATACAATCGGGAGCACGCTTCAGCAAAGCTTAACACAATTTATCACTTCTATTGTGACAATTATTGGAATTCTAATCATGATGTTAACCATTAGTCCAATTTTGACATTGATTACCTTCCTTAGTTTACCAATTTCAATATTTGGGATCCGGCCGATATTAAAGAAATCGCAAAAATATTTTGTTTTTCAGCAACAGACACTTGGCCGTTTGAACAGCCATATCGAAGAAATGTATACAGGTCATCAGGTTGTTAAAGCATTTAGTTATGAAAAAAAATCGGCTGCCAAGTTTAACGAAATTAATGACCAATTATACGAGGTTGGAAGGAAGGCCCAATTTATTTCCGGAATTATTATGCCAATCATGTTCTTCATTGGTAATTTAAGTTATGTGGTAATCTGTGTTGTAGGTGGTTTTTTAGTAACAAATCGCTCGATTACAATCGGTGATATCCAAGCCTTTATCACCTATTCAAAGCAATTTACACAACCGATTACGCAAACTGCTAATATTGCGAATATTATTCAGTCTACAATCGCTGCGGCTGAACGGGTTTTTGAACTTTTGGACGAGGAAGAGGAGGTCAATGTGCTAACAACCACTACGCTAGCCAAAGCGATAGGGGCAGTTACGTTCGAGCATGTCGATTTTGGCTATGGAGAAGACCTTTTGATTCAGGATATGAACATTCATGTTTTACCTGGACAAACTGTTGCGATTGTAGGTCCGACCGGTGCAGGAAAAACAACGATGATAAATCTGTTAATGCGTTTTTACGAAGTTAAGGGGGGAGCTATTAAGATTGATGGGATTGATACAAAGGATCTGTCGCGAAGTGAACTAAGAAAGACATTCGGTATGGTGCTTCAGGATACATGGCTATTCAATGGAACGATTAAGGAAAATTTGGCTTATGGTAAAGTAGGGGCCACTGACCAAGAAATTTTTGAAGCTGCTCGCATTGCACATGCCGATGCATTTATTAGGACGCTGCCAGATGGATATGACACAATCCTAAATGAGGAGGCGTCGAACCTCTCCCAAGGACAAAAACAGCTATTAACAATTGCTAGAGCAGTCATTGCGGACCCTCCTATCATGATTTTGGATGAAGCGACCTCCAGTGTTGACACGAGAACAGAAGTCTTAATTCAACAGGCGATGAAACGTTTGTTAGAGGGGCGGACAAGCTTTGTCATTGCCCACCGGTTGTCAACCATTCTAGATGCTGATTTAATTCTAGTTATGAATCAAGGAAGAGTGATAGAGCAAGGAACACATGAGGAATTATTAGAGGCGAATGGGTTTTACGCAGATCTTTATAACAGTCAGTTTTCCAAAAAAGAGGTCGGATAATTTTTACTCTACCTTTTGCACATGATAACATTAACCAAAAAGCTACTATGAAGCAAAGCATGCTTCATAAAGGAGTCAGAATGACTTATGGATGAAATATTAGAAAAATACTATATCAAGGCTGTTGATAGGGCTAAAACAATGGCTTTGAAAGATATCGATCAATATTTGGAGACGAAAGAGACACCACCATCCTTTGAACAGTATCTAAGGGAAAGAGGAGCCTATATTGCCCAAATCTGGTTAAACGCTTGGATTAATACGACAGCTAGTCAAGCGTCGCTTCGCGAAAAAACTGCTTTACTTTCGAATAAAGGCTTTGAAGTCAAGGGTATGAAAAGAAAGTTATTAAATCAAACGTTTCGAAATGAAATTCGTGATGTAGAGCCCTTTGCTATAGATAGCTGGATGAACCAGAAATTTGCAGACAAAGAAGAAGTATGGAATGAAAAATATAAAGAGGCAAGAGAAGATTATATTCAGCGGAAAGCACTTGAAATGGAACGTGAAACAAAAAGGAAAACGTTTTTAAAGCTGGAATACCATATTGAACAATTGCTAAATGAATATTATGAAGAACTGTATCTATACATTCGTTATTTAGTTGGTAGCTACCTGGCGATTGAGCTCGAACAGAAGGGGTATGATACGAAAGCAAGTAATCTCACCTTTTCGTCTTATATAGATCATGAACGGGAGTATGCCTATACCAGTTATCGCTATGGGGAAGACATAGGTGAAAAATATGAAAATCTGGTAATCACTTCATTATTTGACTTTAGCCCCAACTGGTTGAAAAATCATTTGCCTGCTTCCATAGTAGAAAACTATGCAGCAACGTTTGGCGAAGCTTTGTCTAGTAAAAATTTGAATGAAGCGGCTGAAGATTTGCTTTATGAAGTAGGGGATGAAATTTTTTCGGATTTGCTGGGGGATTACGTAGCCGACCTTAGTAAGTTAATTGATATACCGTTTGATGTTGAGAAGCATCGTGAGATTTTTTATCAGGATCGGCTGGAAAGGGAACGGAAAGAGACTGAAGAACGGGAAGAAATCAAGCGGCGCAAAGAAGAAGAGAAGCGCATGTTGGAAGATATTTTTGGCATGGAGTATCATCCACCTCTCGGTCGCAATATTCATTATATCGTACATGTTGGTGAAACGAATACCGGGAAAACGTTTCAAGCAATTGAAAGTATGAAAGCAGTGAGTAGCGGAATTTACTTGGCGCCACTCCGGTTATTGGCGCTCGAAATTTATGACAAATTAAATGAAGAAGGCGTTCCATGCAATTTAAAAACTGGTGAAGAGGAGAAACTTGTTCCAGGTGCCAATCACTTCGCTTGTACGGTCGAGATGTTTCATGAGAAGGATTATTATGATGTGGTCGTAATTGATGAAGCACAAATGTTGGCCGATAAAGACCGCGGATTCTCTTGGTATAAGGCGATAACAAAAGCAAATGCAAAAGAAGTACATATCATTTGTAGTTTCAATGCAAAAGAAATGATTATTGAGCTTCTTGGCGAGTCCCATATTGATGTATTTGAATATCAACGTGAAATCCCGCTCGAGGTGGAACAGCATTCGTTTCATTTGAACGATACACGAAAAGGGGATGCGCTTGTTTGTTTTTCTAGAAGAAAAGTGCTTGAAACGGCCTCGGAATTGCAAAGAAACGGTCGTCAAGCCAGTATGATATACGGTAGCATGCCGCCAGAAACAAGAAAAAAACAAATGCAGCGATTTATCAAAGGAGAAACAAACGTCATTGTTGCCACAGATGCAATTGGAATGGGCTTAAATTTACCGATTCGGCGCATTATTTTCTTGGAAAATGAGAAATTTGACGGCACACGCAGGAGGCGCCTTAGCTCACAAGAAGTAAAGCAAATTGCCGGACGAGCAGGTCGTAAAGGGATTTATGATGTTGGCAAGGTGGCATTTTTTAATGATTCAAAAACGATGGGTCGCTTGTTGGAACAAGAGGATGCACCTCTGCAAGGCTTTGCAATCGCTCCAACTAGTGGCGTCCTAGAAAAATTCCAGAAATATTCCCGTAATCTCCGTCTGTTTTTTTACCTCTGGGACAAATTCAAAACACCCGAAGGAACGAAAAAAGCGACGCTAAGTGAGGAAAAATTGTTATATGAGATGATAGAAGATACGATGATAGAGGCAAAGTTATCTCTCGCCGAACTTTATGGTTTTTTACATTTGCCTTTTTCAACAAATGAGCCATCGTTACGATTGCAGTGGAAACAAAAGCTGGAAGCAATTGTAGAAGGAGAAGATCTTCCTGATCCACTCATTAAAGATTCCGGACTTGAGGAACTGGAGCTTTCATATAAATCGATTGGGCTCCATTTATTATTTTTATATAAATTAGGTCAGGTTACAGAAGCTGGGTACTGGGAAAGAGTTCGCGAAGACATTAGCAATAAAATCCACGAACAATTAAAAAGTGGAGTCAAATTGCTTAAAAGAACTTGTAAAAGCTGCGGCAAAATTTTACCCGCCGCTTTTAGATTCAACATCTGTGATGAGTGTTTTAAGGAGAAACGCCAAAGGAAGTATAAGGACTTTGAGTGGGAATAGTGATGCTATAATTGTAAATGCCCTTGGAGATTGATTCTGGGCATTTTTTTATTTTTGTTACATAAATTCTTAGGGATAGAGTTTTGTCATTTTTGGAGTTGATAAAACGATGCAAACCTTTATGAAAATCTTAGAGGCCGTACAAGGTGCCACTAGCAGGTGCATATTAGCTACGATTATTGAAATTGACGGGTCAGCCTACCTACGAGAAGGCACTACTATGCTGATTGAAGAAAACGGCCATACAGTTGGTATGATTTCGCCTGGATGTTTAGAGGAAGATCTTTTGTTACGATGTAAAGAAATTTATGATTCCCAGCGCCCCCAGACCCTCGTGTATGACTTGCGTAGCATCGATGATCTAGGATGGGGGCAAGGGATGGGCTGTAATGGTGTAGTAAGAGTATTGGTTGAACCGGTAACGGAAAAATTAAAAAATGATTTACTTTCCGTTAAAACGGCTTTAGAAAAGGGAAATCCTGTTGTTCATAAAAAAGAATTTACTGACGATTTCACATTCATAAACTATTCCTTTGACATTGTTCATAGCTTTAACAAAAATAACCTGAAGGCTTATGCTCTTCAACGCACGAATGAAGGATTTACGTACAATGCTTTGTTTACTCCACCGCCTGTACTAATCATTTTCGGTGCAGGTAGGGATGCGAAACCATTGGTGTCATTAGCTTCCCGTCTTGGGTTTATTGTTAGACTTTGCGACTGGAGACCTGCTCTCTGTAATGAAACCCAATTTCCAACGGCCAATCAATATATCATCGGATCTCCTCATCAAATTATCCATTCACTAGAAATTTCAAAAAATGATTTTGTCGTCATTATGAGCCATAGCTTTGCCAAGGACCAGGAATTTTTCGCTTTCTTACATGACCTTGATATTCGTTATATTGGTATTTTAGGGTCAAAAGATAGAACCAGCTGCCTTTTAAGCGGTGAGCATAAACAAAAGAATGTATTTTCTCCAATCGGCCTTTCAATTGGTGCCCAAGGTCCTGAAGAAATTGCTGTTAGCATCATGGCCGAAATTCTAAAAGAATATCGACAGCCTGGTGGGAGGTAGAATGACAAATAAGCAAAATATTATCGGCATTTATCTAGCCGCTGGTAAAAGTTCAAGAATGGGCAGAAATAAATTGCTCATGCCTTTTGGTAATGATCTGTTGGGAATTTACCCACTGCAAGCTGCAGTACAGTCAAATCTTGATTGTATCATCGTAGTAATCAATGATGACATGACGAATGATGCACCAAAAGATACCACACAAACTATAATAGGACGCCTCTCCAATTTTTCAAACAAAATTACGGTTGTTCAATGCCCTGATTCAAAAAAAGGGCTTTCCTATTCTCTAAATTTCGGCATCACAGCGACACAGGCCATGAACCCCGATGGTGTCATTGTCCTTTTAGCAGACCAACCCTTTATTCATAAAAATATGTTGAATCAACTGATTGACATATTTGCCAAAGAAAAAGTCGATTATGTTGCATCTAGTTTTCAAGAGATAATAAGACCGCCAATCCTGATTGGAAAACGGTTTTTTTCGCTTATAAAACGGTTAAGAGGAGATGAAGGTGCCAAAAAATTGCTCGTAGAACATCCTCATTTGCAAGGAAAAATCATTCATTATGAAGATGAAATGCTTTTTTACGATATTGATACACCGGAAGACTATAAGTTTCTTTTAAGACAGAAAGGGGGGAAACCACTTGAATATTATTGGGAAAGGAGTACCCCGTAAAGATTCCGAGGAGAAAGTGACAGGATTTGCAAAATATACAGCTGATTACGAGACAAAAGATATGCTACATGCACGTCTATTAATTAGCCCTTATGCCCATGCCGCAATTAGGCATGTTGACATTACAGAAGCTGAAAATATCCCTGGGGTTCGAGCTGTTATAAGAGGGGAAAATCTGCCGCTTACAGGAGAGGAAATGAGGGACCGGCCCATTGTAGCGACTGACCGGGTTCGCTTCCATGGGGAAGTTGTCGCCATCGTTGTTGCCGATACAACCGCAATTGCAAGACGCGGGGTTGAGGCGATAAAGGTCCAATACGAACTACTTCCAGTTGTTAATTCTCCATCTGAAGCGATAAAGGCTGATGCCCCGCTCTTACATCCCAGGCTTGGAGACTATGAAAGAATTCATGAAGTTTATCCTGTACCAGGTACAAATATTGCAACTTGGACAAAAATTAGAAAAGGGAATCGAGAAAAAGGCTGGAGCGAAAGTGAAGTATTTATAGAAGAAAAATTTGCTTTCAACCCATCAGATCATGCCGCCATGGAAACAAGAAGTTCCATTGCCCAAATTTACCCAGATGGTATGGTTGAAATTACAACCTCAACGCAAGCACCTTTTATGATTAAGAGATTAATAGCTCAATATTTTGATTTAAAACCAGGAAATATTAGAGTCATAACGCCCTTAGTTGGCGGGGCTTTCGGCGGCAAAGCCTCTACACAGCTGGAGTTATTAGCCTATGTTGCTTCAAAAGCAGTGAACGGAAGAGTAGTGAAAATCATAAATACTCGTGAAGAAGATATGCTAACCTCCCCTGGGCATGTCGGTATTGAGGCTACGATCAAACTTGGCTGTACGAGAGAGGGCATGCTTAAGCTTGCCGATATTATTTATTTATGGGATGGCGGCGCCTATTCTGATAAATCAATTGATTTAAGCCGGGCCGGGGCGGTAGACTGTACGGGTCCCTATAATATTGAGAACATTTGCTGCGATTCGTTTTGTATGTATACGAATCACCCATATCCGGCACCTTTTCGCGGCTTTAGCCATTCAGAAGTGCTTTTTGCCTTTGAAAGGGCAATGGACGTACTTGCCAACAAACTTGGTATGGACCCACTTGAATTTCGTTATAAAAACTCCATTTTGCCAGGTCATTCTACGCCTACTCAATTTGTTTTAAATTCTAATACAGTTGGTGATCTACCAAGCTGTATTAGCAAATTAAAAGAATTAATGAATTGGGAGGATGGGCAAGTCTTTGACCTTGGAAATAACCGCGTAAGGGCTAAAGGAGTTGCTTGTGTATGGAAGACTTCAACGATAGACCCTGATGCCACATCAGGTGTTATTTTAATCTATAACGAGGATGGCAGTATCAATCTCATGTCTGGTGTTGTTGAGATTGGGACGGGGACGAAAACGGTGCTTGCCCAAATTTTAGCTGAAAAACTAAAAATGGAAATTAAGGATATCCATGTACAAATGACAGTTGATACGTTAAATACGCCGGAACATTGGAAAACAGTCGCCAGTCGGGCCGTATTAATGGCTGGAAGAGCAGTGCTGGCGGCAGCGGATGATGTGATTCGGCAGTTGAAAAATATTGCTGCCTGTGTTTTGCGTGCACGCGAGGATGATTTAGAAGTCGGCTATGGGAAAGTTTTTATAAAAGAAGACCCAAACAAATATATTCCGATTAAGGATATTGCTTATGGCTATAGGTACCCAAATGGCAATTCAATCGGCGGTCAAATTATCGGCAGAGGCAACTACATTTTAAGGGGGATTACTTTTTTAGACAAAGAAACCGGAGCTGGAAAACCGGGACCTGAATGGACAGTCGGTGCGCAAGGGGTAGAGATTGAACTGGATTTGAGGGAATATAGATATAAAATTAGGAAGGCAGTCTCCGTGTTTGATATCGGCAAGGTGTTGAATGAAAAGACAGCGGTTGGGCAAGTCAAGGGTGCGATGAGCATGGGCTTATCATTTGCTGGAAGGGAGACTTTTTACTTTGATGCAGTAGGCAGGGTTTTAAATCCGCAGTTACGGACCTATCGCCCAATCCGTTTCGGCGAGCATCCAAAATATGAAGTAGCTTTTGTGGAAATTCCTCATATTGATGGTCCATATGGAGCAAGAGGAATCGGAGAGCATGGTTTACTCGGGATGCCAGCAGCCCTTGGAAATGCCCTTACCACTGCATTATCAGTCAATATAAACAACTTGCCGATTATACCTGAATTGTTATGGAAGTTGAAAGAAGGCGGATGATGGAAGAGGTGAGAAAATGCCGTCAGCTAACATAGAATACTATAAACCGGAAACCATCAAAGAGGCAGTAGAATTATTTATTGCTTTACAGGGTGAAAACAAAAGCCCCCTTTATTATTCTGGGGGAACGGAGATCATAACATTGCGTCGCGTAGATCTAATTGAAACGAGAGCGCTAATAGACATTAAAGGTATAAAAGAAGCTTTTGCATACGAGTTTCATAATGGTTTTTTAATCCTTGGCACTGCGCTACCGCTTACGTATATTGAGGAAAAAAATCTATTTCCGCTTTTAACGCAAACGTCGATTGGAATTGCAGACCATACGGCCAGAAATAAAATCACGCTTGGCGGAAATTTATGTGGACAAATTTTTTATCGAGAAGCAGTTTTGCCTTTTCTCCTCTGCGATAGTACGGTTATTATCGCGGGAAGGGATGACATTCAAGCCGTTCCGATTGCGGAGGTTTTTGAGCAATCCTTTCAGCTTGAAGAAGGGCAGCTCCTTCTTCAACTCCTCACTGAGCAGAAATATGTAAATCTACCATTTATGAGCATCAAAAAACGTCAGCAATGGGAGACGGGATATCCACTACTAACAGTTGCTTCTATTAAAGTGGATCATCAATACCGCTTTGCTTTTAGCGGCCTTTGCCCATTTCCGTTTCGCTCCAAAACCATGGAGAATGTATTAAATGCCTCCAACATGGCTTTTGAAGAAAGAATCAATAAATCTCTAGGGTTTATTCCGGGGCCTATCCTCGATGATGTTGAGGGTTCAAAGGAATATCGATTATTTGTCCTTAGGAATACATTGGAGGAAATCTTTTTAGAAATGGAGGGGAGATAGTGGCACAGCCGCACTCTAATAAGCTAAGTGTCTCTCTAAATATAAATGGTGAAATTCACCAAGTCGAAATTCGACCCACGGAGACACTCCTTCAAGTTCTTCGGAGGGAGCTCTCCTTAACAGGACCCAAACCTGGTTGTCTAAACGGTGACTGTGGTGCCTGTTCTGTCATCATAAATGGGAATGTATATAAGTCATGTATTATGCTTGCCATTGAGGCGATTGATGAAAAAATTATAACCATTGAAGGTCTTAAGAATACTCCAATCCAACAAGCATTTATTGACCACTTTGCTTTTCAATGCGGCTATTGCACCTCAGGATTTATTATGAATTGCCACGCACTTTTGCTGAATCATCCCGAACCTACCTATGAGATCATGAAAGAATGGCTTTCCTCTAATATTTGTCGCTGCACCTGCTATGAGGAAATCGAGGCGGCTGTTCGGTCAGTAATTGAATGTAGAAAGGAAGTAAATTAAAAAACCCCTGTCGTCGCATTGACAGGGGTTCTTACCATCTATACTTGTTCAGTTTTATCTCGGATAATAACCGCCTTGCCCATGATGCCATCCATAGCCAGGATAATAGCCACCGTGTCCATGGTGATATCCATAGCCAGGGTAATATCCGCCATGGCCATGGTGATATCCGTAGCCTGGATAGTATCCGCCATGTCCATAGTGATAGCCGCCATACCCAGGATAGCCGATTCCAGGACCGTACCCCATAGGGCTCATTTGGAAGCCAAGTCTTTCTAAATCTGCGTAATCTACGTAATCTTCAATATACTCTCTTTCCATATTATAATCTCCTCCTTGAATTGGTACAATTTAATGTATGTAGGCAAATACAAATGGGTGTAGATTATAGCCCATTATTAGAAAGAGTACAGGTAAAGAAATTGTACATCTATTCTAGATATGTCTATAATATTTAAGGAATTAGTTGATTTTATAGTTGCATTCGTTTGGAGAGGAAGATTACAAATATATGGAGGAACTACAACGTAAATCCGGTCATCAAGAAGGGAAAGCAGTAGGGAAAATATGGACACGAGATTTTGTTTTTATTCTAGTTGCCAACTTTTTTGTGTTTTTGGGATTTCAGATGACATTACCGACAATCCCACTTTTTGTGGAGCATTTAGGGGGAAATGATCAATTAATCGGGTATGTTGTGGGGATCTTTACGTTCTCAGCCTTGCTGCTTCGGCCCTTTGCTGGCCATGCTCTCGAATCAAAGGGCAGGGGTTTTGTTTATTTACTTGGGCTATCGATTTTTGTTCTTTCTGTCGGGTCATACGCATTTGCAATGGGCATTCTTTTTCTATTTATTATGCGTATCATTCAAGGGGTTGGCTGGGGCTTTTCAACAACCGCCTCCGGGACCATTGCCACCGATTTAATACCTCCCAAAAGACGTGGGGAGGGAATGGGCTATTTTGGTTTATCAGGGAATGTTGCGATGGCAATGGGACCTTCATTGGGTCTTTTATTAACATCCAAACTAACGTTCAATGTCTTTTTCTTAATTTGTGCCGGCTGCGGTTTAGTTGCATTTGCTATTGCATCACAAATAAAATACAAAAAAGTTGAACAAAAACCAGTCAGTCAAACATCTACTAAATTTGATTTTTATGAGAAAACAGCATTGCAGCCGTCCATACTTTTGTTTTTTATAACCGTCACTTTCGGGGGAATTGCTACCTTCCTGCCATTGTATACTTTAGAAAACCATATCGCTGGAATCCAATGGTACTTCTTGTTGTATGCTATTGGGTTATTGGTGACGCGCTTGTTTTCCGGACAATTATTTGATAGGAAAGGGCATATAGCGGTTATTATTCCGGGCATGCTGTTAATCTTTATTGCTATGCTCCTTTTGGTTTGGCTACCTAATTCTAGTATATTGTTTCTAGCTGCGATACTATATGGTTTAGGCTTTGGTAGTATCCAACCTGCCCTTCAGGCGATGGCTATTGATAAAACTTCAATGGATCGGAAAGGGATGGCAAATGCTACATTCTTCTCTTTTTTCGATTTTGGTATTGGAGTAGGAGCAATGGCGTTTGGACAAATCAGCCATTTTCTCGGGTATCAAAGTATTTATATCGCATCAAGTATCTCCGTTTTTATTTCGATGGTTCTTTACCTTTTCTTTGTAATGAAAAAAACACTATGAATTTTAATACAACAGCCAAATTCCTGAATAAGCAGGTATTTGGCTTATTTATTTATAAAATAGATTGAATTTTCCGAAAAAATACTTGATATTTAAATTTCTACCCGGTAGAATAAGGACAATTAATCCTGGTCAAAGAGTTCTTGCTGTACCGAAGCTCCCAAATGGAGGGTTTTCAGAATGGGGCATTGTTATTCCCTGAAAAAGTGAAAGAAGCCCATAGAAACTCGAAAAACCTGGGGTAAATTAATTGTG
This sequence comes from Schinkia acidoalkalinis, assembly GCF_054301215.1. Next base: position 104,414 of record NZ_CP182573.1, read on the forward strand.
CGTCCTTACCATTAATTTGTTGCACAAAAATAATCTGAAAAGAGGAGGAAACCATATGAGCAAATTGGTAGAAGTAAATGAAAAGGACCAAGTTGGTTATATCGTGTTGAATCGTCCAGAAAAGTTAAATTCACTTTCAAAGGAGTTAGTTGAACAAGTCATTGCTTGTCTTGACGAACATTCCAAAAACCCTGATGTAAAGGTCATTATATTATCTGGTGCAGGGAAAGGGTTTTGCGCTGGTGGAGATATTCAATCTATGCAACAACTAACAAGTGCTACAGAAGCAGCTAGCTGGGTGGAATTTGCATCTGGATTAACCAAAAAAATAATGGAGCTTGATAAATATGTGATTGCTGCTGTTCATGGCTATGCAGCAGGAGCTGGCTTTAGTATCGCACTAGCATCAGATTTTATTATAGCTAGTCAAGATGCTAAATTTGCCCTTAGCTTCACAAATGTAGGATTAATACCGGATCTTGGTTTAATAAAAACACTATCTGAAAGACTTTCGCCTGCCCTAGCCAAAGAATGGATTTCTTCTGGTAGGGTAGCAACTGCTAGTGAGGCACAATCCTACGGAATTATTAATCGCGTCGTGGAGGGAGATGTAGTAGAAGCGGCAAGGGAATTTGCGGGATTTATCGTAAATGGGCCATTGGTTGCCAACAAGTATGTGAAGTATCTTGTTAATAATGTACCAAGCCTTAACAGTGATGCAGCCTTTATGCAGGAAAACATGATTCAGACAGTACTGCTGCAAAGTGCTGACCATAAAGAAGGTATTAAAGCTTTCTTTGAAAAGCGGAAACCAGATTTTAAAGGCTTATAGTTTGTAAAAAATAGGATAATCATCCTTTTTTAAAGTAGAAAATGAATAGTAAAAGATTGTTAGGAGGAAAAACAATGAATGATGTTTATATTGTAGATGGTGCACGAATGGTGATTGAACATGTCTAAATTACCATTAATTATTGCGCCGATGTTTTTAGTTTCAACTCCTAAAATGGTAATCGAAGCAGGAAAATCAGGAGCCATCGGCTCTTTTCCACTATTAAATGCCCGTCCGGTAGAAGTTTGTGCAGAATGGATGGAACGGATCAAAAAAGAATTGGGAGACACTTCTTGGGCCGTTAACTTTATTTGCCATAAGCAGTCTAACACACGCTATGAAGATGATCTTCGATTAATTGAAAAGTATCAGCCTCCCATTGTTATTACTTCGCTAGGTAAACCTACTGAAGCGATTGAGATTGTGCACCGTTATGGTGGTCTCGTATATTCAGATGTTGCAACGATTGAGCATGCAAAAAAAGCGGCCCAGTCTGGAGTTGATGGGCTAATCCTTGTTTCTGCAGGTGCAGGCGGACATGGAGGAATGTTAAATCCTTTCGCTTTTATCAATGCTGTAAAAGATTTTTATGATGGGACGATTATCCTGTCAGGTGGAATGACAACAGGAAGAGATATTGCTGCTGCAAAAATGATGGGTGCAGATTATGCATATATGGGTACCCGGTTTATCCCAGCGAAGGAAAGCGGTGCCGGCGAGGAATATAAACAGATGGTGATTGCAGCATCAAGCAGCGATATCATCTATACCAACGCCTTCAGTGGAGTCCATGCAAATCTTTTGATTCCAAGCCTACTTAAACAAGGCATTGATCCAAAATCTTTAAAATCAAAAGACGACATAGACTTTTCGCACTTAGTCAATGTGAAGGTATGGCGGGACATATGGTCTGCAGGACACGGAGTTACATCGGTCGTAAAGCAAGAAACAATGAAAGAAATTATTGATCAATTGCAGGCAGAATATGATGAGGGGGTATGCTACATGGAGGAGAAAAAATGATAACAGAATTAAATTGGATAAAAATTGAAGATTTTCTCCGAACACAAAAAATGGTCTTACCTGATTCACCTCTAGAGATAGAACAATTTTCAGCTGGATATTCAAATTTGACCTATTTTATTCGAATGGGAGACTGGAAGGCTGTTTTAAGAAGACCACCATTTGGTCCAATACCACCAAAGGCTCATGATATGAAGAGGGAATTCAAAATATTGCAAAGATTAAATTCGGTTTTTCCACTTGCACCTAAGCCTTATCTCTATTGTGAGGACCCAAATATTATGGATCGCCATTTTTACATCATGGAAAAGAAAGATGGGATTGTCATTGATGAAGCGATGCCGGAAGAATTTAAAGTAATTCCAGAGTCCGGTTACTTCATTTCAAAAGCTGTCGTTACCACCCTTACACAGTTACATGAAGTTGATTTTAAAAAAGCAGGACTTGAAACATTGGGCTATCCAGAAGGCTTTTTAAGTCGCCAGGTTCATGGTTGGATAAAAAGATACAACAATGCCAAAACAGATGAAATTGCAGGTGTTGAAGAACTTGAAAAATGGCTGATTGACAATATTCCTACTTCACCACCAGCATCGATTGTCCATTGCGACTATAAGTTGAATAATATGATGTTTGCTAATTGTAACCCCGGCGAAATTATAGGTTTATTTGATTGGGAATTAAGTACACTTGGTGACCCATTAACGGATGTTGGTGCGATGCTTGCCTACTGGGAACAAGAAGGCGATCCATATACAGGGCTTACATCTGTTTCAAAAGAATCCCAATTTGGATTTGCCTCTAGAAGGGAATTGCTCGAGATGTATGCAACGCAAAGCGGAAGGGATGTCAGCAAGATTGATTATTATTTGGCATTTGCTTTTTACAAGATTGCGGGGATCCTTCAGCAAATCTACTATCGTTGGAAAATGGGCGAGGCCAAAGATGAACGATTTGGTAAATTAGGTCAAGGAGTTATCAACCTGATGGAGTTATCACTAAGGGCTCGTAAAAAAGAAATTTTATAACAAAAAGAAATACATGATTGGAGGGCATGTCAGGTGCAGAAAATGACCCCAGCTTTTTTCGACAATTTACATGTTGGCGATGAATAAGGTTGAAGGAAGGGCTCTGCACCAATCTGCAGGGCCCTCATACAAGAAATAAACCACATAAAATATATAATACAGTTGCAATTACTCCTCCAATGGCCGATAACTTTAATTTAAAGCGGGCATAATCTACTAATTCCATGTCTAGAATCGAAGCTGTTGTAATCGTTGTATCACCTAATGGTGAAGTTAATGCACCAAACGCACCGCTTGCGAAAACAGCTCCGACGGTCAGTGGAATGGAGGCATCGGTGGAAACAGCTAAGGCAACTCCCAAAGGCATAAACAACCCCCATGTACCCCAGGATGATCCAATAAAATAACCGACAATCGAGCCAATTAAAAAGATTGTTGCCGGCACCATGGAAGCTGGTAAGAAGGAACCTAATGAAGAACTAACAAATTCTGAAAACCCCAGGTCCTCCGCCGCTAATGTCAGTGCCCAGATTAAAATAAGGAGGCTAATCGCCTGCATCATTTGATTTCCACCATCATAAAAATGATACATCATTTCGTTCAGTGGTTGCTTTCGCAATATGTAAAAAATAAATGTAAAAATGAGCGTAATGAAGACAGCCAATAACATCATAAAAGTGGCATCGGCCATCGAAAACGCTTCAAATATCGTATTTGCCCCTTTATCTGTACCATCTTTCCATAAAAGAAGTAGTGAAAGACCTAAAAGCAAAAAGACCGGTATAATTAAGTGCCATGGCTGTGCCTTTACCAATGAAAGTTCCTTGGTAATACAGCTGCGGTGAAATTCATGCTCTTCATCTTCTATTTGATCAGAGTCAATTTTTTTGTTTTCAGAACCTTTTTTTCGAGAAGGCCAAAAGGTCTGTCCAATTCCTATTAGTAACATGACAATCGCAAAAAAGTTAAATAGAATGCTTAATAAAAAAATTTGATAGGGTGACATTCCGAGATTAAGCCCTTTAATATTGCCTTCGACAAGTGAAACCATAAACCCGACAAAAGCTGTTGCTACCGGCAAAAGAACAATTACAGACTCTGTCGAAATGTCCATCGTCATGCCGACCTTTTGCTTGGAAAGATTCATTCTTTTGATTAGTGTTTTAATGATTGGACCAATCATCATAATTCGAAACATTGGCATCATAAATGTAAAAGGCAACGTAAGCCAGATCAGACTCAAAATGCCGCGCTCGGTCTTAATTTTTGCTCCAATCCATTCTGAAAGGCCCTTTATGCCACCGGAAATATTCATCATTCCGATTAATCCACCAAATAAATAAAGAAAACTAATGATTTTCATATTCGTTTCATCAGACAATGTCGTAATCATGTAAGCAACTGATTGCTGTGTTCCAGTCACTATATCAGAAGAAACGATGATAGCCCCAACAAGAAGGCCTACAACGAGACCAGGTAAAATATCCCTTAACCAAATTGACATCGAAATCACGATTAAAAATGGCAACAGAGAATACCAGGTATGATCCATAGACATTCCCCCTATATATTTAGTATGTCTATGGACTGTTAGCATTATTACCATCAGTTAGAAACAGAAAATTTCACCGATTTTTAATCCTCGTTATTTTCAGGCTGGAGCCACTTTTGATCTTTAAAGCCTTGTGGTTTGTTGGCAGGGTCAGAAAAACGTTCCTCTTGCCAAGGATTTGCTCCCATTGTGTAGCCGCGATTTTCCCAAAAGCCAGCTTTGTCCTCTTTTAGAAATTCAATTCCTGATACCCATTTGCTGCCTTTCCATAAATAGAAAGAGGCAGGCGGAATATAACGGAGTGGATAGCCATGTTTAGGGGAAATATCTTGCCAATCATGGTTTTTGTCACTCCAACGATAAACAAAAAGAGAATCATCACTTAATAGGGCATCCAACGGGAGATTAGCAGAGTATCCAAACCAGTCTCCATCTAAATATCCATAAATTTTTACAAACTTAACATCTGGGTCAATTTCTACTAGATTTAAAAATTCTCGGAAGGAAATCCCTTTAAAGGTAGTATCAAATTTAGACCAAGTAGTAACACAATGCATATCAAGGGTTGAAACTGTTTTTGGAAGACTCATAACATCTTTAAAGGATAAAATTACTTCATTTTTTACGGCACCAAATAGCTTAAAGTGCCATGTTTCTTCATTGAATTGATACACATCCCCTTGATGGAGAAGAGGCCATTTGTCTGTTTTCAATTGTCCTGGTGGTAATGTTTTTGTCATACTTTTCACCTCACTAGTTAGATTCTGTTAACGAATCGCGAAATGTTTCACGGGCAAACAGGGTACAAACAATACTTATAACACCGAGTGCAACTAAATAAATACTAATTGGCCAACTTGAACCGTCGAATTTTGCGAGCAGGGCGGTTGCTATCATTGGGGAGAAGCCACCGGCGAGAATTGCTCCTATTTGATAGCCGATTGATGCACCACTTAAACGGACCTTTGTTCCAAAGAGTTCAGCGTAGTAAACTGCTTGGGGTCCATAAACGGCATCGTGCAGAACATTCAACCCTAGAATGATTCCAATTGTAATCAAAAGGACTGATCCTGTATTCATTAACCAGAAAAATGGAACCACAAATAATGTAGAAGCAATTACACCGAAAAGATAGACTGGTTTCCGTCCAATTTTATCAGATAAATAAGACCAAAACGGCATTGTAGCAAAACCAACAACAGACGAGATCATGACGGCATTAAGTCCAACGGAACGATCCATGCCAAGTGTGCTTACAATATAAGTGAGCACAAATACAGAATAAATATAAAATACCGCATTTTGAAGTAATTTCATCCCAATAGTCAGGATTAACGGTTTCTTTTGCTCTCGTATAACGGTAAGAACAGGACGCTCTTCCTGTTGTTTTTTTGCTACAGCCTCAAGGAAAACAGGTGATTCACTAACTTTTAAACGTACATACAGTCCAAATAAAACTAATACAGCGCTGCAAAGAAATGGAATCCGCCATCCCCATTGTGTGAAAGCTTCATTTGACATACTATTCGTTGTGAGTGAGAATGCTAGCGTTGATAATAATAGTCCTGCAGGCACTCCCATTTGTGGAAAACTTCCAAAAAGGCCTCTTTTACCACGCGGTGCATGTTCGACTGACATGACGACCGCGGAGCCCCATTCCCCGCCAACAGCAAATCCTTGAACAATCCTAAGAACGCTGATTAAGATTGGTGCTAATAGTCCGACAGATTGATAGGAAGGGAGAAAGCCCATTAAGAACGTCGATAAACCCATAAGAATGAGCGATAGGGTTAGCATTTTCTTGCGTCCAACCTTGTCGCCAAAATGTCCAAAAACCATACTTCCCAGCGGTCTCGCAATGAAACCTGCTGCATAAGAGGCAAACGCCGCAAGTGTTCCATAAAGCGGATCGAAAGTCGGGAAAAACAATGCCGGGAAAACGAGAGCAGCGGCCGTACCATAAAGGTAGAAATCATACCACTCAATTGTTGTTCCGATGAAGCTGGCCATCGCAACTTTTCGATGCTCCTTTGAGAAGCCTTTTTGTTCATTTTCAGTTTCATTGATAGAATAGGCTAAATTACTATTTGCCAATGCAAACACCTCCGATTTGTATTTAGTGAAACTACTTGTTTGGTGTCAATTATCCCGATTGGAATGGTTGGAATAATACTTAGAATCATTTATTGTTTTTTATGTTGTAATCATAATAAAACCCCCTCGTCAATAAGAAGAGGGGGTCCTCCTCTTATCTTCAGACATTAATTGTCTCAGGAATTAGCACCTTATCAATCATTGATTGATGGTTGCCGGACTTCATCGGGCCTGTCCCTCCGTCACTCTGGATAAGAGTATCTTTATTAAATTTTTGCCTATGGCATTAAATAAGGTAAACACTATGTTGATAATGGAATTATAGTAGAGTAGAAAAAGGTTGTCAATTGAATTTTTAATTAATTTAGAAATATTTATCAATTTACACTAAATTCAATACTTACAATTGAGTATTAATCGTTTAAATAGAAAGAAATGTTCAGATAATTCTATTTTAAAATATTTTTAGATTTGTCCACCCGAATACGGCAAAAATATGAGGCGTTTTTCGAGAGTTTCATTTATAATTTGAAATGTAGATAAGAAAAGCTAATGGAGGTGATAAAAATAAATTATAATTGTATACAGTACGATGAACTTTATGACGCTGGCCCAGATAGTTGTGGGGAATTAATTGTGAAATTATTCTTAAGAATGAAGAAAATGACGGAGGGCCAAGTGATTAAAGTAATTTCTTATGACTTAGGTGCAGTGGAAGATGTCCCGGCGTGGTGCCGTATGCAAGGTCATCAACTGCTTGCCATGGATGAAGAGGGTTTATTAACCACTAATTTTTATATTAAAAAATGTTAAGGGAGAGATTTTAGATGGCTAAACTTGCTGTAAGTATCACAAATGCAAAAAATAATACGGATTTATGTACATTAGGATTTGTTGTGGCAAATGCCTCTGTAGCGTCAGGTGTGGAAACAGTTGTATTTTTAAATTCTGAAGGGGCCTACCTTTCTGAGCGAGGCTATGCGGATGATATCCATGAAGAAGGATTTGCACCAATCAAGCAATTAATCGATTCATTTGTTGAAGCAGGCGGTACGATTTGGGTATGTTCACCATGCGTTAAGAAACGCGGCTTGGATGAAAGCAAACTGATTGAGGGTGCAAAAATTGTTGGGGGAGCAACATTAGTTGAATTTTTAGCTAACGGAGCAGCATGCATTACATACTAAGGAGTGAAGAAAATGATCATTCCGGAAGTGGATGGAATCTGTGATGGCGGCGATTTAGACTGTGGCTCTGGATTGTTGTTAATTATTAAAAAAAATATGGACCCGCTTAACATTGGCGGGATCCTTGAAATAAGAAGCAGGGAGGCATCGGTGGAAGGTGACTTGCCTGCTTGGTGCCGCATGGTGAAACATGAATTTTTAGGGATGGCGGATGCTGAAGGCGGCTATAAAAGATATTTTGTAAAAAAAGGCGGCGGAGAAGAAGAGCGGACATTGGAAGCGGACCTAGAAGCAGCAAAAGGCTACAAATGGACCGTACGTATTCAAGGTGAAAAAAATTTAACTGCCAAGGTTCATTCTCGAAATCATACCTTTTTAGTTGGTCAGCCTGCTGAATTTAGCCCCAAGGTGGAAGCGCCTAGTGCGATTGACTATTTTCTAAGTGCATTAGGTTCATGCTTAACAGTCGGCTTTAAAATGCAAGCTTCCAAGAAAAATATAATTATAGATGAATTTGAGGTTACATTAAAAGGACAACTGGATAATGTACTTTATCATATGGAACTAGAAGATGTGGGAAGCCCTAAAATTACAAAAATAACTGGGACCGTCTATGTTTCTTCACCGAGCGATGAGGATTTGCTCGAGAGGATTTGGGAGCAGACATTAGAAAGATCCCCAATCTATCAAACATTAAAGGATCAAATAGAGATAGACCTTAAGTTTTCGATTGTATATTAAGGTGAGAAAATAGTAATGAGGTGCATAAATCATGAACTTACCAATGTTTCCAACGACTGTCGTCGGTAGTTGGCCAAGAAAACGCGAGGTTCTTAGAGGCTTGCGTGATAAGCGGGAAGGGCGAATAACCGAGGAACAATTTAATGAAATTGCAGACAAGTCAGTATTAGAATGCCTCAATTACCAAGAAGAAGCTGGAATAGATATCGTGTCTGACGGCGAACAAAGACGTGATAATTTCATCTCGTTTGTTGCTGAAAAGATTGAGAATGTCAAAATGTTAACCGTTTCAGAACTATTAGACTACGTTGAAGATAAAGCTAGCTTCGAAGAAATCTTGGGTACGCTTGATGTGCCAGCCTTTTCATTAACGAACCCGGCGGCTGTTGGTAAAATCAAACGCAAGAAAGCCATTGCGGCAGATGAATTACGCTTTTTAAAACAGCACACAGCAAAACCGATAAAAGTTGCCATTCCGGGTCCATATTTATTATCGCGCTCGATGTGGATTGAAGGGCTTTCCCAGGGCGCTTATCCAACTAGAGAAGATTTGGCAGTAGATATTGTGAAGGTATTACGTGAGGAAATTGAGGAATTAATTGCTGAAGGAGCTTATTTTATTCAAATGGATGAGCCCGTATTAACGGAAATTGTCTTTACACAAAAGAATGCGAATCGCACCTTTATGTGCGGGGCTTTAACAGCGAAGGCAGATGCCGAAGATGAATTAAAATTTGCAACCTCACTCATCAATCAAGTTACTGAAGGCATGAGAGGTCGCGGCACGAAAATCGGTGTTCATGTCTGCCGTGGAAACTGGAGTACGGATGAATCCACATTATTACGTGGACCATATGACCCCGTTATGCCATATTTTAAACAAATGGATGTGGATCAGCTGATTTTAGAATTCGCAACGCCAAGAGCAGGCGAATTACACACATTAAACCAGCTAAACGGAAAAGATGTGGAGCTTGGTTTAGGTGTGGTCAACCCGAGAATTCCGCAAGTAGAAACGCCGGAGGATATCGTTGCTAGAGTAAAAGAAGCAACCAACTATATTCCAGCGGACAAGATTTTCTTAAATCCAGATTGCGGCTTTGGAACCTTTGCGCAACGACCAATGAACACGGAAGAAGCCGCGTTTAAGAAGTTGAAAATATTAGCAAAAGCGGCGGAAATGCTTAGGATATGATAATCAAAATAAACAATGCTTTACTTTTAAGAGGTCTGATTCTCATGAATATAACGGAATCAGCCTCTTTTCTTTGTGACAAGGTTCACAAAATATTCAATTATTTCGTTTATTTTATGCTAAAAGGTAGCTTTAATCATGCTAAAATGTATTTGTATTTCCATTAATTAGAAAAATTGGGAGGTTTTACAAATGGCATTAATGACTTGGAGTGAAACTTACGACGTAAACATTGATGAGGTAAATGATCAACATCAAGAGATTTTTCGACTGGTAAATGCATTACATGATTCATTATCTGAAGATCGGGCAGTCATTGCAGACAAACTGAATGCTTTAGTTGTGTATGTAGTTGAACACTTTGCAACTGAAGAAAAGTTAATGCAAGAAAACGAATTTCCAAACTATGCAGAACATAAAGCTGCACATGATGATTTAGTTTCAAAAGTTGCTGAGATTCAAGGCAAATTTAACGCAGGAGAAGTTGAGATAACCGAAGAAATTACTGCTTTCGTCCGTGATTGGCTATATCAACATATTCCAAATACAGATAAAAAGTATGGTCCATATTTAAATGAAAAGGGAGTTAAATAATAGATTTACTGCAGCTATTATAGAAAAATTATAATCTCAAAAAGGTAGAATTCAAATAGGCGATTCTACCTTTTTTAATGCATTGCTATAATAATTCCTTCGCTTCCAGCAAGTAAACCTCTTTCCGGAATAATAGAACCCGAAAATAATAGTGGTTTTCATCGTTACGAATCTACCTCCAACTGACCTATAAAAAATTACCAAAGCATCCTCTTTTTGTTATTGAGAATCCGAGCACTAAAGTTTGTTTCTATGTCTCGAATTGGTACTATGGTTTTGTATACTGAAATAGAAAGGACAATGTAAAATGGCAAATTTAAATATACCCGTATCAGTTCTTAACCTTGCTCCTATCCGTGAAGGGCAGGGGGCTAAAGAAGCTATTGATGCAATGGTTGATCTCGCACAAGCGACTGAAAAAATGGGCTATATCCGTTATTGGATTGCCGAGCATCATAACACTCCGACACTTGTAAGTTCAGCTACATCAATCTTAATCAAACATACATTGGAACATACAGAACATATTCGGGTCGGATCTGGTGGGGTCATGCTGCCAAACCATTCTCCGTTGGTCGTGGCAGAGCAATTTGGAACGATGGCAACGATCTATCCTGATCGTCTAGATTTAGGTCTTGGCCGGGCACCAGGGACAGATATGATGACTGCCAACGCTTTAAGGCGATCTAAAAACGATTCTGTCTTCACATTCCCAGAGGATGTTAAGGCTTTACTTACATATTTAGGACCTGAAGAACGGCAAGGATACGTTAGAGCCTATCCTGGTGTGAACACAAATATTCCAATTTATATTCTAGGGTCATCAACAGATTCTGCTTATTTAGCTGCAAGTTTAGGCTTACCCTATGTATTTGCTTCCCATTTTGCACCAAGATTTATGGAAGAAGCCATAGCAATTTACAGGAATCGATTCCAGCCATCGGCGTATTTAGACTCTCCTTATATGATTGTTTGTTTAAATGTGATTGCTTGTGAAAGCGATGAGGACGCCGTTATTGAATCGACAACGATGCAGCAATTTTTCTTAAATGTTGTTCGTGGTTCACGAATGCCGTTAAGCCCGCCGGTTGAAAATATGGTTGATATTTGGACTCCACAAGAAAAACAAATGGCAACTTCTATGTCCTGCGTTACTTTATTAGGAAGCAAGGATGCAATCCGTGAACAATTGACGGCCTTTCAAGAGAAGTATAATGTCGATGAAATTATGGCTGTGTCGTATATTTTTGACCGTAATAAACAAAAACGCTCATATGAAATTTTAAAAGAAGTAGTTGAAGGCAAATAGAAAACATTACTAAATAAAAGAAGTGGGATGAATCCAGTGATTCTGGTTTTTATCTCACTTTTTTATTTTGCTTGCCGCACTCAGGCAGGCTAGTCTCTATAGTTTATTTATGAAAATTCATATGAAAATACAAGTTTTTTTCTATTAGACAACAATTTAGCAGACATGGTAAAGTGAAAACGTAAACATAATACAGAATTTTTAGAAAATTAAAGCTAGTTTTCTTTTTTCAAGTACTCATTTTAGTTACATATCAAAATTTAAAAATTGCAAGGGGTGGCAGATATGAGAATTGATTTTCACACACATATCATTCCGGACTTTTTACCGGATTTATCATTAAAGTACAGTGGAGAAAAATGGCCAACAATCAAACGAAATTGTTCAACAACACACGAACTGACTTGCAGCTGCGGAGCAACCATCTATACAGGTGGAAAACATTTCCGGAATGTTGAGAAAAATTGTTGGGATGCACAGGAACGCATGAAAGATATGGATCGGCATAATGTTTTAATGCAAGTCCTTTCGCCAATACCCGTTATGTTTACATACTGGGCCGATGCTAAAGGCGCACTTGAAATCTCACAACTTCAAAACGATTACATAGCAGATATTGTACGCCAATATCCAACAAGATTTGTAGGTTTAGGGAATGTCCCGATGCAGAATGTTCAATTAGCTATCCAAGAAATGGATCGCTGTGTTCACAAGCTAAGAGTAAGCGGTTTAGAAATTGGAACGAATGTAAATGGGACCTATTACAATGATGAAAAATTCAATGACTTTTTCATGTATGCGGAAAAATGGAATGTTCCCCTGTTTATCCATCCTTGGGATGTGCTTGGCAAAGAAAAGATGTCGCAAAACGGTCTGATGTACACTGTTGGAAATCCAAATGAAACAGGTGTGTCCGCTGCAAGTTTAATCCTGAGTGGTGTGTTAGAAAAGTTTCCTAATCTAAAGATTTGTTTAGCCCATGGTGGTGGAACTTTCCCGTTTATTCTTGGCCGACTTGACCGTGGCTGGGAAATTTGGCCGCATTTAAGAAGCACAGAAAAGCCGCCAAGCTATTTTGCCAAAAAATTATATTATGATTCACTCATGTATGATGAAGGTAATGTAAAGTTTTTACTTGATAAATTTGGAGATGAAAACATCGTAGTAGGGTCTGACTATCCTTTTCTTTTAGGGGAGTATCCACCAGGAAAAGTGATCGATGGTTGCAGTAGCCTTTCTGAGATTCAAATGAAAAATATTAAACTGAACAATGCTCTTACATTTTTGAATATTGATCGGAAGCTAGTAACCGAAATTCAAAACAATAAAATCAGCCACATTTAGTTTTATATTTTTTTATAAAATAATTACAAAAAACCAATAGGAGGTGAGAAAAATGTAAGGGGTTTCGTAGTTTACATAGAAAAGACTTTTGGTTAGTAGTAATAATGTTTTTCATAAAAATATTAGAGAGGTGATCAATGTGGGTAAAAATTATATCATTGACAATAAGGAAGAAGGAAAGTTTTTAGTAAATCGCCAAACGTTTGTTGACCCTAAGATACTAGAAGAAGAACAAGAGAAAATCTTTAGTAATTGTTGGATTTTTGTAGGTCATGAATCTGAAATAAAAAATAATGGAGATTTTAAAACAAGAGATGTGGCTGGAAGACCAATTATTTTCACTCGTGATGACGAAGGTCAAGTTCATGTATTGTTAAATACTTGTACACACCGTGGATCATTAGTATGTCGTGGTGAGAGCGGAAATTGTAAAACATTCTTATGCTCGTACCATGCATGGTCATTTAAAACATCAGGTGAATTAATTGGTGTTCCATTGGAATCAGGTTATCCAGAAAGCTTTAAAAAGAAAGATTATGGTTTACATGAAGTAAGAAGTGAGAGCTATAAAGGTTTTGTATTCTGCAACTATAATAATGAAGCTGAAAGTCTAGAGGAGTATTTAGCTGAAGCAAAAGACTATTTGGATTATGTTGCCGATCAGTCAGCATGTGGTATGGAAGTAATAGAAGGCACTCAAAAATATGCAATTCGTGCTAATTGGAAGTTATTAGGTGAAAACAGTATTGATGGTTATCATGTTGCTTATAACCATAAAACATATCTTGACTTTATGGTAGACGAAGGTCAAGATGTAGCAAAAGGTTTGTTCGGTGAAGGACGTTCCCTTGGAAATGGCCATGCCGTGATGGAGTACGAGGGTCCATGGGGAAGGCCAGTTGCGAAATGGCAGGATAATTGGTCAGAAGAAACGCGAGTTCGTATTGAGAAGAAGCGCCAAGAATTAATTGATAGACTTGGAGAAGAAAAAGCTCATAAAATCATGGACATAAGTAGAAATGTTTGGATCTTCCCTAACTTAATCATAAATGACATTATGTCATTAACTATTAGAACTTGGAATCCAATCAGCCCAGATTATATGGAAGTAACTGCATGGGCATTAGGACCAGTTGATGAGAATGCCGAAGAAAAAGCGCATCGTTTAGATACATTCTTAACATTCCTAGGTCCAGGCGGTTTTGCAACACCGGATGATATCGAATCATTAGAAACTGCTCAGTTAGGATTTAAAAAGACAATCAATGAAGTGAAATGGTCCGATATTTCAAGAGGTATGCAACGTGACATTTCACCAACAACGGATGAAAAGCAAATGAGATCTTTCTGGAGAAAATATGATCAATTAATGAGTGTCGACGAAAAACAGAAGTCTGAAAAAGAAGAGCCTAAATTAGTATAAAACGAGGAGGGAAAATCATGACAGTAGCCCAAGAAAAAGTAACTAAAGAAGTGATTGAAAGTTTTTTATACAAGGAAGCTGATTTGTTGGATAGCTGGCGTTTAGATGAGTGGTTAACATTAGTGAGAGAAGATGCAATGTACTCAGTGCCGACTACGGATGCACAGGATGGCGATCCTCAAAAGAGTTTATTTTTAATTGCTGATGATTATTCTAGATTAAAGGCACGCGTAAAGCGGTTGAGCAGTAAATTTTCACATGCTGAAAATCCACGTTCGCGTACGCGCAGATTCATTACGAATGTTCAAATTCTAAATGACGAAAATGGTGAAGTAGAGGTTACTGCAAATTTTATCGTATACCGGATGAGATACGGATTTACTGATGCATACATTGGGAAATACCATTACACATTAGTGAATGAAAATAATGAGTTGAAAATCAAGAAGAGAAAAGCCGTTCTCGATTTGGAAGGATTAAGACCACATTCAAGAATAAGTATCATTTTATAAGTGGGACAGCTGCAATCTGCACCCAAAAAAAGAACTTATAGGAAGAACGGCAATCCCTAGGATGGCGATCCTAGGTAAGGCTTTATAGCTTAAAGTAAGACCATTATACCATAAAAAAAGACGGCGGTGAAGAAAGTAATTTTCTACAGCGCCGTTTTCTTGTTGATGCGATTTTAATAGATTAGTTGTTTCTCGTATTTTTAGTTATTTCACTATTAAAAATCGAAATAAAAAGTTCAATGAGATCAGTTTTACAAGAATCTTTTTTGTAAATTAAATAAATATCTTCCTCAGTCTTTTTAAAATTCTGCAATTTTTTCACAGATATCTCTTTTTCTTTTATATTATCTATTAGCGATAATAATGGAAGAAAGCTAAAGCCAATTCCTTTTTTGACTATTTTTTTTAGTAACTCAATATTCCTTATTTCTATTTTTTGAATGCTATTGACACCCAAGAAATTATCTTCGTATTTCTTCCATACATCCGTATTTCGGTCATATGCTATCACTGTATGACCTTTTAAGTCGTCTTTCGTAATAGTATCAAGACTGCTAAGCGGATGATTAACAGACATAAATATTTCCCAACGATCCTTGTAAAATGGCTCGATTACTAAACTATTGTCATAATATGGATTTCGAATAAATGCTAAATCGATTTCATCCGCGACTACTTTATTAAATAGCAAAAATGATGGCGGCCCCTCAAATGCCGACAAGGAGGTTCCCGTTTCATTTGAAAATCGTTCGATTGTATTAGATAAAATAGTAAAAGAGATAGCTGGACAAAAACCGACTGTAAGTTTTGGTTTATTTATAGATTTGATTGCTCGTTTAGCTTCCTTAACAGAGGGTAAAATTTGTTCTGCATATTCTACGAGTGCTTCCCCTTCATTTGTCAGTGATAGATTTTTCCCATCGCGATTAAATAGAGTGCAATCCAAACTAATTTCTAAATTTCGAATACGTGCCGTAACCGAGGGCTGTGATAAATGCATGACTTTGGCAGCCTTTGAAAAATTCCGAATTTTCGCAAGCTGATAAAATGTTTCAAGCTGGTTAAAATCCATCTTATTCCCCTTCCTATTAGCTTATCTTTCTTTCAAATAAGTGATAGATCTAATAGAGAATTGATTGCTAGTAATCTTGTATTGAAACTTATTATAAATAAGATAAAAAGTTTTATATAAAGTATAATTTAGTGCATATTCCATGATTTGTCAATTGATGGGAAAGCTAATATATCAACTAATAAAACGTTTACATAACAGTGATAGTGAAAAGTAGAGATGGCAAAACTTATTCATCATTTTTATGAAAGCATATTTTTTTACAACTTATATACAACTTTGGTAAAATAAAGCATACATTTATTGTAAATAACACCTATGTGTGTTTAGACAGTAACTGCTGATTATGCAAAATGGGGCATTGACATTGTCAGCCTTCACTGTCGATAGATAAAAGGGGACTAATCTCGGTCTCCGGGGACATGGGGGCCCCTCACTTATAGAGGATGTGATAAAATGAAACCTTTGGAAATAGGTAATTTACTAATATATCCCATTGTTTTACCTGTTCATCATAATTTAAAAAGCTTCAATAGTTACTTAATTAAAGATGGATATGCTTTATATTTAATTGATGCCGGCATTAACAACGAGAATTATTGGAATTTATTTAACGAGACTCTCCATACACATGGATTTACTCTACATGATCTTTCTGGTATTTACATTACCCACCATCATGTTGATCATGTTGGGCTTATCAACCGAATTGCAACGGAGGCTTCGATTCCTGTTTATGCACATGAGAAAGCAATACCTCGGTTAAAGCGTGATCCGGAATTTTTGCGGAATCGAGTTGATTTTTTTAAGCAATTGTATGAAGAAAACGGTTGTGGGGAAGCAGGAGTGCGTCAGGTTAACAAGCTTGAAGTTGCCATTGTAAAAAATGAACATCTTAAAATTAAGGCAGACATTCAACCTTTGGGCAACGTAATACAGTCCTTTGATGTCATCGAAATGCCGGGCCATTCACCAGACCAAGTTGCATTCTTAAATAAGGAATGTCGGGCTTTGTTTTCCGGGGACTTGCTCATTCATCATATTTCAAGCAATGCGATTGTTGAGCCTGATGAGAACGGGGAGCGAATATGTTCTTTGCTTGAACAAATGAAGTCATTAAAAAAGTGCACCACACTCCCGATTGATTATATTTTCTCAGGTCATGGAATATTGATTGATCAGCCTACACAATTAATCAAAACGAGACTAGAAAATGTTGAAACAAAAGCAATGAGACTTCTTTCACTAATAGAAGCAGGAGCCACGACTGCTAGCGAAATCGCCAAAGAGTATTATAAAACAAAGTATGAAGCACAATTTTCTTTAGTAATGTCTGAGATTATTGGCCATTTGGATTATTTAGAAGTGAATGATAAGGTGAAAAGAGAAAAAATAAATGGGGTATGGCATTATTTACATTAAAGCAGGAGGTGTGTTTTCTCGTGCTTTTTTGCTGTTTCTTAACAGAAAGGTTATACATCCATTCTGACCCTGGATTCTGCTATAATAAAAAGTGGTACACATCTTTTAACTGTGCTTATAGGTAAAACTAAAAATAGGATAATCGCAAAGGGGGAAATAAAATGGATGTAAGGTATCCAATTGGTAAATTTGAATTTTCCGGAGAGATTACTAAGAATATGCTTGATGGTTGGATAAGTGATCTTGAACAGCTGCCGGAGTTGGTGAGGGATGCTGTTAAAAATTTAGACCAAGAGCAGCTTGACACTCCTTATCGTGATGGAGGATGGACTGTACGACAAGTTGTCCATCACATTGCAGATACAAATTTGAATGCTTATGTCCGCTTCAAGCTTGCTTTAACAAGTGAAAATCCTGTCATCAATCCTTTTGATGAGAGTAAATGGGCTGAGCTATCCGACAACAAATTGCCAGTTGAGGTTTCTTTGTCCTTACTGCTGGCATTACATATCCGTTTTTGCAATCTTTTACAAAATCTAAGTGCTGATGATTTCCAAAAAGTATTGACACATCCAGTATCAGGTGAAAGCAAAATTGGTATAAATCTTGGCTTTTTAGCTTGGCATGGCAAGCATCATTTGGCCCATATTACGACGTTATGTAGAAGTAAAGGATGGAAGTGAGGATGAAAAAACGCGCAAGTCTCCATCTGGAGATCTACGCGTTTTTTATTATTTCATTCCTTTTTGCTCGAAAAGCCTAATGATTTCTATGATTACATTTGTCGCTTTTTCCATATTGTCGACAGAAATGTACTCATACTTGCCGTGATAGTTCTCTCCACCTGTAAAAATATTGGGTGTTGGCAGACCCATATAGGATAATTGCGACCCATCAGTACCACCGCGGATTGGTTTTATAATTGGTGTAATGCCCAGTTTTTCCATCGCCTCATAAGCAATATCGACGATTTCCTTTACGGGCTCGATTTTTTCTTTCATATTATAGTATTGGTCTTTCATTTCTAGGATGACATTGTCCTGACCGTGTACTGCTTTTAGGTCTTGCACGATTTTTTCTATTTTTGCTTTTCTTTCTTGAAATTTTTCTTTATCGAAATCACGAATGATATAATGCAGCTTTGTCTCTTCTACATTTCCTTCAATGGAAAGTAGATGATAAAATCCTTCATAGCCGTCCGTAAACTCCGGCGCCTCCTCAGCAGGAAGTCTGCGGTTTAACTCCATCGCAATTTTCATGGAATTGACCATTTTGCCTTTCGCAGTCCCTGGGTGGATATTCTTCCCTTTAATTGTAATTTTGGCAGCTGCTGCATTGAAACTTTCATATTCAAGCTCGCCAAGCGGTCCACCGTCAATAGTGTAGGCATATTTCGCGTTAAAGGCTTCAACATTGAATTTATGTGGGCCACGACCAATCTCTTCATCAGGTGTAAAGGCCACTCTAACCTTTCCATGCTTAATTTCAGGATGTTGAATGAGATAATTCATGGCTGTCATGATCTCAGCAATCCCGGCTTTATCGTCAGCCCCAAGCAAAGTAGTTCCATCCGTAGTGATTAAAGTGTGTCCTTTGTATGTGTTTAATGATGGAAAATCCTTTGGAGAAAGCACGACATTCTCATTTAGTTGGATAGAACCACCATCATAATTTTCGAAGATTTGTGGGTTCACATTCTTACCGGTAAAATCAGTGGCTGTATCAACATGTGATAAAAAGCCGATCGTTGCCACTTCTTTTTCAGTGTTGGCCGGTAGTGTCGCCATCACATAACCATTATCATCAATAATAACTTCCTGCATGCCGATTGTCATTAATTCATCAACAAGCATATTTGCTAACGTAAGCTGCCCTGGGGTAGAAGGGCATGTATCATTCGCATCATTAGATTGTGTATCCACTTTTACATAGCTCGTAAACCGTTCAATGATTTCTTTTTTCAAATGACACTCATCTCCTTTTTCTTCTACAGGTTTATTTTACCACTGTTTGTGTCGGACTATCACATTTTTGGGAGAGTTGTTTTAACCAGGATAATCCCAACGTCCAGAATCGATGGTTTCTCTTATTTCATATATATAATGAACAAGTGCTTTATCCAGCCCGCCTTTTTCTAATTCATCCAGCGTAAATTCAATGGTAACTCCTTTTTTAAAATCAAATACAGCAATCTTTCTTTGTCCGCCATACCAGCTTGTATATAAAAGTTTATAAGTCATAATCATACCTCCAGCTCGAATAGAACTTTTGTTCAATATATTGCAATTATAAAGAACGTATGTTTCGTTTACAACGAAGGGGTTGCGAAAATATGTTCGGATATCTTTGTGGTTTTATAAATTGAAGAATATTTTATCCATTCAGCCATGCAAAAAGCGCAATTTCAAATAAATACCTGCTAATATCCTGAAATAAGTCAGGAATAAAAGCAGGATTTTACTATCGAGCATAGAATAAAAATGGTAAAGGATAGTATTTAAATAGAATGAATTGTAAATACCTGTAATAGACGAGTAAATAGAATGAGGAAAAAATCAAATACACGCATAAGGGGTTTAATGAAATGACAAATGGTAAATTTGATTTACAAACAAGATTTTTGGATGAGATTATTGAAAGTGGCCGTGTTGTAACCATTTATACTACAAATGGAGTTCCATTAAAATGTAAAATTATCGGTCATGACAATTTCACCATCCTCATTGATTCAAAAGGACAACAGCAGATGTTGGGAAAAGGTGCCATTAGCACGATAGTAAAATAAAATGGAACACAGATTAATGGAACATGGGAACAGGTTGTCCTCATGTTCCATTAATCATATCCATCCAAATAATTTTCCAACAATAATATACATATCTTCACGGGTGAGTGCCTTTTCACTACTCATCCTTTCAAGTTCTTTTTGATACGTATCGTCAAAATCCTTATAAGGTAATCCCGCAATAATCGCATTGATTTCTTCGACAGTTAAATTTCGAATTTCGTTTGCCTTGTAATATTTTTTTAAGTAAAGAATGTTTTCCTCGTAGTTTGGGTTATTGGGTTGTTTAGCTTGATACGTCTGTAAAAGTAGGGTAGAAAATAACTTGTTTTGGGCAATCTTGTATTCTGATAAATCATTTTTGTAGCCACCAAAGAGAGCACGATGATTGAGTAGCTCTCGGATTGCTGGATAATACCATTTATCCTCATAAGGAAATAGAAGGGTAAACTTTTCAACGGCCGCACCTTGAGCTTTTAAAGCTTGTTGAAGCTCAGCGATTGCATCTTTGTTGCTTGCCATTGTATGAAAATCGATATTCTTATTAAAAGCAACCGCACTGGCCGCACCTGCCCCTTCTCCAGTCGCCATGCCAGTTGGAACGATCCGTACGGAGCCCTGAGCTAAAGAGGAATACCCGCTAGAGCGTCCGATTACCAAAAGATTTGTAATTTTTTGTGGCACCAAGCTTCTAAAGGGAATTCCATATTGAGTGGGATTTAGAACAATTGCCCCTGGATCATCCACCGCTGTAGCCTGAATATCAGCCGGATAGCCGCCATAGGCTATCGTATCCCAATGATATTTATTTTCCCATAGGTCGCTAACAGGTAGTTGGTAAAGCGAATATATATGTCTTGATTCACGAATATATAGTTCTTCAGGAAAGGAAGCAATTTCGGCATTTTCAAAGCCTGGAAAGTTATTCTTCAACCAATCTAAAATATATACGGTTTCCTTCTTTCCACGTGTAATACCTTCTTGAATAGAGGCATCAGACAAACCATTAACGCCAAAAATTTGCAAAGCGTTAATAAAATAGCCTTCATCATTACGAATTAGATTTAACCCACGTAATCTCATATTGGGATCATTTGGCTTATAAAGTTCACGTAGTTTTGAAAAGCCCCATGCTGCTCCCCGTTTTACCTGCGCTGGACCAAATGTTTCCTTCTTAGCTGTTTCTTTAATCTTATCCCAATCAACACCTATTAGATGAATCATTAATGTTGCCGCCATTAACCGATTCTTATGGCCGACATCTTCTGCCCCAATAAAGGAGGGAACACCGCTTAAGTAGGCAATATCCGCATCCTGTGTAGCATCAATAAAATATTTTGCATGGAGAGTGTATACTTTATCTTTTTCCAGTATCTTCAGAGAATCAATTTCCTGCTTATCGTTTAATACAACCTCTTTAATTTTCGTATTCAACAGCATTGATAAATTTTCTTGGGTCTTGACCATTTTAAAAAACGCATTTTCCGCGGCATTTATTTCAAATGACTTTTGACCACCTACCATAAGATGCCACTCTTGAAAAATGCCATGACTTAGTATTTTACGGTCGATCCCATGTGGGAAATCAAGAACATTCATTTTGCCATAAGTAAATAAACCACCAAGACTATCCCGCTTTTCAATCAGGAGTGTTTCCGCCCCGTTCCTTGCAGCGGATAGGGCGGCAGCAATCCCTTCCGGCTCCCCACCGATCACAATCACATCGAAGGTTTTACTATCGTTTTGATTATTAAAAAATATGTTGTGAGCAAAGATGTTGCTGTCATTATTAAAAAAAGCAATCCCAGTTACAGTTAAGATCAAAATGATGACAAAGAACATACTGATTTTTTTATACATCACATGCCTCTGATATTATAATATTTTAAGGATATTTTGTTTTTGTGGTATGAATAGTATTTCAAGTGAATTCAATAAAAATTCGTACAAAAGTGGGTGAGTTAGTTTTCACTTTGAAGCTTAAGGGTTGGCAAGGATAATAGTAAATATTGGGTTTACATATGTTATGATAGGTAAAGCTGGAATGTTGCACAAACACAATCCTGCGAAGAATGTAATGAATTATTGGTAAGGGGTATTTCCTATGAGTAAATCGTTCAAAAGCATTTCTTTTTTCTTATTATTCTTAATAATTGCGGTTCTCGTTGTACAAGTCTTTGTTGGAAGACAGGAAAAGACAGAGGATAAAGTAGCCTCTGATTTTTATGACAACGAGGATACTGTTAAACAATTTGACGTCATTGTCATTGGTGGTGAGCCTGAGGGAATTGCCGCAGCTCTTTCTGCTGCAAGGAACGGGGCGAAAACACTCCTGATTGAAAAGCGGGCTAGTCTTGGCGGTTTATTTACTTATGGGGAAATGAATGTCATTGATTTTCCCCATGGGATTGATAATAAAGTACTTAACAACGGTATTTTCAAGGAATGGCATAGCTTGGTTGGGAAAAGTGAGTCGTTTGAAATTAAAGCTGCCAAATCCGCATTCTCGGAAATGGTTGAAACTCAAGAAAATTTATCGGTACTCCTAAGTACGCAAATCAAGGATATCAACTTGTTGAATCAAACTGAAATACAATCCATTAAAGTATTGAAAAACCAAAAGGAATACACGCTCCAAGCCAAATATTATATTGACGCCACCCAGGATGCGGATGTTGCCTATTTAAGTGGTGTTCCTTATTTTATTGGCGCAGAGGATGTCGGCCAAACAAAAAGCCAAATGGCAGTTACGATGATGATCCACCTTGAAAATGTCGATTGGGAGAAAATAAAAGAGGTAGCAATACGTAAGACCTTTGGTCCTGCGGAAGTAACGGATAAAGCTGCATGGGGCTTTGCCAAATTGCGTGAAATGTATAAGCCCCATGATCCCAATATGAGGCTACGTGGTTTTAACTTAATTCGCAATCATGAAGGCTATTATATTAATGCTTTGCAAATTTTTGGGGTCGATGGTTTGTCTGAAGCCTCTATTCAAGACGGCTTAGTGCGAGGAAAGAAGGAGACAGCCATCATACTTGATTGGCTAAAAGAAAACTTTCCAGGCTTTGAACAAGCAAAGATAGCCTCTTTTCCAGCGGAGCTGTACGTGCGTGAAACCCGGCATATCCGCTCGTTGTATCAACTCCCAATCAGCGATTTATGGGAAAACAAATATCACTGGGACACAATTGCCTATGGCGGCTATCCAGCCGATATTCAGGCAACCTCAGTAGAGGACCCCGGTGCGGTCGTCTTAAACCCAACCCAATACGGCATTCCCTTTAGAAGCTTGGTCCCACAAAAAATTACAAATCTATTAGTGGTGGGACGTTCAGGAGGATATTCCTCTTTGGCCCAAGGCTCTGTAAGGATCGTTCCTACCGGCATGGCAACCGGTGAAGGGGCGGGCGCAGCGAGTGGCATTGCCCTAAATAAAAATATCGATTTCCATACGATGGCAAGCAACAAAGAAGCAATCGCTGAACTTCAACAAGCTCTAAAAGCCCAAGGTGCGGCTGTCGATAAGTTTTCAATACCCTATCCTTATGAAGATAAATGGTATTATCCGGCAATCCGCGGGTTGCTTAATCACCGGGCTCTTTTTACAGGCTATACAAATGATTTATTATTAGATAAAAAAGCGACAAACAAATCATTTTCAAATATGCTTATGTATACCTATTGGACGAAAAGCACATCCAATAAAAAATACGAAGACAACGCTAAATATTTAGATCATTACTTTAATACCGAGAAAGAGCAGAACTTAACAACAGATGAAATCAATAATATTTTAGAAGGGCTGCCAGTAAAGGACTATCATCGTACTTATCTTGAAGAGATGAAAAAATGGGAAGGGAAAGACGAAATTACTCGAGAAGCCATGTTTATTATTGTTGGCAAACTTTTTGGGTGGATTTAGTGTGAAATACAAAAGTGCTATCCAATGGTCCAAAATATCGGCTGGTTGGATAGCACTTTTTTAACAATTATTTTCCCATAAAAATCCAAGACCAATTAAATCTCTTTAGGAATAAATAGCCGACCCATGAAAGCAGCAAACACAAAATTCCACCTAATACGTTCATGATATGGTATCCGACTGGGTCGCTAGTGAGCAAATAATGGCGCCACACCAATAAGATAAACGGATGGGCAAAATAAATAAGAAACGAACCTTGCCCCCAAGAGGTAAGGATGGTATATGGCTTTGTGTGCGGCATGTGCTCATTTAGCCAAATTGAGATTAAAATAATACTTATGCAGGTTACTAGTACAAAAGAATAATATAATCCAAGATTTGCATAGGGCATCCAAGATTGGCCATATCCAGGAATGGTATAGCGGAAATAGGACTTCATCACAGTCACGATTGCGATTAACGCAGTTAAAAAGTAAAAAAGTTTGGCGTTCTTTTTGATCCTTTCGATTGCTTGATGATAATGCAAGCCGATATAGGCCCCTACTAAAAAGAAAGAAAGATAAGTCATAAAGAAACTGCCTGTATATTGAATGTTGAAATACCATAAATTTAAAAGATAATAAACGATCTGTATCAAAATCACGATTGCAACTAAATGATGACGGATAAATTGAAAACGCTTAAGTATGTACATAAAGAGAGGGAATAACAAATAGAACTGTATGATTAGAAAAATAAAATACAAATGTGTATAGTTTTTTCCAGTTAGTAATGAAAATAAAAATGTATTCATATTGTCCAACGGGTTGAGTTTAAAGCCAAGTTGAAGCACCATAAAATAAAAGAATGACCATAATAAATAAGGAGTTACAATATATAAAATTCTTTTTTTAAAAAACTCAATACATATGTTTTTGTTCCAGCGATTTTCATAGCTGTAAAACAGCACGAAACCACTTAGAAATATAAAAGCTGGCACCGCAAATTGAACCAAAGCATAAACCGCTACGTAGTACGGATATAAAACTGAATCCTTCGCCAATATAGCGACAGGCTCGGAGAAGGTATGTATCATAATTACAGCTAAAATCGCAATCGCTCTATATAAATCTAAATATGTAATGCGCTCTTTTTTTGCCACCAATAAAAAGGCTCCCTTCATCTATGTAGGCTATTCCTATTTTCAAAGTATTCCAAAATATCATAACATAAGAATTTGAATTTTTAGATTCCACCAACCGAGGGTTTTGACGAAAAGCATTAATAAATTTTTACAACATTAAAACCGGATTTCTCTGATGATTGAATGGTGATGATTCTAGTTTCCTCGTCCCAACTCACATTAGCCCCTAAAGCTTCACTTACAAAACGCAAAGGTACAAGTGTACGTCTGTTCAATATTTTGGCGGGTACATTTATCACGGTTTTTTCGCCATTCACCAAAGGATATTTAGATCCGATTGGTAACTCTTAATCTAGTAATACTGTACACCCACATTATAACATGTTTTACATCGACAATTATGACACAAATTTTACAGAAAACTAGTAAAATAAGACATAAAAAAACGTCAAGGAAAAATTCCTAAGACGATTTTTTTGACATCCATTTAATTTTCGGTTCCGTTCCGCCCATAATCCTTTTAATATTGGCACGATGGCGATAAATCACAAAGGAAGCGAGTAAGCTCATTACGATGATGAGTGGTACATCGCCTGTAAACAGGCTATAAATAATCCCAATGATTCCTGCAGTCATCGAAGAAAGTGAGACATACTTGGTAATATATAAAGTTACAAAAAAGCTCGCAATCACTAAGATAAACAATGGTGGACTATAAGCAAGCAAGACACCCGCTGATGTTGCAACCGCTTTTCCACCTCTAAATTTTGCAAACACAGGGTATGTATGACCTATAACTGCTGCAATTCCAATTATAAGTGGATGTAATACATCTTCAAGGCCAAATAATAACGGCAGGCTTGCTGCAAGGGTTCCTTTTAAAATATCTGCAGTTGTTACGATTAGACCAGCCTTAATGCCTAAGACGCGAAATGTATTCGTCCCACCTAAATTTCCGCTTCCATGCTCGCGAATGTCGATTCCATAGCCAATTTTCCCTACAATCAAGGCAAAAGGGATTGACCCTAATAAATAAGCTAACACTACAATAAAAAAAACTGTCATCCCCACAAGACTCCTTATGCTAAGATTTCTTTATTTTAACATGAGAAAGCTAAAAAGGCATCAGGAAGTTCAGATAGAGACAGATTTATTGCATTTCCTTGTAACATATTGGTATTCTTTATGTAATCGTATAAGTATACTTGACTGGAGTGGGACTGAATGACAATTGAAAATCCAAGCCGTGAAGAGATTGGTCAAATTTTAAAGACTAAAAAGAGGATTGCAGTTGTCGGCATGACAAATAATCCTGATAAACCATCTTTCATGATTCCAAAAGCGATGATGCAAGCCGGTTATGAAATTATCCCTGTCAATCCAACAATCGATGAGGTATTGGGAATGAAAACCTATCCATCATTAAAGGATATCGAAGGTCATGTGGACATCGTTAATATCTTCCGAAGATCAGAAAAATTACCTGCGCTTGCAAAAGAAGCAGTGGAGATTGGAGCAGATGTCTTTTGGGCCCAATCAGGGATTGAGAATGATGAAGCCTATGAATACCTTAAGGAGAATGGAATGACTGTCATAATGAACCGCTGCATTAAAGTAGAGCATGCAATAACAAGACCAAGATAAGATGCTGAGTAAAATAAATCTCTGCTAAAAAGCAGGGATTTTTCTTTTTCTCTAGAAAGGTTTAGTTGCGAAAGATATTTCTATCATTACAATAGAAAGCATAGATATGACGAAAAAATAGAAAGTATAACGAACAAAATTTGTCAATTTAGAGAACGTTTTTCAAAAAACATGTGAGAAAATATGTTCCTTTATGATATGATTATTTTTCAAGGGTATGTTTGAAAGGGGTATAGACTATTGACTAACAAACCATTTGAATACAATGATGATGCCATTCAAGTACTCGAAGGCTTAGAAGCTGTCCGTAAACGTCCCGGGATGTACATTGGTAGTACAGATGCACGTGGATTGCATCATCTTGTTTACGAAATTGTTGATAATGCTGTCGATGAAGCACTATCAGGATTCGGTAACCAAATAAAAGTAACAATACATAAAGATGATAGTATAAGTATACAGGATGAAGGACGCGGCATGCCGACTGGGATGCATAAAACAGGAAAGCCGACACCAGAGGTTATTTTAACTGTTCTTCATGCTGGAGGAAAATTTGGGCAAGGCGGTTATAAAACGAGCGGCGGCTTACACGGGGTTGGTGCCTCAGTTGTCAATGCTTTATCAGAATGGTTAGTAGTAACGATAAAGCGAGATGGAAATATCTATCAACAACGTTTTGAAAATGGGGGGCACCCTGTTACAACATTAGAGAAAACTGGCACAACGAAAGTGACTGGAACGACGATTCACTTTAAGCCGGATTCAACCATTTTCAGCACCACGGTTTTTAATTACGAAACATTAAGCGAGCGTTTGCGTGAATCTGCCTTTCTTTTAAAAGGCATGAAAATTACGCTGATTGATGAACGCCATGATGTAAAAGATGAATTTCATTTTGAATCGGGAATAAAAGCATTTGTTGATTTTTTAAATGAGGAAAAGGATGTACTACACGAGGTAGTAGACATTGAAGGTGAACAGCAGGGGATTGAAGTGGAATATGCATTCCAATTTAATGACGGCTATTCTGAAAATATTTTATCGTTCGTGAATAATGTCCGCACGAAAGACGGGGGTACCCATGAAGTTGGTGCAAAATCAGCGATGACCCGCTCCTTTAATGAATTTGCCCGTAAGGTGAACATCTTAAAAGAAAAGGATAAGAACCTTGAAGGCAGCGATATCCGCGAAGGTTTAACTGCAATTATCTCTGTCCGCATTCCGGAGGAAAAACTTCAATTTGAAGGGCAAACAAAAGGAAAACTTGGTACTAGTGAGGCTCGTTCTGTTGTTGATTCAGTCGTGTCAGAGAAATTGGCCTACTTTTTAGAAGAAAATCCTGATATTAGTACACTTTTAATTAAAAAAGCGATTAAAGCGGCAGAAGCCCGCGAAGCCGCTCGTAAAGCTCGTGAGGAAGCAAGAGATGGCAAAAAGAAAAAGCGCAAAGATGCGATGCTCAGCGGAAAATTAACACCTGCACAATCACGGAATCCTGAGCGTAATGAGCTTTACCTTGTAGAGGGAGATTCTGCGGGTGGCTCAGCCAAACAAGGACGTGACCGCCGCTTTCAAGCGATCTTGCCATTGCGTGGTAAGGTCATCAATACAGAAAAAGCAAAGCTTGCAGATATTTTTAAAAATGAAGAAATCAATACAATGATCCACGCAATTGGCGGCGGAGTTGGTGCTGATTTTGAGGTAAAGGATATTAATTACGATAAAGTCATTATCATGACAGATGCTGATACCGACGGAGCCCATATTCAAGTGTTGCTATTAACATTCTTCTATCGCTACATGAAGCCATTAATAGAAGAAGGGAAAGTATTTATTGCCCTACCACCGCTTTACAAAGTAAGTAAAGGGACCGGCAAGAAAGAAGTAATTGAATATGCGTGGGATGAATCAGAATTAAAGGTTGCCATTAAGAAGATTGGTAAAGGCTATACGATACAGCGCTACAAAGGTCTAGGTGAAATGAATGCTGATCAGCTTTGGGAGACAACGATGGATCCTGAAACGAGAACGTTGATTCGTGTAACGATTGAAGATATCGCCCGTGCAGAACGTCGCGTGACAACGTTAATGGGAGATAAAGTTGAGCCACGTCGGCGCTGGATTGAAACAAATGTTGCTTTCGGACTTGAAGATGATGTAAATATATTAGAAAACGAGAATTTGACAATCGATCGGGGGGAATAAACTTTGTCGTCATTATTTGAAAAAGTAATGGAATTACCATTAGAAGATATTATTGGCGACCGTTTTGGCCGCTATAGTAAATATATTATTCAAGACCGTGCCTTGCCTGATGCGAGGGACGGCTTGAAGCCTGTGCAAAGACGGATCTTGTATGCCATGTTTCAAGAGGGAAACACACATGATAAACCATTCCGGAAATCTGCAAAAACAGTTGGTAATGTAATCGGTAACTATCATCCCCATGGAGATTCCTCTGTTTATGAAGCAATGGTCCGTATGAGTCAGGATTGGAAGGTTCGAAACGTCCTAATTGAAATGCACGGCAATAACGGTAGCATGGATGGTGACCCGCCAGCCGCGATGCGTTATACCGAAGCTCGTCTATCGACAATTGCTGCTGAATTGTTGCGTGATATTGATAAGGACACAGTCGATTTTACTCCTAACTTTGATGATACGATTCTGGAGCCTACAGTATTACCAGCAATGTACCCAAATTTGTTGGTAAATGGTTCAACCGGAATTTCCGCCGGTTATGCAACAGACATTCCCCCGCATCATCTTGGAGAAGTCATTGATGGAGTAATTATGCGAATTGATCATCCAACATGTACCGTACCTGATTTAATGAAGGTCATTAAGGGACCAGATTTTCCAACGGGTGGCATCATACAAGGGATTGAGGGAATTAAAAAAGCGTACGAGACAGGAAAGGGACGCATTGTCGTGCGTAGCCGCGCCGCAATTGAAGATCTACGTGGCGGTAGACAGCAAATTGTCATTGATGAAATCCCATACGATGTGAATAAAGCAAACCTTGTGAAAAAAATGGACGAGTTCCGCATTGACAAGAAGATCGAAGGTATTACAGAGGTGCGGGATGAAACAGATCGTACGGGCCTCCGCATCGTCATTGAATTAAAAAAGGATGCAGATGCAGAAAGTGTTTTAAACTATTTATATAAAAATTCTGATTTACAAATTTCCTATAACTTCAATATGGTTGCCATTCATAATCGCACACCAAAGCAAATGAGTCTGCCGCAAATGTTGGATGCCTATGTCGCCCATCAAAAAGAAGTCGTCACACGTCGATCCCAGTACGAGCTCAATAAAGCAAAGGAACGTCAGCATATTGTTGAAGGCTTGATAAAAGCCATCTCGATTCTTGACGAGGTGATTGCAACAATTAGAGCTTCAAAGGATAAGCGCGATGCAAAAAATAATTTAATTGCGAAGTTTCAGTTTACTGAACCGCAGGCAGAAGCAATTGTTACGTTACAGCTATATCGTTTAACAAATACAGATATTACAACCCTGCAAAAAGAAGCAGAGGATCTAGCAAAAAAAATTCAAGAATTAACAAATATCTTAAGTAGTGAGACGAAGCTTTTTAATGTTATAAAAAAAGATTTGCTGCAAGTAAAAAAGACATTTGCTGATGAGCGTCGTACAAGAATTGAAGAGGAAATTGAAGAGATTGTTATTAATCTTGAGGTTTTGGTACCATCTGAAGACGTTATT
The DNA here is from genome assembly GCF_054301215.1 of Schinkia acidoalkalinis. The sequence goes on from NZ_CP182573.1 coordinate 134,948, forward strand.
GTTACGGTTACAAAAGACGGTTATATAAAACGTACTTCGATTCGATCTTACACTGCTTCCAATGGGAAAGAATTCGGTTTGAAAGAAAATGATTATCTACTAGGTCAATTTGAAATAAACACGACCGATAAAATGTTATTGTTTACAAATAAAGGTAACTACTTATACTTGCCAGTTCATGAAATGCCGGATATCAGGTGGAAGGATCTTGGGCAACACATTGCTACGATTATCCCAATAGAGAAAGACGAAGAGCTGATTAAAGCAATCCCTATTCGTGAATTTACAGAAAATCAATTTTTAGTATTCTTTACGAAAAATGGAATGGCCAAAAGATCGCAATTATCGTTATATCAGGCACAACGCTATTCCAAACCATTAGTGGCAATCAATCTAAAAGATGATGATGAAGTCGTGGATGTTTACCTGACAGATGGTAGCAAGGAAGTTTTTATCGGCACACGTCAAGGTTATGGTTTATGGTTTAGTGAAGAGGAAATCAGCGTAATCGGACAAAGGGCAGCCGGTGTAAAAGGTATAAACCTAAAGGATGGTGACTATGTCGTCAGTGGTTTTGTATTCGATTCTGATAAACAACCACATTTAGTTCTCATAACACAACGCGGGGCCGCCAAAAGAATGAAATTAAGTGAATTTGAAAAGACAACAAGGGCCAAACGTGGTCTTGTCATGCTACGGGAATTAAAGGCGCATCCACATAAAGTAGCCGCCATTCTACCAGCTGCTGAAAATGAAATCATTTATTTTAAAACTACAAAAGATTATATTGAAAGTTTGAATCCAAACGATTTACGGGAAAATGATCGCTATAGCAACGGGTCATTTGTGATTGATATCGATGAAAAAGGCGAGGTCAAACAGGTTTGGAAGACCTTTGCTGAAAAGGAAACGGAATAAACATATATGTAAAAGGATAATGGCAAAAAAACATTTTGTTTGAGCTTTTATCCTTTTTTAATCAATTCAATGCAAAAAAACCGCATAAAAAAGTCTGAAGTTATTTGTCCTATTTTGCAATCGCCTCTTCTTTCGTCTAAAACCGACAAAAAATTATAAAGAAACTATAAATTTTTTTAATTTACATATTGAATATTCAGAATTATTTTGCTAAAATCTAAATCAAGGTGGTAATACACATGTCAAAATTGAAAGATAAAATTATAAATACTGCTATTCACATGTTTGAAACATATGGGTACCATGGTGTAACAGTGAATCAAATTGTTGAAGAAAGTGGTACTTCTAAGGGGGGATTTTATCACCATTTCAAATCTAAGGACGAACTGCTTTACATAATCCATGATTATTTCATTAATTACGCATTAGATAATGCCAAGGAAGCGCTACGAATTTATACAACGTCAACTGAAAGATTGCAGGCGATTATTCACTATAATATACGGATCTTTAATCTCTATAAGCCACACATATGTGTATTCTACCAGGAAAGTAATTATCTTAAACCGGATTACAAGCAAATTATAAATCGGAAAAGAAAAGAATACAGTAATATTATATTTAAAGTGATTAAAGAAGGGATTGAATCTGGTGAGTTTCGATCAAATCTCGATATCAACATTACGACAATGGCTATTCACGGAATGGTGAATTGGATTTATAAATGGTATAAACCCGACGGAGAAAAAACAATAGAAGAGATTTCTGATATATTTATTGATTTTATACTCCAGTCATTGTTGACCGAAGAAGCCAAAGAAAATCCAAAATATTCATCCTTTTTACTTAAAAGATAAAGTGATTTTATTATTTTATTAAGCGCTTACATTTACTATGCGCAATACAGACCAACTAGTCGGTCTTAAGGGGGAAATCATATGAATTTTGAATTGACTAAAGAACAACAGATGATTCGGGATATGGTGCGAGCGTTCGCTGAGAATGAAGTGGCTCCAAAGGCTGAAGAAGTTGACCGTACGGGTGAATTTCCACTTGATACATTTAATAAAATGGGGGAATTAGGTCTTTTAGGTATTCCTTTTCCAGAGAAATACGGCGGCTCAGGCGGCGATACGATTTCTTATGCAATTTCGGTTGAGGAAATTGGTAGAGCTTGTGGAAGCACCGGCTTAAGTTATGCTGCTGCTGTATCACTTGGAGCAAGTCCTATTTATTATTTTGGAACTGAAGAACAGAAACAAAAATACCTTGTACCTTTAGCAAGTGGTCAAGCTTTAGGAGCATTCGGTTTAACTGAGCCAAATGCCGGTTCAGACGCAGGTGGAACAAGAACAAAGGCAGTATTGGACGGCGATGAATACATCATCAATGGTGAAAAATGCTTTATCACGAATGCTGAGTATGGAAAGACGATAATTGTAACCGCTGTCACAGGGAAAGATGACCGTGGAAAAAATATCATATCCGCTTTAATCGTACCAACTGACGCTCCAGGATTAACAATCAATAGCAATTATGAAAAAATGGGACTCCGCGGTTCTAATACCTCTGAAATCATCCTAGAGGATGTTCGTGTTCCAAAGGAAAATCTACTAGGTGACCCTACCGCTGGTTTTAAACAGTTTTTATATACATTAGATGGCGGTCGTATTTCGATTGCCGCATTATCAGTCGGAATTGCTCAAGCAGCACTTGACAAAGCATTAAGTTACGCGAAGGAAAGGACACAATTTGGTCAATCCATTTCCAAGTTCCAGGCTATTCAATTTAAATTAGCAGATATGGCGATGGAAATTGAGCTTGCACGAAATATGGTTCACAAAGCAGCTTGGTTAAAGGATAACGGCAAACCATTTACGAAGGAATCTGCTTATGCAAAGTTATTTGCATCGGAAGCAGGATTTAGAGCTTGCAACCAAGCTATCCAAATCCATGGTGGCTATGGCTATATGCGTGAATATGAAGTCGAGCGTTACTTACGCGATATTAAGCTAATGGAAATTGGCGAAGGTACTTCAGAAATTCAACGACTTGTCATTGCACGACAATTAGGTTGCTAGGTTGAAATATGTCGAAGTATTTTCTATTTACTAAGGGGGATTCATATGGATGTAAGTGGAATTTTAAAAGTAGTTGCTGAAAGTAAGCTCGTTTACCCAAGTGAGGAAAAGCAAGCGAAAACTAGCATTGGCAGCAGTCAGGCTTTTCAAGAACTTCTTCAACAATCCCAGCAAGATCCTGCAGCCTTTTGGAGCAATGTCGCGAAAGAACTCGTCTGGTATGAGCCTTGGAAGAAAACAATGAGTGGAACACTACCTGATTTCCGATTTTTTGAAGGCGGCATAAGTAACCCTTGTGTAAATTTAATCGACCGTCACGTAGAAAATGGTGCAGGTAATCGAACAGCTCTTATTTGGGAGGGTGAAAACGGAGACACTAAGTTTTTTACATATAATATGCTGCTTGCTGAAGTGAGCCGTTTTGCCAATGCACTTCGTTCATTTGGTGTAAAAAAAGGGGATTGTGTTGCTATTTTTCTTCCAAACCTAGCTGAAGCATTTATAGCGATATTAGCTTGTTTCCGTATTGGAGCTATATACAACACAGTCTTTTCAGGGTACTCTGAAAAATCTTTGAAAGATCGACTTGTTAGCTTTGAGCCAAAAGTAATTGTAACGGCTGATGCAACAGCTAGACGTGGAAAACTATTCCACTTAAAAGAAAAAGTTGATGCGGTTGTTCCAGATGTCCCTTCGATAGAAGCAGTCGTTGTTGTTGATCGATTAGGAACAGAAGTTAACATGATAGAAGGCCGTGACTATTGGTGGCATGAGCTTACAAAGAAAGCAAGTGCCGTTTGTGAACCTGAAAAATTAGAAGCCAACGAATATGGAATTGTCTTCTATACAAGTGGTACGACAGGAAAACCAAAAGGTGTCGTTCACTCTGGAATGGCATTTGTGGTTCAAAACTACATTTATGGAAAATACCATATGGATCACCATGATGATGATGTGTTCTGGTGTACGGCTGATGTTGGTTGGCTAACCATGCATATATGGGGAGTTGCAGGAGCACTAGCAAATGGAGTTACAACGGTTGTATATGAAGGGTCGATCGACTATCCAACGAAAGATAGATTTTATCAAATTCTAGAAAAATACCGGGTCAATAAACTATTTACAGCCCCAACTGCTTTAAGAATGCTGAAGAGCTTGGGCGAAGAGGTTGTAAATCAATTTGATTTATCTCCTCTTGAAGTTGTTTCACTTGTTGGAGAACCGTTGGATCCAGAGACTTGGCATTGGACATATGAAGTACTTGGTAAAAAGAATATTTGTGTAAATAATACTTGGGGGCAAACAGAAACAGCAGGCTGTCCAATTGCTGGAGCCGCATGGTTAACACCAATGAAACCAGGCTCTGCTGGAATTCAATTTTTAGGAGCAGATGTTGCGGTCGTGGATGAGGAGGGGAATCCTGTTGAACCTGAAACATTAGGAAACTTAATCATTCGAAAACCATTCCCAATGCTTTGCCGAACTCTATGGAAAGAACCTGAACGCTATCTATCATCCTATTTTAGCCAAGTAGAAGGTGCCTATTATGCTAGTGATTTAGCATTAATAGATAAGGATGGCCATATCTGGGTAGTTGGTCGATCTGATGATGCCTTTAATGTTGCCGGCCATCGCTTAAGTACAATGGAAATTGAAAGTGCTGTGATGGAGTGCCAGGGTATTGCAGAAGCTGCGGTGATTGGTATCCCTGATGAAATAAAAGGAGAGGTTCCGCTCGTTTTTGCCCGCTTAAGCGATATGTCTCTTGCAACAGATGAATTAAAAGCAAAAATTAATGATCGAATCGTTCAGTTGATTGGAAAAATTGCTTTGCCTTCAGCTATTGTATTCACTGATACATTGCCAAAAACGGTAAGTGGAAAAATCATGCGCCGCTTATTAAAAGAAATTATCGTTTCTGGTCAGGTAGCAGGCGATATTACTGGATTAGAAGATCCGTCTACGGTAGCGCAAGTTCAACAAATTGTAGCTGAAAAAACAATTTCAAAGTAAGAGGGAAATACACCTTGGTAGAAGATCTGCTTAGGTCCTTCCACCGAAGGTACATCTTCTGCCAAGAATAATCAGATAAATTTCTAGAATCATTGGAGGTGGAATTTTGTTTACAAAAATTTTAATTGCAAATCGCGGGGAGATTGCGGCACGCGTTATTCGTACATGTAAAAAATTAGGGATCCAAACCGTAGCGGTCTATTCAGAAGCAGATTTGGATTCACCACATGTAAAGATGGCTGATGAAGCCTATTGTATAGGAAAGCCACGCGTCCATGAAAGCTATTTACAAATGGACAAAATCATTGATATTGCGAAACAAACAGGAGCCGAGGCCATTCATCCCGGTTATGGACTTTTAAGTGAAAATGCTGAATTTGCCAGAAAAAGTAACGAATTAGGTATTACATTTATTGGCCCAACAGCGGATGTTATAGAAAAAATGGGAAGTAAAGTTGCATCAAGAATATCAATGATTGAAGCAGGTGTCCCTATCGTTCCTGGTACTGAAGAGACCTTAGCAGATGTTTCTGAAGCAATCACCACTGCCGAGCAAATGGGTTACCCTGTGATGCTTAAGGCTAGTGCTGGCGGCGGAGGAATTGGTATGCAAATCATCCATAATAAAGAAGAATTAGAGAAAGCATTTGATGGCAATCAAAAAAGAGCACAAATGTTTTTCGGTAATGGAGAAATGTATATTGAAAAATATATTGCAAACCCTCGCCATATTGAAATCCAGCTTTTAGCTGATCAATTTGGAAATTGTGTTTACCTAATGGAACGTGATTGTTCCATCCAACGCCGTCACCAAAAGGTTGTGGAGGAAGCACCGTCCCCATTTTTAGATGATGTGACAAGAAAAAAGATGGGCGAAACAGCTGTTAAAGCAGCACAAGCCATCGGATACCAAAATGCCGGGACGATTGAATTTTTAGTTGATGAGAATAAGAATTTCTATTTTTTGGAAATGAATACAAGACTACAGGTTGAACACCCGGTAACTGAAGAAATTACAGGTCTTGACCTTGTAGAGGAACAACTTAGAATAGCGGCTGGTGAAAAGCTTCGCTACACACAAGAGGAAATTAAACGAAATGGTCATGCCGTTGAAGTACGCATTTATGCAGAAGATCCAAAAACGTTCTTCCCATCACCAGGGACGATCACAAAATTAGAGCTACCAGCAGGTGTTGGTATACGCCATGAGTTGGCTGTCCATGAAACATCAAAGGTTACTCCATTTTATGATCCAATGATCGCAAAATTAGTAATTTCTGCACCATCAAGGGAAATAGCGATTGAGCGTTTAATTGAGGCATTAAACCAATATCATGTTGAAGGAATTAAAACGAATATCCCAATGCTACAAGAAGTGATTACACATCCGGCTTATCAGTCCGGTGATACTACGACACAATTTGTAGAAAAATATATTCAACAAGTTGTATCAAAATAAAAATACAAAAATAAAAATTATGGAACCAGGGGGATTTTTATTATGGCAATCATTCAATCAAATATGGCAGGAAATGTATGGAAAGTATTAGTGAATGAAGGGGACACTGTTTCAGAGGGGCAAGATGTTGTAATCTTAGAATCTATGAAAATGGAAATCCCAATTGCTGCTGAAGTTAGTGGCGTTGTTAAAGAAATAAAAATCAATGAAGGCGATTTTGTTAACGAAGAAGACGAACTTATTGTTGTTGAGTAAGTAAAAGATCAAAGCAAATAACCAGTCGAGTCTCAAAGAGCATGAAACGCCTATGGGGCTCGATGGTTATACAAAGGGAAGAAAGCTGATTCCCTTTCTACAATATATGCTTTAGGGAAAAGAAAGGATGGTTATGTATGAACCTTCCAAAAACCGTAACAATCAAGGAAGTTGGGCCGCGCGATGGGCTACAAAATGAAAAACAGTTTATTGAAACTGAAGATAAAATAGAATGGATTAATCAACTTTCGAAAACAGGGTTGTCTTATATAGAAATTACGTCATTTGTTAATCCAAAATGGATTCCGCAATTAGCAGATGCCATTCATGTTGCAAAATCGATTCATAGGGAGAATGACATAACATACGCGGCCCTCGTTCCAAATGAAAGAGGACTACAAGGAGCACTTGAAGCGAATGTTGATGAGGTTGCTGTCTTTATGTCTGCTTCGGAGTCACACAACTTAAAAAATATAAATAAATCAATAGCTGAAACTTTCCCAATCCTGAAGCCAGTTATTCAGGAAGCAATTGCAGCTGGAAAGACAGTACGTGGCTATGTTTCTACTGTTTTTGGCTGCCCTTATGAAGGAGAAGTTTCTACAGATGCAGTTCTAACTGTATCTGAGCAATTATTTACTTTAGGTATCCAGGAACTTTCCCTTGGGGATACGATTGGCGTTGCTAATCCAAGACAAGTGGAAGAAGTTTTATCAGAGATTCTAAAACGCTTTCCGCAGGAAAAACTAGCAATGCATTTTCACGATACAAGAGGAACAGCGTTAGCTAATACTTTAGCTGCACTTAATCTTGGAATCACGAAATTTGACAGTTCTTTAGGAGGACTTGGGGGATGTCCATATGCTCCAGGAGCATCTGGAAATCTTGCAACAGATGACCTTCATTATATGCTTGAAAATATGGGGGTTGAAACTGGAATAAATCGCGACCAACTGATTAAAGCAGCACTTTTTATTGAAGAAAAACTAGGAAAGTCGCTTCCTAGTCATACAATGCAAATAGAAAGAAGCAAAAGTTGCCACTAGAATTTTAAATCGAAAGGAGATTCAGTCTTGACCAAAACAATTTTGTTAGAAGTTCGAAATAATATAGCAACAATAACATTTAATAGACCTGAAGCGGCTAATGCCTTTTCAAAGCAAATGTTGTATGACCTGCAGGAAACTCTAGCTGAAATCAAATATGACCAAAATATCCGGACGGTGGTTATTACCGGTGCAGGTGAAAAAGTATTTTGTGCTGGTGCAGACCTGAAAGAGCGTTCCACAATGTCACCCGTTGAGGTTAAACAGACTGTTTCCTTAATTCGGCAAGTGGTAAATGATGTGGAGCAGTTGCCAATGCCTGTTATCGCGGCCATAAATGGTGCAGCTTTTGGCGGCGGCCTCGAGCTTGCCTTAGCTTGTGATATTCGTGTTGCAGTAGATACAGCAAGAATAGGACTAACTGAAACTTCCCTGGCAATTATTCCGGGCGCGGGCGGTACACAACGGCTCTCTCGTCTAATCGGAATTGGCAAGGCTAAGGAATTAATTTATACAGCCCGAAGAGTAGACGCCCATGAAGCAAAGGAATTAGGTATTCTTGAACATGTCGTTCCAAATGAAGAACTATTAAGTAAAGCTAAGGAAATAGCAGAACGAATTGCAGAAAATGGACCAATTGCGGTAACCCAGGCAAAGCTGGCAATCAATAGAGGAATGGAAGTTGATCTGCAAACTGGCCTCCAAATCGAGCAAATGGCCTATGCAATTACAATTCCAACGAAAGACCGAATAGAAGGCCTAACGGCTTTTAAAGAAAAAAGAAAGCCAGTCTACAAGGGGGAATAAAGGATGACAGTACATACAAAGGGGGAAGAGCTAATGGAAGCAAAACTAACACTACAAGACCGCATTGAAAAAATAAAAGAAGGCGGAGCCAGGACATATCATGAAAAAAATGCTGAGAAAGGGAAGCTGTTTGTTCGAGACCGCTTAGAGTTATTATTTGATGAAGGGTTAAACGTAGAAGATGCTTTCTTTGCCAATTGTTTAGAAGACGGTCTGCCTGCGGATGGCGTTGTTACAGGAATAGGCAAAATTAATGGCAAAACAGTCTGCGTGATGGCAAATGACTCCACTGTAAAAGCAGGTTCTTGGGGAAAGCGGACAGTTGAAAAAATTATACGTATTCAGGAAACAGCTGAAAAGCTGCAAATACCAATGGTGTATTTAGTTGATTCTGCAGGTGCACGCATTACGGATCAAATTGAAATGTTCCCAGGAAGAAGAGGAGCAGGACGGATTTTTTATAATCAAGTCAAACTTTCCGGTAAAGTTCCACAAATATGCCTATTGTTTGGACCTTCCGCTGCTGGCGGCGCCTACATTCCGGCTTTTTGTGACATCGTTGTCATGGTAGAAGGAAATGCTTCCATGTATTTAGGGTCCCCTCGCATGGCTGAAATGGTTATTGGTGAAAAAGTAACGCTTGAAGAAATGGGTGGAGCGAAAATGCACTGTTCAGTTTCAGGCTGTGGGGATGTTCTAGTAAAAACAGAGGAAGAAGCGCTTGCTTTCGCCCGTCGTTATTTATCTTATTTTCCACAAAATTATTCAGAAAAGCCTACAAAAGTAGAGCCGATTGCACCAAAGCAATTCGAAAAGTCAATTGCTGAAATCATACCTGAAAATCAAAACGCACCATTTAATATGCATGATTTTATTAATCGTATCATCGACGAAGACTCTTTTTGTGAAATTAAAAAGCTGTTTGCAGCAGAAATCATTACTGGGCTTGCGCGAATAAACGGACAGCCAGTCGGCATTATTGCCAATCAACCGCGTGTAAAAGGCGGGGTTTTGTTCCATGACTCAGCGGATAAAGCTGCAAAGTTTATCACGTTGTGTGATGCCTACCACATTCCGCTCCTATTCCTGGCAGATATACCTGGATTTATGATTGGTACGAAGGTAGAACGTGCAGGTATTATCCGTCACGGAGCGAAGATGATTTCAGCAATGAGCGAAGCTACCGTTCCGAAAATTTCAGTTGTCGTGAGAAAAGCATATGGTGCCGGCCTTTATGCCATGGCAGGTCCTGCGTTTGAACCAGATTGTTGCCTTGCACTACCTTCAGCAAAAATTGCCGTTATGGGTCCTGAAGCGGCGGTTAATGCCGTTTATGCGAACAAAATTGCAGCATTACCTGAAGAGGAGCGGGCAGCATTCATTCAACAAAAGCGCGATGAATATGATCAAGATATTGATATTTATCGTTTGGCATCAGAAATGATTATTGATGGTATCGTTGAACCGAGCAAACTACGCGATGAAATAATAAACCGTTTAGACGCTTATTCATCTAAATATAAAGTATTTACTGAACGTAAGCATGGCGTATATCCTGTATAAAAGCAAACTGGCAGGATCTTGATAAAAATTTACGAAAAGGGCCAATTCAAAAAGCGTTCTACTATAAGCATGATGGGTTGGCCCTTTTCAGATTAAAGGAGAGAAACCTAATGAAACCAATACTTACATCCTTTACTGATGCTGTTAAAGATATTAAAGACGGTGCAACGATAATGGTTGGTGGCTTTGGATTAGTGGGAATTCCAGAGAATTTAATTCTGGCTTTAGCTGACTCAGGCGTTAAGGATCTTACCGTCATCTCCAATAACTGTGGTGTTGATGATTGGGGCCTTGGCTTACTTTTACAAAATAAACAAATCAAAAAAATGATTGGCTCTTACGTTGGTGAAAACAAAGAATTTGAACGGCAAGTACTTTCAGGCGAACTAGAAGTGGAACTTGTTCCTCAAGGAACCCTGGCTGAAAGAATTCGTGCAGGCGGCGCTGGAATCCCAGCCTTTTATACACCTGCTGGAGTAGGAACCCCGATTGCTGAAGGAAAAGAAGTCCGCGAGTTTGATGGGAAAACATATTTACTTGAAAAAGGGATGACCGCTGACTTTTCATTAGTTCGTGCTTATAAAGGAGATAAAATGGGAAATCTCGTTTATAACAAAACAGCAAGAAACTTTAATCCAATGATTGCTGCTGCCGGGAAAGTAACAATTGCAGAAGTTGAGGAATTAGTGGAAATTGGAGAGCTGGACCCAGATCAAATTCATACTCCTAGTATTTACGTTCAAAAACTTATTGTCGGAAATCAGCAGAAAAAGATTGAGAGATTAACAGTTCAAAAGTAAAGGGGATAAGAATATGTCCAATACAGAAAAAGCATTGACTACAAGGGAAAAAATTGCGATGCGTGCGGAAAAAGAGATTGAAAATGGACACTATGTGAATTTAGGTATTGGAATGCCAACCATGGTGGCAAACTTTATTTCAGAAGGAAAACAAGTTGTTTTACAATCTGAAAATGGCCTGCTTGGCATCGGACCTTATCCAAAAGAAACTGAAGTTGATCCAGACTTAATCAATGCTGGAAAAGAAACAGTAACAGCTATTCCTGGGGCTTCGTACTTTGATAGTTCTGAATCATTTGCCATGATTCGAGGGGGTCATATCGATGTTGCAATCCTTGGTGGAATGGAAGTTTCTGCAAATGGGGACCTTGCCAATTGGATGATTCCTGGAAAGATGATTAAAGGTATGGGCGGTGCCATGGATTTGGTTCATGGAGCCAAAAAAGTGATTGTCATTATGGACCATGTAAATAAAGCAGGTGAAGCTAAAATTTTAAACGAATGCTCCTTACCATTGACAGGTAAAGGCGTAGTTAACCGTATTATTACAGATCGTGCAGTGATTGATATAACAGAAAAAGGTATGAAATTAGTAGAAGTAGCAAAAGGCTACACCGTTGAGGATATCATTGCCACAACTGAACCCCCACTTGAGATTTCAGAAAATTTGAAACTAGAAGCATTTTAGTTGATTACTCTCTAACTTTTTATTCAATACCCAATTATAAAAAAGCAGCTGTCTTGTGGCGGGTGCTTTTTTGTATTGACACTTCTTTTGCCTAGTAAGCTGCATAATAATAAACCCTTTATTACGTTTATCAATGCAATTAGTTGGAAAAGATAATGAGAGAAAAATAATTCCATATTTGTTTAATGCTTTATAGATATTAAGGAGTTTTGATGGTGGACCAAAAAAGAATGAAATTCATGCCTTTTTTTAAAAGTAAAAAGCAGTCGCAACCAGAAAAGCAGCCTGCGAAAGAAGAATCCACTTCTCTTGATGGGGTGCTTTCAAAAAATTTAGAGGAAAATCAACAAGTCCTGCAATTGATGTATAAAAATTGTTCAGATGTCATATTCCGCCTTTTTACAATTGGGAGTAGATTGAAGGCACTTTTGATTTATATTGAAGGGTTGTCAAATATTGAAGAGATTGATAAAAGCGTGCTTTCACCGCTCATGCGGCAAAGCACCAGAGAAGTATTTGATTTTCAAATCATACTTGAACAAGATTTGCCAGTTTCAAGTGTGAAACAAGTTACATCATATCGTGAAGTTATTGCACAAATTTCGACAGGAAACCCTGTTATCCTTATCGATGGGGAGTTGGTTGGTTTTTCCGTCGGACTAGCCAAGATGGAGAAAAGATCAATTGAAGAACCAATGGCTGAACCCGTTGTCCGCGGCCCTCGTGATGGCTTTACGGAAACAATAACAACCAATACTTCCTTACTCCGAAGAAAAATCAAAAGCCCTGACCTTAAATTGAAGGCTTTGGAAATCGGCCGCCAAAGTCAAACACAAGTAATCATTGCTTATATGGAAGGTATCGCTGACCCAACGTTAATAGAAGAAGTGACTAATCGGCTTGAACGTATTGACATTGATGCTGTACTTGAAAGCGGATATCTTGAGGAATTTATCGAGGATTACCCATTTTCTCCATTCCCTCAAGTACTAAGTACGGAAAGACCTGATGTAGCTATTTCAAATATTATGGAAGGCCGTGTTGCCATCTTAGTTGACGGAACTCCTTTTGCATTAGTCGTTCCTACAACCTTATACTCTTTGCTGCAATCTGCAGAAGATTATTACCAGCGATTTTTGATTGGTACGTTAATCAGGTGGCTCCGATATAGTTTTTTACTTATGGCTTTATTGTTGCCTTCTGTATATGTGGCAATTCTTACGTACCATCAAGAGATGATACCTGGAACTTTATTGTTTAGTATTGCAAAATCGCGGGAAGAAATTCCTTTTCCTGCCCTTGTTGAGGCACTATTGATGGAAATTACCTTTGAGGCACTGAGGGAAGCTGGAATTCGATTGCCAAAACAAGTCGGGTCTGCGGTTAGTATTGTTGGGGCTCTCGTTATCGGCCAAGCAGCCGTTTCGGCTGGTCTGGTATCTGCACCGATGGTTATGGTTGTAGCGGTGACTGGAATCGCATCGTTTTCAATTCCACGATATAGCGCTGCCATCGCATTTAGAATGCTGCGCTTTCCTATAATGTTCTTGGCTGGTACATTAGGTTTGCTTGGCATTATGCTTGGACTTATTGCGATTATTGTTCATCTTTGTTCTGTGCGTTCATTTGGAGTTCCATACCTTTCGCCATTAGCTCCAATGAAAGCACCCGAAATGAAAGATGTTTTAATAAGAGCGCCATGGTGGTCTTTACGAACGCGCCCACGGTTAACCGGTGATTATAACAAATACCGTCAGACAAGTGGCCAAAAACCTGATCCATCCAAAGGTGGAGAATAGGAGTTGAAAGACATGATTGAGAAAGGCAAGATATCGGCTTTACAAATGGCCATGGTGATGAATCCGACAATCTTAGCTACCGGCATTCTATTGGTCCCTGCAATTACAGTAAAACATGCAAAGCAGGATTTATGGCTTTCCCCGATATGGGCCTCTTTCATCGGATTTCTAGTTCTATATACTTCCTATCAATTGCATAAACTATATCCTAAAAAGACAATTATTGAATTTAGCAGTGACATTATCGGTCGACTTCCAAGTAAAATCATAAGTTTCTTTTATATTCTTTTTTTCTTGCATATAAACGGCATTGTTATTCGTGAATATGCCGAATTTGTAACAGGAACATTTTTGTCACAAACACCGATTTACGTCGTGATGGGTTCTATGCTACTAATATGTTCCTTTGCTGTTTATGGGGGGCTAGAGGTCATCGGCCGTGTATCCGAAATCATACTACCTGTCGTGACTCTTCTTTATATTTTAATTATTATAATGCTTTTAAAGGATTTGGATGTGAAGCAAATTTTTCCTGTCATGGAAGATGGAATTGCCCCATCTTTTCTTGGTTCTGTTGTCCCGCAAAGCTGGTTTAGTGAATTCTTTCTTCTTTCTTTTATGCTGCCATTTTTAAATGACCAAAAAGGGGCCGTAAAATGGGGCCTAGTTGCTATTTGTAGTGTTTCATTTGTTTTGGTATCGGTAAACCTTGTTATCTATATGCTTTTCGGTGAATTGACGGGTACCTTTACCTATCCAGTCATGGTTGCTGTTCGCTACATTAGTATTGCCGACTTTTTAGAACACCTCGAAGCCATTGTAATGGCCATATGGGTTTCGGGTACATTTATTAAAATCACCATTTTCTACTATGTCAATGTCTTGTGTACGGCACAATGGTTAAAGCTAACTGATTTTCGTCCAATTGTCTTTCCGATGGGCTTTATTTTAGCAATTATAGCAGTGTGGTCTTCGCCTAATCTACAAGAGTTGTCTATTTTCCTATCAACATCAGCACCTTTTTATTTCTTGTTTTTTCAAGTGGGGGTACCCTTGCTTTTATTATGTATAGCTCTAATGCGAAAAAAGCTGCAGAAAAAAAGGGAAGGTTGAAATGAAATTGAATAAATTCATTCTCCTTATTAGTATGCTATTTATCTCGTTGCCTTTTATTACAGGTTGTTGGGATCGAAAAGAAGTGAATGATATAGCTATTATAACCGCAGTTGGCATCGATAAAAAAGATGATGGAAAGATTGAATTAACGGTTCTCGTATTCATTCCGAAAGGAGGAGGGGGGCAGCAACAAATGGAAGGAGGAGGGAGCAGCGGTGCTCAACAGGTACTCGTACGTTCAGCAGAAGGCCTAACAACTGCAGAGGCCATGTCCGCTCTACAGCAAGAATTTCCACGTCAGCTGTTTTGGGGGCATGCCGAAGTGATCATCATGGAGGAAAAAATGGCTAAGGAGGATATACGACCACGATTGGACTTTCTTTTACGCCATCCACAGATTCGTGAGCGAGCGCAGGTATTTGTTAGCAAACAACATGCAAAAGAAATATTAAAACTCCTCCCACCTTTGGAGAGAGATATAGCCGAGGTGCTACACGAATTATCTGCATTAAAAATCGGTATGGATGTCACCGTTAAAGACCTGGCACAAATGATGATTAGTGATGCAAAGGCGTCAGCAGTCCCTTACATTGAAAAATTACAATCAAAAAATGAACGGAAAAAACAAACGATTGCCTATATTACAGGAACAGCTGTTTTTAAAGATGGAAAAATGATTGACTTCATTAATGAAAATACAACAAGAGGAGTGTTATGGATTCGAAATGAAATAGATAAAGCAATCGTTACCATAGAACCTGATGATATAGAAGGCTATATTTCCATGAATTTACTGCAGGCACATACAAGGTTAATCCCAAGTATAAAAAATGGTGTATGGAAGATCACCTTATATGCAGAAACAGAAGACGATATTATTGATAATAGCACCCGTCTAGATTTAAATAATCAGCAAACTATTAATATGTTAGAACAAAAATTAGTGGAGGATATTCAAAACAGAGCTCAATCCGCCTTAGATATAGTTCAGAAAGAAATGAATGCTGATATATTTGGCTTCGCAGATGCCTTTCATCGTGCTTATCCGGATATATGGAAAAAAAATAAAGAGAATTGGGATGAGATATTTCCAAAGGTGGAGGTTGTTATTGAAGGTAAAGCTTATGTCCGCAGGCCTGGGATGGTTACACAACCTTCCTTAATGCCAGAGGAAGAGGTGATAAACCAATGAAATGGGGGGCATTGTTAGGAATCACTTTCATCATAAGCTGTGTTGTCTTTTTTCAATGGCCATTATTAACGAAAAAATATCAAAAAAAAGAAAAAACTGCTTTTATAATAATATCTTTACTAGGTTGGATCCTTGCTTTGATGCTGCTGTATTTTCCTGACACGCCTGGCCCAACGCAGTTCGTCGATATGCTCTTTCGACCGTTAGGAAAACTATTGGAGTAAGCTTGGAGTGTAATATGTACCAAATTGCCGAACGAACAAATAAAGTGTGAATTTACGATAACACGACTATAATTGTAGGGCGAATTTTGGTTGAAAGTTAAGTTGGTAGGAGAAAATATAAGATGCCAAACAGTTGTTGGATTTTAATAGTTTATTTAAATAAATGGTTAGAGCAACCTTGTGAAAATAAGAGGGCTCTAACCATTTTCTTTTATTTCTGAAGGAATAATGCATAAAAAAATGGCTGACAAGAAATTCTATAGGTGTGTTTAAATGACCTAATTTTTCTAAAATACAAATTCATTTTTGGAGGTAGCTATTAGTGCCTGAATGGTTACAAATTGCTGTTAGATCAATTATCTTCGTCTTTGTATTATTTTTATTTACAAAATGGCTAGGTAAAAAGCAAATTTCCGAATTATCCTTCTTTGAATATGTGAACGGTATTACTATTGGCAGTATTGGCGCAGAGGTTGCAATGGGGCTTGAACGGAACATTTTTCACGGACTCCTAGGGCTTGTCATTTTTGCAGCAGTACCCTATGTTGCGGGCCTTATTTCCTTAAAAAGCAAAGCCTTTCGCGATATAGTTGAGGGAAAAGCTACTGTTTTTATTAAAGATGGTAAAATTATGGAGGATAATTTAAAAAAGGAAAGGTATACAACAGATGAATTAATGGAGCTTTTGCGAAGGAAAGATGTCTTTCAGGTTGCCGATGTTGAATTTGCGATACTAGAAACGACTGGCGATTTATCTGTTATGTTAAAAAAGGAAAACCAGCCTCTAACACCGAAGGATTTAGATTTAAAAGTTCCAACTGTAAAGGAGCCTCAGTCAGTTATAATGGATGGCAAAATAATGGATGAACCGTTGGCAACAATTGGTCTAAGCCGATCCTGGTTAAAAACCGAGTTGGATAAGTTAGGAGTGGCAGTAGAAAATGTATTCGTCGGTCAAGTCAATTCCTTCGGTGAATTAACCATGGACCTTTTTGATGATAAAATCAAAATCCCTTCACCACAAGAACGACCAATGTTACTGTCAAGTCTGAAAAAATGCCAGGCCGACTTAGAACTCTTTGCATTAGCAACGGAAGTACAAGAAGCAAAGCAGATGTATCATAAACACAGTAAGACCCTTCAAGAGGTAATTGATAAAGTAACACCTTATTTAAAAAGCTAAAAGTTTATTATCACATATTTACCGTATAAATATTATGTAAACTACATGCAAAACGGCTCACCTGAGTCGTTTTTTAATTTTCTAATGTAAATCTAATCTTACTTTCATTTATTTTTTCTGTTTTCCTTCTATCATTACTATGTAAAAATAAAAATTAGCATAGAAATGGAGAAAACGATGGACTTTTTTCAACATTATTTTGTACAAACGTTCTCATATCTAATTAAATTCTTTGCACATGAATTTCACGATAATTACGGCATAAGTATTATTTTATTAACGATTCTAATCCGATGTATCCTTGTTCCTGTCACCATAAATCAACAGAGAAGCCAGGTTCAGATGAAAAAAATCCAGCCTAAAATTCAAGAGTTACGAACAAAGTATTCGCCCCAAGATCGTGAGGGGCAAATGAAACTTCAGCAGGAAATGATGCTATTATACAAGGAGCATGACATTAATCCGGTTAAAACGGGGTGCTTGCCGCTTATTATCCAAATGCCGATTTTAATGGGCTTTTATTACGCAATAAGAGGTACAAAGGAAATTGCAACTCATAGTTTTCTATGGTTTCATTTAGGATTGTCAGATCCCGTCCATATACTGCCATTTATTGCGGCGTTCACGACATTTCTTCAAACAAAAATGCTAAATGGTACAATAAATTCGGGAAATGCTAATACAAAGATTATGATGTTCGTGATGCCTATAATGATCTTATTTTTTGCCCAAAAAGCACCAGCTGCTTTAGTATTATATTGGATCACGGGAAATGTATTTTATTTGCTGCAACATTATGTATTATCATTAAAATATGTTCGGAAGGTTTTATCTCTGGAAAATGAGGGATGATGATGAATGTTTTAATCATCGAAGATGAAAAAAATATGGCACGTTTTATTGAACTTGAACTAAAGTACGAAGGTTATTCAACCGAGACAGCTTATGACGGTAGAACGGGACTTGAGTTGGCTTTAATTCGGGATTTTGACGTTATTTTATTAGATTTAATGTTGCCTTCCTTAAATGGGATTGAAGTTTGCCGGAGAATTCGGACAGTCAAAGATACCCCTATTATTATGCTAACTGCTCGTGATAGCGTCTTGGATCGCGTATCAGGGCTTGACAGTGGCGCAGACGATTATATATCAAAGCCATTTGCGATAGAGGAATTATTAGCTAGGATTCGGGCTGTCTTAAGACGTAGGCCACAGGAAGTTGAGCAAACACACAAAATCATTACTTTTAAAGATATTGAAGTAGATACTGATGCTCGAACGGTGAACCGTGGGGAGAAAACAATTGACCTGACAAAAAGAGAATATGATTTATTACTGGTATTCCTGCAAAATATTAACCGCGTGTTAACAAGAGAAATTTTGCTCGAAAAAGTTTGGGGCTATGAAGCATTTGCTGAAACAAATGTTGTTGATGTTTATATTCGTTATTTGCGAAACAAAATAGATAATAAAAATGAAGAGAGTATCATCCAAACCGTACGGGGTGCTGGATACGTGATGCGGCCATGAAAAGTTTCTTGTCAAAATCACCTATCAAGTGGAGAATCACCATTTGGACAGCAATGGTGCTCTTTTTTTTATTTACGTTTTTTGCAGTATTCCAGTACTTTTTTATGAAAAACTGGGTCATAGGTTATGAAAAAATGTCAATCAACGAAAAAATGCGGGAAGTACAAGCCTTTTTATTAGAGAAAAAGGATGTCACTAAAGAAGGTATTGCTAGAAGTAGGAGCTTTTTTGAAAATATCAATGAAAAAAATGAATTAATTAAAATTGAGGATCAAAAGGGAAATACGCTTCTAATAGTGTCTAATGGTCTATCTATTGAAGGCTTGCCTTATATTGCCGTGCCCAATGAGATCACATCTTCCGAAAGTAATGCCGACCATTATCTTGTTTATAGGAAAAGTTTAATGGCGAACGACTTCAAAGGCACTATTGAGATTGTTAGAAAGCTTGAGAACTACACACGTTTATTCAATTACATGTTCACTATGATGATCATTGCCATTATTGGAGCCATTTTATTGAGCAGCATGGGAGGCTTTTTAATTGCCAACCAAATATTAAAGCCCATTAAAGCGTTAAGTACGACGATGCAAAAAATCAAAGCAAACGGCTTAAAGGAACGTGTGCCAGAATTTCAAACAAAAGATGAATTAACGGCGTTAACGCATATTTTTAATGGAATGATGGATGACCTTGAAGTTTCTTTTGATAAGCAAAAACGTTTTGTAGAGGATGCTTCCCATGAGTTGCGAACACCGATATCGATTCTAGAAGGACACTTATCAATGCTGCAAAGATGGGGAAAAAGAGATGAGGAAGTTCTTGATGAATCAATTGAAGCGTCCTTACATGAAGTGAAGCGACTAAAGGACTTAGTGAATGATTTATTGGAAATAACAAGGGTCGAGGAAACGCGCTATCCAAAAGAAGTGTTTAACCCAATCTATGTAATTGACAATGTTATAAAAAGCTTTGCTATGGTTTATCCGCATTTTATATTTTCAGAGGACTATAAAAAAGTTTTAAATCTCCAAATATACGGAGTACGACGTCATTTTGAACAATTATTGATCATCATCATCGACAACGCCATTAAATATTCGCAATCTCTAAAAAAGATTGATTTCAAAAGCGAAGTCCAAAAGCAAAAACTATTCATTCATATTATTGACCATGGTGAAGGTATTCCTAAAGAGGATTTGCCATACATCTTTGATCGCTTTTATCGGGTTGATAAAGCAAGAAGCCGTGCAAAAGGCGGAAATGGATTAGGACTTTCAATTGCCAAAGAGATTGTCGAATCCCTGGAAGGTACCATTACCATTATTAGTGATTTAGGTAAAGGGACACGGGTTACGCTTTGCTTCCATGTATATCAAAATGACAATTAAGTGGACTTATTATAGTAAGGTACCAACCTTTAGTTTTTCTAATGAAAATTTCATCTTCCTTTAAAATTCCTTTCATTTCCATTTGGTTTAATATAAGGTATAGTATTTTTTTTAAAATGAAATGTTCGTGACCACTTTATTGGAAGAGTTTTTTAGTTTCTGGCATTGTGTCTAAACTAAAGGGGGGGCTTTTCGATGATGTTGTTCTTTCGTTTCCTTGTCATTGGTCTCTTTTCATGTACGGCTTTATCCATATTTAGTTTTCAATCCATTGAGATTTTTCAAGCATTTCTGGAAAGTTTTTTTCAAAATAAATAGAGGCATCTTGGTGGACTGTTTATAACAGTCCTTTTTTCTTTATCAAAATATAAGGTATTAAAAAAACCTTGGATTATAGCCAATAATACAAGATTTTTTGAATTGGTTTTTAAAATAATTACCCTTTATAATTTGTATATATAATTTTATGAATATTTAAAATTATTAAAACAATTTATAGGATTTGGTAAATAAGAGGGGGATTATTTCAATGCTGAATCAAAAAACATGTAATCTTTTACGAGGAAGAGTTGCTATCGTGACTGGATCTTCCCGAGGCATAGGTAAAGCAATTGCCTGTGGTCTTGCGAAAGAAGGAGCAAAAGTTTTAGTTACCGGAACAAACGAGGAACGCACTAGAGGTGTAGCAGAGGAAATCGTAGAACTGACTGGTCAAGAAGCAGATTACTTCGTTGCTGATCTTTCAAAAGAAGAAAATGTAATCGCAATGGTGGAACAAGTAATTAAAAAATGGGATAAAATTGATATTCTCGTCAATAATGCCGGCGGCGGGGTCATTTTGCCGTTTATTGAGCAAACCTCTGAAACACTTAAAACAACAATTGACCGAAATCTTTGGACATGTCTCTGGTCTTGTCATAAAGTAATTCCATATATGGTTAAACAAAACTTTGGAAGAATTATTAACATTGGCGCAGATTCAGTTCGAAACGGTTTGTGGGATCATGCAGCATATAATGCAGCAAAAGGCGGCGTCCATGCAATTGTATCTGGTTTAGGAAGAGAATTTGCTAAGAATAATATAACAGCTAATGTCATTGCACCTCCGGCTGTCGAAGGAGAACTTTTAGACGATATTAGAAAGAGAGATGGTAAATTGGTGGACCGCTATATTGATATCATTCCTAAAGGAAGAGGCGCATATCCGGAAGAAGTAGCAGATGCGGTAGTATTTTTAGCATCTGATAAAGCAAACTTTATTACTGGTCAAGTTATAAGTGTAAATGGTGGAAGTACAATGCAATAAAGATTTCATCTAAGGGATGTGAAAACGGGGCTTACTAATAAAGCCCCGTTAAGTCAAATTAATTATCATTTTCCTTAAGCTTACCTAGCATATTTAATTGATTAATCGCCTTTTTCAAATCCTCGTTTTGGATATGGGTGTAAATCATCGTTGTTTGGATTGATGAATGGCCTAGTTGGCGTCTTAATTTTGGCACATCATTAATTTCGGCATGATATCTTGTTGCAAACGAGTGGCGCAGTTTGTGCACGGATAAAGAAGGTTTCCCAAACGCAATGGCATACTTTTCAACAAGTTTTTCAATCGCCCGGGCCGTTAGACGCCTAGACGTTCCTTTGGGACCCATCGGAGCAGAAAGGAAGAGGGCTTTATTGCTTTTGTCAACCTTATAGCGACTGACTCTAATTCGAATATAGTCCTGCAAATCCAGCATCGCTTGCTCACTAAAGTACACATATTGTTCCTTGTTGCCTTTACGAATGACACGTGCATTAAATTTATTAAAATCAATATCTCCTAAATCAAGTCCTACCAATTCAGATAAACGCAGTCCTGACCCAAGAAAGAGCGAAATAATGGCCGTGTCACGCTCACGGTTGAAATGGTAAAAGTTCATTTTTTTCTTATCATCCTTGACTAATTCAGCATAAGTTTCAGCAACAAATGCTCGAAATTGCTCGTACTCGTCACCCATAAGAATTTTTCCTTCCATGCGGTTTGCTGTTGTTTCTGGATCCTCTGAAACTTGATTAAATTCAATCTTGGCCATAACATTACGGTTTATGTACGGTTCAAGTTCATCCGTTTCTGCGATATTTTGCAAATAATGGAAGAGTGACTTTAAAGCTGATAATTTACGGTTAACAGTTAAATCTTTATTATTGAGTTGATGCTTAAGAAAGCTAAGGAAGGTTTCAATTTGCTGTGTAGTCAGTTTTTCAAGAATAGATAAAGGAATATCCGTGATTGGGCCAGGATGAAAACCTTCTGAAAGCAGCCAATTAAAAAAGATCTTAAAATCATGACAATAATTTAATAAAGATGCCGCAGATAATGTACGGCGTTTATTATCAATGAATTCTTCAACGTACCAAGGGAGCTCAGTTAAAATAATTTCTAAATTTTTATAAAAACGTTGTTGATCGGAATTTGCCACAAAAATCACCTCAAATACATTATAATGGAAGAAGTAGTTTTTTGTATATAGTTTATTACGTCAAATTATTATTTTACGTAATAATATAAAATTTTGTATTAACAGCCCCCCACTAATAAATAGCTAAAAAAATTACAGAAAACTCACTTACCATCTATTATTATTTATTGCAAATGAGTTTTCTATTACTAGCTGGCATCTAACTTTGTTATCTATCTTAGTTGTTTATTCTTTTTGAGTAGTTTAATTCCTTTTCAACAGGAATTGTTAAGCTGGATATTATTTTGTTAACGGAACTAAACAAAGCTCTAACTGAGGAAATCATAATATCAGTGTCAATTCCGCAACCCCAATAAACATCACCATTCTTTGCGGTAATTCCTACATAAGATACTGCGTTTGAGCCTGAGCCTGTTTCCAGTGCATGCTGCTTATAGACCAAATCTGTAAAATCAATACCTAGCTGCGTTTGAATAGCGTTGCTGATAGCATCGAATCTTCCATTTCCCACCCCAGATATTTCATGTTCTTCATTATTTATCTGAATTGATACAATTGTTTCGTAATGACCATTTTGAGTGTCTTTGTATCGAATAAATTTGACAGGAGCGTTAATATTCACATATTCATTGATGAAAATGTCATAGATTTCATTTGGCATCAGCTCCTTGTGCAAATGATCCGAAACATTTTTCACACTGTATCCAAAGCTCTCACGCATTTCAGTAGGTAGATCGATCCCATACTTTTGCTGAAGGATGTAACCGATTCCTCCCTTACCAGATTGGCTGTTAATTCGGATGATATCTCCTTCATATTCTCTTCCAATATCCATCGGATCAATTAATAGATAAGGAACTGTCCAATACTCTCGTTCTTCTTCCTCACGCCATTTCATGCCTTTGGCAATAGCATCTTGATGGGAGCCTGAAAATGCAGTAAAGACAAGTTCACCACCATATGGGTGCCGTTCGTGAACCTTCATTCTTGTTAATTTTTCATATTTGGAAATAATGGCAGGGATATTTTCAAAATTAAGCTTTGGATCCACCCCATGTGAAAACATGTTTAGTGCAAGCGTTACGATGTCCACGTTCCCTGTTCTTTCTCCATTCCCAAATAACGTTCCTTCCACTCTTTGCGCTCCAGCCAGCATTCCCAGCTCGGCATCTGCCACCCCTGTTCCTCTGTCATTATGTGGATGAAGTGATAGGATGACATGATCTCGATAGCTCAGATTGTCACTCACATACTCAACTTGACTTGCATAAACATGAGGCATGGACATTGATACAGTAGCTGGAAGGTTGATAATTACCTTGTTATCAGCTGTCGGTTGCCAAATATCAAGGACCTTGTTGCAAATTTCA
Organism: Schinkia acidoalkalinis; assembly: GCF_054301215.1. The sequence continues at coordinate 158,844 of NZ_CP182573.1, forward strand.
AGCGCAAACTCTATTTCTGTTCCCGTGAAGCTTTCTGGGGAATACTGAAATTGGAAATTCCCTTCAGTTTCAGCAGCATATTTCTTAAGCATTTTGGCCCCGGTTACAGCTATATCAATAATTTCTTCCTTAGATTTTCTAAATACTTGCTCACGTTGTGCCACGGATGTGGAATTGTACAAATGCACCACAGCTCTATTCGCACCCTGTAATGCTTCAAATGTTTTTTGGATAATATGTTCTCTTGACTGTGTTAAAACTTGAATTGTCACATCATCTGGAATCAAATTTTCTTCAATTAAAGTACGTAAAAAGGCATATTCTGTTTCCGATGCAGCCGGAAATCCCACTTCTATTTCCTTAAACCCAACTTGTAAAAGCATTTGAAAATACGCTAACTTCTCCTCAAGACTCATAGGGATAACCAAAGCCTGATTTCCATCTCGAAGATCCACACTACACCATGTAGGCGCTTCAGCAATATACTCCTTCTCTGCCCACTTCAAACTTTTCACTGGAGGCATAAAGTAACCTCTAGAATACTTTTCAATATTTTTCATCCTGACCCCCACCTTTTCATTTATAATGATTCATTTATTTAAAATAAAAAAAGCCCCGTCTCTAATAAAATATAGAGACGAGGCATTGCTCGCGGTACCACTCTAATTGATTAATCAACATAATAATTAACCCACTCATTTTCGGTGGCAATCACCACCTATCTTCATAACGGTAGAAAACCGACATCCCCTACTGATTCTGTTCAGGGAGTAGCTCATGGATGAGTTCAAAGGCTATAACTACCGATTCTCACCAACCATCGGCTCTCTGACAAATTTATAAATCCTTTTACTATTTCCAATCTTTACTTAATCATTATTTAATTAAATAAGATAATATATCGATAAACTCGAGTTGTCAATAATTAATTTAATGTTTTAGACAATTTAAATCAGGGTTTGGCTTAAAAATTTTAAAATTTTCTTCTATAAATAAAAATAATCGCCCAAATTAAAGGACGATATGTTGGTTTTCCTCTATTATGATCAAATCCCCTTGAATCTTCCATTTGTTTAGTTTCTTGATTAAAATAGACAAAAAATTCTTCTCCGGTTGATTGATCTCTTTTTTTCTATTCAACATTTGAGTATAGAAGTGCAATTTCTTCGCTTTGTTCGCCATCGATATTCATTTTATATAAATGATAATCGGGATTACCCTTGGCAAAATTTCTATCCAACATAAAGTAAATCGTCTTTCCATCTGCACTTACAACAGGGTCACCTACATATTCCCCAAAATGAGTTAACTGTTACCTTTTCCTTCGCTTCCTTAGGGTCAACCCTTCTTCTTCAATAAGATAGTCACGAGATAACTGGAGATGGATGAGATAATATTTTCCACATACCGTTCTAATTTCGATTTCATAACAGACCAAAATCAAAAGTTTTTTTAATTTACCCTAAAAAAACTAATCGATTGGTAATCCACAATGGCTCTTTAGTTAAATGTACTGGAAAGTGCTGATTTAATTTTTCATGTGATACAATACTACCTAATTCTCCAAAGGGATTTAATAATTTAGAGTTAAAAACCAACGGATGCCCAATAATGGCAGGCGTATGAAACTTCACTTTCTCAATCCAAGTATGATCCACATGTCCATGCGATAAAACGACATAATCAAGATCTCAATATTTTTCCAAAACCATACTTTTTCTTTGTAATGACCGCACAAGATAAAGGGCAAAACCTAACACCAACCAGATACCTCCCGTTAAAAACCCGGACTTCCCCACTGGTATTAACAACACAAAACAGATGAAGAGAGCGGTGATCGGTAACAATGGATAGAATGGTGCCTTAAATTGTTGCTTACGATCGATTTTGGTTGTTTTCCTTCTTGAAATAAAAAATGCAATTAACGTAAAAATAAAGGTTATGATATATAAAAAACCTGTGGCAGATACGGCTATATTTATAGAACTATTGATCGTAAATAAGATTTGAATACTAACTCCCAGTATAATGGCCCATATAGGCGTGTTAAATTTGGGATTAATATAAGAAAATCTATGAGGTAATAATCCGTGCCGTCCCATCGCAAAAGCCGTTCTCGAAATGCATAAAATAAAAGCGTTCGCTGTGGCAGGCAAAGCAATAACAATGACCATATTAATTAATAATGGTCCGATGCCGCCTAGAATCTGTTCACTCGCAAGGAAGACTGGTGTTTTAGATGCTCCAAGCTCCGTCCACGGCACAACTCCTACCGAAACGAACAGCAATCCAATATACAATAACACGACTATTAAAATGGACGAAATAATAGAGATAGGGATCGTTCTTGTAGGGTTTTTGATTTCCTCCGCTGAAGCAACAATCCCATCCCAGCCGACCATTGATAAAAAACCAACCAAAGCAGCCGCAAGAATCCCTTCGATACCTTTAGGCGCAAACGGCATAAATAAAGTGTAATCTACATGGTTAAAACCTAGAGTGAAAAAGGATAACAGCAGGATAATTTCAATCACTACAATAAAAACTTGAACTTTACCACTCCATTGAACTCCAATTATATTTAGTAATCCTAATAAGATTAATAGAACGATGGCACTTACTATTGGTGGTGCCCCAGTTAAGGTGTGAAAATAGTGTCCAAATCCTTGTGCAACGAAACTACTGGCAGCCAGCCATGCTCCCCAATAGGCCCAGCCAATGACCGTACCAAGTAAAGGTCCCATTGTTTCACGTACAAATTCATAGGAACCACCTGCTCTTGGATACCTTGAAGATAACTCAGCATAACAGAGACCCAAAAGAATTTCTAATATTGCTGCTAATATAAATGAAACAATAACTGCGGGGCCTGCCTTACCGGCAGCAACCCCACTTAAAACAAATATTCCTGCTCCCACCATCGCACCAATTCCAATGGATGTAGAAGCCCGAATTCCAAGGGTTCGTGTTAGTTCCATTTTTTGCACCTACCTTAAAAGAGGGAAATTGCCTGTCAATTTTACTTTGTTGGCCCACTTGAATTCCTCCAATTATTTAATGAATCACTTTTTGATGTGTTAAATTTATCATGTTAAAATGGTCTAAAGTAGTACCAATTATATACATGTTTTATGGTACCAATTTTAAAGGAGACATAAAAATGGCATGGTTAACGATTGATCGTTCACTAAATACTCCATTGATAAGACAAATCTATAAACAATTAAGAACAAAAATTTTAAGTGGTGAACTTTCGGCAGGATACCGTCTTCCCTCTACCCGACATTTAGCAGAAGAATTGGGAGTTTCGCGTAATGTTATTTTGGAAGCCTATGATCAGTTGCTTGCAGAAGGTTTTTTAGAAGGACAACCAGGGGCAGGGACATTTGTAGCTGAAGGGGCTTATTTAAAAAAGATGGATATGGTTACTTCTTATATGTTAGAAGATAGCCTTTCTAAGAAAAATAACAACTTCATTGATTTTCGTTCTGGGATCCCTGCATTAGATCTTTTTCCAAGAAAACAATGGGGGCAACTGGCTAAACGCGTAAGCATTGAAACGGATCATTCTTTATTCGGGTACGATTCGCCCGAGGGACGGATAGAGTTAAGAACAGTATTATCAGACTACTTGCTTCGAACAAGAGGTGTGGAATGTCACCCAGATCAATTAGTGATTACAACTGGAGCTACGCAAGCTTTAACGTTAATTGCTAAATTACTAATTTCAGAGAATGACCAAGTAATCATCGAGGATCCAATCACACATGAAATTCAAACTATCTTTCAATCGTATGGGGCCTTCCTTCTCCCTATCAGAGTTGATAAAAATGGAATGGATACAAGCCAAATTCCACTCATTATAAAGCCAGCATTTATATTTGTCACACCATCCCATCAATTTCCAATTGGAGGGACTTTACCGATTCAAAGACGTGTACAAGTGATTGAATATGCAAGGAAAATGGACAGTTATATTGTGGAGGATGATTATGATAGTGAATTTCGATACGAGGGCCCTTCCGTCAGTTCATTGCAGGGGCTGGACCCTGAACGCACAATATACATAGGTACGTTCAGTAAGATACTCTCACCTGCTTTACGGTTAGGATATTTAATTCTTCCGCAAGCATTAATTAAGAGTGGCCGCACGCTAAAATATTTTAGCGACTTACATACACCCTCTTTAGAACAGCTTACTCTTGCTCTTTTTATAAAGGAAGGCTATTTAGAAAAGCATATTTTCCGTATGAAGAAAGTCTATCGAAAAAGAAGAGACTTTTTAAAAGAACAACTTTATAAGGAATTCGGGGAGCAGGTTACGATACATGGTGATTCTACGGGATTACACTTAGTTGCCGAATTTGATGGGATACATTTCACGGAAAGTCTCGTTACAAAAATAATTGCTCACGGCGTTAAGGTATACCCTGTTGAATTGCATACCATAAACAAAGGATTATTTTCAAACCAAATAATTTTAGGCTTTGGAAATTTAGATGAAGTAAAAATAGCAGACGGTGTAGCCAAATTAAAAAGAGCTTTGCTAACAAAATAATTGAGAAAACGATTCGGAAGATTCGAGTCGTTTTCTCAATTGGTTTATACCGATATCCATTGCTAACTACTTGCATTTTCTGGAGTTTTGTATTCTTCTGGCGTTTGCCATTCTTTCTTTTTCTATTCATCATCACCTTCCAGACGATCATGTAACATATACTTTTCACCGCATGGATATTATTTTAAAAAAATAACAGTCAATATGTTGAATCCAATTAATATTTATCGAAAATTTTATCTGGATTTAAAAGACATTTTGGATCAAACGTTCTTTTAATTAAAGTCATTACATTGAATGCTTCGCCATGCTCAAGTTTTTGGTACATCTTTTTGCCAATCCCGACGCCATGCTCGCCGGTACATGTTCCGCCACAAGCAAGTGCATATTCTACAAGATACTTATTAAATTTATCTGCAGTTTCAACTTCACTTGGGTTATTTTTATCAATCATCAGGATTGAATGATAATTTCCATCGCCAACATGCCCTAAAAGTGCTCCATCAATCCCTAATTCATCCATTTTTAACCTGGCATTATGAATTGCATTCGCTAATTCTGAGATTGGAACTACAACATCCGTAACCATCATTTTCTTGCCTGGTGTACCATGGATAAAGGCATACGCAAGGTTATGTCGTGCTTCCCATAGCTGATGCACAGCCTTCGAGTCAGTTTCAAAAATAAATTGCAGGCAGCCTTGGTCCTTGAAAAGATCCTTTGTAAAATCAATATCTTGTTTCAGTCCTGCCTCATTTCCATGAAACTCTAAAAATATTGTTGGAGCAATTTTATATGATGTTTGACTATATTGATTCACCTGTTGAATTGATCTCGCATCCACTAGTTCACAACGTGCAATTGGAATTCCGGCCTGCAGAATTGAAACAACACCATTTACAGCCTCTTCTGTACTTGGGAATACAGCTCTTGCAGCCATCGTGCATTCAGGAATACCATACACTTTTAAAGTAATTTCCGTGAAAAGGCCTAAAGTACCTTCTGATCCAACAAATAGTGAGGTAAGATTGTATCCAGACGATGACTTTGCTGCTAGATTTCCAGTATGTATAATCGTTCCATCTGCCAACACAACCTCTAAATCCCGCACCTGATCCTTCATAACTCCATAACGGACGGAGGTGGTGCCACTTGCGTTCGTAGCTGACATCCCTCCTATCGTTGCATCAGCCCCCGGATCAACAGGAAAAAACAATCCATATTTTTTTAGTTCTTTATTTAGTTGGGACCTAGTTACACCTGGCTGAACTTTTACTAGAAAATCTTTCTCGCGAACTTCAAGTATTTGATTCATTAAAGAGAAGTCGACCGAAATGCCAGTACTATACGGAATCACATGACCTTCAAGGCTAGAGCCAAGACCAAAAGGAATGATAGGTACTTCATACTTGTTTGCGACTTTCATAACCTCTCTAACTTCTTCTTTATTAAGTGGAAAAACGACAACATCCGGTCGTGATGCTTGATGATGGGACTCATCTACACTATGATGGTCAAGAATGGTTTCATTAGTAGTTACACGATCTTTCGGAAAAATTTGCTGCAAATCTTTTAAGAACTCCACGAAAACCCCTCCCATTTGGTAAATTAATCTACTATATCCATATTATAAAATATATAAGATACTCAGAGATTATGAATTTCGTGAACATTAAATAATAGTAAAAAAAGAGATGCTCGGTTGAGGCCTTTTATCAGGGTTGACAAAAAAGTCATTTTCGACTGAGCGTGATACAAAGAATTTATTATTCGAAATCCATGTAAAATCTCGATCAACGAATCCCGTAGGAGTGAGGATTGATGTTTTATTTTTCATCATGTCCTTCATTTCTAATTTCTTATTTAGGGTTGAAACGCGATTGCTACCTTTACACCATCTTAATTGCTGCTAAAAAACTAATTAATAAATGCCCATGTAGCTATTAATTAAATAAACTTTTAATTGCACTATGGGCTGTTGGATATGTGAATTGAAAACCGGCATCTTCCAGTTTTTTTGGAATGACTTTTTGCCCATTTACTAACATCTGGGACATTTCGCCGAACATTAGTTTTAATATAAAGGCAGGAAGTGGAAACCAATGTGGCCGTTGCAGCTCTTTAGCAAGTACACGTCCGAATTCATCGTTTGTAACAGGTTGTGGTGCAGTTGCGTTAATCGGACCTTGGATAGCTTCGTTGGTGATACAAAAATCAATAATCCGGAGGAGATCCTCAATATGAATCCAAGGCAGCCATTGCTTGCCAGTCGCCACTTTTCCACCTAGGAAAAGCTTATAAGGGAGTACCATTTTCGGAAGTGAACCCCCATCTCTTGCAAACACAACACCAAGCCTCAACTTTATCACACGTGCATACGGCTCCATTATTTCCGCTGCTTTCTCCCACTTTTTCACAACTTCGGCTAAGAAGTCATCGCCACTTTGCAAACTTGTTTCGACGAAAGTCTCCGTTCCAGACATACCGTAAATACCTACAGCTGATCCGTTAATAACAACTTTTGGCTTGTATGACAGGCGTTGTACGATTTCCGCAACTTTTTCGGTTGTATTGACTCTTGACGTTACTATTTTTTTCTTAGCTTTATCTGTCCAACGTTGATTAATTGTTTCTCCAGCAAGATTAATAAAGGCATTTGCATGTTCAAGACAGGAGACATCCTTTTGTAAATTATCCCACGTTACATAGCGAACTAGTGGAACATCTGATTTAAGCACTCCTTCCCTACCTTGTGGCCCTCGTGGAAAACGAGTAACGATGACGATTTCATTCCCTTTTACTATATAATGTGTGGTTAACTGCTTGCCGATGAAACCGCTACCACCAAAAATTACAACCTTCATAGTAAGGTTCCCTTCCTTTCATAACAATCTAAATGCTGAAATGTTTAGTTACCTATACAAACTCTTCTTTGCTCTCATACGATATACAGAAAACTTTTGATTAGGGGGCAATTAAATGGATATTCCAGTCACAGGTTACATGGTTGATTCAGATGGATCAGATCCTCATCATTCCCATAACTTGTATATCACATCATGGGATGGCAAACCCGTACACACTCATTGCTTTTCTGGGGTAACTTCAATTGATGTAGGCCATCGCCATAAATATGTTGGAAAAACAGAGCCCGCACCGAGTGGTGTTCAGCATACACACGGCTATTTTACGTTTACATCCTTTAACGATGGACATAAACATGTAATAAAAGGTGTTACAGGGCCAGCAATATTCCTACCGAACGGAGGGCATATTCACGAATTTTGTGGGATGACTTCGGTGGATGGTCAGATTCCCCATTCCCATCGATATGAGGGAAAAACGAGCCCTAGTTAGTACACATTTTACCATATATTTCTTACCACCAACACTTCAGACTAACCATTTTAAAATTGACATAATAAAAATCGACAAGCACAATCACTTGTCGATTTTCGTTCTTTGTTATAGAAAAATTCCTTAGGCAAAAAGCATTCTATCATTATCAAAAGCTTGCTTTTTCTTTAATGAATACATATTCAACAGATCATCCATCGTCATTTTATCGCGCTCTTCACCTGAAATATCAAGGATAATATTGCCGGAATCCATCATGATCGTACGTGTTCCCGTTTTTAATGCCGAGTTTACATTATGGGTAATCATCATTGTGGTCAATTGATTTTCAGCGACAATTTTATTTGTAATCTCCATTACTTTTTCGGCAGTTGCCGGGTCTAATGCAGCTGTATGCTCGTCTAATAATAAAAGCTTCGGCTTTACAAGTGTCCCCATCAAAAGAGTGACAACCTGTCTTTGACCACCTGACAGTAAGCCAACTTTTGTCTTCATACGATTTTCAAGCCCCATGCCAAATTGACTTAATTTTTCTTTAAATAGATTTGTTTCTTTTTTGTTAATCGCAAAAGCAAAAGGACTTTTCGTGCTTTTTGAGTAGGCTAAGGCCAAATTTTCTTCGATTGTTAAATGGGGGGCGGTCCCCTTCATCGGATCTTGGAATAGTCTCCCTATTATTTGCGCTCGCTTATATTCTCTTAAAAATGTAATATCTTTTCCATCTAAAATAATGTTACCACCGTCGAGCAAAAAACTTCCGCTAATGGCATTAAATAAAGTTGATTTCCCCGCACCATTTGAACCTACAATTGTTATATATTCGCCATTTTCCAGCTTTAGATTGAGTTTATTTAAAGCAACATGTTCATTAAGAGACCCTTTCGAAAACACCTTATACGCATTACGAATTTCTAGCAACTTTTGCAGCCTCCCTTTTGACTTTATTTAACTCCATCTGTTTTTTTATTTCTGGAAGCGACAGTGCTAATGCTACGATAATGGCTGAAACAAGCTTTAATGCATAGGCAGGGAATAAATCTGTTTTTGTAGCTATCGCAATGACGTAACGATAAAGTATAGAACCAATTACAGAAGATATAATTCCAATTGCAATGCCCCTTTTTCCACAAATAACTTCACCAATAATAACAGACGCCAAGCCCACTACTAGAATACCAGCACCCGAATTAATATCCGCAAACCCCTGATACTGGGCAAGAATCCCGCCTGACAATCCAATTAATCCATTACTGATGGCTAGAGCACTATTTTTTTGGACATCCACATTGATTGAAGAAGCTCTTACCATATCTTCGTTGTCTCCAGTAGCTCGGATGGACAAACCCAGGCGAGTTTTAAAAAATATAATCATCAATAGACTGCTTATGAATGCAAATAAAAATGATAAAAGGCTTTTACTAAAATTCGTATCTACTCCCAGTGCCTCTGCTGTCATTTTAAAAATATCTTGACTACCAATTAAAGAAAGATTTGAACTGGCTCCCATCACAAACAAATTCACCGTATACAAGGCACTCATTGTCAAAATACCAGCTAGGATTGGATGGATGCCACATTTTGTTTGAAGTAATCCTGTCACATAACCAGCAAGCAAGCCTGCCACAATGGCAAGAAAAATACCCAATATCGGGTGGCCGTTCATCGTGCAAACTGCTGAAACGGCCAATCCAAAGGTAAAGCTTCCTTCTGCAGTCAAGTCGGGAATATTAAGGATTCGAAAGGATAGGTACAACCCCATTGCAAGCAGCCCATAAATCAGTCCTAATTGTAAAGAACCTAGAAATAAAACCATTTCCTCTCCTCCTACTGCGACTATTTTGCGTCTTCTACCAATTCAATACCGCTCTTCACGTCATCTGACAGTGTTATTCCAAGAGCTTCCATTGTCGTTTTATTTACTACTGTTCGATTTGCACCAACAACCACAGCTGGAATTTCTGAAATGGCTTTTCCTTTAAGAAGTTCAATTCCCATGTCAGCTGACATCGCACCGATTTCTGTATCATTGATTGCAGTTGTTGCAAATGCACCTGAATCAACCATTACAGCGGAACTTCCATATACAGGTATCTTAGCTTGTCTAGCAACTTGTGCCACTACTGGCATCGCACTTTGAATCATAGAATCATTTGGGATAAAAATTGCATCTACTTTTCCTACTAAAGTTTCAGCAGCTGCTTGAATTTCTGAAGAGTTTGTGACAACAGACTCTACATATTTTAGACCAATAGAATCTAAATAAGCCATGGCATCTTTTGCTGTGTTCACTGCATTGATTTCACTAGTGTTATACATAATTCCATATGTTTTAACATTTGGTGTCAGCTTTTTAGCTAAATCAAAGATATCTTTAACTGGGATCTTATTTGATGTACCTGTTGCATTTTTGTCCGGTTTTTCCATATTAGATATAACACCTGCTCCAACTGGATCGGATACAGAAATAAATACAACTGGGATATTTGAATTCATATTTACTACGGCCTGTGTTGCAGGTGTACCAACTGTTGCAATTAAATCTACATTACGGCTAACCATTTCTTGTGCAATCGTGTTTAAGTTTGTTGCATCACCTTGAGCATTTTTTTCAATGATTTCAAGTTTGGATTCATCATAGCCGTTATCTCTCAATTGTTTAATAAAGCCTTCACGCATATCGGTAAATGCACCATTGTCAGCCATTTGAATAAATCCTACTGTAAGTTTTTTTGTAGCATCTGAACTTCCACTATCTTTTGCTCCTTCATTCGTTTTAGTGCCTCCACATCCCGCTAGAGCAAATAGCCCCACGGCTGCGATCACCAATACAAGCATTTTTTTAGCTAACCTTTTCACTGATCATCTCTCCCTTTAAATTGGTTGTTATAATGTTTCAATTTATCAAATGCCGCTATTAGCATTTCTTCTGTAACGCTATATGGATAATGTTTAATATCAGGCATAGTTGGTATCACTTTGATTACTTTTTCTAAATCTTCATTCGTAATCTCAATTTCTTCAAGACTTGTCGGTAAACCCACACTTTTATTAAAGTTATAGATTCTTTTAAATTGTTCTTCGTTTCCGTCACACAATAGAAGCAACAGCACGCCAAAACCGACAACCTCTCCATGAAGATGCCTTTCTTCAATAACCGGGAACATAGTTAATGCATAAAAAATGGCATGGGCTAATCCGCTATTGTAATTAGGTGTATGATCAAGCGTCACTAAAATAGATACCATAGCCGTTGAGACAATAATAGCGTAAACGGTTTGCTCTAGTTCATAAGAAACATTACCTTCTTGATTGTCTTCCAATGCTTTTTGACCATAGCGTATGAGTGGATCCACACACATTTTGCTGATACAAACCCCAAGAGCAAGATATGACGCCAATTCTTCCCCTCTTGAAGAAACGACACATTCATAATGTTTGGCATATGTATCTCCGATTCCTGCCCACATATATTTCATGGGAGCCTTTGCAATAATTTCTGTTTGGATAAACGTATGTGTCGGTGTTTTATCAAAAAAGAAAGGTTCCTGAAAAGCCCCATCCGGATGATACATAATCGAAACAGTTGTACAGGCAGCGCACGTTGAAGCAATAGTTGGAAAAGTAAATACAGGCTTGTTCATTTTGACAGCCAGACATTTACATGTATCAATTGCTTTTCCGCCTCCAATGGCAAAAATCATATCTGCATCGATCACTTCCTGATTGTTCATTAATAGATTTACATTTTCATAGGATGATTGCCCACCATACCAAATGAAATTCACAATGGATAGATCCGTGTCGGTAATGGCGTTAAGAATCCTATCCTTTGCGGCTGCAATTGCGTTCTCACCTCCAATGGCTATTATTTTCTTGCCAAATGGTCTACAGACAGAATAAATCTGACTATATGCATTCGTTCCAATTGAATAATTTGGTTGATAAACTGTGAAATTATCCATCCTACTTTCCCCTTCAAATCATAATCGGTACCTATAAAATAAAAAACTCCTATCCTATAACAAATAGGACAGGAGTTATATACTTCTGCGGTACCACCTAAATTCATTCAAATGAATGCACTCAATCGTGTAACTACATTACACCAGCCATTGTAACATGTGGCAGCACGTCTCCCCTACTTTCGGCATATCGATTTCAGTTCGCCCTCGCAAGTCCATTCACCAATCTACCATTATTGCAATCCCACTACATGCAACTCTCTGAAAATGTATCAAAAGGCTACTATTCTTGCTCGTCGGTTTAAATTATGAGGTTAATTATAGCACAATACCACTTCCTGTCAATAAACTATTTCCAACTTTGGAAATAGTCTAAAAACTGATTGAAGAGGGTTTTAATTAATTTTTTGTCCTTTACCGCTTAACAATTTTATTATGTTGTTTTCGTAGCCAGCATCATATGTCGTTTTATACGTTGAATAAACGGTTTCGCCGTTTTTCCGTTCTTCAGCTTTAATAATTGCAGTCACTTTGATGTTTTCTCCATTTTTAGAAGTTTGCAAATCCTGAATTTCCACAGAATTTGTTTTTAAATAACCATCACGAAAGGAGTGATAAGACATCTTAGATTGCCATGAACTTCCTAGTAACGAATAAGCCGTAACAAAATCCTGATAATTAATACTGTCATAGAAATATTGAACAAGATAGCGGGCAGAATCCTCTAATGAAAATTCCTCTTGATCATTCATTTCTGCAGTAAAAGAGTCGACATTTGGCAATTCTTCCATTGGCGATTCTGACCAGCCATCAACAAGACCGATAATATTAGTAAAAGGTATACTGAATCCAATGGTACCTTCATTCGTTCCTGCTGCGTTAATCCCTAACACTTCTCCACTAGTTTTATTTATTAGTGGTCCCCCACTATTTCCAGGAGCGATTGGTGCCGAAATTTGATAAACATTATGATATGAAAATGGTTCAATTTCAAAGCTGCGATCAGTCCCACTAATAATACCTTCTGTTACTGTATTTTGTAGACCTAAAGGGCTACCTAATGCTAGCACCTCATCACCGATTTCCCCATTCTCTTTTGTGATTGAAAGCGGCTTTTCCCCTGCTAATGCTGAGACACGAACTAAGGCTACATCTGTATCCGAACTAATCCCAATTACCTTGCCATCATATTCTCGTGTATCAGCCATCCGGACTTTAACATTTTTTGCTCCTGCAACAACATGAGCATTTGTTATAATATCACCTTTCTCATTATATAGAAATCCGGATCCAATCGCTCCCGCTTGTTCAACCACAATCATTACAACAGACTTTTGCGCTTCACGAATAATTTCTTTTAATTCTTTAGGTTCCTTCTTCTTGTCAACTTGCGCTGAAACGAATGGTTTAACATCTAAATCATTCCGAACTTCTTTAGTTAAAACAAAATATCCACCCACGCCACTGATCCAGATTAGAATAGTAATTAGTACACTACTTAAAACTTTAGAATTCATGAATCATCCCTACTTTTTAATTTAGATACCAAGTTGCATGATCAATTCTTACCTCACTATCAACGTAAACATAACTGACGACATCTTCAAAACTACCACTTTCTCCCGATTCAAGATAATAAGGATAAACTGGTGTACTAAAATCGCCTAAAAAATTCCCAGTGTTATCATAAACAGAATAATAGATTGTAATCGAAGATATTGGTTTGGTTGCAACATTTTTTATAGTTCCCGAAATATTTAAATCTCCATATTCATTCAGGTAATAATCATAATTTTCAACAGAAACTGCAGCCGTTTTATTTTTTATGTCCTCTTCTGCTGCAAGCACCATCGCTTGCTCAATTCTCTCTTGTTCTGCTTTTTCAAAGGCAGCTTGTTCTTGATTTATACGGTCTTTAAAAGTAACAAGTTTTTCATGTTTGCCTACAATTGTTATTGCTTGGTCAACTGTTCCTAATGCCTTGTCAAATTGCTTTTTCTTCAACTGTTCCTCAGCGTTTTTATAACCAATCTGTACAATTTTTTGTTTGATTTGTTCCTTAACAACGGAAGCTTCCTTAGCATCAATCGTTGAAACAGTTGTAAGCTTTTGATTTAGTTCCTCTACAGTAGTCAATTTGTTTAATTCATTTCTAACTTTAGCAACCGTTAAATTCGTCTCTTTTTCTTTTACTATATTTTCAAGAGGCCTGAAAATTGTTAACTTATCTGTTCCATTTAATGAGCTTTGAACATTTTTTAAAAGTTTCGAAGCCTGATCAAAGTTTTTTTCCTTAATGAGTGTTGAAGAATGATCTAGTTCCTTAGTTAAATTGATAGCCAGTTCAATTGTTTTATAATTTTGTTGAAGCTCTTTTGACTGGGGGCGAAGTTTGATTGCTTTTTGAAGCTCCGCTTTTGATTCCATATATTTCCCATTTATAGCCGATTTTTCAGCTTTAGCATTTAAGGAGGATACTTTCTCATTCATATTTTTTTCATAAAAATAAAAGAATCCATTACAAATTATCACAATTATTATGCTTACTAATGGTAAAACCCATAATTTTAATTTCTCACCTTTGAATCTACCATTTTGTGAAGTGCTTGATTGATTTTTGCTTTCATTAGTTATGTTGCTCGAATTAATAGATTCATCTTTTTTCTTATTATTTAGGCTTATAGACGCATTTTCTTCAGTCAAATCTTTTTCAGCAGTAGGCTGAAGTTTTGTTCCACACTTTGAACAAAATAATGCTTCTTCAACAACCTCACTTCCACAAGAATAACAGTACATATGCCCCATCCCTTTAATAAATATTTGCTTTTATCCATTACAGTTAGATTCATAAGCTGAATTTAAATAAAAATAATTATATTTACAATAATATTCCAGTTTATGAAATCCAGATAGTAAAAAAATCACAATTTAAATAATGACATAATAATTCAAATCATGTATTCCATTTTTCTTAGCGATTTCAGACACCCTTTTAATATTTCCATGGATACGGGTTACCCCCTGCCCTGATAGGTTGGAATGACGTATTTATACCCGAAAATATCCTCAACAGCTTCCTTCAGATTTAACAGCGAAGAGATTAAACCCTGCTTCTATCAGGGCCCGTTCTTTTTCTTCTCTTAAAATCATTCTAATTGGCTCAACCATCTTAACCTTGAAAGGTTCTGCTATACGTTTCATATATACCACGCCTTTCTTATTTATTGCTGATTATAATCCGGCCTTTATATCCTTTTTCTTCCTAAATCTAAAATTCAGAATACAAAGGTTTCCCATTAAATTAATGTTAATATAATTATGTTATTCAAAAATAGTGACAAAAATGGGGGCATTGACTATTAATAAATTATTAATTAAATGGTTAAATTACCCAAGTTACTTTCGCTACGGTTTTTTCATTTTGATGACTTTAAGTATCATTATTAATACCACTATTCTGCACGGAGACGATCGAATATTTATTCTCTATATTATTTCCTCTGTATTTTTGGGAATCGGTTTTTATAAGGAGAAGACTTGGGTTTTAATGATATTTTCCCTGTTCGTGGTTATTTGTAGATATTTCCTTATACCTGAAGCGGAACCGAGCGCCGTCAATTTTGGATTGCATATAGTAACCTATACTTTAATCACGTTTATTTCGGCAGGATTAATGAAATTTGTTCATAGAGTTAAAAAAGATAATTTAGAGCTAACAACAGCTCTAGCCAACGCTTTGGATTCAAGAGATGCTTATACAATGTATCATTCTGAAAACGTAGCAAAGTATGCTTTTGAAATTGCGAAAAAAATGAAATTGTCGAAAGATACCTGCAACAACATCCATATCGGCGGTTTACTTCACGATATTGGAAAAATTGGTATACCTGAACATATCTTAAGTAAGCCTGGAGAATTAACGGACGAGGAGTACAAGATCATCAAGACCCATCCGTCCGTTGGTTATGAAATCATAAAACATATAGAAAGTTTTAAGGAAACCGGTGTCTTGGATATTGTTTTGTACCATCATGAAAGGTATGATGGCAAAGGTTATCCAACAGGTTTAAGCGGTCATGATATCCCACTAGAAGCTCGAATAGTTGCAGTTGCTGATACATTTGATGCAATGATTTCTAAAAGGGTATATCGCAATGCACTGAATTTGGATTATACCCTTGAAGAAATTAAGAAAAACAAAGGAACACAATTTGATTCGAAAATTGTTGATGTATTTCTAAGTTTGTTTGACGATCAGCAATTTATAAAAGAGGAATTTAATGAAAGAGAGGTTTGTTCCTCTTAAGTCATGTTGAAAGGATTTTATTAATGCGTAAAAACCCTTCTATAATGTTTAGGAGGGTTACTTTTTTGTAAAAAGGTATGAATCTTTGCTAAACAATCATTAACAATTGTTTCATTAAATGCTTTTTGTGATAAAACGATTTCAGGTTGATTTCCTGCCTGCTCATGTCCAGCTTGTGGGTTAAAATTAACATATACAAGATTGCCTTGTTCGGTAAAAAGTTATTTTCAACTATCTGCTATGAAAAAATATCATTGATTCCAACCTCTAGCTCATCAAATATAAACGAATGAACTGGTTCGTTTGTTTTAAAGGTTTTACTTTTTTGGATGTTGGAATTATGCAATTGATGAACAGTGACTTCCTGATTCCAAGGATTGACAATCCAGTACTCCCTAACGCCACATACAGAATAAAGGTCGAGCTTTTTAACCATATCTGTCATTTTTGTGCTTTCTGATAAAATTTCTACAATTAGATCTGGTACACCTTTATAATAATCATCTTCACCTAGTTTCTCTTCTAAATCACAAATAATCATTAAATCTGGTTGTACTATGCTAATGTTTTCTGGTGTACGTTTCATTTCGATATCGTATGGTGCCATAAATGGTTCACATTTTTTGCCTTTAAAAGTATTATAAAAAATTCCAAATAGTCTTCCTAAAATACGTTGGTGTATTGTTTTAGGGGAAGCAAGATAATAAATTTGCCCATCAATATATTCGATTCTTTCATCAGTATTTTTGCGTAGCTCAAGAAATTCTTCGAATGATGCCTTTTGACCATAGCCGATATAACTATAATCTTCTGCCTTTTCGGATATAGTAGCTGCTAATTTTCCAATCTGACCTTTGAATTCTGATGCGGGTGAAAGCTTAGCAACAACGACACCATTTCGTGATATAAAAATGTCCTCTTTGGCAGAAAGAAGCAAATATTTACCAAAGTTATTTTGCAATTCAGTGGAAGTAATAATCATGTAAAAAACCTCCCTGTTAGCTACATTAGCTATTTTAGCTAATTATACCATAACAAGGAGATTAAGGACAAAAGTGATTAACCTTCTTCCGGGAATACAACTTTATTATTATTTTTTAGAAGCTACCGCATTATCAGTTTCATATAGCGCCCAATTAGAAGGGGTGATTTGGTCTAATAGCCTCACTAATTTTTGCTTTAGTGTACTTGCTTTTACTGCATCCATTGGTGTAGGTTGATAATTATTGCGATTTGCAACGGAAGAAATACTAAATGGAATCACATTGATTTCTTTTTTATTCGTTACTTTTCTTTTTGAATTGTATGCGTAAAATGAGAGAATTAGACCTTAAGAAGAAGGAGTGAAAACAAATAACTGTTTTCGACTCCTTTTCTATGAATTGCAATGTAATTACAATTTCACAACGACTCTTCCTTTTGATTTTCCTTCCAAAATAGCTGACAATGCATGCGGTAATTCGTCCAAACTAATTTCATGACCGATTGTATTCAGCAATTGTTCAGGTTTTAAGTCATCAGCCATTCTGGACCAAAGTTTTTTCCGTATTTCCATTGGACAATAGACGGAATCAACGCCAAGGATGCTAACTCCACGAAGAATATACGGAAATACAGTTGTCGGAACTTCACCGCCACCTGTTAAGCCGCTTACAGCTACAGCTCCTTGGTACTTTAATTGTGACGCAATGGCCGCTAATGTTTTCCCGCCTACCGGATCAACAGCTGCTGCCCAGCGTTGTTTGCCAAGCGCAGGTATTTTATCACCAACTATATCCCCACGAGAAAGAATTTCTTTGGCGCCTATATCACGTAAAAAGCTATGTTCTGACTCTTTTCCTGTACTTGCAACAACGGTGTATCCTTTTTTCGCCAACATTGCAACTGCCATGCTACCTACCCCACCTGTTGCTCCTGTTACTAGAACATCACCGAAGTCAGGCTGTAAGCCATTTTGTTCTAAGCGGAAAATGGATAGTGCTGCAGTAAAGCCAGCAGTTCCGTAAATCATCGCTTCTTTCAATGTAAGCCCCTTAGGAAGCGGAACAATCCAATCCCCAGGTACTCTTGCATATTCGCTAAAACCTCCAAAATGGGATACCCCTAACTCATAGCTTGTAACAATCACATCATCGCCTTCACGATACCGTGAATCCTTTGATTCAACCACGGTCCCTGCTAAATCGATTCCCGGAATAAATGGATAGGAATTCACAATTTTTCCTTTTGGGATACTAGCCAATCCATCTTTATAGTTGACACTAGAGTAGGCAACCCGAATTGTAACATCATCATCTGGCAAATCATTCATATGTACTTCTTTAATGCCAGCGCTGAACTCTTCCCCTTCTTTATTCACAACAAACGCGCGAAAGCCCTTCTCCATCAAAAACCCCTCCCTTAATAGCGGAAACAAAATTCGAATATTCTGAGTATTCCACGTTAATATTGTAGCATAACTACAATTAAAAAAGACAGCCAAAGTAGTAGAGATACATTCGGCTGTCCTCAAACAAAATTTTATTTAGTTAGTCTTTTTCATCGTAAGCAATTAACACGATATTTTCACTTGCTTCTTGACTTAATTCCTGTTCCAACTTCTTAACCTTTTGAAGTTGGGTTTCATTTAAATTTGCAACAGGAAAATCTTGATCACTAGTCATACTAAAACTCCTTTCCTATTTCCTCTCTTAGATTTTTTCCTTACAAAATTGGCTTTATGCACACAATAAGCAATTGAAGAATATAGTTTATTTACTTCAAATTATTGTGTAAAATTAAATGATAAGAATTGCATGAGAAAAGTTTTTATAAAAAAATGTGGCAACGTGAATTAAAGTTAATAATTGAAAGGATGTTTGTATTGGTTCGTGTCTTGTTTGTTTGTCTTGGGAATATTTGTCGGTCACCGATGGCTGAAGCAGTCTTTCGGGACTTATTAATAAAGCAAGGATTAGATAGCAATATCAAGGTTGACTCCGCTGGAACAGGTGATTGGCATATAGGAGAAGCACCACATAAGGGTACTCAAAAAATGCTGGACGAGTATAACATTGACTATAGCACCATCAGAGCTCGTCAATTGAATCGATTAGATTTTGATAATTTTCATTATATAATTGCAATGGATGAAAAGAACCTTCGTGATATCAGCTTAATGGCTGGTAAAAACCCAACCGCTTATATTGCTAGACTAATGGATTTTGTTGAAAATGATGTTACAGATGTGCCAGATCCTTATTTTACTGGTAATTTTAATCTTACCTATGAGCTTGTAAAAGAAGGTAGTGAACAATTACTTGCTTTTATCCGCAATCGTGAGGAATTTTGATTGTCCAAAAATGTTTCATAACAAAAAGCAGTGTGCCCATAATGGGCATACTGCTTTTTACATTTGTCGAAAACGTTAAGATGTGGTTGCAACAACTGGATGTCCGTCTTTGTCTTGAGCATTAAGTTAGATACTACTAAAAACTGGACGTTGCTTCGGGGCAATTGGTGTATGGAATCTAATTTGGAGAATTCATGGTGCATGTTTATGAAGATATACTAGATGTTATTCCAAATCTCATTATCAATCGCATCATCCCAAAAATCCAAACTGCTTTCATTTGTTTTTCCCCAATATTCATAAGAATGATGATTTAGATTTTCAGCAAATTCTAAAACTCGTTCCAACTCACTTTCAGGGATTTCATTAATTAAACGTAATAATTTTTCTTTTGAGGTAATCATTACCTTCACCCACTTCCATCAATTAGTATATTTTTATTTATATGCTTATTATACCACTTTTAACCCCCAAAAATATTAAGAAATGGTGAAAAGTACTATAGAGTGAAGGTTTTTCCATTCATTATTTGAAAGATTAGACTGAATAAATCTATTACTAAATACAAACAATGAATTTGTACAGTTGGGAACCATGACTAGTACAACATCCACGCTTGTTTCTCCCTTAGATCGTGGAACAACAGTATCTAACTTATCTAGGAGAATAAGATGAATTTTACAAACATAGTAAGGAGTGTCTTTATGGGAATTTTAAGTGGGAATCCAAAAGATGAACCAATGCATTACGGTGAAGTGTTTTCAACCTGGTCATTTTTATTAGCGGCAAAGCAATCTATTGCTGGTTATCAGACAAAGATTAACCATACTGGTGATGAGGATTTACGAAAATTGTTGGAGGAGTGTATTCAACAATGCCAACAGGAAGAAAAACAAATTGAAGCTCTTTTAAAAGAAAATGGAGTGGGACTTCCACCAGCATCACCAGAACGACCAAAGGCTTGTCTTGAAGATATACCTGTAGGAGCACGATTTCTGGACCCTGAAATTGCCGCCCATTTATCGGTTTCTTTGGGCGCAGGGTTAGTATCCTGCAGCGGCGTAGTTGCTCAATGTATTCGTGAGGATATTGCCATGATGTTTGGCCAGTTCCATATGCAAAAAGCTGCTCTTGCTGCAAAAGCTTTGCGATTAAACAAGGAAAAAGGTTGGCTTATTCCACCACCACTCCACCATAATAAAACTGAAGATTGTTAATATGTGAATACATAAGAAGAGGTAACGTTCAATCGTTGCCTCTTCTTTTTTTATTTTAAGGGGATGTACACCATTATGAAATAGCTCCTTTTTGGGGGTGCCGTACATACTTTATATGGAATTTTCAAATAAACATTAAAATATATAATTAAAGTTAATAAAGGGGGATTTTAAAAATGAAAGCGCTTGTAATTGAGGATGTAAAAAAAATTACTGTGAAAGATGTATCCGAGCCAACAATTGATGATAATGGTATTCTCGTAAATGTAAAGGCAAATGGCGTATGTCGCAGTGATTGGCATGTATGGGCTGGGGATTTACCAATTACAGCACCAGTCATGGGGCATGAAATGAGCGGTATCGTTGAAGAAGTTGGGAAAAACATAAAAAATTTCAAGCGAGGTGATCGAGTGATTGTCCCATTTTCGGGCAGTGATGGAACATGTCCTCATTGTCTTCAGGGACATACACATCTATGTGACTCATTTCTGGTTCCCGGCTTAGCCTATTCAGGTGGATACGGAGAATATGTCGCTGTTCCTTTAGGAGACCGCAATGTCATCCATCTTCCTGAAGAAGTGAGTTTCACTGACGGTGCTGCTCTTGGTTGTCGTTTTATGACAGCGTTTGAAGGAATTGTTGGGAAAAGTAAGGTTCAACCTGGTGAATGGGTTGTCATTTATGGTTGCGGTGGTGTAGGTCTATCTGCTATCAACATAGCTACCGCTATCGGGGCAAACGTCATTGGCGTAGATATAAACGATAATAATCTTAATCTAGCGAAACAACTAGGTGCCTTATATACAATTAATAGTAACCAGACAAACCCTATTGAGGCTGTTAAAGAGTTAACAAATGGTGGTGCTCATGTTTCTGTTGATGCTCTTGGCATTAGTCAGACATGCGTAAATGCAATTAACAGTTTAAGAAAAAAAGGGAGACACCTACAAATTGGTGTAACAACCAAAAAAGAAGCCGGATTTATTTCACTACCTGTCGATCATATGGTCGTGAATGAAATAAAATTTGAGACAACACTTGGTATGCCAGCTCATCGCTTCAACTCCATGCTACCTTTAGTAGCACAAGGTCGCTTAAATCCTGGAAAAATGGTAACCCGTGAAGTTTCACTTTCTGAAGTTCAGTCAATATTTGAGGAAATGAGTAAATTTGCAACTACCGGCACATTTGTCGTAACAAAATTCGAGTAACTTTATAGAAGTAAAAAGTGCAGACATAATGGTCTGCACTTTTTTGAGTTTTATTCAATTGCTTTCAATATTTTTTGTGATAACGCAAAAACTCCCCCTTATGTAATGAAGGAGGAGTCAGGCCTGTGTCATTAAGCGCTACCATATATTTATCTTTGTTCTTACTGTGATTCGAAAAATCCTAACAATATCAAGGTGAAAATATACTCAACCATTTTCTCCCTCCTATCTTGCTAGAAAACTCTCAATCCCTGATTACTTTGCTGCCCGCTCTTTTGCTTTTAAAAGGAATCTCTGAATTTTACCACTTGGAGTTTTAGGGAGACTATCGACAAACTCCACTTCTCTTGGATATTGATGTTTAGATAGTTTATTCTTAACGAAAGCACTTAATTGTTGCGCTAGTTCATCTGTAGGCTCATATGCATCTTTAAGAACGACATAGGCCTTAACGATTTCTCCCTTGGAAGGATCTGGTTTACCAATCACGGCAGTTTCTGCGACAGCAGGATGCTCCAAGAGACTGCTTTCCACTTCGAAAGGGCCAATACGATAGCCAGCGCTAGAAATAATATCATCAGAACGGCCCTCAAACCAGAAGTATCCATCTTCATCCTTGCTTGCAAGGTCACCGGTCAATAGCCATTTACCTTTTATTTTTTCCTTCGTTTTCTCAGGATCCTGCCAATAGCCTAAGAAGAAGAACGGGAAAGCCGTGGTATCAACAGCGATTTGGCCTACCTTTCCATTATCAACTGAGTTACCATCTTCATCCAATAAGGCAATGTTAAATCCTGGTGAAGGTAATCCCATTGAACCCGGTTTGACAACCATATTAGTTACATTAAAGTTATCAACAATCATTCCGGTTTCTGTACATCCATAATGATCATAAATTTCCCTTCCAAAGTTTTCCCTAAAGAAACGAACAACCTCAGCGTTTAGTGGTTCACCCGCACTGCTAAATTTTCTAACTTTGAATGAATATTGTTTTACCAACTCAGAGCCAGATGCCATCATCATTCTATATGCCGTTGGCGCATAGGCGAAATTCGTGACATTATATTTTTCTAACAACTGATAAGTTTTCTCTACTTTAAAAGATCCTTTATAAGCAAGGATATTTACACCATAGCTTAAAGGGACAAAAGTGCAATTGATAAGCCCGAATGCCCAACCTAAATCAGCGCCGCCAAAAAATACATCGTCATCTGCAACTCCGATCGCATACCTTACATACGGATAGGAGCTAAGTAAAATTTTATGGGCCCAAACAGCCCCTTTCGGCATACCTGTCGATCCCGATGTATATTGAATGACACATGGGTCCATGATATTGGTTGGTTCGATTTCGTGCTCAGATGAAAACGGCTGAATAAATTCCCAAAAACTAAGGCAATCACTTGACGAACCGTCAGCCAAAATAAGCTTGCATGGAATATCCATTCCTGCTATTTTTTGTGCTTGTTCTTGATTTGTCAAAAGAACTTTACAACCAGAATCATTTAATCGATAAGAAATCGCTTCAGGACCAAAGGCTGTAAACATTGGTACATAAACAGCCCCTATTTTCCATGTCGCCAATACGGTAAGAATAAGTTCCATATCCTTGCCAAGTAGTCCAGCGACACGATCCCCTTTCTGGACGCCAAGGGAGCGAAGGGCGTTTGCCATCTTATTCGATTGCTCTTTCAATCGATGAAATGTCCAAACATCCGTATTTCCGGCTTCATCTTCCCAACAAACGGCGATGCGATTAGTATCGGCGGCCCAACGATCACAACATTCGTGCCCCATATTAAACTTTTCATGAATATCCCAATCAAACGTCTTAATGACCTTATCCCAAGAAAAACTGTCCAGAAGTTGTTCGTATAGCACCTTTCATTCACCTCAATAATAAGTATCATATATTTTGAATATTCAGAATACCATGTTCATAATCAAGCCTTTTACAGCTATTTCGTTAAGGGGTTGTACTTACCAAGCTGCTTCTAAAAGCGCAGTTATTTCACTGTTCAAATCCTCTGTATCCAAAACAAAAGAATTTTCTTCGCCTTTGATGTCTTTTAAAATATTTTCTACAACTAGCGGAATGCTGTCTTTTGCAACATTAAAATCTCTTAACCGATATGGAATGTCCAAGCCTTGAATGAGCTCCCTTATTAGGATAGGCGCTTGGCAAGCTTGTTCCTCCACATTTCCATCCGATTTACTTTTTCCTAAAACCTCCAGTATTTGTGCCTGTTCCTTATACGTCCGCGGCAAAAGAAACTCCATCACATGCGGCAGCATAATGGCCGAAGTCATCCCATGGGGTATATTAAAAAGCGCACCTAATTGATGGCCGATACTGTGGGACAATCCCAATTTAATATTAACAACTGAAAATAGAGACAGCCATGCCCCTAATTGGCATTCCAGTCGATATTGTAGGTTGTTCGTATTTTCCCTTGAAAGTGGTAAATAATCATATAGCTTCTTCAATGCTTGCAAGGCTAAACTAGAGTTAACTGGATTTGGAATTGGAGAATATAATGTTTCAACTGCATGGTCTACTGCGCGAATACCCGTTGAAATCCAGAGCCATTCTGGGGTTTCTATTGTAAAAACAGGGTCTAAAAAAACGAAGGTTGGCGTCATATTTACATGAGAAAATTTATATTTCAAATGATCTCTTTGGTTTGTCACGCCTGCTATACTTGTATACTCAGAAGCAGACAGCGTTGTTGGAATCGCAATATGTGGAATGAAGTTTTCCATCTTTGGAACTTTTTCTTTCTTATTTTCCGAATAAGGATATAATTCCTCTTCAGACTGTATTTTTTCGGCTAAGACGAATGAAAGAATTTTAGCCGCATCAATCGGACTACCTCCACCGCAACTGATAATCACTTCAGGATTAAAATGATTAATCTCTTGGATCTCCTTCATTAAAATGTTTCCGGGCACATGCTGCTTAGAACAGACCTCATATGTATCTATTCCGTTATCAAGAAGTGAGGTGAACAGCTCTTTATATGCTTTAGTCTGCAGCATACTATTTGTTGTGACAATCAAAGCCTTTTTCGCACCCAAACTTTTCATTTCAGGTAAGAGTTGGTCTCTAACTACGTTGATTCCATAATGAATCCGTTCAACAGGCAGGTATTGGTAGAACATTTCATTCCCCCCTTGTATTCCAATGATTTCATCTATGATGTATCAAACTATTGTTTGTTTTAATAAATTATATGACAGGCACTCCTTGTTATATGCTGTATCGGAAATTTTTTTATTTCAATAAAAGGAAAAAACGTCCATCTTAATCAGATAGACGTCTTATGGAACCATCACTCATCATTTTTTGATGAGCATAATATATCTTTCTCAATAATTCCTTGAAGAACAAAAGCATTAAATTGCCGTGAAATTTCATTAAATGTATAGATGTTATTTGGTGAATACCAGCGCTGCATATAATTAAAAACACCAAATATTGCAAATGTCATTAGCTTTGGATCTAAATCATTGCGAAACTCTTTCTTTTCGATCCCTTCTAAGACTATTTTTCGAAATAGTTGATCGTATTCGTCACCCAACGTGGCAATATCCCCACCGAATTCGGACTTGAACCATTCAATTGAAATCCAAACAAACAATTCGCTTTGATATTTTTCAAAACTATAAATATGATTTTTTAATGCTTTCTCTAATTTTACCGATGGTGCGTCTGAGGAATTTACAATTTCCTTTAGATTCTCTGTCATCTCGCCTAGCGGTCTTTCAACAACGGCATATAATAAATCTTCTTTTTTATTTATATAATAATAAAGGCTACCTTTTAACATTCCAACTTCGCTAGCAATATCCTCTAATGTTGCTTCCTTATAACCTTTTTCCCGAAAAACCTTGGCTGCCGCATTTACAATTTCATTGAATTTTCTAGATGATTTTTTTGTTGTTTTTTTCTCGTTTGTTTTTGCCATACATTTGCCCCCACCTATCAAAAAATATTAATATTTTTTAGTCTCACAAACTTCATGCGCATAAAGCATGAGGTTTTTTACTTTATCTATAAAATTTTCAAAACGGTTGTCGTTCGTTTGCCCAATTTTCCAACGGTAATAGATCTGTTGCAAGACAACAGCAAGTTTAAAATAAGTAAAGGCCATGTAAAAGTTTAAATCCGGAATATCCCAGCCTGTTTTTTCTGAATACCTTTGAATAAAATCGGTACGCTTGATAAAGCCAGGCATTGTTGTTACAGTTGGCAGACTTTCTTTTAGATAGTCAGGATCACCTGCTTCCATCCAATACCCCAATGCCCCGGCCAGGTCAAAGAATGGATCAGCGATCGTGGCAATTTCCCAATCCAGAATCGCTTCAATCTTGCGATAGTCTTTGGAAAGGAGCATATTGTTGAGTTTGTAATCATTATGAATAATACTCGCATATTGGGAGGTTGGTATGTGTCCTACAAACCAGTTCGCTAATGACTCGAAATAAGGTAGATCGTCTGTTTTTGATCTTCTATAGCGCTCAATCCAACCATGGACCTGTCTTTCTAAAAAACCATTAGGACGTCCAAGACTAGATAGATTTGCCCCTACATAATCAACTGAATGGAGCCCGGCAAGTGCATCAACAACAGCATGGGATATCTCTTGACATAATTCCTCAGTAACATGGAACCCTTTCGGAAACTGGTCATCTAATACGACCCCTTGTTTTCTTTCCATCACATAAAACGTTGTTCCTATCACTTCCTTATCATCACAGTAGGCATAAGGTTTTGGAACAAGTGGGAATACGGGATAGAGTTTCGCTAATAGATCTGATTCCCGCTTCATGTCATGTGCTTTTGGCGGCAAAGGTCCTGATGGTGGGCGACGCATAACAGCTTCCCATTCCCCACTACGGACCAGGTACGTTAAATTAGACACTCCTGTTGGATATTGTTTTATTTTTAGAGGTCTGTTAGGAAAATCTCCTACATGTTCATGTAAATATTTTCTTAAGGCTTCCTGATCAAAATCTTCTCCATTCCGAATCGGAATCGTTTCATAATTTTGTGATTGTTTCATATCAGCACCACCTCTACGGTAAATGAATCTACCGTTTGTTTGAATTATTATATCAACTTTCAAGAAAGGTAGCAATTCTATATTTTAAATTTTCCAAAAATATTAATTTTTTGTAATTTTCCTATATAAAGTTGCTTATGATTTACTGTACCACTTTTTTGTAAGCGATTTAACTTTTTCAGCATTGCACGTACACTTCCCGAATTGACAGGTTAATAGCTCATTAAATAATCAATGAAGTGGAAATCAAACTATTAGAAGGAGGAACAATTATGACATTACAACCTGAGGTAAAAAAGCTATTAGATCAAATAGCCCAAGCAAAAGCAAATGGTGCTCCAGCTATTGAACAAATGTCTGTTCAAGAAAACCGTGATGGCCTTCTCGCCTTTTATAAGGATGTGACTGGGGAGCCACAGCAGGTTGCCAAGGTGGAAGATATTAAGATTCCAGTTGATAATACGGAGATTGAGTTACGCCTTTACACTCCTACAGGTGAAGGACCTTTTCCGGTCTTTGTCTATTACCACGGTGGCGGTTGGGTATTAGGAGACCTTGATGTCATTGACCCGATCCTTCGTGCGGTTACAAATTCCACCGGATGTTTGGTAGTTTCTGTAGACTATCGCTTAGCACCTGAATATAAATTCCCTGTAGGGCCGGAAGACTGTTATGCAGCAACTAAATGGGTGGCAGAAAATATTTCAGAATATAATGGAGATCCTACTCGAATCGCCGTCGGTGGTGATAGTGCGGGAGGCAATCTTGCAGCAGTTATTCCTTTAATGGCCAAACACCGGGGCGGACCAGATATTGGCCTGCAAATTCTTCTTTATCCTGTAACCGATTTTTCTTATAATACGCAATCCTATCGTGAGAATGGTGAAGGTCATTACTTAGAAACAGCAGCAATGCATTGGTTTGCTGACCAATACTTAAATAGTCCAGAGGAAAAAGCCCATCCATATGCTTCTCCTCTTCTTGCTGAAGATGTTTCTGGGTTGCCGCCAGCTGTAGTAATTACTGCAGAATATGACGTCTTACGGGACGAAGGCGAAGCCTATGCAGCACGATTACAAGCAGTAGGAGTGCCTGTTGAACATAAACGATACAATGGGCAAATTCATGGCTTCTTCTGGATGCCAGTTCTTATGGAAGACGCCAAGAGAGCACTTGAGCAAATTACAGTTGCGATCAAAAATAGATTTTTTTAAATTTAATATTTAATGATAGTTATAGCCACTTTCTTTTCAAAAGGAAGTGGCTACTCGTTTCAATTAGTATAAAAATAGCAGGTGCCAGATAAGCACCTGCTATTTTTAATTTACTTCTCCATTGTTGGATCTGGCAATCCAAATAAATCAACTGCATTTTTATAAAGAACTTTTCTCTTAAGATCACTAGGGAATTTAGCTAATGCCGCATGCGGGGCGTCAAATTCCCAATGTGGGTAATCACTAGCGAAGAGAATTTTATTTTCGCCGATCATTTTTATAATTTGAACAACATGATCTTCATCCTCATGTCTCTCAGGCTCTATAAGTGGTTGTGTTCCAAACCACATTTGATCTCGAACTTGCTGGCTTGGTGGGCGTTTAATCCAAGGTACTTCACGTTTTAAATTACGCCAATGTGTATCCATTGTATACATGAGATTCGGAAGCCATGCAAAGCCACCTTCCACGAAGACCATCCTCAAATTCTGATATTTCTCCAACACTCCACCAAAGATAATACTATTAACTTGCGCTTGGAAAGTTAAGCCGTTATTCGTCTGCCCTTCTGGATAATAGTTTCCTAGAACGGGGCCCTGCCTAAATAAACCACCTGGAACAGAAACATGGAAAGTACATACTAATCCGTTTCGGAGTGCTGCCTCCCAAATTGGATGATAACGTTTGTCACCCCATCCACCATAAGGTGAATGTATCGATAAGCCAACTTGAATCATCTGTGGATGACTACCTACGCGATCAATTTCACGTGCAGCAGCTTCCGGGTCTTGGGAGGCAATGACGACGGAACCACGTAGACTTGGATCCTTGGATAACCAATGTTCGATTTGCCAGTCATTATACGCAGATGCTACGGCAGTAGCCATTTCGTGCTGTGGTGAGGCTGACAACATAAATGTAGAGTCTGGAAATAGAATAGAATTCGCATAATTATATTTGTCCGCTACCTCTTTTCTATAAAAACTAAGGGAGGAACAACCTAAACCACCCTCAGGAGGAATACTGTCCATCCGGTGTCCAGCATTCGCAACAATGGCCATGACTGGTATTCCTGGGAAAACTCCTTTCCATTTACAATCAGTCAAGAAATCTCTCCAGTAATCGCTTAAATAAGGATTAAGATCTTCATAACTACGAGGGTTTGGATGGACGTCGCAATCTATAACAGGTATTAAACCTTTTCTAACAGTAGATTGTTCCCTACTCTTTTCAATTGTTTTACTCATTTTTTATCCCCCTTCGGTCATTATTCCATGTTCATGTATGCGTTTTCGGTAGATGTGATTGAAGATATCCTTACTCGTAAATAACGATATCTTCACCTTCTATTTTCACATCATATGTCTTTATTTTAGTACTACTTGGATCGTGCATGGAACAGCCGGTCTCAACATCAAAAGCCCAATGATGCCATGGACAATAGAGGAATCCGCCTGGTTTCTCATAACAGATATCACCAATCTCTTCAGCACGTGGTGCACCTCTTAGAACCCCTTTTGCTAACTCAGCACCTTGATGTGGACAGCTGTTTCGTACAGCATAAAGCTCGTCATTTTGCTTCCGTACGAGGGCGATAGAAGTTCTTCTAACATGAAATATTTTTGTTTCGCCAGGCAAGATATCCCCTTTTTTACATAAAACATTTCTTTCCAAAGTAAGACCCTCCTTTGACCTTAACAAACAGTCGTTTGTTTGTTTTATTATATCAACTCTAAAATATAGAAATCAATTATAATTTCGAATTTTCAGAAACTAATTATCGCCATATTTTGATAGTTTCTGATTTCTCCTTTTACTTAAATAAGAATAGACTTAGCCATGGTACATATAAAAGGACAAGTGTAGAAATAATTAATCCGATTAGATAAGGGTTGGCACCTCTTACTACCACACCCATGTTTTCCTTAAAATGTCCACTAATAGCATATAAACAAGAACCAACTGGTGGAGTGATTTGACCAATCATTAAGCTAGCAACAGTAATGATGGCAAAGTGAATAGGATCATAACCTAAACTCATAACGACAGGATATAGTATAGGTAAAGTAATATATAAGATTGGAACCGCATCTAAAAACATTCCAAAAATCAGGAAAACCAAAATGATGATTAACATAATCATCCAATCCGCAACATCGATATGAACAGCAAATTCTGTAATCTTCTGGGGGACTTGAATATATGTCATGGCTGTTGCAAATAATTTAGCACCGCCTAGTAAAATATAGACGACGGCTGTTGTAACCATAGTGTAGATGAAGCTTTTTTTCATGTTCTCTTTCGTGAATTCTTTTCTGTTAAACAAATAGCTAATAATGAGCACATAGATTACAGCAATCGCTGCTGCTTCAGTTGGTGTAAACACACCACCATATATTCCTCCTAGAATAATAATTGGCATCAATAAAGACGGGATGGCATCTAGGAAGGATCTGCCTATTTCAGCCAGACTGCTCCTCTTCTTCCTTTCTTTTTCATGCCGTAAGCCCACTAGAATAGAAACTATTACTAATACAAGAGCCATAAAGATTCCCGGAACGACTCCAGCCATAAAAAGCTTGCCCGGATCAAGTTGCGTAGAGGATGCGAACAAAATCATAAAAATACTAGGTGGTATCATTTGACCCAATGTGCCCGATGCTGCTAAAACCCCATAGCTGTTCTCTTTTGAATACCCCATCTTTATCATTTGTGGGATGGCCATCGACCCTACCGCAACTACGGTTGCTACTGAAGATCCTGAGAGTGCTCCAAAAATTGCAGATGTCACAACAACCGCTGCTGGCATACCTCCTGGTAGATGCCCAACCAGGTCATTGATAAATTTAAACATCCTACCGGCGGGCCCCATGAAAGTCATTAAATTTCCAGCTAATAGAAAATAAGGCACAGCCAATAATATCCACGAATCTACCGAAATAAAAAATTGGGATGGTATCGTTTCAAGGGGTAACCCCATTTGAACAATGATCCAAAACCCGCCGCTCATCCCTAGAGCTAACCAAATTGGGGCCCCAATTATCAACAGGACTACAAATATTAAAAATCCAATTGTTAATAGCATCTTACTTTCCCCCTTAACTTCCAGTATTCGATTCTACTGAAACAATGTCATCACTTCTTTTGTAATGAAGTAAATTACGATAATCGATAATAAGTTGGAAAGCAGAATATAGACAACCTAGGAACATTCCAATTGGTATTGCAAGTGTGGGAATATACATCAGCATTATCCCAGAAACCGTCATCACTTTCATACTTAAAAGAGATGCCGTCCAGATAAAACTTGATCGAAATAGGAAAACAAAAGAGGCAAATAAAAGGATACTAATAAAAATTTCATTTACAAACTTCCGTTTTCCTTTCAGGAGTCCTTGCAAAATATCCATCTTCAAATGGTCCCCTTTTTTGATTAACGGCCCAATATAAGCAAAAACACCGTAAATAATGGCATAGCGGCAAATTTCTTCTATTAATTGATAGGACATATCCATTACATAACGTAAGAAAACATTAACGACAGCGCCTAACACACTAATACCTAAACAAATCAAGGCAGTTCCTTCTAGTATTCTGTCTAGATATCGAGTTGAAGTTTCTATTTTTTTGATTATTTCCATGCCGTATCAACTCCTTATAGAGTAACTGAGTTCAATAGACGTTCTATTGAACTCATGAATTGCTTTTAAAACGGTGTATTCCTATACGATCTTCTATTGTTTTAAATTAGCAAGTTCATCTAACAGCTCTTTTCCACCATCGACTTGCTTTACAAAGACTTCCCTTGCCGGGTTCGTTGCTTCCTCCCATTCCTTTATTTCTTCAGGAGTAGGGTAGTAGATTTTTACTCCTTCTTTTTCAAGATTTTGATACGCAGTTCGGGCTTTTTCCTCTACCATTTTCATGGCATGATCTTCTAAATCCTTTCCAGTCTCAACAAGAATTTGTTGAAGATCCTCCGGTAATGATTCAAATTTCTTTTTTGAAATAATAAGTGGTGTAACACTGTTGAAAAGAGGTACTACAGACAATGACTTAACTGGTAATTTCGCGTCTGAAGCATAAATTGGTGTTGTTAATAGTCCATCCACAGTTTTTTGCTGTAATGCTGTAATGACCTCTGCACCTGCGATTGTCATACTACTTGCACCAATGGCTTTGGCTGTTTCAGGGCCAATTAATCCTCCTGGTGTTCTGAGTTTTAAACCTTTTGCACTATCTGGTCCTGTAACTAAATTTTTATCATCAGTTGTGTATACTGAACCAAACATATCAACAAAGCCAAGGGATAAGACTTTTATTCCTTTTTCCTCCATTCTTTGTTTTAATTTTTGTCCACCATTCACACTCTGATTAAATTTCATCCTGTTCTGTAAAAAGACAGCCGGATCCTTTGGATCATAATCAAAGATAAACGGCAACTCATAAAAGTTCCAAATTGGGTCAAAGCTTGTTAAAACCGGTGAAGATGTGTGACTCATATCGATTTGACCTTGTAAAATTGCAGGTACTTCTTGATCTGGAGGCATTAACTGTCCATTCGGAAAGATTTCTATTGTTAGCCGGCCGTTACTACGTTTTTGCACTTCCTCACTAAACCATTCCATAAAAGTTTGCATGAATGATGCTGTAGGATAAGCGTGTGCTAGCTTTAAAACATATTTTTCCTGCCCAGAGGAACCTGCTGCATTGGCTTCATTGCCGCCCTTTTGAGATGTATTTCCACAAGCTGCTAATAAGAAGCTTAGGACTAGAACAAGACATAACCCGATATTGAATTTTTTCAAATCATTTACCTCCTGTCATAGCTAAATAGATATCGTTTATCTACGAACTTTATATCCTACCAATTCACGGTCCCATGTATCTGCAGAAATTCCTTCTTGGCGTAATTTATACTTTTCCACTCTTTGTGATGTGTTTTTTGGTAATTCCTTTACAAATCGGATAAACCTTGGAACCGCAAAGTGGGCCATACGATCTTGACAGAAGTCAAGTAGTTCTTCAGGTTGCAGTTGTTTACCTTCTTTTACAATAATGATCGCAAGTACTTCCTCTTCTGAAAGTTCCGATGGGACGCCTATGACAGCAGATTCAAATACTTTTGGGTGGTCATTGATTACACGTTCAACTTCATACGATGAAATGTTTTCACCCCTCCTGCGAACAACATCTTTTTTCCGATCAATAAAGTAGAAATAACCATCTTCGTCCATACGACCCGTATCACCAGTATGAAACCATAGATTGCGCCATACATCTACAGTTGCTTCCGGCATTCCATAATACCCTGAAAACATGATATTAGGTTGTTTAGGGCGTGCTACAATTTCTCCAGCCACACCAGGGGGGCATGGATTCCCATCTTCATCATGAATTTCAACCTCGTAAACTGGCACAGGGTAGCCGCAAGATCCCTTTCGGAAAGATTCGGCCGGATTATATAAAGCAGTCCCAAGTTCTGTCGAGCCGTAAACCTCGGAGATTTTCACTTGAAACCTTGACTCAAACTCTTCATATATTTCAAGGGGTGTTGGTGCGCCAAATGCTTTTTTTACAGGATTATCAGCATCGTTTGAAAGTTCCGGCTGTTTCATTAACATCGTAAGAAGTGTTCCCATGAAGTTAAAGGCTGTTATATTTTCAGTTCGGCAAATATCCCAGAATTTTGAGGCAGAAAATCTTGAATGCATGACGACATCACAACCAACCAACAAAGCTACAAGAATTGTCGTATAGCGGGCATTGACATGAAATAATGGAAAAGCAGTAAATAACCGATCATTCTGGTTATAATTCATGAGTTCACAGGCTGTCTTCGCTACACTAAAATTTGCTTGATGGCAGAGTATGACACCTTTTGATGGGCCTGTTGTTCCTGATGTAAAAAGAATAAGGGCCGGGTCTTTTGGTTTAATTCTTACATCAACGGGTGCATCACTCACTTTATTTATCATTTCATTATAGGAATGCCAAGTGATCTTACCTCTCGCAGGGTGGTATTCTTCTCCAACTACAATGACATGACGCAAATGTGTTAGCTCTCCTAAAATATGATGTAAGCGTTCAACCCATTGCGATGAAATAACAATTGCTTGACATTCTGCTTTATTAAGGATGTATACGAGTAAATCACCGCGGAAGGCTGTATTTATTGGAACTTCGATTACTCCAAGACGAGCAAGACCCAACCATGTTGCTAAAAACTCAGGACTATTTGGCAGCATAACCGCACAGGTTTGCCCTTTCGCTAGTCCAAGAGATGCTATGAAATTAGCAACCTTATTACCACTCAGGTGAAATTCCTCGTATGTCAAATCTCGATTCTCAAAACGGATAAATCTTTCAGATGCTTTCGTTTCAGCCCGGTATTTTACAATTTCCCCAAATGTTTCAATACCTCTGTACATGTTAGCCCTCCCACGCAATCATCCTGATTATCAAATTGGTACTATCCAAATTATTTTAAAATTTTATAGCCAACTCTTTCCCGATCCCATGTATCTGAGGTTATCCCTTCGGCACGAAGTTTGTATTTCTCAATTCTTTGTGATGGTGTTCTTGGAAACTCCTTCACATACCTTATATAACGAGGGACAGCAAAGTAAGCCATTCGAGGCTGGCAAAAATCAAGAAGTTCTTCTGGCTCTAGGAATTCCCCTTCTCGTAAAACCACAACTGCAAGTACTTCTTCCTCAGAAAGTTCGGAAGGTACACCAACTAATGCTGCTTCCTTTATTTTAGGGTGAGTGTTAATCACACGTTCGATTTCGTATGATGAAATATTCTCCCCCCGACGGCGGATGACATCTTTTTTACGATCAACAAAATAGTAATAACCGTCCTCATCCATTTGGCCGCGGTCTCCAGTGTGGAACCATAGGTTTTTCCATGTTTCAACCGTCGCTTCGGGCATTCCATAATAACCGGAGAATAATACATTTGCTTCCCTTGGCCGCACAACGATTTCACCAACTTCCCCAATTGGGCATGGGTTGTCATTCTCATCATGAATTTCTACTTCATAAATGGGGACCGCTTTCCCGCACGATCCTAACCGGAATGTTTCGGCACGATTCACCATTGCTAAACCTACCTCTGTTGACCCGTACGCTTCAGTAATTTTTATATTAAAACGTTTCTCGAAGTCCTCATAGATTTCCAGTGGCACTGGCGCACCTTGAATTTGACGGACTGGATTTTCAGCATCGTCGGAGCGTTCCGGCTGTTTCATTAAAATTGTCAGAAGAGAACCCATATACGTAAATGTAGTAATTTGCTCTGCACGACAAATGTCCCAAAATTTTGAAGCAGAGAAACGCTCGTGCATTACAACATCAGCACCAGCAAGTAATGCTGGTAATATCGTTGCGTAGCGGGCATTGACATGGAATAACGGAAATACTGTGAAAAATCGGTCTTCAGCGCTGTAATTCATTAGGTCACAACACGTTTCAGCAAGAGAAAAGTTGGCACGATGGCAAAGAATTGCACCTTTAGAAGGTCCGGTTGTTCCTGAAGTAAATAAAATCAGTGAAGGGTCGCTAGGTTTGATGTCAACATCAACTGGATCATCACATACATTTGCCATTAATGTCTCAAAAGAATGACACAATATTGGGCTTGGTAATGTTTCGCTTTCATAATCATTTCCTACAACAATAACATGGCGTAGATGGGTCAATGCATCCGAGATTTGCTCGATTCGCTCCACCCATTGTGATGAGATGACAATAGCTTGACATTCCGCTTTATTGAGAATGTATTGCAGCAAATCTCCACGGTATGATGTATTGATAGGGACCTCAATGACACCAAGTCGGGCCAAGCCTAACCATGCCGTAAGAAATTCTGGGCTATTTGGCAGCATGACAGCACATTTTTGCCCTTTTGACAGATTTAGAGATTTGATGACGTTTGCCATTTTATTGCCGGCTTGGTGAAACTGACCATACGTAAGGTCTACATTTTGGAAGCGAACAAATCTTGCTTTTGGATTTTCGTTGGCACGGTATTCAACAATTTTTCCGAATGTCTGAATTCCTTTATACATACTGCTTTACACTCCCTTCGTTTTATCGAAAATCAGAACAAACGTCTGTTTGGATAAATGGTGTATAAGATATTAGGATGAAAATCTTTAATCATTCCAGTAGTCGAAACTTTGGTACAGAAATCTCCTCAGACCAATCTTCAAAAGTAACTTCCACATCCATTCCAATCGATACACTTTCGGGGTCACATTGAACAACATTGCTCATCATCGTCGGCCCCTCATTTAGTTCAATTAAGGCAATCACATAAGGTGCTTCCGCAAGATATGCTTTCGTAATAGCACGGTGCATAATCGTATAGCTTATAACCTTTCCTTTTCCTGATGCAGGGACCCAATCTACATTGTCACTCATACAATTTGTACAAATAATTCTTGGGTAAAACTGAGAGTGCCCACAGTCTTTGCATTGTTGTATCAACAATTTATGATTTCGACAGCCCTCCCAATATGGAGCTGTTTCTACCGTTGGGTGAGGAAAAAATTTTCCTGAATGATCAATCATAACAATGACCTCGCACAAAAAACCTCTCCTTTTTCCTATAAAAACATGGTACTAGATTTGTTCACGGCCTAGTATAAGAGTAGTATGGCTTGACATGATGCCACCTTGCCCATGTACAAGCGCCACTTCAGCATTTGCAACCTGTCGTTTTCCCGCTTGACGGCGAAGTTGTAAAACAGCCTCTGTTAAAGAAAACATCGATCCAGGATTTCCGGGATGACAATGGGAAAGGAGGCCGCCGTGGGTATTAATAGGAAGTTTCCCTCCTAATTCAATCGCACCACTTTCAACGAAAGCTCCGCCTTCTCCTTTTTTGCAAAAGCCAAGATCTTCTAGTTCGATTAAAACAGTAGGGGTGAAACAATCATAAAGCTCGGCAAAATCCATATCCTCCGGACCTAAACCGGCCATTTCAAACGCACGCTTTCCCGATTCAACAGCTGCAGAAGTGGTTAAGTTTCTAGCCTGGCTGATATGTTCGTGATTATGCCCTTCACCGACTCCAAGAAGATAAACTGGCTGGTTAGGAAAATCACGAGCACGTTCAGCAGATGTAACAATAATTGCAGCCCCA
The DNA here is from genome assembly GCF_054301215.1 of Schinkia acidoalkalinis. The sequence continues at coordinate 196,219 of NZ_CP182573.1, forward strand.
CCATCTGATATTAAGGAGCAATCTAGTAAATGCAGAGGGTCGGCGATCATTCTGGAATTAACAACATCCTCGACCGTTATTAGCTTCTGCATTTGCGCGTTTGGATTTAGACTAGCATGCTTGCGGGATGCAACAGCAATAGCCGCAAACTGCTCAAATGTTGTACCGTACTTTTCCATATGCGCTCTGGCAATAAGCGCATAAAGGGATGGTACAGAAGGACCATATGGTAATTCGAACTGGCCGTGGCACGCCGAAACTTGTGTTGCCATTGCTTGTTCAGCTGTAAGACCACTTTTTAAACTGTCAGCCATCGTAATCAGAACTGTATCACACATGCCGGACATTATTGCTGACGCAGCATGGTGAAGAACTGAAAAAGTTGTACCACCACCCGTGCCAACACTATAGCAATAGCGTGGGGAAATTTGCATATATTCAGCTATTGCTTCCGCGTGATACATAATGGGCTCTGCCATTGAATTACAAGTAATCAGGCCGTCGATTTTATCCTTTGTAATACCTGCATCTTGAAGTGCACGTATGGCTGCATCTACACAAAGCTGGGTCGCTCCCATATTCGGAACAACGCCAACCTTAGTATCCGCTGCACCTACAATGGCTACTTTTCCTCGTAGTGTCCCCATCTACTTCCCTCCTTCATAATTTATTTTTGATAAAAACGTGCCAGAGCAACACCGGGGGTGATGATTTCATCATTTTCATTTTTAATATAAACTTCAATCTTCACTTCCCCCAGCTCATAGTTACACGAAACTACTTTTCCACCGGACCTCAATGTTTCTCCGATGTATGCAGCCTTTCGATTGGAGTACTCTATCGAGGTTAACTGGCCATCTTCCCCTACCCACTCGGTTACAGATTGATTAAGCCAATCTCCTAATAATGGTCCAGCAATAACCAATCCCGGGTATTCCTCAACTTCGGCTGCATATGGGTAATCAAAGTGGATACGATGGGCATTCCATAAAGCAGCATTGTATAAAAAAAGCTGAACGTTATCTGGTTTAACATACCTGCGTAAAATCCTTTATGCGTATGTAACGCTCCCTTTGATTCTCCTGTCGTGCCACCTGTATATAGAATAAGCATAGGGTCGTCGTCACCGACTTGTGCAGATAAATGAGGCTCGTCATCTAACGCAGCTGAAATTAGATCTTCATAGGTACTGTCACTGTGGTCACCGTATTTAAGCCAATGATTGATATCTAATTCACGTTGAAGTTCTTTGGCTACTTCACTGAATTCAATTGAATTAACGAATACGGAAGGTTTTCCATCTGAGAGAATCCGTGTTAATTCCGGGGTACTTAATCTCCAATTAAGCGGTTGGATAATCAATCCTGTTCGGGCACAGGCAAAATAATTTTCAATAAATTCAATACTGTTCTTCGATAAAACAGCAACCCGATCCCCCTTTTGCAGACCCAAATTGTCGATATATCCGTTGGCCAATCGACTTACTCGCTCATCTAGTTCTCCATAATTCATACGGCGATTATTTGGATGTCTATAAGTGCTGGCCGCTTTGGATCAAGTCTTGCATATTTAGCAGGAATCTGACCAATATTCACCATATACTTGATTGCCTCCTTAAGCCAATATGATTGGTATTAGAAAGGTAGTTCTAGGTCTAAATGTCGTTTTTTTATTTTCCAGAAGGAACCAACCTTTACAACCTCATCTCGATAGATTCCAGTAGATAATAGATTTGCTTTTCCGTTCTCCGTTGCGAATAAGACTAAACTTGATAGGACTGTGGCTGATTCTTCATCCTCTGCTTCAAAAAAGATATTAGAAATTTCATGAAGACGCTTATCTGTTTGCCGTTCCATCGAACGAGTCATTAATCCCATGATTGCATTTGAACCTTCATAGGGACCGAGTAATTCTCCTCCGGCAACACGCATCGTCATGACAGCATCTTCTGCAAAGCAATCTGCAAGCATTTCTACTTCACGTTGGTCATAACCATATGCAGCTTTGTTTAATACTTCATGAATGGCCAATTTTTCTTCCGCTTTCATTTGATCACTCCTTAATAAAAATAGAAAATAAATAGTTTGCAAAATTATTACTGATTGAAGAAACAGGGTAAATGATTGTTATTTACCCTGTTTCTGTAAAAGTTATTATAGTCCTGGATTAATTCTTGATTCTGGTTGATCGGACCATGGCTCTAATACTGGAGTCATGTAATGGATTTTAATTTTGCGTTCAGCGAAACGCCATTTCCCAGATTTATTTGTATATTTATCCCAATTTGAAGCGGCAATCACAAGCGGTACACCGTTTACATTTGTTGCCGTGCAGTCAACATCTGAAACGCATGTTGCTGTGCCATTTTCTATGTCAACTGTAATTACCTCATTCATCCCATAATGATGTGTTTCAGGAAGGCCTTCCCAAATGGCTGTAATTTTTTCTAAAATTTCCTGCTTGTTTACACATAATCCCCATGGGTCACCGATATCCCATACCGCATCTTCTTCCCAAAGGCTCATAAACAATTCTTCATCAAGTTTATCGACCCCATGATTATAGTTGGCGATAATAGCCTTAATTTCTTCACGAGCCTCTAATTCTGCAATTCTTTGTTCTAATGTTTTAGCAGATGTATTTTGCATGCTAATCCACTCCTTATTTTTAATAGTTTTAAAAAGTATTAAGCATTCACTTTATTCACTGGTGACTTAAAGTAAGGCATTACTTCATCTGCAAAACGTTTCATTGCTTTCATAACTTTGCGGTGCTCCATGTCACCCATACGGAACCAGCATGACATACTAGTAACGCCGGCATTTTCAACAGCCTCAAGGCGTGTTACCGCTTCTTTAGAATCAGCCAATAAGGCAACGCCGGAGTCATTTAACGCGCCAACATTTAGTGGGCCATCAAATTCGCTCGCTACTTCAGCAAAACGCTCATATGTTGCAGGAGCTTGTGTTCCTTTAGCACCCGGAATTAATTTTAATACCATTTCAAAATATCGTTTCATCTCAGTTTCTACATTTTTAATTGCCTGGTCTGTACTGTCGGCAATATTCATTTGCAAGTTCATATGGATGGAAGGATTAATTCCTTTTTGTAATAAACGTTCTCTTGTACGTTTCGTATATGCAAGCACATCATCCATCACCATTAACGTAGGTGTTACCATAAATTCTGAGCAGCCTTTTTCGACTACAAGATCAAAAGATTCAGGACTGATACAAGCATGATAGAATGGAATGCGCTTTTGAACTGGTTTTGGAACTAATCTCAAGTTTTCAAATTGATAGAATTCACCATTGTAACTGAATGTGTCATTGTTCCAGAGACCTTGGATAATCTCAACGTACTCCCAATATCTTTCTCTTGTCCTTTCAAGACTGATATTAAGACCTTTTGCCTCACTTGGCTGGTAACCGCGGCCAGCTCCGAATTTTAAGCGACCTTTACTTAATTGATCGACCATCGCATAGTCTTCTGCAATACGAACTGGATTATCGAAATTAAGGATGCTTACACCCAAACCAATATCCATTTTTTCTGTAATTTGCGAGATGGCTGCAGCTGCCACCTGAGGAGATGGCATTGTACCATATGCACTAAAGTGGTGTTCAGCCAACCATACGGATTCAAAGCCAAGCTCTTCACCATATTGAATTTGTTCTAACATCTCTCCATAAGCACGCTCATAGTTCTGATCATGACACTCGTTTACATAAAATAGTCCCATTTTCATAGTTAAAACACTCCTTTAATAGTTTTATATGAATTAATGAATCTGCAAAAGAAAAGTACGATTGCAAACGTTTACAAACCATTTTATATATCAAACGTTTGTTTTACTAATAGTGTAAATAGTGCTTACCTTTAATCGAGATCAATTACTGAGATCCCCATCCTCCATCAACTTTCCATACCTGACCAGTTACAAAGTCTGCTTCATCTGAGGCAAAAAAGAGGATTAAGTTGGAAATTTCCTCTGGTTTTCCTAAACGCCCGGCAGGGGTCGCCGCAGAAAAAATTCTTGTCATCTCTGGAGTGGTATCACCTAAAATTGGTGTTTGGATAATTCCCGGTGATACAGCATTAACTTGAACATTATCAGAAGCATATTCCATCGCCACTTGCCGGGTCATTGCTTTGACTTGCTGTTTCTTCTTGCCCTTTTATATCAAAACAAAGTACCTTTGCACCTTCACGACCAAAACGGATTGCTGTTTCTTTCCCTATACCTGATCCAGCTCCAGTTACAATTGCAACTTGATCTTTAATCCGCACTTATACTCCTCCAATTTAAGTAACTTTACTTTTTAGTCTATTAAAATTATGAAATATTAAACTACTATTACCACTCCCTTCATTAATGAAAGGGAAGATTTTAATTTTCTTTGCAAGATGTCTATCGAGGTAGTGTTAAAAAATCTTACCTTTTTAACTTATTTGGTATTAAGGAATCAGTAATAAGAATAGAGGTATGTTCGTTGCAGAAATGGGCTATATTTTTTCAAACAAGCATTTGTTTTATTCTATTGTCTTCAATAACGAATTATGCTAAGTATTCAAACTTTTGTTTTATTTTTTTATTGATTGCTGGGACTCACTTTCTTCTCCAGATAATCCCAACTCCGCCAATATTTCATGATTATGTTCCCCTAATTCAGGAGCTTTAGAATAAATGGATCCAGGTGTTTCGGAAAGCTTAATTGGAATTCCAATGTGCCCCATTCCTCCCTCAACCATGTCTGGACACTGTTGGACCATCTGACGGGCTAGAATTTGTGGGTTTTTAGTCATTTCTTCAATGGTTAATACTGGGGAAACGCATGTTTCATAGTTCTTAAATATTTCCAACCATTGTCTTAAAGTTTCCTTTTTCATGATATTTGCTATTTCTATTTTTATGACATCTTGTTTCCCTGGAGGTGCATCAAGAAGAGAAATAAAGTCCTCTCTTCCTATGGCATTACAAAACGCTTCCCAAAACTTTGCCTCTAAAGCCCCAACAGATATATAACGTTGATCTTTCGTTTCATAGACTCCGTAGGCCGCTTTTTCACCTGATAATGCCAACTCGCCACGAATAGGTGATTCGTGATTCACTAAGTAATTTGGTAGAAGCGTTTGTAACCAGGATACTACGCCATCTAACATCGAAATATCTACAAACTGCCCTTTACCTGTATTTTTTCTAGAAATGACCGCCATTAGGATCCCAATAACTGCCATTAAAGATCCTCCACCTATATCAGCTATCTGAATGGGAGGGACAACTGGTGTTTGCTTTCTTTCGCCATTTAAATCCAGTACACCAGCATAACTTAAATAATTAATATCATGTCCGGGTAAATGAGCATACGGTCCTGTTTGGCCATAACCGGTAATAGCGCAATAAATTAACTTAGGATTAAGGTCTTTTAATTTTTCGTAGCCCAGCCCTAATCGATCCATGACCCCCGGCCGAAAGGATTCAACAACGACATCGGCTGTCTTCACCAACTCTACAAATATTTCTTTCCCTTTTTCGGATTTTAAGTTCAGGGTAACGCTTTTTTTATTTCGATTTAACGAAGAGAAAATCGCGCTGTCCTTGCCAACTTTAGGCTCTTCCCATCTAGCATAGTCACCCAGATTGGGTTCTTCAATCTTGATGACCTCAGCGCCAAAGTCCGCCAGTAGCATCGTACAATATGGGCCTGGTAATAAGCGGGTAAGATCAAGTACTCGAATTGATTCAAGAGGCTTTTGCATTTCTTTCCCCTTCTTTCTATGCATATTTTGTAGTAAATTATTCTGATAATGTGCCGCCATCAATGAAAAATGTTTGCCCCGTGATATAATCTGCCGCATCTGAAGCTAAATATAGAGCAATTTGCGAAATGTCCTTTGGTTCTCCTAATCTTCTAAGCGGTATAGCTTTAACTGCTCTTTCAAGCCATTCTTTGTTTTCCATTTCTGATTGATTGATCTCTGTGCTAATGAGCCCTGGAGCTATCGAGTTCACATGAATATTGTGTCTTGCCCATTCGGCGGCCAGTGATTTCGTTAAGTGAATAACAGCTGCTTTTGTTGCTGTATACGGAGCGATTCTTTTATATGGTTTAACCCCGCCTACGGAAGAAATATTAATGATTTTTCCGGATTTTTGCCCAATCATAATCTTGGCCGCTTCTTGGCAACTGAAAAATAACCCTTTGATATTCACATCATTGATCATATCCCAGTCTTCTTCCGTTACTTCAACGGCTGGTTTTGTGACATTGGCTCCGGCGTTATTAACCAATACATCTATTCTGCCAAATTCCTCTAATGTTGCCGCAAAAAGATTTTTAATATCTGCTAGGTTCGCCACATCGCATGATACGGATAGTGCTCTTCTGCCAAATCGGCGCACTTCATTAGCAATCTTTTCACAAGCTTCTTTATTCCGACTTGCCAACACAATGTCGGCACCACTTGCAGCAAATTCCCGAGCCATCTCTGCTCCAAGACCGCGACTGCCACCCGTAATTACGATGACGTTCCCACTAATATCTAGCACTTTACCCATAAAGGTCCCCCCTTTTTCTCACTATCTAGTATTTTTTAAGATTGAATAAAGGAAATTAGTTCCTCATGGAAGCGGTCAATTTCTTCAATAAACGGTGCATGGGAGCTGTTTTCAAATACTACTAATTTAGCATCTGGAACTACCTTTGCACTATATTCAGATAAGGAAAGTGGGACAACACCATCATGTTGACCGTGGAAAAAGGCAACCGGAACCTGAATTTCGGCTAATTTTCCGCGCAAATCAATTTTTCCTAAGTCTTCCATCGTCTTTTCCGTGAACCAACTTTGTTCCAAAAATATATTGAAAAACCAATCTTTCATCGGTTGGCCAACATCTTGATGGAAGCACCCGTCAGCAATGGCTCTTAATAAAGCTGGACGATTTGCGCGCATGGCAGCTAATGTTTGTTGAACAGCCTCCTGCGGAAACCCTAGGTCAAATCCTTCGGTAGACGTATAGCGTGGAACTGCGCCTCCAACCGATACTGCTTTAATGACCTCACCGCCCCGATAACGAGTAACATAATCGATGACAACGGACCCACCAGCTGACCAACCGACAAGCGTTACTTCCTGTAAATTTAACTCTTTAATCACTTGATGAACATCATCAGCGAGCTTTGAGATTTCATATCCATGAGCTGGTTTGTCTGAATGTCCGCAGCCCCTGCAGTCAATTGTAATAACCCTGAAATTTTCACTCAAATCCACAGCCTGTCTTTCCCAAACCATTCGATTCATGCCCCATCCATGGACAAACACGATTGGTACTCCCTGACCACGATCTTCGTAGTAATAACGAACCCCTTTTTCCACTTCAACATACGGCATTGTTATAACCTCCTAATTTTTCACGGCTTTATTCTTTTCGATTAAAAACTAACGGTTGTTTGATTAAATTTTAACAAGTTGCACTAGATATTTCGATTACATATTAAAAATATTCAAATAATTATTTTGTAGAACTATTTTGTGGAACTGGATAATCCTTTAAACTACCAAAGTTAAATCTGAATTTGGCGTTCGCAACATCATTTTTAATTTGGTAGACCAATTGAGATATACTCTGGAATGAAATTTCTTCTCTTAAATAGAAGCAAACCTTAATTTGAATTTGCTGATCATAGATGTCTTGATTAAAGTCAATGATATGAACTTCATAATGTATTTTAAGGTTGATAATATACTCATAGCTTATCAACTGCTTTCGTAATTAAATTATTCTGCATAAAAACTAGTTCCTGAGAGAACAGTTTAATTTGTTTTAATAGTTTTGGATCACTGATTTCATTCTGGGAATTAAAATGATCATTATGAGCAAATACAAAACTTGGAGCAACATAAGTATTCAAATACCCTGCAATAGGTTTTAGTTGATTTTCAATGACAAGGTAATGCTGATGATTTCCACCTGTTGCGATAAAACCAATTACTTTATGATTAAATTCTGATGGAGGCACTAAATCAATGACGTTTTTAAGGGCACCAGTGAAGGAACCTTGAAAAATTGGAGTTCCGATAATATAGCTATCCGCTGCAGAAATTATATCAATCACTTTTTTGGTGTCCCCCGTATAGTCGGAAGGTGGACGTCCATCACAAAACTGGACATTATATTGCTTCAAATCCAATAATTCTACTTCTACTTCTGGATTCATTTTTTTTATTTCCTCTAAGACTTTATTAACAACGACTAAAGTCTTGGAGCCTGTGATTGTCCCAGATATTCCTACTATCTTCATTTACCCCAACTCCTTTGATTAATTTGGCCAATCCGTAGGGATTTTTCCGATATTCTGATTGAAATAAAGCAGTGGTTCCTTGTCATTTTTAGTTAATTCCATCACTTCACCTAACAGGATGACATGATCTCCAGCGTCCATTCGTTGAATTATGTTGCATTCTAATATCCCAAGTGAGTCTGAAATAATCGGCAACCCATTTTGTGAGGTCTGCCAAGTAACCTTTGAAAAGCGGTCTTGGACCTTGCCGGCAAATGCCCAACATGCATCAACTTGATCCGCTGCTAATGTATGGACGGCAAATTTGGGGGCTTTCATAAAAGTATCGAATGTAGAAACTCTTTTATCAATACACCAAAGGACAAGTAGAGGGTCAAGAGAAACAGAAGCAAAAGAATTAACGGTAAGTCCTGCAGGGGTTCCCTGATCATTCATAGTCGTGACAATCGTAACGCCGGTAGGATATGCACCCATAATTTGCTTAAAAACATTCACTTTATTTGATGCTTCCATCTTACGTTCACTCCATGGTTTTAATTTTTCAATACCCTTATTAAATATAGGAGGGCAGATAGATCCTGCCGTATCTGCCGTTTATTCAAAGAGAAATTTCCTTCTTTATTCGAATCTCCTCAATTCTAATTTAGCTACAGCCTCTTGATGAACTTCATCTGGACCGTCGGCAAGTCGAAGAGTACGTGCATGAGCCCAAATTTGCGCTAATGGGAAGACATCGCTAACCCCTCCTGCACCATGAACTTGGATCGCTCGGTCGATTACTTTTAAAGCCATATTTGGCACAATAACCTTAATCATAGCAATCTCTTTTCTAGCTACTTTGTTACCAACTGTATCCATTTTATGGGCGGCATTTAATGTTAGTAAGCGAGCTTGATCAATTTCAATTCGAGAATCAGCAATCCAGCTACGGATTACACCTTGTTCAGAAATCGACTTTCCAAATGCAACTCGGCTTTTTGCACGCTCGCACATTAATTCCAAGGCGCGTTCCGCCATTCCAATGAGGCGCATGCAATGATGGATACGACCTGGTCCAAGACGCCCCTGGGCAATTTCAAAACCTCTTCCTTCCCCAAGAATCATGTTGGAAGCTAGAACTCGTACATCTTTAAATTCAACGATTGCATGCCCATGCGGTGCATCATCATAGCCGTATACCGGAAGAATTCTCTTAATCTCGACTCCTGGTGTTCCCATTGGAATAAGAATCATAGACTGCTGTTTATGTCTTTCCGCGTTTGGATTGCTTTTCCCCATTAGAATCAGGATCTTGCATCGTGGGTCAAGGATGCCGGAAATCCACCACTTTTCCCCATTGATTACGTATTCGTCTCCGTCTCTTTCAATCCGCGTCGAAATATTCGTCGCATCTGAAGAAGCAACATTTGGTTCAGTCATGACATAGGAAGAGCGAATTTCACCATTTAAGAGTGGAACAAGCCATTTTTGCTTCTGTTCTTCTGTAGCATATTGCTCGAGTAATTCCATATTTCCTGTATCAGGTGCCGAGCAATTAAACACTTCCGGACCAATTAAGGAGCGGCCCATAATTTCTTTTAACGGCGCATATTCAAGGTTGGTTAATCCAGCCCCGTGTCTGCTCTTTTGCAAGAATAGATTCCACAAACCAGCTTCTCGGGCTTGCTGCTTCATTTCTTCCATGATCGGCGGAATTTCCCATCTCGTGTTTCCTGATTTAAGCTGTTCCTCATAAACTGCTTCATTTGGATAAACGACCTCATTCATAAATGCGGTAACTCTTTCCTCTAATTCTTTTACTCTTGCACTCTTTTCAAATAACATCGCTATACCTCCATATTGTATTTTTATTTTTTAAAAAATTAACGGTGCGAAAACTTTGCTTTCCGTTTTTGAATAAACGCCTGGATACCCTCCTTGACATCTTCCGTGCCAAATAAATCTACGAAAAGGTCAACTTCAAGCTCCAAAGCGGAATGTAACGACTGATCCGCGCCATTATTGACGGCTTTCTTAATGCGACTCAATGCTTGTAAAGAAAGATTGGACATTTTTTTTGCCATTGATACGGCCGCTTCCATTCCCTCTCCCTTTGGGACCACTTGGTTGACTAAGCCAATGCTTAACGCTTCACTAGCTGTAATCGAGTCACCTAGGAACATTAATTCTTTCGCTTTTGCCTCGCCGATTAATCTCGGCAGCCTTTGTGTTCCACCTGCTCCAGGGAATAAGCCTAATTTAACTTCCGGTAAACCAAGCTGCGCATGCTCTTCCGCAATACGGATATCACAGGCTAATGCCAATTCACAACCACCACCTAAGGAGAAGCCATTTAACATCGCAATCGTAGGCTTTGGCAATTCATCTATTAGATTAAAAACCTCATGATTAGCTTTCGCAATGTTTCTCAAATCATCTTTATTCAAATCAGTCCAGCCCGGAAATTCCTTTATATCTGCACCGGCCATGAAGGCTCTGTCTCCTGCTCCAGTAACAATCACGACGATAACTTCTGAATCATCCTTAATATAAGAAATCGTTTCCTTTAGCTGTTTCGTAACTTGACTGCTTAAAACGTTCATGGGCGGATTATCAATTGTTACCGTTGCAATTCCATCTACTATTTCAAGGTGCACCAGTTTGCTCATTTGATTTTTTCCCCACCTTCATTTTTTTTAGAAGCTATTTATCACTCAATCTATCTTCAATTACGTTTTAGTATTACTTTGGCTGCATTCGAATCGCGCCATCTAAACGAATGGTTTCTCCATTTAACAACGGATTTTCTATAATACTAGTCACCAGCATTGCATATTCGGACGGAAAGCCAAGGCGGGATGGGAATGGTACCATAGCCCCTAGTGATTCGCGTGCTTTTTCCGGAAGCGTTTGGAATAAAGGTGTTTCAATTAGCCCTGGGGCAATTGTCATTACTCTAATACCATACCTTGCGAGTTCCCTAGCAATTGGCAATGTCATACCGACTACTCCACCTTTTGATGCACTATAGGCCGCTTGCCCAATTTGGCCCTCAAATGCAGCGACAGAAGCAGTATTGATAATGACCCCTCTTTCACCAACGACATTAGGTTCGTTAGTAACCATTTTTTCAGCTGCTAAACGAATAACATTAAACGTTCCGACTAAGTTAACTTGAATTATCTTGTTAAATCCCTCAAGCTCATGAACGCCGTCTTTTCCTAAGACCTTTTTCGCAGGACCGATCCCTGCACAATTAACAACAATGTTAATATGGCCAAACTTTTCAATCCCTTGATTTAAAGTAGCTTTAACCTCTGCTTCATTTGATACATCTGCTCTTGTAAACAAGACGTTATCTGAGCCAAATTTCTCAACAATTGCTGCTCCTCTTTCCTCAGATAAATCCAAAATGATTGCTTTTCCGCCGTTCTCAACAATTCTTGTGACTGTTGCTTCACCTAATCCGGAGCTGCCTCCTGTGACAACTGCTACACATTCTTTAATATTCATATATTACTTCCTCCCCTAATTAATTTAATCTTTCTATAATGGTTGCGTTTGCCATCCCATTTCCTTCACAAATCGCTTGAAGTCCAAACTGTGCACCTGTTCTTTCAAGCTCGTGAATAAGCGTGATCATGACACGTGCACCGCTGGCTCCCAACGGATGACCAAGAGCAATGGCGCCGCCATTTGGATTTAGTTTTGCAGGGTCTGCTTTAATCTCCTCCAGCCAACACATTGGAACAGGGGCAAATGCCTCGTTTACTTCAAAAATATCAATATCGGAAACGTTCATTTTCGCTTTTTTTAGTACTAGTTTCGTTGCCTCAATTGGTCCGGTCAGCATTAAGGTAGGATCTGATCCAACAACTGAGCGGGCGGTCACTTTAAAGCGTGGTTTAAGACCAAGCTCAAGTGCTTTTTCTTTTGACATGAGAAGCAGTGCTGCTGCACCATCGCTCATTTGACTTGAGTTGCCAGCGTGGATAATGCCATTTTCATCAAAAGCCGGTTTTAACTTTTCAAGTTTTTCAATTGTTGTTTCCCTTCGTGGACCTTCATCATCGCTAACGACCATCTTTGTTCCATCATCTAAAGTAACCTCAATTGGCATAATTTCTTTTTTAAATCTTCCTTCATCTTGTGCTATAATCGCTTTTTTGTGGCTTTCTAATGAAAATTCATCGGCCTGCCTACGAGTAATCCCCCATATTTTGGAAATACGCTCAGCTGATAATCCTTGATGAATGATTTCATGTTTAGATGTAAGGTTTTTGCTCCACTCTGTTCCTTGCCAGTTGGACAACATTGGAACCCGGGTCATACTTTCCACCCCGCCGGCGATAACAATATCCATATCACCACAAAGAATCGCCTGTGAAGCAAAGTGAACCGCTTGTTGACTTGAACCACACTGGCGATCGATCGTAGTGCCTGGGACATGAATTGGGAATCCTGCCATCAACGCAGCAGTACGAGCAATATTAACTCCCTGCTCTCCAATCTGGGTAACACACCCCATGATGACATCCTCAATTAGACTTGATGAAATGCCAGCTCTATTGACTATTTCAGTTAAAACCTTTGCGAGAAGGTCATCAGGCCGTTCATTTCTTAACATGCCTTTTCGTTTTCCTACTGGTGTACGGACAGCTTCGACAATCATAACTTCACGCATATGAAATCCCCCCGACGTATGAATTATTAAAGAAGAAACAGAAATAGATTATATATTCCAGGCTTTGTAAATATCTTTATGTATGTACTAAGATATTTATTAAGATATATATGCAAGTACATGACCAAAATTTGACTAAACGTTTGTTTTTTTATTTAAAAAATTTTCTGAAGAGTCAAGAAAGGAATAACCATGCCAAAAATTCATGTTTTAATGCAAAAAGAAATGATTGATCCATTAAAATTAACGAACTGTGTTGTCGTTGTCTTCGACGTTTTATTAGCAACAACAACGATTACTTCTTTATTACAGCATGGGGCAAAAAGGGTAATCCCCGTCATGAATGTTGAGGAAGCAATAGCGGTTAGCAAATCATTGCCAAAGGATTCATTTATTTTGGCAGGGGAACTAAATGGCTACGCTGTTGAAAATTTTGTATTTCCTTGCCCTATTGAATTAAAGCTAGCCGGTATTGAAGATAAAACAGTCATTTTATCAACAACAAACGGTACAGTCGCTTTAAGTAAATCGCGTCAAGCACCTTTTGTATATGCTGCATCTTTGTTAAATGGGACTTCTGTCGCGAGGTATATCACACAAACCGAAACCTATCAGAACCATACCATCGTCCTCGTATGCGCGGGAAATAGTGGACAGTTTTCCATGGAAGATTTCATAGGCGCAGGATATTTTATAAAAAAATTACAAGAAAATACTAATGAAACACTTGAGTTAACGGACTCTGCAACATTGGCTTGTCATTTTTACGAACAATTGAACGAGGATATGTTGTTTCAGTATTTTCTTTCTTCACAAACCGGAAGATTGCTTCATTCACTGGATTACAAACAATCCATTTATTATGCCTTGCAACCAGATATATATAATGTGGTACCAATGCTAAGAAAAGGAAATTATGATTTTTTGGAGAGCATGTAGATTATGGATGTCTTTTGAGGATTATGCGTAAATGAATGATGCATAAAATAGTGGGTAGGGAATAAAGATCTCGAAGGTAACCTTAATTCGGACGGGTGTGCTGAAAAATTTGAAAAAGGAGTCCGAATGAGAGCTTGATTCGGACTCCAAATTTATGCTATTTGTATTTCTGTACTATAGAGGCCAGGCTTATTCTTCCTCGCTTGTCTCATCAAAAATTTCATCAAAAGCGGCAGAAACTTTATCAAATTCCTCATCGCTTTCTAATGCTGATAAGTCCCCATCTTCGTCAACTTTTAAGAAGAAAAGATCGATATCATCAACACTTTCTTCTTGAACATCCTCAACGAAGCATACGGCAATATATTGAACACCATCAATATCTACCGTTGCAAGCACCTCAACATCATCTTCTTTATCATTTTCATCACTAATTGTAAAAACTTCGCCTACTTCAATTTTTTCCATCGTCCATTCTCCTCGCTTTAGCTTTCTTGGTTAATACCATTCATTGGAAGTACCACCAATTACAGTAATAGGTCATTACATCATGACAAATAGTACCATACATTGATAAGAAAAGCGAATATTCATCATATCCCGTGGTAAGGTTTTCGCAAGTGCGGACAATGCTCAACCACACAAATCATTTTATCGTTTAAAAATTTCTCTTTCAAGCCGTTTTCCCGTTGGTGTTGCTGCTAAGCCGCCTTCTGCTGTTTCCCTTAAAGCACTTGGCATTGATTGTCCGATTACGTACATCGCTTGGATGACTTCATCACAAGGAATTTTACTTTTAATTCCCGCTAAAGCCATATCTGCCGCCGTCATTGCATTTGCGGCTCCTAAAGCATTTCGTTTCACGCAAGGTACCTCAACCAAACCAGCGACAGGGTCACAAACTAGACCGAGCATGTTTTTTAAAGTGATGGCCATCGCCTCCGCTGCCTGACGAGGAGTTCCCCCTGCCAGTTCGACAATGGCAGCCGCAGCCATGCCGCTCGCTGAACCAACTTCAGCTTGGCACCCACCAGCAGCGCCGGAAATAGAAGCATTATTTGCTACGACAAATCCAAACGCTGCAGCTGTGAACAAAAACTCAATCATTTCATGTCGGCTTGGTTGTAATTTATCTTTCACAGCAAACAATGTACCCGGAACAACACCCGCTGACCCTGCAGTTGGAGTTGCACAAATGATTCCCATCGCAGCATTCACTTCATTTGTTGCAACTGCTTTACTAACAGCATCCAATAAAACCGTCCCTGATAATGCCTTTCCACTTTTAATGTAATTTTGCAGCAGCACTGCATCTCCACCGGTGAGTCCGGAAAAAGATTTTACGCCATTTAAGCCCCTTGTAATTGCTTCTTCCATGACAGTGAGGTTTTGATCCATTTTATCGATAACCTGATCTCTCGTAAGGCCTGAAACTTCTACTTCTTGCTTAATCATAATTTCTGCTATTTTCACTTGTTTACTTTCAGCAAGTTCAACAAGCTCTGCTACACTTCTGAACATATTCCACCTCCAAGAATGAATGTTAATCCACCATTTTAATGACTTGCGTTACATTCGGCAGTTTTTCAATTTCATGAATAACTCCTTCACCAATTTTTTGGTCGACTTCAATGACCATCATTGCCATTTTCCCAACATCCTGTCGGGTAACCTCCATATGACCAATATTTAATTGATAATCTGCGAGTACACGTGTGACAGCCGTAATCACACCGAATTGGTCTTGGTGAACTACAAGTATGGCCGGGCATTCTCCTGTTAACCTCAATTTAAATGAATTCAGCTCTATGATTTCAATCGCACCGCCACCAATAGATATCCCAACAAGCTCAAGCTTTTTATCATCATTCTCTAAGCATATCTTCACAGTATTCGGGTGATCAGTTACAATAGTATTTTCGATGATAAATTCAATATCGATTCCCTCAATTTTAGCGATTGTCAATGAATGAGGAATACGTTCATCATTTGTATCAAAATCAAGCAATCCACCAACTATCGCTACATCGGTTCCATGACCTTTATAAGTTTTAGCAAAAGAGCCAAATAAATAAATCGTAGCCCTCTTTGGTTTATTATCAAATAAAGTTCTTGCCACACGGCCAATTCGGGCAGCACCTGCCGTGTGTGAACTTGAAGGGCCAATCATAATTGGCCCGATAATATCAAACGCTGATCTATATTTCATTGTAATCATCCTTACATTAGTTGCTTTTCTTAAGAAGTGTTTCTTGTAAGGTATTATACCATTATATTAATATAATTTAATAAAAAAATTATAATATATTGCAGTTTCCAAAAAAAAATAGGCATTCGATATGCCTTTGAAATTAGTTCTATACCATCAACTCTAGGAACTTATTGTTAATCCCATATTTAACCAACTCATGTTTGTTCGTTAAGTTAAGTTTTTGCATAATTCTTGTTTTATGATTTTCCACAGTTTTTGGACTGATATGTAATTTAATGCTGATCTCTTTATTCGTAAAGCCAAGCATTGTTAAACGGACAATTTCTTTTTCACGGTCGGTTAAGATGGAGCTTGAAATTTTATTTAATTTCTTTTTATCCTCCAGCCATTTTCTAACTTGTTCATCAGGGATAGAGGTTTTATAATAATATTTTCCGTTATAGACGGATGTGAGTGCTTCGGATAAATCTCCACCTTGGCTTTTCTTCAACAAATAGCCATGGGCGTTTACTTCGATTGCTTTTTTAACATAAGCTTCTTCATCATACATCGTTAAAAAAATAATTTTTGTTGATGCCAGCTGTTCATATATTTCCTTTGTTGCTGAAAAGCCATCCAAGCCATTTGGCATTGATAAATCCATTAAAATAACATCTGGCTTCAAGCGCTGGGCAACAACTATCGCTTCCCTACCATCATCAGCTTCTCCAAGAAATTCTGTATGAGGGAATGTTTCCAGTAATAAGCGGATTCCTTTTCGAATTAATGCATGGTCGTCAACTAACATGACTTTGATCATGGTCACCATCCTTTTCAATAGGAAAAAAAGTGTTGATCACTGTACCTTCATTAGGTTTGGAAATAAGCGTTAAAAAACCGTGCAATTGGTGAATTCTTTCCTCCATATGCTTCAAGCCAAGGCCGTCGCTGACATAGTTTTTGTCAAAACCAATGCCGTTATCTTTAATCGTTAAACTTATGTTCCCATCCTCACAAAGAAGTTTAATATCGACTCTAGACGCTTTTGCGTATTTCACAATATTATGTAAGGCCTCTTGGATCACACGATAGACGTTAATTTTTACTAATGGAGGTAGGCGAAAATCAATATTCGTTTCTAATTGAAAAAGAATAGTCGGAACAGATACTTGCCATGACTTAAGTAGTCCTTCAATGGCAGGCACCAATCCCAATTGGTCCAGGCTCTGCGGGCGCAATTGATGGGAATATCGCTTAACATCTGATATCACACGGTCCAACTCTTGTTTGACTTCATGAAAATAATCCAAAAATTTTTTATCACGTAAATGGGCTTCGATTGCCTCTAATGCGAGTGAAATAGAGAATAGCGACTGCCCAACCCCATCATGAAGTTCTTGAGCCAAACGTTGATGTTCCATTTCCTTAGCTTCAATCAGCTTCTTGATCATCAGTTTTGAAAGGCGCGCTTCTTCTTCCTTCCGTTTGGATTCCTGATCGCGTAAAACGAGTAAAATTTCCTGATTTTCTGTTTGCTCATCATCAAAAATTAAAGCAGTGCTCATTTCTACCTCAATTTCGCGGCCATGATAGGTCGGCATATTGGAAAGAAAATAAGGCACTTCCTGCTTGGCAACCAATAAGCATCGTTCCTCGTGTAAATTAATTTTCCTTGATTGGCAATATTTACAAAATGGAACATAATCGCCTGCATTCCAACCCGTTAAAACCTTTGCTGAAGGATTCATTCGTAGAATTTTACGTTGTTTATTCATGATGATAATACCATCTTGCAGATGATTAAAAAACTTTTTGAAATAAATGTCCTCCGGTTTTTGCACCAACAACATACTCCCCACCCTATAAATACTAGTTATTTCCATTATAGTTAAATTCAGTGCGAAAATACATTGTTTTTAGAATATTCTTTCATTTTTTAAAAAATCAGTGAGGACATTTAAAAAGCCCCCACTGATTCCTACTTCTCTAACCGGCATGATGAACAGCACAACGGTTTGGCCCTATTTCAAATTCCGAAATTTGATCTTTGGTTACTTTTAAAATTCCTTTGTTCACTGCTAAAATATGTTCAAAGTTTGGTGGTGTTGTTGTCACAGCAGATTTAGCAACTTGTTCTACAAACTCCATCTCTGTTTGCCCTGACATGATTTCATTTTGCTTCCGTATATTTCCTAGGGTACAACCAATGTATCCTTCCTCATTGACTTCTAGAGAAAAATCAGCATAATGGGCTGGTAGGACAATGACACTATCCGCAATTTGCGATACTTTTTCATAAACAGTATGATACAAATCTTTAGCCCATTCTCTTACTTTTCCTCCAAGGTCAGGGCGCCCTAAACCATTGACAAAAATCGTATCACCAGAGAATAAGATTTTATCATTTACAAGGAAAGAAACACTCCCTGGAGTATGTCCCGGTGTTTTTACAGCTAAAACTTCAATCCTCACATTTCCGACATCGATTTTGTTATAGTTTTCTAGATGCTCAAATTCAAAGACTGCTCCTTCACTTTTCATTAAATAAAATTTCGCCTGACACTTCTTTGCAAGCTCGTATCCGCCGGATATATGGTCGGCATGAAGATGGGAATCAAAAATATGAGTGATTTTTACGCCCTCTTTTTCCGTTAACTCAGTATATACGTCAATAAAACGAAGCGGTTCGATGACAATTGCTTGGCCACCCGATAGGATCATATAGGATAAGCAGCCCTTGCCAACACGAATGAACTGATAAATCTTCATCTGATCATCTTCATAAACTTGTGTCTTGTATATATATTCACTCCATGATTTCATGCCGCCCTCAAGGAAAACAACATGAAAGCCTTTCTCATCCAGCAATTCTGCCACATATTTTGCTGAGCCTTCTTTAGCACAGACAACTGCAATTTGTTGGTCTTTCGGTAATCTGTCTACAATCGTACTCAAGTCATCAATCAGCAGATAATAAGGCATATTTAAGTGCGTAATCGTCTTTCCTTCAATCTTCCAATCGTTAAAATCATCCTCATTTCGAACATCAAGGATAAATAATTCTTTAATCCCTACTATATAATCATTAATTTCCTTAGCTGTAATTGGATTTACAGACATGCATAACACTTCCTTTTAAATATTAATCTTCGATTTCTCCAACCCACTCTGACATTCCCGGGAGGACATTAAATACATGTAAAAATCCATGTTGTTCTAACAATTGACAGGCAAAATCGCTGCGGTTGCCTGTCCGGCAAATGATATAATAGGTTTGATTTTTATCAAGCATATCAATGTTATCTTTGATCTCACCGAGCGGAAGATGAATCGCCACCGGAATATGACCAATAATGAATTCAATTTCTTCCCTTACGTCTAATAAAATGAAAGTTTCCAAATGTGCTAGCTTCTGTTCCAGTTCTTGATTGGTTATGACCTTTGAATAGGTCTTTTCCATAATTCTTTTTTTACTAGGGGATTTTTGTATATAATGGGCAACATGATTTTCTTTTTTTTCCGAGAAACAATAATAATCTCCTGTTTGTCCCGTCCATTTTCTTAATTCTTTTTCTGCATCTTCGTCTGTAGTCAAAATTTCAATGATTTCCATATCCTCAATTTGACCCAGTGCCTCTTTCGCTTGGACCTGTGGGAGCGGGCACTTATAACCCTTGCAATTTAACGTTTTCACCGGTTGTACCATATTCATAACCCTAACACCACCTAAACCTAAAAAAGTATTTCCGTCCAAATTTTTACAACTGTACCGATGATCAGCACTAATAAAATGCTCTGAAGCGCTTTTGTATTCATTTTTTTACTAACATTGGCCCCTAGTGGTGCGGCGATTAAACTAGCAACTACCATTACTACAGAGGGCATTAGAAGCATATGACCGCCAAGGAGTTTGCCCACTGTTGAGCCTATCGACGAGAAAAATGTAATCGCAAGTGATGAGCCGATGGCAACCCTCGTTGGAATTTTTAAAAGTACAAGCATAACAGGAACGGTAATAAAGGCTCCGGCTGCCCCAACAATTCCAGCAACAATCCCAATGACCCCGGAGGATAATATGGCCAGCCCTTTGTGAAATGGAACTTCTGTTGTTTCTCCTCTTTCGTCCCCTTTTTTCGGAAAAAGCATCATAATCGCAGCGGTTAGAGCAAGGACGGCATAAACGATATTGATGACGTTGTTGGGTAAAAACTTGGAACCATAGGCTCCGATAAAGCTACCAATAATAATAGCTCCACCCATATATAGAACCAATTGCTTATGAATATAACCGCCTTTTTTAAAAACAAACATCGCTGCCAATGTTGCAAAAAATACTTGGACCGCACTAATCGCCGATACTTCCTGTGCCGTAAAGGCTGCATAACCGAAAAGCGGCGGTAAATAAAGAAGCATCGGGTATTTAATAATCGACCCGCCAATCCCGACCATTCCGGAAATGGCGGAGCCTAAAAAACCAATCAAAAAAAGAACAACAACTAGGCCAATATCGAATTCCACGTTTATCAATCCACCTTTGTTACAGGCAGCTGCTTATTTCACATCACTTAGGTTTTTCATAAGTGATACCCCAAAGTGCAGTGCTTGCTGCATTTCTTTTTGTTTCATTACTTTTAGTAATCTCATCACAGACAGCGTTGGTGGACTAGCTGTTTTCATCTCTTCGACAGTTTTTTCAACAGCACCTAAGATGGCCGTTGTACTATTTAAGATTGGAGAAGAAGCCACCCTTTCACCTAATTCAAGTAATGGCACCGTCTTATTTACAAGATGTTGGACCGTAGGCTCTGTTAGCGCATCGGTAAAAACGCCGACGCCTTCTGCAAGTTCGAACAACCGATCAAGGGCACCATTATTCTGCAGCACACTTAGCCGATCCATAACATTCAAAAGACCAGCAAGCTGTTCAGATTTGTCAACTAAAGCCGTCAAGAGGGTTGTAAGCCGCTCGTCACCGAGAAAGTTTAATAAATCCGCTGAACGCTCTGCTTTTTGTGTTACGGATACAATCGTTTCTTCGGTCATTGTATCGCCGACCATTTTTAGTAAATTCATCGTTCTTAAAAATACAGGCAACATCTCAATTAGTTCATCTTGCACCTCTTCCGTGATGCGTTCTGATATAGGAGTTTTTGTTCCCTCCACCATTTTTATCACCTCACTTTTTTTACATAATGCCTTTCAAATTTACCCAATGACCGCTGTTATAAGCTGCTTTGGCATAATGCACCATTTTCGAAGGTGTGACCGGCTTTGGTGGATTTTCGTAATCAAACGAAATATAAGTTGCCTTATTTAAACCTGTTTCAATAAAACAGAAAACTTTACCATTATAGCGGCGATTTCCAGGCAATCCTTTTACTTTTTCAATTAAATTTTCTGCCAGTATTTCGGATTCAAAGTGAGCGGTCGACCCCGCTTTACTAATTGGTAGATTAGTGGCGTCACCAACTACATAGATATCTTCTTTATTGTCAAGGTTTAATTTATGGCGATCAACAGGAAGCCAGCCGCCGCTGTCACCCAATCCAGCTTCGCGAACAAGCTCAGATCCTTTATGAGGTGGAATAACGACTAATAAGTCGAATGGCAGTCTTGTTCCATCCATACTGACAATTTCCTTCTTCTTTACGTCAACATGGTCTATCATGAAAAATGTTTCAATTGCAATATCACGCTCACCGAATTCTTTTACAGCAAGCTCAGCCACAGAGGCTGTTCCATATGGTCCCGCTAATGGGTAGGCATACGTAATCTCCGTTTTCTCACGAATTCCTTTTTGCCGTGCCCAATCTTCAAACATCATCGTAAATTCAAGTGGTGCAACTGGGCATTTATGTGGCAATCCAACGGCAACAACGACTTTTCCACCCTCAAAACGGTCCATTGCTTCACGTAGCTGTAAGGCGCGATCCATATTATAGAAGATATGTCCAGCCTCATCTAAGCCAGGAATCTCGACACTTTGCGGATGGGAGCCAGTGGCAATAATTAAATAATCGTAGCTCAGAGTGGCGCCTTTCTTTAAGGTCACTGTTTTCTCCGCATCATTGATTTCAGTCGCCTTATCAATGATGAGAGTGATCTTCGAATCAATAACCTGTTCGATTGGACGGATTAAGTCCTCAGGCTGCTTGAGATGAAAAGGAATATACAAATAGCCAGGTTGGTATACATGGTAATCTTTTTCACTGATGATGGTAATGCTTACTTCTTTTTCAGCAATTTCATTTGCAAGACCTCTGGCCAACTTATTGACAAGCATTGTTCCAGCCGTTCCTCCGCCAATAATGACAAACTTCTTCATGCCAATCCCTCCGAATTCATTTCAATTTAATGATTAACTTATAAGCATTCCCTTCGCCAGGCTCCTCCCCTAAAAAGTTATGTCCCATTTTTTTTGCCCATGCCGGGACATCTTTTCGGGAACCTTGTTCATTTGTTAATAATTCCAGTACAGTTCCACTTTCAGCCTCTTTTGCTGCTTTCATTAACTCTAATAATGGTCCTGGACAAAATGCACCTCTTGCGTCAACCAACAGCTTTTTCTCTATAGACATGAAACTTCTCTCCTTTGTTACAAAATTGTGAACTACCTATTCAAATTGTATTTGATAGCGCTTACAAAAAATATAGGGGTTATCCCCTAATTTGAAAAAAGACCAAATCGAAGATGATTTGGTCTTAACCGAAATATTTGCTTTTTAAAACAAAATCCGCTTTTCCCCTTCAATCGCTTGAATTGGATCAATGTCTTGTGTGAATTCAAGGGTGCCGACATATTCCCCGTTTTCATCACGAACAGCAAAGTAACGAATATATACGTATTTGTCACGGAACTTAATCCAGAAATCCTCATGGTCTTTTTTGCCTGATTTGAAATCCGCAAGAAGTTCTTCAACAACATGCACACTTCTTGGTGGATGGCAGTTTTGAACGGTACGGCCAATGACTGCCTTTGTCCTTACAAAGATTCTTTCTTTGCCTTGTGAAAAATAACGGACCACATCATCCTGGTCAATAAATGTAATGTCAACTGGCAAATAATTTAACAACAATTCTAATTGTTTTAAAGACAAAATTCCTGTTTCCATTTTAATAAAGCCTTCGGAAATCGCATTTTCGCTGATACCTTTTCGTTCCGGCTTCCATTCAGCGGCAGGCTCTGTTAAGCAAAAACCGACTTCATCACTTTCGTGAGCTATTTTGACCCATTCATCTTCAGTAAAATTCATCAACGCCATTGGGAAAAGAATATTTTCTTCTCTGTAAATCATATCGCTGACTTCTTTGATGCAATAATTGACAATATCAATAACAGCTTGCTTATCGCCAGTGTAATTTGTTAATTTTTGTTTTGCCTCTTTGATTGCATCGCGGATGAAGTCATCGATTCTCCACATATTTGTACTTGGACCATTGATACCGTACTTTTCTAAATATGGGAAAATAAGATTTTCTTTACGGCTATAATGCTTATCGATATCAAGCAGTAAATTGCAATCGGCTACTAGCTTGTAAACATTTTCTTCTGAGTCTTCCTTCGCAAATTCAACTAGATGGACATGAAGTTTCGTTTCCAATAGCTTTGCAATTTCTCTATTTTCCAGTTTGAAGGTATGAACAGGATGCCCTGGCTCTTCCTCTGGATTTTTGGGCAGATCAATTTCTTCGACAGACCCTTTTAATATTTCGGTGTGCAAGGAGTAGATTCGCTTCACTTCATCCAACGTCATTTCACCGTTTTCATTGAAGTCATGCTGTAATCTTGACATTTCTTCAATTGAAACTTTGCCAATTTCTTTGTCAAATGAGGCTTTCACCTCTTCAATATTTTTCCCGCCTTGTAAATCTTTGAAAATTTGTTTTAACTTTTCTAAACGATCACTACTATTATGGTCAGTTGTGTGTTGTTCACGGTTATTTATCAATTCACTCATGATTGTTAGTCTCCTTTTTGAGGCTATTACCTATTATTATAGTGATAATGTTTCTCATAATAGTAATGTAACATTAATAAAAGTTTCTGTTTGTGATTGAAATCACATTGAGTATTAGTTTGTTCAACAAAATCCAGATGCAAAAATAAAAAAAAGACTGATTCACAGCCCCTTTTTTGGTATATTTCAATATTATAATGGTTGTGTAGAAACTTTATGAATACCCGCGATAGCTTCATGTAGGGCAGCAATAATTTCCATATGCTTTTTAATTGGCAAGCCATCAACGGACATAACTCTCATATTTGTTCTTCCATCAACAGCTCCGGCATCTAAAATAATCTGGAGCAGTCTTTTTTCTTCATTTGGATCGTGTAATAGGGTTTGTCCGGCCAGATAAGATAAACTAGCAGCTAAACCATAGCCTCCCCAATTTGAAACTCCCGCTGTTATTAAAAAGTCAACAGGTGTAATATTTATAATCCACTTTTTATCAAGTTTAGAATAAAGATGGGAGTATAGGCTTCCCATGCCTATCTCATTTCCGCCGTCACCGATGCCGATTGTTGTAATTCCTTTCTCGCGAGCCTGTACAAATAATGAATCAAAACGGGCAACCGGAATTGAGATTCTCATGCCTGCCATGTTGTAAAAATTACCATCGAGTGCCATACCCATTTGTTCAAGGGCAACTAAATGAGTAATGTCTGGGTTTGCTAATATTTTTGGAAAAGTTTTTGTCTCCATCCCCGCCTCCACCACAACAAGCTCAGCACTTAATTGTAAAGCATCGATGGCAGCCTGCATAATATTTTCGTTAAAAGGGCTCGTCATAATTGTTACTATAAATCCAAGTTTTTCTAAGGCTTGTGCAAGAAATACGGCACCTAATGGACCATCTGTTTCACCCGTTTTCATTCTTTCAATGTAAAAACCAGTCACAATGACAATATGCTTCGCTTGTAATAAAGATTGTGCGGCTTGGTATAAAGTATTTTTTTTCGTTAAAGGAATAATATTTCTATTTCCAGCGTCCTCTTTTATAATTTCATAGATTTCACTGTATATTCTCATAATTATAATCTCCAATCTTTTAAATCTAGTATTCTTTTGAAATAATAGTAATAAATCAAAATTTATCTGGAGGATCCACCCATGAACATCGACCACATCGAAGCATTTGTCTATGTTTTTCTACTCGGAAGTATTAATCGTGCCTCTGAAGCACTTTATCTTACCCAGCCATCCGTATCGTCAAGAATTCAAACATTGGAGCGGGAATTGAACACTAAATTATTTAATCGTGAAGGCAAGCAGCTTACTTTATCCGATAAAGGCAAGCAATTTCTTCCCTATGCCCAAAAAATACTGCAAACCTATCAAGAAGCAAAAATTCATTTGCAAAAGAATACTATTGTTCATACGGAGCTAAATGTTGCTTGTGCACCATCCGTAGCCGCTCATTTAGTTCCTGCCATGCTCGTTCAATTTCGAGAAGAATTTCCGGATGTGTCCGTAAAGATTTTGACAGGACACTCCAATGATGTACTCGAAAAAGTTTTAAATAAGGAAGTTGAGTTTGGAATCGCACGTACCGTAACACATCCAAATATAGAGCCCGTCTCATTTCTTGCAGACCCTATTGAGCTTTTCGTGAATCCGGGCCACAGTTTAATCGATAAAGAAATTGTGACTCTTCAAGATGTACATTCTGAACCTCTCATCTTTTTTGAACATGGATCCATTGATTGGCTCATGATCTATGGTTTGTTTAAAAGTAAACATCTAAATCCAAATATAATTTTAGAAGTTGATAGTATGGAAACCGCTAAGCAAATGGTCTTGTCCGGTATTGGCATCAGTTTTCTTCCAGAGTCATGCGCCCTTGAAGAACTAAAGCAACAAAAGCTTTATAAAATTAAGATTGCTGATAAACCACCGCTGACACGTGATATTGAACTGATCTTTTTAAAAGGAGCGGAGCGCAGCCCGTTTCTTGACTTTTTCATTAACTATAACCATATAAAACACTAAAAATTGTGACTTTTTCAAGTTTTGACAAAATATTCTGCATGAGCTTACTATAACATCCATTTTTCTATTAAACTAATTGGTATTTTTAATATGCATATTGAAAATTTCTATAAGAGGAAAAAAATATAAAAAGAGGCTGACCCATAATAAAGAGTTCAGCCTCGTTGTACTGCTAATATATCGTTTTTGTTTTTTGTCCTTGGTAAAAGTCTATGCTCGGCTTTTAGCCAAATTGCCAAACACTGTGACTGAGGTTTCCATATTGGTAACTGCGGTGAAGTAATTTTGCCTTTTTCTCGTTGTCAGCGACCCCCATTGCATAAAAAATAGGGATAAAATGCTCATTCCCATGGGGCGGCACAGCGAGCTCGGCATTTGGAGCTAACCTTTCATATTGAAATAGTGAGTCAAGATCCCACTTATTTATACAATCAGCAATCCAATTATCAAAATCAACAGCCCATTGGTCGGCATTACCGAATGGTTGTCGCCATTTTACTGCACGTAGATTATGAACAGTACCCCCACTTCCAATTATCAAAATATCCTTGTCTCTTAATTTTGATAGCGATTGACCAATTTTGTATTGCTCTTTCGGCGAGAGGTTTGGGTTGACTGACATCGAAATGACTGGAATATCCGCATTTGGATAAAGCATTCTCAGCACCACCCAAGCCCCATGGTCTAGGCCGCGCGTTTCATCTATTCTGAAGGAAATCCCCTGCTCCTTGAATAATTCAACTACTTCAACGGCAATCTCCCTATTTCCTTTCGCTGGATATGCGATTTGAAACATTTCTTCAGGAAATCCATAAAAATCATGAATTGTTTCGTAATTTTCAACACTACCTACTTTTTGGGTAGGTGACAACCAGTGCGCTGAAAATAAGATAATGGCTTTTGGTTTTGGGCTGGAATGTCCCAAAGTTGATAAAAACTGTGTATACTCATTGTCCTCAATTGCTAATGTTGGTGATCCGTGTGCTATGAATAATGATGGCATCATGTTGATTTCCCCCTTTAAATGTTTACTTTTGCAAATCATTTAGTATCCATGTTACAAAATCTTCGTGGTTTTGCATTGAGACGGTATGTCCCTCCTGATAAGACTTGAGGGTTACGTCTGCACCTAACTCTTTAAAGAATTCACTACTCTTGACACCCCACTCGTATGGCAGAACGTTGTCAAATTGGCCATGAGAAATAAATACAGAAAGCTGAGTTACTGGCATAATGTTGTATTCTTCTTTTACAAATTTAGGAATATAGCCACTAAGGGCAACAATTCCCTTTAGCTTATTCCCCAATACGAGACCAAGTGTCTTTGCAAGAATGGCTCCTTGGCTAAATCCAAGTAAATACAAGTGATTGTTGTCTACATTATAGTTTTCAGTTGCATAATCAATAAAGTTTATTATGTTATCAATGCCTTGATCAAATACATCCCGGTGTGGTTTTCCGTATGCTTCTATTGTAAAAAATGAATAGCCTGGTGGTTGCGGCAAGTGCCCGCGAATACTAAAAATATAAAACTTATCTTCTAACTCGGCTGTTAATGACAGCATATTTTTTTCATTACTGCCAATCCCATGCATCATAAATATAGCTGGGTATTTTTTATTTTGATCGTAATTTTTAGGGCGACGAAGTTCATATATCATTGGCGCGCTCATTTTCTTCATCCTTTTACATTAGTTTTTTAATATGAACATTTGTTGTTTATAAGATAACAAGTTTGGGTATAGATTGTCAACGGCATTTTTGCTAATATATAAATAAGTTCTATATTAGTAAACACAATAGGCGGTGTTTTAATGGATATCGGGTCAAAGATACGAGCGATAAGAAATAGAAAAAAAATTACAATTGCAGAAATGTGTGAATTTACCGGACTTTCAAAAGGGTTTATTAGCAATGTTGAAAATAACAATACTTCTCCTTCAATCAATACGCTGCAAACGATTGCGAACTTTTTAGATGTGCCATTACCCTATTTATTACTGGAAAAAGAACAACATATGGAAGTGGTTAAAAAAGATTCGCGGACCTATTCATCCCACAATCAATTAAAAATTGAACATCTCTCGTCAAAAGGTGGCTTGCGAATGATGGTTGTAGATTTTCCTCCGGGGACTTCAATCGGTGAGCCAAATGTACATGAGGGAATTGAATGCCATTTAGTGCTTGAGGGAAAAATTCTAGCAGTACAAGGGGAGGATTCTTTCACTCTTGAAGAAGGAGACTCCTTTAGTTGGAATGCCTGTGTACCACATTTCGTAAAAAACATTGGCGATGGAAAAGCTGTCATCATGATTGCTGTCTATTCCGATACAGAGCATTTTAGCTAAAAAAATAGAGTTTGGCATAGTGCCAAGCTCTATTTTTTCATGACTATTCTATTTCCCACTAAAGTTATTTTGCTGAAACGTTTTAAAGGCTGAATTTTTAAGTACGATGCTTAAAATAATAATGCCAAATATAGCACCTGCGAGTGAACTTGCCAAAAAGGCTGGTACAAATCCGAATAAGGCCACGTCCTGCCCGAAAATAAGTTTTGCGATTGGATAGCAGACAATCGCGCCTAAAATTCCAGTCCCAACAACTTCACCAACAAAAGCAAAAGTTAATTTTTTTGACTTTTTATATAAATAAGCAGCTAGAAAAGCGCCAATCATGCTGCCCGGAAAAGCAAATGGTGAACCGGTTCCCATCATATTTCTAATTAATGATACTGAAAAGGCCTGCATCACTGCATACCCTGGTCCTAAAAGTACAGCTGACAATACATTGATAAAATGCTGCATTGGAAATACTTTTGTAAATCCGAGTGGAATATAGAACAAGTGGCTTGTTAGTGTACCAATTGCAACAAGCATGGCCGTCATCGTCATCTTCATTGTTTTACCCATATGTCATCCCCCTTGTTTGTATTATAAAAATCCTCTATATTTTCTCAATTAAACCATATTGTTCAATTTGAGTAGGATTTATCAAAGATAATTGATTAATAAACTCGACTTGGAAGCTACCTGGTCCAAGTTCAGCTGTTTTTCCCGCTGCGATTTCTGCTGCAATGCCATAGGTCGTAAGTGCAGCTGCTGCAGCCTTTAGACAGTCTCTTTCCACTGCACCGAAGGCACCAATAACTGCGGACAACAAGCAGCCTGTTCCCGTCACCTTTGTTAAGAGCGGATGTCCATTCTGACCAAGAAAAGTAGTTGTTCCATCAGTAATAATGTCTTCTTTACCAGTAACGACAATAGTAGCCTTGAGCTTTTCGGCTGCAAAAATAGCTAGATCAACCACATTCCCAGCGGTGTCACCGGCCTCTACGCCCCTTATCTCCCATTTTCGTCCAATAAGATTAGCAATCTCTGCAGCATTACCCCTAATGAAATCCACAGTAATTTTTTGGAGAAGTTGTTGTGCAGACTCCGTTCTAAATCGTGTTGCCCCAACACCAACAGGGTCTAAAACTACGGGAATACCGTACTCGTTTGCAGTTTTCCCTGAAATGTGCATTGCCTCTAGTTGAATCCTGCTTAGTGTTCCCATATTTAACACAAGAGCATTGGCAGCTTTGGTCATATCCGCCACTTCTTCTGGTGAAGAGGCCATAACAGGTTTCGCACCGAGCGCCAATAAACCATTCGCTGTGAAATTAGCCACCACAATATTTGTAATATTATGTATAAGCGGTTTTTCTTCTCTGACTCTATCAAGCAATAAGCTTACTTCCGTTTTATCCATCTAATTCTCTCCGTTAAATGTTTTCTTACAATAAAAAAACCAGACCCCGCAACAGGATCCAGCTTCATCTCCAACAAGAAAAGTATGTAAAGTTCCTACTTTCCTACGCCGGTATTATCCGGATCAGGTCCAAGGGTTGAAAACAGCAGCGTTTCTCTCAGCCCGATACTCAGGCACCCCTAGTAGTGTTGCAAAATTCTTTTAACTAATCATAATACTACTACAGAAAAATGTAAAGCATAAGAAAACAGCCTGAAAATCTATCACTAGATTCGGGCTGTTTTCCACAAAGTTTTTTTAAATAATATTTCACACCATAACCTTACAAATATCATTTGTAAACTCGAAAGGGTCATTGATTGGCAATCCTTCTATAAGAAGCGCTTGGTTATACAATAGATTTGTATATAAAGCAACCTTCTCTTTATCTTGTTCAAATGCATTTTTTAATGATGTAAAAACATTATGGTGCACATTGATTTCTAGAACCTTGTCTACTTTAATATTTTGGTTGTTAGGCATCATACTTAAGATCTTTTCCATTTCAATCGTTACTTCACCATCAGTAGACAAGCAAACAGGGTGTGTTTTTAATCGTTTAGAGACCCGGACGTCCTTAACTTTACCCGCTAAAATTTCTTTCATATAATCAAATAGTTCATTGTTTTCAGTTGCCTCTGATGCCTCATCTGCTTGATTTTCATCTGGCTCAATTCCTAAGTCACCGCTGGAAACGGATTTAAATTCTTTTTCTTTATAGGTCATCAGCATTTTAATCGCAAATTCATCGATTTCATCGGTGAAATATAAAATTTCATAACCCTTTTCTGCTACTAATTCTGTTTGTGGAAGTTTTTCCAACCGTTCAACCGATTCACCGGAAGCATAATAAATATACTTTTGATCTTCAGGCATTCTTAACACATATTCATCCAGCGTTACAAGCTTCTTCTCTTTTGAAGAGTAGAACATCAATAAATCCTGCAGGTCTTCTTTATGTGTTCCAAAGTCAGTGTATACCCCGTATTTCAACTGACGGCCAAAGGAATTATAAAACTCCTCATATTTTTCACGATCATTTTTTAATAAGCTTTGCAGCTCGCCCTTAATTTTCTTATTAATATTTTTGGCAATCAGTTTTAATTGACGGTTATGCTGCAGCATTTCTCTTGAAATATTCAGCGACAAATCCTCTGAGTCTACTAAGCCTTTGACGAAGCTGAAATAATCCGGTAAGAGGTCTCCGCATTTTTCCATAATTAAGACGCCATTGGAATATAACTCGAGCCCTTTTTCAAATTCCTTTGAATAATAGTCAAACGGAGTTTTTTCCGGGATAAATAAAATTGCATTATACCTTACAGCGCCATCAACACTAGTATGGATATATTTAATAGGTTTATCATAGCCATAATGTTTTTCAGCGTAAAAATTCTCGTAATCCTCAGGCTTTAACTCACTTTTATTTTTTCTCCAAATAGGCACCATGCTATTAATAATCTGTTCTTCTGTAAAATCCTCAAATTCGTTGTCATTGCCCTCTTTAGGCCTGCTGCTGGTTATATTCATCTTGATTGGGTAGCGAATAAAGTCAGAGTATTTTTTGATAATAGATTTCAAGCGGTACTGATCCAAATACTCATCATATGTTTCATCTTCTGTATTCTCTTTTATTTTTAAAATAATCTCAGTACCAACAGAATCCTTATCTACCGGCTCGATGGTATAACCGTCCGCCCCCTCAGATTCCCATTTATAAGCCTGGTCGCTGCCTAATGCTTTACTAATCACAGTAACAACATCCGCTACCATAAAAGCAGAATAAAATCCCACACCAAACTGGCCAATAATGTCATAGCCATCCTTTACCTCATTTTCAGTTTTAAAGGCTAAAGAGCCGCTCTTAGCGATTGTACCAAGGTTATTTTCCAAGTCTTCCTTTGTCATCCCAATCCCTGTATCGCTAATGATCAATTGCCGATTTTCTTTATCAGCTGTTACCTTTATGTAGTAGCTGTCTTTGTCAAATGTTAATGTGTCGTCAGTTAATGCCTTATAATAAATTTTATCAATGGCATCACTTGCATTGGAAATTAATTCCCTTAAAAACACCTCGTGATGCGTATAAATAGAGTTAATCATCATTTCTAAAAGTCTTTTTGACTCAGCTTTAAATTGTTGTTTTGTCATACTTTCCTCCCCTTTCATTTCAAAAGCATGTCCTTCAATTCATGTTGGACAGCAACAGATTAGCACTCTGCCCAATCGAGTGCTAATCTATATTTTAAATATCATATTATTTTATTATTGTCAACATTATGGGTGGATTTCCCACCTGGATATTTCTTTTGATAATGTGCCAACGCCAACATCGGGAAAATATAGCGGTAGCTGTGGTAACGAATATAAAAGTCCCCTGCCATCCCCTGGCCCTTGGGGTAGTCTGTTGTCCAATCCTCCTTTTCTAAATGTTCCAATAAAAATTTGATACCTTTATTGATTGCTTTTGTCGGCTTTTCACTAGCGGCTATCAGAGCATCTACTGCCCAGGCAGTATGTTCCAGTGTACTCGCTTGTAGCGGCACATACGTTTCATTTTGGTCGCTTTTGCATGATTCACCCCAACCGCCGTCATCATTTTGTATTTCTTGCAGCCATGTTACAGCTTTGGCGATAGCGGGATGACTCGAGGAAACACCAACTGCTCGTAAGCCAGTAACCGCTCCCCAAGTGCCATAGACATAACAAATGCCCCAGCGGCCATACCATGATCCATTTATTTTCTGGCTTTTAAATAGCCTCTTCACGGCCCTTTTAACGGAAGGATGATTTTTCAAAAGATTAGTAAATGACCCTAAAAACTCCAATGTTCTACCGGTTAAATCGGCTGAGGGTGGATCGGCTAGGAGATACTTCGCTTTATCTATCGGGAAAAATTGCAGCATTTTACTATTTGTGTTTTTTTCAAATGCCGGCCAACCGCCATTATCATTTTGCATCGATAATAACCACAGAATGCCTCGCTCCCACGACTGGCGGAAGTTCCAGTTATTATGGACTTTGTGGGCAATCGCCCTTAAGGATGCAGTTGTATCATCGACATCGGGGTGAATCGTATTCATATCGGCGAATCCCCAGCCACCTGGAAAAGCATATGGATTATGGACAATCCAGTCACCATACTTGTAGTGCTGCCGGCTCAATAAATAATAATTTGCTTTTTCAACCGTTGGGTCTAACGGGGATACTCCTGCTTCCTGTAATGCATAACTAAGTAAAGCCGTGTTCCACACATCGGCCGTTGTGTATTGCATATGTGTCTGCCCATTAATTTCACATTCCATCGACTTTAAACCTTTAACGGCTTTAACAATAATGGGGTGGGATTTTGAATAACCTAGTGATAATAATGCGAAGATCATTAAGAAGGTGGCACTGAAATAATTGAAGAAAGTACCATCTGGTTCGATGCGGGCAAGCATGTATTTCTTCGTCTCTTCCGTTGCCATTTTATGAATATCTCCAGGTAATCCAATCAAACTTTTAATTCCTTGAAGAATAACAGAATGCAAGGAACGCCATTCTTCTGAAGCAATATCGCCAAATGATTCGGATTCGTCTTCATTACCGTCCCTGGTCAATAAATCTGATAGATCAGGAGTTTTTTCCAATTTTACACTAAACTTCCTATCAGCGAGTATCAAAATCGGCGCTATATTTGCCCTGCCAAACTCTGAAAAACTATAAAAATTAATTGGAAAAGAAGGAGGAAGCAAAATCATCTCAATCGGCAGAGAAAAAAATGACGGCCACTTGGAAGCCCCCGTAAGTGCTAACATCACTTTCGTGAATATATGCGGCTTTGTTAAGCCCCCTTTAGAAAGAACAAATTGCCTCGCCAGTCTTAATCGTGGATCTAATTTGCTATAATAGCCCGAAAATAAAAGGGCATAGTAGGCCTCCAATGTAGCAGACAAATTGCCTTCAGGCTCATCATAATAAAGCTTCCATGCCCCATTTTTCTCTTGCTTCCCTAAAATTCGCTCTGTCAGCCGCTTAATCAAATTTTCATCATCAATTTCAAGAATCCTTAATAAAATGATCATATAGCAGTCTGTGCTTATTCCGATTTCAAATGGATAATCCCATGACCCGTCCGGGGATTGATCATACTTAACTTTATCAATAAGCTTATTCAATCCATTTGTTATATGTCCATTCAATTTGCCTCATTCCTCCCCTATAAAATTTCTTTCTAACAAATACATATTCGCTGACAACGAAGAGCATTCGTATGAGGAGGGAATCAATCTAATGTGGAAATTCATTAAGAATATATCAATCTTCGATTCTCTGTCAAAAATAATATTTCAATGTGGGGCATATGAATTCGTTTATAGGCTATATTGTATTTCTAACGATTAAATAAAGAAAAAACAACGTCTTTCAGAAAGGAAGCGTTGCTTTTTTATACCCTACATATTAAATTACTTTAAAATTGATTGAAAAGGTTGTACCATCATCGCCTGTTTCGATACAGATGTCAGCATTGTGGCGTGCTGCCACACTGTAACAAACGGCTAACCCGAGTCCTGTTCCGGTGTCTTTTGTTGTAAAGAATGGTGTACCAATCTTTTCTAGTGTATCGCGGTCAATACCGCAACCTTCGTCAATAATTTTAAGAATGACAACATTGTCAACACTTACTGTTTGAATCGTCAAAGTACCGCCATTAGACATCGCCTCAAGACCATTGAGGGCAATATTTAATATCAATTGCCGTATTTCCTTTTCGTCCAATTGCAGAGGCGCGCAATCACTTAAATCAAGGGAGATATTTTTATTGGACAAAACAGCTTCTGCCTGAATAAGTGGGTAAAGTGCATTTATAATATCATTCAAGTTTTGCAGCTTTCGATCCGATGTTTTGTTTTTCGCAAGCGTTAAAAACTCTTTGATAATTTCGTTCGCCCGATTTAACTCGGTCAACATTAAATCAATGTATTCAAGCTGGATGTCTTGCTTTGATTTTGCAAGTTGCAAAAAGCCACTTACCGTCGTCATCGGATTTCTAACTTCATGAGCAATCCCCGCGGCCATTTCCCCGATTAAGTTGAGACGATCCAATCGGGTCAACTCTTTTTCTAACTGTTCTCTTTCCGTTATATCGGTAATCACACTAATAATACACTCTTCCCCTTGGATTACAGCAGCTTCCGTTGATAGAAGTCCAATCCGTTCCTCTCCATCCTGCGTGATATAACGAATTCTTTCATTTCGGATTGATTTTTGCAAATCAATATCCTTCGGGGCATCTGGGTTATCAGGAGTAATCTGTAAAACATCCATTTCTTTTCCAATTATCTCCTCATAAAGATAACCTGTATAAAATAACCAGCTTGCATTCGCATCAATATAACGGCCGTTTTCAAGTGAGCGAATTGCAATTAAGCTTGGGCTTGATGCAAAAATTTTCTGGAATCGTTCCTGAGATTGGCGCAGATCATGATTGATATGTACCAATTCTTCTGTTTTTTCCCTAACCGTTTTTTCAAGATTTAGATTATGCTGTAAAAGCTTTTTCTCCGCTTTCCCCAATTTCTCATTAAGACTTTCCAGCTCAGTTGAGCGTTTAAATAATAATTGCTTTTGCTCATTGATTTGTTCTTGATACTCATAAAGCTTCACAAATGCCGTAACTTTGCTTTTAAGAATTTCAGGAACAAACGGTTTGAAAATATAGTCAACGGCCCCAACTGCATAGCCTTGATTAACATTTTCAGCAGCTTGACTAATAGCTGTTATAAAGATAATCGGAGTATGCCGTGAACTTTTCCTTTGGCGGATGAGTTTGGCTGTATCAAATCCATTTAATCCCGGCATTTGCACATCCAATAAAATGACCGCAAAATCTTGCTTTAAAACATGTTTTAACGCTTCTTCCCCACTAAGTGCTTTTATTAAATTATAAGAGGGTGAAGCAAGTACAGCTTCTAACGTCAATAGATTCTCTGGGCGGTCATCAACTAATAAAATATTTATTTTTCTATTATTATCCATTTCAAATAACTCCTATTGTATCTAGTAATCTACTATGAATTACTTGATCTTTTTATATATTTTTTCAGTCGTATTGACCTCCGCATACTTGTCCCAAAGGTTAGTATAAGTGATGACCTCTTTATTTCCCAAAGCAAGGAAGCCGTCTAAACCAAGGCTATCGTAAAATAACTTTTGTACGCGATTTTGCAATTTTTGATTAAAATAAATCAGGACATTTCTACATAGAATCATATGAAATTCATTAAAAGAATGGTCAGTTGCTAAATTATGATGTGCAAAAATGATATTTTCCTTTAGAAAAGGGTCAAAGGTGACCACATCATTACTAGCAGTGTAATACTCCGAAAATTCTTTTGTCCCGCCAGCTTGATGATAATTTCTCGTATACACTTGCATCCGATTAATTGGAAACTGACCCTTTTGAGCTTTGTCCAAAATACTTTCATTCATATCAGTAGCATAGATTTTCGCTTTATGATACAGCCCTAGCTCATGGAGCATGATAGCCATTGAATAAACTTCCTCACCTGACGAACAACCTGCATGCCAAATGCGGATGAGTGGATAGTTTTTAAAAACCGGTAAAATATCTGTACGCAAATATTTAAAAAAGCTTGGATCTCGAAACATTTCCGTTACATTAATAGAAAAATCACTTAATAATTTTCCTACTAGCTGTTCATCCCGCAAAACTCTTTCCTGTAAAGCGGAGATCGTCGTTAATCTTTCAATGCCCATCCGATGGATGATTCTTCGTTTAATAGAGGAATATGCATAGTCTCTAAAATCAAACCCATAATAACGGTAGATTCCTTCAAGCAGCAAAGCTATTTCCGTTTTCTCTAATTCATTACTTTCATCTTCATACAAATCAAGACTCTCAAAATATTGCGTTTCTATTTTAACCACCTCATCGATATAACCACACACGGATTAATGAAAGTAATTGATCTAAATTAACGGGCTTACTAATATAGTCGGATGCACCGGCATCAAGGCATTTTTCTCTATCATTTTTCATCGCTTTTGCCGTAAGAGCAATAATCGGTAGGTCTTGGAAACGATCCATTTTTCTAATCTCTTGGATAGCCTCATACCCGTTCATAACTGGCATCATAATATCCATTAATACAAGATCAATGTCTGACTGTGTTTGCAAGATTTCAATCGCTTCCTTACCATTTTCAGCAAATTCAACAATCATTTTGTTCGTTTCAAGTGCAGTGGTTAACGAAAAGATATTCCGCATGTCATCATCAACAAGAAGCACTTTCTTACCTGCTAGTAATTCCTTAATGTTTTTGAGCTCCGATGACTGACTTTTCTTATTTTCTAGGCCAGAAACTTTCTCCTCCAATCTCTCTTCTAATTTTTCTTCTATTAATTGTGCAGCTTCTATAACAGTTGCAGCAACTTCTTTTCTACCTAATTCATTATTTAAGTGAAGATCATATTCCGGTAGATATAAAGTAAATGTACTTCCATTACCTAGAGAACTTTCCACTTCAATATAACCACCGAGTAAATGTGCCAATTCTTTGCTGATTGAAAGACCTAGACCAGTACCTCCGTATTTTCTACTTGTCGTTCCATCAGCTTGATTGAAGGCTTCAAAAATAAATTGTTGCTTGTCTTTCGCTATGCCTATTCCCGTATCAGTGACAGAAATTGCAACCATGGACTTATAATCTTTTGTGAATGGCTCTCGCTGTTTACATAATTTAAAATCAATAACTACTT
This sequence comes from Schinkia acidoalkalinis, assembly GCF_054301215.1. Next base: position 233,860 of record NZ_CP182573.1, read on the forward strand.
TCCCTCTTTGCGTAAATTTAAAGGCATTTGATAATAAATTTTTCAAAATTTGTTTTAGTCTTTGATTATCCGTAATAAATACATATGGAAGATTCTCATCAATCACAATCTCAAAATCTAGATTTTTCTGTTTTGCAATCGGTCTAAACTGATGCTCGACAAAATATTTAATATCTGTAAACAGAACTTCCTCAGGTAAAACAGCCATTTTACCAGATTCAATTTTTGATAAATCAAGGATGTCATTAATTAAATCCAACAGGTCTTTTCCTGAAGAATGGATGGTACTAGCGTATTCAACTTGTTTATTTGATAAATTGTTATCATTGTTATCTGCCAAAAGCTGTGACAAAATCAACATACTATTCAGAGGTGTACGAAGCTCATGGGACATATTTGCTAAAAATTCCGACTTATATTTGGAGCTTAATTCGACGTGACGATTTTTTTCTTCAAGATCAATTTTTATCTGTTCAAGCTCTTTTGTCTTTTCTTCAGAATTTTTATATTGTTCTTCCAGTTGTTCATTAATCATTCTTAATTCTTCTTGTTGCTGTTGCAACTCCTCTGATTGACTTTGTAATTCTTCTGTAAGAGTCTGTGATTCCACCAACAGCTTTTCAATTTTCATATGACCAAGTATGCTATGGAGGCTAACGCCAACTGTTTGCACGACTAAATCAAGCAACCGCAATTGATTCTCGTCAAAAGGAGTAAACGACCCTAGTTCAAAAACGGCAATTACTTTATCTTCGTATGAAATTGGCAGAACATAAAGATGCTTCGGTGAGCTTTGTCCAAGGCCGGATTTAATCTTTATATAATTGTCCGGTAATGTGTCCAGTAAAATTCTCTTGTTTTCAAGGGCAACTTGACCAACTAAACCTTGCCCTAAATAAAAGACCTTTGTAGATTCCTCTAAAGACTCATCAGCATAGGCAGCAATTTTATAGAACTTTTCCTCATTTTCACTCTTTACATAAAAGGCGCCAAAGCTTGCTTCCGTAATTGGCGTTATTTTAGAAATGAACAAGCGGGCAAAAGCTTGAACATCCTGTATTCCTTGGTACATCGTGGTTAATTGGATAAATTGGGTTTTAATCCAATCTTCAAATTGCATTTTTTCTTTCAATTCATTTTCTTGTTCCATATGATTTTCTAGTGATTCTGCCATTCCATTATAAGCAATGGCAATTTCACCAATTTCATCATTTGAAATTTTTTCAATACGTGGCAGCTTATTTGAATCTAGATTCGCTACACTTGAAATAACGGAATTAACACCATTGATTCTAGATATAATGCTTTTTACTGTCCATAAAGTGATTAGAATTACAATTAATAGTCCTGCAGCAGCGAGATAAATAAACCCTTGTAGAGTGGATTCATACAAATTTCGTGATTTGGCCACTGCTTCATCCATTGCTTTTTCTTCAATAGCCGTTAATTGAGCAATCGTTGTGATAAGGCCCTCCCGAACTTCTTTCTTATCAACAATCAACACTTGGGTTGCAGCTGCTTTATCCCCTACCTTTAGCAGTTCGTTTATTTTTATATAGCCTTGTTCATACTCTTGATTTAAGATATCAAGTTTTGCTATCAATTTTTTTGCTTCGCCGTTTTCTTTCTCATATTCTTTTAGTGAAACAACTGCATCCGATGTATTTTTTCTTGAAACGAGGATGGCGTTTTCTTCTTCTTTTGTAAATGTATTCTCGTTTTTTAGAATAACATCCCGCACCATCCGTGCTGTGTTATTGATTTCAAATTGGAAAATATTCACCAAACGTACTTTTTGATAATGGTCATTTACGATCTGCTTAATATTTTGATTTTGTTCTTGAATGACATGTAAACCATAAACAGCAATAATGATCATAATCACAATTACCGAGCCAAAACCAAGATATAGTTTTCGTTTAAAATTCATATTATCATCCTATCCTTTAAAATTACTGTACCATTATTTTCTGCATTTTGAAAATTTTTTAAATAATTCCGTCAATATAGTACTACATTTTGTCATTAAATTCCACATAATTATACTTTTTCGTATAAAATGGTTGATTTTCCTTCTTTTTCTTACAAAATTAACAAAATAAAAAGAGAGCACACCAAGTTGCTCCCTTTCTTATTTATTTTCTTACCACCAAGGATTACGTCTTCTCGTCTGATTCTGATTTTCCTGAGCCCCTGCTACATTTTCTTCATTGTGTTCTAATTCTGGAGCCCCACCAGCCATACCTGCAGCGCCAACATTGCCGCCATCTCGGCGATGACGTCTCTTGTCATTCGACTCGATAACAATCACCTCATCAGCATTAATGATTACTCGATCTGCATTAATAATGGCCTGCTTTCTTCTATTATTATTTTCAGACATTTGCTTTCCTCCTTTCTCTGATAATTTACAATATGATGTTTTTTCATTAGTGACTGGTCATTTGCTCTAGATTTTTGTTTTTTTATCACAATTTTCAAAACCTCTATTGATACGACAAAACTAGTCAAAGGAATCGACAAGACAAGTTTAGAATAGTATTAAAAGTGAATTAATTTAAAAAGGGGATGTAGAATACATGAGGTCAACTAGAAGAACTCAATGGAAAATTCATTGGAAAAAGTACAAGCACTTATATAAAGGAAATCGTATGGAACGGAGAAACAAATGGCGTTGTAAATGGGACGACCAGTACAACCTTCTTGCAACACAAAAAGTGGAAGGCTAAGAGCACTATAGACGTCCTTAAACTGATAAAAAAAGCCAAATCTTGACCCAGACTATGGGGCATCGTTTGGCTTGTTATATTTTTTACCATTATTTATTTATTTTCGTTTAAATACTTCTCCATGTCAGCAATATTCTCATGGTGTTTATTTTTCATTTCTGTTAAAAATGTACGTGTGTCATCCTGAATATCATAGGTTAAAGCAACATCTATTTTTCGTGCTACCCATCCTTGGCCTCGATTGAGAAGGCTCAATTTATCCTCAAGTGTATCCTGACTCATAACTTTTTCGGCAAAATCGCCAGTTTCCTTGCTTGGTATGCCGCCTTCACGAACAATAGCATCATGTAAACCAGCACAGCTCCATGCTTCATCGGCCATTACATGTTTAAAGCGTCCCTCTAATTGTTCAGAACTATAATTTTTTAACAAATAGTCCAGTGTTTTTACCCCTGCTCGCTCTGCTTCAAGGAGCGAATTTAAAAGATTAAACAGTTCTCCCATTTCCCCACAAACCTTTCTTTATTTTTATATAACATTATTACCATAACATATATAGTGTTAAAATATTATGATTTTTTTCACTATAGAAGAAAAGAGCCAACAAAGTTTGTTGACTCCATGGGAAATGATTAAAAGGTATGTGCGAAATCTTTCGCGCGGGCAACCGCATTTTCTTTAATTTCCTGCGCTTTATCGGGTAACGCATTTTGTCCCTCAATAAATATCCCTTCAAACGAAGGTACACCAAAAAATTGCATAATCGCGTTTAAAAACCGATGGCCCATTTCCATTTCAGCTACCGGTCCTTCCGAATAAATACCTCCGCGAGCCTGGATGTGCAGTGCCTTTTTGTCCGTTAATAAACCAACAGAGCCTTGTTCAGTGTATTTAAACGTTTTTCCGGCCACCGCTACTGCATCAATATAAGCCTTCATAACCGGAGGAAATGAGAAATTCCACATCGGTGTTACAAAAATATATTTATCCCCTGAAATAAATTGATCTGACAACTCATTCATTCTACCCACTTTTGCTTTTTCATCTGCAGATAATTGCTCGAAGCTCGATCCTGACCGTAGCTTTCCCCAACCACTAAACACATCCACATCTATTTGCGGGATATCTTCTTTGTATAAATCGATATGAATAATCTCATGGTCAGGATTTACTTGCTTGTATGTGTCTATGAATGCTTTTCCTACTGCCATACTGTAGGATTGTGTATCATCATGAGGATGTGCCGTAATGTATAATACTTTAGTCATAATTTTATTCCTTTCTATTTAACATATGTTATTTTTCAAAAGTAAATGGTAAAAGATTCACCACCCTTTTATAATATAAATACAGAATTTATTTTAACCTTCAGCGCCTTGACTATGCTTCTTTACCTGAAGTCGGTTTTTAATTTTATCAACGATCAAAGTTAATAATGGGATAAAGAAGCCCATGACCATCGAATAAGGTGTCCAATATTTACTATCCCAGTAAGTCATATAGGAAACATTGGGGTAAGCTACTGTGGAAAATATGATTGTTAAAAGGCCCATTGGGACAACGAGAAAGTGGTAACTTTTCACACCCAAAATCTCTGCCATACCAACCACACATCCATAAAAATAAACGGCTGTTTTAAAAAAGATGCTAAGTACCCACATACCAGCCATGACCGCTTCTATTCTTTCAATAATGTCAAAAACGCTAACAGAACGGGCCAGTACATAACTCGGAAACATTTGTCTTGCCGTAGCTGCAGGACCGAAAATCAAAATACACAAAAGGACTAGAACCCCAACAACGAAACTGCCAAATATGGTACCAGTGATGAAATTCCATTTCGTCTTATCGGGGCGATTGATGGCTCCAGGATAAAACATTAGAAATATAACTAAAGGAAAACCAGCAAAGGCTAAAAAATTTAATACTGCAGACAGATGATCGCCAAAACTCGCTTCATATAATGGACTGATTCGGTCAATATCGATTTGCGGAAGTAAAAAAATCACTAAAGAAACAAAAAGAAATAAAAACCATGGCAGGAGAAGCTCCCCTGCTCTAGCCAAGACTTCAATACCAGCCCGTACAACAATAATCACAAGAATGGCAAGCATGATATTGAGAATTTCAATGGGAGTATCCACTAACATTTGGCTCGTAACAAAATTGCTGAATTGAAACAGAAGGCTGCAGGCGCCAATAAAACCGAAATAGACATAGGAAAAGCCGATAATTTTTCCAATTATTTTTCCATAAACTCTTTCCAAATAGTGGACATACGTCTCTCTTTTCATCATCTTCCCACAAATAACATATAAATAGGTTAAGAGCCCACAGAGAATAATAGCAATAAGAGAGGAGAGCCAAGCGTCTTGGCTAGCTTTTTCGGTCATCACGGCTGGAATGGCCAGAATAGTAGTCCCAATTGTGAAAAATAATGTTAAAATGCTTAACTCAAAAGGGCTGATTCTACCTTTTTCTAACAAATGAATGCTCCTCTCTTTCGATGAAAAATTTCATGTTAGGAATGGTTTGAAAATAAGCGTAATCAAATCTAACGGACTCGGTAACGGAACATTTGTGAGTTTTAGGACCGTAATAGTAGCAACAAACAACATTAAAATTGAAAAAATCCAAATTTCTCGAATCAGCTTGTCCTTTTTCAACTGTGGGACATGGAACCAAGCAATGGCCATATAAATCAGAATCGCTCCTAAGCTTTTCCACATAGGAAACTACTCCTCCCTTAAATCATTATGAAAAGGATTTGTAATTGTGCCAAATCGGCGAATTTTGATATTGGAGTTGACGTATACATTCACATCAGGAAAAATATCAAACCATTCCGATTTAACTTTGGCCCATACTTCTGGATTTTCTTTGTGGATCCATTCCCCAAAGCCAAAAATATCGCTGTTAAAATCCTGTTGGACCTTTTCAACAGTAGCCATGATTACGTCTTTAATATCCTTATTAATTTTTGATTCAATTTCACCTATGACAGAAGGATTCATTATATCTAACTCCGTGTTTACGTCCCCAATATTGCCCTCTCCGTTCACTTTGACTTCTATGCTGATATCATTATTTTTTATATGCGGGATGATTTCTGTTTTTTCGCGTATTAATTCTACACCCACTTTGCCGTCATTCATATCAACGACAGTGACCGTATTCAAAACTTTGTCTCTTATATAGTTTAAGCCTTTACTTTCATCTTCGTTCAACCACCCGACTAATTTATTTTTTCGAAAAGCTGCCATCCCTCGGTAAGAATATATGGCATCTGGTGAAATCGTTTCGACATTTTTGATAGTAAGCCCTTTTTGTGGGTCCCCTTTAATCGTAATGCCAGTTAAGATAGGCTGGATTCCTTCACTGACGATGTCCTCCATTAAATCAGTCAGTCTTATTTTTTCTGTTGCTGCCCAAACCTCTGCCGATTTTTCCAAACTTGAAAACAACTTATTGGCAGGGATTTTTTCAATGCTTGTTAGAATTTTGAGCGTCTCTTCAGCTGTCCGCTCTTTTGCGACAATAATATAAAAATCAGTTCTTAATTCATGATTTCTCGATAAAAAATCAAGGACATCATAAATTCCCTCCTGCGCTACTTTTTCACCAATTACAATCATCCTTAGTTGTGAAAGATACACCTGTCGAGGTATTTCTGTTGATAACTTTCTAAGTGCTTCAAATAAAATTTCTCCACTTGTTGTGTAGGTAGTCACAGGTGTATCGTAGCCCCCCGTTTTTTGTGAGGCTGCAGTTTCTCCCGGATTAATGATTTGCACGGATACAATGAATTCTTCTTTTTCATTCTTATCAATTCCTAATGCTACTGCTATTGCCAAATCTGTAAGCTCGCGGCGGCTCCAACAACCCGTGAGTGGAAATAACAACAGTGAAATAATCATGACTATCTTTATGAATTTTTTCATCCCATCTCACTCATTTCGCGATTCCGGCTTCGGGGTTGGATTATTTTGTTCCCTTATTATATTCGTCTGATTAATTAAACGCGGACGAGAGAACATCCCCCACCAAGGAATTCGGAAAAATACATCTTTTTGATCTTGCAAAATAAATGGAGCCATCGGTGTACTATAAGGAATCCCAAAAGACCTAAGCGTACTAACATGAATACATAAAAGAATTAAGCCGAACATAATTCCGATTAATCCAAATAAAGCTGCAAGGGTCATCATCCCAAACCGAAGCATTCGCACAGTTGTTGCCAAATTGATTGCCGGAAAGCAAAAGTTAGCAATCGCGGTAATAGATACAACAATTACCATCGCCGATGAAACAAGTCCGGCTTCAACGGCGGCTTGTCCCAATACTAAGGCGCCGACAATACTCATTGCTTGACCAACTGCCCGGGGCATACGTACACCCGCTTCCCGTAAAATCTCAAAGCAAATCTCCATCATCAACGCCTCCACAAAGGCAGGAAAAGGCACTCCTTCCCGTTGTGCCGCCAGGCCAATTAATAATGTGGCCGGAAGCATCTCCTGATGGTACGTTAAGACAGCGATATAAAGTGAAGGAGCAATTAACGCTAGGAAAAAACAAAAAAATCGCAAAACCCGCAGTAATGTTGCGATGTCAGCACGAATATAATAATCTTCGCTAGCCTGGAAAAACTCAACAATAAGGCTCGGTACGACCATCGCAAACGGCGTTCCGTCCACTAAGATGGCCACCCGGCCTTCAAGCAGTTTCCCAGCCACTGCATCCGGTCTTTCCGTATTAAAAATCGTCGGAAATGGTGAAAAGGTCTCATCCTGAATGAGCTCTTCGACATATCCGCTTTCCAAAATTGCATCAATGTTAATTCGGTCTAAACGCTGATGGACTTCCTTCACAACATCTTCATTCGCAATTCCTTTTATATAAGCGACAATCACTTTTGTCTTCGAGACTCTGCCAATTTCTTTTGCTTCCATCCATAGTTGTGCACTTTTAATTCTTCTCCGTAATAAAGATGTATTGACTCCTAACACTTCTGAAAAGCCTTCACGTGGTCCTTTTATAAGGGTTGCTGATTGTGGTTCTTCGATGCTACGCTTTTCGAAACCGGGAATATTCACGGTGAGCGCTTGTGTTTCTTGGTCGATTAATAACCCAGCATAACCCGAAAGAACATTTGTTATCAATGTAGGAAAATCAGCAGCTTCAGAAACCCCGGCAACGTTCACTGCCTTGTCCTTTAAAATGGTAAGAAGTGAATGATTTTTTTGTTGGCGCAATGTAATTTCGGTTTCGTCAAGTTTATAGAGTAGGGAATCGATAAGCTCCTGAAGAGCAATGGTATCAGTTAGGTTATCCGTGTAGACGATACAAACGTTGATTTTATTTTTCTGCCCGATTTCAATATTTCGGAATACAATATCCGCGCTATAACCAACCATCTTTTTTATACATTGAATATTATCTTGTAACGATGAAGTAAGTTTTTGATTTTCCTGGCTAGAGGAAGTTAATTGTCCCTCGTTTTTGTTATTTGTTTTCCGAAAAATATCGTTCAAAGTTCTTCGTATTAATCTTCCCGCCATTTCAACCCTCACCTCATTTCACATTTCTATTCTTTTCAATTTTTCTCTATTTATGTAAAAAAAGGATATGGTATTCTTCAGACGATTATTGCGCATAAAAAAATGAGCCCTAACTAGGCTCATTGGATCATGTTGTTTATTTTATAATATCGGCAAAGTTTGCCTGTACGGACTTAGCTAAATCCTCAGGTCTAATTTCAATCTGAAGGCCAATTTGCCCGCCACTGACAATTATTGTTTCAAGTGACTGTGCGGCTTCATGAATATTGGTAGGAAATAATTTTTTCATACCAACTGGTGAACAGCCACCACGTATATACCCTGATACTTTTGTTATCTCTTTAACCGGTATCATTTCAATTTTCTTTTCACTTACTACTTTGGCTGCTTTCTTTAAATCAAGCTCGTCCTCAACCGGAATCACAAATACATAGTACGCTTTACTTGCCCCTTGTGTAATCAGCGTTTTATAAACGATACCGGGCGCTCGACCAATTTTCTCAGCTACCGATACCCCGTCAATTTTCCCATCATCCGTGCTGTATGACATCATTTGATAATCAATTTTTTCCTTATCTAATATGCGCATCGCGTTTGTCTTTATTTTTTTCATTGATATTCCCCCGTTACATATGTACTATGACCTTTATTTTACCATGGATATTTATCCACAACTCTGTGATAATAATCACAGAATCTTATTATCACAATTTGTATAATTGTTGTATCGTATTATGTGTATTTTTTGTGTATTTTTATAGAATGTTTTGTGAACATTTCAAAGGAGTGGTCAAATGAGCTACGAATTAGAGAGGCTCCTTGTCAACGTATTGTTCATGCTACTGCCAATCTTTGTTTTCCAAATGTTTTGGCTTGATAAAGATCGGGTTGATGCTAATTTAAAAAACACTGGTTTTGTCTTTATGCTATCGATATCCATTATTGTTTGCATGAGTTTTCCAATCGAATTTTTCCCAGGGTTTCATTTCGACTTGCGACAAGTATTACTCATAATAGGTGCTTTATATGGTGGTTATTTTTTCAGCACGTGGCTGTTCATGACGATACTGGCCTACCGTTTCATTATCGGCGGAGATGGTGTTTTCATCAGCTTCGTCGTGATTACAATACTTTCATTATGCGTGCCATTACTAATTGATTTTTATTCTAAAATTAAATTATATCAAAAAGTCATTCTCGCTGTAATAGTAGCTGAAACTTCAGCTTTTTTTACAATCTTTTTGACCCATTTTTATTCACAAACACCATTTCATTTTCAAACAATTTCAATTGGTTTTTTTGTGATTCAAGGACTAGCAATGGGGCTCGTTGTTTATTTAGTAGAAACAATGAAGTACAATGCCCAAATGCGGAAAGAATTGATTAAAGCGGAAAAAATGAGCATTTTAACACAAATTTCCGCCAGTATTTCTCATGAAGTAAAAAATCCAATCACAATTACCCAAGGATTTGTGGAAGCATTAGAAGATGAGGATTCCAAGGAAAGACGAAAGGAATATGTCGGTTATATATTAGAAGAACTACGGCGTGCTCAAAACATCATCTATGAGTTCCTAGCCCTAACGAAGCCGGAACTTGATAGTATGACAAGCATTAACGTAACAAAAGAACTGACGTATTCAGTCAACCTGATGAAGCCTTTTGCTAAATCCCATAAAGTAAAAATTGAAGTAGATGACCTTGAAGAGCAATGTATGATTTTAGGGGATCGTCAGAAAATTCGCCAATGCTTTATTAACTTAATCAAAAACTCAATCGAAGCAATGCAAAATGGCGGCGAACTTCGAATCAATGCTTCACGAAATAGCAATCGAATTTGCATCGATATCATTGATAACGGGATTGGCATGACGCCAAATGAAGTCAGCAAACTGGGGACTCCTTACTTTACTACAAAAGAAGAAGGTACAGGTCTTGGGATGATGATTGTATTCAATATTATAAAAACAATGAAGGGCGAAATAAAAGTCGAGAGTGAAAAAGGAAAAGGAACAAGATTTATGCTTACCTTCCCTCTTACTTCTTAATAATATGAAAGAAGCCGATGATTCCATTCTGTGGAATCATCGGCTTTTATTTTAGTTTTTTAGTTGAACCTTGAAAACATTTTCGGTGAAAATTACTCAAATGTTTGAATAGCTCCCTACCATCACTGCTAATTTTTGAATTAGGAGTCAGTTTTTGATACATCGCCTGATAAGGCTCCGGCACCACCTTATAGTCGTGAACATAATCGGTAGTCTTAAAACCGCATTTTTCCCAGAATCTAAGACGCTGATGATGGAATGGGTCATCGCTTACTTCAATTTCCAAAATCATACTGTCACAGCCCATTTCAGTTTGCGCCCAGTTTTTTAGATAATTGACAAAAAGCACGCCAATCCCTTTGTTGCGATATGTATTTTTCACGGCCAAATAATCAATGACTAAGGAATGAATGGAACTTAGCTTTCCGGTGAGAGCCATTCCAATTGCAATGGAATTCCCTTCCCATTCTTCAAATACAACATGAAGAGAACACAGCCCTTTGGCAAACATATTTCGGATAATAGCGGCGCTTTTCGGGTGATGCTTCCCAAATGCTTCTTCATAAATACCATTCGCCTTGCTCCATAATTCCTCATCCCAAACATCCGTTGTCTGAAACCTCATCTTTGTCCATTACCCCTGCTTTCAGATGGATTAAGTATATTGGTTATTTTACCGTTTTAGAGTGCTTTGTGCAAAGAATTGGTCAATGCTTGCAAAACAGGTGTCCACCATAAATTTAATTTCCTCTTTATTAATAACAAAAGGAGGAATGAAATACAGGATATTACCTAATGGTCTTAAGAGGAGCCCTTTGTTAAGTGCAATTTTATATATTTCATAGCCTACTCTCATCTCTGCTGGAAAGCTTTCTTTTGTAGCTTTATCTTTTACAAGTTCGATGGCGGTAATCATGCCTATGCTTCTAACTTCGCCAATATATTTTGATTCTTTGGCCTTTTCAAGCGTAAGCTGTTTAATCAACTCGCCCTTCCATTTATTGTTTTCAATAATATGCTCTTCTTCAAATATCTTTAAGTTTTCCACTGCAATTGCGCAGGCCATGGCATTCCCGGTATAGGTATGGCTATGCAAAAATGCTCTATGCTCCTCATAATCGCCGTAAAAACAATCATAAACATCATCCGTCGTAAGGACCGCTGACATCGGCATGTAGCCGGCGGTGATACCTTTGGATAGACACATAAAATCAGGGCTAATACCTGCATGGTTGCTCGCGAACATTTCTCCTGTCCTACCAAAGCCTACTGCAATTTCATCGACAATAAAATGAATATCATATTGATCACAAAGCTCGCGCAGCTTCTTCATATAAAGCGGCGAATAGATTTTCATCCCTGCCGACCCTTGCACCATCGGCTCAATGATCACCGCGCTAATTTCCTCATGACTTTCACGGATACACTTCTCCATATTTTCGAAACACTCCGCTTGACAGCTTTCACGCTGCAGCCTAAATGGACATCGATAACAATCCGGCCCCTCCACTCGTAACGTATCTAAAAGGAGGGGTTTGTAAATTTTATTATATTGGTCTAAATCACAAACAGAAAGTGCCCCAAGAGTTTCGCCATGATAGGCATCACTTAGCGCGACAAATCTTCGTTTCTTTGTCTTTCCCTTTAAAGCGTGATAATGAAAGCTCATTTTTAATGCAATTTCCACGGCGGCCGAGCCATTATCGGAATAAAATACCTTCGAAAGTGTGCTAGGCGTTATTTTGACAAGTTGTTCAGCTAGTTCAATCGCTGGCTTATTAGAAAAATTGGCAAAAATCACATGTTCGATGCTGTCTACTTGCCTTTTTAACGCTTCATTGATCCGCTTATTGCTATGACCCAATGTATTGGTCCACCATGATGAAATGCAATCCAAATATTTATTGCCATCAATATCATAGAGCCATACTCCTTCCCCTCTTTCAATGACAATTGGGGGCAGCTCTTCATAATCTTTCATCTGAGAGCATGGGTGCCATATATATTGTAGATCCTTTTCAACATATTGATTCAATTCTTACACCTCTTAAAAAGATTCCATACAATTTAAAATGTTCTCTACTGAAAAAGCAGCCTCTGCATTCTCTCTTATCGCCTCTATGAATGTCTCATGCTTACTTTCTATGGATTTCAGTTTGGCGATGATTGGTACTTTTGTCAGCTTTTCAATCATCCTCGCATTGTCTTCACAAAATACATTTTCTTCATAATAGTTTAGGATGATTCCTTTTATGTTGATGCCTGCTGATTCTAAATATTTGACGGTAAGTACGGTATGATTGATAGTCCCAAGTGTTGCTTTAGCAACGAGTACTACAGCAAAACCTAATTCTTTAATTAAATTTTCAATCGTATACACGTTGCTGTCCTCTTCAATCAAGGGACAAACAATACCACCGCTTCCTTCAGCTATAATATAATCATAATGCTGCTTTAAGTAGACAAACTTTTCGAGAATAACAGACCTTTGGATTGGTTTATGTTCGAGCCTTGCCGCAAGATGCGGGGATACAGGTGTTTTGAAAACATATGGTGTCATATTTTCATAGGCTTCATTTATACGTCCTACTTCACTTACTAGTTCCGTGTCACCTGGTACAAGTTTCTGGCCATCTTCAGCGGCACCACTCAGTGCCGCTTTGAAATAACAGGCGTTATAGCCATTGTTTCTTACAACATGCATGAGTCCAGCTGTCACCACTGTTTTGCCTACATCTGTATCCGTTCCAACAATAAAAATTCCTTTAGGCATCTTTTCTGATTTCCAACTTTAAATCGCCGATCATTTTCATATCGTCTTTTATTTTATTTCCAGAGGTTGTTAAATAATTGCCTGTAATCGTAGCGTTTGCCCCAGCATTGAAGCAATCTTTTCCAGACCCATCAATAAGATTTCTTCCCCCACCCAGTCTAATCATACTTTTAGGATTAACAAATCTGAAAATAGCAATTGTTTTAAGAATTTCATCCTGGCTCAATCTTTCGGCATTTTCTAGCGGCGTACCGCTGATTGGGTTTAAGACGTTAATTGGAATGGATTGAACATCTAGCTCACTTAATTGGAAGGCAAGCTTAATGCGGTCCTCTCTGCTCTCACCCATACCAATAATTCCACCTGAACAAACGCCCATGCCAGCTTCTCTTGCTGCATGAATGGTGTCAATTCTTTCATCGTAACTATGGGTTGTAACAATATTTCCATAGTATTCTCTACTAGTTTCCAAGTTATGGTGATACATTGTGATGCCTCTGTCTCTTAGTTGTTTTAGTTGATCGTACTCTTGAATTCCTAATGAAGCACATAGATTGATGCCAACTTCTTTATTTAACTCGTCATAGATATGTAAAACCTTCTCAAAATCACGACCCTTAAGTCCCCTGCCACTTGTAACCAACGAAAAGCGATTCACACCTTCACTCTCGTTTTCTTTTGCTAGTTTTAATGCTTCCTCTGGGGAGACAACATCATAAGCTTCGACATTCGTTTTGAAATGGGCTGATTGGGCACAAAATTTGCAATCCTCGGAGCAGCGCCCTGATTTTGCATTCATAATCGTACAAAGATCAACCTCATTCCCGCAAAACACTTCACGAATATTGTTTGCACTCGCATAAAGTTGCTTTAAATCATCTTCATTGGTAATCTCGGCCAATTGCAGGACCTCTTCATATGTAACTGCTTCACCGGCAATGATTTTGTTCTCTAAATTTTTAATAAAGTCTTTCATGAAATCCACTCCTCTTTAATGATTCAAGGCCATATAGCCACTTTTTCTTAATGCAGGTACAAGTTTGATAGAAATGTAGGCTGCTAATAACGTTAAAAATATATCGCCTGCTATACAAACGACAAAGCCATAGAAAAAGGCGAAATAAAGTGTAATCGCTTTTCCAATGTAAAAGTTGTAAATAAAATACAGATAAAAAACGCCGAAAAAGTAAACAAAAAATAAACCCGAGAAAAGCGCGATTGTTGCTCTGGTAAAGGTAACATCCTTGCACTTCTCGATGATTTTCCCAATGACATAAGCCGCTACAATAAAACCAATCAAATAACCAAAGGTCGGTTTAAAAATATAGCTAATCCCTCCGCCCTCAGTAAAAACAGGTAACCCAATGAGGCCAATACCGACATAAAGGATCTGTGACAAGGCCCCAAGCCTTGACCCCAAAATAATGCCGGCCAATGCACAAAACAAATATTGCAGGGTAAAAGGGACATAAGGAATTGGAATCTTAATAAAGGCGCCAATTGCCGTCAATGCAGCAAACATCGCTACTAAAACTAAATCCCTAGTATTTTTCATCACTGCCCTCCTCTCAAACTTTTTCCATTTCTACATTTATGTTACTGGAATTTTATATTTATGTAAACTATAATTTTATTTTGGTTAACATTAAACAAACTGTTGATAACAAAAAAAGAGCGAGGATGGGCTCCCGCTCTTCAAATTGCAAGTATCTAATTTTTTATAAATTGTATTCCTCACCATCAACAACGATGACCCCTTCAGTATCTGCATCGGAAATATTGTACTCATCGATCAAGTCATCAACAAATTCATTCACTTCAGATCGACTTGCTTCCTTGAAATCTATATTTTCATTATTAATAAAGTTTTCTAGGAATGTTAACGCTGCTTTGTCGGAAAGTTCAAAAGGATTGTCTTTTAAGTCAATTTTGATTTTTGCCTCATAATTGCTGCTTGATTTACGTTCAAAGAAAATATCGATTTCTGAATTGTTGTCTCCTTCAATAGTGAGATCAATCTTATCTAGTTCCCCTAAATCTTTCAATAGATTTCTAACATCATCCTCTTTTTGCAGTTGGTCGTTAATTAAAATTTCATTAACTGCTCCAGATGAATTCAGATTAAAGGAGATTGTTTGATCCACTTCTAAGTCCTCAATATCTGCATTGTCGCCTGATTTTGTTGTGATCTTCACATTGCTGTTAATGAGGAACGGCACATTTACAAGATCAACTTTTACCCAAACAATATTATTATCTATCTTTGTAATGACACCCTTATAACTGTATTCCTTATCTGCCTCAACAGTAGACTTGGCGTTAATATATATGATGTCACCATCTTTGTTAACTGTAAAATCTACACTCATGTTTTCAGTTAATTTTGATAGTGATGAAGACTTGCTATTAATATATATTCTAGCGTCATCATCAACATCATAATCTTTACTTACATATTTCCATTCACCATTTTGTTTTACCCTTTGTTTGATCGTAATCTCAGAATCTCCAGCATCAATTGATTCAATCGTACCTTTTCCTGTTTGATTATAGTAATCACCTAAGTCTTCCTTGTAATCTAATAAACGGTTAATGAGTACGGCCATTTCTGCACGCGTCACTGGTTTATTCGGCTGGAAAGTATTATCATTATAGCCACTGATCAGCTTCGTTAATGTGGCAAACGCCAAAATCGCTCTCTCATCTTTCGTTAATCCCTCAACATCTTTAAATGAAAGTTTTGCATCTTTCCAAACATCAATATCCGTATCAACTAATTTAACTAGTAAGTTAGTTATAAAAAGCCGAGTTGCCGGTTTATTTGGCTGGAATTTATTGGAGCCATCCAATAAATCTTCCTCAATGGCAATTGCAACCGTTGTTCTAGCCCAACTTGGAACGTCTTTTAAATTTTTATTAGAAAGTGAAGGATTTCTGTCTGTGCCATCTAGTTCTAATACCCTCACAAGAGATGAAATTGCTTCCAGCTGTGTCACTGGTTTATTCGGCTGATATGTAAAATCATCATAGCCGGACATGATCCCAAGTGAGTATGTTTTATAAATATCTTCATTAGCCCAATGTTTTTCAACATCCTTGAGGTCGAATTTTTTATTAACGGTTACATTGATCACTTGCTCAACTTTTTTGTTATTACCCTTACTATTTCCTTTTCCATTCCCGTTTCCATTACCATTATTTGATTTTGCATCGACACCGCCTGGAATTACTGTAAAAGCCAAGCTCGTTGCTACAACTAACGGAATTGATTTCTTAACCCACTTATTCATTTTCATATCCTCCCTTGATTGGTTGTAATTTTATCCTCTATATACAAAATTCGTACCCTTTTCCTATTTATGGGGGTTTTGTTGGATTTACCATCATTTTTGTTATTTTTAACCAAACTGTAATAGATGAAATATAAGGGCAATGATGAATATGAATGGATTGGCTTGGACTTAAGGATACAAATCAAAAGGGCGGCTGAGCTTTACCTGGCTCAACCACCCCTGCCATAAAAAAGATCATTACAAAAAATACGTAGTAATTAAATTCATAACCACTGGCCCTAGCAGCACGACAAATAACGTTGGAAAGATAAACAATACCATTGGAATGAGCATTTTTACCGGTGCCTTCATCGCTTTTTCTTTTGCCGTAAAACGGTGCTTTTCGCGAATCCGTGTTGTCTGGGCTCGCAACACTTTACTCATACCCATTCCCATTTGGTCAGCCTGGATGATGGAATGCAGGACGCTGCTAAGAAACTCAGAGGGCACGCGGTACGTTATTTCTAGGAAGGCCTGCCTTCTTGATTTGCCTAACTTCATATCCTCCAGCGCACTCAAAAATTCACTGGACAACGGCGATTTAATTTGATTGCAAACCTTTTTCAAGGCTCCGTCCAATCCCAGCCCTGCTTCAATAGATACATTTAACATGTCAAAAAAATCGGGCATCGCCCTTTCGATTTCATGAACGCGTTGTTTACTTTTAGCCGTTAAATAATAGTTTAAGTAAAAATAGATAAAACCTGCACCTATCAAAGCTAGTAGAATGACTTTTGCTTTTTCATCTGAAGCTGGGACAAATGCAAACACCAACAATAAAAATAAGGCTGCTGGCAAGACATGTTGTATTAATAAGAAGTCTGCTGCTGAAAGCCCAAATGGATGGCCTGCTGCCTGAAGACGCTTTTCAATTTGGGCCGTTTTTTGCTTTGGCGTGATATCACGAACAGACTTGCGGATTTTAGTAACGAAAGGCAGGACAAAGCGTTCATAAATGGTTTTATTAACCAAATCATCTCCATCCCCTGTTTCCGCCGTTTTTTGCGTGATAAGTTGGGATACGCGATGATAAATCAATAATTTATTTTTATATAACCGGTTAAATACAAGCATACCGATACATGTAAAAAACATAAAAGAAACGAGCCATAAAATGATTTTGAGCATTAACTTCACCTCGCTTATCACACGGAAATTCACTTTCACAGAAGTAAACGTAGTAAATAAACCTCGAATATTTCCGCGACTTCACAGAAGTAAATAGTTCGATTACACCTCAATTGTCACGATTTTTTGAATGAAAATCCAGCCCAATAAACCTGATAAAACCCCGGTGCCCAATAACACCCAGCCTAGCGGATGGGCAAACATCGGATCAAAATAGTGAGGATTCATCACATTTAGTAGGACTCCTAAAACAATTGGCAAGGCCGTAATAATCAAGGCGGAAATTCTCCCTTGAGCAGTTAGTGCTTTCAATTCATCCTTCATTTTAACTCGCTCAGAGATTGTTTCTTGGATTGTGTCCAGGATTCTAACTAAATTTCCACCTGTGCTTCGTTGGATTAGTACCGCTGAAACGGCAATTTCTAGGTCTTTATTTGGCAAGCGCTCTAACAAATTATTTAACGCCACATCAAGAGGAAGGCCAAAATTAATTTCTTTAATGCTTTTAGTAAATTCTAGGCCAATCGGATCTGGCATTTCTTTTGCTACAAGCTGCATCGATTGGAGAAAACTAAATCCTGATTTCATCCCATTGGCCATCGTCTCTAATGCCTGGGGTAACTGGGCCACACTTGCGGCAAGACGGTCCTCTTTTTTCTTTTTCAAGTAAAATCCTGGCAACCTCCACCCTATTAAAGCGACCAAAATCGACATTACAATATGAAGATGTAAAAGTAAAGAAACAACAAAAAGAAGGCCAAAAATAATTAATCTAATGGAAATAAACTCTTCCACCTTTAAAGGAATGCCTGCACTTTCCAGGTCTCTTTCCAGCCTAATCTGTTTCTGTTCCGGCGTTTTTATCCATTTTGCCAATGATTTAACGGAATGAATAAGAGCATGAAGAGCATGCTTTTTTTCTTTTGGCTGCCCTTCACCTACTATTGTTGGACTCTTCGTAATCAACTGTTGTATTCTGCGTTTGACGACATATTTTTTCTTTACATAATAAGTCCCGGCCAAAGCAAAGCATAATGTCGATATGATAAAAATAAAAACACCCATGCCGTCACTCTCCATTGAACCACACCGCTGGTAATTCGAACCCATATCGCTCCAGTTTTTCAGAACAATAGGGGCGAATACCAGTTGAAGCGTGTTTACCAATTAGTTTGCCATCTGCATTCGTACCCGTTTGCTTATATTCAAATAAATCCTGTAAAACAATGGTATCCCCTTCCATCCCAATCACTTCAGTTATGCTGACAATCTTCCGGCTGCCGTCTTTTAACCTTGCCTGTTGGATAATTAAGTCGACTGCACCGGCAATTTGTTCTCTAATCGCGCGGATTGGCAGGTCCATTCCAGCCATGAGCACCATCGTTTCTAAACGAGACAACATTTCACGCGGCGAATTGGAGTGGCCGGTAGCCAACGAGCCATCATGACCGGTATTCATCGCCTGTAGCATATCCAACGCCTCGCCGCCGCGAACCTCCCCTATTACAATCCGATCTGGCCGCATCCGTAGTGAGTTTTTCACCAAATCACGAATCGTGACAGCACCTTTTCCTTCAATATTAGGTGGCCTTGTTTCTAATGAAACGACGTGATCCTGCAGAAGCTGGAGTTCAGCCGCATCCTCAATCGTAACAATCCGCTCATCATGCGGGATAAAAGAGGATAAAACATTGAGCAGTGTCGTTTTCCCGCTTCCTGTTCCGCCGCTAATAAAAATATTCAGTCTTGATTTGACACAAGCATCCAAAAATTGTGCCATTTCTTCCGTTAAAGATCCAAATTTGATAAAGTCGTTCATCTGCAAACGTTCATGAGGGAACTTACGAATGGTGATTGTCGGACCAACTAATGATAAGGGTGGAATAATTGCATTAACCCTTGAGCCATCTGGCAGGCGCGCGTCCACCATTGGACTGCTTTCATCAATACGTCTTCCAAGTGGGGACACGATTTTTTCAATAATCTGCAAGACGTGGCTGTTGTCACGAAAATAGTAATCACTTAGCTGGAGTTTACCTTTCTTCTCGACATAGATATGATAGGGACCATTGACCATAATTTCCGTCACTTCCGGGTCATTTAACAGTTTCGTAATCGGTCCATACCCAATCAATTCAGAAGAAATAATATCTGTTAATTCTTTTTTCGCTTCAAATGTTAGGCGGTCATTCGTTTCGTTTAAAAACTTCATTGCTTCCTGCTCGATTAAATCCATTTGCTGCTCATCTGTGAGATCTGGTTTCTTTTTTAACTCAGTGACAATATGACTTTGCAGCGTTACTTTCAACTCTGATTCCTTCGGTTTATTCCGATCCCTTTTTTGGGGAGATGTATCGTCGGTAGTTCTGTTTTCATGTATCGTTGAAAAACTTTTTTCATTAATCCGTTTTAAAAGTGACATCATTTCCCCTACTTTCTTTCTTGTTTACATAATACAATTACGATAAACTATATCCGTTTTGCTTTTTTTCTTTTTATAAAAAAACCTTTCTTCCGCTTTTCTTTCTTTTCAATTTCAATACCGCCTTCACGGCGGACATCCCTTAAAATGTTCTCTGCGAGGGTTAAAACAGCTTTAGCCACAGGTGTCCTGGGTTCTGAAAAAACAAATGGAATTCCTTTATTAATCGATGCAATCACGGTTCGATAATCACTAGGGATACGCCACTTAATTTTCATTCCTAGGGCATCTTCAATTAAATCAAGCGTCATCCCTTCCATTTCGGAATCACGGTTTAAAACAATCGAGATTTTATCTTTAAAACCAAGGACATTCAGTGTCTCAACAGCAAGTTTTCCGTTTTTTAAAGCCGGTAAATCTAAAGAGGCAATTAGTAAAATAAAGTCGGAATGGTCAAGCGCCACCAAGCTGGTTTCAACAAAGGCAGGTGGTGTATCCACAACGATAGCATCATAATTTTTTTTTAGTGCCTCAATTAAATAATCAACATGTTCCCCAGTGATTAACTCGGCGAACTCTGGCAACGACGGGGCTGCCATGAGGTCGATGCCTAGTTTTGTTTTAACTAAAAACTGTTCAAACGATTTGTCCCCATTTTCATAGGATTGTTTCACCCAATCGTACATCGTGCTTGTAGGCTGTTCATCAAACAACAAGGAAATATCCCCGAATTGCAAGTCCAAATCAAGGACAGCTACCTTTAAATTATGTTTCGCTAATGCGGTTGCAATATTGACACTAAGTGTTGTTTTTCCAACGCCCCCTTTTGTGCTGCAGACCGAAATCACTTTTGCTTCTTTTTCTTCTTCATCAAGCTGACTACTTTCATATTTTAACTGCACAACTTGCTCCGCTTTTTCAAGGGCCTCAATGATTTCAGCTTCTTCACTATCAATATCAACAATATCAACGGCACCTGCAAACATTGCTTTTTTTAAATCAATTTCTCTTTTATTTAGGATTAAAAGAACGGCTGTCATCGGCATTTTCCGCGAAACAGATTGACAAAGTTCATACGGATCCTGGAGTGAATTAGGGCCGATAATGACGACCGTTTTTTTAGAGTCTTCCGCTTCTTTTAATAGGTCCGAAAAGACGTCAAAAATTTTGCTATGCTTTTTTAATTCCTCCATCATCTCTTTGATTGCCATTGAATACATTTGTTTTTCTGAAAAAATATAATAATTGATTCTCATTGTTGGCATCTTTCCTTTTTTTTGGCATAAAACACGATTTTACTCATTGCCTCTTAACATCAAGGTAATCGTGCCGCCCTGTTTTGCAAAGGCAATGGTGGCACCGTCCTGTGGACTAACTTCAACCGTAATCGTCTGGTAGGCTTCAGGTTCTTTGCCCTCCTGGTCTACAGTTGTTTTTCCTACGGCTAAAACCCTTACATTTTCAATAATCATTTGGGGGGATTTTGCCATATTGGTTTGCGCGGGAAATGTAGCGACGATATCAACAAAAGATCCTGGACGTACAAACCCTGAAACACTTTGAACCTCATCAACCGCAATCGAAATAGCACGTTTCCCGGCGCCAATTTGAAGACCGTTCGCTACTTTTGTATCTGTACCTACCTCTGTAGATTCCTCGGAGGGCGGTTGTTCCACTACAGTGTTATTAGGAATTGTTTTTGCCTTTTGAGCCGTTACTATATAAAAAATGGAAGCCATGATGATGCCGAAAATAATCGCCATTATCCAAATTTTTTTTGTGTTCAAAAGAATCACCTATTATTGTGTCTTTTTGTAGCTATAAGTTCCGAAATTGGCTTGACTTGATGACGATTCTCCGATATATGTTTTTCGAATAAAGCGACCGGTCACCAGTGCATTCGTGCTGCTTGCAGTCACCTGTTCCAAAAAGAATGTTGCAAAACCGACTACTCGAACATGCTTATTATTTCCTGGAATGGATTGAATAATGGGGACAAGGACAACTCTTTCACAGTTCGGAGGGAAATTATTGAAGGTTGCATTCGGACACTGGGAAATTCGATAATTGACACCCCGCTCCGTAGGGCCAGACATTTTTCCAGACTCTATGTCTAAAAGAGTACCTACTTGCAAATCCCTTTGATATCCATTAGTCAAATCCATTTCAAAATTGCTGGCTCCCGATCCTGATAAATCAATCGCCCCAAAGCTTCCACTCGTCGAATCACTAACCATTAGAGTTTGCAAAGAACCATATGAAAAATTTACGGACGATTGAACGGTTAAGGGAACTGCCCCACTTCCTACAGATAAAGGATAAAGGTCCACCCTTGCCTTTACTTGGACAACCGGCTCTTGAAAACCCAGTGCTTTCGCAAAATAAAACGTAGCCTTTTGGCTGCCAGCAACCTGCAGCATTGTATATGCCGAATTTGTTGAAATCGTGAAGTTTGCCGGATCTCCCTCATTCATTTGAATCGTTTTCGTAATTTCTGATTTTGTCTTATCATAATTGGTTGGAAAGTCTTGTACACCTGCAAGTACAGCAGCATCCGCTATCTTTTGGAGCCGACTTTTTTCTAAATAAATAGAACCTGCATCAATTACCAAGGCAAGGAAAGCAACGAATATTGTAAGAAAAAGAACAACTAAAACTAGAACTTCCCCATCTTCATTTTTGAAAAATGCCTTCATCCATCATTCCACCCTCATAACCGTTTTTGAATGAATCATTACTGGGTCCGGTAAAAAACTACTCAAAAGTGGGATGGAGAACGAAATCGGATATGTCAAAGTAACCGTTACATAGGTACCTGTTGTTCGATATGATTTGGAAGGTGAGGCTGTAACAGTGATATTGTTCCCATTAAGCGATGGCGCAGCCTGTTTCGCCATTTGAGCAATTTCTGTATCTGTACCACCTAAACTGGCAATTCGTGCCGCTTCCCTTCCCGCATTTTCAAGGGTCAGATAGACATGGAAAATTCGCCCGAAATCGATAATTCCAAATAGGATAAGGATTAAAATAGGTAATGTTAAAGCCAATTCAACCATGGCTTGACCCTTTTGAGATTTAATCAAAGCCCACTCACTCCAGTAACTTGACGGTTAGAAGGAATTTTGCAATTAAAAAACATTCACTCCAGTGTATAGCACTGTTCCTAATACAATCGCTACTCCATATGGAAAAGCATGATGGATCTCGGCTTTACTTAAGCTGTCCAATGTTCTCAATTGAAACGAAAAGAAAATCCGTTTTAAAGAGTCCAACAATTCTCTTTTCATAATAAGAATGATTAAGGCTATTATTCCACCAATAATCGCAATATATAAGAAAGAACCAATCACAAATGCAGTTCCTTTCAAAGCACCAATCGCCATTAATAATTTCACATCACCGGCAGCCATACCCCCTAATAAATAAGGAATGATTAGCAGTGCAAAACCCGTTAATAATCCGTAAAAGCTAAACAAAAAGCCATCCCATCCATGGGTAAACATATTTAATAGCAATCCTAGAATCATCGCCGGAAATGTTACCACATTTAAAATCTTGCGGTACTTAATATCTGTAAATAAGGAGATTCCCAAAATAACAATGAGTAGGGTATAGATCATGATTCACTCTCCTAAATTTTTAATTTAAGAAAAGCCCCACAAACTTCAATATTGAAGAAAGTGAGGCTTTATTATTGACATAGTAATTCGTATTGCTTTGTAGAAGACTACTTTCTAAATGGGGGCTTAACGGTCTATATTTAAAAATATGAAGGGGAAGATTTTGCTTAAGTTTGTGTTGCTTAAGCGAGATGTCACAGGTTTATTTTATTGATTACTTTGTGTTGAATTTCCAGTTAAACTTGAAACAATACTATCAAATTTAGCTTTTAAAGTACTACCCATCGAAGTTAATCCAACAGCAGCAATAATCGCTACTAAACCAATGATTAACCCATACTCAGTCATACCTTGTCCTTCTTCTTCTTTGATAAAGTTCTTCATTTTGTTCATCATAATATTATCCACCTTCCGATTTTGTGGTTATCTGTATATTTAAAATGTACAAACACGTGACTTTTGCACTAGGAATCACTATTTGTAACTGTATAGTAGCACGGCTGTTCTTTTGGCAACAATGTATAAATAATTCATGAAATACGTTAATCTGGAAGTGAATTTAGGGATGGAAAAATGATGAATTTAAAATTATTGACGGCTACGCTAGAGCTTGAACTACCAATAAAAATCGAACGGTATGATACCTTTTGGAATAGATTTCGAGGATTAATGTTTCGATTAAAGCCCATTATTGGTGAGGGGATTCTGATTGATCCCTGTAATTCGATCCATATGTTTTTTATGTTTTTTCCTATTGATGTCGTTTTTGTGAACAAAATCGGAGAGATTATATATATGAAAGAAAATGTTAAACCGTGGAGTGTTATTTGGCCTGTGAAGCATGCTAAATCTGTGTTGGAATTGCCGGTTGGGACGATTGTGAAGTATGGGATCAAAGTTGGAAATAGAGTTAACAATTTTTCCACATATAATTGAAAACAATGAAAAAAAGGTAGTAGAATCGTTAAAGAAACTACTACCTTAAAAGAGTCATTTTACAGTAATCTCATCGCTCCATGCCGCTCCTTCCCCAGGATGACCCTCTTCTTGAAAAACTTTAAACCAATATTTTCCTGGTTTAGTCGGTTTATAAGTTATTTTATATGTTTCTCCGGATTGGAGTCGAGGAATTACTCCGTTTTCAAATTCTATCGTTGCATTAGGTTTCCCTCCATTTTTAACCCAATAAACTTTATATTTTGCAGAATTTGACATATTACCTGAACCTGTATTTTTTACATATGCATATATTTGTGAACCATCAAATCCATAAGCCTGCCCTTTAACATATAATGAACTTTTGTCCCAATCCCCAAATTTGTCTTCGTTTTTATTACCATCATTTTCATCGTCAATACCACCGTCTATATTGCCACAAATTCCATTTATTAAAAATGCCACCTTAATGGATTTTCCTTCAAATTGACTCTGGTCAATATTATCATTTTTGATTAAAGATATTGAAATCTTCACATCTAATTTATTGTTTCCTTCTCCAGGTTTTAATTTACTACCAAGCCAATCCACAATATCTGGTGATTGATCTTGTTTTGTAGCCTCAGCTAGTTGAGCAATCGTCCATTTTTTATCAAGTTCTACCCCATTTAAGGAAAAAGCCACCTCAAATTGCTGTGCAAATTCTTCTCTAGCAGCCGTGTCTGTTGTAAAATTGGTATCTAAAAATAGATGATCCATGTTAAAGTCACCAGTATTTGTAATTGTAAAATTTAGTTCATTACTTGATTGATTACTCTTACTTTCCTCTTCAGGGATCACATTAGTAAATTCAAAGACAACTTCATCTGGATCCACATTAAAGGAGCATCTTCCAACAGCCAATGTGTTAGGCACTTCTTCCACATCATTAAAATAGGACCATGCTCCTTTTGGGATAATTGAAGAGATGATTAATAAGAAACCAATAATTAAAAATGTGTAGTGTTTTAAATTAGTAAACATTTTATCACCTATTTAAACTGCCATATTTATTGTTTTTCTCTAACTCTGAAAATTCCCTCCATAATGAATACACAGAGTTCCCAATTAATAGTAACCCTGGGATAATTAACAATAGTGCACTTCCGAGATTGGTAGAAGTGTAGGAAAACAAGTAACCTGCGTATGGGACCGTAAAGCCTGTATATTGGCCGATAACATGTTGGGATAAAACAAGTTCAAGGTCAGCGGTTTTGTTATGGTCACCTTTAGTCCTATATAACACATTCTCACCATCTTTAATGACCTCAACAACCCGATGAGTTACAATCATCTGTTCCTTTATTTTAAAAGTTATTACATCACCTGGTTGAAATCTCGTCAAATCACCACCGGGCTGAATGGCTATGATGGAGCCAGTCATAAAAGTTGGTTCCATAGATCCGGACAGTACTGTTTTTAATTCATAACCAAAAATATCATCCCCTTGACCGTTTGCTTTTGAAATAATAACAGTAATAGCAAAGAGTAATAAGACTACAGCCAATATTGCAGTAATAATTCTGTTAATCCAAACTAGGATCTTCATTACTTCCACCACCATTGCCTATGAATCCCTTTGAATAAAAGGTGCCCAAATGTTAGTAAACGAAGAGATGATTAAAACAAATACCGGGATAAGGAAAAAGAGAAGAAAACCGATTTTTGTTTTCGTTAGCTGTAAAATATATCCCCCATAAGGTATAACAATGTTTTGATATTTCCCAAAAACGTTGGTATCTGCCACTTCATCTATGTCAGGAGTTAAGTTTGCATCCCCTTTTGTTGTAAAGAAAATATTGGAATCCACATTCTTCACTTCAACAATTCTATGTGTGATGAGCTGGTTTTCATTTCTTGGTGATTGAAAGGTAATCACATCATTAACCCGTAAAAGTTCGGGAGCGTTAACCTTTTTTACAAGAATTAACGATCCTGGGTTAATTTCAGGGTACATCGATCCCGTTAAAACACTGATGAATTGAAATCCTCCTATTTGTGATGTTGTTCCTGTTAGTTTGCTTGAAATGATGATATAACAGCATAATAGAAGAATCGTTAAAAAGATGATTTTTAAGCTTGCAAGAACACCCCTTTTCATAATTTTTTGTTCCATTTTGACCATAAATACGTTCTAATATTAATTTTGACTTGATGATTGTTATCCGTCGTTACGAAGTCGCTTTGAATATCATGATTATAAAATTCAGGCGTTAACGTAAATAAATCAACTTCATCTTCTCTTCTAGTTGTGTTAAATGCTACTAGCGTGCCTCTATCTATAGATTCGCTTTCACTTGTTGACTCGTCAGTAGATTGTGTTTCAGAACTATTATTCTCTGAGCTTCCATTTTCAGTAGTTGTTGTTTCTGTTGCCTGAGTTGACTCCTCATTATTACTTGAATTTCCTTCAATTGCTGTTCCTTCTACTGCTGTTTGTTCATCTGAATTCGTTAGTTCTGTGTCAGTATCATCTTCATTAGTTGCTTCTGTTAGATTACCAACAGTTTCACCATTATTTTCTTGATTTGTAGTGTCCTCATTAACTACCGGAGACTGTTGATCTGCGTTTTTCCCATCATCGCCAGACGGATGATCCGGATTCCCCCCATCATCTTGGTTATTTGATTGGCTATCATCGTCATTAGGGCGAGCAGGCTGTTGTGGTATTTCTTTACTAGGTTCCTCTCCATTCATTGGAGGTGTTTCAGGATTTTGGTTTTCGTCAGTCACAGGTGGTTTATCTGGAGTTGATTGGTCTTCTTCTATTGGTGGTTGATTTGTATTAGGCTGATCTTCGCCTACTGGTGGTTGATTTGTATTAGGCTGATCTTCGCCTACTGGTGGTTGATTTGTATTAGGCTGATCTTCGCCTACTGGTGGCTGATCTGGAACTTGATTTTCTCCTCCACCTGGAGGTTGCTCTGGATTAGGCTGGTCTCCCTCCGCCGGTGGTTTATCTGGAGTTGATGTACCACCACCACCTCCTCCAGATACCGGTACATCCGGAGTAGGATTTTCACTCGCTGGTGGAGTATTCTGAGTAGGATTTTCCTCTTCTACTGGCGTTTGTGAATTTGCTGGTCCGCCATCCGCTCCAGGTGTGCTTTGGTTTTCAGAGCTTTGTTGTGCATTTTTAGCTTCCTCTTCTTGTTTGAGCCGTTCTTGTTCAACCCTTTGTGCCTCTTCTTCCTGTCTTTGTTTTTCTTGTTCGATTTTTGCTTGTACTTCAGTATTTGTTTGCTTCGTATTATCCATCGTTTCTTTTAGACTATCGATTGCCTGCTGAACTTTTTCATAATTAGCTTTTGCTTCTTCTAAAACATCAGGTGATGCCACTTCCTTTGTCCCATCAACATAGGCTTTCAATTCATTCATATAATTTTCAGCATCTTCTAAAGCCTTCTGCAAATCAGTTTCTGATTTAGCAAACTCTTCTGTTAATGTTTGAAATGCATTTATATCAAAGTCAGGTCCGTATTTTGCTAGAATATCTGCTGCATTTGTATTTGCATCCGTTAGTCCTTCCAATGCTTTCTTGGCAATTTCTGCAATCATGTCTTTTTCAAGAGCAGCGGCCTCCGCTTGAATCATAGCTGCAATCATGTCATTAGCCTGATTCGCCATTCCTTCCATTTCTTTTATAACGATAGTCATTGAATCCGTTAGTTCCGTTGCATTTTTTGTTCCATCTTCAATAACCTTTAATATATTCATAGCGGATTCGTCATCGATAACTTCCAGCTTCGCTTGCGCTAAATAGATATTAAGTTGGTTCAATTTAGTATTTGCAACTTCTTGTGAAGTTTTAGCAGTTTCTAGTATCTCATCTAATCGATTATCGCTTATCGCTTGTTCCGAACTTTCAGCCTGTTCTAATTTACCATAAACCATTCCAGCTTGTTCTCTAAGAGATTGAACCTTATCCATTTCTGTTTTTATTTCGTTTACAAGACCATCAATGGTTTCTGGAAAAACAAACGATGAGGTAATCTCTCCATCTTTAATGGTGACAGAATGCGAAAAAACTGCATGGGAGGTTGGTGTAACTTGAGCAATACCAAAAGCAGCAATTGAAATTAAACTTGCCGTTTGATACAAAGCTTTTTTCCTCATTTTCTTTTTTCTTGCCGATCGTTTTCTTCTCATAATTCCTGACCACCTATTAAAATTCCATTTATTTTAACTTAAATGCACCCAAAACACGTTCGCTATTGTGTACTTATAAATAGGTTATTTACAATATAGAAAAAAAGAATTACTTTTTATCAATAGACTAAATTTTTATGCTATTTTTAGTCTTGTGTTTACTTTTATGCAGAATTATTTGGTCTTATTAAAAATAGGCCTAGAAGATTATTCTAATATTCTAGGCCATTTTTATTTCCGCTGTATTAATTTTAGAAAACGCATAATTAAGATACTAAGTCCAACTGTTAATAGCACAGCTCCAAAAAAGATGAAATTATAGATTGTTGTAGCCGTGTTTGGAAGAAGATTATCTGTTATTTTGGGAGTAATGTTAATGACTTCACCTGCCGGATTATCTGACTTATCTGGTGGAACATCACCCGGTGGTTTCTCATTTTCTTTTGGTTCATCAACGGGAGTTTCATCAATAGGCTGATCAATTATAGGATTTCCGGTAGGTGTTTCGCTATCCATTGGAGGGTCATTCGGTTTTTCATTATCTGGTGGAGTTCCATCATCTGAAGGATTTTTCCCCGGAGTATCATTATTATCATTTCCACCACCGCCATTTCCTCCTCCATTGTCCCCACCTTGACCATCAGAATCGATTTCCGCAAGGAATATAATCTCCACTTCAGCTGAAGACGACTGAAATTCATTTCCCAACTCATAAGGCATTGCGACTTGAAAAAATAACGTTTCAGAAGTACCGGAATCTAACTTCCTTGGTGTAATTCCAGTGAATTCGTCAAATTTTCCATCGTAAAGAACTTTTTCATCTTTTTTAATTAATAAATCTAAACCTTCTAATAATCCTTTTACAGACTGCTTCTTACCAATTGTTGCTATATACTTAAAATCATTAGCCCCATCATTAAAAACAGTTATTTCCCTTGGAATCCAGTCACCAGGTTTTAAATCCCCAACCTTAAAGAAATATCCATCTGGATTAGGACTAGTATTAATATCAATTTCTTTTATATCTGCATTTACCTTTATTTGTTCTAAATTCAAAAGAAAGAATAAGCTAGAAATTACAAATAAACTTATTGTTTTTGCCAGTAATCTTTTTTTATTCATGGCATACCCCACATCATTAATTTAACAAAAGGTGGGAAATTGATTCCCACCTTTACTTTTTTACTGCTTTTATTATTTTGCTTCACCAGCACCTTGTTTTCCATCAAATGTCCATTGAAGCTCAAGGCTATCACCTTGGAAAATATTCTGGTCAAGACCATTATCTACGAATTCATATTGTACATAAAGGGTGTCAGAAGTACCGGCTGCTAAATTACCACCACGTTCTGCAAACCATTGACTCCAGAAGTTCCCTGCAATAACATCAGGGCTCATACCTTTAAGATCTGCAAGAGTTGTTGACCAAACAGGAACATCAAGCTTGTCACCATTAATTAGGAAGTTAACACGAATATGTTTACCTAAGTCATCTGCCCCATTGTTTCCATTTGCATCAGTTACTGTGTAGTTTGTTAATAAATCTACAGTTGCAATGTCAAGAGATCCACCATTTACGATATCAAATGATCGTAACATAGTATCACCTGGTTTAATGTTATCTACATCGATAATTACGGTTGGGTCTACACTTAAATCTAATGTTCCTGCCGTAAATTTTGCACTAGCTGTTGCACTATCACTGAAGTATGCAAATGTTCCTCCTCCAATTAACGATAAACCTAGTGCAGCTGATGCAATTCCTAATCCTAATTTCTTTTTAATACTCATGAGCAATCTCCTCCTAATTTTTACCTCTTTCTGAGGTATGTAGTTTTTATATTGAATCCTTATTTTTTATAAGGAATGCAACCTAATTAAATGGTTTCCTCAATTTCTTCAGAACTTTTTGGTTTTTCAATATCTTTCAATCCTTTAAAAATTGAAAAAGCAGAGTATATTAATAAAATAATCCCTGGTATGACAAGTAGAAGCGCACCATTTTTTGATTGAGAAAATTCAACGAAATAGCCAATCTTCGGGATTGTAAATCCGGTATATTCTCCTAAAATATTATTTGGTATTACATAATCAATATCTGGCGTTCGGTTATTATCGCCCTTTGTTCGATACATAGTGTTTTCGCCAGATTTTACAACTTCAATAATTCTATGGGTCACTATTTTGTCCTTTGATTCCCTAAATGTAATAACATCATCCTTCTTTAAGCGCGTTGGATCTTCAACTGGTTTTACAGCAATTATCGATCCTGTCATGAAGGTTGGCTCCATTGAACCAGATAAAACAGGTTTTAATTGATAGCCAAAAAGGTTGGGTTCCCCTCCAGATGCCTTCGATGAGATGACTGCAACAACCATAACAATCAGCACTAGAAATAACACCGTTGTCGTCAATCCACTAACGAATTTCTTAGCTTTTTTCATGTTTCCATCCCTTTCTTACTTGTTCTTTTCCAAGAACACGTTCTTTCTGGTATCTATATTTATGTATCTTCGTGTTCGTTGTTCGTTCGTCTTGTTCTTTATATCGAACTTACATGTTGAGTATATGACAAAAGGATTCGTTTGAAAAATGCGTAAATTAGCTATATTTTCTTAATAACGAACTAAAATTATGCTTTTCCTCCGTTTATCTCTTGTTTGCTTACTTTTTTATAACTTTATAAAGAACGCATTGTTCTATATATTGAACATGATGAAACTGTTGTAAATAAGGGGGAATCGTAATCAGAAATGATTAAAAAGTTGGCGATTATCATTTCTATAGTAGGCATTGCACTGATTGGATCTGGGGGTTATCAGTATTACAAAACAATAGAAGCGCAGAAAAACAGTCTTAAAGAGGCCTATCAGATTTTGGAGAATCAAAAACAAAAACCAAAAGAACTAACTAAAGAAAATCATAATAATGAAACAAGGATGATGGATAAGGCAGAGTTTAACCCACTTCAAGGTGAAGCTGTCGGCATTCTTGCCATTCCAAAACTTGAGGCTGGGCTGCCGATTGTGGAAGGAACATCTGACGATGATCTTGAAAAAGGAGTGGGCCATTTTAAAGGAACGGCCTATCCAACAGAACAGGATCAAATTGTCTTATCAGGCCATCGAGATACTGTTTTTCGGAGGATGGGAGAGTTAAAAGTTGGAGATATTTTTATCGTTAAGCTCCCATATGGCAGCTTTGAGTACAAAATTGCGAGTACTAAAATTGTAGATGCTGACGACCGGACCATCATTAAATCAACTGCCCCTAATGAAGAGCTTGTTGTAACGACATGTTACCCGTTCACATATGTTGGGTCTGCACCTGATCGTTATATTTTGACGGCAAAACCGGTTGAGGTGAAATAAAAATGCCCTATAGAGAGTCTTTTAAGGGGTTCTCGATAGGGCATTTTTATTGATTATACCGCTTCCACAACAAATTCCATAAAACCGGTTTGATCCGGAACATAATCGATTTTATTGTTGTTAAAGTAATGCAGTTGTGTTTGATCAATGATAAAATACATGCCATCCACAATAAATTCATCATCATTGGACTGTATGGAGTCCTCCAACGTTAATTTCAGCTTCACCCAGCAACTATTCCGCAGCTGCAAACGAATAAACTTTTGAGTGTCCGCCTCATTCAGCCTATTTTGCAATTCTGTTTTGGCGGCTTCCGTAATGGTAAACAATAGCATACCTCTCCCTTTTTGAGCTACTACTATTACACTGCTTCTTCTTCTAACCCAGCTTCCTCCCAGTCTTTACACACATCGACCCATTCTTTTGCAGCTGAATATTGAAGTAATTCATCAATAGTTAATTCGATGGCGGAGTTTGTGCTTCCGCAGGCTGGGAAAACAGTTACAAAGCGTTTTAATGAGACATCAGGATAAACAGCTAAATCATTCGCTAAGCCAAACGGGCACACTCCGCCGATAGCATGTCCTGTTTGTTCAAGCACTTCATCTGGCGTGAGCATCCGTGCTTTAAAACCAAAGGTGTGGCGGAATTTCTTGTTGTCGATTTTGGCATCACCGGCGGCAACAATTAGAATCGCTTTTTCGTCCTCTCCTCTAAATGATAAAGTTTTTGCAATTCGAGCAGGGATAACGCCAATCGTTTCGGCTGCTTGTTCGACCGTTGCACTTGATCTGTCAAACTCCATCACATCCCCTTCACGGTTCCATTTCTTAAAATGTGCTTTTACAGTTTCAATTGACAAGTTAGACATCCTTTCTTTTCATCGTATTATCTAAAATGATAACATATACTTTCGTAGAAATGGAAAAATCCACCTTGCGAGAATTGCATTATAAAAGCGATTGGTCTCCCCAATCGCTTATTTCATGAATATCTCCCTTTATTTTTACATACCAGTAAAGATGTGAATAGCATCTCTTAAAAACGCAGCTGTTCCAGGCTGGCCCTTATCATAATAGGCAGTGAAGCGTTCACCATCAACATACATTTGGGCTAAACCTTCATGTGCTTCTTTACTGTATTGAATTGTTGTTCTAAGGTGGTTACTTCATCATATTGTTCTTTTGTCATCTTCATCAATTTTGCGTTTGACTGATTGATTGTATCATCACCGTATTTTTCACGAATTTCTTTTCCATATTTTTTCTCATACACCTTTACGTAACGGTAAGGTCAATTATCTTAATTGTTGAAATTTGATTATTTTTGTCGAGATTTAACCGATAAAAAGAAGCAATATATCCGAAAACCTATAATAAGATTAGATGTACTATTACTTATTTCCTATACTTAATAACAGAAGCACTAAAAATCAATCCTACAAGGGGGCTTAAGCCAATAAATAAATAAATGAGTTTGTCTATCCAATTCCGTACGGATTTGTAAAGCTACTTGTGAGCGAACTAGAGAAATGTGAAAAAATCAAAATCCATACTTTGAAAGGGCAAACCTGCTTGAAAAACAGGGACGCAAAGCCACAGATCTAAGGAATACTAGGATAGCTGGGCTACCAAAAGTAAGATAACCAGGGGGAAATATGGATATTCAGAGCGTACAGTCTTCTAATGTGCAAGACATTAGTTTACCCAAAATTGATTCAGAGTGGTTGCAATTACTTTTAGAAGCAAAAGCAATAGGACTTTCGGTAGAGGATATAAGGGCTTTTTTGAGAAAAAATGATGATTCGTATGTATTACGAGAGAAGGAGCACTTTAAACCTTCTAATTGAAGCGTATGGGAGCGTATCCTTAGGAATTTTATCCTTACTTTTTGTCGAAAAAGCATTTCTGTTTCTAATAGTGAACATTCGTGATAAGATATAATTAAAAAAATTCTTTTTAGGGAGATCGCAATGATAGGAAAACGTATCCAAACAATTAGAAAAGAGAAGGGGCTTTCATTATCAGATTTGGCTGCAAAGGCCGGTGTTGCAAAATCCTATTTGAGTTCGATTGAAAGAGACATTCAATCAAATCCCTCTGTTCAATTTTTAGAAAAAGTAGCAGCCGTTTTGGATATTAGTGTGCAGCAATTATTAAATCCGGAAGTGAATGAAGATTCGCTGGACCCTGAATGGATAAAGCTTGCTCAAGAGGCAGCACAGTCAGGCGTCAGCAAAGAGCAGTTCCGTGAATTTTTGGAATTTACCAGATGGCAGCTTGAACAAAAAAAACTTAATGAACGGTAGAAAAATGGCTGGGAGCAAGTGCTTTACTTTGCACCCAGCCATTTTATTTTAATAGCTTTATTAATTGCCGCAACTTTTCTTTATCTATGTTTGAATTGCTCATTTCGATTGCCAGATCAAAAATTTCTTCGTCAATAATATTCGTTTTAACGTACGCGCTTTCATTTTTCATTTCCATTTTAATAAGCGATTGCAAATCGATTTTTAATGCCTTGGCAATCTTTTCAATAACATCAATACTTGGATTTGTCTGTTTTCCACGTTCGATAAAACTTAAGTATGATTTGGATACGCCTGAAAGCTTTGAGAGCTCTGTTAAAGAAATACCTCTTTCGATACGCAAGTCTCGAATTTTCTTTCCATCCATTCTTTATTCCCCTTCTTTAACTAGTATAATGAAATCTCCTCCTTCCTTTTTTGTTCTTTATATAGAACACCTTAATTTAAGTATAATCCATTGCCTATCAATATGTAAAGTATGAAAGTTTAAAACAAAAACCCAACTCGCAAATCGGCAAAGTTGGGGCTTATTATTGTTCTTGATTTTTTTTATCAACTTCTTCTTTAATCTTGTTTAATGTCTTTGGTCCAACAATTCCATCAACCGTTAAAGCATAATCTCTTTGGAAGGCTTGAACGGCTTCTTCCGTTGGATTTCCAAAATAACCTGTTTCACTCTCGTGGAAATAACCCAAAAAAGATAAATCAGATTGTAGGCTTTTCACTTCCGGCCCTTCGGATCCCACTTTTAAGATGACAGTTTGGTCTTTTCCAAGCAACGGAGCGGTCCGGTTTAATATAGAAGCCATTTGGGCGCGGGTCATCCCATCTGTTGGTCTAAAAGTTTGATCATTAAATCCACCGAAGATTCCTTGTTTATTCATATTTTGAATCGCTTCATAGGACCATCGTGAAGATTTTACATCCTTAAAATTCGTCGCTTCAGATACTAAAGCAGGTGATACTCCAATAACTCGATCCAAAATAGCGGCCATTTCTTCCCTTGTCACTTTATCATCTGGTGCAAACCGGCCTTTTTCTTTCCCCTTCATAAGGCCCTGTTGATTAGCAACGATAATATCATAATTGGCCCAGTGATTTTGTTCCACATCACCAAATGGTTGGGTCATGGGCTGAAGTGGTTTTAAGTCCAATGCACGGACTAAAATCGCGGCTGCCTCCGCCCTTGTCAATGATTTATCTGGTGCAAAGGTATTCGTCTTGACGCCCCTCATCCAACCTTTATTGTAAATACTGATAATATCATCTTTTGCCCAATGATTCGTAATATCATGATAAGGGTTGTTTGGATATGTTTGCGTATTGTTTTTGATTGTATCCGTTTGCTTCTGTTCTGTTACTTGTGGTGCTTGTGGAGCTTGTAATTGGTAATCGTGGTTTTTTGTATAGGAATTAAAATTATACCAGATGCTTGGATCCTCCTGTCCTAATGCCCAGCTTCCTGTTCCTTTTAAGTTATATTGATGTACGAGGTCAATTTTCCTCGCAAGTGACTCATTATTCTCAAACCAAATATGGTAGGTTCCCGGTTTTAATGCTCTTCCTGCAATCGTTGTCACTGGATCATCTTCCGTAATTGTAATGATAGCCAGCGGTGATTTAGCTTTTTCATCAAAGGTTACCGTGCCATTATATTTTTTAACGAGTTCATCGATCCGATTATTTGCAATACCTAAACCGCCATAGCTTTCCCCTTCAATCCAATAGCGGCCAAAAAATGGTAGGCCTAACACGATCTGTTCTGATGGCACCCCTTGTTTTAAAGCATACTGGATTGATTTTTCAACCCAATTGTAGCTTGCAACCGGTCCCTCGCTACCACTTTCATAATGTTCATCATAAGCCATGATCATCAAATAATCGGCATGTTCTGCTAATGCTTTATAATCGTATGAACCATGCCAGCCTTTCACCCAGCCGCTTGGGTTGGCGGCAACGGCAACAGATACTTCTTTGTCCTTCGGGATTTTCTCACGCAATAATCGGACAAAATCGGTATAATTGTCACGATCGGCCTCTGTTACATTTTCGATATCAACATTGATTCCATCAAGGTCATAGCGAATAATGACATCAGCAATTTCCTGCGCTAATTGTTCACGATTTTCTAAAGCTTTTCTACCTTTTGTCCGGTCCCAATGGTTTGATAAAAAAGGGACCACTTTTTTATTTTGTTTATGCATTTCTTTTACAAAGGCTTGGTCCATTGTTAAATGCAAACTGCCATCCGGATTAAGGTCAAAATAACTTGGCGAAGTGACATTGATATTCCCTTTCGTATTTTCGACCTGCTTTATAAAAGACTGCGTATTGCCAAAATATAAGTAACTCATATTGAAGTTAACTTCATGGGCACTTGACGGTGCTGCGTTTAGTGGAATCGTTAACAAGAGCGTGGTTCCCACCATGATTTTGACTGATTTTACTTTTAAGTTGGAAAAATTCTTTTTTACGAAGGCGGTAATTTTTTCATTTGCCCTTGTTTGCTCGGAAGGCTCGGCACTGCCCAGCTCATTAGCAAATTCACTGGTTTGTTCGTCTAAATATAGGATGACGGTATACCCGTCACCGTCCGGGACAAGACGGTAATTCTTAAACAAATGCAGCCACTCCTTTCTGAAAGGTGGATTTACGGGTAAGCATGCTCATTTTACAGGTAAGCCGCAGTATTTACTGATCAACGGGCCAATTCTATTGTGCTATAATCCCAGCAGCCATTTTTATTTTCGCTTGATGATCATAGTCGACCAAACCATCTTTGTGTCTAGTGCTATTTTTAAAATGAATATCAAAATGGCCCTCAAAATTATTATCATCCTTTACATGTTGAACACCATGCGGCATAGAACTCATTGAAGCAGCAATTTTTCGACCATCTACCTCAACAATGACCGGCCTTGTTTTCCAAGAATACGTTCCGCCCCATACTTGTTTAATAATGGCGGCATCAGAAGCCGTCAATGGTTCATTGTCAGCATGATTTGCCCCTATCGTCCGTTTCACTTTGAATGACTTGCCCGTCTGCAAATCCGTCACCTTTGCAACCTTTCCAATAGGATAAACATACTGTGCTTCCTTCCACCAGTCCAAATATTCCCCGTATTTATCGCTGACAGTAGAATGGACAGGAATATGATGGACGGGTATAGTGATTTTTTGGCCGATGGATATAGGGCTATTTTCTGTCATATTATTTACTTTTAACAGCTCTGCCATTGGAATACCGTATTTTACACTTAAATCCCACATATTATCGCCTTTTTGGATGGTGTAGGTAGTATTAGTGATGGTAGTTCCACCCGCTTGATCGACTTGTATATTGCTTAAGGTATCATTTGAAAGCCGCAACACTTGGCCTACAAAAATTTTGTCATTGGTAAGATTGTTGATTTGCCTGATTGTTTCAACTGGGATATTGAACTTTTTTGAAATGGATGTTAGGGTATCACCAGAAACAACTTGGTAAAGTGTTTCTGGCTGTTGTGTCTCGATTTTTGCGTTTGGCGTAGCAAGGGTTTTGTTTACACTTGTCAGCTGTTGATTTAAATACCCGGGAATTTTTAATGCTTGTCCAACAACTAAACTGTCGCTTGTTAAATTGTTATATTGTTTGATGTCATCAACAGAAATACCGTATTTTTGTGAAATTCCCCATAACGTGTCACCTTGCGCTACGGTATAGGTCGTTTCTAGAGGAGAAGTAATCGTGACAGTCCGTGTGGCATTATTCCAATCCACCTTCAGTCCAAGAGCTGAACTTACAAAGCGTAAAGGGACCATCACTGTGCCTCCAATTTGAACAGATGGAGGTATGGACATTTGCTTCCCAATTACACTTGCTGTCTTAGAGCCGACTGCAAAGGAAATTTTCGTATTATTTTTATTAATTCCAACTGTTTTTGATGAACCGTTCCACCAGACAGACGCTCCACAGGCTTCGGAAACGGCACGAATCGGAATATAGGTGGACCCCTTAATGATAATAGGTGGCTGGGAGAAGGAAATTGGCTTTCCATCCATGAGAATATTAATTTGATTGGACTCTTGGGAATGATGATTGCTTGGGATGTATTCAGCATAAATTGGCTCTGCTTGCTCATTTAATGTTAACGATGCCACTAATAACGAGCCAAACATAACTTTTGCAATTTTTGCATGGACCTTTGGATGAAGTTTTCTGCTGATATAGCTTCTGACCTCGACTTCAAGGTTTTTGTCCACCCCATCTTGTCCATTTTGTTCCAATTCCTGAGCAAATTCATAAAGATTTGGGGCCATATATAAGATAATCGTTGTACCCTCTGAAGTCTCGACTATTTTATGTCTGATGAAAAAGTCCATAATCATCACCTCTTGGTTATTATGAACTATTTCCGTATAAATACTTAAAAACAGTAAAGTGAATTATAATTCCATTTTTTGGTACTATTGCGATTTTGTGGGGTCAGGCACCACTGATGCTGAATCTGCTGCTACTTCTTCCATAGGTGCCTGCAACCGTTAGTGTGTCAGTGATTCGAGGTTAAGTATCGTTATAGTACGTTGGCCGGTTTGAGTGATGATGCCTTGCTCCTGGAGGGAGGTTAAACGCCTGCTTAAGGTTTCCCTAGTAATTCCAAGATAGGATGCAAGATCTTTTTTACTGATTGGAAGTTTAATTTCTATTGGCACATTTGGGTTTGTACCTGTTTCCGCGTTTGCCAACTCAAGTAAATAGTTTGCCAGCCGTTTTTCGGAATCCTGAGATCCAAAGCTCTCGATATTTTTCTCAGCTTCATTTAAGCGCTTGCTGAAGACCTCTAGAATTTTTAATGAAATGGAAGGATTCGATAACAGCATCTCTCTCATATCGGATTTGTGTATAGCGCAAATCTCCGTATCGCTCATTGCCTCAGCGTAAGTTTCTAAAGAATCATTTGTAAAAAGCGCTAGCTCACCCATAAAGTCGCCCGGCACCATGATTCGTATTAACTGTTCTTTACCGGATTCGGCCAAGCGATAAATTTTCACCTGCCCTTTGTGTATAATATATAAGTGCTCAGAGGGTTCACCCGCTCTAAAAATAATATCCCCTTTTCCATAGCACTTGGTCTGGCTTGTTTTAACAATTTCCAGCATTTCCTCATACTGTAGATGATTGAAAATAGGGACAATTGATATGCATAGCTTCTTTATATCATGTTCATCACCCATGTGATGGTGGCAACATTGACTCATTTTGAAGTGCTCCTGTTCTATCAAAATTTTTACGACTAGTTGTTTCACTTTGATAATGCTTTCTAAAATAAACCAATCTCATTGCATTCATGATGACAATAAGTACGCTTAGTTCGTGGATTAGCATTCCGGAAGCAAGAAAAACTTGCTTTGCCAGAACACCTACTAATAAGAATACCACAGTGGCCACCGCAAAAAACATATTTTGCTTCATATTTACCATAGTTGCTTTTGCTAGTCGATGTGCTTCTGATAATTTTTCAAGTTTATCGGCCATGATGACAACATCTGCTGTTTCCAATGCTACATCTGTACCTGTGCCACCCATCGCAAAGCCAATGTCAGCAGTCGCAATCGCGGGTGCATCGTTAATGCCGTCACCTACCATAGCAACATGGTAGCCTTGCTTTTTCAACTCTTTAATTTTCGCAACTTTGTCCTCAGGAAGCAATTCCGCAAAGACTTGATCTATGCCAAGCTGGTTGGCCGCTTTTTCAGCCGCGTGTTTATTGTCACCAGTCAACATGAAGATTCCTTTTATCCCACTTTGTTTTAGCTTTCTTAGACTTATGGCTGCTTCTGGACGGATTTGATCGGCAATGAAAATGACACCGATGATGGCAGCATTCATAGCGACGAACACAGCTGTATGTCCTTTTTTCTCCTCTTCAATTGCATAGGTGTCGATTTCGGCATTGAGCCCTACGCTATTGGCCGTCATCCATTTTCGATTTCCAATCAAAAGTAGATTGCCATTTACCGTAGCTTGGAGGCCGTTTCCTTTTACAACCTCAAAATGGCTAGGTTTATGACGGAGCTCAAGACCTCTTTTGTTTGCTTCTTTTACAATAGTTTGTCCTAGATGGTGTTCAGAAATGACTTCAGCCTCCGCTGCCATCATTAATAACATATTCTCATCGATGCCATATGTTTTTATGTTAGTAACTTCAGGCATACCCTTTGTTAATGTTCCAGTTTTATCAAAAACAAAAATATTGATTTTGGACAGCTTTTCCATAATGTCCCCACCTTTTATGAGGACACCCTTCGCGGCACCATTGCCAATACCTGCAACAATGGAAACAGGCGCTGAAATCACTAACGCACCAGGACAGGCGATGACTAAAAAAGTTAAGGTTAATTCAATATCCCTTGTAAAAATAAAAACAATGATTGATAAAACCAAAATAGCTGGTGTATAAAAAGCGGCAAACTTTTCGAGAAATTTTTGCGTTTTAGCCTTCGATTCCTGTGCTTCTTCAACTAGCTCAATAATTTTTGCGAAGGTAGTATCCTCACCCACTTTTTCTGCAATAACTTCGAGATAGCCGTTATCAATGATTGTTCCGCTGTATACAAAATCATTTGTTTGTTTCCGTGCCGGCACTGATTCACCGGTGATGGCCGCTTCATTTACAAAGGCTTGACCGGAGAATACTTTTCCATCAATGGCTACTTTTTCACCTGACTGAATTTGTACAAAGTCACCAACCTCGACCTCTTCAGCTGGAACCACAAGTGTCTTGCCATCTCTAATAACGGTTGCCTCCAGTGGTGCCATATTCATGAGCGCTTTTAATGAGGAACGAGTTTTTTCAAGACTGTGGGCTTCTAAATAGGCGCCGAATAAAAACAAAAAGGTAACTGCCGCTGATTCAACATATTCACCAATAAATAATGCGCCAATGACTGCGATGATTACGAGCAATTCGATGCTAAATGCCTTCATCTGCACCGCAAGCCAAGCTTTTCTGAAGATTGGGTAGCCCGCTATGATCGTTGCCGTTATTAATGCAATGTCTTTTAATATAGTTTGGTTTACCATATGGAATAAAAAGGATATTGCTAGTAAAACTCCAGAGATGAAGACAATCCTAGCTTTATTTTTTCTATTCATCTTTGTTCCCTCCTATCTGCTACTATGCGGGTTGGGTGTGTTTTACCCATTAACCTTAACCGCTATTTCATGAAACTTTACTGCTTAATACAGGATAGCCAAGTTGTTGGATTGCTTCTTTTAATTGCTCAGCCTCAACAATATTTTCATCAAAAACTACCTTAACCTTGCTTGAGTTGAATAAAACTTTTGCTTCTGAAACACCTGCTTGTTTCACTAGTACTCCTTCAATCTTTTTCACGCAGCTTGGGCATGTTAGTTCTTCCGTTTGAAATTTTACTGTTTTCATAGTCCATATCCCCTTTTCTAATTTGTTTTGTACTTTTATTTTAGTGCTCAGGAACAACAGATTCTTTGATGCATGTCAAATTTTTCTAGCAGAGTCGAAATTATGTTGTACTACTGTTTAATAAGGGGCAAATTTTTCAATCATATTAAATTTTTCAGGTATACTTATAGTTAACTTGACTGTTTTGTAATCCGAGGTGACCAAACATGAAACATGCACTAAACCCATTAAAACCTGAAATTGAGAAGATTTTTGACCATCTCCATCGAAATCCGGAGCCTAGCTGGCAGGAACACGGAACAACCGCTTATTTAAAAAAATTATTAGAGAATCATGGCTTTACTGTTCAAACCTTTGTCGACTGTACAGGGTTGGTTGTTGAAGTCGGTGAAGGTGAACCTTGTATAGGGGTTCGCTCGGATATTGATGCCCTTTGGCAAAATGTCGATGGAGTCTTTCAGGCCAATCATTCATGTGGGCATGATGCCCATATGACGATGGTGTTGGGAACAATGCTTCTATTAAAAGAAATGAACGCTTGGCCTAACCATGTAAAACTGAAATTTATTTTTCAGCCAGCTGAAGAAAAAGGAACGGGCGCCCTGAAACTAGTTGAAAAAGGGATCATCGATGATCTAGATTTTCTTTATGGGGTCCATCTGCGCCCGCTTGAGGAGCTTAACGACGGCGAAGCTACACCAGCCATTCTCCATGGGTCAGCTAAATTTTTGACCGGCACCATTAAAGGAGAGGATGCGCACGGAGCCCGCCCCCATCTTGGGAAAAATGCTATTGAAGTTGGTGCGACATTTGTGAACGAATTGAATCGAATTCATATCAATCCAATGGTACCCGCTTCAGTCAAAATGACCTCTTTCCATGCTGGAAGCGATACTGGAAATCTCATCCCTGGGGATGCAACCTTTACAATTGATTTACGGGCACAGACAAATGAGGCGATGACTGAGCTTACGGAACGTGTCGCTCATATCGCTGAAACAATTGCCGCCCTGCACCATGTTGAAATTGCACTTTCGACGACTGCCTACGT
This sequence comes from Schinkia acidoalkalinis, assembly GCF_054301215.1. Next base: position 276,748 of record NZ_CP182573.1, read on the forward strand.
TGCGGCAGCCACTGTTAATGAAGAAGCTAAAAACTTTATGGAGCAAGCGATCATTGCGACACTTGGTGAGAAAAATACAAAGGCACCAATCATAACGCCGGGTGGTGAGGATTTTCATTTTTATACATTAAAGCGTCCACACTTAAAAGCAACCATGCTTGGCTTGGGGTGTAATCTCACACCTGGCCTCCACCACCCCCATATGAGCTTTAATCATGAGGCGATGTATAATGGAATTGAAATCTTAACACGGGCTGTTTTAAATACTTTTAAAAAGTAAGGAGGAGCACATCATGGATATAGACATTCGCGAATTAACAACCAATTCCGAGTTGCAAGCGATGCAAAGGCTTGATGAGATTGTTTGGAACGAGCAGCCTATACCGCTTCATCAAATTATTACTTCTATCCAGAACGGCGGCCTTGTTTTGGGAGCTTATAACGGAGAACAGTTGGTTGGTTTCAGCTATAGTTTTGCTGGTTTTAAAAATGGAAGAAGCTATCTATGCTCCCATATGCTTGGCATTCATCCGGATTTTCAAGAAAAAGGTATTGGTGCCCAGCTGAAAAAATCCCAACGTCAAAAAGCGGCCGATTTAGGTTATTCCATGTTGACATGGACGTACGACCCGCTTGAAAGCCGCAATGCTTATTTGAATCTTTCAAAATTAAGGGCGATTTGCAGTACATATGTTGAAAATTGCTACGGTGACATGGATGATGGCTTGAATAACGGTATTCCGTCTGACCGCTTTAAAGTGGAATGGTGGATTAATAGTCCCCATGTTAAAGAGCAACGAACCATAGTAACCAGAGAACAAAAGTCCTATTTTGATAGTAAGATGACCGAAAACGGGCATCCAAAACTATTCAATGTCAAAGCAACATTGGAAACAATTTTAACAAAAGAACAAATTTTAGTGCCGGTTCCAGCTCATTTTCAACAGATTAAAAAAGATGATTTTGATCTGGCCGTTGACTGGCGCCTAAAAATAAGAAAAATATTCCAGATATTGTTTTCATCTGGCTTTGCTGCAGTTGCCTTAGAAAAAGGTGATACTGGTATAAATTTTTATGTTTTAGTAAAAAAAGATAGACTGCAATTAATTTAACTTTCTAGGAAAGGTGAGCACTATGCAAATTAAAGAAGTAATCATGCGGCATTTAAAAATGAAAATGAAATTTGATTTTACTACCAGCTTTGGCACAATTCGCGATAAGGAATTTATTTTAGTCGAAGCAAAGGATGAAAATGGTGTTAGCGGCTGGGGGGAATCAGTGGCCTTCAATGCACCTTGGTATAATGAAGAAACGGTAAAAACAAATTGGCACATTTTAGAGGACTTCCTCATTCCAAACATTTTACATAAAGACGTTCAGCATCCAGATGAAATAAGCACTTTGTTTGGAGGAATTCGCAAAAATAATATGGCTAAGGCTGCTCTTGAAGGTGCTGCTTGGGATTTATATGCGAAACAATCAGGCCAATCACTTTCTGTAGCCCTTGGTGGTCAGAGAAAAGAAATTGAAGTGGGAATTAGCATTGGTCTCCAAAAAAATGTTGCTGACCTATTGAAGTTAATTGATAAAGCCATTAATGACGGCTACAAGCGGATAAAGATTAAAATTAAACCAGACAAGGATGTAGATTTAGTCAGAGAAGTTCGCAAGCATTTTCCAAATGTACCGCTTATGGCGGATGCTAACTCTGCCTATAGTCTTGATGATATTGAAAGGTTAAAAGCACTGGATGAGTATGGGCTAATGATGATTGAACAGCCACTTGGTTACGATGATATTGTTGACCATGCTACTTTGCAGAGAGAAATGAATACACCAATTTGTCTGGATGAAAGCATTCTTTCCTTTGAGGATGCACGAAAGGCAATTGAGCTTGGCAGCTGTAAAATTATTAATATCAAAATTGGCCGTGTTGGCGGTTTGACGGAAGCAAAACGTATACATGATTTGTGTCTTGAGAAAGGAATTCAAGTTTGGTGCGGCGGAATGCTGGAGGCAGGTGTCGGTAGAGCACATAATGTTGCATTAACCACTCTGGCTAATTTTACGCTGCCGGGCGATACAGCTGCATCCTCTCGTTATTGGGAAAAGGATATTATTGTTCCTGAGGTTACTGTGCATGGTGGCATGATTACCGTTCCGGACGAACCTGGGATTGGATATGAGGTTGATATAGAAGCTGTAAGCGAGTTTACTGTTTTTGAAAAGGTGTATAGATAGGCGGCATTGGTGCCGCCTATCTATACGCTCCTATACCAAATGCTGCCTACAATAATCCGCAATTAACTCCTTTTCGTCATCTTCCAGTTCCAAATCTATGTAACCATTCGTGCCCTTTTCAAAGAATTGATATTGAGCCACACGAGTAGTCTCGTCCTCTACTGCGATAATTGCTTTTAAATAAACGCCTTGTTCGGAATAGAGTTCGTCATCTTCAGGCACTTCAATTTGTAAAATAAATTCATAGCGGTCCCCTGTTAAGATGCCTGTTGGGTCTTCTAACCTTTCAACTGTATGTCCAGTGATTTCCATTTATCGTTCCAACCTTTCTGCAATTCTTTATTAACTTCCTTTTTTTCCATTATTTATATCCAACAATAGTAATGTAGCGCAATCATACGTCTTTTACAACAAAGAATATTAAAGATACCCGCATATTTTTTCCATATAAGGTGAATGATAACTTTGAAAAATTAGCCAAATGTGGCTAAGCTTGGTTACAAACAACTATTATTACAGACTGCTTCTTTATAAAGGAGAACCACTATGTTTTTTTTCAAGAAAAAGTCGCGTGATGAAAATCTGAATCCCGCTACAAAAGGGTGCAGTGACGACCTTTCGGCGGACAATATTCTCCAGCAATTCAATAAATCGAATGATTTTATTATATTTGAAAATAAAATTGGTCAAACATCTTATTTTATGTCCTATTTTAAAACTTTAATTGACGTCGAAACTTTACATAGGGATATTTTGCCTTATATAAATGAAGCCGCCTTAAAAAACTTGGAGTCATTGAGCCTTGCCATACCATGCGAAAATAAAATCATCTCAAGTGATGAACAAGAAATATCATCCTATGTATTAACAGGCTCGATTATGATTTATTTAAAAAAGCAGGAGCCTAATCGATTTTTGCTAATTCAGGCTGATAGAAAAGAAGTTCGCCAAATATCTATTCCTGAAGTTGAATTTAGTGTAGTGGGACCAAAGGAATCGTTTGTGGAATCGATTGATACCAATATTAATTTAATCCGTAAGCGAATTCCAAGTCCCTATCTACAAATTACAACTTTTCAAGTTGGGAAAATTTCGAATACAGCAGTATCGGTTGTTCACATTGAAGGGGTTGCCAATAGCGAAAATGTTAATACTGTCGTCCAACGTATTAAGGAAATAGAATTTGACCAAATCATTGATAGTTCGTATATTACACAAATTATTTCCGATAATCATCTTTCACCATTTCCACTTCTACTTGATACGGAGAGACCTGATCGGGCTGCGGCTGTTTTAGCTGAAGGAAAAGTAATCATTGTTGTCGATGGTTCTCCACATGTGTTGATAGGTCCAACAACATTGATTGAGTTTTTCTCATCTTTTGAGGATTATTTTTTAAATCCTTTTATCGCCTCGGCGTTTCGTTTAATCCGAGCCTTTGCTGTAGCATTTTCGTTATTAATGACACCTACTTATGTCGCTGTCCTTTCCCACCATTTTGAATTAATACCAAAGGACTTGATGAACGCCCTTGTTACGTCAAGAGCACAGGTCCCCTTTCCGCCTTTTCTGGAAGCATTTGTCCTTGAGTTGGTCATTGAGTTATTAAGGGAAGCTGGTGCAAGACTGCCAACGAAAGTCGGCCAAACGATTGGTATCGTTGGTGGTATTGTGATTGGAACAGCATCAGTAGAGGCGGGTTTAACGAGTAATGTATTATTGATCATTATCGCACTTGCTGCACTTGCATCTTTTACAACCCCTGTATACCAAATGGGTAACACCATTCGTCTTTTGCGGTTTCCTTTTTTACTGTTTGCCCATGTATGGGGGTTAGTTGGGATCGTGTTATGTTTTACTTTTTTACTAACACATTTAATTAGGTTAACATCACTTGGACGGCCATTCCTCGAGCCGATTTACCCTCCAAGATGGGCTGATTTAAAAGATTCATTTATTCGCATGCCGTTTGCCCGTCAGTCATCAAGACCAATTGAGGTTCAGACTGAAAATGAAAAGCGCTTTAGCAAAGAGAAAGCATTGAAAAATATAGATATTGATGAGTGAAAAAGGATGGGTACAAATGCTCAAGCCAATTGATAAAAGGTTTCAGGTTTCTCCGTTTATGGTTTTATATTTAGTATCATCTGTTCAAATTGGGATTGGTGTCCTTGGCTTTCAACCGTTATTACTGGATGCAGATCACGATGCCTGGGTTGCAGTTTTAATCGCAGGGCTGATGGTTCACATTATAATATGGATGTTATATAAGCTTATCCAAAATGGAAAAGGGGATTTAATCGATATACATCAGCAGGCCTTTGGAAAATGGCTTGGCAATATCATCAGTCTTGGCAATATGTTCTATTTTATTATCACAGCCATCACTGTGTTAAGAAGTTATATCGAGGTGGTCCAAGTTTGGATTTTCCCTGATCTTGCCCCATGGAGTCTTACCTTAGCCTTTATTTTGCTCACCTACTATGTGGTCATGGGCGGATTCCGCACAGTTGCGGGGATTAGCTTTTTCAGTCTCATTTTGCCTGCCTATTTAGTATTAACCTTTTTCTTTCCACTAAAGTTTGCTAAGTGGTTAAATTTATGGCCACCTTTTGAGGTCGATATCAAACCATTATTTACAGCATCATTGCAAATGACATTAAGTTATTTAGGATTTTCCATTTTATTAGTATTTTATCCATTTGTAAAAGATGGGGAGAAAACACAAAAATGGGCCCATTTCGGAACACTCATCACAACAACTTTGTATGTTTTCATTGAGATAGTGGCCCTCGTTTATTACTCTAGGGATCAGTTAAAAATTGTAACATGGCCCACATTAGGCTTATGGAAAATCGCGGAATTGCCTTTTGTAGAACGGTTTGAATTCATCGGCATCTCAACCTGGCTATTAGTAGTACTTCCAAATATAACCATTTTAATATGGGCTGCAAGCAGAATCGGAAAAAGAGTGTTTGGTTTTAAACAAAAATATTATTTAGTCATCATGTTAATCATCGTTTTTATTGCCTGTAGTTTTTATGAAACAAGAGAAAAAATAAATCAATTAAGTAATCAAGTTGGAACAATAGGAAAGTATTACAATTTTATCTATCTTCCTCTTCTTTTTATTATTCATTCCATTGTGATAAAAGTGAGGAAAAGTAAATGAAAAAAATGATTATTTTTCTATTGTTAATAAGTTGTAGTTTTGCTCCTTCACTTGCTGCACCTAAACAAATTATTGACGATATTTTTTTAGTAATGGCTGTCGGCTATGATTATGTAGGTGAAGACCGCTTTACAGGCACAGCGGTTGTCCCACACTATAAACTAGATCAGACAATTGAGAATCTTGCTTTTTCAAATACGTCTTCATTAATTTACCAAAATCGAGATAAGCTTAATTCCGAATCATCAAAACCACTAATTAGCGGCAAGCTGCAAATTGTCCTATACAACCGTGAACTGGCAGAAAAAGCCGGCATCTTTAGGTATATCGACAATCTCCAAAGGGATCCAAATATCGGCTCAAGAGTACAGCTTGCAATTTTTGAAGGGTCAACGGAAAAATTTCTTCACCAACTAAAGACGGATGAACCGGTTGGGATTTATATCTCCGATTTACTTGAAGAAAGTAGTGAGTATAGCAATCTGCCTACAAACAATTTACACACATTTGAATTTGCCTATTACAACAAAGGAATGGACCCAATTTTGCCTTTGTTGGAAGGAAAAAAAGAGAGGGCAAAAGTAAAAGGGATTGCCTTATTCAGGGGTGATAAAATGGTGGATTCCGTATCCCTCCAAGAGTTATTTTATTTTAGGAGTCTTTACGAAAATTTTAAAAAAGGTGTATTTTATATAAAACTAAAAAATGGCGAAAGAACCTTTTTGACGAATATTAAATCAACTAGAAAGTTTACAATCCATCCTAACCAAGTGGAGAATTTTCCTCCTAATGTGACCATAACCATTAACATGAAAGGACTCATTCGCGAATACAGCGGTCCCTACATTCCTGATAAATTTGTAAAAGATATTGAAAAAGAAATAAAAGAAGATATGGAAGAAAAAACAACACAAATGATCAAAAAGTTCCAAGAAGTCGGTATTGACCCGATTGGCGTGGGCTTCCAAGTGCGGCATCATACAAGAAACTATCATGATAAATATTGGAAGAATGCCTATCCGAATGTTGATATTAAAGTAAATGCCAAGGTGGAGATTTTGGAACGCGGCGTAATCAAATAAAAACAAGGTGTCTAGGACAAGCGTCCCAAGACACCTTTATCATTTTCACCTATTATCTAAAATTAACATTCATTTCCGCTGCTATTTTCGCTAGGCGAACATTGGAAACAGCTAATTCAGCCAAAGTTACCTCTTTTTTCGGCTCAAATTGCCCTTTTGCGTTTTTTGTAAAAATATCGAGACCGCTGATTAAAGCGATATGGCCTTTATATTTTTCATTCATTTCCTTTGTATCAGTAAAGTTCATGGCAAAGATTTCATCGTGTTCAGCCACGACCTCAAGTCCTAACGCTCGGGCATACCAATAGGCTAGCTCCTCTTTTGTCAGCTTTTCTTCTGTGTTAAATGTTTTCACCGTTGGATCAATGATTTTTATTTCGGCTGCACGTTCAACAATATTGTATAATGGATGATCAGGCTTAATATTTTCAAATGTCTGCTTCTTTTCCTGCCCAGCATCCCCGATGCGTGGACCGTAATCATAATAATTAGCTAATGACTTGTATAATATTTCAAGTGCTTCACCTTTTGAAATAGTCCTGTCCGCATTTAAGGAAGCCGGATCGTCCACCTTGATGATATTCGCATCTAGTAAAAAGTTCAACTCTTCACTAGCCCAAGGATGGGCAATAGCAGGCTTTGCTTTTGCAACTCCTTCCCCTGCATAGGAATATCTTTGCCAAGTTCCGCTCATTGCATCGAAATAAGTCATCATATCTTTTTGCTTAACGGTATACACTAATCGATACTTTTCATTCCCAATAGGAGAATTGGTAACATACATTAGTTTAACATCTAAATTTTCTTTTAATGCAGCTAATGCCTTCTCACGGTCAACAGCCTTTGTTATATCCGGCCATTTGTCTACTTTATTATAATTTACATTCAAAGAATAAAGCTCTCCGTCCTCTGCCGAGACACTAACACTTAGACCATTACCGCTCACAATAATTCCGTCTTTAATACGCGGGAAGTTGATGTAATATTCATTAACTTCCTTTTGATAGATGGTATCTGTGCCGTCAAGTGGATATGCGTATTGATTTAGATTGGATGGTTCATACTGCTTCAAATACTCGACCGCCTTTTTAAGCGCTTGTTCTTCTGTCAGTTTTGGCTTTACATTTTTATTGTCTTGTTGGTCCATGAAATAAAAATCTCGATTTGGGTTGTGGTAATTAACAATTTCACCTGTTTCTTTATTGATATCAATTGAAGAGCCACTGCCACCTGTGCCAGTATAGTACATAAAATTGATGCTATAGATCTTTATACCATTACGATCTGTTTCTTCGATACCCTCAATCTGCAGCTTTACATTGTCTTGTTTAGGCTTGAGTAATTTTTCGGCTAATAACTTGGCATCTTCCTTAGAGATTCCCTTATCCGTTTTCGCCGCACTTTGACCGCTTACCATCTTGATCACTTGTTTTTTTGGCATCTCTTTGTAAAATTTATCGCCAACTGCGAACTCCTTCGTTTTAGCGTGAATACCGCCGATAGCTGGATTCGGCACATAAGTCAGCTTGACCGATGCTTTGTCATTCATATAGTCATAGTCAATTAAATAACGCAAATCAATTTGTAGGTTGTCAGTCAATAGTTGTAAGGCATCATTCTTTCCAATGACCTGGTCCTTACTTTCGAAAACGGCATTTTTTTCTTCATTTACATAGCCGTAATAAAATTGTGTCACTTCTCCATTTCCGAGCACCGTGACGTTGGCATTTTTGTTTTGAACAGGAACCCCATTTTCTAACTTATCATATGTAAACTGATACATGATGGGTTCAGTTAAAGGTCGGTTCATATTTGATAAAAAGTCGAAGTTTTCATCTGATAATTGGTATTTGCCTTTTAGCTTTATTTTCCCTAAAAACGCGGCAGAAATTTTTTGTGCCTCTTCTTTTGTTACTTTAGCTGGAAATAAGGCATCCTTCTTATCAACAGGATCATAATAGTAAGAAACTAATGTCAAGTCTTTTCCAGCAAATTCGAAATGACCATTCAAATACTTATTGGGGCCCATTTCTTTTAAAAAATCCAGGTTGTAAGTTTCCGTCCCTATGCCTAGTCTTGATGGATTAAAGCTAACATTAAAATCGGAGCTCTTCACCATATCAAATTGATTTGGAAACAATTCCTTTACTTTCGCAATTAATTTTTCCTTATCGACAGTATTGTTTTCTGATTCATGTGCAGGCACTTCCTGCTGTGAAACTACAACACTTTTCGTTTCCGCTGCTGTGCTTGTTACTGGCAATACCCCAGATAAAACAATGGCCGATGATAATGTAATGGCACTAATTTTTTTAAATTCCACTTATAAACCTCCTCCGCTCCTCCTAAATTTTTCCTACAATCTATATAGACGAGATCAGGGTGGAAAAGGTTTCATGGTTTTTCATAAATTTGTACAAAAATTCCAGAAGTTAGGTAAAAAAATGCAGATTCTGAGCAATTGCTCAGAATCTGCATTCGTTAATCGATTTATTATTTTGTTGAAGTTGGCTCCAAAACTGGCTCAAGCATTGTACCAGTTTTCTCGAAGTTTGTATGCCATGAGAATGCTTTTTCTAACACATGTGGTGTTTGACCACCTTTTGCTAGTGCTTCGTAATAGTAGTCACGTAATTGTGCACGGTAAGATGGGTGTGCGCAGTTTTCAATCATTAATTCAACACGCTCTCTTGGTGCTAGTCCACGCAAATCAGCATAGCCTTGTTCTGTAACAATTACATCAACATCATGTTCTGTATGGTCAACATGTGGTACGAAAGGAACGATACTTGAAACGTCGCCACCTTTTGCAATTGATTTTGTTACAAAGATAGCTAAGCGTGCATTACGAGCAAAGTCACCAGAACCACCGATACCGTTCATCATATGTGTGCCGCGTACATGTGTTGAATTCACGTTACCGTAGATATCAACCTCTAGTGCAGTGTTAATTGAAATTAATCCCATACGGCGAATTAACTCTGGATGGTTAGAAATTTCTTGCGGTCTTAGCATTAAGCGATCTTTGTATTTTTCAAAGTTTCCGAAAACTTCCTTCATTTTTTCTTCTGAGATTGTAATTGAACAACAAGAAGCGAACTTAACTTTACCTGCATCAAGTAAATCAAATACAGCATCTTGTAATACTTCTGAGTAAACTTCTAAATCTTCAAACTCAGATTCAATTAAACCGTGAAGAACCGCATTTGCAACTGAGCCAATGCCTGATTGAAGCGGTGCAAGGCTATTTGTTAAACGTCCTGCTGCGATTTCTTTTCTTAAAAATTCCATTAAATGATTTGCCATGATTTGCGTTTCCTCATCTGGAGGAACAATATTAGATGGTGAATCCATTTCATTTGTGATAACAATACCTTTAATCTTATTCATATCAACTGGAATACCAATTGTACCAATTCGATCAGATGGTTTTGTTAATGGAATTGGTTGACGCTGCCCTTGCATACCAGGATCATAAACATCATGAACACCTATAAAAGATTCTGGATGCGCCATATTAATTTCAACAATAATATTTTTAGCATGCTCTGCGAATATACCTGAATTTCCCACTTGTGTAGTTGGAATAATCATTCCATCTTCTGTTATAGAAACCGCTTCCAACACAGCATAATCGATGTTCACAATACCAGCACGAATTAATTCGGCTACTTGTGAAAGATGTGTATCAACAAAGTAGAAATCGCCTTCATTAATTTTCTTACGCATTGATGGATCCGCTTGGAATGGTGAACGCTTTTGTAAAATTCCTGATTCAGCAAGTAATTTGTCTGTACCAGCCCCTAATGATGCCCCTGTATAAACACTTACTTTAAATGATTCATTTTCAGCACGTTTTGCTAATGCGCGCGGTACTTCTTTTACATCCCCAGCTCTAGTGAAACCACTTAACCCCAAAGTCATCCCATCTTCAATCCAACTAGCTGCTTCTTCAGCAGTAACAACACGATTTAGAAGTTCTTCATTCTGAATACGATTTTTATAATTCTCCACTTCTACTTCCCCCCTGTAGATGTTATTGTAGATGTTATTTATACACATTTTACAGGAAATTTGTCGCAATAAGCTGAATTTTGGATAGAATTATAAAAATTTCGGATGAAACAGCGAATTTTAGGATGAAACAGAAGATTTTAAAAATTCATCTGATTTTAGGATAGCAAATTCATGTTATACAACAGAAGAAATAGGGATGAAACAGAATACTTTTACACCCCTAATAACTTTCTGAAGTAACTGGAATACGATTGACTAACAGGAATTTCGGTTCCGTCACTCATTTCCAGTAGAAAAGTCGAATGGGTATCCGGTTGAATCATCTTAATTTGCGTTACATTTACGATAAAAGAGCGATGACATCTTATAAATTTTTCTTTTGGCAAGTAATAGTCAAACTCATTTAATGAATCTTTGTGTGTGCCAGAGCAATCCTCTGTGATGACATATGTTTTGCGATTTTTTGCTTCTAAGTAGATGACCTTATCAAATGGAACAGGAATCCAGCCTTCATTTACTTTCACTGTCACAACAGATGTTGCACTTGATAATGTTGGAAATACCGCTGTCACGCATCCTTGTTTTCCCTTAATAGAAAAAGGAACAGCCATGCCATAATAAGGTACGCCAAAGACGTCGCGACTAATAAACTCCGAAACTTTTTGGCCGTTCTGCAATGCTTTATGTGTGATTGTGCCTTCCTTAACGAGATCACCTGGCTTAATTTTTAAATTAATGCGTTTACTTGGGCGATAATAAATGTATTTGTCGGCACTGGATACGGCAATCGAAGTTTCATCCGAAAATAATTCGCCAATAACATCAATAAGAATAGATAATGAGAATTCACCCATTTTTAAACCTCTCTACTTAAATTTTTTTCTAGGATAATGGAAATATTCAACCTTTATTATAACTTTATATTCGACAAACTTATACACAAAATGTCATCAAATTATGAAAAAAGAGTGACCAAATCTGGGGTCACCCTGTAAATATTATTATTCTTCTACAAATCCAGAAAATAAAATTTGCTTTGTTTCTTTTGATCCTAGTAATTCATAATCGATTTCGATAGCGGATAAATTATTCGTATAGTTTGGATTTTTAATCATTACTTTTACCACAACATTTACACTTTTTTGATTGACTTGATAATTTTCAATAGGAGTATAATTCTCAAGCAGGTTTAATTGTTTCGCTTCAGCCTCTGAGAGTGGCCCCTTCGCATTGGCAAGGGTTGCTCCTTTTTCATCAATATAGCTTGTTACAGCCATATTCTCATCTTCTTTTTCTAAAAATGACCCATCTGTTTTTATAAAGCGAATGGCTTTAATTATTGGTTTTCCGTTCCCATGATAATTCATGTCAAAGCTCACATACATTGGGTCTTTCACTTGGACCTTGTCTTTTGGAATCATCGTGTAGCCATTTAATCTAAATTCATCGATATTTGTCAAATTGATATAATAGAGCCATCCAATCAATGCTGCAAATAATACAATTACTATTGCTACAATTTTCTTCATTGTGCTTCTCCCCTCGGTTTATCGCAATTCTAATTATTATAAGGAATATTTTATACAAACCACAATGGATTTTCTATAAATGACGATTATTGTTCACAATTGATATCCAAACGTAATTGCTTTCTTTCATTAATACATTTCTTTATAATGGAAATATAATAAAAAGTTAGTAGGAAGGATTGGTTTTGTTGGAAAAAATGATGTTTATAGAAACAGGCATGGGGATCGATGTACATGGTCAGGATATTACTCGTGCAGCTGTCCGGGCTGTGAAAAATGCCATTCATTATAATTCAATGCCTGGTATTCGTTCTGTATTGCCAAATAACAGCCTCGACAATATGTGCGTCAATGTAAGACTTGCAGTCCCTTGTGACAAAGAAAAACTCGATATTGAAACGGTTAAAAAAGCTCTGCCATTTGGTAAAATAACAGTAGAAGTTGTCGATGGTGGGATGCTTACGACCAGCGGTATTGTTTTAGAGGAAAAAGGAGACAAAAACGACCAAATGTATATCGTCATAGCAGCCGTTGAGGTTGGGTATTAAAAAAGCTTAGGCTAGCTTAGCGACGTTTATTAGTCAATTGGCGCTGGTGCTAAAGTAATGAAAGGAGCTGACTTTGATCAGCTCCTTTTTTGTTCATTAATCTACTTTTACAGTCCAGCCAAATGGGTCTTCCTCTTTGCCATATTGAATACCGGTTAATGTATCGTAAAGCCTTTGAGAAAGTTCTCCAATCTCTCCACCGTTAACAATAACTTTTTCATTTTTCCATAATAATTCGCCAACTGGTGAAATAACGGCAGCAGTTCCTGTGCCAAATACTTCTTCCAGCTTACCATTGGCATGGGCTTCATAAATCTCTTCGATTGCGATTTTTCGCTCTTCTACAGGTACATTCCAGTATTTAAGAACCTGGATGATGGAGTCTCTAGTAATACCTGGTAAAATACTACCGCTTAGCTCAGGTGTTACAACTTTACCATCAAGTTTGAAGAAGATGTTCATGCTTCCAACTTCTTCTACATACTTATGCTCTTTACCATCTAGCCAGAGAACTTGTGAGTAGCCTTTTCCCCCAGATATTTCTTGGGCTTTTAAGCTGGCAGCATAGTTTCCACCTGTTTTCGCTTCACCAGTACCACCTTTTACTGTACGTACATATTCATCTTCTACCTGGATTTTCACCGGATTTAAACCTTCTTTATAATAAGCACCTACCGGTGACATGATGATAATAAACATATATTGTGTTGATGGTGCCACACCTAGGTACGGTTGAGTAGCAATAACAAATGGTCGAATATAAAGTGAAGTTCCATCCACTGTTGGAACCCATTCCTTATCGATTGATACTAATTTTTTTAATGCTTCTAAGGCAAACTCTTCATCGATATGCGGAATGACTAATCTGTCATTGGAACGATTTAATCTCTTGAAGTTCATATCAGGTCTAAATAATTGAACCTCACCGTCTTTTGTGACATAAGCTTTCATTCCTTCAAAAACCGTTTGTCCATAATGGAAAACCACGCAGGAAGGTTCTAGCGTTAGCGGTTGATATGGGACAATTCTAGCATCATGCCAGCCTTGCCCTTCTTTATAATCCATAATAAACATGTGATCTGTGAAAATTTTACCAAATTGCAATTTATCTGCATCTGGCTTTGGTTTCTTAGTTGAGCTTAAATCAACTCTAATTGTTTGATCAAGCATCTGTGTCATCTCCTTGTACGAAAAAAAAATAATTTTTTGAAATAATCTCCCTCTATTGTAAATCTAAAAGGCAAAGGTTAACAGACTTTTATTGAAATTTTTTAATTTTTTTGTCTTTAAAGCCGGCTAGAATTATTTGTTGCAACACAAACAACTTTCATGGTATAGTAATAAATGCGATGAGCTGAATTGTGTAAGTCGATTGACACGCTTTAAAGCAATGCACGAATGTGGCGTGCAGTCAATCGCCACAATACGCAGGGCACCTTTACGAAGGTGCCCTTTTATATTTTGTTTTTTTAGTTTGTCTTATTTACAAATAAAAAAATCCATGTTAAAATTTAAAACATAGTAAATTTATCGGAAAAGTTAATATCAAGACTTATCAAGAGTGAACGAGAGATTTGGCTCTATGACTTCACAGCAACCTGCCTATTATCTATAGGCAAGGTGCTCCTACCAACAAAGCCCTGCTTTGGTTGATAAAAGTGTTTGTAATGAACTCCTTTTGCAACGATGCAGAAGGAGTTTTTTATTTGTAGACAATGAGAAATGGAGAGATTATAATGACAAATACAAAATTTCAAGTTATTCCGGGTGCAGAATCATTTTATATAAAAGGCAATGAAATTGGAATTTTACTTATTCATGGTTTCGTTGGAACTCCGCAAAGTGTTAAATTTTTGGGTTTAGAGTTGGCAGCTAAAGGTTTTACAGTATTAGCACCACGATTAAAGGGCCATGGCACACATTTTAAAGAGATGGAAGAAACAACATTTGCAGACTGGATTGCCGAACTTGAACATGCTTATTCCGAGCTAAAAAAGGTATGTTCCCATGTATTTATTGTTGGCCAGTCAATGGGTGGCGCCTTATCACTTTTATTATCCAAAAAAGTAAATCCTAGTGGTGTAATTACATTAAATGCTGCTTTTTCCGTTCCAGGATATGAACAATATAAAAATGAACTAGCATTGCAATATGTTCCTGAAGGAAAGCCTGATATAAAAGATGACAGTGTGATTGAAATCACCTATCCATTTGTTCCAGTTCATGCCATCAAACAGCTATTAGCTGTAATTGAAATTAGCAAGGCAAATCTTTCGGAAGTAACATGTCCCCTACTTTTGTTTAAATCTATAGAGGACCATGTAGTGCCTGCAGAAAGCACGAATTATGTTTATGATCATGTTTCATCATGGCAAAAAGAGATCGTGGAACTAAAAAATTCTTATCATGTAGCTTCCATGGATCATGACAAATTTAAGGTTGTTGAACATGCAGAATGGTTTATCCGAAAAATAGTGGAAAGCACGGCGTTGGAGTGCAAAATTTCATAAATTATTACCGGCTAATGTAAAACGGACCATCAAAAAAGATGGTCCACATTGCTATACTTCTGTTTCAGCATGCTGCAGATTTGATTTTTCAACTTGAATCGTAGTATGCAAGATTTTAAACTTACTTTCTATAATTGAAATCGCCTCTTGCAATATGACTTGACTGTCTTTATCATCATCAATTAACAAGTGACAGCTTAAAGAATCCAGTCCGGAGGTAATCGTCCAAATATGAAGATCATGAATGTTAATGACACCAGGAATTTGCTGCAGTGCTGCATTTACTTCTTCTTGATCAATGGTTATTGGCGTACCCTCCATTAAAATATGAACAGTGTGTTTTACTACACCCCAGGCACTTTTTAAAATTAATAAGGCGACAATCACACTAATAATCGGGTCCGCTGTGTACCAATGAAAAAAGTACATGATAATCCCGGCCAAGATTGCCCCAACTGAACCTAAAGCATCGCCTAGAACGTGTAAATAGGCACTTCTGAGATTGACATTATCTTTTACATCGCCTTTACTGAACATGGCCCAGGCACTTAATAAATTTGCCGCGAGACCAATAACAGCAATTATAATCATCGATCCGCTCGCAACAGTAGGCGGCTCTAAAAAGCGACCATACGCCTCATAGATAATAAAACCGGCAATGACGAATAACGTAACCCCATTAAATAATGCTGCCAATATTTCAAAGCGATAAAAGCCATATGTTTTATTCGGAGATGGTGGCCTTGTTGCAAACCACATCGCAACTAAACTTAATGCTAGTGAACTAGCATCACTAAGCATATGACCAGAATCAGATAGCAATGCTAAGCTGTTCGTAAATAGTCCTCCAAAAAACTCCAATAACATAATTCCAGCCGTAATCAGAAGGGCAATGGTAAGCCCCTTTTTATTTCCTTCTCTCATATGATCGTGGCCATGGTGATGGTGATGCCCATGATGGTGATCATGATGGTGATGGTCATGGTGGTGACCCATACACTTTCCCCCTATCTATTAAAACCCGCTTTGAGAAAAACTATTATGAACGTTTTATACCCGCTGGTTGTAACTTCAAAATTTGCTGGATGGCCTCAGCAACAGAATCAACGACATAGTTGGCTTCTTTTTTTACTTCAGGATGGGCCGTTGCCATGGCAAAGCTATTATCAGTTAAATGAAACATCGGGATGTCATTGTAGGAGTCCCCAATACAAGCAATTTGATTTGCGTTCAGTCCTGTGTGTTTTAGGAGGATTTGGACCGCATTTCCTTTGCTGATATTTTTCGGCATTACATCTAGTATATGAGTTTCTGAAATAAAGGTGTCTAACTCTTTTGGGTATGCTTCCGCTAAATCCTTTTGCAATTTTTGAAGAGTCTCTTCGTCACCGTTAATAATAATCTTAGAAGCATGAATGCTTTTTCCGATGTTTCCTTTCAATTCAATATCTTCGACAATCGGACTGAAAAGCCTCTTTTCAATTTGAGAAATAATCCCGTCCTTTTTTTCCACGTATTCTTTGTCAATCGTTGAGAGAATTGTAACCACATTCTCATTCGAAATTCGTTCATATAATTTTCTGGCAATCATTGGGTCAAAGGAAGTTCGATGAAGCTCTTGATTTTCGTTGGAAAAAACGAAGGCACCATTTTGGCTGATACGATGAAAGTTCGAGCCAATCATCTTAGAAACAGCTTGGATGTCGATATCTTTACGGCCCGAAGCCAAACAGAATTCAATACCATGTCCTAAAGCCCTATGTATCGCTTTTATATCATCATCTTGAACTTTATTATCAATACTAAGTAAAGTCCCATCTAAATCGCTAAAAATCATCTTAATCATAAAACATTTCTCCTACTTCAACATTTTTATCGTATTCCTACATATCTTAACCTATTTTAACGCAAAAAAACAAAAAGGATGTCTTCAAAAGTGCCGTAAATATATGACACTTCTAAAACATCCCAGTTTAAATTGCCTGCGTATATTTCTTACTCAAGTATATGTAAGATGCTGCTTTTCACTTCATCATTATACTCCCCAAGTGTTGGAGGTTTTGTTGCTTTGTATAGTGATGTGAGATGCTGTGTTTTTACATATCTATTTCCATGCACTTCAGCGATTAGTTCTTTTTCTTTGATATATGGATAATTAGCAAGCTCACTTGTTTCTAGAATAGGAGTTAAACAGCAATCAACTTCCAATCCAAATTTTGTCCATTCCTGCAATGGCTTACTTTGAAAAAGATGTTTTACTTCCTTGTAAACCACATTGTCTTCTTCGGTTTTTGATAAAAAAGCAGCAATCCATTCTTCTTTTTTAACAGCCAAACAAAAGTTGGTCCAAAACTTTGACTCTAAAGCTGCTAGACTAACATAACGATGGTCACTTGTTTCATAAATAGCATAATTAATAATCATACCAGATAAAAGGTCAACACCATGTTCGTAGCTGGATTCCTTTTCAATTAGAACATGATTAGCCATGAGCGATACCATCACGTCTGCCAAAGAAATGTCCAGGTACTGCCCTTCCCCTGTTTTTTCGCGGTTGTACACCGCAGCTAAAATGGCTTCATTCGCAGTTATTCCACCAATCAAGTCAGCGAAGGTGTTCGTTGGATGGACAGGCTTCCCGTTTTCATCCTTTAATTGAGCCAACATACCGCTAATCGACATGTAATTTAGGTCATGGCTGCCTAAAGAACTCATGAAACCTTGTTGACCATAACCTGAAAGTGAGCAGTAAATGATATCCGGCTTTCTTACTTTTATAGATTCATAACCAAGACCGAGCTTTTCCATGACGCCCGGGCGGAAGCTTTCTATGACAACATCCCCTTGACAAATTAAATCTAAGGCAAGTTGTCTGCCCTCATTTTCTTTCAAATTTAAACAAATGCTTTTTTTATTACGGTTGTTTGCCAGATATAAGTACTTCCCCGTTGTTCTGGCAGGATCTCCGGTTGGCGGCTCAATTTTAATGACCTCTGCGCCTAAATCTGCTAAACGCATCGTAGCATAGGGGCCTGGTAAATAAGCAGAAAAATCAATTATTCGAATTCCTTTCAGCATAGAGTATCACCTTTCATTATATAAATTTGCATCTCTTTTACTTCATTTTTACCTCTAATGGGGCATCACCCGTAAATGGTACTGTGGTTGGTGCTTGTGAACGAGCATACATTGGTTTAAAAAGAATCATCATAACCAACACAACGACACCTGCAAAAAAGAATAGTGCTGAGAAGCTATATCGAGTGACGATTATCCCTAACACATAAGCTCCTACGGCAATGCCGATATCAAAAAAAGTTAAAAACGTTGCAGTTGCATGTCCGCTTCGATTTTTTCCGGCAAACTGTACTGCCAATGTTTGTAAGCATGGCGTTAAACTGCCATAACCAATACCAATTAAAACCGCAGCAGCTAATAATAAACCTGCAGATTTCGTAACTGTTAACATGAAAAGCCCAATTGCAAAAGCAACAATTAGTGGATAGATGACAATCAACGGTCCTTTCGTATCGAACAAACGACCGACAAACGGTCGAGCAATGAGCATTGAAGCTGCAAACACAATAAAGAAATAGCTGGCAGCCTCTAATAAACCTAGTGATTTTGCAAAAATTGTTATATATGAAAGGATGCTAGAATAAGAAAATGTGACCAACCCAGCAATGATTGCAATCGGAATGGCTTGTTTTTCAAATAAATCATGGAAACTAAAGTGTACTTTAAACTGTAATGGCTTCATGTGATGTTTGGGAACCTGGATAAAAGTCGCAATTCCAACTGTACCAATCATTAATATACAAAGTAATATAAATAATGTATTGAAGGTTGCTTTTTGCAAAAGTGCAATGGCAATAAAAGGACCAGCAACAATCGCAATGTTCATTGACATTGAAAAATATCCTAATCCTTCCCCTCTTCTACGCTCTGGAACAATATCCGCTGAAATCGCATAGGTTGCAGTCGTAAGAATACTGAACCAAATTCCATGGAATAGGCGAAGGGCAATCAACGCATAATAATTGATAATCCAGAGATGCAAAAATGTACCAATCACATAAAAAATCAAACTGACAATAAGTGTCTCTTTTCTTCCAAACGTCTCTAAAATTTTTCCGGAGAAAGGTCTAACAATTATGGCCGATATTAATAACAGTGTTACAACTAACCCCGCCTGTGCTTCTGTTCCCTTCAGTTCATCCAATACATAAATTGGCAAAGCAGTAATAAGAGCGTAATAGGCTAAAAAAAGTAAAAAATTGCTTAAAAATAAAAAAATAAAGCTCTTTGTCCATATCCGCTCACTTTTTTCGTGTTCCATAACTTCTCCCTTTCTTTGGAAATTCAATGTTGTTATAAAAATAACTATAGATTCCCACACCAAATTTGTAAACCTATTTGTTTGTCAATTTAAAATATTGAAAAAATGGTCAAAACCCATAAAAAAAGATGCGGAACAATGCTCCACATCTTTATGCTTTGCTTACATATTAATAAAGATTTTATTTGTACTGCTTTCCCAATTCACATTGGCATTGAGGGCTTCGCTGATAAATCTAAGTGGCACGAGTGTTCTGCCATTTCTAATTTGCGCTGGTACATCAATGGTTTGCTCTTTACCATCAACTTTTGTCATATTTGAATTTGCTTTTAACCAAATGGTCTTGTCTCCATTTGTTGCGGTGATTTCTTGATTTTCCGAATCCCATTGAACTTTCGCCCCGAGTGCTTCGAATATCCCGCGAAGTGGTACTAATGTCCGGTTTGAGTCAATGATTGGCCCCTCATCTTCAAATGCTAGTGCTTCCCCATTTATAATGACATCTATTTTCGAATATTGGCTATTGCCATTTTGGTTGCTCCAACTTCCATCATTTGAATTACCTGAAGCAACAAGTGTTGGATTTAACCATGTTTTATACTGGGCCCATAATGTAGCGGACTCCTGACCTAAACTCCAATTTGCGGTACCTTTAAGGTTATATTTATTAACTAATTCCAGCTTTTTTTGAATCGATTGGTCATTATCAAACCAAATTTCATAGTTTCCAGGTTTCAATGGTTCTTTCCATGAAAATAAGCGAAATGGTGGATCATTTTCTTTAATTGTAACGCGGCCAACATAGCTGCCTTCATTCTGGTCATATTCAAATGTACCGCCATAATTCTCTAGTAAACTAGCTGTCTTATCCATCCAGATGCCTTCACCAACAACACCTTTACGATTCTGTAAATCTTCTAATCTCCAAATGCGTCCGTAAAATGGAACACCAAGGAGCAATTGATCATTATCCACACCTTGATTTAGAGCATACTGAATGGACTTTTCAACGAAATCAAGGCTTGCAACAGGTCCTGGATCACTGCCACTATAGCTTTCATCATAAGCCATGATAATTAAATTGTCGGCATATTTTGCAAGATTTTTATAATCATAGCTGCCATGCCAGCCTTTTGTTAAGCCTCTTGGATTTGCTGCCACTGCTACAGACAATTCTTTTTCTGACGGTATCTTTTCACGTAGCACTTTTACAAATTTGCTGAAGCTGTCTCTTTCTGTATTGGAAAGACCCTCCATATCAATATTAATGCCATCAAGGTCATTATTTTTTATTTCAGCAGCAAGTTTCGTTGCAAGCTGCTCGCTATTTTTTAAAGCCTTTAGCCCTAAATTCTTATCCCAGTGATTACTTAAAAACGGGACTACCTTAACACCACGGTTATGCATTTCTTTAATGAAATTCCCATCAAAATTTGCTGTGACCACTAACCCCCCATCTTTTGCTAAATCATAATAGTTTGGGGAGATGACATCAACGCCACCATTTGTCTGATCAACTTGTTTAATATAGTCTTTCTTGCTCACAGAATATATGTATGAAAAGTTTATTTTTTCTTCGGCCTTCGTAGTTTCAGTAAATAGGGGTATTAAAAGTAAAACGGCTGTCAGCAAAAATATGATAGGCTTTTTTTTATATTTTTTCATTTTTTTCTCCTCTCTTCCTACCTTTCTACAAATTTGTCTTCTTTAATTTAATATTGCTTATTAAAATGACTCTGTTTTAGCATTGAAGCATGGGCCTTCTCAATGATATCTGAAAGAACATCCCCTTTATAAACTCTGCCAAATTTGGTATTCTGTTGATAGAATTCAACGATTTCATCAAGCTTTTGGATTGTTTCCTTTGGTACTCTTAAATTCAATTGCACCCTTGCTTGATCGGTCACCTTTTTCACTCCTTTCACCATGCTATTTTACTGCTATCTCTTTGCTATTTAATTTATATCATATGGATAGCATATTCTATTTTCCTTTTGTTGGCAATGTTAAACTACCACAAAAAAAAACGAATGCGCTGATGAGCTGCATTCGTTTTTTTGTTTTATGCAATTAGAACATGAACGGCACCGATTAGGACCGCCACAATTAGAAAGCCAAAATGGATGGAACGAAATTGTTGGCTGCCTTTGTTTTTCACTAAAAGGACACCAAAGATTGCGGCCACCGCCATAAGACCTACTGAAATCGTCCCTGCTATTTCACGAAAACCAAATTCCCCTTCATTGAGATACATGAGCACCCCGTGAATGATACTTAAGGATAGGGCAGTCACCCCAATCCAAACATGTGATTTACTAACTAGTTTTAAAGCAGAGATAATCCTGTTTTTAGCATTTGGAAATTTCTTGATTAGATTGCGTGAGCCTCTTCTTAAGGGCATTAAAACACCCGCGCCGCCAATTGCAATGACTGTACCCCAGCCCAGTAATTTTCCGCCTTCCTCATAAGGGCCCTCTTTTTCATGTTCCCCTTCACCATATTCGCCGTTGTATTCACCATTATCATCATAACGCCCATTGTAATGATCGCCTGTTCGGTATTCATCATGATCATCATCGTCGTCAGCAAAACTAGGCTGAGCAGCCA
This sequence comes from Schinkia acidoalkalinis, assembly GCF_054301215.1. The sequence goes on from NZ_CP182573.1 coordinate 298,793, forward strand.
GTGACAAACCAAACATAAGCATTAATGCAACAATGCCTCCAACTATTATTTTTGACCAGACATTCATCATCAGAAACTCCTTTTTATGGTTGATTTTTATTTTCTTTTTCTTTCGGTAGTGGCAAATAGATTGAAAAAGTTGTACCTTTCCCCTCTACACTATTCACTTCCAATCTGCCTTTATGAACTTGGACAATCCAATCGGCAATCGATAACCCAATACCACTGCTACCCTGTTCCCTGGATCTTGCTTGGTCCACCCTGTAAAATCGATCAAAGATTCTCTTCTGATGCTCATACGGGATGCCTACACCAGTATCCGCTACATCAATTCTTATTTGATTAATTTCCTTCACTGCTGATACTTGTACCGTCCCATCCGGCACATTGTATTTAATCGCATTATCAACTAAGATAAACAGCAATTGTGTTATTTTTTCCTCATCGCCAAATGCTTGTATTTCGTTTTCTAGTGCAGCACTCAAATGAACATCGACTTTTTCAGCTTCATATTGAAATTTCCTTTGTAATCTTTCAATCACAGTCGTTAATGAAAACCATTCTTTTTTAATTTGTTCTTTTCCAAGGTCTGAACGTGCCAGGAATAATAAGTCGTTTACTAAATGAGACATTCTTTTTACTTCATCTTTTAAATCATCCAACACTGTAACGGAAAATGGTGATAAATTTTCGCGGTCTTCCGCTTCAATTACTTCTAATGATGATTGCATGATACTAAGCGGTGTTCTTAATTCATGGGATGCGTCCGCCGTAAATTCTTTTTGCCTTTTAAATGCGTTGGAAATCGGCACCATTGCCCTACCGGCCATCCAATAACCTAGTAATGCAGAGGCAGCGATAAAGATAATCGATAGAACGATTAAGATTAATAGTAGCGTCTTGATAACGGCTGTCTCTTCTGAAATATTAGTGCCTGCGTATATCGTCCCTAAAAAACGACCATGCTCATTAAGTTGTCGTCCCGATAGAAGGAAATCTTCTTTTGATCCATCTTCTAACTGAATCGTAATTTGCTTTACTTCATTCTCCACTGGCTGCCAGTCTTTGATTTTCGCTAAAATTGAATCTCGAAGCTCTGGATGGTTTTCATCACCGTCAATTAAAGTTCCATCATTTGATACAACAAAATAAAACGTTCCATTTTCCGGTTTGTACTCGATAACATCCCTTTTAGGACGCTTATCTTTTTCTTCTATATCTTCTAAATCATCCTGATCCTCACTATCCTCCTTTTCATTAAAATGAAATTCAAATAAATCCTCGCGATGGTCCTTCCATTCATCATGGGCTAAAGCGATTGCTTTCTCTTTTTGGTCCTTTGTCACAATCGAAAGCAAAGAAAAATAGGTAATAAGAATAAATGAAATTAGAAAAATAATGAGAAAGCTCGTAAATAATAGAGTTAAACGCCATTGGGTGTGGTTAAACAACTTGTTTTTCAATTTTATAACCTACTCCCCTAATATTTTGGATAAGGTGAAGTCCGTCATCGTCAATTTTTTTTCTTAATAAACGAACTAAGGCGTCTAAATTATTGCTGTTCACTTCGGCGTCAAAGCCCCAAATTCGATCGATCAACAAATCCCTAGGCAATGTTTGGTTTGGGTTACGTAAAAACAATTCCAGTAGCTGGTATTCCTTTGGAGTAAGTTGTATTTCCTGTCCATCTTTTTCTACAACATGGGTCACTACATTTAGCCTGATAGGTCCAGCTGTTAAGATTTCTTCTTGAACTAATGGTTTCGAGATTCTACGTTGCAGTGCACGGATTCTAGCAAATAGTTCGGCAAATTCAAATGGCTTTACAATATAGTCATCTGCCCCATAATCAAGGCCTTTTACGCGGTCTTCCAAGCCGTCCTTTGCCGTTACCATAAGAATCGCTCCGTCATAGCCACACGCACGAAGCTCCTTGCAAACCGTAATCCCATCTTTTTTCGGCATCATCCAATCTAAAATTATAAGGTCATAATTAGTATTTTTTGCATAAAGGAGCGCATCTACCCCATTTAGCACCCAATCAACTTGATGTTTTTCCTTTCTCAACATATGGACAACAAGATTCCCCAATCGTTTATCATCTTCAGCTAAAAGGAGTAACATTTTTAACCAACACCTTGTCTTCTTTTTAACTCTATTATATAGAAAATTTTACCTATACGCTTGCTACTTTTTTCGTTTTTGCTTTTAAAAGAAGTAGTTTCACAATTAATAAGGATAAGATGATTGCAAGTGCTCCGGCATAAAGGATAATTGCCCATGCATTGCTAGCATCCGTACCTAATAAAATTCCATGGACGCTGGCGATAATAACCAATGGCAGTGCCAAGCCATGAATCTTCCTCCATACTTTTGCCCCAATCTTTTTCATTACATCCCCCGATATGAATAGCAGTACTAAAAGGTAGAATGAAATAGTACCGAAGCCATTTAATAATGTATCTTCTTTAGTTGTAAATGGAATAAAAATTTCTGTTAATGTATAGGGTTTATAAGTGTCAATGTATAAAAGCAAGCCGTGGAATAAACCAAACAGTAAACTAAGCCAGCCTGCAGATTGGTGGGTGATTTGCAAAAGTTGATTTGTCTTTGGTTTTACAGCTTTTATACTAAACAATAAGCCGCACGCTGCCGAAACAAATAGTAAAAAATAAGAGGTTAAGCCTGCGGCACGAATAAGCTCCCATGTTGGTAAAGTCATATTACATCACGATCCTTGTAACATATTTTTTAATAGATTGACTCATGGCAATTTGACCATCATTTTTAATAATAATGCAGCCTGCATGCGGAAAATGCTTAGTTAACCACGGTACTGCATCCTTAAAATTATGCATACATAACACTTTAGCCAAAACATCAGCCTCTCTTGTATACGATGAAAACACCGTCGCTTGGACAATCTCACTTTCTGATGGGACCCCTTTTTTCCCATTTAAAATATGGTGAACTCGTTCCCCGTTTGCATTCCAGCTTCTGTATAATGTATTAGACGTTGCGATTCCACCATTACGGATCTGGAATTGAATGATATCTTTGTCGCTAAATTTCGAATCTGGATGCTGCACACCGATTGTTCTCTCCTCTTCGCCCCAAACAAAGATATCACCGCCAGCATTCACAATTCCATTTTCCAACCCCAAATCTTGAACAATGGAGGCAACTTTATCAACACTCCACCCTTTGGCAATACCACCAAGGTCAATATCATAATCTACCTTCTTAATAACACCATTCATCACCGGTAAAAATACTAACGGCTCATGGACATTCCATTCAAACTGAAAGGGCTCGATTTGTAATTCCGCTTGGTCCTTTATTTCATTAAAGGTTTTATTATACCCATATGCTTTTAAAGCTGTACCAAGAAATGGGTTAAAATAGAAATTGGTTTGATTCATATAATCGATTGCTATTTTTAAAATTTCATAAAGCATCGGATCAATCCCAATCACTGTTTCCATTGGCTTTTTATTTAATAGAGAAAGCTCACTATTTGGCCGAAAGCGTGAGCAGATATTTTCAAATTGGTCATACCAATTTTTGATTTCCTGCTCCCACTCAGTAGAGTCAATCGTACCAGTTCCAGCTATTTCAATGATTGTGTCCATTGCTTTACATTGAAAATAATGTTCCTGCATGATCATCATGATCTCCTTGTACGTTGCTGAGCACGATCTAAATAAGGCTGCTGTGTTCTTGGTGTGGCTACGATTGTTTCATTGCTGTATTCTACATCCCAATTATTTTCATCCCAATTTAAGGCAAGTAGTTGCTGCTCCCGCTCTTCTTTACTGATTGCAGCACTATCTTGGGTGTTTACTACGTTCGTATTTTCGTTTACTGCATAGCCATCATTGGCATTGGATGCTTGATCATTGGCATCAATCGTTTGTAAAAATAGAGTAAAGGTCGAAATCCCACCAACACCTACAATCCATTTCATCCATTTATTGTTCATAGTTGTGCAACTCCTTCTAATAGAATTTGATTATTTGTTGTTTTTTCATTAATTTGAAAACCCAGACCATTTGCTAGTACTGAAATCGGCATATAGTACACATCATTTTTCTTTACCATCTGTGCCTGCATCGGCGTTTTTCTCATATTTTCATAAACGACTTTTGTATTGTTGCGAACAATGAGCTGCATGTTGCCCTTATTAATCTCAATAATTTCAGAATTTGGATAGACGACCGTTTTTGCTCCAAGGTATTTGGCAACCTCTTCGACAGGAACTAAAAGCTGGCTAACGTTTGGAATCGCCCCGACTGTGATAGGCTCTTCATTATTCAATTTTAATGAGATTTCACCAGCTTGACTGATTGGCAGTGCCGTAGTTTCAGTTGGCTCAGTTGCTGACCTGGACCATTTGTACCAAGATTCATTGACAACATTTATTTGCGGCTGCTGTTGGTCGTAATAATAATAATCCTGATTCTGTTCATATTCCTCGTATTCGTCATCGTCATCATCGTCGTATTTTTCATGATGTCTTTCATACTCACCGTTGCCTTTTTCGTAGTAATCATAGTTGTCATCATCATCTTCTTCATCACGATATTTTTCATAATCCGACTGTTCATATTTTTGCTCGTTATTATAGTTGTAATAATCCTTTTCCTTGTGATCATCGTCTGCCTTTGCTACTAGTCCATAACTTAAAAAACTACTAGTAAGTAAAAAGGCTGCTGGTAATAAAAACCTTTTTTTCATTTTCATCCCTCCACACTCTTCATGTTAACCGTGCAAAATGAAAAAAAAGTGAAAAAAATGATTTTTTTAATCGTCTGGTGGAATATTTTTCAAAGCAAAAAAGAGACCGACAAATTGTCAGCCCCTTGCATAATGAATATCAATCCTTTTTGGTGTAGAAAATCCTTGAGATTAGAATACCAATCACACCAAGTCCGATGAATAAAATTGCACGTATCGCGATTGATACCATGAACAGATCAATAAAGACAACCTTACTTAAAGCTATGAATAACAAGGCAACACCTGTTAGACGAACTGCTTTTTTATTTCTTTTTACTCCAAGCACAACTAATATGACTGCAAGAATCGCCCAAACAAAGGAGACTGTCATTTGAATGATATTTTCGCCAATTCCCACAAGTAGTAAAGGAACCAAAAGGTACGTGAACCTAAGCCACGCGATAACATTTGCTCCAACGACAAACCATAGTAAAGTTTTAAGGTTTCTATCATACTTTAAGAGTCCAAACAGGATGAATCCCACTGTCGCTAAAAGGGTTAACCAAATAACTGAATCCATTGAAAATAATTGTAAGTAGTTGTTTTCAATGGCAATCAGGTAAGCCACGAAATAAATCATTGCCCCCAGGAATCGCTGCAGCTTCGACTGTAATTGCCAGCCGAGATAAATAAGTGCCACCCCTTCTAATAAGAGGAATACCTGTATAACATCTCCCTCAAATACATGGATCAGCCACGTTATGAGTGCAAAAGCGGACACAACAGAGGCTGTCACCATCCGTTCCTTATCTTTTTTAAAATAATAAGAGATGAAGAGAAAAACGATGGTAGTTATAAGGGCAAACAGTTCTGCTGAAAATTCAAAAAGAATACCATTGACCCATACGCTTGTGAACACGAAGCTTGTAAATAAAGTGGCCACTTGTTCTCTTTCATACAAGTTTCCTTTCAAATAGGTGACCGTAACAAATAAGAATTGCGCAATAATCCCGTAAACAAGCGGCTCATTATCACTTAGGAAACCCGCAGTAACCGTATAAATAAAGAATGTTAAATGTAGAAGTACAAAGGCGACTAAATAAAGAACAATGAACTTTTTTCGCAATGAAAAATAAAGTAAAACAAGATAAAGGATTGTTTCATATAATGCAAAAATCCAAATGTTTGGATTCGTGCTTTCAATGAGGAACGGAATGAAATATCCACCGATGGCAATGAAAACCCCCAAAGCTTGGGATTGATACTTGATTGCAAAAAATAATCCAAGTACAAGCCAAATAATATTCATCATGAACGCGAGTGGCCCTGGTATATAACCGAATAAAGTATTGGCTGCAAATGTAGTAAATAAAAGAATCGAATAAGAGCCGCCTAATAATACAATCCCCAGTTTCTCGCGATTATTTCGGATTTGTTTTTGCCCAAAATAAATGAGTGCGGCACCGACTCCAAACCCGAGGATAATCCGAACGAAAGGCGTTAGAAATCCGTAATCAACAGCAACCTTAAATCCCCAAAGCACACCTAATAACATGACTACCATAAAAATCCTTGGCAGCCATACTTGGGTTAACAGCTTTTCTATATCCGGTTTTTCCTTACTATTTGTTTCTTGAGTCTTTTTAATTGATTCCCAACCTTTTTTCTTTTCATTAAATGCTGATTTTGATGTTGTCATTGTCAAATGTTGATTCGATTTAACATTATTAAAAGCAGCTTTTAACTCATCTACCTCATTTTCTAATTCGGCAACTCGTTCCTCTAACGAAAGTATTCGTTCATCTTCTAACAATTCTCTCACTCCTCTTGAGAATTTTTACTCAGTCGAATTTCAATCTTCTGTATAAATATACCAATAGTATACCAAATTGAAAGTTGACTCGGGATATTATTCCGAAAAATGTCTAAGCTAAAGGAAATATCAGTATAAAAGGTGAGCTTTTATGAGTTTATTTGTAAAACATGAAGTTAAGGAAAATGGAGGAAGATTTGAGGCAATTTTATTTTTAAATAAAAAAAAGGCTGATCATTTACTTGATGATGATTATAATCGTACGATAAAAAAAGAGGCATTAACCTATATTAAGTCAAAATTCCCCAATATCCCCATCAAGGTTGTCCGAATCATGGTTGGCTCTTTCCTTTATTTTTCGTTTTCGACAAATAGTAGGCTTGATTTTTAATAAATAAAACCACCTACTCACTGGGGTTACACAGCAAGCAGGTGGTTTTTTATTATTTCTAAATAACTAGCTCTTCTTCGTCTTCGTTACCTTTTTCCTTTTCAGCATGCTGGCTGATTTTATTAAATACAAAGATGACGGCTCCTACAAATACAACTGACATAATCCATCCGAACGTTCTCATTGTGATCAGAATTTTACCATATCCATCGACACCGTATTTATAAATCAACCAAATTTTCACACCGCTCTCAAGCACATCGCGTAAAACTAAAAAGGCTGTTAACCATTGGAAGTATTTAAAAAGTTCCTTTGATTTGTACTTTTTAAAGCTTTCCTCACGAGGCGTACCTTGTACATAAGCGGCGTCAACTAGAAAATACATAACCATCGGTTTTTTGATGGCGATAGTAAATAGTAAAAAGGCAATCATTCCAAAGTTGAAATAAATTCCATTCCACAGCATCCACTCCGCTGAGTCACTAACTAAGTCTAAAATCGTATTGATCAGCAGGGATGACATTATATATAAACCGGAAACGTTAAATTGACGTTCATTAAAAAAGTTCCAAATAGTATAGACAAACGCAGGAGCAGTTGACAACAACATCGCATAATAATCACCTAAAGGCGCACGTCCATATTTCCAAATAACAATTGGCAACACGATATAACATATGATTTCGAGAATCGGTTTGAATTTTTTCATAGAATCTCCTTTGGTTAAGGTTACATATCATACTTCATTATAATATCAAATGTAGGAAAATAAAATGCTCATTTTTTTCAAGCAGATTACAAAAAAAGCACGGCCCCAATCACAGAGCCATGCCTAATACCAAATCAATTAAAATGATCCATTAACTAGAATACTAGATTTTCAATATTCCGCCCTTGCTTGCGTTTGTTACAAGTTTGGAATAGCGTGCTAGATAACCAGTTTTTACTTTTGGTTCGAAGCCTTTCCAGTTTTCTTTGCGCTTGTTCCACTCTTCTTCTGGTACGTCTACGTTCATAGTACGTTCGTTAATGTCGATGACAATGTGATCGCCATTTTCAACGAAAGCAAGTGGACCACCTTCTGCGGCTTCTGGTGACACGTGGCCGATGGAAAGACCGCGGGATGCGCCTGAGAAACGGCCGTCTGTTACTAGTGCAACCTTTGTTCCAAGTCCCATACCAACGATTTGTGCAGTTGGCGCAAGCATTTCAGGCATACCTGGGCCGCCTTTTGGACCTTCATAACGGATTACAACTACATGTCCTGGTTTTACTGAACCATTAGCGATGCCTTCAAGTGCTTCATCTTGTGAATCGAATACAATTGCTGGACCTTCGTGGCGAGTAATTCCGCCTTCAACGGCACCTGATTTAATAATTGACCCTTCTGGTGCAAGGTTACCGAATAGAACTGCAAGACCGCCTCTTTCAGTATGCGGATTATCAATTGGATGAATAACCTCATAGTTTTTCACTTTATGACCAGCAACGTTTTCACCTAATGTTTTACCTGTAACGGTTAATGTATCTAAATGAAGGGCACCTTCTTTTTTCGCTAACTCATTTAAAAGACCATGGACACCGCCTGCCTCATGTAAATCTTCAATAAACACATCTGATGCTGGTGCAAGTTTTGCTAAATGCGGAACTCGCTCAGCTACTGCATTAATGCGCTCAAGTGAATATTCAACGCCGGCTTCATTTGCTAGTGCAAGTGTGTGTAAGACTGTATTTGTAGAACCGCCCATTGCCATATCTAAAGCAAATGCGTTATCAATCGCTTTTTCAGTAACGATATCACGTGGTTTAATATCATTTTCAATTAAGTACATTAATTGTTTTGCGGATTCCCGAACAAAATCACGGCGTTCTGGAGATACTGCTAAAATTGTACCATTTCCTGGTAATGCTAATCCAAGCACCTCAGCAAGACAGTTCATGGAATTAGCTGTAAACATACCTGAACATGATCCACATGTCGGACAACCATATTGTTCAATTTCAGTTAAAGCTGATTCATCAATTTGTCCAGCTTGGTATGCCCCCACCCCTTCAAATACTGAAGTAAGTGAAAGTTTTTTACCAGTGCTTGTTACACCAGCTTTCATCGGGCCGCCGCTGACAAAAATTGTAGGAATATTTAAACGCATGGCTGCCATCATCATTCCTGGGGTAATTTTGTCACAGTTTGGAATACAAACCATACCGTCAAACCAGTGTGCAGCTACAACTGTTTCAACTGAGTCAGCGATGATGTCACGGCTTGGCAATGAATAGCGCATGCCAATATGTCCCATAGCAATACCATCATCAACGCCAATTGTGTTAAATTCAAATGGTACACCGCCTGCTTCACGAATCGCCTCTTTTACAATTTTACCAAATTCCTGTAAATGAACATGACCTGGTACTATATCAATATAAGAATTACATACTGCAATAAAGGGTTTGTCGAAATCTTCTTCTTTTACACCTGCCGCACGAAGTAAACTGCGGTGTGGGGCTCTGTCAAAGCCTTTTTTGATCATATTACTACGTAATTCTGCCACGAAAATCCCTCCAACTATTTTCTAAAAAATTATTAAATTTAAATTATTTAATATTGTACCACTTATTCTATCATCATGACAGTAAAAAATTTATACTAACTTTATTTCCGCTACCAATTATTACGACATTTGCATCAAATCAATATAATTCTATTGTAAAAAGCGCTTACATTATATAAGGAAAACAATTTATTAGTATTTATTCATTACATTCGCAAGTCCCTCATGTAAGACCTTTGTGCTTTGAATCGCTTTCTTTATATTTATTTGGTATAATTTCATAGATAATAAAGATTTGGAGGAATTTTAATAAATGATTACGGTTAGTAATGTAAGTTTGCGCTATGGCGACCGGAAGTTGTTTGAGGATGTAAATATTAAATTCACGCCTGGAAATTGCTACGGTTTAATTGGGGCCAACGGCGCTGGTAAATCTACTTTTATAAAAATTTTATCTGGTGAAATTGAACCGCAAACTGGCGATGTATTCATGGAACCTGGGGAACGTCTAGCGGTCCTAAAACAAAACCATTTTGAATATGAAGAATATGAAGTACTAACTACAGTCATTATGGGCCATACACGTCTATATGAAGTCATGCAGGAAAAAGATGCAATCTATATGAAAGCCGATTTTACCGACGAGGATGGCATCAGAGCTGCCGAGCTTGAAGGCGAATTCGCTGAAATGAATGGTTGGGAAGCTGAATCCGAAGCTGCAATTCTATTAAAAGGCTTGGGCATTCCTGATGATCTTCATACGAAAAAAATGGCGGAGTTAACTGGTGGCGAAAAAGTGAAGGTGCTTTTAGCACAAGCATTATTCGGTAAACCTGATGTACTTCTTCTTGACGAGCCGACCAACCACTTGGATATGAAAGCAATATCTTGGCTTGAAGAGTTTCTTATTAACTTTGAAAATACAGTGATTGTTGTTTCCCATGACCGCCACTTTTTAAACAATGTTTGTACACATATTGCCGATTTGGATTTTAGTAAAATTCAAATTTATGTTGGCAACTATGATTTCTGGTATGAATCAAGCCAGTTAGCGTTAAAAATGGCCTCGGATGCCAATCGTAAAAAAGAAGAAAAGATTAAAGAGTTAAAAGAGTTTATTGCCCGCTTCAGTGCAAATGCCTCAAAATCAAAGCAGGCAACATCACGTAAAAAGCTTTTGGATAAAATCGAGCTTGATGATATTAGACCATCATCACGCCGCTATCCGTTCGTCGGCTTTACACCAGATCGTGAAATCGGTAATGACTTACTCCGTGTCGAAGGCTTGACGAAAACCATTGATGGCGAAAAAGTACTTGATAATCTAAGCTTCATCATGAATAAAGGCGATAAAGTCGCCCTTGTTGGCCAAAATGAAAGCGCAAAAACAACTTTATTTAAAATTTTAATGGGTGAAATGGAGCCAGATAGCGGCACCTTTAAATGGGGTGTAACAACGTCCCAAGCCTATTTTCCGAAGGATAATAGCGAATTCTTCGAGAACTCAGACTTAAATCTCGTGGAATGGCTGCGTCAATTTTCTCCTAATGATGAAAGTGAAAGCTTTTTACGAGGCTTTTTAGGAAGAATGTTATTCTCTGGTGAAGAAGTTCTTAAAAAAGCAAGCGTCCTTTCCGGGGGCGAAAAGGTGCGTTGTATGCTGTCAAAAATGATGCTGAGCGGTGCGAATGTTTTGCTATTGGATGAGCCGACAAACCACTTGGATCTTGAATCGATTACAGCTTTGAATAACGGCTTAATCGCTTTTAAAGGTTCGATGATGTTTGCTTCCCATGACCATCAGTTTGTGCAAACCATTGCTAATCGCATTTTTGAAATCACGCCTAAAGGCTTGGTTGATAAGCAAATGACCTTTGATGAATACTTGGAAAATAAAGACATCCAAAAGCAAGTAGCAGAAATGTACAAATAGATAGAAAAGCGAAAGCGACCGTTTAGCGAAGTTTTCTAGTCGCTCGGAGCTGGAGCTAGACAATAAAAAAAGCGGAAGCCTTGTCAAAGGTGCTTCCGCTTTTTTCATTTAGATTGCCACGAATTCTTTCTTTTTTATATCATTAGTTGATGTAAAATCTTCACCGTATTTTTTTACTCCAAAAGCAGTCCGAATCATTGGAAATTCTAAACCCCAACGGCTAAACCACTCTCTTTTAATTTGCTCATTATATAAATTTTTTTCAGCCATTTCGATTAATTCATGTTCATATAATTCACTGATTCTTTTAGCCATTTTATAGCACATCCTTACCATTTTTTAATCATTACTTTTTATTACTTGCAAAATTCCTGACGATACTGTAATTTTGCCCATTTCTCCATCTAATACATTACTAATACCAAGGGACTCCCCTATCCGAATCGTTGCATTATTTAGTGGATATTGAAATCCTTCCAATGTTATGCCTTTTACCTCCAGTGTAAGTGGGAGCAAGGAAACATTTCTAAGCCGAGATTTATGTATGACAAGCTGACTATTTACAAGTTGAATTTCATTACGTTCATCAATGATTTTGGATTCGACACCTGCTTGTAAGCCGCTATATAATAGTTGAATATTGGCGATTGAGTGATCGAAACGTGTTCCTAAACCGCCAAATAACAAAATTTCCTTTGGCTGTTTTTTCAGCGCAAAGTGAAATGACATCTCTGTATCAGTCTCATTTTTATCAATAGGATCACATGAAAGTATTTCCTTTGTATTCGCAATGATTTTTTCTTTTTCGATGTCTGTTACGGAATCGAAATCCCCAATAGCCGCATCCATTTTTATACCATTTACATATAGAAAATAGGCTCCGCGGTCGACTCCAATAAGAAAATCATCCTCCTTTATATAGGAAATTGCCCCTGTATGTAAAGTTCCACCGCTGAAAATTAATACTCGCACTATTTTTGCCACCTATCTTTGTAAATTACGCAAGCTATCGGCAATTTCGCTTATTTTACTTAGCATTCTCAATTCCTATATGCTTATACTATCAACAAAATAATACAAATTTTGATAGTATTTGAAAAAGCTCTCTTATATAGAATAATACAATTTAGCAAAAATTGTTTGACTAAATTAAGAAATTTTAATAGCTACGGGAATGATTTTCTTTTTTAATAAGCTGACCTCTCGTAACACCTAATTGATTGGTTGCTTTTAAAGTCTTCCATACACTTGTACCCGATCTTTGTCCTTTAAGTGCTTCACGATAAAGGCGAATGACCTCCTTGACTTTTTCCGCACCCTCTTCTAAAAACTCAATACGAAAATGCTGAATCCCTTCATTTAAGAAATTCGTAAGGTATTCTGCCCCAGATTGTTCGATTGCATTGTATACGGTATTGCGGCAGCCAATGTCCACTCTAACGGGATGCTTCATGCCTATACGGTCTTGTAGAGAGATACGATGCTTTTCACAAGGACGTCCGCAGTTCGTAAAATCAGTACCCTCACTTAAAAAAGTACAGTATACACAATGCTCCGTATGGAACATTGGCAAATGCTGGTGAATCACAACTTCTATATGATCAGTAGGTGAATTCTCCAATAAATCAAACATTTGCTGAATATTCAAATCATAAGATGGTGTGATCCGTTGTAAACCACGTCCTAAAAATAAATCGACAGCTTGTGAGTTCGCAATATTTAATGAGAAATCACCAATTATTGGTATCAAGAGATTTTGTTCAGTATAGTACTGAACAGCACCAAGACTTCTAGCTAAAATGGCATCAGGTTCAGCCTTTGTTATGCCATTTAAAATAGCATTTTCACCTGGCATATGAATTCTTGGAGTCGCAAGGGCAATCGGCTTTTGATAGGTTCTTGCAACGTGTACAGCTTTTGGATAATCCGTTGTAAATTCAAAGTCGGCATAAATAAAATCAACATCCGTTTGACATGCAGCTTCGATTTGTTCCATCGTTCTACATAGCGCAATTAAATTTTGCTTATCGGCCGGTTGCTTACTTTTATTATTTTTTTTGACAACCCCTATGTTATTTTTTTGATATCGATATGGTGCTTGTCTTAAAGCTATTAGCTCTTCGACTGCTTGTCTCCGCATTTGATTCAGTTCTTTTACAGGAATAATGATCTCTTCCTGAAAAGTTGCATCAAGATTAGTAAGCTCAAAGATCGTCCCACCTAGGCGGCCTAACTGCTCCGCTAAATATTCAGTTGTTAATGGCCGTTTCATTGCTTTTTGCAATCTTTCTGTTGACTCAATCGTTACGTAGTTGTTTGCCGTTTCATCGTGCCAAACTGTGATTAATGGGCCCCCAACAGATCCGGTAACTGAAACGCTAAGTGGAAAAAGACGATACGTTTGCTCGGAGTCTTCATATGTTTTCCGCAAACGACGAGCAAGCTCTTGGTCACTTGTTTTCCAAATCTTATCACCGACATGGACCTTCGTTAAATTGATGTCATGACGACCCGGTACGATCTCGATAAGACCTAGCTTTGCTTCACCGTCAATTTTTTGGCCTTTTTTTCGAAGGTCGTAGACGCGCCCGCCCTCTTCTTTTTCCTCAGGACGTCCAGCATCGAAAACGATGCCATCACCACGCTTTAATGGCGCTTCTATCTCACATAGAACTGCATCCTTTAGTACTTTTTTAACCTTACCTAAATAGACCCCACGGCTTTTCGGAAATGTTCCGTCTAGTAGCTGTTTATGGTTCGTTCCTTTAAGAAAACCGAATGTAAAACCACGGCTGAAACTTTGCTGAAGCTCACGGATTTCTTCTTTTGAAGGTTTATAGTTTCTGCCAACTAAATATTCGTCAATCGCTTTACGGTACTTACTTGTAACATTTGCTACATATTCAGGTGATTTTAAACGTCCTTCAATTTTAAAGGTCGTTACCCCCGCTTCAATCAACTTGGGGATGATTTCTAAAGCAGCTAAATCTTTTGGTGACAGAACATAAGCAAGATTGCCCATTTCCTTTATTTCTTCGTCGACAATTAAATCATATGGCAAACGGCAAGCCTGGGCACATTCTCCGCGATTCGCCGAGCGTCCGCCCCACATTTCTGACGTTAGACATTGACCCGAATAAGAAACGCAAATGGCACCATGAACAAATACTTCTAATGGTGTACCAGTTTGACTAGAGATGGTTTGAATTTGCTTTATATTATTTTCCCGGCCTAAAACGACAACCTCAAGGTCATAAGGCTTCAAAAAGTCGACCGCTTCAGGTGAAGTGACCGTCATTTGTGTAGAGCCATGAATAGGAAAATCCGCTGAAATTTCTCGGATTAATTGTAGTAAACCCATGTCTTGTACAATTAGGCCGTCAACACCAGCATCAATGCAGGCTTCCACCAATTTCCTGGCATCATCCATTTCATTCTCAAAAATTAAAATATTTAACGTGACAAAGCCACGAAGGTTATATTTATGCAAATAAGCCATAATTTCAGGTAGCTCATTTGTTTGAAAATTTGTCGCACGGACACGTGCGTTAAAATTTTCTACTCCAAAATAAACGGCATCTGCTCCATTAGCAACTGCAGCTTTTATACACTCCCAATTTCCAGCAGGTGCTAATAATTCAACGTTTTTCTTCGTGATGCGTTTCAAATTCTCAATCCTCTCTTTTTACTCACTCAAAAATTTATTTTACTTTATTTGAAAGAAAAAAGCTACATAGCATTGGAGATTCATGTCGGAGATTGGAGAAATTTCGCCAGGCAAATAAAAAAGATAGGTTCTTAAAAACCTACCTTTGTTAATTCTTTATTCAATTAAATCGCTTCAAAATAATCTTTGTAATATCCGCCCACTTTTCCGGAATTGTCGACGACAAATAGGAATTCTTCTGTTTCGTTTTTGACATCGTATACTTTACCAACGGTTAGTACTCGATCTACCATATATTTTTCTGCATTTGTATGTACACATTTTACTTGCTTAATTGTTTGTTTGTTTTGCCACGTATTATGAATCATTTCGTACAGTCCTTTCGATTTTGTTGTTCATCTCCATATTATAATGGTAATTGCGCCATTTTCCAAAAGAAATTTTCAAAAAAAAGCGCCAAAACCCAGTTACCACAGGAGTCTTGACGCTACAAAGGCACTTTCACCTTCTTATGATTCTTGGCAGCATTCCTCAAACCAATGATCCAAAACTTTTGCATCTAGAACTTTCTTATCAATAAAAAGAATTTGGTTCTTGGTAAAGAAAGACCTCCATTCAATTTCAAGTTCAGTCGCTAATTTCGTAATCGTCAATAGCTCTTGCCATGCAACATAGCGCTTATACCAAAAAAATGTTGGTTGTTCACTCATATACGGATATAAATCATCGAATTCTGTATGCTTACATTCTACTGTTCTTTCAAACTGAATTTTCGCGGCTTTGATTTTTTCTTCGAAAAAAGTCGCAAGTGTTTGTTGGTCCATCTTTCTACCCCCCGTTTCTTTTTTTCACTTTTTTCATTCATATGCATTATACCATGAAATCATGTATCTGATTCAAATTATTATAACAGTTTTTCAAACAATTCCGAAGGTAATGGTTTACTATAATAATATCCTTGTACAATGTCACATTTTAGGTCATATAGAATATCAGCAACCTCTTCTGTTTCCACGCCTTCCGCAATCACCTTCATATTGAAGATATGTCCCAATTGGATAATGGCTTTTACTATCCCAACATCATTTTCACTATTTGCAATTTCTTGAATGAAGCATTTATCGATTTTTAAGATGTTGACTGGAAATCTTTTCAGATAACCAAGAGAAGAATAACCTGTGCCAAAGTCATCTATTGATATATAAATTCCTAAGCTTTTTAATTCATTCAGAATATTAATTCCCTTTTCAAAATTTTGCATGAAACTATTTTCAGTTATTTCAAGCTCTAGATATTGTGGGTTAAGGCCGGTCTTGGTTAATATTTTTTTTACATTTTCTACATAGTTTGGTCGTAAAAATTCAATCGCGGAAACATTGACCGCAATTCGCATTGGTTGATATCCTTTTTCGATCCATTCCTGGTTTTGCCTACATGCCTCATATAGGACCCATTCCCCTAACTGAACGATTAACCCGGTTTCTTCTGCAAGTGAGATAAATTCATTGGGACTAACAAATCCAAGTGTAGGAGAGTTCCAGCGTACCAAAGCTTCCATCCCGTCCATTCGCTCAGAATCAAGAACAAATTTTGGCTGGTAGTGTAGTGTAAGCTCACGATTCTTAATCGCTTTCCGAAGATTAATTTCTAAGTTTAAGCGCCCCTTAGCATCCTTGGCCATCTCACTATTGTAAAAAATAAAACCTTGCTTTCCATTTAATTTGCAATGCTTTAACGCAGTTTCAATGCGGTTTAAGATTTTTTCAGTATTATCATCTTCGTTACTTGGAAAAGTTGTAACCCCGATGGAACATGAAACGATTAATTCATGGTCGTCGATAATAAACGGTTCTTCAATCGCAGCCAAAATATCCTCTACTTTCAATGCTAATGATTCGTTATTTTCATAACTTTCAAGAATAATAACAAATTCATCACCATTCATATGGTAAACGTTTCCACGATTGGTTACAAATTGGGCTAATCTTTTGCTAAACTCCAAAATTAATTTATCGCCTCTGTGGAAACCTAACGTATCATTTATTTGCTTGAACCGGTCAATATCTATGAATAGTACTGCAAATGTTTGATTTTGAATTTTCTCAAGCTTTTCGTGTACATCTTCTGATAACTTTCGGCGGTTTGGTAGATTCGTCAAATCATTATGATAGGCCATATGTTGAATTTCCTTCTGGGCCTGCTCTAATACCGTTATATCATTTGTACTACCAATGATCTCAATGATGTTCCCATTTTCAACAATAGGTGATAGCATCGTATATAACGCCATTCCGTTATAATGGTGGGTAAATGAACACCTTTCACCGCAAAAAACAGCATGTGTAAGCTCCATCACATGGTCCACTATCTCATCACCATAAAAATTTTTCATCCTTTTTCGATCAAAGCGCCCTTCGGAAATATCCAATTGCTGGGACAACATTCCTTCGACTAGTGTAATAAACAAATCACCGAATTGGTCTTTCTTAACTTTAAACACCATATTATCGAGGTTTTTAATCGTTCTCTCAAAATCATTTTTAATGACTTTTCGAAGCTGCTCCTCCGCTTCTTTTCCTTTTGTTATATCAGTACGGAGCGAAATAAATCCATCTATTTCATTTGTACTTTTATTATGGATAGGAATGATACTGGAATGAACCCAATACAATGAGCCGTCCTTTGCCATATTCCTTATTTCCCCGCTCCAATTTTTTCCCGATAAAATAGTATTCCACATCATTTTATAAAAATCCTTGCTATGAAAACCGGAATTTACAATTCGGTGGGTTCTCCCTATCAACTCATCCCTGCTGTACTTTGAAATTTCGCAAAATTTATCATTTACATAAAGAACTATCCCAGCTTTATCAGTCACTGCAACAATCGTCGAAGCGTCTAGAGCGTATTTAATATAGGCATAATCTCTTAGGAAAATTTCATTTAGTTGTTCCACTAATGCGGTAGATTCACTGTCAATACAATAAGATTTCATTTGTTCAAGGAGTTGTAGTATTTCCATATTAGAATTTTGTGCAAACTGTTGGTATATCAAAGACATCTAGAATCACCTATTTTAATTTTAGTTGTACAATAGTTTAAATTATAAGGTATCATTTTGTTTTATGATATAATGTTTAACGGCATTTTTTCAGCAAACATACGAAAAATTGTCTTTTCGCCATATTTAAAAGAATAGAGGTACCACTATGAATCAAACCTATTCAATCAAGCAAAAATTATCATTATTTCTTAAAATCTTAATACCAATCTTAGTTACTCAAATCGGCCTCTATGCAATGAATTTCTTTGATACGATGATGTCAGGGAAGGCTAGTGCAGATGATTTAGCAGGTGTTGCCATCGGTTCTAGTCTTTGGATGCCAGTATTTACAGGGGTAAACGGTATTCTTATGGCAATCACGCCGATTATTGCACAGCTGGTTGGTTCTAAAAATACAAAGAAAATCCCATTTTCTGTGATTCAAGGCATATATTTATCCATTATTATCGCTATTCTTATTATAATTATAGGCGTTATTGCAATCAATCCAATTTTAAATCATATGAGTTTGACCGAGAAGGTTGCCAATATTGCTAAACATTATTTAATCGGCCTGGGATATGGTGTTCTCCCTTTGTTTATGTATAGTGTTCTTCGCTCTTTTATTGATGCTTTAGGCCATACAAGGGTTACAATGATTATTACCCTTTCTTCGTTGCCTATAAACGTTTTTCTAAATTATGTATTGATTTTTGGTAAGTTTAGATTTCCAAAGCTAGGGGGGATTGGCACCGGGTACGCTACTGCTATTACGTATTGGGCTATTCTAACCTTTGCCCTCATCGTCGTTTTGAAGCAACGCCCTTTTCGTCCATTTACATTATTTCGAACGTTCTTCCCTGTCCATGTAAGCACATGGAAGGAAATTCTAAAAATAGGAGTTCCAATCGGGTCTGCAATGTTTTTTGAAACAAGCATTTTCGCCGCTGTTACATTACTTATGAGTGAATATAATACAATCACGATTGCATCCCATCAGGCAGCAATGAATGTAGCGTCCTACTTGTATATGATTCCTTTAAGTATTTCAATGGCCTTAACCATCGTTGTTGGTTTTGAGGTCGGTGCAAGACGGTATAAGGATGCTAAAATATTCAGCTACCTTGGCATCGCCTTTGCCATTATACTTGCTGGTTTTACATCTTTTCTTTTATACCATGTTAGGGGGCCGATTGCTGGGCTTTATACGAATAATATGCAAGTATTGGAATTAACAAAACACTTTTTGTGGTATGCCATTTTATTTCAATTTTCCGACGCGTTCGGGGCACCTATTCAGGGTGCTTTACGGGGCTACAAAGATGTGAATGCCACATTTGCTATGGCACTTGTTTCTTATTGGCTTATTGGTTTACCAACAGGATATATTATGGCTAAATACACCGAATTTACTGCATTTGGCTACTGGATTGGCTTAATTGTTGGTCTAGCAGTCGGCGCTATAACACTTTTAGGAAGATTATTCTATATCCAATATCGAAAATACAGGCGGCCTGTAAGCAGTGTGAAAGCATAAAGAGCAAAAAGCTGTCTGGTTGTAGCCAGACAGCTTTTTTATACTTGTTGTTCGTGCAATTTCTTTATTTTCTTTTCATTTGGCAACCATGCTGTGAGTACACCTAACAAAGGTAAAAAGCTGGCATAAACTAATGTTGTCGAAATGCCAATGCGATCCCCGAGCCATCCTAATACGATGGACCCGATGGCACCAAGACCGAATGAAAGACCGATAATCATGCCAGATACCATTCCAATCCGCCCAGGTAATAATTCATGGGCGTAGACCACGGATACGGAAAAACTACATAGCAGAATAAATCCAATGATTGTTATGAGCACCATTGAAAGTAGCCTGCCTGCATAGGGAAGCCAGATGCAAAGCGGCGCCGCAGCAACCATTGAAAAGAACAAAACATTTTTCATGCCGATTTTGTCGGCTATTGGCCCTCCCAAAAAGGTCCCGGCAGCACCGGCAGCCAGAAATAAAAAGATATAGAGTTGGGCCGCGTCAATATTTAGTCCGAATGCTTCAATCACATGAAACGAGAAATAGTTTGTAATGGCAGCATGATAAAATTGTCTGACAAACACCAAAAATACGAGCAGCAAGAATGCTATTTTTATAGACTTTCCAACCGGAACTGCTTCATTCGCGGCACTTCTTTTCTTATTATTCGTACCAATTGTCAGCTGCGTGCCGTACCATTTTGAAATGTAGATTAAGATCATTACCGCTAGAAAAGCGACAAGTGTAAACCATATCGCCCCAATTTGCCCAAGCGGAACTAAAAGTAATGCAGTAATGATGGGCGCTAATGATTGGCCGGCATTCCCACCCACCTGAAAAACCGATTGCCCAAAGCCTTTCTTGATCCCAGATGCCATATGGGCAACCTTGGAAGCCTCTGGATGGAATGTAGCCGAGCCGATTCCTAACAGCGCAACTGATAACAAGATGATACTGTAGGTAGGTGCCAAAGCGAGACCAAGCATTCCTAATAAAGAAAATGTCAAGCCGATTGGCAATAGCTTTGGTCTTGGGTGTTTATCGGAATACGCCCCGATTACTGGCTGCATTACAGAAGCCGTCATATTGGCACAAAAGGCAATTAGCCCAAGCTGTGTGAAGTTAAATCCTAAGGACTTTGCAAGGATTGGAAACATCGCAGGAACAACAGCTTGAATGGAATCATTTAATAAATGAACGAAGCCGATGATAAATAAAACATGATAAACCGTATGATTTTCTAACGTTTGTCGTGGAGCTATCGGAAGCCCTTTCGTTTGTGCATTCACGCGGGATTCACCTCACCCTTTCCCTTTCTCTTCAATTCGTAATTACTTATAATGAAATCCCTGAAATTATTTTTCTATTTTATCATGTTTCTTTATTTTTACCACTTTTTAGATTAGCAACTAGAAAATATCATTCTTCCCCATTTTGGCTACCTTTTTAAAAAGTTTTAACAAATTTTAGCTTATCCATTGAAAAAGTGCCCAATTTCTGTTAAAGTACAATAAAATCATTAAAATTACTTCAATTAAAATTGAAGTGAGTAGAGGCGCGAAAACCATTAGTATGCAATGGGAGGATAATGAGGTCCTGTGATCATTGCTGAAAGGGGAATTCGCCGAAGTGATGGGAGGCTCATTTTTCCCAAAACTGGTCGTGTATCGAATAGGTGCAGGATTGTCATATAGCTAGGGCTGTATGGAGGGCTATCTCACGCATAGGAATCTTAGTTTTTACATTTTCCGTGCAGCAACGATAGCTTTCGTTGTTGCATTTTTATTTTGCAAAATATTTTCAAAAATTGAAATGAGGGCGAACAAGATGAATTTCGGGCGAATTTTAACGGCAATGGTAACTCCATTTAATGAAAAAGGCGAAGTGGATTTCGACAAAGTTAATGAATTAGTGAATTATTTAATCGCAAATGGAACAGAAGGAATTGTTGTTGCGGGTACAACTGGTGAATCCCCTACCCTATCGTCTGACGAAAAGGTTGATCTATTTAAACGAGTGGTGGAAGTTGTGAATGGACGTGTACCGGTACTCGCTGGTACAGGATCTAACAACACTAGAGGATCTATCGAATTAACGAAAAGAGCAGAAGCGGCTGGCGTAAACGGCATTATGCTTGTAGTTCCTTACTATAATAAACCTTCACAGGAAGGACTTTATCAGCATTTCAAAACAATCGCTGAAGCAACTCAGTTACCTGTTATGCTATATAACATCCCAGGGCGCACTTCAGTCAATATGGCACCAGAAACGATTATCCGCCTGTCTAAAATTAAAAATATCGTCTGTGTCAAAGAGGCAAGCGGAAGCTTGGATGCAATGGCAAAAATCATCGAAGAAACAGATGACAGCTTCAGCTTATACAGCGGTGATGACGGCATTGCTTTACCAGTACTTGCAATTGGCGGTGCGGGTGTTGTCTCTGTAGCAGCACATGTTATCGGTAATGAAATGCAAGAAATGGTGCAGGCCTTTGATAAAGGAGATTTAAAAGAAGCGGCTTCCCTTCATAGAAAACTATTGCCAATGATGAAGGCATTATTTGCAGCACCAAGCCCGGCACCTGTTAAAGCCGCACTTCAATTAAAAGGATTAGACACAGGCTCATTAAGACTCCCACTTCTTCCTTTAAATGAGGTGGAACGCGAAACATTGAAAAAGGCGTTACAACCAATTTTAGGACAAGAAAAAGTAACTGTTAAAATGTAATAGCATCTAAATGAAAGAAATCTTATAATACTAATATAAGATTTCTTTTTTGTTTACTTAAACTAATAGACAGGTGATTCTTTTTATGTTGGATGATAGTGGCAGGACTAAACGAGTCAATTTAATTTATTTAGAAAATGAGAAAATGAGGCGGGGGTTTTTAGTACTACAAAATAATAGGAAGGAAAAAGAAGCCTTTCCAAACGAGCTGATTCTTATACAAGCCTATAAGAATAGACTGATGATTGAAATAAAAATCAAACAGCATGAAAACGAACAGGCAACTCTTCGGGGACGTGTTTTTAATATCGACAGAAAGAATAAAAAGGTCCTTTTAATTCATGGTACTACTAGCCATACAAAATTATGTATACCTATTCCGTTTGCTCAAATTATTAGTGTGAAAATTATCCATACAAAGCCACAATGATAATGAAACAAAAAAGCGCAATTTTCCTCCAAGCTTAATGAGGAAAACGCGCTTTTTTTATACTGCATGACATGAAAGATACGTATTAAATACTTTTGTCTTTTTAAATACTTCCCACTCATGAAATATATCCAGCCCATCACCGGAATAACCCATGATTTCAAAATGATATTTATCTGTATAGACATGTTTAAACCCATGCTTTTTCCAGAATGGTTGTGATTCATTCCAGGCATCTAAGTATATCGTAAAATGATGTTGATTTGCATAATCTAAAATTTTCTTTAAAATTTGGCTGCCCAAGCCAGATCTTCGTTTATTTTTTGGGAAACGAAGCAATCCGATAAAAAGCACCTTTTCGTCCTCATCAAAAAATACATCAAGGACAACGTTATCACAACCAAAACCGGCATCACACATCATTTCATCAATACGAAACAAGAAACGGCCTTCATGCTCCATAAAACGTGCATCTAAATCATTTTCTTTCAGCAGAGATAAAATTGAATTCAACGTATTTTTAAAACCAACCAACATTGTCTCCACCTCCACCCCTATAATAACATGTCATAAGTTGTCTTCTCTCTATAAAATATGGCTATAACTGAACATTTTGTGAATTTTGGCAAAAAGTAGCATATTCTTGGATTTATCCAGAAAAAAAAAGGACTGCCTAGTATCAGCACTACATCCATAAATGATTTTTATGGATTGCAGTGACTGACACTTTAAGGCAGTCCTTTTATCGTTTTCTACCTGTGGCAGAATATTCTTTCCCATGTGCTATTTCTTTTGCTTGAACAACATCATCAGGAGTGTGGTTATTTTTCTTTTCCCTTAAGCTATTGCGGTCCTTTTTGCCCATTGTAAATCCTCCCTTTCGTCTAGAATGAACATAACGTTTATAGTTTGGATTACAATGAAGTTTTCATTCATTTATATTAATGATTTTGTCAACATCGGCGATTACCTCATCCACTTCTGTATAGGGGAAATCCAGTTGTAAAAGCCTTCGTAAAACCAACCGTGCCCGCTTTGAAATTTGCAACTCCTCTTCCCAGCTCTGTTCTTTTTTTGAAAGCGGCGTGAAACTTGAATAAAGCAAAAATAGGACAAAATGGCCTAAGGCATAGAAATCACTTCGATAATGCAGCTCCCGTTTTAATCTTTTTTCAAAGTCATAGCCGTCCATATCAGAAGAAAGAACTTGCGATTTTTCTTCCATTAAACGTGCTAAGCCAAAATCGACAATATAAATGGTACCATCTTTCACCATGATATTCGGTATTCTTAAATCACGATGTATCACTTTTTGCTTATGAATATAGGAAACAATATCGAGTACATCACGTAGGATTAAAAATGCATCAATTTCATGATAAACAACACCGTCATGGAAAATTAACTCTTCAAATGTTTTACCATTGATATAGTCCATAGTAAAAAAATGATGACCCAGATCAGTAAAGCTTTCGCCAAATGCGGGGATTTGGGGATGACTCAAAAAAGACAATATTTCCTTCTCATATTGAAATGAACGCTGCACCTTCTCCATTTTCTTACGTGAAGGTTTCATTTGTTTTAGGACACATTCACGATTAAGCTGATGATCTTTCGCAACATAGGTTATGCCGTAACTTCCCATGCCAAGAACATCGACAATTTCATAGCGATTATGAAGAAACGTCTCCCGTTTAAAAGGACGATCTAAGATTAATGATCTTACATTTTGAATGAAAAAATGATTCATATTCTAATCTTTAACTACTAAAAAAGCTTGAGAAAAAGCTCCCGCTTTTATGCTTGCGCTTATAGTGGTTATGTCCATAACTAGAATGGCCGTTGTAGCCATGATTTTTATAACTATGTTTTTTATAATCGCTGCTACTATAGTGGCGGTGATTGGCATTTAACAATGATTTAATAATTTTCTTTAACATTAGATCATCTCCCTTTTTCGAAATTTATAACTACTTGTATATACGATAAAGATTTGTACAAGGTTTCATTCTTAGGAATGTTTCCTTAAAATTTGTAGGATTTTTTCCTTTATATTTTGGCTGTCACCTTTTGTAATTGTTAATCGTAAATGTGTTTCATCAAGATTTAACATTTCGGAAAGTAAACTACCTAAACCTGTCGGGCGCCGGTCTACTTGGAGCAGAATTTCAAGATGATCCTCACTTGTCTCAAGAAAAACAATCTCCAGTTCATCAAGACGACCTCTAAACTCCCCTTTTGTCGCTACGAATTCAAATTCTTGCACAAATGGCAATCTGCGTCTAAGATGATATGGTGCGGCCTCACAATCAACCTCGCGTAAACGAAAACCAAGATCTGTTATCGAATGTATTAATTGATTCATTAGAGCTGACGGATGGACATCCATATAATCACGATCAGATGGATCTATCGCATTTTTAATATCCAATCCAGTTTCCACCCATACTCGTGTTTTCCCGTAAGAAACAGGCGTATCTATTGGCAGAATAAAAGAAAATGGGACCTCTTTCTTTTCATTTGCACCGATTGTAAATTTATCAGTTAAGCGAAATTTGCCGATGATACATTCTTCTTTGATTTTCTTATCATCACGTTCTCTTTCATATCTTGTTATCAATTTCAAATAAATCTCGTCAATTTCTTGTTCAATTTTTCCACCTTGTATTACGACTTTTCCGCTTACTTCATCTCCAGCAATCAGTCTATCATTATTTAAAATCGTGTCCACCTTCGCTGCGCCAATCCCAACACTGGCAAGTATTTTATCAAAAAAAGACATTATAATTCCTCCCCCTTATGTTTAATTTCTTCCCATATCATAACAGTATTGGATGGTTTATGAAAAGATGATACCGATTTTTAACAAAGGAGTGTGAATATTTTGTTAAGTTGCCCTTTTATATTAAAATGAAAGCAGGAGGGATACGATGAGAATCAAAGTGAAAGTGTTTGCAAATTTACGGGAAATTTGCAACTCAAGTGTTGTTGAAGTAGAGGTAGATTCACTAGTAGTTATTGATATTTTAGAAGAATTAGTAAAAATGTTTCCAGCGTTGAATGATGAAATTTTCACCGAAGAAAAAACATTAAAATCATTTGTTCATGTTTTTATTAACGGTCATAATATCATTCATAAAGACGGCTTATTAACAAAAATAAAGCCCGATGATCAATTTGCCTTATTTCCTCCCGTAGCTGGTGGATGAGAAATGGTTCAGATTCAATTGGAATTTAGAGGAATTCGTTTTGAGCATTTAGTTGACTATTTCAAGGAACTTGGCGGTATTCAAGAAACAGATTCATTCCCCATACACATAAAAGGAGATCGGTGGAATTGTTCTCTTCTTAAAGAGGAAGAAATAAAAATTACATCTTCTTTTCTCATCAATGCAGTAGAAATTCTATTTCAAGCGGAAACAGAGGAAATATTAGAAATCTTACTTAAAAACTTTCGTAAAAAAACGACAAGGATTGGCGGCTAAGTCAATCAATGGAATGTAAAAGTCTTGCACAGAGCACCTATGACCTGTGCAAGACTCTTCATTTTATTCTATAATCAGATAATCTCTAATTCTTTTAATTTTTCACCCGGAACGATGCCGTCTTTCCAACCGCGCACCTGATAATACTCGTCAAGCATAATGTCCATACGGCTGACAAGCCCAGCACTATTCCCTGATCCGCCCTCTTCTGTAAAACGTTTAGGCAAGAAATCATCTTCACGCTTATTAAAGCCGGCAAGATTGTTGTAATGGCGCTCAAGATTGTAAATTCTTTCCCCTATTTTCATCACATCATCTGCTGTGACTTCATTGCCTGTCATCGTACTATATTGTTCGGCATAATGCTCCGCATTTTCAGAGAAAGATGAGAATTTACAAATATTCATAGAATCAGAGAATGATAGTAGGTCTTGGAAAATCTTTAACAATTCGCCTTTGCCTTCTGGTTTTGTACGGTCCGTTGGCTCAGGTATACCGGCAATTTCACTGGCAACAGTGTAGCCGCGCAAATGGCATGCCCCTCGGTTACTTGTGGCGTATCCAAGGCCAATACCTTGTATTCCACGTGGGTCGTACGCAGGAATGGATTGACCTTTGACAGACATTGAAATTTCCGGCGCACCGAATGTAGCGGCAGCTCGTGCTGGTCCTTCAGCTAAAATAGCACCAATTCCTTGTTTGAAAGGTACTAGCTTGGCAATTTCAATCATCCGGTCGGCATCGCCCCAATCAAGCTTTTCTTCAATCAGACCCTTTTCATAAGCTTCCATTGTTACAGATAAGGCATGGCCCAACTCAATTGTATCCATACCATACTCATTACAGATGTCAATTAAGAATGCAATTGGCTCTTTATCTGCTAAACCGCAGTTTGACCCAAAAGCAAAGGCCGATTCAAATTCAAAGCTCTCCACTTTTACCTTATATTTACCGTCTTTCACTTCAACTTCCTTTTTGCACGCTACTGGACAAGCATGGCAGGCTGGTTCTGAAACGAGAATGGTATTGCGAATCGCCTCGCCGCTATGTTGCTCTGCACCGTCAAAATTCGAGAACTTCGAATTAGCGGTTGGTAATGCTCCAACTTCATTAATAATATTCATTAATACGTTTGTACCATAGAGCGATAAACCACCCTTGTTAGGGGCTGTTAAACCACCATCCATGATTGCTTTTGTTGCTTTTTTAGTCGCTTCCAAATATTTATCCTTTTGTTTCGGCTCAGGCATATTCCCTTTTTGTGCTGCTTTGATGACGATGGCTTTTAAATTCTTATAACCTGCAACTGCACCAGTCCCACCACGTCCGGCTGCACGGTCGCTTTCATTAATCCAAGCTGCAAATCGAACTTGATTTTCCCCGGCCTGACCGATGGTGATGACACTTAAATCGTCCTTGCCATATTGATTTTGGAAAGCCTTAATCGTTTCGCGGACACTTTTGCCCCAAACGCCACTTGCATCGCGAAGCTCTGCTTTACCATTTTCAATATATAGATAAACAGGCTTTGCACTTTTCCCTTTAAAAATAACGTTATCAACACCAGCCCATTTTAATCTTGCCGCAGACCACCCACCCATATGGGAGTCAGTAACCGTGCCAGTTAATGGTGACTTTGTAACAAAACATAAACGGCCACTCATCGTTGAGCGCGAACCTGTGACTGGACCGGTCATCAAACAAAGGATATTATCATCAGAAAGCGCTTCCACAACAGGACCATTATCATACACATATTTAACACCAAGGCCACGTCCACCAATATATTTTTTCGCCAATTCTTCATTGATTTCACGATATGAAACATGTCCTTGGGTTAAATCAACAACGACTTCCTTATTTTTAAATCCGCCTAAATTCATGCAAAACACCCCTTTATACATAAGTTGTTGAGAATAGAAAGGTTATTTTAAACAAAATGAAAAAAATTAACCTTTTACTCCACTATTTTGTTCCATATTATACTATAATAGTGGATAAATGCGTAGTATAAAATTCTAAAAATTTTGTGAAGGTGAACTATTTGGAATACGAAGACTTTGAAAGGTACTCTAGACAATCATTGTTTTCCGCGATTGGATATGATGGACAAAAGAAATTAGCTAAAAGCAGGATCGCCATTGTTGGAGCAGGCGCTTTAGGAACAGTGGTTGCCAATCACCTAACGAGAAGCGGCATCGGTTTCATTCGCATTATTGATCGTGATTTTGTTGAACAATCCAATTTACAAAGACAATCTTTATTTGATGAAAAGGATGCAAAAGAGAACACGCCAAAAGCGATTGGCGCTTATGAAAAATTGATAAAAATTAATTCTTCCATCGTAATTGAACCTGTTGTAACTGATATTCACGCTTGGAATGCGAAGGAATTGCTATCCGATGTAAACGTCATTATTGATGGGACCGATAATTTTCTAACCCGATATTTAATCAATGATATTTCCATTAAATATGGTATACCATGGGTCCATGGTGCCGCCGTTCGCTCTAGAGGAATGTTCGCCGTTTTTTCACCTAATTATGGCCCGTGTTATCGTTGCCTTTTCCCTACCCCACCCAAAGGGCAAACGGAAACTTGCGATATGGTAGGTGTTATTGCCCCGGTCACCCATATGGTCGCGAGTTTTCAGGCTGCAGAGGTCTTGAAAATTCTAGTCGGAGATGAAAAAAATAGAAATACGAATTTAGTACAGTTTGACCTTTGGTACAATGATGAATTGAAAATCGATATCACAAATAGTAAAAATCCAGTATGTCCTGCATGTGGTAAACATCAGTATGAATTTTTGGACGCAACCTTTCCGGGTAATGACTATACGACCCTCTGTGGCCGCCACGCTGTTCAAATTTCACCACAAGTGGACCAAAAGTTTAATTTAGAAAAAATGAAACAAAAGCTTGAAAAAATTGGACAGATTGAGCACAACCCCTTTTTACTAAAATGCCAGTTGGAGGACATTACCATTGTGTTATTCAATAATGGCAGGGTCATTATCCAAGGTACAGACGATATCACAAAAGCCAAAACGATTTATGCTAAATATGTTGGTTCGTAATCCAAGGCTATTATCACTTAAAATGATAGGCAAACATAAAAAGCTGCATCTTCCTAATGGAAGCAGCTGACAAGGCAACAAAATGATTTCGTTTATCCGCCTTTTCTTGTTGCTTCCTATAAGTTGTGTAGGAAGGCTCTATGATGAGTTCGTCCAACACAAATTTAGGTTTTATATCTATTTTCACATAAGCCCTATCAATTGACTTAGGCTCTATATCTGCAAGTATTTGTGTCACCAGAGATTGTGAAATATACGTTCTACCTTTGTAAACAAACAATTGGCCACAATCTGGAATGATTTCTTCATCAATTGCAAGCGAATGGTCAAAGGTGGAAACTTTTATGCTTTTTATTGTCTCTTTATCATAGTCCACCCTTTTCTGATAGGCGCGCAGCAGAAGTTTTCTTGTATCCATAAATCTACCAAGGGAATTCCCTTTTAAGGCGATGACAAAATAACGATGTCCATTCCGCTCGGCAACCGTTACTAATGTCCGCTTTGCCGCATCCGTATAACCTGTTTTTCCCCCGATGATTCCGTCCACATACAGACTAGAGTCTTTTAGAAAACTATTGGTAGTAGTCCACCGTCTAACAACATATTTTCCTTTTCTATTTTTATATTTTGCTTGATAGACTGGAGTCTTTATAATTTCCAAAAATTGAGGATTTTCACTTGCAGCCTTTAGAATTAATGCCAAATCATAAGGTGTTGTGTAGTGATCTGGATGATGATAACCATGGGGATTAACAAAATTTGAATGGGTAGCCCCCACTTCAATCGCTTTTTCATTCATCAGCTTCGCAAATTCTTCCTTTGACCCCGCAATGTGCTCAGCAATCGCTAGAGCGCAATCATTCCCGGAATAAAGCAGCATCCCGTAAAGAAGCTGTTCTAACGTAAGTTCATCTCCCGGTTGGACAAAAACTCTGCGGCTATCCCCAGGTAATTTATTAACATTCTCAGAAACAATGACTTTATCCTGTAAATTTCCGTGTTCCAGAGCAACCAAGGCCGTCAAAATCTTTGTCGTGCTTGCGGGATAAAATTTAGCATAGCCATTTTTTTCAAACATAATATTATTTTTATTGTCTTCCATAATCAGAACACCATTGGAAGACACATCTTCAGTAAATTTTATACTAGGTCTAAATTGGGATGGGTTTTTGGATTGTGTTTCTATCGATTGATCTGTTTGCGAAGAATTTTCAATCACTACATTTCCTGTTGCTTCATCGACATAAATATTTTTATCTAGACTTTTTGTGATTGCTTTTAAGGGTAAATAATGTTGCCCTTCAAACAAAATGATAGGTTCGGCAACCCGGACTTCTGCTCCCTCTTTTTCAATCAATAAATCTTTAAAAACAGCTTGACCCACTTTTTCTTCCGCGAAAACAGAAGGAGAAGCTATAAAAAATAACGCCACGATAGCAATCAAATGAAAATAAATCCTATAATATTTCATCAAGCTCACACACCTTACAGCAAAAATTAATATTGCTAGAATTGTATGAGCCTGTCCTAGTATTTATGCTTGAAACTTGAGAATGTTTACAAATACAGGTAAGATGTATATGGTTATGAATCTAATTTTAGCGGAGTTATACTTTATGGATAAAAAAAACAAACAACTTGAACATGTGCTTTTTTTAGCTTGGGCTGCATCACTGATTGCTACAATGGGTAGTCTTTACTTTTCAGAAATATTAAAATTAATACCATGTGACTTATGTTGGTTGCAACGAATTTTCATGTACCCTCTATCAATCATTTTAGCCATTGCTGTTGTTAGAAAAGATTACTTTATCTACCGATACGTGTTACCATTATCTATTATCGGAGGGCTTTTTTCTAGCTATCATTATTTAATACAAAAGGTTCCCGCATTAGCGGAACAGGCAAATACGTGCGGTGTTGTTCCCTGTACGGGCGAATACATAAATTGGCTTGGTTTTATCACTATACCATTTCTAGCATTGATTGCATTTAGTATAATTACAGTTGCAAACATTATTATTTTAGGGACACTTCATAAGAAAGGTGAAAAACAATGAAAAAAGTAATCGTCTTCGGGGTAATTGTAATTGCCATTTTTATCTTACTTGGTGCATTTTCAAGCATGCAAAATAAACAGGAAGAAGCGATAGGAAATCCATATAACAAAGAAACGCTCCACCCTGCCACAATTGAACAATTGAAGGATCCGAATTACCAAAATCTTATCTTGCCGGATGAGTTAAAAAAAATTTTGGAGGACAAAGGGTCTGCATTTATTTATTTTTATAGTCCGACCTGTGCCCATTGTAAAAGAACAACACCAGTGGTGGTTCCGATGGCAAAAGAGTTAGGAATCAATTTACAGTTGTTTAATCTACTTGAATTTGATGATGGATGGGATACATATAAAATTGAAGGGACACCAACGATTGTCCATTTTGTCGATGGAAAAGAAGTAGCTAGAATTGAAGGCGGCGTTGAAGCAGAACAATTTAAAAAGTGGTTTAATGAAAATAAATAAGGGGCTTCCGGCTTGTCCGGAGCCCCTTTTTGTATTTACTTCTTGCTTGATGATGGCGCCTCTTTCTTTTCAGCAGATTTCATACAAGGCTGGCCTGAAATCTGCAATAATAATACATAAATTAACGTTCATAAACATAAATATGGACAAAGACGACGTACATAAGAGAAAGTGGAATTATTATGAATAAACAACTAACAACTTATCTGCTTGTTTTTATCGGAGCCGTTTTGCAAGGGGTGGGAATGTCTTTATTTTTATTTCCCCATGATATTCCGTCCGGAGGTGCCGCAGGTCTTGCCATTTTAATCAATTATTTTTTCAGAATACCATTAGGCTTTGGACTTTGGCTTGTAAATTTCATTTTTTTATCGATCGCTTTGAAATATTTTGGTTACTCATGGACATTCAGAACCATGTTTGCTGTTACCATTACATCGATTACAGTGAGTGTTCTTACGACCTTTGCGGCAATTCCCCATCCCTACCTTCTATTAGACTTAACTTTAGGGAGTATCATTTTTGGGATAGGAGTTGGGCTTTTGATCCGAAATGGAGCATCAAGTGGTGGAATGGTTATTCCTGCTTTAATGATTTCTGAGTCATACCATATCCGACCGGGACGAGTGATGTTTTTCATAAATATTTCAATCTTTTTAATAACATCCATTGTGATAAACTGGAAAATTGTCATCTTTGCCGTTATGTGCCAATGGGTTTCAACAAAAATTATTGATTTTATTAATGAATTTGAGCTGCAGTCAGTAATATCACCATCTTTTGGTTGGCGCAAAAAATAAATTCCTACCTGATGCAGTAGGAATTTTTTTCATCACTATAATAATTAGCCTTCCTCCACATGAAGACCGCATTCGGTTTTTTGATGTTGCAGCCAGCGTCCAGCTCTTGAATCACCGCCCCCATGTACAGGATTCGTACATACCGAACAACCGATACTTGGATAGCCTTGGTCGTGCAGTTTATTGTATGGCAGTTCATGTAATGTAATATACATCCAAATTTCATCCCATTCCCAATGGATTAATGGACATATTTTTATTATTTTAAACTTATGATCAAGGTTAACGTATTCCACATTCGCTCTTGTCTCCGACTGGCTTCGACGCAATCCCGAAATCCATGCTTTATAGTTTTGTAATTCTTGTTTTAAAGGCTCGATTTTTCTTATGTGACAACATTTATTAGGATTCGTTTCCCATAATTTATCTCCATATTCACAAGCCTGTTCTCCTAAAGAAAAATTGGATTGAATAAAGTTGATTTGAAAATCAGGATACTTTTCCTTTACTTTCTCAATGATTTCATATGTTTCATTAAAATGAAGGCCGGTATCGATAAATGTAATCTTTGCATCGTACTTTACCTTGCTTATTAAATGAAGTAAAACAGCACTTTCGGCACCAAAGCTACAGGCATAAACAATAGCATCTCCATATTCTTGATAGGCCCATTTAAGGCAATCCATCGACTCTTTAAAAGAAACCGTTTGGATTGTTTCTT
Organism: Schinkia acidoalkalinis; assembly: GCF_054301215.1. Next base: position 332,202 of record NZ_CP182573.1, read on the forward strand.
TGGAACAGGAATCGTACGTGAGCACTTCCTCCCCTCCTTCGCAATAAATTCATTCAGCTGAGCATTGACCGGAATTGAAATTTCTTAAATTTCCAATTGATGCAGGTTTTTGTTAAGACTCAAGTGGATTAATTGATTATTATGAATGTGCACTTGATTCATTTTTTGAATCGTACCAACACTAACTATCGAAAGTAAGCCGCGCATCCAAGACCCATGTCCAAATACAACAATTCGAGCATGATGATTATATTTATTAATAAATTGGATGATTCTTTTTTCAAAATCAACCATTCTCTCTCCTAATACGAGCGACCTCGGGTCATCTGTCCATTCCTTGACTTTTGTAATAACATTTCTTTCTTTGCCTTCATATTCTCCGAATTGCAATTCATTTAAGAGAGGATCGATTTTGGGACTTGTCACTCCATATTCAAAAGCCGTTTGTTGTGTTCTCATTAACCCGCTTGCAAGGATCAACTCCGGCTCAAAATCGATGATTATTTTTTTATTTTCTTGTATTATTTCGATATCCTCAATTGATAAAGGAAGTATGGAAATATCTTGAGACCCTTGGAAGATACCTAATTTATTCCATTGTGTTGGTAAATGTCTTATTAGTATGAGTTCCATTAGAATGCTCCCTTTTAAAAATATTAGCTATAGCTCATGAGGACAAATTATACGATTTGCGAGCGTGATTTCGATTCTGTTGGCATAAATAATGTTTCACTGCGCAAACCCACCCGTTCTGCTTCTAATAAAAGCACATCTTGTGGCTTTACATTTCCCAGATTCACATTCGGCCCAAATGTATTAATAAAAAACATTTGCTGTTTATTGGTCGGAGCTTCAAAAATAATCTTATTGATCTCAACCTGCTTTGAAAGCTCCTTTAGGATTGACTTTTTCACTTCCCCGTCCGGATTATAGATTCCTGCTGTCCCGGAATCACGGCCCTCGGTAATGACGTATTCACAACCAGCATCAAGAAGTGATTTCATTTCAAAGACCCAATTTTTGGCAGATAATTCATAATTTTGATCTTTCGAGCCTACCTCGCCGACAACGTGAAAATCAGCTTTCATTTCACTGACAATTTCTATTCTTTCATCTAACGGGATATCCAACGTTCCGTTGGAAACTTCAACCCATTCTATTCCAAGGTTTTGCATGAATTTTTTGTATTCATTTTGTTTACCTTGATAATAGCATTTTTCAAATAAGGTTCCACCACAGTAAACCTTTACCTTGTACTCTTTATATAAATTGATTTTTTCCTGTAAGTTTAGAGTAACATAGGCAGAACCAACACCTAGTTTTGCAACATCAATAAACGAATGATAATCCTCTAGGATATGACGCAACTGGCCAACCGGGATGCCGAAATCGGCGATGGATGTCAGTCCATACATGCGGTTTCCAGTTGTTCTTTTTGGCAAATCGAGAAAGTTCATAAGGGTATACGCCTCCTTTTTCTTTCTGTTTATGCTATTCAATTTTTGCCTAAAGGGTGATTCATGCCTTATAACAAAGGCATTAGTTTTTGAATAGTAACTATGCTTTTATCGAACAATAAAAAAGTCATGTTATTGTATAAAGTCAAAGGAGTTGTACAGTCACTTGTCCAAACAAAACAATTCATTTATGACTATTTTGGCAATTGGATCAATTCCGCTTATCTTAGTATTAGGTAACTCGATGTTAATTCCGATTTTGCCCAAAATGAAATCAGAACTTCATATTTCACAGTTTCAAGTAAGTTTAATTATTACTGCCTTTTCGATTGCAGCCGCTATTTCCATCCCAATCCTTGGGTATTTGTCGGACCGATATTCGAGAAAAGCCATTATTATCCCAGCCTTAATCGCTTATGGTACAGGTGGGTTATTAGCCGGTGCTGCTGCAGCCTGGTTTTCATCACCTTATATGTGGATGATGGTCGGTCGTGTACTTCAGGGCATCGGAGCTGCCGGAACTGCCCCAATCGCAATGGCTTTAACCGGTGACTTGTTTAAGGGTGGAAAGCAAAGCCGTGTGCTGGGACTAGTCGAGGCTTCCAATGGTTTTGGAAAAGTTGTCTCCCCTATCATCGGGTCCTTGTTGGCATTATTAGTTTGGTATGCGGCCTTTTTTGCATTTCCAGCCTTTTGTTTATTATCAATTTTACTGACGATTTTCTTCGTCCATGAAAAAAAGAAAAAAAAGGAGCCTCCTCCAGTTGGGCAATATATTAAAGGCCTATTTTCCGTATTCAAGCAAGAAGGGAGATGGCTCTTCACAGCATACTTGGCAGGAGCGACTTGTTTATTTACACTGTTTGGCATTTTATTTTATATCTCGGATGTACTTGAGAAAAAGTACAATACGGACGGTGTATTAAAAGGGGCGATACTCGCAATCCCACTTCTATTTATGACAATCACATCATATGTGACAGGCAGCAAAATTGGCAAAAAAATGCCGCTGATGAAAAAGTTAATTGTCATTGGGTTTATATTAATGACCATCTCTTTTGCAACGCTCGTATTTTTCGAAAAATTGGTTCCGTTCATTGCCATCCTGGTTTTCTCCAGCATTGGCACCGGCTTGGTTCTCCCTTGTGTGAACAGTTTCATCACCGGATCGGTAGAATCTTCACGAAGAGGCTTTGTAACCTCTTTATATGGGTCTGTAAGATTTTTAGGGGTTGCCATCGGGCCGCCTGTTTATGGTTGGTTAATGGACTGGTCAAGACGGGGCATGTTTCTTTCAACTGCCAGTTTAACACTTTTAGTTGGGCTTCTTTGTATGGTTTTGATTCATGTAAAAAGTGAAAATCCATCCAAGCAAATGGGCGGTACACTATTCAAACGACTTGAACTAAAAACGGAGTAAAATAAAAGGAGCGTATCTTCATTGCAAATCTACTTATCACCAGAAATGATAAAAAACGACTGTCAACTACTGAATATAGTCGATCAAAACAATAAACCCGTCGGCTTTCTGACATTTTTAATAGATGAGAAAAAACTATACGTTTTTGGACAGGCACAGGGCGGCGTGAAAGAGGATTTTAAAGATTTGGTCAAACCTTATATACAAGGAATGAAAAAAACAATACCTGAAGCCGAAATCTATTGCTACTTAATCATCGGCGGAGACAAGATTGACCTTAATCAAAATAATGAAGAAAATTAAAAGAGGTACATAAAGTACCTCTTTTTTGTTTATTAGGATGGATCATATTCATCATATGAAAGGATGGTTACTTTTGTTGTATTGCCTTTTTCAAGATCTTCTTTTGTTGCATCTAACTTTATCCCTTTTTCATCATCGATACCAGGTGCTACTGTTGCTTCATGGATGTTTTGATTATTTATTTTTTTCATAGATAATCCCCCATTTTAAAAAATATTTCTTGGGAAAGCGCAGGAATTGACATTCCGTGCTAATTGTGCCGAAGATTGTAAAATGGATTACTTCGCATATAATTTGCTTATGGTTTGTACAGAAATTCTAGCCCTCATTGCCTTTCTTAGGAATTTCCACATCCTGCCCATTTACATTATCTATTTTCGCATTCAGTGTGCCCTCTGTATACGCATCAGTGGCTTGTTCATGTGTAGTAGCCAATCCTGATGCAAGTTCATTTTTATTTGTATAGTCTCCTGGTTGATAATTTTTTTCAGCTAATTTAGAGCTGTCGTTTTTTTCCATTATCGAATTCCTCCTTTGTTTATTTAGAACAAATATAGTTTGTGTATTTGTCTTGAATGAATTCATACTTCAAAGTGAACTTATTCTTTTTATTTTTGTATTTTTAGGATTCACGCCTACTCTGCCAACATCATCTAAACATATGGTAAAGAAAGAATCAGAGGGAGTGGGGTCATGAAGACGTATAGTTACGTTGATTTTTTGGCTTATATGGGTATTGGAAGTGCACATCCGGGCGGTTTCGTCTTAACAGAAAAAATGATTAAAAATGAGAAGCTGAAGTCAGGCCATAAAGTATTAGATGTAGGCTGTGGAACTGGAATTACACCCGCTTACATTGCCAAGTATTATAACTGTGATGTCAGTGCCATTGATTTACATCCAGAGATGGTAAAAAAGGCTAAACGGCGTTTTCAAAGCGAAGGGTTACCCATTCATTTATATCAAGGAAATGCTGAACAGCTGCCTTTTGAAACAGAAACATTTGATTTTGTCCTAACTGAATCTGTTACTGCTTTTACGGATATCCATTCTTCTCTAAAGGAATATTTTCGGGTTTTGAAAAAAGATGGGGTCTTATTGATGTTGGAGATGACGGCCCTTGCGGATTTAACGGACCAGGAAAAAACGGAAATTAAAGAACTCTACGGCATAAATAAAGTTTTCGATCAAAAAGATTGGCATAACCAATTAACACAAATTGGCTTTCATCCGATTACAATCATTCACATCGGCAATCCCTTACAGCAAGCATCTTCGTCAGCAACAGGGGAAAATCAAGATTTTATGATCCCAATCTTTGAACCTTCCGAGCAAATTGATGCCTCCATTTATGAAGTGTGGTCAAAACATGAGTTATTGGTGTTAAAGTATGCAGCAAAATTAGGCTATTCTGTTTTTAGAGCGATTCGACCTGAAAATTAAGGATCGTTGGTGTTAATCAACTCCTTCATCGATTTCTTCAATAATACCGACGCTTAGTAAATAGTCAAAAGCAATATCTGCTATTAATAATGTTTCGTCTTCTGTTGGGATAAACCCGCTTTCAATTAATTTTTCATAAAAAAAGTTTGCAATATCATCCGAATCAATCATTATGTTTTTCATTTTGGACCCCTCCCTGAAAAATAGTAATAATTAACAGTACTATATATATATGGACGGAAACGGGTGGTTATGAAAAACAAAAATCGGCAAAAGATTTTATTTACTGAAATTAGTTGACAATCTCCTTTTTGTTATTTATAATTATTATAAATTAATAACAAATATAAATTAAAATCAACTCTAACAATTGATTGAAAAAATTTATTGTAGCAAACACTAGTAGTACAAATCTTTCAAAAAGGAGATTTACTAATGTCTAAAATTATTATATACAGTAGCACTGGTTGCCCATATTGCGAAAAAATGAAAAAAGAATTTAAAGAATGGGGCTTTGATTACGAGGAGCGGAATGTAACTGAAAACCCTGCGTATTTTGAAGATCTTCATAAAGAAGGGATGTTTTCTACACCAGTTGTATATATTGATGGTGAAGCATTTATCGGCTACCGCCCTAATAAGATGAAAAAAGCTTTGGGTATTACTGATGAAAAGATTGCAAAGGCGACACCTGCAACTGAACAAGCTTCAACCGACTTTTTCCAAGAACCAAAGAAAGAAATTTTTGATGAAGTTTATGATTTTGTAACCATCGGAGCTGGACCAGCTGGTGCTTCTGCAGCAGTATATGCTTCCCGTGCTCGCTTAAAAACATTAATAATCGATAAAGCGCCTGCTACAGGTACGCTTGCGATTACACATAAAATAGCAAACTATCCTGGGGTTCCTGAGGAGCTTACAGGTCAAGACCTTCTTAAGAGAATGCATATACAAGCCCATAATTTTGGTACTACTTTTGTACGTGCCAATGTACTTGGTGTTGATTTTTCAAATGAAGAGGTAAAACTTCTGGAACTTCCTGAAGGGACAATTAAAGCAAAAAGCGTCTTTATTGCAGTAGGTGCAAAGGCTCCCGGCAGCAAAATTAAAGGTGAAGAAGAATTTACAGGACGTGGCGTAAGCTATTGTTCAACCTGCGATGCTGCTTTCTTTAAGGATCGTGTTGTTGGTGTAGTTGGAGATACTGAAGAAGCTGTTCATGAATCCATGGCATTGGCTAAGTTTGCTAAAGAAGTGATGCTGTTTGTACCGACAAATAGGCTAAAAGGCGATGCAAATACAGGTGAACTGGAAAAATTAGGGAATGTAAAAATCTACTGGAATCACCGTTTAAAAGAGATTCAGGGCAATAAAAAGGTAGAAAAACTCATCATTCGTGATGCTGACAAGAATGAGGCAGAATGGTCAGTTGATGGCGTCTTCCTTTATCTTGCCGGATTAAAGCCTGGCACAGATTTCTTGAAAGATGCAGTAAAGTGCGATGATGAAGGTTATGTCATTGTTGATGAAGCTCTTCATACTAGCGTTGACGGCGTATTTGCCGGTGGTGATGCGCGCCGCACACTTATTAAACAAGCAGTTATCTCCGCTGCAGATGGCTGTATCGCAGCACTTGGTGCGGATCAGCATGTAAACAAGCGAAAAATGATGAAAGCGCAGTATAGCTAATAATTTTTATACAAAATAGGTTTAATATAAACTTATTGTGGTAATTACTAAATGGGGACAATTCCCTTTTAGTTAATTATATAAAAAATTTATCTTTAAAAGGAGGAATTACTGTGCCAAAAGGAGCAACTGAAACAAAAACGCTCAAAGTTGGAGATCAAGCTCCAGACTTTACACTTAAAGCACACGGCAACCGCGAAGTTACTCTTTCTGACTACCGCGGCAAGAAAAATGTATTTATTGCATTCTATCCTTTAGATTGGACACCTGTCTGAGGCGCGCAAATGCCTTCATACGAGGATGCTCTCGATGAATTTGAAGGCTTAAATACCCAAGTTTTGGGTATTAGCGTTGATAGTGTACCAAGCCATGAAGCATGGCAAAAATCTGTAGGCGGCATTTCTTACCCACTTCTATCTGACTTCTACCCACAAGGTAAAGTTACTGATTTATACGGAGTGCGTAATGAAGGCGGAATGAGCGAACGCGCATTGTTTGTTATTGATAAAGAAGGTATCATTCAATTTATTGATGTACATCCAATTGGCGAGCTTCCTGACAATGAGGAAATTTTTGAGGTCCTAAGAAAGCTTGAAAATAAATAAGGTCATTATATAATGACCATAACAAAAAACCCTCTACACAATGGACAAGCTCATTTGTATAGAGGGTTTTCTTATGACGTTTTTTTCATATTCACTTCAATAATCTCCATTACTAAAATGATAATCGTGCCTAAGACTAGTCCATTGCTTAATATGGAAGCTAAGACAGGCGGCAATGCTGAATATGCTTCAGTCGGGACGAACATGACACCTAAACCGATAAAAAGAGGAACAGCTACCTTGCTAATCGACTTTTCCACATTCTTACTATTAAATAATTCCTTAAAACCGATTGACAACAGGCCGGAAAATGCCGGAAAAATAGCAGCATAACCAACTGCAGCAGGCACAGTTGCAATTAAAGCAATTACTGGTGAAAAAAAGCTCAATACAATAAGCGCCAGTGATGCCACGATAAATGGTGTTTTACTAACAATTTTACTTGTAGCGATAAAGCCTGCCGTACCTGATATTGGAACGGAGCCAACAGAAGCAAATAAACCACTTAGCATTTGGCTTAAGCCCATAATGACCCCTGTTCTTTTCTCGGACCTAACCGGAATCTTTTCCCCTTCCATTTTCAACACACTTTGAACTACTTTTACCGTTGCCAACATATTCGTAATTAACAACAGCGTAATAAAAAAGACGGTTGGTACAATCCCCCAGTCCACTTTAGGTGAACCAAATGCAAAAATTTCCGGAAGTTGAAAAACCGATTTAGGGGGATGATATGGTGTTGTTAAACCAGAAACAGAAAATAAAATATAACCGACAACGATGCTTATCACAACACCAAACTGCCTTAGGATATAATGACGAGCCGTCATAAATGAGAGAAACACAATGAAGAACGATATAATCGCAATTTTATAAGAAATATTTCCTGTTGTATCAACACCTAACAATCCATTTAAAAATGAATGACTAAGCTGGGCAACTAATAAAATCATATAAGTCCCAATGACTGCAGGTGTAAAATATTTGGCAAGTTTTTCAATAAACCCAAAAACGCCTAATAAAATTGCAATGACCCCACTCACCAGTAAAGCAAATTCCAGCGTTCTAAGCGTATTATGTAAAGAGCCATAAATAACCACACCTAAATTTGCGTATAAAGCAAAAATCCCCCACCATAAGCCGGCCGGCCCTTCGAGAACAGGCAAATGATGGCCGAACCAGACTTGAAGCAACCCCGCTGCAGCTAAAACAAAAAAGGTCCTAGCGATAAAATCAACTGTTTGATCAACATTAAAATCATAGATACCAGCCACGGCAATCGGTGTAACGATACTACCTGATATGATAAATAGCAACCATTGCAAGGTAGATAGCGTATGTTTCATCGTACTCTCTCCCCTCTTTATTAGACCAAAAAGCATCCTGGCTTTAGGATGCTTTCATTTCAAGTTTTTTAATACCCGTTTGCTTTTTTATGATGCGACTTTTTCCATCGCTTGTTTGATTGCGATCTTTTTACTTGAAATTGTATATAGAATGATCAACATTACAATAAACAAAGCAGCGAACGCATATATAAAGTGGAAGCTAGTATATGTGGCAAGCATTCCGAGACCGGTTGATCCTGCCGCCATACCAAGATCCATACAAGAAAAATACATCGCATTGGCAGTTCCCTGTTTCTCCTTTGTTACGGTGCTTACCGCAATCGCCTGAAGTGTTGGCGTTACCACACCATAAGCGATGCCATAAAAAGCGCCTGCTAAAAACAGGGTAAAAGATCCATGGGTCATTGACAACAGTAGGAGTCCAATGATACCACAAGCTGCTCCTGTATAAATAATCACCTTATGGCCATAGTTATCAAAAATACGGCCTGAAAACGGTCGAACAATCGTCATCACAACCGCCATAATTAAGAAAAAGATTGAAACAGAACCTCCAAGCTCTGCCTCCTTACCAAGCTCTTTTAAAAAGCTGATCACTCCACCCAATGAAATTGTAAAAAATGAAGTGAGTATACATGGCATTAATGCTCTTTTATCAAATGCATATTCTTTAAAAGAGATGTTTTTCTTCTTGCTGGTCTTTGCAGTAGATGTTCGTGGTGTTTTGATAAAAAAGCTACATACAAGGGTAATTGCTGTTAAGATGACAGATACGATGATAAGTACATTATAAGAATAATAATAAAGAAGCGATAAAGCGAACATGGGCGCAATACTTGTCCCAACGCTGGTTGCTAATCCATAGTAACCAACACCTTCACCAAGCCGTTTCATGGGAATAATATTGGTTGCGAGTGTTGAAAACACAGTCGATAATATACCAAAGCCAATTCCATGCAGTACTCTTAAAAACAAAAGCATCGTGAAAGAGGCTTGTCCAAAGCTTAACGCAATGGTTAGAGCAACAAATAAAAGCGTGAAGATGCTCATCCATTTGACATTCACTTTATGCATTAGAAACCCAATGAGGGGGCGTGTCCCAATCGCAGCAATCATAAAAACAGTCGTCATCAGGCCGCCCTGTGTTAGATTTTGCTTAACTTCAGTTATATAGGCCGGGAAGCCTGCTGTAAGCAGTTGTAAACAAAGAAAAAACAAAAAAGCCATTACAACAATGGCTATAAACTGTCCCGTCCACAACTTGGATGATTCATTCATTACTACATTTCCTTCTTTCTATCTGATTACATTTTCAATGATAAATTTATGCACCTCTTAAAAGTACACAATATAAATAACAATTACCAATACGATACGATAGATTGCAAATGGTACGAGTTTTATTTTGTTAATAAGTTTTAGGAAAAAGCGCATTGAAATTAAGGCAAATATAAAGGCACTTAAAAATCCGGCAATAAAAAACGGCATGGCATCAACACTAAAATATTGCCAGTTTTTTAACAAGGATAGAAAACTTGCACCGAACATAATTGGAACAGCCATAATAAAAGTGAAATCTGCTGCTGCACGGTGGCTTAACCCAAGGAGTACCCCTCCGGAAATAGTTGACCCTGATCTTGAAAACCCAGGCCAAAGTGAAAGACATTGAAACAACCCCACTAAAAACGCCTGCTTATATGTAATTTGGTCAACCGTAATAACCGTAGGATTTTTCGCATTTCGTGGACCTGCGACATCTGCCCATATCATTAAAACTGCACCGGCAACAAGTCCGATTAAAACGGTCGTTGTTGAAAATAAATATTCATCAATATAATCTTCGAATAAAACCCCTAATACACCAGCAGGGATCAAACCAACTATAACCTGAAGAAGTGAAAGCCTGCCCTGTTGTTTCGAAGAAGTCGCACCATTTTTAGAAAGTTTCCCAAAGCTAAGTAAATCTATAAACCTGTCTTTGAATACAACCACAACAGCTAAAATCGAACCGAGTTGAATGACAATTTTAAATGTGTTTGCAACGTATTTTGTTAAAAATTGTTCAGATTGCAACCACATATCGTCAACAATAATCATGTGTCCTGTTGAGGAAACAGGGGCAAATTCCGTCAGCCCTTCTACCATACCAAGGATAATTGCTTTTAAAATTGTAAGAAAATCCATTCTATTTTAACTCCTTTAACCATTCTATCGAGAATTCCACAGACTTTACAACTATAGCATACTTTTTGCATATTGATAACAAGGAATTCTACTGTCATTATATTTGGCCTTTGAAAGAATAGAAGTCTTATTTAAAAAACAGCAAAACGGGCCTGCATTTTCGGCAAGCCCGTTATTTTTCATCTTATAATTAGCAAAAATAATCAGGTTTCATACAAAACCTTGTAAGCCGTGTTCTGTTCATTCAGTGCTGCAGACGAATATATATATTCTCGCACTTGAATGGAGAATCATCTATCTCACAGCCTTTTTAAGGCCATGGTGTCTGTTTGGTTCAATTTCCTCAAGACACTTCCCCTACCAAATTTGGGTTTCTCGCTCGTGGGGTTTACCTCGTTCCACCTCCATTGTTTCCAATGGAGCTCCGTCACTGTGGCACTTTCAAAGTAGTCATACCATATCCCAAAGGACGTAGGTATTTTCCCTGCCGTCAGCTAAAAAAATAGCTGCCCTAGCTTACGGTTTCGCTAGGCACGAACACTACAGGCATCGCAGCCTGTGCGAGCACGGACTTTCCTCACAGATACAAGATCTGCGCGATTCTCGCCAGTTTTGTATGATGTATTGCTTATTTATTATAACTTACTTTGCTTATTATAGCAATGTGTTTCATAGAAGTCAATAGAATTTGCAAACAAACTACTTTGAACGTGCTTCCAACCAATCCCCAATGGTCGGATATGTGACCGTACTCGCTCTTGGCCCGAACGTTACTGATACATGGCCAGTTGGAACACATACATATTGTTTATCTTCACTTGAAACAGCATCCATTAATGCTTCAACTTGATGTGGCATTGCAATTAAATCCTTTTCAGCCGAAATATTCAAGATGTTAGCCTTTATGTTGGATAAATCCACCTTACGGCCACGTATTAACAATTCGCCTTTAATCAATTTATTTTGCTGATAGAATTCGCGAATCCATTGGCGGTATGATTCGCCAGGGAATGGAATGCCGTCTGTAAGCCATTTTTGCATCAACTTCCACGAATTAACAAATTTTTGATTTTGCGAGCGATCCATTAAGCTTACATATGGACCATAGAAATTCGTCATCGGTTTCAGCATTTTATTTCCAAAATCAATCATTTCGGGCGGTACGTTTCCGTATGTTTCCACCACTTTATCTAGATTGAAATAACGCTCATCCAAGAACCTTCCATATAGACCTGTTTTTGCAAAGTCAAACGGAGCTGTCATAAAAATAAGATTTTTAATTGGAAGATTAGGATGCAACGCAGCAAAAATCGATGTCATCGTTCCACCCATGCAATAGCCCAAAATGGATAATTCATCTGCACCTGATGTTTTTAATACTTTTTTCACAGCTCTTGGAATATAATCTAGAATAAAATCATCCAACTTCATATGTTTATCTTCTTCTCCAGGAGTTCCCCAGTCTAGTAAATAAACATCAAAGCCGCGATTCACAAGATACTCAATCATGCTTCCGCCAGGTGTTAAGTCCAAAATATAAGGTTTATTGATAAGTGCATAAATCATTAATAAAGGTGTTTTAAATTTAGTCGGTTGATTAGAAACATAGCGATAAAGCTTTGTTTTATTCTTCGTCCAAATTACTTCTTTCGGTGATAAACCAACCTCTGGTTCAGCTTCCGTCACTAAGATTTCAGAGGCCCGTTTTATTTTATTATAAGAATCTTTTATATCTTTTGGGACCGTTTCCTCAAATACACTTTCCCAGTCTTTAAGAAATGAGGTTACCATATGCTCCCTCCTTTTTTATACTTGTTTTTTTAATAGATCTAATATTTGATCCATTTTTCGGTTGATTTTTCTCACTTCAATTTGCAGCTCTTTTATTTCGTTAGCTTGATTTTGTTGGTCAGCTTGTACAACAATTGCCTCTTCTAGCACCTCTTCCATTTGATCCACTTTTGCTTCCACATTAACGATTAATGAGGCTAACTTAGCGAGATCGTCCTTAGAAGGCATGTTCATTTGTTCTAAATAAGCATTCGTTGAATCATTCACTAATCTTGTATATTGAAGATTCATATCAAGAACTTTTCCCAAGCCTTTTGAAAAGTCCTCTGTAGCAAGATTTTCATCCAGCACTTTGCTCCAGTAAGACTCTGTTTGATCATAGACATTCTTCCAAATCTCAAATAGATCAATCGATTTTGATTGTTGGCTCACAGACGTTCTCCTTTCTAAAAAGCTTCTTTTTTAAATCCCTTTCTAACCTATGGAGGATATTTCCGATTTAGAACTACATTTCCCAAAAGAAAATTTTTTTACTTTTTTAAATTTTTAGTTCTGAAATGGGCCACCTATGTGTAAATTACATGTAGGGAGAACATTTTAAAGCAGGTGAACAAAATGACAAATCATTCTAAGGATTCTTCTAACAACTCTGAACAAACCTTTCAGGCTCCTAAAAATTTTATCGTTCCATTCATTCTCTTAAGTCTGCGTGATATTAATTGCCATGGTTATAAGATTTTGCAGCAATTAATGGATTTTGGTTTTTCTACCATTGATCAAGGCAATCTGTACCGTATGCTAAGACAATTGGAAAAAGACGATATTGTAAAGTCTGAATGGGACACATCCGAAGCTGGTCCAGCGAAAAGAATTTACTCTTTAACAGAGGCAGGTGAACAATATTTAAAAACTTGTGTGTATTCATTAGAGCATTATCAATCCATGCTTGATCAATTTTTCTCGGTTTACACCAATATGTTCACTTTTCCAAACAGACAAAGAGGAAAAGAAGAAGAAAAAGAACTTTAACAATTACAGAAAAAATTATTAAGGAGAGGTTTTAATCATGACAGCACTAAACTCAAAATATTTCATTAATCTTATTTGGGATCGTTGGGAAGAAGGGGTAACACAAATTTATAATGGGCAGAAACAATTCGAAAATTTATTAATTCAATCTGTTAATCAGCAAAAAAATGCAATGGAATTATATTTTAAATTATTAGATTCATATTCTAAGGAATTCAAAGCATTGACCGAGAGATTTCAAGTAAAAGCCTTTACAACTGCTGAAAAGTACCAGGATGAAAACACAAGTGAATCACTCCAAAACGTTCAAAAGCAATTAGAAGATGTGGTCGAGCGCATTTCAAAAATTTCACTTACACCTCAAAATGCATTAAAGCAATGGATGGCTCAAAACTTAAGTCAAATTGAAAAAAGCATTGATGGGTTAATCCAGCAGCAAGAGAAAAATCGTTCAGAATTAATTACAATGATGAATGAAATTTCACAAGAAATGAAAAATGTAGTAGAAAAAATAACTGATGAAATTGAAAAGTTCCAAAATCAAAATCTTTCTTTATTAAAATAAAGAAAAAAGACTGGGGAGATGTGGATGAGCTTCATTGAGCAGGCAAGCAAGGTTTGTGATGTCCCATATTCTCAAATTCAGGTTGGAACAACGGCTATGCTTTCAAAGACCATAACGAATGAAGATATTCTAGAATTTGCAAAGGTGTCCGGAGACGTGAATCCGATTCATGTTGATGATGATTTTGCAAAAACAACGATGTTTAAAGAGCGAATCGCCCATGGAATTTTGACAGCTGGGTTTATATCAGCCCTTATCGGTACAAAGCTTCCTGGAAAAAATACAGTCTATCTATCTCAAAATATTAAGTTTACAGCACCTGTGAAAATCGGTGATACGCTTACAGTAATCGGTGAGGTTACAGAAAAACGAGATGATAAACAGATTTTAAAATTAAACACAAATATTTACAACCAATATAACAAAATGGTCTTAGAAGGTACCGCAGTCGTAATGAAGATGTAAATATTTGATATAAATCGCTTTAAAAAAACATCCCAAGTGCTTGGCATTGTCAACAATGTGACGGTGTCAGGCACTTTTCCGTATATTTTTATATGGTAAAAACTTGATGAATTTTGTATAATAATATATTATATCGTTTATTTTGTAAATAAATGGGGTATATTATGAAATTCCGTCGTCAAGAAAGCTTCCGTTATACTTTTAATTCGCCAATCGATTGTTTATTTAGAATTATTAAAATAGATGATGATTCTAAAAGCAGCGAGTTTGGCAAGGGACAGATCATCGATATCAGTCCAAGCGGTTTAAAAATGTTGAGTTCATTGAATTTATCACCTTCTCATAAAAAAATTGAAATTGAAGTTCGCTTTACCATTGATAACCGTCCGTACGAAATACCAGGAATGATCCTATGGCAAAAGAGAGATTTTTTAAAGAATGAATACTCATATGGCATCAAATTAGACTCATCAGAAGAAATTTCGTCAACGATAATTGAAAGCTTAAAAAAGCATGCTGAGCAAACTTTAAAGAAAAAACTTTAATACATAATGAAGGATGTTAAAAGGGGCAGACTTGTATTAAGTCTACCTCTTTTATTGTTACACCCTTTTAAAAAGTAAAATTATCAGGATCAGGCCCCGTACGTTCGTTTTTATTTAGAGCGTTGATTTCTTCTAGATCTGAGGGCTCTAATTCGAAATCAAAGATATCTGCATTTTCGTGGATTCGTTCTTCATGTACCGATTTAGGAATCGTCACAACCCCGCTGTCTATATCCCAGCGTAACATGATTTGTGAAGGTTTTTTACCATATTTTTCAGCTAACTTTACAATTGTTGGATTATCCATGAGTCTTCCACGCATTAATGGCGCCCATGCTTCCATTTGAATATTGTTATTTTTACAGAAGGAAAGTACCTCACGCTGCGTTAAGCGTGGATGGAATTCTACTTGATTAACCATTGGCTTTATTTCTGACTTCGCCATTAAGTCCTCTAAATGGTGAACCTGGAAATTACAAACACCAATCGCTTTGACAAACCCATCATGATATAGTTTTTCAAGGGCACGCCATGTATCAAGATACTTCCCTTTTACTGGCCAATGAATTAAATACAAATCAATATAATCCATTCCTAATTTCTTTCTGCTTTCCTCGAAGGCTTGCAATGTCGTTTCGTAGCCTTGACGGTCATTCCAAACTTTTGTTGTAATGAATAGCTCCTCTCGTGAAATACCTGCCTCCTTCACAGCCTGCCCAACACCTACTTCATTTTGATAAAAAGCAGCGGTATCAATGGCGCGGTACCCTTCTTCGATTGCCTTGTGAATAGAATGAATGACTTCTTTTCCATCTTCGACTTTATAGACACCGAGACCAAGCCATGGCATTTTTACACCATTATGTAGAACTGCACAATCCTTAATATTGTTGACAACCAAATCAAGAACCTCCTAAGTTTTGCATTTTTTTCTTTCTTAGTTAAGAATATCATATATTTTTTCCAAACTTTAATATCTTTGCTTTCAATTTTATCATGGTACAATTGATATAAGAGATTTTATGAGGAGATCTGTCATGAATATTCTAATATGTGAACCGAATGTTCCGCCATATAAAAAAATGATTGTAGGCAAATACGAAGAATTACAGGAGATTATCGGCACAAATATTAAAGTGCATTCTTTAAACCACCCTTCCATTATCGTCATGTGCAATAGAGACATTGTAAAAAAAGAAGGATATAAAAGATGCTTCCGTTTAAATATTCCTGGCACTTTCGTTTTTTTGGGGCGTGAAGGAAATCGTATACGTAGTCTGACTGAGGAAGAGATGAATGAAATCATAAATACGATTAGAAAAGAGGATTTTACACTAGTCTAATATGATTTTCTTATTTTACAGGGAGCCTTTAGAGCTCCCTTTATTATTTTTTTTCACTCTTTTTCTTCGAGCTCCGCTGCTGGTACAGCCATCACATCATCGGGATTATCCTTTGTAAAAACACTTACAGTTTGGTTTGATTCATTAGCATTTTTTAACCAGACAGGAACCCCATTATAAGTGACAGTAATTTCTCTGGGCGACGAAATAATTTGTTTGACACGATGGATATTCACTTTACATTACTCCTTTTTGTATGTTTCCATTCTATGTTTAGCTACTTTTATTTTGTCTATTCATGCGCAATCTTTTTAACCTTTGAATCTGCCTGTCAGCCATACATCTTCTTTATCCTTCATATTATATCACGCACAGTGGCCAACAACTTTTTACAAATGGATAAAAGTTACAAAAAAAGGATTGCCCCCGTGATTAGACCACGAAGGCAATCCTTTTTCAAGTTCATTCACTATTTTGAGTTGTGTTAAAGAATTCCTCAGCCATTTCGGTGTTTTGATTCTTATTTACCGCATTGCCTGCTTTCTCCCGGCCCATTTCACCATCAGATTCATAGCTTAATTTAAATTTTTGTTCTTTTTCGTTAGTCACTTTATATTCCTCCTTTTATTATCAAAAATCACCCTACTATTTTTGGCAAAAAGGTAGAATTTATGCTATAAAGTTTTGAACCCTCCCAAGCTTTTTTCAAGCATTACGATATCATCGCTCCATGGAATAGCCACATCGATTTTCTCAGCTGTAAATGGATGAATAAACTGTATACGCTCGGCATGCAAAGCCTGTCTGTTTATATCATCTGGGCTTCCACCATAAAGGGTATCACCAACAATCGGATGGCCGAGATGACTCAGGTGGACACGGATTTGATGTGTTCTTCCTGTATCAAGCTTTAGCTTCACTAATGTAATCTGCTTTTTAGGATAATATCGAACAACTTCATAATGTGTAACGGCAGGGTCACCTGTGTTCGACACTCTCCTCCTTGTTGGATGATGGCGGTCCCGGCCTATATTTGCAGTTATTGTCCCTTTTTTTTTCTTCATTTGCCCGTGTACAAAAGCAATGTAAGTCCTTGATATCAATCTCTTTTCAAGCATTTGATCAAGCACAGCCCCGGCCAGGGCATGCTTCGCAAATACGACACCTCCTGATGTACCTCGATCAAGGCGGTGTATATGGCGAACCTTTGTAGAGATACCGTTCATCTGTAAATGAAAAGCAACCGCATTTGCCAATGTATTTCCTTCACCCTCGTTAGGATGGGTATCCATACTTGCCGGTTTATCAGCAATCAATAAATGGTCGTCTTCATAGCAAATCCCAACTGGCAAATACTGTGGGTCAACTCCGTAGTCCTCCTCTATAAATAAACGAATTTGCAGTTTCTCCCCTGTTTTAAGGTGCTGATCCCATCTGGTTTGAGTAACACCGTTGACCTGCACCCTATTTTCCATCCTAAATTGATGCAATAGCTTCTTGGGTGTTTTCCATTTTTCTTTTAAAATATCTTCAATTGTTAACTGGTCCCATTTCTTTGGCACATCAAAATGAAACCATTCCCCTTTTTTTGAAAAGCTCATCAATAAATCTCCTATATCAACTAATTTTGAACTTGATAAATCAAACTTAATTGTAAACCACTAAATGAAAGGATGAAATAGTCTTGACTACATTATTGATATGTATTTTGATCTTCTTGCCACAATATTGGTCCATTTGCAGTTTGTCTGTACAACGCGGACCCGCGGTGGTTCGTATCATCCTGCAGTTTCTTCTTTAGCAAATCCGTTGTCGTCCATTGGTTAACATAGCTTGCAAGGCCGCTTAAATCTGGGAATAGTGTAAATTGGTTAATTCCGCTTAACTCCAAAAAAATATCAACATCGTTTTTTAGCTCAACATCTATTTGAATATGCTTTAAAATCTGTTCTCTCAACAACCCCCCGTCATTTTCTTTCTCAAGTCCCTGCTTTGTGTTGCCTTGAAGTGTAAAATATCCTTTCTGAAACATGCTGCGATATGTGTTCATTCTTGGACTTAAGGCCATTGTTTTTTTCAATTCATGCCGTTCATCCAGAAATAAGCTTGTTTTGGGCATGCTTTTAAGTTCCGCCATATCGTGGAATTGTCGGTTAAGCCCGAAAGGGTCAAGAAGCCAAATAGAGCAGGGATTTTGTAGATTCCAACCATTTGTTGCGAAGTATAATGCAACCGCAAAAGATTCAGACCAATCCAATAGTCTTGTTTTTACACCGTATTGCTGCATTAAATAGAGAAGATCCCACTGGTTTTCAGTCTTATGCAAATCAAAGCCATTTTCAAAGAAACGTTTATAGCTTACTTCTTCCCATTCTAGTATTTGTTCAACTGAAAAATCTTGCCGAAACAGTCCAGAAAGCAAGGGATAGCGCCCATTTTTGGAGCCGTTGTTTGTTTGACCGCGATACCAAACGAGTCTGCTTTTCTTCGAAAAAAAAGTTACCTCATCTAAAATTTTTAGCCATTTTTCCGAAAAGAAATAATTTGTTACATCAAGTTTCCCAGTCATTTTTTCACCCACGATTCTTTAACTTACTACAAATTATTTCCAACATCCAAGGTAGTATACTTATCAAAAGAATACCAACTTTTTTGATATAAATTGCTATATTAGTGCTATCAATCCGATATCAAAAGGATAGCATTTAGCTATACTCCAACTATCATATGCTATACATTTAGTCGCTATCACTTTACTCCAATCATTTAAATTTTTTTAGTGAATTTGGAAAAGATAAAAGTCGTAACTACTTCTAAACCATTAAGGGGGAAATTGGAATGTCGAAACAAGGACAGCGCAATCTTAATCAAACCAATGAAATGAAGGTGAACCAATCAGCCAAAAACGAAGTGGAACTAGGCAATGATTTCACCATCGGGAACACAAAAAGCCAAAGTCAAAAGAAAAGCGGTAGACAAGTAAATAAGAAAAATAACGCTTAAATGTAAACCACAAAGGGCAGCGGCTTTATGAATCAAATTGACCTCTGCCCTACCATAATTATTTTTGATTTATGTTTCATTTGGAGAGCTTAAAAAGTATGATAGATATATTGGCTGGTTTTAACCAGATTGAAAATCGAAAGGATGTCTTTTGTTCATGAATACAACCCATACCTTTACAAAAATCGAGGAAATCGCGAACTCCATCACCCACGGGATTGGCGCCTTATTAAGCATTGCCGCCCTTACAATACTCGTTATTTACTCAGCAGCACAAGGGACACTGCTTCATATAATTAGCTTTTCTATTTTTGGCGGGACGATGCTTCTATTGTATGTATCATCAACATTATTACATAGTTTTCCGGCCGGAAAAGCAAAGGATATTTTTGAAATCATGGATCACTCTTCCATCTATTTATTTATTGCCGGAACCTGCACACCTTTTTTATTTATTGTCATTAAAGGTTGGTTAGGCTGGACATTATTTGGAGTTATCTGGGGATTGGCGCTTTTAGGAGTCGTATTTAAAATTTTTTATTGTAAACGATTTTTATATCTTTCAACCGTTCTTTATATTGTGATGGGTTGGCTAATTGTCTTTGCATGGAAGCCCCTTATTACAAATCTCCCTATGGGTGGTATGGTGCTATTAATTACAGGCGGTGTTTTATATACACTTGGAAGTATTTTTTATGTATGGCGTGGCTTTACCTTTCATCATATGGTCTGGCATCTATTTGTACTGTTTGGTTCAGTTACCCACTTTTTTGCTGTCTTTCTATACGTATTGCCCCTTAGCGCCTAAAAAAAGGGGGCTCCTATTTCAAAATGACTAGTTTTTACAACTTTTGCACACAATAAGACAATAGAGGTGAAGGTTGTGAAAGTTACAAAAGAAGAAAATATTAAATTAAGTGACTCGATTGATCAAATGCAAGTAGCCTTGGATGTATTTATTGATCTTTATAACCAATCAGAGGAAGATACTTTTTGTGTTCAACTTAATGAAGAAGTGGTCGAACTCATACAAAAAGCAAAAAATGCGTTTGGCGACGATGTCGTAAATCAAAAAGTAAATACGATCATAAAAGAAGTATTATCTTTTCTACCATTAGATGACTATTCAGAAGATGATAAGGTTGAAGGTGAGGATGTTGGATAGATGAATTTGGATTTGAGATCGATTTTTCATAAGTTTACAGATAAGGTTAAAGAAGCCGTACAGCATGTTCAAGGAAACAATGATAAAATTTCTCTCAGTGCATTAACCTCTTATATAAAAAAAGAGGCCAATACAAGTAAGACAAGCCGGTATTTATTAGGAATTGACCTTCATGAATACACATTAAAGGAAAAAGACCTTCAATTTATCCTTGAAACGAGAGGGCATTCAGCTGATAAAGAAAAAGTTCTGTCACTTACAATCCTGAATGAAGGTAATCCAATATTCAAATATAAAAGCTATGACCCTATGGCCTCTCCAAATATGACGATTTCACTTCCGGAATTAGCCATCAACTAAGATGATTAGTTGAACAATCCACAGAAAAAGAGGCTGGCTCAATGGATGCATATTATCGGAAGCTGCTTTGCTTCTTTTTTATGCATGAAACCCTGAGGCAGCCTTTCCACTAGGAAAATACAATTATTTTATCATTTTTGACAAAGAGTTTAAATCCATTGGTATGTTATTGTTTAAAATTGCTTTAACAAGCATTTCCTCTTTTTCCTTTGGAACACGTTTTCCGGCTAATTGAGCTACCTGTTGGATTACTCTCCGCACCGTTTGTTCATCTCTGAAGTTAGCGTTCGAAAGAGAATTCGCCAATTTTAATATATCATTCATATTGACGCCTGTTTTCTTTTCGATATTACCAAACATATTATTATTATTGTTATTGCTTGCCATTCATTTACCTCCATTTCCCTTTACGTTAATTCCATTGTATGGAGGAACTCATGTTAAGGTGCAGTAACAACAAAAAACAGGCTGTCATCTAATTGGTTAACAAAACTTATTAGTGGTAAACGTTTAAAATCTATAATAAACTTATTATAGGAAACTATTAAAGGAGCAAATTTGTTTATGCATAATCATTTAATATTTGATTCCTCTATTGGAAAGCAGAAACCAAACAGCTTACTAAATGCAAATACATCATGCCCTTTTTGTAATCGCGAAGCATTAACAGATCTTTTAGATACAGATGGACCGATTATTTGGCTAAAAAATAAATATCCAACCCTTGAAAACACATATCAAACGGTTATCATCGAAACCGATGTATGCCATTCAGAACTATCAGAATACAGTAAAGACCATCTATATAAAGTGATTTCATTTGGCCTTACACATTGGAAAGAAATGATTAAAAGCAAAAAATACAAATCTGTTTTATTTTTCAAAAACCATGGCCCGTTATCAGGTGGATCGCTGCGCCATCCGCATATGCAGATCGTTGGTCTTGACAGTATTAATTACCAAGATGCGTTACTGGAAAAACATTTTATTGGCATACCAATTGAAGTAAAAGATGAAGTTGAATTCAATATTTCTCAATACCCGAGAATGGGATTTTTTGAATTTAATGTAATTATGGAGAATGAGAAAGGGATCCAAACATTTGCGGAGGGAATTCAAATCGCGGCTCACTATATTTTGAATCATTTTCACAGGAACTGTAATAGCTATAATTTGTTCTTCTATGAATTTGGCGGTAAAACAGCAGCGAAGATTATCCCGCGGTTTCCTACTTCACCACTTTATGTTGGTTATTCTATCCCACAAGTATCAAATCATATTGATGATGTAGTTGAAAAAATAAAAAAAATTTATTATTAGAAAAATACGACTTCCACCCTAAAAGCGGAAGTCGATGTTTTTTCTTATGGATTTTATTTCTTTATGAACATTTGTGACCAGTAGTTCCCAGTTTGGCTAAAGCCCACTCCTATATGAGTGTAATCTGGGCTTAAAATGTTGCGGCGGTGCCCCTCACTATTCATCCATGCATTTACAACTTCCTCAGCTGTTCGTTGACCTTGGGCAATGTTTTCGCCTGCAGCACGGTAGCTGATTCCAAAGTCTCTCATCATATCAAATGGCGAGCCATAGGTTGGACTAGTATGCGAAAAATAATGTTTTGTTTGCATATCATTTGCTTTTTCACGAGCAACTTTACTCAATGATGGATCTGCTTGTAAATCAGGTAAGCCATTTTTTCTTCTTTGCGCATTAGTAAGTTGAATGACCTGAGTTTCAACAGCGCTAATTCCAGCCGTAGGTGCAGCCTTCTGAGTTTGTTGCTGTGGGGCCTGTCCCGTTTGTGCTCGCTGCTGTGGAGCTTGTTGAGTTTGTGTTTGTTGTTGCTGCCCTCTATAAGTTGCTTGCGGATTGTTCGGTGTTGCCCCATAAAAGTTTCTGCCATCAAATGCAAATTGTCCGCCAGGGTTACCATTTATAATTCGGAATTCGTATTGAGCCGGACGCATTAAGACAGGCTCTGTGTGCGGATAGTCGCCACTGTTCATGGTCGTATTCAAACTAGATATCCCAAGACCGTCATTTTTTTTATTACCATTATTATCATTATCGTTTAATCCAAGGTTCTTACTGTTATTGCCACATGCTGCAGCAACAAACAAAAACAAAACTGCCATTAGTAACTGGATTGTTCTTTTTTTCACGTTTTGTTCCTCCTACTGTATTTCTTTCTTTTATAATTTTTCCTAATGCTGAAAAATTATTTTTTCAAAAAAGAAAAGGAGGAATTTACAAAAAGCGCAAATAGGATTATATGCCAATAACTTCTTGCTCGTACATTTCCCAAATTTTATCAAAAATTGAAATTGAATTTAATGAACTATCATTTAATTCCAAATAGCTGCTAATTTCATGGTAATCAGAAGAATACTTAGGAAAGCTGTGATCCTTATAGATTTCTTCCGCAAAATTCCCAAATACATCTCCTTTTTTCCCTGATCTAAATTTTAAGACAAATTGATAAAACGATTTATTCAAGTGTAGGACGTCCCTTCTTTTCCAATATCAAACTTTCCTTTTATTTTAGCAAGAGGCGTGGAGAATTAAAAACAAATTGATTTTAAAATCATATTGTGTCATAATTCTTTGGAAGCATATGTTAAAATTTTCCGAAAGTGTGATTTAAATCACGCTTTAACATTTTATATTTTGATATATTATATTATAAAAAGTATAAATTAGGTGATGAATATGAATTTTCAAACTCCATATGAGTTATTAGGCGGCGAAGAAACGATACAAAATTTAGTGAATGCATTTTACCCAAAAGTATACGCAGATCCTATTCTAAGTCCATTGTTTGTTGGGGATATGGAGGAAATCAAGCGAAAACAAAAAATGTTTTTAACTCAGTTTACAGGGGGACCGACATTGTATAGCAACGAATTTGGCCCGCCTGCGATGAGAGCGAGACATCTTCCATTTGAAATTACACCAACTAGGGCAAAAGCTTGGTTAGCGTGTATGAGAGAAGCCATGAATGATATTGGCTTGGAAGGACCAATGCAAAAATCTTTCTATGAAAGATTAGAACAAGTTGCCGGAATTATGATAAACACGCCTGATTGATAATAATCAGGCGTGTTTTTCAATCAATTTTCTATTACATCCTCTACATCTTGCTCATCGGAATCAAGCATACCATATTCTTTTTCTCGCATTTTTTCCTTTTTGAGTCTCTTGCGATAGACAATTTTTGACAATTGAATACTTGCTTCATATAAAATACATAATGGAACCATCACGACAATTTGTGATAGCCAATCCGGCGGTGTGATTGCAGCAGCGATAACAGCCAACACAAGATAGGCATATTTCCTGATTTTCGTAAGTCTTTGAGGATTCACGATCCCCAGGCTTGTTAAAAACATGATGACAACCGGCAATTCAAAAAGAAAACCAAACGGCAAGGTAATCTTTAGCAAAAAGCCAAAGTATTTCTCAATTGTGAACATGGTTTGCATATTGTCACCAGAAAGACTGATCAAGAAATCAAAAACAAGTGGAAAGATATAGAAATACGCAAAACTTAGGCCCATAATAAATAGGATAAATAAGGCTGGAATATAAGACAGCGTCACTTTTCTCTCCAACGGCTTTAATCCCGGCTTAATAAATAACCAAACCTGCCATGCCAATACGGGAATTGTTAAGGCAATTGAGACAACACATGCAAGCTGAATGTAAACCCAAACAACCTCCGTTGGGCTCAATATTGTTAGCTTAAAATCCAATCCCCGCACAAAAAAATGATAGATATCAGTTACATAGATAAAGGCTACGATAAAGAAAATAACAAAAGCTACGCCTGTGATAATAATGCGCTTTCGTAGCTCTTCCAAATGGCCGACAAGATTCATACCTTGATCTTGGTCCATATAATTTCCCCCCATCCAAAGGAAGCTTATGCTAATACACGGTTGTAAAACTGAAAGAAGATGTAAGATGATATCTTACATCCTCTACCACACTTCTCAATTATAAAGAATCTTTCTTTTTGTCCTCAATTTTCTTTTGTTCATCATCATTTGCTAAATCATTTGTAGCTTTCTTAAACTCTTTTAAAGAACTACCAAAAGCCTTACCGATTTCAGGTAATTTTGAAGGTCCAAAAATGACAAGGGCAATGACGAGAATTAAGATTAAACCCGGTAAGCCAATATTTGATAACATGTATGTTCACTCCTAAAAAATCATAATAGTTGACATTTATTTATTAATATTTTTAAGTTCTTTAACTTCCTCTTTCACTTCCGTAAATTCTTCGACTACATCTCCTGTTAATTCTTTTGTTGTTTTCTTAAATTCTCGAAGCGTTTGACCAGCAGCTCGTCCCATTTCCGGCAGCTTTTTAGGTCCAAAGATAATTAAGACCAATAACAGAATCAGAATCAGGCCTGGCATTCCGATATTCGATAACATAATAGATTTTCCTCCTACTTCTGAGTGAGTATCCGCGAAATAGTTATGAACCATTTAGAAGATATGTTTATTATAAACATTTTGTATCAGTTTTGCTATATAGTAATGAATATTCACGATTATGTCACAATATAATGATAATTGCTATTGTTTTTTAAATATAGTACGGCTCGAACTCTGAATCCACTTTATAGCCGCCCAGCTGTTCTACCGTCATCTTAAACTGCGGAGACCGTAGTACGGCTTCCAGCTCTTTTCCAGATTCACTTTCATAAAATTCGGCTGTCATTAATAGGTCATAGCTTTCATCTGCTAGAGAAATAAAATCGAGTTCCATCGCCTTTGCAGCTGAGTAAATGCCTAAGCCAACACTATTTGCCTGTTGTTTAACCTCTGCCGCTACACTTAAATGAGAAAACATTTCCCTTTGATAGCCTTTAATCCAAGCAGAAGAGACATCCGCTTTTTTCAATAAATGGTCAAAAAGGATTCTCGTACCAGCGCCTTTTTGTCTATTAACAAAATTCAAATTTTTCTCAACTACATCCTTTATCGATTGAACCCCATCAGGATTTCCTTTGGGAACAATCCAACCTTGTTCCCTTTTTAAAAACCGCAATAACACGAGTTTTTGATCATTTATATATTTTTTAATAAACGGAAGATTGTACTCGCCGGATTCCGGGTCTAGTAAATGGATACCGGCAATATGTGTCTCTCCTTTTCTTATCGCCATTAATCCAGCCATACTCCCGGTGTGCGACGAAATAATTTGTCGATTAATATCATTGCTGCGAAGGAAGGATGAGATCATATCAATTGTTAAATCATGACTCCCGCTAAACAAAATCGATTTATCAATAACTTCGAGTGGCTTATACAACTCCAACTCCACTTTTTCCCCTTGCTCAAGGCCAAGGCTATCAGCTGGCACTAGTAATAAACCATCTGCACGGACCATCGACATTGTTACACCAGCCGCTCGTGTCAACGGGTTGGCAATATACTCACCGTTCACTTTACCAATATTCATTCTTACAAAGTCCTCGGACCCCATATTAGAGACAATTCGGCGTCCAAGTTTCACAGCCAACGCATTCCTTTTGGGTTCAGCAACCCCTAAATACTTGCAAATAAGTGGACGAACAAACCACTCCATGGCCAAATAGGCAGAAACAGGGTAACCTGGTAGTCCAATGACAACCGTGTTGTTTATTTTTCCAAGGACAACTGGCTTGCCCGGCCTGGTTGCAACACCGTGGGAAAGCACTTCACCAATCTCAGCAATGATATGAACGGTATAGTCTTTAGACCCTGCAGATGAACCAGCATTAATAATCACAATATCCGATGTTTCGGTAGCACTAAGAAGGGCTGCACGAATGAGGTCTGGATTATCCTTGACAATCTCATGCTTGATTGGGCACCCACCCCACTCAGTAATATACGCAGCAAAAACAGTACCATTTGTTTCAATAATTTCACCAGGCTTTACATCTAAACTAGGGCTGACAATTTCATTGCCAGTTGGAATAATCGTGACGTTTGGCTTTTTGACAACTGGTACTTCAAATACCCCACCAGCAAGCAATGCCCCTAAATCAACCGGTTTGAGCTTATGCCCTTGAGGCAAAAGCATTTCTCCGGTTACAACATCTTCACCAATCGGCCGGATATGCTGCCAAGGTGTTGCAGGTTCGATTATTTCAATGGTTTCCTCATCAATGACATGTACATTTTCAATCATAATGACAGAGTCGAAGGGAGAAGGAATCGGATTTCCGGTGTCCACGTAGATAAATTGGCCATTCGTAAGCGATAATTGGACTGGATTTTGTTCGTGAGCAGCATAGGTGTCTTCTGCAATGACCGCTATGCCATCCATCGCTGATGCATGATAATGCGGTTGTGATAAAATTGCATAGATAGGAGAGGCTGTTATCCTACCAAGTGCCTCTATTGTCGGGATCCTCTCAATTGCTCTTTCAAATGAAAAAGCATCTAAAAGCTCCTGTAATGCTTTGCTTCTTGGTTTATCCTCTAAATATATTTTCCTATTATATCGTTTGTCCTTCAACGTTCCTCACCTTCCTATCGCAATAAAATAACAGCTACAGATTCACCAGTGATAACCCCTTCCTTTTCGGAAGGAATTTCAACAATACCATCACTTTGCACTAATGTTTTTAATAAGCCAGACTTGCCGAAGATAGGCTCTGCCCACCATTCTCCGCCTTCGTTGGTTACTTTTACACGAACATAATCGGAACGACCCGGTGAAGATGGAATATTTTTTTTCATTTTTGCTAATACTCTAGTTGGTAGTTCTCTCGTTTCGGCACCGCTTAATCTTGCAAGAATATCACGGCCAAAGAGCTGAAAGATAATCATTGCTGATGCCGGGTGACCTGGTAACCCAACTACAGGAAGTTGCCCTGCTTGTGATAGAATCGTAGGTTTTCCAGGCTTAATGGACACACCATGGACGTAAACCCCCGGATTACCGATTGATTGGATAACTTCCGTTGTATAGTCCTTTGCACCAACGGAACTGCCTCCTGATAGGATTAGGCAATCTACTTTCTCAGCCAATTCAGCTGCCTGTTTTTGAAAAATTTCATATTGATCAGGGACAATTCCCCCATAAACAAAATCATAACCCCATTCTTTCACCATATTGCCGATGGTTAAAGCATTTATATCACGAACTTGTCCAGGTTTTAAAAGACGAGTTTCAAATGGAACAATTTCATCACCTGATGATAAATAACCAACCGCTATTTTTTTGTAAACGTTCACATATTCAATCCCTAGTGAACCGATAGCGCCAATTTCCTGCGGTCTTAATTTTGTCCCTTTTGTAAGAAAAACCTCATTTTCTTTAATATCTTCACCAATACCAATTATATTTTCACCTGGAGCCACAGCACGGTATGTATTTAATAACCCGCTAATATCTTCACAGTGCTCAATCATTATCACACTGTCTGCACCAAGCGGCACCATTCCTCCCGTTGGAATGTACATTGCTTCACCCGGTGAAAGCTCCCTACTTACCTCTTCCCCCATATGAACTTCCCCGACAATTGTAACAAAGCCAGGCATTGATTCTGAAGAACCATAAAGGTCAGATGCTTTTACAGCATAACCATCCACTGTCGAACGGCGAAAGCTTGGAATATTTTCAGTGGAAACAACATCTTCCGCTAGGATTCTATGGTATGATTCCGATAAAGAAACAGTTTCTATTTTATTTACAGCTTGTACATATTGTTGTATAAGTGTAAATGTTTCTTCTACTGTTTTTACTTTAAAAAATTGCATGAAACTCCCCCCCTTGTTATGAACCAAAATTGGTTAGACCGCTTACCCCTTCGGCCAGTTCATGGCATTTTGATAATCTGAAGGATAATTCATATTATAGAATATTTTTTCAATATTACCAACCATGACATACTCCAACTCGGCTTCACTTACAAAAAGAACCTCAATATCGTCCAACAAATCTCTAATCCGTAGACGTTCCTCCAACAAACATTGTTCTACCTTTAGAAGCACTGATTTGTGAAATACAGAAAAAAGCGGGTGCAACTTCCCGTCTATTATAGGAACAACTGCCTCGTATTGATCACTTAAACCAACAAGATGCTTTGCTAATTTTCCAGAAACAAAAGGCATATCACATGCCACAAAGAAATTTTTGTCCGTCTTGCTATTTTTCAAGCCTGAATGAATACCGGCAAGCGGACCCATCCCAATATATTCATCCTTCACCATCGGGACCCCTAAAAATTCATAGGCTTGAAAATCGTTTGTAATTAGCAGGATATTAGAAAAATAAGGAGTCAACTCCTCCTTAATCAGCTCGATGTTCGCTTTCCCCGCTACTGGTAAAAGTGCTTTGTTTGTTCCCATTCGGCTTGATTTTCCGCCGGCAAGAATGATGGCAGTCGCTTCCTGCATGTGCTAATACCCCTTTTCTGTGTGATAATCCTGTGCCATGATATCTAAATGAATTGTTTGTAAGTCTAGTAGAGCAGGTTCTTCTTTCTGAATTCTCTCTTTCGCATCGATTACTTTTACATAGCCATGACAATTGTTGCAAATATACAATTGCTGTGAAGGATCATTTTCGAGGTGAAAGTAAACCATTTTTTCATCATGATCTTTGCCGCAATGCGAGCATTTCGTGCGCTTCTCTTGCCAAGAGGCATTACAACGTGGACAATAAAGAACTTTTTTGCCAACCTTCCCTTCTAATCTGGCAAGTCGAACTGGTTCGCCGCAACATGGACATGTACCAGCATCTGTTGTATTTGTAAAAATATCCTGGTAAACTGCTGCAAGTTGACGAAGATAAGGGCGAATCGCGTGTTCAGCCAAAAACTGGGGAATCCATTCACTTACGCCATGCTCTCTAGCAATCGCACAAAAATAAACATCATTAAAGGAAAGTACTTCTTCTGCCCATCGTGCCACGATTTCATCATTTATCATCTTTTCCACTTTTTTCATATCTTCTTCTAAAGCAGGATGTCTTGTCGATAATAGTTGAAGCAATTGTAAAATCCATTCTCTATACTTTTCGATTGACACATTGACATCTAACTGTTCAATCAGAGGAATATTTTTATTTTTAACCGCATTATTGATAAAATTAATTTCAGCGCTGATTTCCTTTTGCCATCCTGATTGTTTTTCTAGTAGTTCTTTTTGAAGATTGACATACTCTTGATTAATAACAGACATTTGCTCCACCTCTTTATTTTTTTAAGACATTTTATTCTAGAATGGAAAAGTGCCGGGCACCGTAAATTTTTAGATGCCAGACACTTATCAAAAATAGATATTTTACTGTTTTATTATTAAGCACCTTTTAGCGGATTTTTCTTTTCTTCTTGCTTTATATCATCAACCCAACGACCATGGTGACGCTCTGCCCACTCTTCAGGTACTTCCCCTTTAACCATGCCACGAAATGCTTTCCATCCGTCAGGGGCAAAAGTACCCAAATATGCATGTCCAACAACAACAGCGATTGAAAGCCCAACGCAGATAGCATGAACAGGGTAGCCTATGTCTACAAGCCAATTTGGAAACCAGCCTGTATTCCAAATGATGATTCCTGATCCGACTATGCCAATCCCGCAAAATAATTGAAGTACGGAGTTCAGTTTTTCACCGGCATTATAAAAGTCCTGCTTCGGAATTTCCTTGTGCTTCCCAAAAAATTCAAAAGCGAATGCTGGAAAAAATTGAAAATCATGCTTGTGCCAAGTAAAGGCACTCTTAAGCCAATGGAACAATGCCTTTGGATCTAAGAAAAGCATAATGAAAAGCGGAACCATCAAGGTGACTCCAAAAATTCTGTGCAAAAGACGTGCATTGGCCGGACCGCCTAAGATTGGCCAAAGCCAGTCAAAGAACTCCGTATACATCGGTAACGCGGTGATATACAGCGCCAAAAATGAAAACGCTACAATCCAATGGGCCACGCGAAACGGCAAGCCAAAACGTTTAACCATGCGTTCACTACTTTTGCTCATCAGAATCGCCTCCCCCATGATACGGATTTAAGAATTTATTAGAGACCATACTACCAATTACAGCCATTGTTGTTACACCTAATAATGCTTTTCCAATTGGTTGGGCATAATCCTTCCATACTTTTGCTGATGTTGGCACTTTCGGGCTCTTTGGTAAATCATAAAATTCCGGGTCCTCAGCCAGCAAATAAATCGTATGTGTTCCCTTTACACCTGCTGGATTATAAATATTCGCTTTCGGATAGCGTTCTTTCACTTCTTTTAGGCGTTTCTCGGCAAGGGCAAGCATGTCATCCTTTTCGCCAAACATTAAGGCATCGGTGTGGCAAGAGTTGACACAAGCAGGTTGTAAGCCTTCATCGAGACGGTCTGTACATAATGTACATTTTTGAGCACGACGCTGCTCTTTCCCTTTTTCATCAATATAGTGGGTAAGCTGGATGACATCAAATGGACAACCTTCCACGCAATAACCACAGCCCACACATTTATCGTAGTTGACGACAACCGAACCATATTCTGTATAGCTGATTGCATCTTCCGGACAAACCTTTTCACAGCCTGCATCTGTGCAATGCAAGCAGGATTTGTGGCGGAAAAGCCACTCAAAGCGGCCATTTGTTTCTTTTTCTTGATAGGTAATCAAATTCCATGTATTCGCTGTTAATGTCTTGTGGGATTGGATTGTCCCATTGAAATCTTCCGGTTCAGCTTCAAGGTCATTCCAGCTTTTACAGGCAACCATACAAGCGCGGCAGCCATCACATTTTGTTACATCGACATATTTCACATATTCTGTCACGTTTAAGCCCTCCTTACATCACAAAGGAACGCTTTATATTCCGGAATTTGTGAATTAGCATCCCCTACATAACTTGTTAAATCATTGGCAGAAGCACCAGTTGCAATACCATTAAAACCATAGTTCCATGGCATGCCGATATGGTGTACTTTCTTCCCTTTTATCGTATACGGCTTAAAGCGTTTCGTAACAAGGGCATAGGCTTCGATTTCAGCCCGCGCTGATTTGATAATCACTCGATCCTTATTCTTAATGCCTTTTTCTTTAGCTAGTTCTTCGCTTATTTCTATAAACATATGCGGCATGAGCTCGGCGAGATATGCTTGGTTGCGAGTCATAGAACCTGATTGCCAATGTTCACTGACGCGATAGGTCGTAGCCACGATTGGAAAATCCTTTGGATTGCCTTTCTTGTTGCGCTTTTTACTGAACATCGCCGCTACCGGACTAACTTCAACACTTGAAAATGGATTTGGAATCGGGCTTTCATATGGCTCATAATGCTCCGGCAGTGGGCCATCTTTTAAATTTGCAAACAGCTGGCCGACACCTGATGCATTCATGATAAATGGATTTAGCCCTGCTTCTTCATTTGGACGCTGTGTTTTTACAAAATCCGGAACATCATAGCCTGTCCATTCTTGTTTCAAGCCGTCCCACCAGATTACCTTTTTATTGTCTGACCATGGCTTCCCATTGTAGTCAGCAGAGCAGCGATTATAAAGAATACGGCGGTTCATTGGCCACGCAAAAGACCAATTTAAGAAATTATTCATGCCCGTATCTTTATTATCACGAGCTTTTGATAAGTTTTTGCCTTCTTCAGGGTAAAAACCGCAGTAAATCCAGTTTCCACAAGCCGTTGATCCATCATCAGCGAGCTTTCCAAAACCAGGAATAAGTTTGCCTGTTTTTGTGTCAAAACCGTTGATTTCCCTCTGTACGAGATCAATATCAGGGTGGTCATGTTCCCCATAATTCCATGTGAAAGCATTAAACGGAGCAGCAAGGGACGAACCGTCATTTTTGTAAAGTAGTTTTAATTTCCGTCCCAAAGAATAGATAATTTCTAAATCCCCTTTGGAATTCCCTTTTGGCTTAATCGCTTGCCAACGGTATTGCATCCAGCGCCCGGAATTCGTAATGGTACCTTCTTTTTCATAGGAACTGCAAGCAGGCAAGAAAAATACTTCCGTATTAATTTCAGCAGGATTTTTGCCGGCCTCTTTTTTCCAAAAAATTGATGTTTCAGTCTCAAAAAGGTCAATTGTCACCATCCAATCTAATTTACTTAATGCTTCGTGGGACTTCGTTGCATTCGGAGAACCAACAACTGGATTTTGACCAAACAAGAATAAACCTTTCAACTTGTCATCGTACATGTCATCAAAAAGCCCCATATAGGAATAGTTTTTGCCTTCTTTAACTTTCGGGTGGTACTGATAGCAAAATTCATTCTGGGCTGTCGCCTTTTCTCCATACATCGCTTTTAAGTAGCTGACAAAAAATTTCGGCTTATTAACATAATAGCCCGATTTTGGTGTCTCACTTTCAAGATAAGCAGCAAGTGTTGCCATTTTATCGTTGGCAATCGGCGTATTTAAATAACCTGTGATATTATGATATAAAAGCCCAAAGTCTGTTGAGCCTTGTACATTGGACTCACCGCGGAGGGCATTAACACCGCCGCCAGGGAGACCAATATTCCCTAACAACAATTGGATAATCGCGTATGCACGAACATTTTGCGAACCATGTGTCGATTGGGTTCCGCCCATCGCGTACATAATCGTACCCGATTTTCCCGGTTTACCAGTACCGCAAAAAGCCTTCGCTACTTCTAGGAAATTCTCTTTCGGTGTTCCTGTTACAGATGTAACGGTGTCAAGATCATAACGGGAATAATGTTTTTTCATCACTTGGAATACAGAGCGCGGATTTTCAAGTGTTTCATCCTTTAAAATAGTCCCTGTAGCATCCTTCTTAAATCCCCATGTTGCTTGATCATATTTGCGCACTTTTTCATCATAACCGCTAAATAAGCCATCGTGAAAATCATAGCCATCATCAAGAATGAAGGAAGCGTTGGTATACTTCACAATGTAGTCTTTATGATAGAGATTGTTTTCGATTGCATAGTTCATTAAACCACCGATAAAAGCGATATCAGTACCGGAACGTAGTGGTGCGTAGATATCCGCTTTTGCTGAACTGCGTGTAAATCGCGGATCAACTGATACAATTTTTCCGCCATTTTCCTTCGCCTTTAAAATCCAGCGGAAACTTATCGGGTGATTTTCAGCAGGATTTGAACCCATCATTAATACACAATCAGAATACTGGATATCATTCCAGTGATTTGTCATTGCTCCACGTCCAAAAGAAGGTGCCAGACCGGCAACCGTAGAGCTATGTCATATACGTGCTTGGTGTTCAATATACGTTAACCCAAGCCCTCTCATCAATTTTGCAAGCAAATAGTCCTCTTCGTTGTCCAAAGCGGCCCCGCCAAGACAAGCAATGGCTTCTGTTCGATTAACAGGCATGCCATTATCGTGAGTTATAAATGTTTTGTCACGAGTCTCTTTCACCTTTAGGGCAATTCTTTCATACATCCATTCCCAAGACTTTTCCTCCCACTTGCTGCTGCCTGGAGCGCGGTAAAGCGGTTTTGTGATGCGCCTGTCAGATTCATATACTTGCCGTATATTGGTCCCTTTACTGCAAAGCGTCCCTTCATTGATTGGATGATCCGGATCACCCTCTGTAAAGACAACATGATTGTTTTTCGTATGTACAAGAATTCCGCAGCCTACTGCACAATAACAGCAAATTGTCGGCGTAACTGTTGCTTTAGCAAGCTTAAATTGCCGAGAATATGCTTTTACTTCTTTTTCATTAAATCCAAGTTCGACAATGGCCAAGGTTGCGGCTGTCGCTCCGGACAATTTTAAAAACTGTCTCCGTGTTAACTCTGCCATCTAAACTTCCCCTTTCATTCTATCATTTAAAGTCTGCCATCTCGTACAATGAAATGGGCGACTTTAATGCCAATTAATGTTCTCCTGCCACCTTATCATTCAGATCATTTAACACACGGCCACAGGACGTGTACACGTTAATCATTTTCCCTCTTATGTAACCGATTACCTCTACGTTTAAATAGTTTGCTAGTTGAACAGCTTGTTTGGTGGCAGCTGTTCTTGAGCCAACGATACCAAAACCAAATCTTGCCGCCTTTGAAAGCATTTCATAGGAAATCCGCCCCGTTGTAAGTAAAATGAGGTCTTCCGGAATCATATTACGACGAAGTGCAAATCCGATAATTTTATCAACAGCATTATGCCTGCCAATATCTTCTTTCACATAAATATGCCCTTCACGATCAACAATGCAGGCTCCGTGCATCCCACCGGTTTCTAAATAAAGTGGTGAATTGACGGCAAATTCATGCCGCTTTTTCAACAAATAGGTAAGCGAAACCGCCCGATTCGTTTTCACTTTTGCGAATCTTTTCACATCTGTCATAGAAAAAAAGGTAATCCCTCTCCCACACCCAGCAGAAAAATTCAGTTGCTTCTCACGAAACTCCTTCATGTCAAAAACACCCACGGTTTCTACTGCGATCCTGCCTCGAGATTCATCCACTCTTATGCTTTTAAGATCACTAGTTGAGTCGATGATGGCTTCAGAAAACAAATAGCCTACTGCCCAATCCTCTAAATCCTGATTTGTTAGTTGATAGGTTGCAAGACTCTGACCATTTACATATAGTGTGATAGGATATTCCTCAGGGCATGATTTTCGACCCATGCGTAACACCCCTTTCATAAATAAAATAAGTAAATAAATACTTGTCACGGTATCTTATTCTATTACATTCAATCTTTTCATACTGTTAGGAAAATCACATAAAGTTAATTGGAAAATATTCCAAAAAGTTATTTTAATATTACAATATCAATTAAACTACTTTTCCCCATGCTGAAACCGCAGAAAATTCGACGAAATTTCGACATTTTTTTCATCCTCTTTTTCTTTGCCAAAAAAAAAAGAGACCTACAGCAATCTGTAAGCCCCTTTGGAAATAATCAAATTAATAAATTAAACAAATCCATGTCTTTATTAAGCTCTTTATATTTAAAGCCTTTCTTATTCATCCGGCCGATGAGTGGTTCATAGTCTGCACGATTTTTGAGTTCCAAACCTACAAGTGCAGGACCATTATCTTTATTATTTTTCCTCGTATATTCAAAACGAGTAATGTCATCATCAGGACCTAATACTTCATCAAGGAATTCACGCAACGCACCGGCACGCTGTGGGAAATTGACAAGGAAATAATGCATTAACCCTTCATAGATGAGCGACTTTTCTTTCATCTCTTGCATTCTACTAATATCGTTATTTCCACCACTGACGATACAAACAACCGTTTTTCCTTTAATTTTATCTTTATTAAAATCAAGTGCCGCAATGGCCAAAGCACCAGCAGGCTCTACAACAATTGCACTTTCATTATAAAGCTCAAGGATTGTCGTACAAACTTTTCCCTCAGGAACAACGGTAATTCCTGATAAAATATCCTTACAAATAGCAAAGTCCATTTCCCCTACAGTTTTTACTGCGGCTCCATCAACAAAGCTATCAATTTTATCAAGTGTAACTACTTCCTGATGATCTAGGGAAATTTTCATGGATGGTGCGCCTTCAGGCTCCACACCAATGATTTGTGTTTGCGGTGAAACTGCCTTCACATACGTACCAACACCAGAGATTAGGCCACCACCGCCAATACCTGCGAAGACAAAGTCAACCTCTTCTTCAATATCATTCATAAACTCCATCGCAAGTGTCCCCTGTCCAGCGATAACATGTGGATCATCAAATGGGTGGATAAATACTTTGCCTTCTTCTTTACAGCATTCCATCGCCTTCGCTGAAGAATCATCAAATGTGTCACCAATTAAGACAGTTTCTACATACTCACCGCCAAAACGCTTAACAGAATTAATTTTTTGGCGAGGTGTGGTCGATGGCATGAAAATTTTACCTTTAATTTTTAAGGCATTGCAAGAATAGGCAACACCTTGGGCATGGTTGCCGGCACTGGCGCAGACAACGCCTCTTTTTCGCTCTTCCTCGGTTAAGCTTTGAATTTTATTATAGGCGCCACGAATTTTAAAGGAGCGCACACTTTGTAAATCTTCCCTTTTTAAATAGACATTGCATTGATATCTTTCAGATAGAATCGCATTTCTTTGTAATGGCGTATGTGTAACAATATCCTTCAATGCATGGTTTGCAATAGTGATATCTTCGATTTGCACTTTCTTCATAACCTCTGTACCTTCCATCTTTGATAATCCTTCTTTCTAAAAACTTGTTGTCAACGATTATGTTCCTTCCATTATAACATGTTTTGAAAAGCTGAAACATTTATTTTCAAAACTATTAAAATTTTCGAGTAATCAGAAAACGCATTCATTACCATGCAAAGGAAAGATTGTTAGATTTACTTCAGTTTTTCATAAACTGTAAAATAGTAATCATAAGGATTTTTTTCATCTTTTGGCCCTTTTTCTCTAGTAATCAGTGCCCAATCCGTTTCATCGTAAGGTGGAAAATAGGTGTCTCCCGAAAATTCATTGTCAATCATCGTGATATACAAGCGATCAGCAACCGCTAATACTTCTTTAAAAATCTCCGCACCGCCAATTACACATATTTCAGTTGGTTCCTTTTGTTCCAAAGCAAAAATATCATCAACACTATGAATAACCGTACATCCTAGTGCCGCGTAATCCTTATTTCTAGTCAAAATAATATTTTGTCTTCCAGGCAATGGTTTTCCAATTGATTCATACGTTTTTCTTCCCATCACAATAGCTTTGCCCATTGTGATTTTTTTAAAAAAAGCTAAATCAGCTGGCAAATGCCATGGAAGCTGATTATCTTTGCCAATCACTTTATTTTTGTCCATAGCGACTACGATTGAAATCATTAGGAACCTCCACTTTCTTTCTCTATATTTGTTTTCTTCCCTTTTCTGATGTAGATGTATATAGCGATGATCGCAGCAATTATGATTAGAAGAATGAAATACCCCCGATACTGGCTAATCATATATTCCACCCGATGCCAATTTACTCCTAAAATACGACCTATTGTTATAAAAGTAAATCCCCAAAGGATAGCACCTCCATAAGCAAATAAAGCAAACTTTCGATAGGACATCGCGTTAATACCGGCAAGATAGGCCGTTACATGGCGAACGCCCGGAATGAAATAGCCTATAAACAATAAATAAGGGCCGAACCTTTCAAAGAGCCGATGTGTATTTTCTATTTTTTTTTCTGTTAAATGAAATTTAGGACCAAACTTATGCAAAAACGGTGCTCCTAATTTAACTCCTAATAGATAGCTAAACGTTATTCCGAGGATAGTCCCGATGTACGCGCTTCCTAAAGATAGAATATAGGATAATTTTCCTTCATAGACATTATACCCAATGTAAGTAAGCAAGAATTCATCTGGAAGAGGTATGCCAACAATACCAAAAATTAAAATAAAAATTATTCCAAAGTACCCATAATGTTCCAATAAGTAAGTTAAATGACCTACCATTCATTCACAACCTTGACGATATTTTGAAAACATGACTTCCGCCAAAAAAGCGGAAATAGACCCATTATCCTCATTATAGTTGTGAATTCAAATGAAAAGCAACACTATAAATGCATAAAACGAAAAAGCCAGTGAATACACTGGCTTTTTCGTTTTATACAGCGACCGGCGCTTTAATAGTTGGATGTGGTTCATATCCTGCTATTTCAATATCGCTTACTTCAAAATCAAATATGGACTTAATATTTTGATTTAATTTTATAGAAGGAAAAGGTCTAGGTTCTCTACTAAGTTGAGTTTTAACCTGCTCAACATGATTTGTATAAATATGTGCATCGCCTAATGTGTGAACAAATTCCCCTACCTCAAGCCCACACTCCTGAGCAATTAAATGGGTTAACAAGGCATAACTGGCAATGTTGAAAGGCACACCTAGAAAAGCGTCGCCTGAACGTTGATACAGCTGACAGCTAAGTCTCCCCTCCGCGACGTAAAATTGGAATAAGCTATGACATGGCGGCAGTGCCATTCCGGTAACCTCACCAGGATTATAGGCCACAATGAGAAGCCGGCGGCTATCAGGATTTCGCTTAATTTCCTCGACCACATTTTTGAGCTGATCGATGGTCTCTCCGCGAGCAGTCTCCCATTGGCGCCATTGTTTGCCGTATACAGGGCCTAGTTCCCCGTATTCTCCCGCAAATTTATCATCAGCTAGTATGCGCTCTTTAAACTTGTCCATCTCTTTTTCGTAGAGCTCGTTGAACTTTTCATCCTGAAGGCTCTTGCGGCCAAAATCAGTCATGTCCGGACCTTGGTACTCACTGCTCTCCACCCAATTTTTGAAGGCCCATTCATTCCATATATTATTATCGTGCTGTAGCAGGTAGCGGATATTCGTGTCGCCCTTAATAAACCAAAGTAGTTCACTTACGATAAGGCGAAAAGGGATTCTCTTTGTAGTTAAAAGAGGAAAGCCCTCCTTTATATCAAACCGCATTTGATAACCAAACACAGAATATGTCCCTGTCCCCGTTCGATCTTCTTTTTTTACCCCATTATCCAAAATGTGTCTGCACATTTGTAAGTATTCGTTTTCTGGATGACTCAACTGATTATGCAACTCCTTTTTAATAACTTAATACCATACTCTAACTATATAGTATAATCCATTTTTCCAACAAGTTATAGCAT
Source organism: Schinkia acidoalkalinis (assembly GCF_054301215.1). The sequence continues at coordinate 371,530 of NZ_CP182573.1, forward strand.
CATTGAGCCCATCTGCCAAAAGCGAACAATAACAGAAAATAAATTTGTTTTGTTCGTTTTTTTCAAAAAACTCTTTTCAAGATTATTCTTCTACGATATAATCCAATTACATTCATAAAATTATATAAGAATAGCTCGTATAATCGCTGGGATATGGCCAGCAAGTTTCTACCGGATTACCATTAATAGTCCGACTACGAGTAAGCCGGTTTTGTTTCGGAACCAATTTTATTCGGAAAAGGTTTCTAGAAACTATAGCCCAAAACAGTTGCTTACTCGATTACAGAGAACACTGTTTTGGGCTTTTTCTATTTGAAAGGAGAAAATATATGCAAGAATTACAAGAAAAAATCCACCGCGAAGGTATTGTACTGCCCAACAATGTATTAAAAGTTGATTCCTTTATTAACCACCAAATGGATCCAATTTTAATGAAGAGAATTGGTGAAGAGTTTGCAAGAAGGTTTCAACAAGAAGGCATCACGAAAATCTTAACAATAGAATCATCTGGAATTGCCCCAGCTATTATGACGGCATTGGAATTCGAGGTCCCCGTTCTTTTTGCCCGTAAGAGAAAGCCCCTTACGGCCAGCGAGAATTTATATAGTTCAAGCGTCTATTCTTATACAAAACAAGAAACAAATGAAATTACAGTTTCAAAAGACTATCTTCTAAAAACAGATACGGTTTTAATTATCGATGATTTTCTTGCTAATGGCCAAGCAGCACTTGGACTTATCGATTTGGTAGAACAAGCAGGCGCCAAAGTTGCCGGCGTTGGCATTGTTATTGAGAAATCATTTCAGGTTGGAGCTAAGCTTATTGAAGGTAAAGGTTATCGCCTAGAATCACTTGCACGCATCCAATCCTTAGAAAATGGCAGAGTCACTTTTGTAAATGAACAACTCGTATCGATTTAACAATCTTTTCATTCGCTAAATTGCAATTCAACATTACACCTTTGTAAAAAATTGATGGAGGTTTTTATGAAAAACAGTTTAAAAACATTCTCACTCGGCTTTCAGCATGTACTGGCAATGTACGCCGGTGCAGTCATTGTTCCGCTTATTGTCGGCGGGGCCTTAGGATTATCTTTCACACAATTAACCTATCTTGTCTCTATCGATCTATTAGCGAGTGGTGTCGCTACACTATTCCAAGTTTGGAAGAATCGTTTTTTTGGGATTGGGCTCCCTATTATGCTTGGCTGTACGTTCACAGCCGTAGGCCCAATGATTGCGATCGGTGGTCAATATGGAATTACTTCAATGTATGGAGCGATTATCGCTTCTGGACTCATTGTCGTTGTCATTTCCAAGTATTTCGGCAAATTGATTAAATTCTTCCCACCAATTGTCACAGGGTCCGTTGTTACGATTATTGGAATTACATTGATACCTACCGCAATACAAAATATGGCTGGAGGCCAAGGCAATGAAGATTTCGGTGATCCTAAATTTTTAATGCTATCATTTGGCGTATTGGCAATTATTTTACTTTTGAATAAATTCTTTACTGGTTTTATACGCTCCATCTCGATTTTAATAGGTATGATCATCGGCACAATCATCGCTGCTTTTATGGGTCTAGTCGATTTTTCAAAGGTTGGAGAAGCATCATGGGTACACATGGTTCATCCCTTTTACTTCGGGTCACCAACATTTGATTTGACGCCAATCCTTACCATGACACTCGTTAATATTGTGAGTTTAATAGAATCAACAGGTGTTTACCTTGCTCTAAGTAATATTTGCGGTGAGAAGCTGACACAAAAAGACTTAGCGAGAGGCTACCGCGCAGAAGGCTTGGCGATTTTACTTGGTGGTATTTTCAACTCCCTACCCTATACTGCTTATTCACAAAACGTTGGCCTCGTACAGCTATCTGGTGTTAAATCGAAAAATACTATATTTACAGCAGGCTTTATTCTTGTCGTACTAGGTTTAGTTCCAAAAATTGCAGCCATTACAACCATTATCCCAGCTCCAGTACTTGGCGGTGCAATGGTGGCCATGTTCGGTATGGTTGTCGCTTATGGCATTAAAATGTTAAGTAATGTTAGCTTCGATGTTCAAGGAAATCTATTAATAATAGCTTGCTCCGTTGGTATGGGCTTAGGTGTAACAACTGTTCCGGAACTATTCGGGAAATTGCCGCAAGCCATGCAAATTTTGACTAGCAACGGAATCGTTGCTGGTAGTTTAACTGCGATTGTTTTAAATATTATCTTTAACTTGATTCCAGGTAAGGAAGCGAATGTGAAAAAAACAGTCGTTTCCCTTGAACAGTCGAAGGTTTCATAAGGTTTAGTCAAACATGTTCTCCATCTTACTGTAATTAAACATTGAGATGGAGGCTTTTTTTTGATAAGGTAGCATTGTTACTATTTTTTGTTGATGGAGGCTTTTATGGAATACAGTCAGTTTAAAGAGATACTATTAGGTAGAAGAAGTGTTCGAAAATATGAGGATAAAGAAGTAGCGAACGAAGATATTCTTGATTTAATAGATTGTGCACGCTACGCCCCCAGCGATACAAACTCACAAACTTGGGAATTTATCGTCATTAAAGATAAGGAAAAAATAAAGAAAATTGAAGAAATGACATGGGATGCTTTACGTGAAAAAGCAAAGGTAGCCGAAGAGCACGGGTTTGAAAGACCTGCCAAAATGCTGCTCAAATCATTTGGTCCCTATGCAACTGCATTTTCTGATGCACCTGTGTTAATTATTTGCTTAGCAACACCATATCAATCAAAATTCAGGGAAAAAGTTTTTGATCCAATTAATCTTGTACCAGATGAAGTATGGCGTGAAGAAGGAATTAAAAGCAGCTGCTTGGCAACACAAAACTTAATGCTAGCCGCTTACGCAAAAGGTCTTGGGACATGCCCAATGACAGGACCTGTCTTACTGGCAGAAGACAGACTCCGTGACTATTTACATATCGAAGCTGAAAAAACAGTGAATATGGTTGTTGCTCTCGGATATCCGCAAGAAACACCAAAAAGATTAGCCCGCAAAGAAGTATCTGAAATAGTTCAAATCATCGAATAAAGATAAGGCAAATTTTACAATGGTCATCATATATTTTATATGGAGGAAGTAATCCCATATAAAGTAGGTGAGACTTACATGTACACCGTTCATTATTACGAAGACAAAACCTTATTGTTAAGTCAACTGCTTAGTCGTGTGCCTGCTGTCGGTGAAAATTTGAAAATTAAAGGCAGGAAAAGCAATGTTTCCAATGTCCTTATGATTGACGAAAGAACTTTTCATGTCCAGGTCATTCAAGAAAAAGTGAAAAAAGTAAAATTCGAAGATCTTTCCAAAAAGAAAAAAAGATAAATAAAAATAGAAGCTCACCTTTTGGTGAACTTCTATTTTTTATTTATCAGAATCAGATTGTTTGTTTACTGGTGAAGCTTTCTGTAAGCTGAGGAACGATTTGCTTCTTGCGTGATACAACACCTTTTAGAGTAGCTAAATTATTATTTAACTTTACATTAAAGGCTTGTTCTACATTCTCCGTTGCCCCACCAAGTGCAAGTGCGATTGAATCGCTCTTTAAAATATCGGTAACAACTAATACGAATAAATCTAAATTTTTCTCATTAATATAAGCAGTCATTGCTTCTTCTAATTCTTGTTGACGAACTAGAATATCCATTGGATCAATTGCATTTACTTGCGCTACTTGTACTTTGGCATTCCCCATTGGAAACTCTTTAGAATCAAGTAGGATTAATTCAGCAGCAGTTTTATCGCTTAAATCAGCTCCTGCTTTTAACATCGCTAAGCCATATTCATCAGCATCAACACTGGCAATCGCTGCTAGTTCTTTCGCTGCATCGATATCCTGTTGTGTGCATGTTGGTGATTTAAATAAAAGTGAATCGGAAATAATCGCTGAAAGCATAAGTCCTGCGATTTCTTTTTCAATTGCAATGCCATTTTCCTTGTACATTTTATTTAAAATAGTAGCTGTACAGCCGACTGGCTCCACACGGAAATATAAAGGATCCTTTGTTTCGAAGTTGGCTACACGGTGATGGTCGATTACTTCAGCAATACGAACCTCCGCAATATCATTAGCGCTTTGCTGACGCTCGTTATGGTCTACTAAAATAACTGTGCTTACCTCAGGAGCTACTGCTTCCACTAAACGTGGCGCTTTAAATCCAAATTGGTCAAGGGCAAATTGAGTCTCACCGTTAATGTTTCCTAAACGCACAGCTTCTGTATTAAATCCTAATTTTGTTTTCAAGTCATTATAAGCAATGGCAGAACAGATTGAATCTGTATCTGGATTTTTATGACCGAGAATTAATATTTTTTCCATAATCTCTCTCCTTTTTTACATATTGTTCATCCATGCAGAAAAATTTCCTGTTGTCCATAACCCCATTTATTTACATAGTTATTTTACTTTAAAAAAACAGGTAAGAAAAGTCAAAAATTATTGTATCACACAATATCTTTGAAGAAAAATAATTCACATTATGTTCAAACCTTTCTGAAATAAAACATGTATATAATAAACATAGAAAGTGGGGGTTTAGCATGAAGTCATTATTTTGGATTATTTTTCTTTCCATTTTATTAACTGGTTGTAGTGTAGGTTCGTCATCGAAAGCCATTAACACAGAGCTTATGGACGATAATGCCCAAATTATTAATATCGCCAACAGAACATCCTTTAGCGACTTAAATGATGATGACAAAGCCTTTATCGATGAATTTTTAAGTAAGTATTACAATGATAAAAAAAAATTTGAATCTTACAATGAAAAGGAACAAAAAATTGTCCTTGAAGCTGTAGAAAAAATTAAGAAAATGAAAGACAAATAGGCTGGCTCCCGTTTGAGTCAGCCTATTTTTTATCTATTATACTTAAACTTTAAGATGACTAGCGTTAATTCCTCTGCTTTTTCAGATAGTGTATTAGCTGCAGCCGTAATTTCCTGCATAGATGCCATCTGCTCCTCCGTTGAGGCCGCCACTTCTTCAGCAGTGACCGAATTGTCTTTAGCAATCACAGCTAAATCATTGATTGTAGCCGTTACTTCTTTAACCGCAGCAGACATTTGCTGCGCAATTACAGACACTTCTTCCATTTGCGGTGTAATCTCTTTCGTGCTCTGGAGGATTTGGTCAAACTTCTCGATTGCTTCATTCGATACTTTAACCCCTACTTTTACATCATCCATCACACGAGCCATAATTTGTACTGAGCTTTCTGTGTCTTTTTGGATTCCGTCGACAATAGCGAGTATTTCCTTAGCGGATTGCTGCGATTGCTCGGCTAGTTTACGGACCTCGTCAGCTACGACAGCAAACCCTCTGCCATGCTCCCCTGCTCTCGCTGCTTCAATAGCCGCATTTAGAGCAAGAAGATTGGTTTGGTCGGCTATGCCTGTAATAACATCCAAAATCGAGCTCACTTCCCGCGAACGCTCATACAATGATTCAATCATCGCATTTGATTCATTTACAGACCCATGAATAGAATTCATTTGATTTACCGTATCAGCGACAGATTGGCCGCCAATTTCAGCAAGTGCCGTTGTATGATGTGCAAGCTCATACACTTTTTTAGAACTCTCCACAATGCGATGAACTCCACCAGAAACTTCATCAAGAGCACGGGCATTGTGTTCCACCTCATACTTTTGTTTCTCAGCGTTACTAGCCACTTCCTGCACGGAATCCGATACCTGCTCCGTTGCAACATTGGTATGTTCAGCACTAGCTGTTAATTCTTCTGAAGACGCGGAAACCTGATCGGCTGCTCCAGCAACTGTCTCGATGATTTGCTTCATATTAATGACCATTTCATTAAAGCTTTCAGCGAGCCTTCCAATTTCATCATCTGTCTTTACATCCAACTGCTTTGTAGTTAAATCACCGTTAGCAACCGCTCTCATTCCTTCTGATACAGATAGAATCGGTTTTGTTAACTTTGTAGTGATGATATAAGCAAGGATAATAATTACAATCGATGATATCACAATGATTAGATTCGTAAGTTTTTGAACACTCTCAGAATCTGCCAAAACAATATCTGCTGGCATACTGATGCTTAATCCATAACCAACGGTTTTAATTGGCGCAAAGGCTAATAAGTACTGACCATTGGAGCCATTAAAGGATGAAATGCCGGATTCCAGTAAACTCTTTCCCAAAGCAGTTTTATAATCTTGATTAAGATTAACCTCATCAAGTAATGTTCCTATTTCATCTTGTTCAGCGGCAACCTGCACCCGTTTCTCCGCATCTACTAAAGTGATTGAGGCCGAATCCTTCATCCCTTCTTTTAGAAAGGTATCAACTAACACTTCAAAATTTGCAGAACCTGCCAACACACCAATAACATTGCCATTATTGTCTTTAATTGGTGTTGCAACAACAACAATTCGGTTTCCTGTTGCTTTAGAAACGAGAACTTCAGAGAAAGAAGATTCACCCTTTAACCCTTTTTGGACATAAGAGCGGTCACTGTAATCAGCACCGATACTTTTTGGACTTGTGTGCGATATGACCGTACCATTCGTGTCAATGACAAAATTTGTTTCAAATACATCTGAACGATCATTTACAATTGTAATGAATGGGAAAATCCGTTTATTGTCCATTGACTTAACAGTTTCTGTCTCAGCAACCAATTGAAGCTCCGCCATTTGTGAACGAAACCATTCATCCACAGCTTGCGCTTTACTCAAGGCGAGTCCGTGCATCGATTCTTTTTCTTTCACAATGTTAATTTTACTGCTCAAATTTCCGACTAATAATGAGACAATTAACAAAGGAATTAAAGAAACGAGTAAAAATGAGACAGTAAATTTGGTCCGAATACTATTAGAAAATAGTCTCTTTTTTCTTTTCATAACAACCCCCCTACATAAATCCTTAAAACTATCGAACAAATCAGTATAATCGTATAATTATTTCCGACAAAAAACAACATAAATAAAAATATTTATTGGTTAAGTTTAGTTAATTTAGTAATTAAAGGGGGGCCGGGATTCCTAAATAATAACCTTGGCCAAACACTAATCCTAATGATTTAGCTGCTTCTAAATCCTCACGTGTTTCAATGCCCTCCAACACAATTTGAATATCATTCCCGCAAAAACGCATAAATCTTTTTATAATATCTTGCTTTTCTTTTGATTCTGACAACCTATGTGCAAACCACCTATCAATTTTTATAATATCAGGACACGCCACCGTTAATTTTGTTAATGATGATGTTCCCGCTCCAACATCGTCTATGGCAATAAGGTATCCAGCCTTTTTTAGAGATAGAACCGTTTCTGTAAACTTATGAAGGTCATCAAGAGACTCTGATTCACTGATTTCAATCACAATCCGATTATAGGCTGTAACAGGATTCAGTTTAATAAAATCATATAAATATGTACAGGATGAATGGATCAGCGTCGAAGGAAATAAATTAATAAATAAGAGGCAATCATTATTTTTCGCTGATTTTGAGAAAGCCTGAATTGAATTTTGCGCAGAAAGCAAGTCTAAATTACTTTTATGCTGCTTTTCCTCAGCCATTTTAAATAATGTTAGCGGATTATAGCTATTTGAACGTAATAAAGCCTCATAGCCATAGCATTGGCCAGCTTCCAATTGGTAAATGGGTTGAAACATATGAAAGCACTGTTCATCTTGTTGAAATGGCAAACTAAATGTCATCTGTTTCTCTATTAAGCTACTTCTCATTCTCTTCACTCCAGTAAAAATTCTATTGGAATTTATCTTCCAGATAATATGACATTTTTCGCAATCCTAACTAAAAAATAAAACCACCTCATAAAAGGTGGTTTTCCTTGAACCATCTTTTCGGAAACCCGGCGACCATAGTTATTAACCTTAGGCCCGTAGCTTTGCGTCCCTACCTTTCAATAGGTTTGCCGTTTCGGAGATTGCTTTAGAATTTATATTTTATCTTTTTTCTATTGCAAAAAACTCTATTTCCATAATGGAAATATATGCTTACTATTACCAATTATTATAATATAATTCTTTTATAAATTTGTCTACTAAAAAGTCAACTAACTTAGTCGGTTTTAAATTTTAAACTTTGTAACAATCTCTTGCAGGTCTTGCGCCAGCTTGCTTAATGTTTCACTGGATGCAGTGATTTCCTCCATCGAAGCTAGCTGCTCTTCTGAGGAAGCAGCTACAGTTTGCGTTTTTCCTGATGATTCTTTTGCTATTTGAGTTAACTGTTCCACGGAGGCTGCCACTTCTTCAGTATTTGCTGAAATTTGTTCAGACGTAGCTGATACCTCTTGAATTTGTGTATTCACTTGTTCGACAGCATGCAAAATTTGTCTAAAAACTTCGCCAGTTTGATGTATAACCTTTTTACCAACCGCAACTTCTTTCGAACTTTCATCCATATCCTGTCTAGCAGCTTCAGTACCTTTTTGTACTTCTTGAATTAAGGCAACAATCTGAGTGGCAGATGTTCGGGATTGTTCCGCCAACTTTCTTACCTCATCTGCAACAACGGTAAAGCCTTTCCCATGTTCGCCGGCGCGGGCTGCTTCAATCGCTGCATTTAAGGCAAGTAAATTCGTTTGATCGGCAATTGTAGTAATCACTTCAATAATATTACCAATTTCCTTTGAAAGTTCAGTTAATTGATTAATGGCAGTCATTGTATTCTGTGTCCCTTTTTCAATGGTATCCATTTGTTGAATTGCTTGATGGATTGACTGATTTCCTTGTTGTGATAGATTTGCTGCTTCCTGCGCAGAATCCTTCACAGTAGTGGAAGTCCCGGCAATTCTTTGGATTCCAATTGAGATTTCTTCCATTGCCATGGCGCTTTGTTCTGTACCGGAAACAGTTGTTTCTGCACCACTAGCTACTTCTTGAATGGCAGCAGCAATTTGTTCTGTTGCCTCTGTCGCTTGATTGCTTGTTGCATGCAATTCTTCGGATGAAGCAGCTACTGTTTCCGCACTGCTGCTAATTTGGTAGATTACTTGTTTTAGATTGGCAGCCATATTATTAAAAGCGCGTCCCAAAACACCAATTTCATCTTTATTTTTCACATTGACAAGTTCGATTGTTAAATCCCCGCCAGCGATTTTTTCCGCTGTATTCGCGATCTCAATAATCGGTTTTGAAAATGAGTTTGCAAAAAGATAAGTAATCACAGCCCCTAATAAAAGCGCAATCCCGAGAGCAATAAATAGAGTATATAAAACTTCATTGGCGCCGCTATTATAATCACTCATATAATTCCCAGCAGAAATGTACCATCCCCAATGTGGATCCTTTTCCGTATAAGTGATCTTATCCTCAATTTTGTTAGGGTCGGTTGGCAATGGAAACTCATAATAAGTAAAGCCTCCCCCTTTGTCCCCCTGTTTAACCAAGTCTTGAATATAGAAAACGCCATTTGAATCTTTAGAATCCCAAATGTTAGTGCCTTCTTTTGTTGGATGTGCCAAAAGTGTTCCATGTTGATCAGTTGCGAACATATAACCGAATTCGCCCATATCAATATTCTTATTAATCGGACGTATACCATTTTCTTGTTTCTCCCCTAGAATGGCAGACCTAAAACGTTCCTGTGCCTCTCCAAGTGATAGGCTTCCACTTTCAACATCCTTATTTAAAAGATTAATCATTTCAATAGCCATACTTACATTGTTCTCTAACTTCTCTTCTCCCTGCACTTCTAGATGACTCTTTGATATTTCGTACCCAATAAAACCAATTACAAGGCTTGGTATTGCTAATAAAAGTAGTATGACGGTTATTAGCTTTTTTCTAATTGTTAGCGTTAACATTTTATCCCCCGTTCTCGCAATTGACATTTCCCATTCACCTTGGAAATTATCTATTGCCCCCATATGTACCTTATTTTTATTGTTTACTAACATGTTTTCTGAGTTCATTATATAGTAGGACTTTACTACTGTAAAATAGTTTTTTGAATATAGAAAAATTAACAAAAAAAGCTTGCTGTCGATGCAAGCCTTTTTATAAATATTAATTTATCGCACATTCTCTTTTGTCATTTTATTTCCAGTTGTCAGATTTCAATGATCTTAATGGTAGAGTCTATTTCTTCTTCCGGTGAAGTATGATTCCATTCATGTGGGTAATAGCCTAGTGGGTTGCAAATCATTTCAATCCCTTTATAGTGTTCATGGTATCTCGTATGAATATGGCCAAAAATATATTTTTTCACACCGTATTTTTCTGCCAATTCGCCAAAACATTCGCTGCCCATCATAGCATTGAAAAAATCCCAACTTGGATCTCCTTTACATTGAATAAAATGTAAAAATGGAACTACATGTGTAACCATGATAATATTTTTCCCTTGATATTCTTGCAGCCATTTCTCAATTTTATCAGCAAAATGGGTCGTCACTTTCCGGTCATCCACTGACCAATGAGCATAAGTCTTGTCCGGCCAAGTAAAGTCACCAAACGTGCCTATGGCAAATTGCTCCCCTGTAAATTCCTTCATACCGAATGTATAGTCATACCACCCACCATCACCAATCACTACCCATTGATCATCCAGTTCGATTGGACCATTTCCAAGATTACCTGGAAATGTAAGTAGTGTTTCATAGGCATTCACTGAATCTTCATAATAAATATCATGGTTACCATGGACAAATAACACTTTTGTTTGCGGACATTCACTTTGCAATTGATTTAGAAGGTTCATACTTTTTTCAGGCCCCGCTGTCATATCCCCACTTATGATAAAAACATCTGGTTGGTGGGCAGCAAGCCACTTTTTTAATAGAAACATAATATCTGTTTGCGTTCTTTTTCGGTTAATCCCCTCATGGATATCCGATAAAATGGCAATTTTCATCACAATTCCTCCCTTGTAGCTAAAAATTAATGTTATCAAAAGAGACTGACATAAAAGTCAGCCTCTACTTGTAAGCAATTTCTTAGCTTTCTTCATTCACAGTTGCAAAATTCCCCATTGCAATTGAAATACGATTCCAGCTATTAATTTGGTTAATAATTAATACTAAATCAACATACTCCTTTTCATTGAAATGTGCACATACACGGTTATATAGCTCTTCAGGGACACGCATAGTTGGAATTAATGTAATGTGCTCCGTTAGCTCTAACGCGACTTTTTCAGCATCTGTATAAAATGTACACTCTCTCCATGCGCTGACACAATATAAACGTTGTTCCGTTTCACCCATTTTTCGAGCGTCACTTGTATGCATATTTAAACAAAATGCACAACCATTAATTTGGGATGCGCGTATTTTGATCAGTTCTCGCAGTTTCCGATCAATCCCAGTAGTCTTTGTGTACTTTTCCATTTCCATCATAATTTTTAATCCTTCAGGGGCCAGCTCATAATAATTCATACGCTGTTTCATGAGTATATCCTCCTTTTTCGTTTCTATTAAATTTTAAATTTTGTTACGATGCCGCGTAAATCTTCCGCCAACTTTCTTAATGATTCACTGGAAGCAGTGATTTCTTCCATAGAGGCTAATTGCTCTTCTGAAGATGCCGCTACATTTTGTGATTGTTTGGACGAATCTTTAGCAATCTCCGCTAATTGTTCAACAGAAGCCGCAACCTCTTCCGTATTGGCTGAAAGCTGCTCTGATGTAGCAGAAATTTCTTGGATTTGCTGATTCACTCCTTCAACCGCATGCATGATTTTTTGGAAAGACTCCCCTGTCTGGTGAATGACTTTTTTTCCAACAACCACTTCATTTGTGCTTTTTTCCATTTCTTCATTTGCAGCTTCAGCGCCCTTTTGCACCTCATTTATTAACTCGACAATTTGTGCTGCAGACGAGCGGGATTGTTCAGCTAATTTACGTACTTCCTCTGCGACAACCGTAAACCCTTTTCCATGCTCTCCGGCACGTGCCGCCTCAATGGCGGCATTTAATGCAAGTAAATTCGTTTGATCAGCGATATTAGTAATAGTTTCGATAATGGTTCCTATTTCAAGGGAAAGTGTAGTTAATTGCTTAATCGCTACCATCGTATTTTGTGTCTCTTGTTCAATTTCATCCATCTGTGCAATTGCATTTTGAATAAATTGATTTCCTTGCTCTGATAAAGTAGTGGCATCATGGGCTGAATCTCTGATAGCAAGTGAAAACTCAGCGATACGTTGAATTCCAACCGATACTTCTTCCATGGCGGTAGCACTTTGCCCCGTACTCTCTACCTGTATTTCCGAACCGTTTGCTACTTCTTGAATGGTGGAAGCGATATGCTCGGTTGCAACAGTTGCCTGTTCACTTGTAGCTTCTAATTCTTGTGAAGCAGATGCTACTTGCTCGGCACTGGCGGTCAATTGCTGAATGACTTCTCTTAGATTTTGAGTCATATCGTTAAAAGCATGGGCTAAATCTGCAATTTCATCCTTTGTTTTCACTTCAATATCATCTTGCGTCAGGTCGCCGCCAGCAATCTTTTCTGCAATGACGGCCATATTTTTAACAGGCTTCGAAATCATCCTACTAATAAAAAATGCAATACCGCATCCTAGCAAGAGAACAAAGATGCTTAAAACTAAAAGATTTAATCTAGTACTGTTCACCTTTTTAAAAATATCTGCTCTCGTTTTAGCAAGTTCCTCCCACTGGAACTTTTCCATTTCTTGAGCTTTTACCTGAATAGCCATTACGATGGGCGGTCCTTCATTTGAAATAGTGCTTATATATTCAGGATTATTGGCTTTTTTAAGGGCTATTGTTTTTTCAGCAACTTGTATATATTGGTCTGCATATTGATCCAATTGCTGCAATAGCTTTTTATTTTTTCCCTGTTTTAGCATCGATGCAAGCTTATTGCTTAATGCAATATATTTATTTTTTGCTTGCTCATAAGAATTTAGCGACCCCTCATCACCAAAAAGTAAATAGCCGCGGTTCCCCAGTTCCATTTCTTTTGATGATTCCAGCATATCGCGAATCAAATTCATCTTTTCTACACGATTATCAAGGAGATTTTCATATGTATTTTTTGTTGCTGTAATTTGATAATAGGCGTAGCCGGCCATAATCATTAATAAGAGAATAATGGCTCCAAAGCCTGCATACATTTTTCTTGTAATTGTTGCTTTCATTCCAGTTTTCCACCTCGAAAATATTAAAAAGTAGTATTAATTAAAAATTCACACTATTAAAATGTATCATTTTTGTCGGTTTTAAATCGTGATACATATCACATCAATGTCGAAACTTACCAATTTTATCTAAATTGCTGGTAAATACCATTCGCAATATGATAATTATTTTTACCGTTCTGCTTTGCGAAATACATGGCTCTATCGGCTTGTTTCATTAGAGTTTCTGCATCTTTACCGTCTTTTGGATAGATGGCAATTCCAATACTTGGGGTTATTTTCACATTTTTGCCCGATATAGAAATGGATTGGTTTAGTCGCTCAATAATTCGTTTTGCGATTAAAATACAATCATTTTGGTTTGCCCCAGGCAAAAGAACTGTAAATTCATCTCCTGCAAGTCTTGCGACCATATCCTTCTGCCTAACTGTATCACTTAAGCGGTCGCTTACTTGTTTCAATAAATAATCCCCACTATCATGGCCTAATGTATCATTAACCTTTTTAAATCCATCTAAATCAATGAACATAACTGCAAAATACAAGCTTTTCTTGTTTGAATCAACAATCATTTCATCAAGCTTATCCATAAAAGCACGCCGATTTGGTAATAAAGTTAAGGTATCCTGAAAAGCCAATTGTTTTATATGTTCTGTTTCTTTTTTTTCAGCGGTAACATCACGAATAACAAGTTCTCTTGCTGGCTTTCCGTTAAATTCTATAATCGAGGTGGTTACCCAAATCTCCAAGCACTTTGCATTTGGTCTATTCATTTTAAATTGATGCTTTAACACGCCTCGATTCCTTTTTAAATCCTGAATCGATAACATTGTTCGATTATACGATTCAGGATGAATAAAGTTTGTCCATGTACAATCCAGCAATTCTACATGATTTGAAACCCCTAATAGCTCTACTGCTGCTTGATTGGCATAAATAATCTTTTCATCAAAATCATTTATAATGATTGCTTCCGGAGATAATTCAATTATATTGCGATATTGTTTCTCCTGTTTAAGTAAACGGTTAATAATTCCCTTGGCAATAAGAAAAAGCCAAATTAAGAAAACAAAGTCAAGAAGATCAAGACTTGTTGTAAAAATGGTTGCCTTTACTTCATTTTCCTTTAAACGTAAAATTTTTAAAATTGTATCTCCAAATATATCAATTGCACCACGAATTATCATTAAAAAGATAACAAGTTTAAAATGGGTTAATAATTTTTTCAATCATAATCTCCTCTCGCTCAACCATCTTCTTTCTATCAGTTCAATTAACTAATCTTATTTTCATTTTATTGTCAATTAAAATAGACACAGTTCATTTATCTTATTTGATCTTTTTTTAGATTAAAGAACACCTCTTTGTCAGTCGTTAAAAAACTACAACAGGTTTCAGTTATTATCCTATTACGAAGTTTTGCCTGAAACTGGTTTAATAAACCAGTTAACGTGTCCCGTGCTTTATCACTAATGGTAAGTTGCAATCCATATTGTTGAAGATGATCTTCCTCTTTACACCAAACTATTGTACCCATTGTTTCAATTTCTTGGTCGAGAATCACGGTGCTAATTTTTAAAATTAAATCAGATCTGATTGGCAGTCTAATATTCGAAGTAAAGCGAACTCCACCAGGACCGATATCCTCCAGAAGCACTTTCGTCGTTCCTAATTTGACATGCTTCCCACCAAGAGCGGTAATCGTCATATTCGCAATGAGTGGCCGCGGCAGATCAATTCTGAAATAAGCTCGACGATTTTCATATGATGTTTCGTCCTTTTTGAAGCCCTCTGATGGGATACATTCCCCTTTTCTTAATAAACTTTCGAATTCTTTTGTTGGAATCGGCTTACTAAAGTAATAACCTTGCAGTTCATGGCAATGAATTTTCTGCAAATAGGCAACCTGTTGGCTCGTTTCCACACCCTCTGCAACAACATTCATCTTTAATTTCTCGGCAAGCCTAATAACCGCTGTCGCTATCTCAGTATTCTCAGAATCCCCGGGAATATCTTTAACAAATGATTGATCGATTTTCACGGTATTAGGTTGGATTTTCTTAAGATAGCTTAATGAGGAATATCCCGTTCCAAAGTCATCGATTGCAATACTAACGCCTAGATCCTTTAATTGTTTTAATTTCATCAATGTGGCTGTTTCATTTTTCATAACTACGGTTTCGGTGAGTTCGATTTCAAGCCATTTTGGGTCTAAATTTGTTGCATGCAATACATTTTGAACTGTATCAACAATGTCAGCCTGTAAAAATTGCAATGCGGAAAAGTTGACAGACATCTTTACTAGAGGCAGTCCCACTTCCTGCCATTTTTTAGTTTGAGTACATGCTTCCATCAAGATTTGCTCGCCAATCATATTAATTAAACCGGTTTCTTCTGCTAATGAAATAAATTCATCAGGGGATACGACACCCCATTCCGGGTGCTTCCAACGGGCCAATGCTTCGGCGCCGACAATCCTCTTCGTTTTACTATCTACTTTCGGCTGATACAAAGTAAAGATTTCATTTTCTTGGACAGCCTTACGTAGATCATTTTTCAGAGAAAATCTCTTGAAAGCGCCGACATTCATCGTTGGCGAGAAAATTTCATATTGATTTTTGCCAATTTCCTTTGCACGATACAAAGCTAGATCCGCATTTTGAATTAAGGAATCAACATTTTCGCCACCATAAGGATATAAACTGATTCCAATGCTTGCGGTAATGAAAAATTCATAGCTATCAATCAAAAATGGCCAATCAAAAATTTCTAAAAAATTACGGGCAATTTGATGTATAGCATCCATTTCTTTCATATTGGATACAATGATGGCAAACTCATCACCGCCAATCCGGGCAACAAAATCATCCATTGTTCTCGTTTGATTCAATCGTAAGGCCACTTCTTTTAAAAGCTTATCTCCTGTTTTATGGCCAATGGTGTCATTGATAAATTTAAAACCATCTAAATTAACTACCATTAATGCAAACATTTGTTTGTTTATTCTTGCTTCTTCCAGCTTTCGCCGTAACTCTTCTTCAAAAAGAAGACGATTTGGCAGACCAGTTAAATAATCAATATAGGAGATTCGTTCAACCTTTTGTTTTTGGACCTGCAGTTCGTTTTCCAACAGTTTTTGATCGGTGATGTCAGTACGAATTGCCATGTATTGGTATGGCTTATTGTCTTTATCTAAAAAAGGAACAATGGTTGCATTAGCCCACCATATCTTGCCATCTTTTGTACGGTTTCTTAGTTCTCCATTCCAAACTTTTCCTTGGGTAATCGTCTCCCACAAGTCTTGAAAATAATCATTTTTATGGGAGCCAGAATTAAGAATTCGATGGCTTTGACCAATCAATTCTTCTCTCGTAAACTTTGAAACCTCGCATAAACGGTCATTTACATAAATAATTTTCCCGTATCGGTCACTTATAGAAAGGTTTGTAGCAACATCTAAAGCATACTGGAAATCCTTTAATTTTTTAAAGGTCTGTTCCAGCTGACGCTCATTTTTTTTCTGCTTGGTCACATCCTTAATAATTGCTACATAACCGGCAATGCCCCCATTCTCATCAAACCAAGGAAAGCAATTTATGATCGTATCTAATAAAGTTCCATCCTTCTTCTGCCTTTTCGCTTCAATTGTTGTCAAGGACTTTCCATTTAAAATAAGTGCGTGCATCTTGATAAATTTTTCTTTCTCTTCATCAGGAATAATAGGGGAACGACGTCCAATAACTTCTGATTCAGTCCAACCAAACGTTTCTTCTGCACTTATATTCCATAGGATTACGTTTGAATTAGAATCTAAAATTTGAATTGGTATTGGAGCCATATGAATTAAAGAATAATAATTTAGCCTTGATTTCTCAAATTTTTTTAACACTCTAAACCATCTCCTTAACTTTGGCATCAACCAGTGCCATTTTCCTAGAAAAAAAAACATATCCCGTAAAGAAAAGGGATATGTTTTTTGACCCTAAACAAATACGGTAACTGGCTGACATACCGGAATCCTCCCGTTTTAGTCCCTCTAGCTTTGCGTCACTACGTTTCCATAGCTTTGCCTTTATCAATTTTGTTTTATAAAGCTTTATTGTATTTTTGATATATTTTATGTAATCTATAAAAATGTTGAAATTTGTCGTAAATGGTACTTTTCTACCATTATACAATACAATATTTTTTTGTCTATGACTTTCATCCCATTGGTAAATTTTTCATATAAAATATCACTGTATTTGTTATCATTCAGGATTTTCATGGAACCAATCCCCACTTTCTTTCATGTAATATAGATAGGTATCTGTAATGGGTATAAACGATTGTTAAAGGTGGTCACTCCATGATTATCCGTAGAGCAAATGAATATGAAATCAATCAATTGATGCTCTGGTCTGTATCATTCACGGAAGAAATGTCTATGGGATATATGAAAAGCAGTTCGCATCTGACGTATGAAATGGCGACAAATGTGCTTTCTAAAGGCGGTTATTACTTAGTTGCCCAACACGGAAGGAATATTATGGGCTGGATCTTACTGGGAACGGATTACAATTATTATAAAAAAGAAGCGGTTGGCTTTTTATATGAGCTGTATGTGTTCCCACAATATCGAAAAAAAGGCATTGGGAAAGTATTAATTGAGCGTGCAATAGCTGAATTGAAAAAGGCCGGGATGACGAAAGTGCAACTAAACGTTTTTGCCGGCAATCATGCCAAAATGTTGTATGAAAACATTGGATTTAATGATGTAACCATTCTGATGGAAAAAAATATAGGTTTACAGTAAAAAATATATGGCCAAGGCATATACTAATAGCAACGAAATTGTCTGAAGGGAGTGAGTTGTCATGTTCCCTTGGAGCCATTACGAAAATTTCAACGAATATGTAAAGTCTTTAATGAACATAAAGCCGAATGAGATTGACCAGTTTGTCAAAAAAATGATTGAAGATCAAGTCTTAAATAATATGCCCTTTACTCCACCCCAAACTACGACTAATACCACTAATCAAACAAGGGAAAATACAACCCCAACATCTCATCTGACAAATAAAGAAGCGAAATCTCAGCCAAAAACAAAGACAGACCCCCTGGACATAAAAGTATTTGAATCCCATGAAGATGTGTTTGTCCAATTCCCTGTTAAACATAGAAACGATGTGCAAGCCGGTAAAATATTTTATAATTCCAACCAACTTGTCCTAAAAGATATCCCCAATATCGGTGACAAGCATAAAGTTTTATTACCAGCAATCGTTCAACAGAGAGGCGCGAAAATAAATTATAAAAACGGGATTATGCAAATCAAAATACCAAAAGCAGATGATATTCAATTCACAGAAATAGACTTGAATTTTTAAAAAGATTATAAATTTAGACAGAAACAATACTTTTTTTAAAAAAATTTGCATATATTGTAACTAATAAACAAATTAGGGTGGTTTTTATATGGCAATTGCCATCAACTTTGTATCGGTTGTTGTGAATGCTCAAAACAGAAATGCTACGGTAGCCATGGGGGAAGTGCTGCAATCAAACTGGAGCGCCCATCAAAAAGCAAATTTTGGCATTGGATTTTCTATTGGTAATAACGCTGAATTTAATAACATCGTAAATATTCTGGATCCAGATCTTGTTGACATGCCTGTACAAGATAGCGATATGGTCCCATCGGCTCAAAATCAGTCCGTCTAAAGGGAGGGACATCATCACATGAGAGCAAAAATAGCGCTTGGTGATATTCATGTCAAAAATATCGAAACTACATCTGGCATTTTTATTTCAAGAAACAATTTTGTTAATGGCTGGAGATCGCAAATAAAGTCTAATTATGGTTTCGGTGTTGCAGGTGATCAAAGCTCGATAGAAAACTGTGTGTTTATTGTATCTGACGATGATATCATTGATTCACCGGTTATTGACAATAGTATTTTAATTGAAAAAAATGTAAGTGCTACTGATAGTGACACGTTGATACATTTTAATAAGGTTAAAGTGGAATCGCTAAATGGAAATGCTACAGTCACCATTGGTGATAGTAAACAATCTGGGTGGTCTTCTAGGTCCAAGATCAACAGTGGTAATGGACGTTTTGTTGGGGAAAATATTATTGCCAATAACAAGATTATGATTGATGATGAAGATGCCTTTGATACACCTGTCTTTGACCACCATACTCAGAACAATTTTTAAGTATTGCGATTTAGGATGATGAATGTGAGTGAAAAGGAAAAAGAAAAGATAAAATGTGTAAAATGCTCAGAAGAGGCTGAAGATAAGGACCAATATTGTGTGAAATGCGGTGCGCCACTCATAAACCGCTGTTCGGATTTAAAAACAAAAGGAAAACATGGCTGTGGATTTGTAAACCGGCCAGATGCCCTTTATTGCGCGAAATGCGGTGCCGAAACTGTTTTTAAACAAAAAGGATTACTATAGCACTTTTCCGCTGACAATAGCGAAAAAGTGCTATTTTTTATTTTGCTTTTTTCAAGCGCTTCTTTTTTATTGTTTTCTTTCCAGCATTTTTTTTATTTACAGCACCATTATACTGAGTAACTCGGTTTCGGCCATTCTCTTTAGATTTATACAGTGCTTGATCAGCAAGCGAGATTAAGTGAATAGATTTTCTGTCTCCGATTGCTGGTAATATCGATGCTACCCCAATACTAATTGTAATCACATTATGCACATAAGAGTTGGGATGGGTAATATTTAGATCCATAATGGCTTGTCTTAATTTGTCCGCTTTACTGTAGGCTATTTTTTCACCTTGCTCCGGTAAGATAATCGCAAACTCTTCGCCGCCAAACCGGGCGACAATGTCTTCTGAATCTCCAAATAAATCAATTAATTTACTAGAGATTTTTTTCAAACATTGATCTCCCTGTAAATGCCCATATGTATCATTATAATTTTTAAAATAATCGATATCAAAAAGTATAAGAGATACCGGCTTTGCCTCATTTTTTGCTTTATTCCAGATTGCTTCTATCGCCTGGTCAAAATAACGTCGATTATAAATGCCTGTATTCCCGTCCAACACTGCCAATGATTCGATATTTGAAAACCTTTCTTTTAATTCTAAGCGCATTGAGTTTACATTTTCAATCAGTTCAGCTAATTCATCGTCTTTCTTGTATGGGGGTATAGTCTCATTAAAGTCTTTTTTTGCATAAGCTTTTACACTTTTATTTAGTAAAAGAACCGGTCGGATTATTGCTCTTGTTTGGCGGTTGATCATGAGTGCATTCAATAAGATTAAGAGGATGGAAATAACGAAAAGGTTTCGCTTTGCTTCGGCAATTTTCCTAATATATGTATACCGGTACGTTTCTCGTAAATTCCCCGCTAAATCAAGCGTTTCATCGAGAGATTGGCGAAAATCATTAAAGGCAGCGTTTGCCTCTTCAAGAGTCTCAATGCTTGGTTTTTGCCCCATTTTTGTCATTTCAATCAACCCATGACCATATTGTACATGCCAGTACTGCCCTTTCTTAATGACATTCATTACATCGTCCTTAATTAAAGGCTTGTTTTTCACTTTTTCAACCAGCAATTTTGAAATTTCATCGTAATTATTCATTCCGTTATCGAAGGATTTCAAAAAAACTTTCTCCCCCGTGAGATTATACCCTCTCTGTCCGCTTTCTTGATTTAATAATGACTCGTACAAACCATGGAGCGAAGTTTCAATTTCATCAACCTCTACTTGTAGCTTAGCATTTCTCGTAAATTGATGGTCAATTTCCCATATACAAAAAAACACAAATGCAATAAATATGATGCCGGAAATTGATGACATAATCAATAACTTTCGGCCAATTCTCCCAAAGTTGAAATATTTCATTCTCTATTTCTCCTATTTTTAACATTACATTCATATTATTCTTTTCCATATATTACTATTTTACAGAAAAAACAAAGATTAATATACTTTATTCTTTTTTCTTCACAAAATATACAAATCCCTGTCTAGTTTTTCAATATTTTTTCTTTTCGTCTTAATTTTCCTTTTTAAATATACAGTACGTTTACTACTATTTCCATAGTATTTAATTTGTTTTGTGCTAATAAATCGTAATTTCGAAATATGTGAAAAAATTGTGAAGTTTGTTACAGAAAGCCTTTTCTAACTTTTATATCGTAAAAATGAGAGTAAGTTCGGGAGGTGTAGTACTACAAAATATTTCACCATGCTTAAAAAACTAAGACCATAAGAAAAGTTAAACTAAGGAGGTTATGTTATGTATCAACAAGCAGCATGGTTTACAACAATTATTTTTATTACAGGACTCATTGGTGTATTCATTTATGTACTTGTGAACGCAAAACAAAAAGAAGATTATGAATCAGTTAAACACAAGGGCCATGTGGTCCAAAAGTATTATTTCTTTGGCTTAGTTATCATCCTTGCTCTACTTACTACAGTAACCTTGCATGATCTTCCGTTTGATAGAGCAAAGGCTCAAGAAAATCAAGAGGTGGTCGATGCAACAGCAATGCAATTTGCTTTCCAACTGTCTAAAAATGAATTTAAAGTTGGTCAACCGATTGAATTTAGAGTAACTAGTAAAGATGTTAACCATGGCTTTGGAATTTACAATGAAGATATGCAAATTGTTGCACAAACACAAGCAATGCCAGGCTATACAAATCCTGTCTATGTAACTTTTGATAAGCCAGGCACTTATCAAGTTTTATGCTTAGAGTATTGCGGAATCGCCCATCATGTCATGAAAACAACAATTACGGTCACTGAATAAATTCTAAGGGGGTCTTGTCTATGAAAACACTTATTACAGATTCTGTAAGCAGTTCTAATCGAAAAAGGGTAGTCTTCCCAACGATTTTAGGCGCTGTTATTATTTTACTGATGATGGTAATGGGCTTACTAATGCTTTTAAATCAAGGAAAATTAATTTCTATTTCTGATAGTTTCTTTTATAAAATCATGACGCTTCACGGCACTGGAATGGTTGGTGCTGGTGCTCTTGGCGGCGTAGCTATTATGTATTATTTTCTTAGTCAATACGTTAAATTAAGTAAAGGTATCTTTATTACAAATATCGTTACATTTGTTATTGGCGTTGTAATGGTTCTTATCGGTATTTTTGTTTTTAACTTTGCTGCGGCATGGACATTCCTTTATCCACTACCAAGACTTTCAGGCGGTATGTGGGGCGTAGCTGGTGCAGTATTTTATCTGGGCGGAATGACCATTCTTGGTACAGGCTTCCTATTATTTTATCTTGATACAGGTAGAGCAATTATCAAAAAATACGGTAACTTAGGAAATGCACTTGGATGGCCAATCATCTTTGGTAAAAAAATGAACCAAGAATTACCACCAACAGTTGTTGCCGCTACAATGGTTACAATCGTTAATACAGCAGCCGTCATTTCAGGTGCAGCTGTCTTAGTAATGAGTATTATTAATCTATTTAATCCAAACTTTACGATGAACCCTCTAATAGCGAAAAACTTAATTTACTCATTTGGTCATATTTTTGCAAATGCTATTATTTATATGGGTTGTATCGCTGTTTATGAAATTTTCCCTAAGTATACAGGAAGACCATGGAAAACGTATGGTATTTTCCTAATTGCTTGGAATGCATCTACTTTATTTACAATGATTATTTATCCGCACCATTTACTAATGGACTACGCATTACCAAAATGGATGATTATCTTAGGACAAGTTCTTTCATATGCAAACGGCTTCCCAGTTCTTGTTGTAACTGGATTTGGAGCATTACAAATTGTTTTCCGTTCACAGATTAAATGGGATATGGCATCATCATTATTTTTCATGTCCATTTTCGGCTGGATGATTGGTGTCGTACCAGCGATTACAGATGCAACGATTGCTATTAACGAAGTTATGCATAATACAAAATGGGTTCCAGGCCACTTCCATACTTACATGGGAATCGGTGCCATTGCCATGATTTGGGGCTTTATGTACTACCTAATCAAAGTAGAAGGCATCAAGATGGTACCTGTCTTTGATAAATTAGGTTTCTGGATGTATTTAATATTCTTTATGGGCTTAACAGGTTCATTCTTGTATGCTGGTAAATTAAGTGCACCTAGACGTTGGGCACAGCATTTACCTGAATGGGTTCCTTCCGATCAATTCGGTGCTGTAGCAGCAATGGGAATCATTTTTGCAACAACTGTCTTTATTATTCGCTTTGCCATTTCTGCAAAACAAATTGGTACGAACAAGGTACAAAATGAAACAAAGGAAAAAATGTATGCGTAATTTACTTTCCACTCTCATCGTGCTTTTAGTTGGTCTATTAGTTCTATGGGAAGGAACAGACGGGCTTCACGCTTTTACGGCGGAAAAAGCCCGTCAAATTTCTATTATGGAGAAGCAGCCACTTCTTCCAAATGTCAGCATGGAAGACAGTGACGGTAAACAAATTCAGCTCCATGATTATAAAGGCAAAATTGTCTTGGCAACGTTTATGTACACAAGCTGTGGCGACCTCTGCCCTACTCTCGAAATGAAATTTAAAGAAGTATACGATAGCTTGCCTAAAGAATACTTAGGAAAAAAAGTTGTCTTCTTAAGTTTCAGCTTTGACCAAGAACGCGATACACCAGAGAAGTTAAAGGAATATGGTAAACATTTTGCTGTTGATGGTATCACATGGAAAATGGTGCGATTCTCTAGTTTAGAAGATCAAAAATCATTTTTAGATTTATTAGGCGTTGTTGTCATTCCAAACGAAAGTGGCGGATTTGAACATAACGCTGCAATTTATATGATAAATGAAAAAGGTAAACTTGTAAAAATATTAGATTATCAAAATCCTAAAAAAGTGATAAATGAATTTAATTCTATTATTAAAATGAGCTAAACTTTTCAGATTGCGAGGAGAAAAGGATGGTTTTAAGAAAGGCGACATTTGGAGTTGGTTTGTTAATTCTTTTAGCACTTCCTCCAGTTAAACATTTAATTGAATCTTATATGGTAGGCCAAATGGTCGTTCAGCTTCCGCTCCTAGTACTTGCTGGATTTTTTCTTGGAAAAGCTCTTCAAACGAAAATTCCAATGGATCAGGCAGAATCCAATAAAAATGGTATTCCAGGGATGCTGCTCGCCATTTTCACGATTGCTTTTTGGATGTTGCCTAGATCCATTGATGCATCTATAAATGAAGTACTATTTTCAATGGCAAAATATAGCTCTTTACCGTTATTAGCTGGTATCCCCATCTCGTATAGCTGGAAAAGATTGAACTCTATCAGCAAAAATTTTATTTTGGCAAATCTTATATCGATGTTTGTTGTTATGGGATGGCTATATTTGGAATCACCGGTCCGACTTTGCAACAACTACCTAGTTGGGCAACAGCTTCTTTTAGGAAAAACGTACTTTTTTATTACAGGTCTTTTAATTATTACTGGTATTTTCAGATCATTTATGGTCGACCATCGAACAACCTGATTCTTATGTTTTTCCTAATAAAAACGCCTAGAGTTGAAGTGAACTCTAGGCGTTTTTCTTTTGTCTTGATTACACGATACCCTTCCTGCCTGTCGGACCCACATCAAGTTCAATATGACCTGAAAGCTGAGTACACTCGCGGAAAGCAAAATGCTTACACCCTAAACATTTATTCGTTTCAATTTCCTTGATTGCATAATCGATGGCTTCACCGGTATGATTGAAAAAATAGGATTCCCCTATCTCATTATACAAACCTGATTTTTTTAATGTTTGTTCTAAGGATGGAATCGCTCCTGAAATTAGGATGGTGCCCCCATTTTTCTTAAAGTGGCGAGCAATGCTTTGAAGATTCGCCTCCCCTGTTGAATCAATAAATGGAACCTTCCCCATTCGCAAAATTAATACTTTAGGTCTGTAATTAATAGTCTCCGTAATGCGTTGTTCAAATAACTGGGCAACACCGAAAAACAACGGTCCTTCAACAGTAAAAATACTAATTTGCGGGCAATCATGTGCTTCATTAACAACATATGGGCGAACCGCTTGATTTTTCTCCGTATGGTCAGGCAACACTTTCGAAACAACAGGCATATCACTCATCCGTTTTACAAATAATACTACAGCCAATATAAGACCGACTTCAACCGCCGTAGTAATATTGGCAAACACTGTTACTAAAAATGTAGCTGCCAAAATAAGTGAATCACCAGTTTTCAATTTTAAAATATGTGAGAAATGTTTCCGTTCACTCATATTCCACGCAACAATCATGATAACCGGAGCCATACTTGCTAATGGAATATCGGAAGCATATGGTGCAAAAATCAGCAATGTAAATAGTACAAACAACCCATGAATAACCCCTGACATGGGAGAAACAGCGCCTGTTTTGATATTCGTTGCAGTTCTTGCAATGGCCCCAGTTGCCGGAATTCCACCAAATAATGGCGTCACCATATTGGCAATTCCTTGGCCAATTAATTCACGGTTGCTATTATGCCTACTATTTGTCATACCATCAGCCACGACCGCTGACAAAAGGGATTCAATTCCACCAAGGATGGCAATGACAAATGCCGGTGCAAGTAATCGTTCAATTCGGTCAAATGTAATGTCCGGCATATTGAATTTCGGAAGCGTACTTGGTATATCCCCAAACGCCGACCCAATGGTCGCCACCTGACCTGAAAAAAAGATGGAGGCAATAACCGTTGATACAATTAAGCCTATTAATGATCCCGGTACTTTCGGTAAAACTTTCGGTGTAATTAAAATAACTAATAAAGAAATGAGCGCCGTTAACACACTATACATGTTCATTGTGTTAAGATGTACAATAATCTCTTTCATATTATCAATAAACTTTTCGTGATTTTTAATTCCTGTTAATCCTAAAAAGTTTGCAATTTGTCCTGTAAAAATAATGATTGCAATACCGGCGGTAAACCCTATTGTAACTGGGCGAGGGATAAACTTTATTAAATTCCCGACTTTAAAGGCCCCCATGAGGACTAGCATAATCCCTGCCATAAAACCAGCCAGCAATAAGTCATTATAACCATAAGTTATAACAATACCGAACAAAACCGGTATAAAAGCACCGGTAGGTCCACCAATTTGATATCTTGACCCACCAAATAATGAAATTAAAACACCGGCGATTATTGTTGTATAGATGCCAAATTCAGGTTTCACCCCTGAAGCAATTGCAAAGCCCATCCCCAATGGAATAGCAATTATACCAACAATGATTCCTGAAATGAGATCTTTTTGAAAATGTTTCAGCGTATATCCTTCAAATCGGTCAATAAATAAGCTCTTCACTTATAACCCTTCTTTTCTTAATAAACTTTCTCCACGGAACACATCTGTAAAAAAATCTAGTACCAGATTTTTTTCCCCCAACATTTGTGTTCTCCACGTATTTATGCATTACTCGACTTTTGGTCATCCAGTTCTTCTAGCATGGTAATGGCATCAATTAAATGATTATTGAAGATTTCTTTTGCTGCTTTTAATAGTTCAATAATAGCTGGGTCACGCAACGAATATATGACCCTTTTCCCGTCTTTTACGCCAACGACAATGTTTTTCGTCCGTAAAACACTGAGTTGCTGTGAGACAGCTGAACCTTCGCTATTTAGAATGCTTTGAATTTCGTTGACACTTTTCTCCCCTTCCGATAAAATCTCGAGAATCTGTATTCGCAATGGATGTGCTAACGCCTTAAAAAACTCGGCTTTAAATTGGTGCATATCGTTCCACAAAAAAATATCCTCCTAAAAATAAGTACTACATATTCAAATATTTGAATATATGAAATATATGATTTGAATTATACAGCGGTCTTTTTAAAAATACAATTGTATTTTTGAAAAATCAGGGCCATTTTTTATAAATATTTTATTTTAATTTGATTCGCTTAACTATAACATCATTATGTTAACTATCTTTCCTATTCGTTAATTTTTGTTTTCTTAAAGAGGACCACAACCCTTTCATCATCTTCAATCTTATCAATTTCTTCATATATATAATCAACCTGTTTTTCATCAAGCAACATCCACGAGATTGTAAAAATAAATATTATCATTATTAGAATAATTGCTTCCATTCCAATCACCTCATTATAATCATTGACCAAATATTCAGAATATATACACGAAAATAAATAATAATTATTATCAACAAAAATAGCAACTTTTGTGCTTATTATGATTACCATTCTCAATTACGATAATATTTTCTCAATTATAATTGACAATTAATGACTCTTGGAATTATGATAAGCGTAGAAGGGAGATTAAAAAATGAATAGATATGATTATCACCACCTAAACCACGTCAAGGAACAAAATGAATCGAAGAAAACATTATGGATTACTTTGGTACTCACACTATTTTTTACACTTGTCGAAATTATTGGTGGGATATTAGCTAACTCTTTAGCTCTATTGTCGGATTCTGCACATATGATGTCTGATGTGCTTGCATTGGGATTGAGCATGGTTGCCATTTATCTAGCAACGCGGGAATCAAACAACAAATATACATTTGGATTTCTTCGTTTTGAAATATTGGCTTCTTTTTTAAACGGGCTTGCATTGGCAGTCATTGCGATTGGAATTTTTATTGAAGGTATTAAAAGGATCATTCATCCGCGGGATATTGAATTGGGATTAATGCTTAGTGTGGCTGTCATTGGCTTAATAGTAAATATCGTGCTTACAATTGTTCTTATTCGCAGCACAAAGAAAGAAAACAATCTGAATATCAAAAGTGCGCTCTGGCACTTCATTGGTGACCTTTTAAACTCGGTCGGTGTCATTCTGTCAGCCATTTTGATTTATTTTACAGACATTACAATCTTCGACCCAATCATTAGTATTGTCATTGGCGCTGTGGTATTTATCGGCGGAGCGAAAATCATTCGTGAATCTTATCTGATTTTGATGGAATCAGTGCCAAAAGAGTTAGATCTTGATCAAATTCGTGCTGATATTCGAGCAGTAGAAGGAGTTCATGACATCCATGAATTGCATCTTTGGACGATAACAACCGACCACTACTCCTTAACTGCCCATGTATTTATTTGTAAAGATTGCCCGCCTTTCAGCGTTGTATCGGCAATTACGACCATGTTAAAAGATAAATATGGTCTTGAGCACGTCACTGTTCAAATCGAGCACCCTAGTATTAACGAACATGGACAATATGGAAAAGACTTTTTGCTTGGTCAGAGCTAAAAACAAAAAAAGCGCAAATTGCGCTTTTTTTGTTTCCCATATACTAGACGCCTCTCTTATTTCCCCACAATAGTGCATGGAGCTGTGGCAATACTTTTACATCATTCATCTCTGGACAATCTACAACCTTTTGAATAAGCCATTCATATTTTTGAAGCAATTTTCTAGTTAGAGAATCATTATCAAACGTTGTAATATCATCGTTGCCCACCTGCAAGTAAAAAGGAACGTCATGATAGCGTTCATGGATTTTCATCGCATACTCAAAATCTAAATCATCAAAAACGACGACTTTTAAACTCGTATTGTAACAAGTTCTGAGATTATCAACAATCATATCAAGCATTTCAAAATTCGTCTCCATTCCGGAGCTTGGAGGCTTTGGTGAGAGCGTTAAATCATTAATGTCTTTCATCCACTCCTGCCATTTAGACCCTTGGGTTTCGAGAGCAAGTTTTATGCCTTCTCCCTTTAATAGTCCCACAAGTTCACCGATGGATGATAATAAAGCGGGATTTCCTCCTGATATTGTTACATGATCAAAACAATCCCCACCGATTTCTTTAAGTCCAACCCAGATTTCCTCTGCTGTCATTTGCTTGATTTCATCTTTTGCTGATCCATCCCAGGTAAAAGCAGAATCACACCATTTGCAATGGTAGTCACAGCCGGCAGTTCGAACAAACATCGTTTTACGGCCAATGACCGATCCTTCTCCTTGTATGGTTGGACCAAAAATTTCCAAAACAGGAATCTTACTCAACTTCCATCCACTCCCTTTTTGCTTCAGCATAGCTTGTCGGAGTTTCATAAAGCCTCACAAATTCAACACGTGCCCCGTCATACGTCTCTTCTCTTTTTGAGAGCGCCGCTTTCATCTGTTCATAAATCCAGACAACCATATTTTCGGCAGTCGTGTTCATCTTCGGAAGTGTTTCATTTAAGTAACGGTGATCCAGATAAACTTCAATGTCCTCTTTCCATATTTCTTTAATATCGCCAAAGTCGATAGCGAGGCCAAGTTCATTGGTATATCCGCTGATTCCAAACACAACCTTATACGTATGTCCGTGGAGGTTTTTGCATTTGCCGTCATAGCAATGTAAATGATGGGCAGCATCAAATGTAAATTCTTTGCTTACGAGCACACGTTTATGATGATATTTAAGCTCTTCACGTTTTATATCCTTATCAATCTTCTGAAGGTTCTCGACAATTCTAAATCCAAAAAAGCTTCCTTCCATTATTCATTCCCCTCTTTTCGAGAGCTCAAATATTGGTCTAGGCCAGCTTTACGAAGTTTACATGCCGGGCATTCACCACATCCGTCAGCAATAATGCCGTTATAGCAAGTTAACGTCCTCGTTCGGACATACTCCAACACATCGAGATCATCAGCCAGCTTCCATGTTTCGGCTTTGTTAATCCACATTAATGGTGTATGGATAACAAATTGCTGATCCATTGATAGATTTAAGGCAACATTTAATGATTTTACAAAAATATCGCGGCAATCTGGGTAGCCACTGAAATCTGTTTCACATACACCCGTGATAATATGCTTCGCTCCGACTTGACTTGCCAACACCCCTGCGAATGATAAAAACAAAAGATTTCTACCGGGTACAAATGTATTTGGAAGTTCTCCATTTTCTCCCGCCTTTACTTCAATATCATCTCTTGTTAAGGCATTAGGTGAAAGTTGATTTAATAATGACATATCTAAAATATGATGCCGAACGCCAACTTCTTTGGCAATATCTTTCGCCACTTCGATTTCCAAGCGATGGCGTTGGTTGTAATCAAAGGTAACCGCTTCTACCTCTTTAAAATTCTTTAAGGCCCAAAATAAACAAGTTGTACTATCCTGACCGCCGCTAAACACAACGATGGCTTTATCATTTTTCATTTTTCCAGACTCCTTTTCAAGCAGAAAAAACAGCACTCTAAGAAGAATGCTGTCCCTTCTTAGTTTTTTAGAGAGGGTAGCTAAGAACCTCTACCGTTACATACGGATTTTACTCAATTAGATTAACTATACCATATTTTCGGTCGGTCGTGGGTATCATTCTTCTTCCAATTCAAATTCAGTTTTTTCAGAATAAAGTTAGAACATAGATGAAGGATTGGAATATCTTTAATATGGGGATATTTGGGGATTTATTCTTTAATGAGGTGGTTTGATGAATCAATGTAAGCTTGTTCAAGACCTTTTACCACTGTATCTTACTCGAGAGCTGTCCAAAGAAATAAATGTCTTTGTAGAATCACATCTTATCAATTGTAAAACTTGCCGTTCTGTTAAGCAAGAGTTGCTGAATTGTAAACAACTAGAGTTAAAGGCTCATAGTGTTTTATACACTAAAAGCAAACCTTCTAAACAAGAACTTGATTTTATCAACAGATTAACAAAATGGAAACGAATCTCCGCCATCATTGCTGTCTGCCTACTCCTCTTCTTTTCATTAATGGCTTGGATTTTTATAAAAGGAAAAATCGAACCCCATTCTGTTAATCAACAAATACTATTGGAAAAGGTCACTGTTTTCAACATGAATGAAAGTAGCAGTAGTTGGGGTTAACAATATGAGCTCAAGGTAGGTTGGCACCTTTTAACTTTGTTAATTTGGTGCTCAACCTTTTTACACCAATTCCCTTATCTTGGAATTTACCAAAGGAAAAGTAATATAAAAGCTTGTGCCCTTCCCAATTTCACTTTCTATTCGGTAATCTCCCTGCATGTCTTTAATAATAGTAAAGGCAACCATTGTGCCAAGACCCGTTCCTTTGGATTTGGTAGAATAATAGGGAGTCCCAATTCTTTTGACTTGCTCTTCTGTCATCCCTTTTCCATTATCTTTTATGATTAACAGTACCTCGCCTTTCCTTTTCGTGATGGTGACAGTTATTTCACCACCACCCTCCATTGCTTCCACACCATTTTTAATAATATTAAGAAGGGATTGATGAAGCTTTTGTTTTTCTCCAACGATATGTAAATTATTTTCTTCAACATTCATATTGACTGTAATATTATTTAAGACGGCGTATGGATTAATGACTTGTACGATGTACTCAACCTCTTGCATTACATTTAATATAGTAACATTTTCAATCGTTGGTTTCGCGTATGTAAGATAATCGCTGATAATTCTTTCTGCACGATCCAACTCTTCAAGGCTTAATTTTATATATTGATGCCTTTGTTCTTCCGTAAGATTGCTATCTTTTAATAATTGAGTAAATCCCCTTGTCACAGTAAGTGGATTTCTGACCTCATGAGAAATACTAGCGGCAATTTCACTAACAGTCTTTATTTGTGTAAGCCTTTTCATTTCATCTTCCAATTTTTTCTTAGCGGTTATATCGCGGACAATAATTGAAATTCCTGCTATTTCATTCCGACCATTGTCATATCTAATTGGCGAAACCGTTAAAGAGCCGACAATCACGGAACCATTTTTATGAAGATGGTCGATTTCAGGTTGAACGAGCCGTTGACCTTCCCTGGCTTTTCTAAATATCTGAATGATTCCAGCCATTTGATGGTGGGGTATTAATGTAAAGTAGCTTTTATCAATCATTTCTGCACTTGTATACCCAAAAATCTGTGTTGCCCCTAAATTCCAGTTCATAATATCCCCATCATTTGTCGTGGCGATAATGGCATCACTGGACGATTCCAAGATTGCTTTCAAGTATTGCAATTTTTCGATTGTTTTTTTATGGCTGTCAATCTCTCCAGTTAATAATTGTTTAATTTCAGCAACTTCTTCTGTTCGTTTATGTAATTGTTGGAACATGTGCTTAGTCTTTCTTAAAAAGAAAAATAGTATGATTGGAATTGTAAAAAATGCTATTGTTGCAGATAAATGTAGAAATGAATGCATTGCCTCCGTCATTGTGATTCCCCTTTAATCATTCATAAGCTGTGATTTTACAAGTAATTCATGTAGAGTTTTTATACTGGTCATTTCCATAAAATGTAATATTTTAAATTATCTGATTTTATTATCCTACACTTTTCGTCTTTTTTCAACTTAACTGTTTAAAAAATTGTTAATAATGCTAACATTTTCCTAATTTGTATAATTGCACAACCTCATATTTTGGATTTCTACTAGGGAAAATTTGATAAATAACAACTTCATTTACTTCAAAAGTCTCTTTTTCATGATATTCTTTTATTAGTTCTGCTATCGTTGTGTCAGCCGTTCCACCTGCCCATTTTTTTGCAAGCGTAATATGGGGACAATACTCTCTATTTTCTTTTTCAAATCCTATTTGCACCGCGCATTCTTCAACCATCTGTTGCAATAATGCAAGCTTTGCTGTATTCTCCACCCCTGCCCATAACACACGAGGACTACGCGGGTTTCCAAATGTACCTAGAGTCCCAATTTCCAAAGAAAACTCATCTTGCTGCTCAATGACATGCAGCTCTTTTTGTAGCTGCTTAAGCGTTTCTACAGCGACCGGACCCAAAAACTTTAAAGTGATGTGTAAATCTTGTTTATGGTACCAAGTCTTATAAGCTACTTTTAGTTGTATATCATCCTGCCATTTTGAAAGATGGTCTTTTAAGGAAGCGGGAAGCGGGATTGCTATAAAATAATGCGGGTAATTTGACATAAAAAACCTCCTTGAAGTCAAAAAAGCACTGTACCCTTTTTTCTAGTGCAGTGCTTCTTTTTCGTTGTGCAATTTAAACCCTTGCAAATGTACCTGTTGCCATTGCAATTAAATTTTCTTTTTCATCATACATCCGTGATTCCAAAAACAGTATGTTCCTACCTTTTTTCAAAAACTTTGCTTCACATTTCACTTTACCTGATTTCGCTGCCTTAAAATACTGCACCTTCATTTCAACTGTCACTGCAGGACCAAGTACCTTTTTACACAAATGTCCCATCGATACATCTAGAACAAAAGAAATGACGCCACCATGCAAAATTTGATGTGGGTTATACATGAAATCTTCAATATCAAATTCGACGGTGCAAGTCTCATCTGTGTATTGAAACTGGAGATCGAATAGTTTTGCCAAAAAGTAATTCTCAAATTCACTTTTACAGCTTTCTACAGCCTTCGTATACTTCTCGTTTAATACTGTTTTGTTCATACTAGTCACCTTTGCTCATATAAAATGGAAATAATTGTTCTGATTTTTCCATTGTATCATATAAGGAAAACATGTTTCACTTTTCCTTTATTTTTTTGTCCTAGCTTTTTTCATCTCGTCTGCTAAATAATGTACAAACTCCTCATCTTTTACCAGCCAAGCTTCATATTTTCTTTTTATAAATTTCTCCGCTTCTTCAAAAGTAGGAAAGGTTTGGCTGATTTTTGTTTTATTCTTTTCTATCGTCCATTCCTTTTCATTTTCCGAATAAATAAAGAATGAATCGTCTCCCCGACCTTTATAAAGGGACCCTGATGGAGAACGTTTCATATTAAAACGATTTTCATGCGCATCCTCCCGTAATGAGTGTAAGGTAAAGATGTCCGTTACAAACTTTTTATAGTTTTCATTGCTTAAAGTGCAGCCTGCTGCTTTCGCATGCCCACCTCCACCATATTTACCAGCGACAAAGGATACATCGATATGGTCATGGATGGTACGAAACCCTAATTTTTTCCCTCCAATATTCACGATAGCAATATAATCGAGATGTGGATTATCTTTCCCAATCTCATTTCCAAGCTCAGAATGATAGGATTCGGCAAAGACAATTCCTACGACATTTTCACCGATTTGGGATTGAACAAGCTCCCGTCTTTTCCGCCGGATATAGCGCTCGATTTTATCGTCTTCCATGTTTAAAATTTTCTGTTCAAAATCATCAAAATAGAAGTGCTCGCTCGTATTTATGCGTTTAAGCATTTTTTCTTCAAATTCTTCAATTGAAAGTAGGAAAAAAAGCGCATTAAGTCTGCGTGCTGGTTGGTTGTTATTTTTCTCCCATTCCCATGTATCATATTGCCTGATGAGTTCTACAAATTCTGAAAGTGACTCTGTTGGTTGTAACAGTTTCTTTTTAATTAGATAGCCATAAAATAATGAAGTCGCTGAAGTTAATTTTCCATCTTCATCTTCAACCACAACACGCCCCCATTCATAGTTATTAAAATGAAGGGCAGTTTTATGATGATCAATGAGCTGAATTTCACCTCCGTTTTTGTAAAATAAATTTAAATTCTTTTCATTCTCTTCATTAACAGACAAATCTGTAATGAACAAAAATGTTTCTTTTTCGCCATTTTCCAAAAACCATTCTACTTCACGTTCAATGCTGAAATTGGAATTGTAGCGGACATTCACATCGCTGCCAAAGGCAAGCTTTGCCAAAATACCGCACCCAACGCCATCCAAATCATTATGCGTCAAAAGCTTATACATGTACTTCACCTCTCCAAATAGTATAATTCAAAAAATGAAAATTATTGACAGTTACGAAACTCGATTTTGTGCACCAGGGTATAGATTACCAAACAATACAAATATTATAAATGACAAAAAATAAGGAGGTTTATGTATGAATAGCCAACGAGCTCAGGAAATAGCTGTATCACCGGTAATGGCCAATGTCACTTATAATGGAGTACCTGTGTATATCCAAAATGTGGATGATCATAATGAAACGGCAAGAATTTATCCGCTCCATGACCCGACGAATGAGCAGAATGTGCCAGTAGCAATCTTAGTTGAACAATAAATATATTAAAAAAAAAACGGAAGCAAGAATTATTTCTTGCTTCCATCCATTATGAAATCTCATATAACTCTTGTGGCACGTCTTGTAATAATCGGCTTTTTTCCCCTACCGAAAATAGATACAACTCATGCATAGCCCGCGTACAGGCTGTATATAGCAGCTTTTGTTCATTCTCCTCCCGGTATACCTCTTTTGAACAGTTCGGGATAATCACCGCATCAAATTCAATTCCTTTTGCTAAATAAACAGGGATGATGACTACACCTTTTTCAAATGAGTAGGTTTCTTTGTCAATTCTTTTTACTTTCATTTTTTTACTTAATTGATCATAGGCTTCGATGCTCTCATGCTCCGTCTTGCAAATAACAGCAATCGTCTCCAACCCGTTTTCTTTTAACTGCTCAATACGGCCTGAAATTTGGGAGTATAAACTATCCAAATTGTTCACTTCTTTATACTGTGGCTTTTTCCCCATGCGGTTAATTGGCTCTATCACGTCGCCACCTTTCAGCAGCTTCTTAGTAAATTCCACAATTTGTTGGGTGGATCGATAGCTCTTTGTCAAAATGATTGTTTCCATTTTTTCAGTATCCTTTATATTCGAAGAAAATATCGAAGGAGAATCCATTGTTTCTGAAAAAATAGCTTGATTGTAATCACCAAGTATTGTCATTTGACACATTGGAAAGAGCTGTTTCAAAAAGCCAAATTGAAACGGTGTGTAATCTTGGGCTTCATCAATAAATAAATGGCGGATGAATGTATTCGGTTTTCGTCCCTCTATTTGATCCTGTAAATAAAGAAGGGCCGTCGCATCTTCAAATAATAAACGTTTATTCATTGTATTCGTGATGGTCTGGGAGCAAATAGCAGGCCAGTTTTCAGGTAAGTCAATTTCCAGCGATAGAGTCGACCTTTTAGATAGCTCAAATAGTTGACAAAAAACTGCTTCGATATCAATAAAGCCAAGATTTTTAATGGTTCTTCTAATCGATTTAAAGCGGCGACTTACAATAAACTTTGCCAACTCCGCTTGTTCACGGTCAAAATCATTAAAAGTGTTTTCCGTAAAGCGTTGCTTTTTCTGGACCCTTTTAAATATTTTCTGGTAATCATCTTGATCCAAAAATTGAATCTCCTCTAACACCCAATCTTTTTTCCGTTCCTGGCGTGCTTTATGGCTGATTTCTTTTAAAAGCCAGTCCATTGTTGACCCGATTCGATTAGGAATGGAAATCGCCGGGTCCAGTTCATAAAAGAATTTTTTTATTTCATCACGAGAAATAAGAATCTCGCCTCGAAAGTTGATATTTTTAAAAATAAGACCGTCTTTCGATAAATAACGAACATACGCATGAATCATTTCAAGAAAGGAAGAACTTCCTTTAAAACGAATTCCTTCCATTCTTGTGTTATATTCCTGATTCTGGTCTGCTATCAGCACATATTCCATTTGTGAAAAGGCATCTTCCAGACTATATTTGTCTTTCAAACGCATATCAAGATAGGCTTGGAATGTCATCTGCTCCATATTATCCTCACCAAGCTCCGGGAGCACGGTAGCTACATAATGACTGAACATCGGATTAGGTGAAAATAGCATAATATTTTCCGATTGAATACTGCCGCGAAAACGATAAAGCAGGTACGCAATGCGCTGCAAAGCTGCTGATGTTTTCCCGCTTCCTGCAACACCTTGAACGAAGAGAAACTTACTATGTTCATTACGGATAATTTGGTTTTGTTCTTTTTGGATGGTGGCTACGATGCTTTTCATTTGATTATTGGCATTATTGCTTAGCACTTGCTGCAATACTTCATCACCTATCGTTACTCCTGTATCAAACATACCTTTTAGCTTGCCACCGCGGATGATGAATTGCCTTTTTAAAAGAATTTCACCTTCAATTTTCCCATCCATTGTGTCAAAACTGGCAGGCCCAGTCGCAAAATCATAGTAAATACTAGAAATAGGGGCACGCCAGTCATAGATAAGGAAGTTTTCCTCCTCTTCGTCCATTAAAGAAGCGGTACCAATATAAATAATATCTGTATTTTTCTCCCCTTTTTCTTGAAAATCAAAACGACCGAAATAAGGGGAATACTTCATTTTATCAAGGCTTTTCAGCCGTTGATCCAACTTAAAATGAGTCCGTTCCCGTTCTGAAAGCATTTCTACCTGTTGTTTTATACTTGTAAAAGTTTCACCAAGATCATCGGGTTCATCAAAATTAACCGTAACATCGTTCCAAAATGTTTTGCGGATTTCAGCAATGTCTTTCTTTACACCGCTGTTATCATGTTTTATTTTCTCAATATTTTTGCCAATAATTTCAATCATTTCGGTTATTCTAGTTTGCTCATGAATCCACTCATTACTCATTATATCTACCCCTTATAAAAAGAAATATTCTAAGTGCTTGACATTTATGTTTTTTTATTGTATATTATTATTGGGTAATTTTAATTATTACTTCATTTTTGTGAAAACAAGGATAATAGCTAGTTTATCATGGCAATATTAAAGAAGCAAGAGAAATCCTCTTGCTTCTTATTTTATTCTCATTTTGGTTTCTTTATCAAAGAAATGAGCTTTATATATTATTATTTAATTAAAAGAAAAATCCAGGTAAACCGCCTTGCATACCACTTAAAGGCGTTGCCGAAAACGGAAAGGCTCCCATTGCATTATTTGGTAAACCAAGCAGTCCTAAAGGGTTTCCAAAACTTGCATTTCCTAGCCCATTAAGACCTACTCCAAACGGATAAGGTCCTATTAGCCCACCTAATTGCTTCATCATCCCTATTAGATTTCCAAAGCCGGGACCTCCACCCATTCCCGGGTGCCCTGCCCCTTGACCCACTCCTCCGAGACCATTCAGACCAAACCCTGAAGGAAAGGGACCCGTTTGACCGTTCAATTGCTGTGCCATCCCCATTAAATTCCCAAAACCAGGACCTCCACCCATTCCCGGGTGCCCTCCGCCAAATCCCATGCTTCCAAGACCATTCAGACCAAACCCTTTAGGAAAAGAACCTGTCAGGCCGTCCATTTGCTTTGCCATCCCCATTAGATTATCAAAGCCAAGACCACCAGACCCTGAAGTTCCGACTAATCCTGCATTTCCTGAACCATTCGGACCGAACCCTTTAGGAAAGGAGCCTGCCCAACCTTCTAATTGCTTGACCATTCCCATTAGATTACCTAAATCCTTCGAAAAAGAACTAAAGGGGCGATCCAAATCGTTACCACCTGTATCCGTGTCGACTTCTTGATTCCTTGGCCTATCTACATAATCCCCTCTTTTTGGTGCAGCTTGGGACGATTGAGTATAAATATTATACGGCTTTTTCGATTTACCAAGGTATTGTGCTGCCATCCCTCTTTCCCTCCATTTTTCCCAAAGTACGTACAATATATTTTATGGAGGAAACCTACAGTAGGAATTTGTCCCACTATCAAAGGACAAAAATCCGCTGGGCTTAAATCTCAATAATAATTGGTAGAATCATCGGCTTCCTTTTTGTTTCTTTAAAAACAAATTGCCCGACCGATTTTCTAATATTTTGCTTAATATCACTCCATTGTTTTCTATTGCTTTCGGAAAGTTCATTTACTGTTTTGATAATCAGTTTGTTGATATCTCTTAAAAGCTCCTCAGCGTCTTTCACATAGACAAAGCCGCGGGAAATAGTGTCAGGGTCTGAGACCAGCTTTTTGTCCCTTTTCCCCATTGTCAGGACAATCACAAGCATTCCATCCTCTGAAAGCTGTTTTCGGTCCCGTAGGACAATATCACCGATATCGCCGACACCAACCCCATCTACATAGGTTTCGCCTGCATAAACCCGGCGGGTCTGCCTTGCAAGAGAGTGATTAATATCAACTACATCCCCATTTGTCATGATAAAAATATTTTGCGGCTCCACACCAACGGACTCAGCCAATTGCCGGTGCTGGTACAGCATTCTATACTCCCCGTGGATCGGGATAAAATACGTTGGCTGCATCAGTGTTAGCATTAATTTCAAATCTTCTTGATAGCCATGACCGGAAACGTGCATCCCTGTTGAACTGCCTGACCCATAAATGACATTAGCTCCCAAGGCAAATAAATTGTCGATAATCTTGGTGACACTGCGTTCATTACCGGGGATAGGACCAGCCGCTAAGATAACTGTGTCCCCTGCCAAAATCTCTACACCTCGATAATCACCAGTTGATAAACGGGCCAAAGCCGCGAGCGGTTCACCTTGACTACCTGTACAAAGAATGGCTACTCTATCCGGTGCCATTTCTTTGATGACATTTGGCTCGATGATCATCCCATCTGGAACATCCAAATAACCGCGTTCCATTGCAACAGCAATCACATTCACCATGCTGCGCCCGAGCAATGCAAGCTTACGATTAGTTTTGATAGCAGCATCAACAACCTGTTGAACGCGATTAATATTTGATGCAAAGGTCGAAAGTATAACTTTACCATGTGCTTTTAAAAATGCCTCCTCGATATGCTCACCAACAATCCGCTCAGAAGGTGTTAAACCGGGACGTTCAGCATTCGTACTTTCCGAAATCAGCACCAAAACACCTTTTTTACCAATCCCCGCCATTTTATGAATTTCAGAATGCTCTTGATTGGCAGGGGTTAAATCAAACTTGAAATCGCCCGAATGGACAATGACCCCTTCTGGTGTATCAAAAACAATGCCTAGACAATCTGGGATACTATGATTCACCTTAAAAAAGCTGACGTCTATACTGTTAAAATGTAATGTTGAGCTTGAGTTGATTTCATGTAGCTCCGCATCTCTAAGCAGTTTATGCTCTTCCAACTTTAATTCAATAAGACCTAATGTAAAACGTGTAGCATAAATTGGGATATTCATTTTTTTCAAAAAATAAGGGATTCCCCCAATATGATCTTCATGACCATGCGTCACAATCAACGCCCTAATTTTATCCTGATTTTCTTCCAAGTACGTCATATCAGGAATAATCAAATCAATCCCTAACAAACTTTCATCTGGAAACTTATTGCCGCAATCAACAATTAAAATATCATCGCCATACTGTATGATATACATATTTTTACCAATTTCATTCATGCCACCTAATGCGAAAATCGACAATAGCTTCTCATTTGCGCTCACCATTAATCCCCCTACCAATAATCAAATACGCTTTAAATTATTCGTAGTATACCCGATTCCCAAATTTTCATAATGGTTTCCATGAATATTTGTGGACAACCTTTTCATATATAATATATATGAGAACCTTTAATCGAGTAATTTTCGGTTATTTGAGTTTTTATATTTTACACTTTCCTTATGTTGTTTTAAAATAGGCTCGTTATGATTAAAAATACAAGAGTTTTTATAGAGAGGGGAAAATATTACATATGAACAATAAAGTTGATATAATTGCACGTAGAATACTTGGCTGGAAGCTAAATAATTGGGAAAAGTGGTACGATCGCGAAGAACGCCTTTTCATACATGATTCTGAATTTCAGCCTGAGCATAATATTGATCACGCGATGCGCATCGTAAAAAAATTAGAAGCAATTGGTTTTACGTATTCTACAAGAGAGGACAATACGGTTTGTTTTAATAATGTATGTGCTGTTGGTGATACGTTGGCACAAGCCATTACAAATGCTGCCTTCGAACTTGCAGATAATACTCCGATAGACGATGCATGGCTCTAAAATATGGAGGATTATTAAAAGAAAAAAACCCACAGTCATTGTGGGTTTTTAAACTATTCTTCCTTCATCAATCTTGCAAACATATACGAAACTGCAACCATCGAAATTGCAAACAATGCTAAAATAGTATAAAGTCCGTAGTCCATTTTTCCACCTCTATATTTCTATTATTCTTCAATAGCAGCTTTTTATTCATTTAATCAAATAATGAAAACAACTATAATTATAGCATTTACTTGAAATTAAAACTACATTTATGTTTAAAAAGTTATTTTAAAGTAGCATAGTTTTCTAAATAGAAAACAAAATTAATGGAATTTTCAGTTATATCATGTCGAAATTTCCCAGCAAAAGTAGTATACTATAGTAAAAAGTATATACCGTAAAGTGGAATCACACATCTATCCAGACTTTAAAACTACAACTAAGGAGGACATTTTTATGTTGGAGTTTTTCCTTAAGTTTTCAGAGATGATTACTTATGGTACCTTCGTGCTTTATTTTTGGGTTATCGTAACTTCTCCGATATGGGCTTCTTTTTTAGTTTATAAAAAGAGTAAACAAAATATTAAGAAACGACTCGTCCTTATTAACGGTGGAAAATTACTGAAATGAAAAACCACTAGCAAATTGCTTAGTGGTTTTACGTTTTTTATAGATTTTATTGTGCCGCCGAAATTTCTTGTATTTTTTTCACAACCAAGGGGTAAAAATTATTTTTTGCATTATTGGTTGAATTTCCACCGAAAAATGCCGTACCTGGACATGTTTTAACGGCATACCCCGCACCATTATCCAATACTCTTTGCCCCGTACGTAAATCCCACCAATGGTGGTACGTGATACTGTCAATCGATGGAGTTAACCCAAATTTTATACATAGCAAGGCCGTAATATAAACAATTGTTTCTCGTTGTTCAGCAGTCATAATATCAAAACCTTGATCGAAATTGCCAACATGCTCAATCATGATTCCGTCATGGTTTGCCTTCCAGCCAATTGTTCCTTCCGGTGCCACGTTAAATGGTCGTGAAACCGCAATAGTTCCGTCTGGGAACGTTGTAATATTCTGAGCGATATTTTTCCAGTTCATTTCTTTCACATGGAATTGTTCCATTCCTTTTAACATTGTAAAATGGTTGCTGCCTTTAAAATGTTTATACGATGGTCGCCATGTGTGGTGCTGTTGTATAATATTGATTTTCCTACTAAATTTATGATTCAATAGCCATTCTTTAAACTCCTCCCTCGTCATCAAAATATATTGCCCTTCCATTTTCAGACTGTTAGGATGAATTTTTAACTTTTGACCAATCATCAGTGCATCCGACGTAAGTCTGTTTGCGCTTTTTATTGTCTGCACAGAAGTAAGGAAAACTGTTGATATACTCTGTAATGTATCCCCAGATTTCACCTCATAGATAACCGGGACCTTCAATTTTTGACCAACAAACAATACATTTGTTTGCAAACCATTAGTAACTTTTAAATCCTTGACTGAAGTTCCAAATTTATAAGCAATTCCCTCTAAATTATCACCAGATTGAACTACATAAAGGTTGCTAGGGTTACTCTCAGCTTTGACAGTGACAGGAGTTTCATTAAGTAGGATGATGAAAATCACAAAGATCGACATCAAAAGTCTAGGCATTTTAAATATCCTTTCTTTTATAATTCAGTAGAGTGTTTGCTTTCTCATATAGTTTGCAGAACAATAATCAATTTTATTAATGATAAAAATGCATGTAATCCTAAGTGAAGAGTAAAAATTTATGCTGTAATCATGAATATTTTCCCGTAAGATAAGGAAAAATAAAATACGGAGGTGTTAATATTAATTATGAGTAATATATCCGTCTTACTTATCAAATTCGTAACTTGTGTAATTGCGTATGCAGTGGCGCTTGACCTATTCTTTGATGCGACCTGGACAGACATACTTTGGTTTAGTGGGTTAACGACAATTGTCTCTTATTTGGCTGGAGACCGTATACTGTTGCCACGGATTGGAAATGCAAACGCTCTAATTGCTGATTTTCTCCTTTCTTATACACTTGTTTGGGTTTTTGGCAGTGTTGTTTTGAATTATTATTTGCAGATTGCTTGGGGAAGTTTCATTTCAGCCGCAATTATTACAGCTGGGGAATATTTTGTTCACCGAATTCTCCTTCGGACGATGCCAGATGAAAGCGAACGTAGAAACATTGCACCAAGCAAACTTGCGTATGCAATGGAAATGTCTGAAGAAGATGAGCCTATAAAAGAAAAATAAAATTGTAATAGGGCGATTATCTTTTTCCGGTAATCGCTCTTGGCTTGTATAAAGGACAGTTTTTACAATGTGGGGATGCCTTTGTCCTCATTTTCCCATTTTGCGGACAGCCCCCCACCCATGTGCTTCCTTTTGTCCTCATTTTCCCATTCTGCGGACAGCCACCTTACCCGCGAGCTTCCTTTTGACGGCTTGAAAGGTGTAATTTATAGATAATTAGCACATGTTATTAGAGACAAATACGATTGAAGGATGGGATACTAATGAATTTAAAAGGCGATTTACAAGAGGCCCAAGAAATGATTCATAAAGCACATTTTCATTTAAAACAAGTGAATTCCACCAGCCCAGAGGCAGAAGCATGTCATTTTGCCTTGGATGAACTTGTAAAAGCACAGCAAAAAATACAACATGTGCAACAGCAAATAAATGAGTAGAAGAAAAGGCTTGGGATTTGAACTCAAGCCCTTTTTATGCCTTTCATTACAAGGATTCCGGTATCAAGGTGAATCCTTCAACGACTGCATCCTCTTCAACCTCAATTAAGAGACAGCGCTTGCCATTATAGTTAATTAATTTGACGTGTTTTAAGTCTTGCGGACTGAGTGCAATATTAGCGACCTTTGTATTTATTTTGATTGATTTCGAGTTTATGTTTGGAACGACATTGGTTGCCTTCAATTCATATCGCTCATCATCTATGACTTTTTGAAAAGCCAATTCTACTTTGCCCGGGTTCACATCCTCTACCCCACTCACCTTTAAAACACGCTCGACATCTTTGTAATCTAATTTTGGAGGCTCCTCTTCTTCATTTTCATCAATGATGCGAGTGATTTCATCATAGACATTTGCCAATGTAGAGGCATCCATTTGGTTTCCAACAATATCTTTTACGATTTCTTCAAAAACTGCTTTGTCTTCTTTAGCTGTTAAAATCTCTTCACTATTTAAAACTTCCTCGATAAACTGCCCATCTAGTTGGTAGGCTTTTTCGGCTGAGTAAAGAATATGATTCACATCAGCAGCATTTTCGGAAAAGCATGGGAATAAAAAGCCGGCAACCGGTGAAGATAGATTGATGATTGGGTCAACGACAACATTATATTTAAATTCTTTTTCGATATAATCGAACAATAGTGTCTTTTTCGGCTGCTCTGTTTTATTAATACTGCAGAGGATGAACGAATGGGCAAACACTTCATCACGGTCACTCTGTTCCGTTTCTTCATTGTTCTTTTTGGTAGGTTTAAAATACTCGCAACGAACAAAGGTCACGACCATATCCTCTTCATGCTCAGCATTTTTAAACATTTTCTCAACAATCAAGAGCATGTATGCTTTCCAATCCTCAACATCAGCAGATTTCAGTCCTTCATAAAGAAGCAGCTGTGTATGGTCCTCGGCTTCTCGCTGAAACTTTAACTCAAAAAGCTTAACATCCAACTGACCTGTCAGCACCTTTTTGAAATTGCTTAAAAACAACTCCTGTTGTTCCTGCTCCAACATTGGAAAAGGCTTGCTTTCCTGGTGGTAAATATCGCTCGTACCCTTCATGATATATACATTAAAAATAT
This sequence comes from Schinkia acidoalkalinis, assembly GCF_054301215.1. The sequence continues at coordinate 416,156 of NZ_CP182573.1, forward strand.
CTTTAATCTTCATTAAATCATTATTAAGCTTGAATTGTTTTCGGATATTTGCTACATCTTTTTTGTTCAAAATCTCCACTCCTAGTTGTATGGTCTATTTTCCATTATAAGCGATAAAGCCCTCTTATTTATAATTTTACATAATCTCCTGGGACAAACTATAAAAAAACGACGAAAGGATTACACCATGAACCAGCGTACATTAAAAAAAATATTCTATTTATCGTTATCCGTTAATCTTGTTCTTATATGCATCATTATATATTCCTTTTTATATGAAGATTTTGTAAAAGCAAATACGCCCATTTATTTAAAAAATAAAACATATCAGATGAAGACAAGTAATTACGAAGTGTATAAAACAGGACAAGCTAATATTGTAATGCTTGGTGATTCGATTACTTATGGTGTTGATTGGCACGAATTGTTAGGTAGAAATGATGTTGTTAATAGGGGAATTGGCGGCGATTATACAGAGGGGATGCTGAGTCGCCTTCACTATATTTTTAATATAAATCCTAAAATAGTTTTTCTCATGGGTGGAATTAATGATATACAGTGGAATGCTGCTTCTCCAGAAGAAATTGCCCAAAACCATCAGCGTATTATTGCTGAATTAAAAAAACATCATATTACTCCTGTCATCACATCCACACTTTATGTATCGTCTTCAAAAAAGAATTACAAAAGCATTAATGCCCGGGTTGAAAAATTGAATCACATGTTGAAACAAGTCGCGAGCGAACACAAAATTGAGTACATTGATTTAAACAGCAAGTTGGCTAATGGAAATATGTTAGATAAAAAGTACACTGTTGATGGAATCCATCTACTTGGGAATGCTTATCGAATATGGGGAGATGAGGTTTCAAACGTTCTTTTCTATCTGAGCAATCATTCGAAACTATAATAACAACGATTAGTAGGCTTGACATAGCCATGGGGCTGGTAGTACAAGGACAGGATTTTGCGGTACGAATCTCCTGTCCCCCATCTTACACTTTTTATAGATCATAAAGGTCCTTTCGTCTATCTTGAAAAATAGGAATCGTGTTTCGTACCCGGTCCACTTCCTGTAAATCAAGGTTAGCATAATAAATGCCCGCTTCACTATTGTTGCTAACAAGAAGTTCCCCCCATGGTGCAATTACCATCGAATGACCGTTGAATTCATTATTCGGATCCGTTCCCACACGGTTTACAGCGACAATAAAGCATTGATTTTCAATCGCACGAGCCTGCAATAACAGTTGCCAATGGTCAATCCTTGATTTTGGCCATTCAGCCGGGATAAACATGATTTTTGCACCCTTTAAAACATGGGTGCGTATCCACTCAGGAAAACGCAGATCGTAACAAATAACCCCGCCACAAGTAATTCCGTCCATTTCAAAAACATTCACCTTTTGCCCAGGCTTCATAAATTGATGTTCATCCATTAATTTGAAAAGATGGGTTTTGTCATATTCCCCAACAATTTCTCCGTTTCGGTTCGCCATGTACATTGTATTGTAAAACCCGTCTGCTTTTATAGTTGAAACCGATCCGCCAACGATATTTACGCCATATTGTTTTGCAGTTTGAGTGAACAGTTGTTTTGTGTGTTCACCATTTACGTCAGCTAGTTCACCAAGATGCTTAAGAGCATAACCGGTATTCCACATTTCCGGTAACACTATTACGTCCGCTCCAGCTTTTGCAGCTTCATCCAAGTATTGCCTAGCATCCAGAAAGTTTTTTTTTGGATTTCCAAATGCTATATCCATTTGTACACATGCAATTTTCATTTCCCTATTCACCTCTAGAACAAGTCTTATGAGGATAATTATACTATTCTTTGTTTATTTTGCCTTGGTGTTTATCCAACATTTGTTGTAAATATTCCTCTGATTTTCCTTTTGGAATACTGAGACTGCGGCAGTGGCTTATAATCTGTTTCTTAAATAATAAAAAGACCGCCATCATTATGACGATCTCTGCCGTTACGCGTTTGTTATATACTTGTATTTATCAATTCTTAAAAATATAACAAATTCTTATGATACGCGTTCGCGCAACTGTGTTTGAACAGGCTGCTTTGATTCTTTCTTTTGCACCATTCTTACAAAAATATTATTCGATAAAAGTGAAACGATGATAAAGACAGTCCCAATAAGATCAAATACTGTTATATCATTCCCTTGAAACATTGAAACGATAAGTGTTGTAACAGGAACAAAGTTTATGAACAACAGTGCATTTAATGGCGATAATATACTTACTCCAATGTTCCAACCAAGCAATGCAATGACACCAGGGAATATGATCATAAACAATAAATGTGGGCTTACTACTTTGATCGTTTCTTCTGATGGGACAGGTATCAATCCAAACAGCGAAGCCCCAACTGTAATAATAATAGCCGTACCCGTTCCAAGTAAACAGCTTAACGTTGAATATCGCAAAGCGGACCAACCACGAAACTTGCTAACACCCATCGTGTATATGACCCATCCAACAACTGCAATGAATATTAATATAGAAGGTATAAATTGACCCGTAGCACCAAGAAATGATTGGATATTTCCTTTTGTGATCACTAACACTGCCCCAATAAATGACACGAGCACACATGCTAATGTAAACAGATGTGGACGTTTTTTAAATATCACCCAAACAATCACAATAGAAATCATCGGCATCAGCGACTCGTTAATAGAGGCCACCATTACACCTGGTTTTCCTAATAAATCTTCTCCCCAGAACATGAATAGATTATAGACTGTAAATGCCATTGTACCGTAAAACCATAAGTGAAGACCTTTTCCTTCGAATCGAAAGGCCCTCATGCCTTCTTTCCATAAGAGTACCGCTATTAAAATTATGGTTACAGAACCATAACGAATAATAGTAAAGTAGAATGGATCAATATGTTTGAAAGCTGCATGTGCTACAGGAAACATCGCCCCCCATGAAACTGCAGCAATAAAACATAGAAATGCCCCCAACAAAAAATTATTTCTCAAAATTCCCCTTCCCCCTTCAACAAGCTGACCCCATTATCATCTACTTTTTTTACCATTCTGTAAAATGAATAATAATAATGATTACTATCAGTTTTTTTGATATTATAAAAATACATAAAAAATATATAAGGTGGATCATCATGGAGTTTAAGGATTTAGAGATTTTTCAGATGGTGGCTGAAAAAGGAACGATTTCAGAGGTAGCAAAAGAGTTGCGTTACGTGCAATCCAATATTACAATGAGAATTCAGAAACTCGAACACGAACTGAATACCCCATTGTTTAACAGGCATCGTCGGGGTATGAGTCTAACGCCTGAGGGAAAAAAATTACTTACTTATAGTAAAAAAATCTTATTGTTAACCGATGAAATGAAAAAAGCCGTTCAAAGTAAGGAAGAACCATCTGGAAAATTAGATATTGGAACCGTTGAAACCGTCATACATTTACCAAAAATATTGGCTACCTTTATTAAAAAATATAAATATGTCGATCTATCGATATTTACTGGCGTGACGGAAACATTAGAAGAAGAAGTATTGCATCATAAATTGGATGGGGCGTTCGTTACAGAATCAGGAGACTTTCATCCCGACCTTGTATCGCATGAAGTGTTTCGAGAGGAGCTTGTTTTAATTTCAGGTATGCACACCTCTTCTTTGGAAGAGTTGAAAAAGGAGCCATTCTTATGCTTTAGTGAAGGCTGTGGATACCGAGCACGTCTTGAAGCTTGGTATAGGGATCAAAATGTCAAACCACAGAAAGTTTTGGAATTCGGCACATTAGAAACCATCTTGCAAAGTGTTGCTGTTGGATTAGGCGTTACATTCGTTCCGAAGTCAGCAGTCACCCATTTGGAACAAAGTGGACTCATCCAATGTCATACACTTCCAGAACAATACAGTAAAATTAAAACCGTTTTTATAAGAAGAGCCGATGCTTACTTAACCTCAACTATGGAAAAATTTATCGAAACAATCGAAATGAATAAACAAGTTTGAAGCCAAGTAAATAATACATGTAGTTCATTTAGTCTTGATGAAAAACAACCAAGAGAAAGCTCTCTTGGTTGTTTTAATTTAGATGGATGATTCTCCACTCTCAGCAAAGCCTTTAATTCTGTCACCAATCTCATCACGAACACGCTGGAAAACGGCCCATTTTTCTTCATCTGTACCTTCGGCTTTTGCAGGATCATCAAAGCCCCAATGGTCACGTTTAACATGAGGAGGAGTCATCGGGCATTTTTCAGCAGCGTCACCACATAAAGTAATAACATAATCTGCATTATTTAAAATATCAGGATCTATAATTTCGGAGGTTTGAGTTGAAATATCAATTCCAACTTCTTTCATTGCTTTTACGGCATTTTGATTTAATCCATGGGCTTCGATTCCGGCACTTTTCACAATCCAGTGATCACCTAAATATTTCTTTGCCCATCCTTCTGCCATTTGGCTACGGCATGAATTACCTGTACATAAGAAGTAAATTATTTTTTTATTTTCCATGTCATGTCTCCTTTTAATTTGTCTGTGTTTTAAAGTATTTTCGTTGAAACCATAAGGCAACATTGACAAGGCCAATCATGACCGGCACTTCTACAAGCGGACCGATTACAGCAGCAAAGGCAGCGCCAGAATGGATACCAAACACACCTACTGCAACAGCAATCGCTAATTCAAAGTTATTGCTTCCAGCTGTAAACGCTAATGTTGTGCTAACAGGATATCCTGCCCCAATTTTTTTACCCAAGTAAAAGGAAACAAAAAACATGACAACAAAATAAATTAATAATGGAATGGCAATCCTAACTACATCTAAAGGCAGACTAACAATAACATCACCCTTTAAGGAAAACATCACAATAATCGTAAACAATAAGGCAATCAGTGTAATTGGACTGATTTTAGGTATGAATTTTTTTTCGTACCATACTCTCCCTTTTGTTTTCACAAAAATAAATCTTGTTACCATTCCCGCAATAAATGGAATTCCTAAGTAGATAAAGACTGATTTTGAAACCTCTGCCATCGTTATATCTACGACCGCTCCCTCAATCCCCAACCACTCTGGAATAACGGTTACAAACGCATATGCATAAACAGAGAAAAACAATGTTTGGAATAAGGCATTAAATGCAACTAATCCAGCGGCATATTCTGTATCACCTTTCGCAAGATCATTCCAAACAATAACCATCGCAATACATCGAGCTAAACCAATAAGGATTAAACCCACCATATATTCTGGCTTATCAGGTAAAAATACAATTGCGAGTAAAAACATTAGAACAGGACCTATAATCCAGTTTTGTACCAAAGAAAGCAGTAACACTTTTACATCTTTAAAGACTCTACCCATCTCTTCATAACGGACTTTTGCTAATGGAGGATACATCATTAGGATTAAGCCAATGGCTAACGGTATTGAAGTTGTTCCTATTTGTAGGCTGTTCAATCCATTTACAAATCCCGGTGCTGCATTACCAACCCCAATCCCAACTGCCATTGCAAGGAAGATCCAAACCGTAAGATAGCGGTCTAAAAAAGAAAGCCGCTTCTTCCCTATTTCTTTTCTCATTTTTCCTCTCACCCTTCGTTTAGGCTAGCCTAACAATTAAAACGTAATGTAGCATCATTTCCCTCTAACTTTGCAATATTTTCATTTTGATCATGTACATGCAGCAATATATCATGAATAAGTGGATAATACGCATTGGATTCATTCAAGGAATAATAAATCCATTGTCCTTTTCTCTCTTCCACAATCAATCCAGCATCTTTAAGCTTACGTAAATGCTGACTTATCGAAGGCTGACTCATATCAAATAATTCAACAAGCTCACACACACAGCACTCTTTCTTTTTTAAAAGAGAAATGATCGTAAGTCTTGTTTTATCTCCAAGAAGCTTTAATACTTGCGCAGCTTTCACAATTTCTATCGTTGTATGTTGCATGTTAGATACACCTCCTAAACAACATTTTTATTTAGTCTTCATTCTTTTTCCTCGTTGATTATAACTATATAATTAATTGCTTATATATTCAATAAAAAAGCCAAATCTTCCAAATGTGGAGGTTGGCTTTTTTAAAATGCTCCAGTTTATTTACCAAATTAAACATCATTTCCTATTTCCCTATCCAAGTCGTAAATTGATTAAAATGAGGTTTATCTATTTTTGATGGACACAAATCAGGATATCCAAGGTAGATAAATGCAACAATTTCACCGTTTTCTGATAGATTAAAAAAGTCTCTTACCTTTGGGTGATATGTTCTTGCCCCAGTTCTCCAAATGGCGCCAAGGCCTAAACTATGGGCAGCAAGTAACATATTTTGTATACAACTGTTAACAGCAGCATATTCCTCTTTCTTTAAAACCTTTGGATTTTGAGACGGCTCTACCCCAACTGCGATAACTACAGGTGCTCTTAATGGTTTATTTTTCAACCTTTCTAATTTATCCTGACTCTTTTCAAACTCACTTTCGGTAAGATTTGACTTTTCAATCTCGACAAATGCATCTCCCAAAAGCTTTCGCCCTTCACCAGTTAGAACAAAGAATCTCCAAGGATTAGTATGGTGATAATTTGGGGCATAAGTACCTGCTTCTAGAACTTTCTCAATCAATTCCATTGGTACAGGAGTATCCTTTACTTTACTAATACTTCTTCTAGTTTTGATTGCTTCCAATACATCCATTTAGAACTCTCCTTCTTTGAGTATTCTTACAATATCAACTCTAGCTTAGACTATTTCTTACTTCTTCCATTATAACTTATGAAGATCTCGCCTATTTCACATGTTTTGGTCAATTCAGTTGCGAAAATTATTTACTAATATTTCAGCACATCATAGTTAGTTTATGGTATAAATTCTATATAAAATACATAAAAACGGGAGAGAGAATGACATGGTAAAGAAAAAATGGATTGCAGGCTTTTCTGCAGCAATAGCAACGGGAGCTTTACTTTCAACAACGGCATTAGCCAATGATGATAACGGAAAAGAAGCTTTAGTAGCTCTCGGAGACTCCATTACATTTGGTTATAATTTAGAAAACAATAACAAACATACCTCAAGACAAGCCTTTCCATATGTAATTGGTGAAGAAGCGAATGTAAGAGTAAATGATTTAGGGAAGCCTGGTTGGACAACAAGTCAATTATTAGACGCTTTAAACAACGATGAAAAGTTTCAGGAAGCAGTAAAGCATTCTGATTATGTTACAGTAACCATTGGAAATAATGATTTGCTTCATGCTTTTGAAGATGGAAATGTAACAGAATCAGAGGTATTGACGGCATTAGACAATTTAAAAGCTATTTTAGTGAATATCCGAGGTTTAACAGACGCTCCTATTGTGGTTTATAACGTATATAATCCTTTTCAGGTGACCGATGTTTTCAGACACCACGCAGGCGATTTGTTGTTACCAATGATTAATACTCAAATTGAATTACTAACAGCATCTTTAAATGACCAAAAGATTATAGTTGCTGATGCTTATGGTGCATTTGGTCAAAATCAAGAGCTTTACGTCAGAGCTGGTGATATTCATCCAACTGCGGAGGGCCAAAAGAAGTTAGCTGAAATTGGTATAGAGGCCCTATCTTTAGATTAAAAATGATAGAATACCTTTATCAATGGCTGTCATAAAATCGGTTGGAAGGCTGAAGCTCCCAAAGGTTCTTTCTTCGCTTGGTTACCCGTACCTGCTGGTTTCACAAGTGAATCTTTTGCCAACTATTTGCTTGATGAAGCAAATGTGGTTGTGGCCGCTGGGAATGGTTTCGGTGAATTTGGTGAAGGATATGTCCGTATTGGGTTACTGGTCGATGAAGAACGATTGGTAGAAGCGGTTGAACGGATTGGAAAGCTTAAACTTTTTCAATAATAATGAGGTAGTGCATGAGGATCATTGGCGCTAAAACTACGCAATCTTTCTAAATGCGCTTTTAAAAACACGAAAAGAGCAATTACGATTTGTAACTGCTCTTTTATCATCCGCAAAATCTGCTTTATGTACTTTTTGGAGCGGGTGACGGGAATCGAACCCGCGACACCAGCTTGGGAAGCTGAAGTTTTACCACTAAACTACACCCGCATCAGTTTATGCCAAGTAAAATGGTGCCGGTAAGAGGACTTGAACCCCCAACCTACTGATTACGATTCAGTTGCTCTGCCAATTGAGCTACACCGGCATAGATTTCCATAAGGAATAATTACCAACAAAATAAATTATAGCACTATAATCTAAAAAATCAACACTTTTTGTTTCGGAGTTTGTGCACCTGTATTGCATGAAGGAAACCTCTCAATTGTATAAAACCCCCTGTTTTACAGATACTAAATGCATATTTTGTAAATAAACGGAGGTTTTTTTGTGACTGAAAATAAAATGCCTCAATATCCGGAGCCTTATTGGCGGGATGGGATTGAGTTACCGAAGTTTAATCAACTGAATGAGGATATTGAAACAGATGTCGTGATTGTCGGCGGCGGGATCACAGGGATCACTGCTGCTTATCTTTTGGTAAAAGAAGGTATAAAGGTTGCTTTAATTGATGCCGGAAAATTATTGAACGGTACAACCGGCCATACTACTGCCAAAATAACAGCACAGCATGACTTGATTTATGATGAATTCATTAACCATTTTGGGATCAGTAAAGCAAGAATGTATTATGAAGCGAACAGTAACGCCTTAAAATTTATCAAAAATACGATTCATGAGCTGCAAATTGATTGTGATTTCAGTGAGCAGGATGCTTATCTTTATACAACTTCGGAGCAAAATGTACAAAAAATCGAAAAGGAATATCAAGCATATCAAAAACTAAACATTGATGGGAAACTTGTAAGGGAAATTCCTTTTACTATTAAAACATATCTCGCCTTAGGTATGAAAAATCAAGCACAGTTTCATCCTTTAAAATATTTGACACGACTTGTAAAAGAAATAACTGACAAAGGCGGCCTTATTTTTGAAGATACTACCGCTGTTAACATTGAAAGTGAGGACCGGAAAGCTACAGTTCTTACTCGAGACGGAAAACGCATCATAGGAAATGGCGTTCTTTGCTGTTCGCACTTTCCCTTTTATGAAAGCACAGGATTTTATTTTACAAGATTATATGCCGACCGTTCCTACGTCCTTGCAACAAAAACGAAAATGGATTATCCAGGTGGGATGTATTTAAGTGTCGACCAGCCAAGCCGCTCCATCCGTTTTACACCAGTTGATGGAGAAACTCTACTGATTATTGGCGGTGAAAGCCATAAGGCTGGTCAAGGGAAAGACACAAGTGAACATTACAAAGCATTGGAAAAGTTCGCTAAAGAATCCTTTAATTTAAATCAATTTGACTATCGCTGGTCAACCCAGGATTTAACTACATTAGATAAAATGCCATATGTCGGCGAAATTACGAAATCCCAGCCGAACATTCTAATTGCCACAGGTTACCGAAAATGGGGTATGACGAATGGAACAGCAGCAGCCATGCTCCTACGTGATATTGCGTTGAATCAGGAAAATCCATATAAAGACATTTATACTCCAACGCGTTTTTATGCAGATCCTAGTTTGAAAAAGTTTTTTACTGAAAATGCCGATGTTGCTAAGCATCTACTCAAAGGAAAGCTCGAGCTTGCTGACAAGAGCCTAGACGATTTGAAAAACGATGAAGGTGCCGTTGTCATGATTAATGGTACCAGAAAAGGGGCCTACAGGGATTCAGAAGGAAAACTGCATATTGTAGATACAACCTGCACCCATGTTGGATGCGAATGCAATTGGAATGACGGTGACCGGACTTGGGATTGCCCATGCCATGGCTCTAGGTTTTCCTACACCGGTGAAGTTATTGAGGGTCCTGCAGAAAAGCCACTGCAGCATGAAAATTTTACAATGCTTGAAAACTTAACATCCGAAAAATCAGGATACTAAATGGATAAAGTGGTAAGATTTTTTGCATATTTTTTATATAAAAAAATCAGGTGAAGCAGAGCCTTCACCTGATTTTCATTCATTATTCTTAACTACTATTAATTAATCAAAATATGATTAGTGTGACATTACAGCAGAGCCATCATCTTTGCCATCCTTTGTAACTTTTAAAACAGCTGCTGCTCCTTTTTGTACATCGTTAAATTGATGTGTAACGATAGAGTAGCTGCCCTCTTCTGTGACTGTAAATTCCACAACTGCACCGCCACTTGCAGGTAGCATTACTGTTTGCATACCTTTCATATGGTTGGCTGGATTACCATCAAGATAAACATCATCAAATACTGTACCAACTACATGGAAGGAACTTACTTTATTTGGACCAACGTTTTCAATATATAATCTTACATGGTCGCCCACTTTGGCGAGTAGTGGATGTTCTTTTAATGTGAATGTATCTCCATTTGTATTTGGTTGGCCTTCTTTAAATGCTTTTGTTGAGAATACAACTTGGCTAGGTACGCCATTTGTCATATCGTCTAAATCATTATATTTATACCATTCGTTTTGAACGAGAACAAACTCGCGGTCAACTTGGTTGTCAGTTGGGTAGCCATTTTTAGGTTTCACGATAATGGTACCATGCATGCCGTTTGCGATATGCTCCAACACCGGTTTTGTACCGCAGTGGTACATGAATACACCAGGATTGCTAGCTTTATAAGTAAATTTGCCATCTTTACCAGGCATTACATCGATAAACTTCTTAGATGGTGCTGCATGTACGGCATGGAAATCCATGCTGTGTGGGATAGCCGGATCCATATTTTTAAGTGTAAAGTTGATTGTATCACCTTCATTCACTACTACTAATGGGCCAGGTGCCTCACCGTTAAAAGTCCAGGCTTTATACATTGTTCCTTTATCTATTTCAATATCTGTAATTTGTGCTGTCATTTCTACATTTACTTCATGTTCTCCAATACGTTCTACTTTTAAAGGAGTTGGCGCTTGATTTACATCTTTATGCGGTGCAATCACTTGAGCTGCTACTTCTGCTTTAGGTTGTGGAGGTGGGGCTACAGTTTTTGCAGGCTCGTTTGCTCCGCATGCTGCTAATAATAATGATGCACTTACTACAACTGGAATTGCGAATTTTTTGCCCTTTAACATATCAATCACCTCATGTTTTTATTTGTGAAGTTTTTCACAATTACTCTAAAAAATTTTTTGCTACTTGATTTTACTATTCATTTGTTTGTGCTTGCTCTACAGCATTACTAACAATATTGTTAAGGTTTTAACTGTTTCAATGGTGTTTTTGTTTCTTACTACATTTACATTGTAGCATGCGTAAATAACTTTTAAATAGGAGCAGTGTGTCGAATCTATGAATAATATATGTTCAAATTGTGAAGGGAAATTTTCTATATTTACAGGCATTTCATCTGCAATCACAATCGTATTCCCTAGCAATAACATCCCTGCCAGTAACCCCAAACTTCTCAACTTCGTTTTCATGAATCACACCCTTTCATTTTTTCATAAAAATTTGATATTAAAAATTAGCAAATATTACTATTATTTTGATCAATTTTTAATACTTCATGAAAAATAAAATGACAGCGTTCACTAGGCTATTTACAATAAAAGCTGCACCATAAATCCATACACCAACCACCTGACTAAAACCATCATTGATCACGAAAAACCACCAAATTGAAGTAAGGAAAAACAATAAAAAGCTTAAAACAATGGACTGTGTCCACGTTTTACCGAAATTACCTGTTTTTTTCATTCTTAGCACTGTGAATATTATAACAGCTACAATCACCAAACCCATGACTCCAAAATAAAAATATCCTTCTAACTCTCGCGACAATTCCTTGCACTCCTCTCTTATGAAACAAAACCTTCATTATAAAATCACCATTTCTATTTTCCATATTACCAGTTTTTGGTATAGTTAATATTGAATTTCAAATAATTTTAGAATAGATATATTTTAACTATGTTAAATAACAGTCTTTTATTTCACGCAAATGATGTTTATAAAAAAGTGGGGGGGTACCCCTCTCCTACAAAACATCAATCTTGAAATCAAGAAAGGACAACATACAGCGATTATTGGTCATAATGGGTCTGGAAAAAGCAGTTTGTTGAAGCTAATCGCCGGAATCTATGAACCTACGAGTGGGATAATAATAAGAGGAAGCCAAAGAATTGCTTATGTACCTGAACATTTCCCAAGTCATCTTCGTTTTAAAATGAAGGAGTATTTAACACTTATGCTTATAAAAATATTTCGATTTTAAGCAGCTACGCTACTACTAGTCTTGCTTTATACATCATGATGGCTTGGATAGGAATGAATGTTTTTTCATTAGAGGATGAAAGTGAAAAACATATATTATATGTGAATTTAGGTGGAAAACGGAGATATTTTTCTGGAAAATTCATCGTTTGTTTCATTTTTATCATAGGGTTAACCTTGTTTTCCCACCTATATCCTATTGTAACGGATAGCTTTCGGGGCGAAGTACAATTACTGCACCATTTCCTATCCCTTTATAGCCATATCGTACTGGGAATCCTTGGAGCCATCTTAGGTGCATTTTTTTCTTCTACTTATATTTCAGGCACTCGAAATGCTTGGCTTTTGGCGGCACTTGTAATTGTTTTATCTATCGGCTATGAATCTATCGTAGAATCCATGCCTTATTTGAAATGGTTATTTGTAATATTGCCACCTGTTACTAGTGTGATTTCAGACTTATCTACCGGGGATGATATTTTATTAGGCACTAGCTTTTGGATCAGTTTTTCTTGGATCATGGTTTATGCTGTTGCGGGTTTCGCTATTGTTAGTATGTTATTTTTAAAATTTGAACGATAATTTCAGGAAAGAAGTGATAAAGATGAGCTATAAAGCGATGCGTAGAATTTTAAAAGAAGTAAAAGATGAAAACAAAATAAATAACTTGCTTTCTTCAGCAAAGGTTGGATATTTAGGCTTACAGGATGAAGAAGGCACCTATGTTGTCCCTTTGAACTTTGTATGGAAAGACAAAAAAATATTACCATGGAAGTGAACAAGGTCGTAAAACTGATGCCATTCAATTAAGCAACCGGGTTTGCTTTACCGTATCCGAGGACAAAGGAACAATAGCAAATCCGTGGCCAGCAGAAATCGGTACAGCTTACACGAGCGTTATGATTTTCGGGAAGTTAAAACTTATCGATAACATTGATGAAGTAACAGCCGCCTTACAAGCGATGTTAGACAAGTTTGTTCCTGGTTATTTTGAACGTGAACTTTCACAAAAATATGTAGATTCCTATCGCTCATCAATGGGTAGCAGAACCATGGTCTACTGCCTTGAGCCTGACCAAATCACTGCAAAAGAAGATACAGCGACAGAGGAAGAATTATTTTTTAAAGGTAGAAAACAAGTACATGATTTGAAAAAGACTAATCGTTAAAAAACATTCTTTTTTCACAAAATTTCCACCAAATTTTCACTATATCGCTATACATTTTTTAGTAAAAAAGGATTACGATTTAAGTAAGGAATCATTGAGATCAAACCGTCAGAACGGGACGGAACATCAGGAGGCATGTTTCAGTAGCAACGTGATTCCGAGAATTCACTAGGTACTTTTGTTAGCCCATTAAAAGAAGGAGTGATGCTGTATGTCTACCATCGCAGCCAGATTTAGGAGCTTTCATAGTATGAATTCGAAAAAGTCGGAGACCACAGGAGGCGTGAAAGACGAAAAGAAAAAACTGAAAATGAAAACCATTGCCCTAGTTGTAGCTGTCCTTTCCCTCATCATCATTTTGTTGTTGCCAACTCCAGCAGGATTATCAGTTGCAGGACATCGTACCTTGGCTGTCCTAGCTTTTGCAGTTGTCTTGTGGGTAACTGAAGCCGTTTCTTACCCAGTGAGTGCAGCACTTATTACTGTTTTAATGACTTTACTTTTAGGTTTTGGGCCAAGTTTGGAAGACCCTACACAGTTAATGGGTACTAAAAACGCCTTAACCCTATCACTCTCTGGATTTAGCAATTCCGCTGCCATTCTAGTAGCAGCTGCGTTGTTTTTAGCAGCCGCTATGCAGGCAACTAAGTTGGATCGGCGAATTGCGCTCACCATTTTGTCAAAGGTAGGCTCTAAAACGAAGAGTATTCTAATCGGTTCCATTCTTGTTGGAGTTGTCCTAGCCTTTTTTGTCCCTAGTACAACTGCTCGGGTCGGTGCCATCGTCCCTATTATTCTAGGGATGGTAGCCGCTTTCGGTTTGGAAAAAAACAGTCGTTTGGCTGCTCTATTAATAATCACTTCAGCTCAAATTGGTTCCATTTGGAATATTGGAATCAAGACAGCGGCTGCACAAAACATGGTGGCCATTGGGTTTATTGAAGAAGCCTTTGGTAAAAGTGTAACTTGGGGGCAATGGTTCCTCTACGCTGCACCATGGTCCATCCTTATGTCCGTTCTTCTTTACTTTGTCATGTTGAAAGTTATACCACCAGAAATGGATAGCATTCCGAACGGAAATGAGATGGTAAGAAAACAATTAAACGAATTAGGTCCGATGACAAAGCCTCAAATCAGATTAACAATTATCTCTGTAATCTTACTTTTTATGTGGGCAACAGAAGGTACACTCCATGATATCGACACCACAACTTCTACACTCTTAGCTGTTGCCATCATGCTTACCCCTAAAATTGGGGTGTTCAGTTGGAAGGAAGCAGAATCAAACATTCCTTGGGGAACCATTATCCTATTTGCTGCCGGTATCTCTTTAGGAACAGTGCTTCTTAAAACACAAGCAGCAAACTGGATGGCCGCAACCATGTTCAGTAGCATCGGCATCTCTACATTATCTATCTTTGGCATCATCGCAGCTGTTGCTATATTCAACATCCTAATCCACCTTGGATTTGCCAGTGCAACAAGCTTAGCATCCGCTTTTATCCCAGTGGTCATTTCACTTGGACAAGGATTACACGGCTACTCAGTAGCAACCATGATCGGTATCGTATTGATTCAACAATTTGTTGTAAGCTTTGGCTTCCTATTACCAGTAAACGCACCACAAAATATGCTTGCCTATGGTACCGGTGCCTTTACTACAAAAGACTTCTTGAAATCAGGTGTTCCATTGACAGTGATTGGTTTGTTATTGATTTTACTCTTTACTGCAACCTATTGGAAATGGGTTGGATTGCTATAGTGGAACACGAAAAAGGCCTTGTTGCGAGAGCAATGGAGGCCTTTTTTAGTAAAAGTTAAATCAATTTAGCAAACCAAGCTACATAATAGGCAGCTGGAATAAATAAAACCTGAGCCAATATCGTTCCAAATAATTTTGAACTAATCATTGTTATGGAGTAACTTTTCAAAAAAACATAATCACATTGCTTTTTCATTACCCTATCTGCCAAAACAGACGCTTTAGGGTCTATGAATAACGTTAATAAGATTGTTGCCACACCATTAATAATTCCAGATGACATTAATGCCGCCTGTGCATAATTTTCTGGAACCAACATGGAGGCATATAAAGAGGATAAAACGCCAATTGTATAAACAGCAGATACAATGACGTTAATTACAAATAACCTTTTCGGTATTGTCTTCAATGTTATACCTTTTAAGTATGTCATTTTAGGTACTCTGAAACACAAAAGTATTTTTTTAAAGCCATTCATATTCAATTGCTTTAAAAAGGTTGAAACCACTGAACCTCTTTCATTGGATAATTGAATGATCGCTCTTGAAAAAATAGTGATAAAGGTCGGAAATAGTAGGATTCCAAGTAATACGCCAAGAGATGTTACCCCAATTAAAATTCTATATTGGTCCTCTATGAAGTTCAACCTGTCAAAAGCTGGTGCATCTGCTATAAGTTTGGCCGTCAAGGGTTGTTGAAACATTGTTGAGAATCTTGAAACAATAACTAATGTGCTAAACAATGATAAGGCGGTTGCTATTAACTTTACCCTTGCTCCCGAAATCCTCGTCGAATAAGCTAAAGTCTCAATCATGGTTATGACTAGTAAGAACAAAGAAATTACAATTACTTTACTTGTAATAAGCATATACCCTCCAAAAAGTTACTCCTATTGTTTTTTTCACTCTCCACCAGAAATTTTACCATATAATCCCATTTGGTGGTTTGTATTTTATAATTTTAATTAACGTTCATTTCCTTTATAATCTAGCACCTTTTTTTAAAAAACCTAATATTTTAATCAATTTTTAATGAAACAAATAATAATGTCATAGCAAAATTTTCAAATGATCTTCTTCCAATATACTAGTTTAAGGATTGACGAGGAAATATTTTTCTGGTATATTTTTATAAATAATTAAAGTGCTAATATTAAAAAAACTCTTATCCAGAGTGGCGGAGGGACAGACCCTATGAAGCCCGGCAACCTTCAAGTATTACTTGAAAAGGTGCTAATTTCTGCAGAATTGTTTCTGAAAGATAAGGGGAGGAATGAAATAGGTATAACCTCTTCTTACTTTCTGTAGAAGAGGTTTTTTGTGTTTATAAGCGAGTAAATATAAATGGTGAATGATTATTAGGGGATGATGAGATGAAAGATGTAAACTTTAATTTCTATAGTATATATGTCAGCAAGTATAATGTGAATCAAGAAGGTGGGTTTGAAAGAAAGCGTCAGAACCTTGAAGATTTTCAACTTTATAGTCATATTTCGGGAGTTGATCATACAAATCTTATTTTACATGAAAATCAAATAAATCAGATACTAGAAAGTGAAAAGGTGACTATTAAAGATGAGCTCTCTCTCATTTTGCTAATCGGAGAAAAAATGCATCACAATGTCAACAGCATTGCCAGAGCAGCGAGGGTTCTTGCAGAAAAAAGAATTAATATTGAAATGATACATATGAATCAAGGATCGTCTCAGATAAGTTTACTACTTGGTGTAAAGACCCATGATGAAAAAAGTGCTGTTGAAGCAATACAAAACGAATTTTTTACTAGTGTGTCGGTTTGAAATAAAACGACCATTATCAAGGGAAGACTCTTGGCATTTCTATATCCCAAGGGTCTTTTATCCCCATTATGGCCTCTGACCCGCCGGAAGATAATATATTAAAAATATCCCGACTATTAACGTGGGCAGCATCAGAGTAAAATATTTCTTTTTGTGCACTGTCATCCACTCACTTTCGCTTATTATCCCTAATTTTTTCATTTTACTCCGCCAAAAACAGCTAGTTCCATCCACTTAAAATAAAAATCAGAATGTTTAAATCCAAGTTCTCTAAGCCATTTAACTTGAATATCTACTCTTTCCAGAATATTATCTGCTTGATCGGAGCGACTGTAATATTCTTTAGCTATTTCTTCTCTATCCCATTTATTATGATATAGTCACGTGCTTCTTCAATTATCGGTTCAGAATGATCTAATAATAAGGCTGTGCTGTCTGGATAAGATCTGAGTAAAAATTACTTGCTCAGCACCAAAAGGTATTCCGCCACGAACTTTTTCCAAATAATGTTCTGTGACATCTTGTCTTTGCCAGTTTGTTATTGCCATTGTTAGCCCTTCTTTCGATTTAAAATAATAAAAAGCCCATCACCTCATAGAGACGATAGGCTTTACTTACGTGGTACCACTCTTCTTGATTTGTATATTTAGCAAACAAATCTACTTAAAAACCTATTACGGTGTGATCCGTTCCTTAATACTCCCAATCTATGCGTTTATTATATATTGAGTTTTCATCCATTTTATTACATTCTTCCGTTAAGTTCAACCATTTTTTACCAATTTAATCAGAATAAAATAATTAGCCATAATACTCATTTTATCGGTTTCTCTGCTTCAACCTTAAAAATAGTTGTTGAGGTGGATTCTTCAAGTGAAAAATTAATTTTATATTCTATTAATTCATTAGTTTCTATTTTACGAATAGTTGTTGTTACCGTTCCATCCCCTACATAGGTTAACTTGCTATTATCAGCAATTTCGTAAGTTTTCACACTATCTATTTCATTTTCGGCAAAGCATATTACTTGACTCGTATTTGCGTAAATAAAAGCCAGATTGCAACTATTTTTTTTCTTTTTATCGTAAAAAGAAATAACTGCCTTTAGCATTGGTATTTTATCATCATTCACTAATACATAATCTGAGATTTCATAGTTACTAAAATCTTTATTCAACTTGAACGTCGCAATGGCTTCCTCTTTGGTATATTTCCTTTTTTCTGATGTTTGTTGATTTTGATTTAATGAAGAATCTGGATATGACGATACATTTTGAAAGGCATTAGAACATCCTACTAGGATTAATGAAAAATTAATCGCTAAAATTATTCTAAATGTCATGCATACTTCCTCTCTCCTTATTCACTTTTGCAAAAAATACCAAGTCAGTGTCATCTGGTTTGCTGCCTATCTCTTTATGGATATAGATATCCATATAAGGAACATAGATTTTTTACTATCTCCATTTTGTAATGTAATTGTCTTTAAAGAATTGCTCAATTAACTGACAAAGATTTGAAGTGATTTACTTTGGAATATTATGGTGACCGATGCTAACTCCCCCTTATTTAAGTTTGGAGTTAATTTCTTCAAGTTTTTGTTGGAACTTTTCTACGCTACCATTTTGTTTATATGAAACCTTTTCGGCTATATCTTTAAGCTTTGAGAAGTCTTCAGTTAATCCAGATTGAACGATTTCATCCTTGAAGTAGTTCGTATAATGAAATGTAGATTGAGCTAAATTATTGATGGCTTGGTCCTTGTCAGCCCAAACTGACATGTACTCTGAATTAGGACCATTTTAATTTTGCTAATAACTTTCTGGAGTAGATATGCCCCAATTAAACTAATTATCAAAGAAATTATTGATTTGAAGAGAATGTCTCCTTTAAGTAAACCCATTCTTATATAATTGAAATAACCCTTTATCTAAGGGAAACTAATGTTTAACATCTAACATATTTACGTTTGAAACCAAGCCTGCCTTTATCAATTTCTTTTTGAATACTTTCGTAAGCATTTAGAAAACTGCTTTTTTTCCTGTCCCTCTTGACTTCCACTGTCCCTACTTCCTTTGCAGTCTCGACTGCCTTCTCATGTAGCGGCAAATATGAAATCCCAACGGTGTAAAGAAAATTATTCATAGCGGATTTCGTTCGTTCTGGCGAATCATGAATCGTATTTTTCACCATATCAAGCATTTTGGAAATCTTACTTTCGGAAAATTCATTGTCTTGACGATTCCCTAAAAGCCAGCAATAGCAGCTCCAACCCCCTGACATTCTTAGCTCATCTCCACTAGCAATCCATTGATCTGCAACATCCTGTGCAATATCAGACTCAGATAAAGTTACTGCCACCACGTAATCTGACAGCATATAAAAATACGCTCCATCCATCCAACGATCAAAATCCGATTCAGACATAGCTTTTGGGTCAGCAATAATGCCTGCAAAGTACATTGCATCGTAGTTACCTGTATCATAAAGTTCTTCAGCCAAACACTGATTTATTTTTATTTTCTTTGCGATTGGTTTCATAGCACCTGTAGCCACACCAAAAAGTGGCTCATGTGCACCATTGGAAATGTATATTTTTTTAGTTCTTTCCTTACCGAGGGCTTCTAGTTCCTGCATAACTTTTTCAAAATCCATAGTTTTGCACTTCCTCCAATAATATATTACTACCCCTAAAATTATCACCAACTAGTTTATATTCATAAACAGTTTTCTTTTCGCCACTTTTGACAATAAATCCTTTAATCATATTACCATTTACTCTCTAGAATACTATTTTGGATAAAATTGTTATGTTGTGACAACACTGGAATAAGATAAGAAAATGGAGCTTAAAAACGGAGGTTATGTGTTTTGGGCGAATTTCTCAATTTTCGATATTTAGACTTTAAATACAAGTTATACGTTTCTGGTGAAGATCATTCAGCAAAAGAGTTTCCGTTGTTGGTAATGCTTCATGGATGTGGACAAAATCCGGATGATTTTGCTGCTGGCACGAATATAAACATACTTGCTGAAAAGGAAAAGTTCCTTGTCCTCTATCCTGATATGAACCATCCGTTTAATCCTTCAGATCCATCCGGATATAATCCCTTTGGATGCTGGAACTGGTTTTTAGATAAAAATCAACACCGCGGGGAGGGACATCCTAAATTAATTTATGAGATGATTAATGATGTGAAAAGTAAATACAGAGTTGATTCAGAGAAAGTCTACGCTGTAGGTTTCTCGGCAGGAGGCTCACTGGCTTGTATTCTTGGGGTTACCTATCCAGATGTCTTTAGCAGTATCGGAATTTATTCGGGGCTTGCCTATGACGCTGCCAATGTATTTTTTCTAACCGACCCCATGGCTAAGGAAGCTAAACTAAGGATGGAGAAAGGTGTGCTAGACCCATATGAATGTGGAAACAATGCATTTCAAGAGATGGGAGAGTATAGGAAAAAAATGCGGGTGATTGTTTTCCATGGGACCAGTGATACAACGGTCAACCCTATAAACGGCCAACAAGTGATTACCCAGTGGGCGCAAACCAATTTTCTCGTTGAAGGTGGAAAAGGCAATGCTGATGTGTCCCCTGCCGTTGTCAATTCAGATATCATTAATGGAAAAAGCTTTACCCAGCATATTTATAACGATGGCGAGGGCGATTCATTATTGGAACTTTGGATGATTGGTGACATGGGTCATACTTGGTCTGGTGGAAGCCCGAACGGTTCTTACACTGACCCCAAGGGCCCAAATGCAACAGAAATTATATGGAATTTTTTAAGTAAACAACATCAGGAAGAAAAACTGATTGAGGCTACAATCAAAAAAACAATCTCGTTACCAGTCGAATCAACAACCGATACACCTATTCAACTGCAAAGCAATGAACATATACCATCACCAGTTCATCCATCCATCCCAACAACAACCATAGTAGAAGCGGAATTACCCATAGTAGAATCAGTCAAAACGTCGATTGAATTAGCATCCAAACCGAAGGATGGATTATCAAGCGAAAAACCAAGAAAGAACTTTTTTAGCATATTCTTTTCAAAATTTATAAGGTTTAAAAGAAAAAACAAACAAGATACAGGTTCCAAGGATACGTTTCTTTAATGAAAGTTCAGAATTTATATTCTAAAAAGTTGATTTTTTTGTCTACGATATTCTCCATACTTGTCCATTTCGGACATGTCTGTCTTTTCATAGAATGTAATTACCTTCTATGAAAGGTGGTGATTTTATGTGTTGTCAATATTATGGTGGTGGAATGGGTAACAGCTTTGCTTTAATCGTAGTGCTTTTCATTTTATTGATCATTGTTGGTACAGCTTTTGTTAGAGGAGGTTATTAAAACTTCTGTAAAATGAATCAACACCATCCACTCTCTTTACATCCCAGGAAGCACTTAGCGTAAAGTGCTTCCTTTTCATTTGTATACCTTTAGTTTAACTATTATAACTTGAAACAGACTATGCTTTATAATTCTTTTTAACTTCGTCAATACCTTGTCCGCCAATACCAAAGTTTTTGTCATCATGTTCATTGATTACGACCATGAAAAATTCCTTTGGAATGTTTGTAATTTCTGATGCAGTTTGGGTTAATTTCAATATTAGCTCTTTTTTCTGAGTATCCGTTAGTTTCCCTGATTCAAATTTTATAAACGGCATATTTCTCCATCCCCCATTGAAATTTGTTAATAGTTATACATTTCAAATGTAATAGGCATAATCCCTTTTAAAACTCTATTAATTAACAGATTAGACACAAAATTTGAGTAATTATTGTATATTAATACTTTATTTTTGGGTATTTTTACTTTCGATTATTTTTGTAACTTTTTTGTTGAAAGGAACGTCTTAACAATAAGAAGGAGATGATAAGATGCAAAAAACATTAACGGCCTCTATGATTGCTTCAGTGTTACTTTTTTCAGCAGGTTGTTCTTTGGGGAATCAATCAAAAGGTGAAAATAATAATGGTGAAAAAGTGGAGATTGTTCAACCAGAGAAGAATCAACAGGCAAGTGAAGAAAAGGTGATGAGTGACTTTAGCAATTTAATGGCTAAGAGCCCAGAAATCAGTGAGGTTATACAATTTATGGATGACAACGAATCTAAGGTGTCACCACAAAACGTTTCTGCCATGATTTTAGCTTTAGAGGGTTTACAAATAAATTATTTACCAACATTTGAACAGAAGTTTACTAGCAATGAAGACCTACAGGTAAAATTCAGGGATTTATTTAAAGGGGTTGTTGATACAAGTAAAGTAGACAACATTGCTGATGCTGACATAAAGACTTTACTTGAAGAAGCCAAAAACAGTGGTTATAAGATTGAAACAGCAGAGGGTTATTATTTCCCAATTATAGATTATCAGTTTTTCAAAACATACAGTTCAAAAGGAACTGAGGAAATACAGGATTATATCAATATTATGGCTACCGAATCAGCGCAAGTACCTGCCAAAGACGGCGCATTAATGATAAGCTGGGATGAGATTGTCAAAAGGGCACTAGCTCAAGAAGCGTTTTTGAAGAAATATCAAAACTCTGAAAGATTGAATGAAATGACCGAGCTTTATAATAAGTATAAGATGTTTACTTTCTTTGGACTAAATAATACACCGTTGTTTAGCTACGATACTAAAAAAATTGATCCTGAGGCTAAGGATGTTTTTATAGATGCCGTTAGCAAAGGAAAAGATAGCGACTATACAGGAATGCTGAACAACTTCCTAGAGGTTTTGACAAAAAATAATGATACATTAACCGATGAGGTGGATGCATTTAGAAAAGATCTAACCGATTTCCCAGAATAATATCACAAATGGGGGAAAACCTCCTTATCAAGGTTTTCCCCCATTTATTTCATTTCAATGATTCACAAACAATCCCATTTCCATCCCCATCCAGGCGATGGGGATCTTTTGTAGGTCCACCTGCTACAATGAAAAATGCTTGCGCATCAGACTGTGATGTAAAGTCTGAACAATTTCGGTCTACACCAAATGGATCATAGGGTCCAGTATATCTTGGGACTGCCTGTGGGCTTTGCTTAGAAGGTGTTGGTGTAGTCGGTAATTGTTGAGGTATTGCTGGCTGGGACCCGGCATTTACGTTACCTGCCAAAACAAATAAAACTCTTGTACCGTTTGGATATCGATCCAGTTGGTTTCCAATCCAAGAACCAGAGCCTCTGTTATCACCCGATTCTACATAAGCAACATCTGCTCCTTTTCCACCTTCAGAACACATCGCCATTGGCCATTCATCACGATCATAGCCACCTTTTGTTGGTATACCAGCAAGCGATTCTTCTCTGTTTTCGTCCGCTCCATTCCTATCTATTGTACAAATGGATGACTTTCCTCTAGAAATTGCAGCCTTGATGTGTGCAGCCGTTTGTGGATATCGGTCTGCTGGGAAATTTAAAACAATGTCATAAGCTACAGAGTTACCAATGATTGTAATTGTTCTATTAGTGCCATTCCACACTACATTTGCCCCAAGTGCTTCACTAATGAAGCGCACTGGAACCATCGTAGAATTCTTTATGATTTGAGAAGGTACGCTAATTGACTTTACCTTACCATTAACAGTTGGTCTGGTTGAGCCGATTTTTAAAATAACGGTTGTGGATTGTTTGACCGCTTTTACTGTTCGGGTTTTACCATTCCATTCTACGGTAGCTCCCAATTTTTCAAATATACCTCTTAACGGCACAAGGGTTGTCCCATTTTTGATAATTGGCGGCTGCGGAAAAGATTGAGTTTGACCATTTATATACACTGTAATGTCTGAACTAGCAGATGGCATAATTGGAAGTATAAGTACCAATGCCATCAATATAGAGACTATTACTTTCATTTTCAATTTCCCTCCATATCAGTTATTTCCTATTATTGTGGTCTTTAATAGGAATATAATTCCCTAAAAATCCCTTTGTTCATTAATAAGGAAAGTACTGGAAAGAGAGAAAAAAGATGTCCCAATACTGGTTCTTGGGACATCCATAAAAGTATTCAGACTTATAGCTTACGCCAATCACATAGTACTTATATCGATTACGAATCGATACTTGACATTTGAAGCTAAGACACGCTCATAAGCTTCGTCAATTTGGTCGGCTGAAATGACTTCAATCATAGGGACAATGTTATGTTTTGCACAGAAATCCAACATCTCCTGAGTCTCACGGATACCTCCAATCATTGAACCTGCAAATGAACGGCGATGACCGATGAGAGAAAACACATTTAGTGACAATGGTTCTGCCGGCGCACCTACGTTTACCAGAGCGCCGTCAAGAGTAAGTAACCCCAAGTAAGCATTCAAGTCAATCTTTGCACTTACCGTGTTAATAATTAAGTCAAAGGTTCCTGCTAGTTTCTCGAATGTTTCTGGGTCACGTGTAGCATAGTAGTTGTCTGCGCCTAATTTCAGGCCATCTTCCTTCTTATTCAATGTTTGTGAAAGAACGGTTACCTCAGCACCCATCGCATGTGCAATTTGGACAGCCATATGACCAAGACCGCCCATACCAACCACAGCTACCTTCTTACCTAGGCCAGCTCCCCAATGGTTTAGTGGTGAATAGGTAGTAATACCAGCGCAAAGTAATGGTGCTGCAACGTCAAGCTCAATGCCATCAGGTATTCTTACTACAAAATCCTCAGTTACGACAATGTGGGTAGAATAGCCACCTTGAGTAGGCTCGCCGTATTTGTCAACACCAGCGTATGTAGGGACATTTCCTTTGAGACAGTATTGTTCTTCTCCTTTACGGCAGTTTTCACATTCGCCACAGGAATCAACCATACATCCGACCCCTACACGGTCACCTACCTTGTATTTTGTAACCTTTGTTCCAACATCCGTGACGATGCCCGCAATCTCGTGTCCCGGTACGAGTGGATAGTTCACGGGACCCCATTCACCGTGAGCTGTATGAATGTCAGAATGGCATATGCCTGCATATTTAATCTCAATTAGAACATCATGAGAATCAAGATCGCGTCGTTTAATTTCAGCTTCTCGAAAGGGTTTGTCTGGACCATCGACAGCTCGTGCTTTAGCAGTTATCATTAATAAAGCCTCCAATAATTTAAATTTTTTTCTCTTGCAAAACTATATTAATCCTTATAGTTAACTCTAGGTCAAGAGATAAGTTTATACGGTTAACTCGAAGTCTATATTACTAAGAACAGGAGATAAGTGATGAAGACATATTCTATTAGCGAAGTTGCAAAAGAATTGAATCTTACAGTATATACCTTGCGATACTACGACAAGGAGGGACTTATGCCTTTTGTAGAGCGGACAGCCAGCGGAACACGATTGTTTAAAGAATCCGATATCGCCGCTTTAAAAGTAATTGAATGTCTGAAATCCACAGGTATGACTATTAAGGAAATTAAAACTTTCATTGATTGGTGTTCTGAAGGAGATTCTACCTTGCAACAAAGATACGACATGTTTGTAGATCGAAAAGCTCATGTAGTTGCACAGATGGAAGAATTAATGAAAACAATGGAAGTAATTGAGCATAAATGCTTATATTACAAGACTGCGTTGGATGCTGGAACGGAAGATATTCATAAAAATAATAAAACAGGAAATTTTTATTGAACAGAGCCATCTGTCCTTCATAACTGAAAATTTGAAAGGAACAGGTGGCTCTATTTTTATTATTTACGGTCACCACAACATCTACTAATTTTATCTTTATGCATGTTCTCCAATTAAACACCCTATACGATCCAAGCCTTTTTCCGCAGTACCAATCATCTCATCAAATAACTCCTGAACTGTTGGAATATCGTTAATAAGACCAATTACCTGTCCAGCCCACCCAAAACCTTCATCTTCATTTCCGGCATAGATATACTTGCAATTAGCTTTTCCGCTAATAGCATCTTTGAGTTCTTCGTAGGTTGCTCCTTCTTTTTCACGTTCGATTATATCTAAAGTAAATTCAGATTTCAGAACTCGACCCGGAGCCCTTAATGTTCGCTTTATGATTACAGTGTCGGTTTCTTTTGCCTGAAGGATTGCTTCCTTGTATTTCACGTTGGCATGTACGCATTCTTGTGTAGCAATAAAGCGAGTACCCATTTCAATTCCTTCTGCACCTAGAGCCAATGCTGCTAATAAGCCTCGTCCATCTCCTATCCCACCACTTGCTAATACTGGAATTGATACAGCATCGACAACACGAGGAGTAAGAACCATTGTGCCTATATCATCACGTCCTAAATGCCCACCACCTTCTTGTCCAACCGCCATTACGATATCAGCACCAAGCTGTTCCGCTTTTTGAGCCTGTCTTACACCCGCTACAAGAACTAATGTTTTAATATTTTCTCCTTTAATTCGTTCGAACACAGGTTGCGGGTTTGCACCAGTAATCGAAATTGCCGGTACCTTTTCCTCAATGGCAACTTCAAGCAAGTCCTTATAGTTCCCATCATGTTGGGCAATCGCAAAGTTTACTGCGAATGGTTTATCAGTAAGTGTACGAACTTTCATAATTTCTTCTCGAAGCTTTTCCGGCGAACGTAGAGTTGCTGCTGTAATTTGTCCGAGCCCTCCAGCATTTGAAACCGCAGCAGCAAGTTCAGCATATGCCAGATAAGCAAGTCCACCTTGAACAATCGGATATTTAATACCAAGAATCTCTGTTACTCTTGTTTTCATAGTCCTCCCCCTCATTTCATGATCAAATTCATTAAAAAAGTTCCGCCAAAAATAAAGTACCATATTTAATTCCATACAATAAAACCCTATGTTCAATTTTCAGAAAAATTACATTTAAAATTCTCTTTTTACTCATGAATTCCTATACCATTTTATTTTTGTTTTAAGTTTACTACTTCAAATAATGCAAAAACGGCTCTTCCTAAAACGAAGAACCGCTTCTCTACTAAAAATTTATTTACTCATCCCTACCAATTCGTAGTTCCAACCCGACTTTCAGAGACCGCCTATTTTAAGAATAAAAAAACAGACCCTTTAAATAGGATCTGTTTTTAGCTATTATTAAGCTTTTTGAACGTTTTTAGCTTGTGGACCACGTTGTCCTTGTTCAATTTCAAAAGTTACACTTTGACCTTCGTCTAAAGATTTGAAACCGTCGCCTTGAATTGCTGAGAAATGAACGAATACGTCCTCTCCAGCTTCGCGCTCGATAAATCCAAAACCTTTTTCTGCATTAAACCACTTAACTTTACCTTGTTCCATAATTGTTGCCTCCTAGTGCGATAATCCGCACAATGTGTTACTATCCTTGCTCAAATACTTAGACGAAAATCAAATTCTATTCTCAATCTGAATTAGAACAAAAATAATTCTACCTTAGAATACCATATATATCATGAAATAACAAATAGTTTGCCATTACAGTAGTTCCTTAACGAATATACCGGTTTAAGTACATCATTTCATTATCAGATTTATTATCACTGCTTAACAAGATGATAACATAGTTGAACTACACCGGAGGAAAACTGTTTTGTTTCAACCAGTTTTAGATTCACCCTTTGATTAATGTCAGTAAACAAGGGTTTTCCTTCTCCCAAAATAATAGGGTGAACAGATAATCTAAATTCATCTACAAGCCCTAAGTTTATGAGGCTCGTAATTAAACTTGCCCCACCATAAAGCCAAATGTCCTTACCCGGCCTATTCTTTAATTTGATTATTTCTTGCTCAATATTTTCACTTATAAACGTAACGTTATTTTCGGGCTCTTTTTGTGTTTTTGTAAACACATATTTCTTTTTACTATGTACCAATTCCCAAATTTCTTTTTCAGTATCAGAAACTTCAATATCAGGTTTATACTGCCCCCATAAATCATAACTTTTTCTTCCGTATAAAATAGTATCTATTTGGTTTAAGAAATGATTGAAGTTCATATCGGGATCCATAATGCACCAGTCTACTTCCCTTTTTGGACCTTCAATAAATCCATCTAAAGTAACTGCTAAATCTAAAAGTATTCTTCTTGGTCTCTCGTATTTGACCATATTCATCCTCCTTAAGTTAAAAACTGATATTTGAAATCAGATATAACTCTAGTATGTTCATTTAGTAACTTACTTGTCATTATCTAAATCACAATCAAGGAATGACTTATTATTCTCTTTATGACCAATAATCCAAAGTACTATGTTAAAAAACAGAACTACACCTGGTACGCCTATATTTGATAGCATACATCCACCCCCTCGAACAATTTTACCACAAAATTCCAATTAAATTAACCTAATACTTTAGCACAAAAAACAGCGATTGCTATTTTCCTCGGTCCAATAAAAAATGCCATTCCTAACAGAATGGCATTTTTTATTGATTTATTCAACTTAAAGGTAGCTAAATAAGATTATACTTTTAGCGTGATGCTTTGGGCGGTTGGCACACATCACATTTACGTTGGTGATTATTTTTGAATTTCGTAAAAGTTTTTTCAAATTTGTTACCACATGTACATTGAAACTGCAACTTTTGAGAAAAACCATGATATTCGGTCGTGAGTAATTTACTTTCCGAATTTTTCTCAACAAATTCTTTAATTTGACCGATGGTCCATCGTTTATTCATTCTCTATCACCACCATATCTTTAGTCCTGGTCAAACCACAATGGTTCCTTATCATCAACATCGCCATTATAATTAATAAGAATCTCATCTCCGGCTTTTATATCTGTGAAAGCATAGAAGTCAAATGTGTGATTGTTAAAATTAATCTCATAAATGGCATTAGGCTCATAAGAATGGTTAAACAGCATTCCATAACCAAGAAGGATTGCTGTATGATTGATCCCATACTCAAAAGCGTAATCAGCTAGTAGGGTCTTCTCAATGTATTGATGCTGATCGTTTGGATAAGAAATTACAGGAGCTTCATGTATTAGCTCTCCTTTTTTGATATCACATGTAGCAAATACCCCTCTATTGAATTCTCCATCGCTAAGTGGAGATTTTTTTACCTCAATCATGTTGTTCACCTGCTTACTTTTATAATTTTCTTTCTAAGCGTAACATTAACATAGTGCTCTTTATTATTCTACATTATTATCTTACATAATTTTTTACAAGATGTCAGAATCGATAGTCAGCAACAAAATATTGATCTATATCTGAAAGAAGAAAAAGAAAAAAAGCACTCGTTGCTATGTCGCATCGAATGCTTAAAATAATCTACTTTATGCTATTGTTAAAGGAGAAAATTCTGTTGATAGTTACGCTGCAGTTCCTCTCTAAAATTCACAATCTCTTGGGTAAAAACTTTAGCTTTTTCAAGCATGACAAAGTGGCCTGAAGCTTCGATTGTTCTTGTAGTGGCTTCATGTTTTTGAAGTAACAGCTTTTCTTTTGCATCATTTGGAATGAGACGATCCTCTGAACCATAGATTCCTAAAATCGGGATGTTCAATTGATTCAAGACTTCTGTTCCGTTCTTATATTTATTGCAGCATTCAAAATCCGAAAGTGCAGTCCGAATAGACAAAAGCTCCAGCTCTTCCAATTCCTCTTTCAGTAATTCCTGATCAACGCTCTTAGCGTAAGATGCATGTAAGAAGTTCAAAGGATAAATTCCTTCTGCAAGCTTTTCTAGGAAACTAGGATGTACAGGCATCTCATAGTGACTGCAAACTAGTATTAGTCCTTTTACATTTTCATTGATGGCTGCCAGCTCCAATCCGATAAGCCCCCCCATTGAATGACCAACAACGATGACATCCTCTTGAACATCCTTACTTAGAACACTTGCATATTCTTCTATTGTTGATGGACAAATGGAGCGATCTTGACCATGTCCAGGAAGGTCAAGATAGATTGCTGATTCTTCTTTTAAAAATTGGGGAACTTTACGCCACTTTGTCGCGCTTCCACCCGCTCCGTGTATAAAAAGAAAAGGGATGTTTTGCTTATTTGCCACTTCGTTTACCTCCCAGCATCGTTTTTGCAATAACAAGTCGCTGAATTTGATTGGTGCCTTCATAGATTTGTGTTATCTTCGCATCTCGCATCATTCGTTCCACTGAGTACTCCTGGATATACCCATATCCACCTAATAATTGGACAGCGTCAGTGGTCACCTTCATGGCCACATCTGATGCAAATAATTTGGCCATCGAAGCTGCCTGAATGATGTCGGGATCCTTTCCAGTTGAATGAAGGTTATTTACTTTTGCAGCTGCACGATAAACAAGAGCACGTGCTGCCTCAACCTGTGTTTTCATATCTGCGAGCATAAATTGAACAGCTTGAAAGGATGAAATGGGTTTACCAAACTGTTCCCTCTCTTGAACATACTTTAGACATACATCCAATGCACCCTGTGCAATTCCAAGCGCCTGTGCGCCGACTGTAGGTCTGGATTTATCGAATGTCTTCATCGCAAATAACCAGCCTTCACCTTCTTTGCCAATCAGATTTTCTTCGGGAACTTTACAATGATCAAAATAGATTTGGGCTGTAGGAGAACCTTTGATGCCCATCTTTTTCTCTAGTTTTCCTACCTCTATCCCCGGTGTATCCCTTTCAACTACAAATGCGGAAATCCCCTGGTCGGTTCTAGCAAAGACTGTATAACAATCTGCTACATTCCCATGACTAATGAACATTTTTTGCCCATTGATAATATAATGATTCCCTTCTTTTTTAGCACGCGTTTGCAGGCTTTGTGCATCTGAACCGGCATTTGGCTCTGTCAAAGCATAGGAGATGACCTTTTTTCCATTGGCTATGTCTGGTAAAAAACGTTTTTTCAACTCATGGCTGCCACCTATCATAACAGGCATCGACCCCAGCTCCTGAACGACAGCAACCTGTGAAGAGGAGGCACAAACTCTAGCAATCTCTTCAACAATGACGCAAAAACTTAATAAATCAAGACCACTGCCACCATATTCCTCTGGAATATTCGCTCCGAGGTAGCCATACTCAGCCAAAAGATCTTTAATATCAATTGGATACTCTCCGGCTTCATCGATTTCAATCGCTCTTGGCTGAATTTTTTCTTGGGCAAGTCGATGAATGTTTTCTTTTATTTCCAAATGTTCCTCCGATAATTCGAAATACATCTACGATTCCCCCCCATTTATCCCATTTCTTGTAGTTCTTTTTCTATTATGAATTTTTGAATTTTCCCGCTAGGTGTCTTAGGAAGATTCTCAAGAATTTTATATTTACGTGGGCGCTTATACTTTGCTAGTTTTCCTTCTTTAATTAAATATTCATCTAAATCCTCACCAGTAATTTGGCTCCCTTGTTTTAAGACCACACACCCAACGACGATTTCTCCCCAACGTTCATCCGGTTGACCAACAACGGCTACTTCTAATACATCTGGATGTTCAAGTAAATAATCCTCAACTTCACGCGGATAAATATTTTCTGCACCAGAATTGATCATATGATCCATTCGATCATTAATCCATATATATCCATCCTCGTCAAAGGACCCCATATCACCTGTATGATACCAGCCATACGCAAGCGCCTTTGCTGTTGCATCGGGACGGTTATAATACTCCTTCATCATACAAGGGCCCTGAAGTAATACTTCACCTACCTCTCCAACTCCACATTGATCATCTGGGTGTGTAGGACTTCCATCCTCTTTTGGGCGACAAATCCGTATCTTGTGTGTCATGATTGCTTTCCCTGCTGAGCCAGCCTTCTTCAATTGCTCATCGGCAAACAAAACCGACATGACAGGTCCCATTTCGGTAGTACCATACATTTGCACTAACTTGGCAGGCGTTCTCCGTTCAAATTCCCTAATCAATACTGGGGCCATTGAAGCCCCACCGTATCCTAGTAACCGTAGAGAGGAGATATCAACTTCATTAAAATGGCGATCATTTAATAGCAGGTTAACCATCGTAGGTGCTGCAAACATATGCGTGATCTGTTCTTTTCCAATCGTTTCAAGCACTTCTTTTGGGTTGAAGGAGTGCAACAATACATTTGTTGCACCGACATGCACTCTTGGTAAAAATGAGGTATGGAGTTCTGCCGTATGATTCAAAGGTGCGATTGACAAACCAATATCATCCTTTGTAAGTCCCATACATTGCATCATTAAGAAATTATGGTGGACCATATCGCGATGACGATGAAGAACACCCTTTGGCTTACCGGTTGTGCCACTAGTGTACATCATGATATAAATGTCATTTTCGGTGACATCGGCTTCCCATAATAAATTCTCGCCGCCCTCCTCCAGCAAACTATAAAAATTTAATTCATCAGCTAAAGCATTTTGATCCGCCTGAATATAGTGTTTTACATTGGCTCGAAGTTCCTTCGCTTTTATTACCGTATCCGTAACGATATCCTCATAGACAACAACTTTAGACCCCGCATCATTCAAAATATAATTCAATTCATGGGAAGTAAGGCGATAGTTTATTGGATTAAAGACTGCACCGAGCTTAGCGGCGGCAAATAGGGTAATGACAAACTCACTTGTGTTATACAAAAAGGTCGAAACAACATCGCCTTTCCCAACACCAAGTCTCTTTAACGAAGCAGCAAATTGATTCACTTTCCTATTAAGTTCTTTATATGTCCAACGCTGGTTTTTTCTTTCGTAAACGAGAGCTACCTTATTCGGATAATTTGCAACTGACCACTCAAGTAAATGCCCAACTGTTAATGTCATCCTTACACCCCCCTAATCTAAAAATTAACGATATTCATAAAAGCCCTTTCCTGTTTTCCTTCCAAGGTGTCCAGCACGAACCAGTTTTCGTAATAATGGGGCAGCACGATATTTGGAATCCTGCGTTTCTTCAAACAATGAATCCTGAACAAACAATAAAGTATCAAGTCCAATTAAATCGGCCAACGCAAGAGGTCCAATCGGATGATTTGCACCTAATTTCATACCTTTGTCAATATCATCGGCACTTGCCACCCCTTCCTGGAGGACAAAGATTGCCTCATTAATCATCGGTACAAGTATTCGATTCACTGCAAATAACGGTGATTCTTTTACATCAATTGGTTCCTTACCAAGAGATTCCATTACGTTTTTAGAAGTTTCATAGGTTTCCTGACTTGTATCATATCCTCTTATCAATTCCACTAGTTTCATTACCGGAACAGGATTGAAGAAATGGCAGCCCATAACCCTCTCCGGGTTGGAAACAACGCTTGCCATTTCCGTAATACTTAACCCCGATGTGTTACTTGCAATAATGGTTTCCGGCTTTACAATCGAATCTAATTTTTTAAAGATCTCTTTCTTTAACTCAATGTTTTCTGTAACTGCTTCAATCACATAATCTACAGATTTCAACTCATTCCAATCTGTAGTCGTTACTAGTGAATTCATATATTCATTCTTTTCTACTTCTGTTATTTTCCCTTTACTAATAGCCCGATCCCAATTCTTCTCTAATTGATTTAACCCTCTTTCGAAAAATGTTGAATCCTTTTCAACCGCGATTACTTTAAATCCTTTCTCCAAACATGCTTGGGTAATTCCAAACCCCATTGTCCCAAAGCCTACAATACCGATATTTTTAATCATATTCATCCACTCCTAATTCTTTTGAAATTTTGGTTCTCTTTTTGAAAGAAATGCTGTTACACCCTCGTTTTTATCATTTGTTTCACAAACATCTCCAAAAAGTTTAGCTTCAAGTGACAGCCCTTCTTCCAAGCTAAATTCAAGCCCTTGATTAACAGCTTGTTTTGCAGTTTGAACAGCAATCGGCCCATTCCGGAGGATTTTGCCCGCCCATTTGATGGCTTCCTGATTTACATCCCCTTCCGTGACACCTTCTATTAAGCCAATCTGATACGCCTCTTCCGCCTTTAGAAATTCACCTGAAAATATAAGCTGTTTTGCTTTCCCTGGCCCAATTAATCGTGGCAAACGTTGCGTTCCACCATATCCGGGAATAATCCCTAATTTTACTTCTGGAAACCCGAACTGGGACTTTAAAGTTGCAATTCTGAAATCACAGGCTAAGGCCAGTTCTAGTCCTCCCCCTAAAGTAAACCCATCAATGGCAGCAATTACAGGTTGTTTTAAATCTGCAATTTTTTGAAAAATAGACTGACCATTTAGACAGAGCGCCTCACCGGCTTCTTTTCGAAGTTCAGGAAACTCTTTTATATCAGCCCCTGCAACAAAAGCTTTGTTTCCCGCACCTGAAATAATAACGACATCCACATCCTGATTAATATCGTCTAATACTGTAGATAAGTATTGTAACACTTCCTTATCCAGCGCATTAACCGGTGGTGAATCAATCGAAATAAAACCAATTTTGTTTTCAACTGAATAGTTTACCTTTGACATCTTATTTCACTCCTTTTGAAAGCTCACAATGTATAATGCAACTATTGTGCCAAATCTCAGATTACTGTTTTAGTGGGATTAACATTTTTTTATCAGCAAGATTGTTTCCTTTTCGAAACAAATATGTTTCCTTTGTGTATTTTTGTTACCCAAGTGAAACAGGATAAAAAAAGCTAGGATGATATCCCAGCTCTAGATCATTCCATATTTTTTTAACTTCGTATAAAATGTTTTTCTGCTAATCCCCAACTTTTTTATTGCTTCCGTACGATTTTTACTATTTTCCATTACTTCGATTAATTTTTTCTTTTCGGTAGATTCAAGAAAGATGTTTAGATCCTGATCACTTGGCGAGGAATTTCTTGGAATTGATTGCTTTATTGTTTCCGGAATATCCTCAATCACTAAATATGATTTCGTGCTCACAGCAATCATTCTTTCCAGTACATTTGTTAATTCACGAATGTTTCCAGGCCAGTCATATCGCTTAAAGACTTCGTAAATTTCATCATTAAACGTGACCGGTTTGTTGTATTTCGCTATTAATGAATTTAGAATATTGCTTACAATATATGTAATATCCTGCAGACGTTCTCGTAATGGTGGAATCTCGATGGGAACTACGTTTAGGCGATAATACAAATCTTCTCTAAATTTCCCCTCTTGTATCAATTGATACAAATTTCGATTGGTTGCACAGATTAAACGAGCGTTTAACGGATAGCTTTTTGTACCTCCCAATCTATGAAAAGTCTTTTCCTGGATTACCCTCAGCAATTTAGCTTGGACGTTTATTGAAATTTCTCCAATCTCGTCCAGAAAAAGTGTTCCCTCATTCGCCAATTCCATTAAACCTTTTTTGCCCCCTTTCCTTGCGCCTGAAAAGGAACCTTCTTCATAACCGAACAATTCACTTTCCACTAAATTTTCTGGAATGGAAGCCATATTGATTGGGATAAAAGGCTTGTCCTTCCTTGTGCTCGCTTGGTGAATGGCCTTTGCAAAAATTTCCTTCCCAACGCCACTTTCCCCATACAACATGACGGTTACATCTGTACCCGCTACTTTCCTAGCAATATTCACTGCACTTTGCATGACGGGAACTTGGCTTTCCAATAACACAAAATTCGTTCTGTCTAACTGACCTTCTAGTTGTATTGAATACTTTTTATATTTCTCCAACTCCTCTTGTAATTTCGTAATCTCATTTATATCTCTCATAATCGTAACAGCACCTATCAATTCCCCATTTTCTTCAAGAGGGGTTATATTGGCACAAACATTCTTCTTTAGGGAGTAAACATAACTATAATCGTTTAGCAACGGCCTACCGGTTTTAAGAACTTCTAGAATTCTGGCTTTGGCTTCTATATTCTTAAGCTTTTTACCAATAATCTTTTTGCAAGGAACATTAAATGCCCGTGAATAGGCTTGGTTCACATATGCAATGGTACTATCCTTTAAAACAACAATAATCGGATCTTCCAATGATTCCAATATGGAAAGCATTTGAGAATGATTTAATAACATTACATATCCCCATTTCCTCATATTTTTTAACGTACACCATAGTCATTATATTCAGGTAAATTATGAAAGATTAACATTTTTTCTGTTTAAAAAGGAATCTGTTGGTTTTTGTCGAATAAAATATTACAAAATACTATAGGGGGTGTTTTCAGATGAAAGTATGTCCTTCAAAAGGATCGATTATCAATTTGGTCGCAGGCTTATTTGTTTTAGCTAGTGTTTTATTAAGCCTTTTGGTTAGTACGAATTGGCTATATTTCACAGGATTTGTTGGCGCAATGCTAATCATTTCGTCTTTAACAGGCTTTTGCCCAATGGCACTACTTTTAAAAGCAATCGGGATTAAAGAAGACAAATGCTGCATAAGGTGAAGAATAAAAGTCAGGTGAGGCAACTACTTCACCTGATTTTTTTCATCAAAACACAATTTGTTCTGCTGGGATTATATTAATTTTTCTTTGGGGATTGCCGGTATTTTTTAAAGTCAAGTTATGATGTTCAATAATTAGGTTAGCTGGTATGGCAGCATCTGTAGTGGTATGGCCGTCTTCCACTAATGTGACATCGAATCCAAGGGAAACGGCAGCCCGGCAAGTAGTGTCAATACAATACTCAGTTCTCGCACCAACCACTATAAGGTGTGTAGCGCCTAACTTTTTCAGTTCTTGTTTTAGTGAAGTTTGATAGAAGGCATCTGTTGCACTTTTATGGATAACAAGGTCGTCTTCCTGTGGTGAGATTCCTTGTTGAAATTGCCAGAACTGAGATCCTCTTGTCAATAAGCCTCCTTCAGGTTCTTCATGCTGTGTATAGATAACAGGAACACTATTGCGTTTTGCCGCTTCAATTAAATTTGAAATCAGAGACATTGTTTCTTCTTTTCTATAAGTATTCCACATTGGGCCAAATTGTACATCGACCACAAGCAAAGCATTTTTTCTTTTCTCCATTTCAATTCCCCCTTGTAAAATCTTATTATATAATAGTTATAAAAATTTGTATCAAATAAAAAAATCATGTGAAGAGAGACCTCACATGATTTCTTATGCTTTTTTAAATTGTGTTTACAAGGTCCATTAGCTTTGTCATTAATTCCTCTGCGGAAACGGTTTTGTCTCCTCCACCTTGTGCTACGGAATCACTGCCTCCGCCTTTTCCATTGATTGTTGGTAGGATTTGCTTTAACAATTGATTCATATTATTAGGCAAATCCTTGCTTTTTGCGCAAACGATTTGAAACTTTTCTTCGTTTTCATTTACAAGTAGCACGATGGTATTGCTGGCATTTGCTGCAATATATTTCCCTAACTGTTGCAGCTCAGACATTGGGCGGTTTGTAAAAATCGCTTTCACAAGTCTTTTATTTTCGCTGCCTTGTGCTTGGTCCATAAGCTTGTTTGCTTCATACTCAATGAGTTGCGTTTTTAGATCGTCAATTGTTTTTTCAAGGTCCTTTGTCTGTTGCAAAACCCGCTTTGCTGCATCCATCAGTTGTTCCTGTGGGGAACTTAAAATCGCCATCAGGCTCTGTACCACCTGGTGTTTTTCATGAAGCTGCTCGAGGACTCTGTTACCGCAAACGAAGGAAACCCGAATATTTTTCTTGTCTTTTTCCCAATGCAGAATTTTCACCGCACCTACTTGTCCAGTTGAGGCAGGATGGGTCCCGCCACAGCCGTTATAATCATACTCAGGGACAATTACTAAGCGAATATTTTCAGATACGGACAACCCTTTACGTAAGGAGTAATGGGCAAGCTCGTTTTCAGAAACCCACCTCGCTTCCATTGGGCGATTCTCAAGGATCATGGTGTTGGCCGTTTTTTCAGCTTGGCTTGCTTCTTCCTCTGTAAGATTCGTCGTCTCAAGGTCAATCGTACAAATTTCTTTTCCTAAATGAAAACTTACTGTTTTATAGTGGAAGATGTTATCAAAGGCGGCTGATAAAATATGCTGGCCTGCATGCTGCTGCATATGGTCAAAGCGCCGCTCCCAGTCTATTTCACCGACACAATCACCAGTTGCCACAATCGGCTGTTCTAGATAGTGGCGAATCTCCCCGTCCAATTCCTCCACGTCAATCACTTGGATGCCATTCAGTGTCCCTGTATCGTGGGGCTGGCCACCGCCGGTTGGATAAAAAGCCGTTTGATCTAAAACAACATAAAAGCGGCCATTTTCTCCCTTGTCGTATTTTTGAATTTTCCCGGAAAATGAACGTATGTATTGATCTTGATAATATAATTTTTCGGTCGTCATCATTCATCACTCCATTGTCAGCATTCTTTTATTACTATAACATGTATTCCCTTCACTTTAAAAAAGTTTAAAACTGGTCTTTATGTCTATGCAGTTATGCCCTACCAGAGAATAATATTCGGAATATAACTATTATTTAGACAATATAATGAAAAATATGGTATTATTTATGTCAAAGCCAAGTGCACATATAGGTGTACGTACATTTGGATTTACCTACTACTAAATAGAATATGGGGGAAATTGCAATGAATAGCGAAGAATTGCGTAATCTTCAAGCTCCTCTCAAGGAGAAGTATCGTGAAAATCCCGAGTCGGCTATTGTTACGTTACATGCAACAGGAACGATTGGTGAAGGACTTACTTGTCGTGTAGAAACTGGGAAAGCTTTAGTAGAAGCTGGCCTACATCCAGCTACAGGTGGAAATGGCATGGCAGCATGCTCCGGTAATATGCTACTAGATGCTTTAGTCGCTTGCGCAGGAGTCACTCTTCAAGCAGTAGCAACCGCTCTTGAAATCGAACTAAGAGGTGCTACAATTAGCGCGGAAGGAGATCTTGATTTCAGAGGAACATTAGGGGTTTCTAAAGAAGCTCCAGTGGGCTTTTCACAGATTCGACTTAACTTTGATTTAGATACAGATGCTCCTGAAGATAAGGTGGCCACATTGTTGAAGCTAACTGAGCGTTATTGTGTAGTTAAGCAAACGATTGAAAACCCTACTCCTGTTGATGTTTTACATAATGTTAAAAATTAATAGAATAAAAAAATCAGGTGATATAGAGCTTTCACCTGATTTTGTTCTCCTATACTATCATTAGTGTGACATAACTGCAGAACCATCATCTTTGCCATCCTTTGTAACTTTCAAAACAGCTGCAGCTCCTTTTTGAACATCGTTAAATTGATGCGTTACAATAGAGTAACTGCCCTCTTCGGTTACTGTAAATTCAACTACTGCACCACCGCTTGCAGGTAGCAGAACCGTTTGCATACCTTTCAAATGGTTGGCAGGATTGCCATCAAGATAGACATCATCAAATACTGTACCAACGACGTGGAAAGAACTTACTTCATTTGGACCAACGTTTTCTACATACAATCTTACACGATCGCCTACTTTAGCTAATAATGGATGTTCTTTTAGTGTGAATGTATCACCATTTGTATTTGGCTGGCCTTCTTTTAAGGCTTTTGTAGAGAATACAACATGGCTTGGTACTCCATTGCTCATATCATCTAGATCATTATATTTGTACCACTCATTTTGAACAATGACAAACTCACGGTCCACTTGGTTATCAGTTGGATAGCCATTTTTAGGTTTTACGATAATGGTACCATGCATGCCGTTTGCAATATGCTCCAACACCGGCTTTGTGCCACAGTGGTACATGAATACTCCGGGGTTCGTAGCTTTATAAGTAAATTTACCATCCTTACCCGGCATTACATCGATAAAGTTTTTAGATGGTGCTGTGTGTACGGCATGGAAATCCATGCTGTGCGGGATAGCAGGGTCCATATTTTTTAGTGTAAAATTAATTGTATCGCCTTCATTCACAACTACTACAGGACCAGGTGCTTGTCCGTTAAAAGTCCAAGCTTTATACATTTTTCCTTTATCTATCTCAATATCCGTAATTTGCGCTGTCATTTCTACATT
The DNA here is from genome assembly GCF_054301215.1 of Schinkia acidoalkalinis. The sequence goes on from NZ_CP182573.1 coordinate 455,957, forward strand.
CACTTCATGCTCGCCTATACGCTGCATTTTTAATGGTGTTGGCGCTTGGTTTACATCTTTATGCGGTGCAATTACTTGAGCTGCTGCTTCTGCTTTAGGTTGTGGAGGTGGGGCTACAGTTTTTGCAGGCTCGTTTGCTCCGCATGCCGCTAATAATAATGATGCACTTACTACAACTGGTATTGCGAATTTTTTGCCCTTTAACATTTCAATCACCTCATAATTTTATTTGTGAAGTATTTCACAATAATAATAAAAAATTTTTGGTTACTATAATTTGATTTCCATTACTATACGCATTATTACACTTCTAACAATACAGTTATGGTTTCTACTGTTTTTATAGTGCTATTGTTTCTTACTACATTTACATTGTAGCATGCATAAATAACATTACCATAGTGTTAGTGTGTCGAATCTATGAATAAAATTTGTTCAAATTGTGAAGGGAAAAACAGGCGGACCCTTAGTTTAGAGTCCGCCTGTTTTTTTGATATAGAGTTATGCAGCTACACGTTTTTCATAACTTTTTAACCACGGTTTTAGCTTTGAGAAAAGCACGATGAATAATAATGTAGCAACGATTCCTTTGATTAGATTAAAAGGCATAATTCCCGCTACAATTAATCCCTTTGCTTCCGCGCTTGTCATCGCCGGTGAATGTAGGAAGAATGTATACGCCGGTAAGATGAGGAAATAGTTAAGAATACTCATCATGACTGTCATCGTGACAGTACCTACAATCAGGCCAATTGTTAATCCTTTGGTAGAGCGAATTTTTTTGTAAACAAAATAAGTAGGTAAAATAAACAATAATCCCGCTACAAAATTTGCTGTTTGATCAACAGGAACTCCTGTCATCGCACCTTCAATAAGGTAATGCAATATATTTTTAATGGCTTCAACAGTAATGCCAGCCACTGGACCAAAGACGATGGCTGCGATTAATGCCGGTATTTCACTAAAATCAATTTTCAAAAATGGTGGCAACCCCGGTAATGGAAAATTGAGCATCATCAGTAAATAAGCAATACTCGCTAATACTGACACGGTTACTGTTTGACGAATTTTTTGACTACTTTTAATCATTTTTTCTCTCCCTTTTCCTCGACCGAACCAACAGAAGAGATTTTGCCCATATAAAAACCCACTCAAATAGCATTCGAGTGGGAGAAAGGTACATTTATATAGGCAAATAAACGTTTGTTCAATTAAAAAATTGGCAAAACGCTGTACTCATCTTCTCCCATCCAGACTATACTGTCGGCTTTGGAATCTCACCAAATCATGCCTATAACGGCTCGCGGGCTTAGAAATCGTTATTTCCATACCGCCGGTCGGGAATCTCACCCTGCCCTGAAGATTGATCGATTTTTTAATTTAATACAATTATACCAGTACTTGTATAACATTTACAATGATTTTGCCCAATTATTTCCCATCAAAAAACTACATGATCTGACTAACTAACACTCCTATACATTATTCGAAGTAAATAATAGGCCTTCGCTACCAAATATAATTTGAAAGTAGGCAATTCTTAAAGTACAATGAAAATTAGAAAATTTAGGGTTGTCCACTTGATTCGAGTGTACATAATTTATTTTCTAATATAATTATAAAAATGGAGGTTTTTGAAATGGAAAAAATGTGCATGAATATGATGATGATGACTTCAATGGAAAAAATGATGTCTGAAATGAATTGCATGAAAATGATGATGGAAATGATGAGTGATATGGACATGATGGGCATGGACATGGATCAAATGATGATGAAAATGCAAAAATGCGATGAAATGATGACATCTATGATGAGCATGATGGCTAGCATGAAGGAAAAATGCTAATTTTTCTCAAAAAAAGAAATAGCACCCTACCTCTTTAGAGATACGGTGCTATTTTTAATTAAGCAACTTGACAGGTTTGCTTTTGTTTCGTCTGAATTTGAAGATATAACCAATTGCGCTTTTCTTTTAATTCGAAAATTTTATCCAGGCATGTACTATTATTCGGCTCCACACGCAATTGTTGGTGAATTTTTAAAATACGATCATTAATTGTTTTATATTGCTTCCAAAGACTGCTTATTTCTTTCTTATTCTTAATTTCAGTAGGATTAAAGTTCCGTAGCTCTTCTAAAACTTCCTGCTGCCATGCTTCGTCACCAAGATTTTTAGCCAATAAATATAAATCCAATAAATCATTTACCTCTAATACTACATTTTTACTCATTTCTATTTTCCCCTTCCGTATACGAAAAAAAATCCTTCATAAGAAAAGGATTTTTTATATGTATAAAAAAGGGCCTTTTCTTATCGTTCAAAGCCGAAGCTTTGCTGGAATTAGCACCATACATCTACATGTTGGTTGCTGAGGTTTCATCGGGCCAGTCCCTACACCTCTCTGGATAAGAAATTTTTCGTATTAATTTATTTTTATTCTAATCAAGTTAGTCGGAATTGTCAATAAGTTTATTAATAATCTCAAAAAAGTGAAATACGATGGTTAACAAATTCTTGGCAGCTGCATTCCTACTAACCTATTTAACCTTCTTTTAGTTCCGATGGGGGTGTTTAACAAGAGCTGTCCTTTTCCCTTTGAAATAACGGATCCAATCACACAGGCAGCCTTTCCTTCACCATGTTGCCTTAAAGTATGCAAGATCTTTTCTTCATCCTCTTTTGCAACTATCAAAATTATTTTTCCCTCATTTGCTAAGTAAAGAGGGTCAAAGCCTAGTATATCAGAGGCGCCGTGTACTTGTTTTTTTATTGGCAGTAATTTCTCTTCAATCCCCATTGTGATATGAAAATCCTCACATATTTCAACCAGCGTAGTTGCCAAACCTCCTCGCGTAGGGTCTCTCATCATTTTAACGTGATTGGAAACGTTCAAAACATCCTGTATCATAAGATTAAGAGATGCGCAATCACTTATAAGATCAGTCCGGATACCAAGGTCGCCGCGAGCACTTAAGATTGCAATCCCGTGGTCGCCAATGGTACCACTTACAATAACGGAATCGCCCTCGTTTATGGATTGAGGCTTCATCCTGTTTTTTTCAGATTCAAAAATACCAAGTCCAGTTGTATTAATGTAAAGCCCGTCAGCACTTCCACGTTCAACAACCTTCGTATCACCCGCAACAATCCGAACCCCGGCCTTTTTTGCTTCTTTAAACATTGATTCCACTATGGATTTTAATTCATTAATAGGAAACCCCTCTTCAATGATAAAGGCAGCTGTTAAGTATTCAGGTTTTGCGCCTGTTACAGCCAAGTCGTTCACAGTTCCGGCAACAGCAAGCTTGCCTATATTCCCTCCTGGGAAAAAAATCGGTCTAACTACAAAGCTGTCAGTTGTAAAGGCTATTTCACCATGTTTAAGGGAAATTGGAGCTGCATCTAATTGAGCTTCCTTTTGATGTCCAAAGTTCTTTACAAATACATCCTGAATTAGCTTATGAGCTAATTCACCACCATCACCATGTGCTAAACTAATCCTGTCACTCATGGCTTCACACCTCTCTCATGTATTGGTAATGGGCAGCACAACTACCTTCACTAGATACCATGCATGGTCCAATTGGATTAGCTGGTGTACATGCCTTGCCAAACAACTTACAATCCTCCGGTTCAACTAAACCGCTAATAATTTCACCGCATCGACACTTTGTCTTTTTAGGTTCACCTACTTTAACATCAAATCTATATTTCGCATTTAAATGGGCGTAGGCATCATTAATATCCAAACCGCTTTTTGGGATGACTCCCAATCCACGCCATGCCTCATCACATGGTGTAAAATACGTTTGCAATATTTTTTGCGTAACAGCATTGCCTTCATCGGTAATAATTCTTTTATAATTATTAATAATATCGACGCGCTCTTCGAGCAATATATCGATCAGCTGATAAATGCCGCTTACTAGTTCAACAGACTCAAAGGCTGTGATGACACCAGGTATTTTATATTCGTCAACCAAATATTGATAACCCTTTCTACCTAAGACAATAGAAACGTGGCCTGGCAATATAAAACCATCTACTTTTACTTCACCCGCGTCCAGCAAAGTGCGAAGCACAGGCTCTACAAGCTTTGTTGTGATCCACATTGAAAAGTTTTTAACCCCTTTTTCATGGGCGGTCATTAAAGCCACACCTAAGATAGGGATCGTCGTTTCAAAACCAACACCTAAGAAGATAACCTCTTTGGTTGGATTTTCTTCTGCAATTCGAACAGCATCAGAGGGAGAATAGATAATGCGAATATCCGCACCTTCCGTTTTAGCTTCCATTAAGGATCCATTTGTTCCAGGAACGCGAATCATATCACCAAAAGTACAGATGATGCGATTTTCCCCATTCGCCAGCTCAATCATAGCATCAATTGATTTTTGATCGGTGACACAGACAGGGCAGCCAGGACCGGAAATTAGTTTTACCTCATCTTGAAGAGCCCTTTTAATTCCTGTTCGGGCCAATGCCATCGTGTGTGATCCACAAACCTCCATGAAGGCCGGTTTATGACCAAATTTTTCTGCAAAAGTAATTGCATGTTGTTTCGTTTTTTCTAAAAGTCTTTTACTAATGTCGGGGTTGGATAGTTGTTCAAGCATCTCTAGCATCCGCAAGCTTCCTCCATTCCTCCATGCTTTCTTTTGCATATTTTTCATCGATCACTGACATCGCTTGTCCAGAATGAACTACAACAAAATCACCAATCTGAACGTCCGGCACAAATATGATTCCAACCGTCATTTGTGAGCCCATTACATCAACGACAGCTGTATACTCTTGTTTTTCAATTACTTTAGCGGGCACACCTACACACATCTGAAAATCCCCTTTCACTTCCATGATTTAGTTGATTGAGCCCAGGCAATCTTGAGCTGGCCTAAGGAAAGACCCCCATCATTACATGGTACTTGTTTGTGAGTATAGACCTGAAAACCCTTCATTTCTAGCAATCTCTTCATTTTTGTTGCCAAAAATGGATTATGAAAACTACCGCCGGAAAAAACAACCTTACGGTGGTCCTCCGGAAACTGACTACAAATTGTTACGATACACTCCACACAAGCATTTACAATAGTTTCATGAAAGGCTTGGATAATCTCCTTTTTTTCACGGCCTTTTCTATAATCATCAACAATTTCTAATAAACATATGGAAAAATCAATCTCTAGAAGTTCTCCAACTTTATTGAGTTGATAATGATAGCTTTCTTGACATAGGGAAGACGTTCCTCCCAATTGCTCGGACAGCTTAATGGCAGCCTCTCCATCATAAGTAGTGGTTGTGCAAACTCCAAGTATGGCGCTTACTGCATCAAAAAGACGGCCGCATGACCCTGCCAGAGGGCTATTGAGATTTTTTTCAACCATGTTGTGAATAATTCCAATTTCATATATTTTTTCAGGGAAAAGCTGTTCCGACATCCTTTTTCCATGTAATCCAAAGTGATCGACCAGCATCCCCACCGCGATTCGCCAAGGCTCTTTAATTGCTTTTTCTCCACCTGGAAGCGGTGAATATCGCAAATGGGCTAAACGTTTATATCTTTCAGCGTTACCGTAAAGTATCTCAAAGCCCCAAAGGTTTCCATCATCGCCATATCCTGTTCCATCAAGGATAATCCCAAAGCAACATTCATCCACTTCGTTTTCTACCATGCAAGAAACATGATGGGCATGATGGTGCTGAACCTCTACTACCCTAGTGGAATGTAAATGATCCAATAATTCGCGAACAGTATATCCAGGATGCTGATCAACGGCTATTACGTAGTTTTCAAATGGTCCCATCCATTTAAGAAGATGGTTTAATTCCTGGGTAAAATGTTCAAGCATATTGTAATGATTCATGTCCCCTATATGCGGTCCTACAAAAATCTCCTGTTTCCTTCCAATTGCAAACGTATTTTTTTGTTGAGGCCCTAGTGCTAGAACACCATGATGATCATTTTTCGTGAAAATTGGATCGGGAACAAACCCTCTGGCTCGTCGTAAAAATGTAATTTGACTATCAATCACTTGTACTACTGAATCATCGATAGGGTGCTTAATCTCGCGATTTCCTGTCAAAATATAGTCAGCAATATCACGCAAATAACTAAAAGCTTCCTCCTCTTTATAGAGCATCGGCATTCCAGACGGATTAGCACTTGTCACCACTAAATAGCCCAATTGGCTTTCATCAAATAATAAGTGGTGAAGGGGCGTATACGGGAGCATAATGCCAAGCGTATTTATTCCAGGAGCCAATGCCTTCGGCAAGCGATGAGGTTTCTTTTGCTGGAGCACAACAATTGGTGCTTCCGTTGAGGTCAAAGCCTTTTCTTCAAGTGAATCAACCTCACAAATTGTTTGCACAAGTGTTAAGTTGCCTGCCATAATGGCTAATGGTTTCTGTGGCCTCGTTTTTCGCTTTCTTAATTCCTGAATCGCCTCCTGATTCGTTGCATCACAAGCAAGATGATAACCGCCAATCCCTTTTATCGCTATTATTTTCCCAGCTTTTAAGTGCTCTCTTGCCAGCTGAATAGCAGCGTACTCTGTTGCTTCCTTCACTCCAAATATGGAATAAAGGGCAATCTTTGGTCCACAATCTGGACATGCAATTGGCTGGGCGTGATGTCTGCGGTTTGTAGGATCTTCATATTCTTTTCGGCATTTATCGCACATTTCAAATTCACGCATGACTGTATACGGACGATCATATGGCAATTCATCAATAATCGTGTAACGAGGCCCACATTGGGTACAATTAATAAACGGATATTGATACCGATAATTACTGGAATCACGCATTTCTTTCAAGCAATCATCACAAACCGAGGCATCGACAGGAATCACTAGGGAAGACGTGCCGGTTCGTTCACTTGGAATAATTGTAAAATCTTCAAAACATGAATAAGGGATATCCTCCACTTCTATAGAATCGATTCTACTTATGCGTGGAGCATTATTTTCCAACTCATCTAGCATACATTGCAATACATTCTCTCCGCCTTCGAGCTGCATATGCACGCCATCCATATTATTTTGAACAGTGCCCTTCAACTCATATTTTTTTGCTAGTTTGTAGACATAGGGGCGGAATCCAACACCTTGCACCCGCCCTTTTACTCTGACTAAGATTGCCTTTGGCATTCTTGATATGCACTCCTAATCCAATTAATCCATTGATCTATCCCCTCATCGGTTTTCGAGGAAACCATCATGAGACTAGAATCAGGGTTTATTCCTTTTAAGTCTTCAATAGCTTGTTCAACATCAAAATCCAAATAGGGCAGAAGATCAATCTTATTTAAAATGGCCATCTCGGTACGGCGGAACATTACCGGATATTTTGGAATCTTGTCATTGCCTTCTGGAACACTTAATATGGCTATTTTATGATTTTGACCTAAATCATAGCCGGATGGGCAAACGAGGTTTCCAACATTTTCAATAAACAAAATATCAATCTTCTCTAAATTAAATTGTGGTAAAGTTTTGGCTATCATTCTGGCATCTAAATGACAACCTCCACCGGTATTAATTTGAACAGCCTGCGCCCCAGCCTCGCGAATTCGGTTGGCATCAATATCAGTAGCCAGATCACCTTCGATAACAGCGACGCGAAACTCTCCGGATAGACGATCCACCGTTTTCTGCAACAGTGTTGTTTTACCAGCGCCAGGTGAGCTCATTAAGTTTATGACAAGAATTTTATTTTTTAAAAATTGTTCCCTGTTAAAAGCTGCAGCGGTATTATTGTCTACTAGTACATCTTCTCCTAAAGAAACTTTCATAATACTAACCTCCTAATCTCCTTCAAAAGAATCAACTTTAAATGTTTCACCTGAAATCAATTTGCCTGTAGGTATATGACATTCAGGACAAACCGCAATCCTCTGGTCCGGTACATATTCCGTTTCACAAATGGTGCAAACCGCTTTCGCCTCTTCCCTTGTGATTAATAATTCAGAGTGTTCATCCAAAAAATCAACACCTTGCCTTTTATAAATATCGAAGGCCATCTCCAGTGCATCCGGCAAAGCATTGCTCAAATCGCCAACAATTAAATTTACCTTCTTCACCTTTCGGATATTTTGCTTGTTTGCGTTTAAACCAACAATTTTTAAAATATCACCCATTAAAGCTATTTCATGCATATGTATCTTCCCCATACTAGTAATGACCAGAAAATTTAGAGAATACCAATATACCAAATGCCATTTTCGCATTTTGCTTTGTATTCTTTTAATGATAAATCGCCTTGCCTATCCTTTACTTTGAAAGATGAGCCGCATTGAAAACATTTTAAAGTTTTATCATAACTGATCCAATTGACGATGGTATTACATTTTTGGCACTGCTTTTCATAGATGCGAACCTCTTGGCCATTAAAAAAAGATAGGAGATGTTTGTTGGCAATATATAAGTCTTTACAATCAACTCCTTCATCCAACTTTTGGCCTTCGGCTGGAATCCACTTAATACCTGCCAAATTGTCTATCCATTGATCAACCTTTTGTAAATCTTCCTCTATAAAAGGAGCACTAATTTCCTTTACTGTGTTGAAGATGCTATTTTTCATATAAGAGAGAAAACCTAAGCGATCCATTTTAGATGCACCACATTTTTACTTGTTCCTCAACTGAATGTACTAAGTTTGGCAAAGCATCTTGCACCGTTTGGGTCAGCTCAACCCCCAACGCCAAGGACTCCGGTTGGACGCCAATCATTACCATTTCAATTGGTAGTTTGTTGCGAATTCTTGATGCAAATAATACCTCTTGAAAGCCTAACTGATGAATGGACATTTTGACTCCAAAATACTGAGGTATGTCATCGTTTCTAATTGTTATTATGGTTCCTCCCTCTTTCCCGGCATTAATGGCATCGATTATTAGTAGATACTCTGCTTCTTCCACCGGTCCTAGAAGGCGCATACCATCTGTAGCCCCTTCAATAATTTCCACATTTTCAAAGTTGGCAAAGGCTTTTCTTAGCAAGGGCAACACATGAATGCCAACACCCTCATCAGAATAGAGGGTGTTGCCGATTCCAAGTATTGTGATTTTATTAGTTTGCTTGTTTTTCAGATTTGTCAATTTTTTCACCTTCAATATGTTCTTGTTCATACTTATACCCAGTGAAAATAGATGATAATGTTCCATTCTTTTGCAACCAATCCTCACGGAATGACATATATATATGAACAATCATAAAGATCATAAAACCCCATGCTGCAAGATGATGCCAAGAGCGAATTGCAAAACTATTGCCAAATACGGATGGAACCCAACTGAATAATTGTCCTAAAGACGATTCAGGCTGCGGCTCAAATAGCATATAATAACCCGTAAATATAACAATGATTGAACCAACCCCGATAAAAATCCAATAGCTTAATTGGGCTAACGGGTTATGACCGACATAATGCTGTTTCTTATTTGGCAAGAATAAATAATACTTTGTCGTCTCTTTTACACCAGTCCAAAAATCTTTTTTTAGTAGATTTGATGTTGCATACTTATTCCCTGCAAAAACCCAATACCACCGAACAAATAAATTAATTGTAAAAATAAACGCTGTAACAAAGTGCACGATTCGAATCCAGCCCATTACGAAATTGTATGAGGCTTCTTCAGGGATGGGTGCGCTAACGAATGGCCTGCCAATATAAAGGCCAGTTACCATTAAAATGATAATAGACGCCGCATTAATCCAATGAAAGATGCGGACCGGGGCCTGCCAAACATAAATATGGCTCTTTCTCTTTTCAAAGTCTCTTAAAACATCCGAGTGCATCACTTCGTTTGAAGGGCGAATCATCAGTTGAACCCCCTTTTATCCTAATTTAATTTCGGTAGACTTATTGTTTTCTAAATCTGTTAAATGAACTGCACAGGCAAGGCATGGGTCAAAGGAATGGACAATCCTGATAATTTCCAACGGCTGCTCCGGATCATGAATCGGCGTTCCAGCTAAAGAGGCTTCATATGCTCCTATTTTTCCGTTGCCATCTATTGGAGACGCATTCCACGTTGTGGGAACAACGGCCTGGTAACTTTTTACCTTTTCGTTCTCTACTACAACCCAATGTCCAAGCGAACCGCGAGGCGCTTCAACCCAACCGACTCCTTTTGTCAGCTTCGGCCATGTTTTTGGCTCCCAATTTGAACGGTCAAAAGTAACCTGGTCACCATTTTTGATGTTGGCTAATAGTTGATCCATATCCTTTCTCATCCATTTTCCAATTAGGATAGATTCCAACCCACGCGCTATTGTTCTACCAAGTGCTGACTGAAGAGCCTCAATTCCCACACCCAATTTCGCTAATGTCGAGTCAACGATTGCCACAATCTCTTTTTGCCCTTTGGCATAACCAATGATCATACGTGCCAATGGACCAGTTTCCAATGGTTCTTCCTTCCAACGCGGAGTCTTAATCCAGCTATACTTTTCATTTGTATTTAAATTAGCGAAAGGAGCTTTAGGTCCAGTGTAATGTAATGTTGTTTCACCCTCCCATGGATGTTTCCCACCATTTGACTGGCCATCATAGGAATACCATGAGTGATCAATAAATTCCTTTACTTCCTCGGGGTCAGTTAAATCAATATCCAGAACCTTCGATAAGTCGCCATTTAAAATAACTCCCCGCGGCATACGATACGTGTCAACATCGTGAATGTCCCCGGTTGCGAAGTCACCGTATGACAGGTAGCTATTTAAACCTCCCCCATACAGCCAACCCTTATAGTAGGAACCGATTGCCAATAAATCCGGGATATATACCTTGTTTACAAATTCATTGGCTTGATCAATTAATTGCGAAACGTGCATTAAGCGTTCTGCATGGATGCCGTTGTCGCTATTGATATCGATTGGAGTGGCCATTCCGCCCACAACATAGTGAGGATGCGGGTTTTTGCCCCCAAAAATGGTATGTAATTTAACAATCTCCTTCTGCCAGTCCAATGCTTCTAAATAATGGGCAACTGCCAATAAATTTACCTCTGGCGGAAGTTTATATTCGGGATGTCCCCAGTACCCATTTGCGAAAATGCCCAGTTGACCACTATCCACAATCTTTTGTATCTTTTCTTTAATTTCTTTAAAGTAGCCCGGCGAAGACTTGGGCCAATCAGAAATGGATTGGGCAATACGGCTCGTTTCATTTGGATCGGCGCTTAAGGCGCTAACGACATCCACCCAATCAAGGGCATGTAAATGGTAAAAATGCACGACATGATCATGGATAAAAACTGCCTCGTTCATGATATTTCGAATTAAATGAGCATTTTTAGGAATTGTTATATCTAAAGCATCTTCTACTGAACGTATCGATGCCAAAGCATGTGTTGTTGTACAAACTCCGCAAATGCGCTGTACAAATGCCCAAACATCTCGGGGATCTCGGTCTTTAACAATTAATTCTATTCCGCGTACTGCTGTTCCTGAGCTGTACGCTCTTTCAATTACGCCGTTATTTATATCAGCTTCAATCCTCAGGTGACCCTCTATACGAGTTACCGGATCGACTACAATACGTTCTGCCATGTTTTTTCACCTCTAAATCCAGCTTATTCTTTTTCTTCCTTCTTTTTCATAAATGCGGTAGCTGTGGCATGAGCAGCCACGCCAAGAACTGTTGCACCTGCAGCATATACACCGGCTTTTTCCGGATTAAACGTTGTTTGGCCTCCTGGAACTTCAGCACGACGCTCAAAAAATGGGCCATTATCCCAGAAATTTTTCTCTGAACAGCCAATACATGGGTTGCCGGATTGAATAGGGTAACTGACACCGCCATTCCACCGCATTTCAGCGCAGGAATTATACGTTGTTGGTCCTTTACAGCCAACTTTATATAAACAATACCCTTGCTTGGCTCCCTCGTCATCAAAGGATTCTGCAAATAAACCAGCGTCAAAATAGGCACGGCGATTACATTTATCATGGATTCGATGACGATAAAATGCTTTTGGCCTACCAAAATGGTCAAGTTCCGGCACTGTGCCAAAAGTAATCAAATGGGCAATGACGCCGGTCATCACTTCCGCAATTGGAGGGCAACCAGGCACTAAGATAACAGGCTTGTTTTTAATAATTTGATTTACCGGTACCGCCTTTGTTGGATTGGGATGTGCAGCAGGGATGCCGCCCCATGAAGAACAGCTTCCGTAAGTAATAACAGCCATGGCACCTTTTGCCGTTTCGATTAAAGCCTCTTTGGCGGGCTGTCCACCGACTGTACAATAATAATCTTCTCCTGGCACACTTCCTTCCACGCAAAGAACATACTCACCGGCATAATGTTCCATAACATACTTACGTGCAGCTTCCGCTTGATGTCCTGAAGCCACTGATAAAAGTTCGGTATATTCCAGTGAAACCATATCTAGTAAAACGCTTTCAACTGTAGGGTGCGTTGATCGGATAAACGACTCGGAGCAGCCTGTGCAATCCTGAAATTGCAACCAAATAACCGGCACTCTTTTCTTGGTTTCCATTGCTTTTACAACATGGTCTGTTTTTGAAAAGTCTAAGCCCATTGTTGCAGCCAGCGCTGTACACATCTTTAAAAAATTGCGACGTGAAATACCTCGTTCCAACGCAGTTTCAAAGATGGATTTTCTTTCATTCATAAGCGATCTCCTTCCCACTTAATGTAAGTAAATTTTTTTCACTGTCGCTTTTAAATTTATCACAAAAATTGGGGATTCTGAGAATTTATACAAAGGTTTCATAATTTTGACTTAACTATATAAACTAGTTACAAATGCAAAAAAAAAACTATTTAAGACAGACAAAGTCGTTGTCATTAAAAATAAAAAGCTTCTCTTATTAGAGAAGTCCCTTACATAGTCATTTTTATTATTCTCATCCATTAAAATCTTTAAGTTTGTCTGAAAAACTCAATATATTATCAGAAAGTTCTTCAACAAGAATATTACTTATATCTGAAACGAGGGATGATTTTTCTGATTCATCGATCTCAAGCTTTTCTATTCTTGCTTTTAATCTTCTTAATTCTTCATCCTTTTTTTCAATAATTGCTTTATATTCATGGTCCATTCCATCCCAACTGTCTTTTAGCAATTTTACAACAGATGACAATTCATCTGCACTGCCAGCAAGCCGGTTGAGCACTAGGAGATTTAAGGCCAATACGTTTGGTATATTTCTACTTGGATATCTTAATTGATGATCAATTTCACCATATCCTTCCTCGAAAATGGTCCTAACTTGTATTTCTGCAATTACATTTTGACGCGTTGGCGTAAAATTAACCAAATAATGAACAGAACGATAACCGGATTCTCTTGATTTGATAGATAATCCTAAATTTTCATATGGTTCTTTATTATCACCATCTCTTATATTCGCAACGATTTCAATGGTTTCCCAGGTTTCTTTAATAAAGTTATGTATACTTTCCCAGTCCTCTTTAAATATATGGATGACACGTACACCAATTAAGTCTGTTATTTCTTTTCTATAGTTGTCCACTGAAAATTGAAATTCTTTTCCATAGATTTTCTGTCTATCAGAAGTTTTCCTTATTAGTTTAGCTACTAAGTGTTTTGGTTCTTTGACTCTCGATTTAACTGTATGGACATTTTTATGTTTTCGAAAAACATCAGCAATATAGTTTGCTTGTGTTTCCAATTGCGGTTTCACATTAAGATAATCATTGTAAATAAGTACCAGGTTATCCCAATCAATATTATATTCATTTAAGTCATCTTCGGTAAAATGATATTCGTTTAAGAATTTGCTTTTGTCTAGTTTCAACAAGGATCCCCCCTTTATCAATCTACATTAATGTTACCAATTTTCAATGTATGAAACAAACACTACTATTCTAGTAGAGAATACAAACGATTCTCATAACCTACTAAAAGCAATCTCCTTATTCAGTTTATATGTTCAATTTGTTTATTTAAAGGTTATAAAAATAAAACAAAACTTGATAGCTATCAAGTTTTTGCAAGAGTAATACTGTCTCGTATCCTATCGTGAATTAGTTATATAGGGCCATTATACCTTTTTTCTATGGATTTTGGTCATTTTCCATTATTCAACCTATCTCTATCAACTGCATGTGGCGCTCTTTCCATCCAGCCCTTCTCTATGTAAATTTTTGTGGCATCTTGGACAAACTTCCCAATTTTTAGGAACGATCTTGTATAGAGGAACCCAACATCATGCCTTCCATTTACAGCTACTGAGTTTCCAAACGCCCTCATTTTCATTGAAAACATATCCATTTTATGAAATAACATTAATTTATCTGAAAATGGTGAAAAGGTGGATGCCGTCACTAAATCATCCAGAAAAGCCGGGGTTGGCAAATTTTCATCATGTAGCTTTTGCATATAATGTTGAATATTTATAGTTGTCAGATCTCTTCCCTTTTCAAACAATTTCCGAATCTTTTCATCCTTTGCTACCTGGGCAAACGCCATTATAAGCGCTTTACTCGTTACATTATTTTCAATATTATCGTAAAAATGAGCAATTTCTAACGCATGCAAAGATCGTACATGTCCAAGGTAGCCGTTTAAAAAATCATCATGGATAAATTCTACTTTGTCTGGAACTGGAATGATGGGTGGCTTTATAATAAGACCCTTATTCATTAATATTCCCTTGATTTGATTCAATAACTGTAACGTAGAATACATACAGTAGGTAAAAAATTCTTTTACGTCCTTCCTATAAATAAGAGGTATTGCTACACTATAAATACTCATCCCTGCTTTTGCAGCATATTTCAAATAATGAGGATAGTATTCATCTTGGAATAAACGAGGTGCATTTAGGTTTACATCCTCATCACCAAACCCTTTTGGAATCGGAAAGTTTTCCTTAGTAAAAATTTCTGTAGTCATCTTTAAAAAATCATCGGTTAATTTTAAAGCATTTTCTAATAGCATTTTTATATCTGCATCCTCAACGTGTTGAAGAAAATAGCTCAAAATGCATTTAGCCATACTGTTTCCCATATAGGTAGCCCAAAGCTTCCCCATTTCAGCTGATGTTAATGGTTCATTAATATCTGTTTTATACGAGCTTAATGTAATCGGTTTAATTGTATCCATGGGTATTCCTTTCTTATTTTTTGCTTATTTTTTTGCTTATTATTTTACGTAATTGGAAAAATTATTCTTCCCCCACTAAAGTGATATTCCAAGAAATGAGTGTTAATCAATCATTTTTTCACAAACCTCATTTATTGTCGTAAGTGCAATCCTTGTAATCTGTATGCTATAATTGGGAGGGGAAAATAAGATTGAGGTGACCATTCTTGGCAATACATGTTGTACTATATCAACCAGAAATTCCGGCTAATACTATGAATATTGCACGTACCTGCGCGGCAACGGATACAGCCTTGCATTTAATTCGACCACTTGGCTTTTCTACAGATAAAAAAATGGTAAAACAAGCAGGTTTAGATTTCTGGGAGTCTGTAAACATTATGTATTATGACTCATTGGATGAATTTTTTTCAAAAAATCAAGGTGAGTTTTACTATATTGAGACGTTTGGTGAAAAAACATATTCATCCTTCGATTTCAGTGATAGATTAAAGGAACATTATTTCATGTTTGGAAAAGAAACAACGGGCTTACCAAAAGATCTACTAGAAAAAAATGAAGATCACTTTCTAAGAATACCGATGAGTGGCAATGTTCGTTCATTGAACCTTTCGAATACAGCTGCTTTATTGGTGTATGAGGCTATGCGCCAGCAAGGATATCCCAATTTAAACTAAAAAAAAAATCTTCCGTTATGGAAGATTTTTTGCTGCAATTACATTTTTGCTTCAAATTTAAGATTCTTTCTATCTCTCTCTTTTTTTGTTGGGGCAATAGATATTCCCGTTGTTTCTTCAAAATTGTATAAGCTTGTAGGCAAATCTGTAAATCGTTCCAATTCATTGTAGGCTGGAATACCATGGTACGCCATATCCAAGCCTTCTTCCTCTTCACGTTCACTGGCACGAAATCCAACCGTCATTTCGCAGGCCTTTGCAATAAAGGCACCGCCGATAAGCCCCCAAACAATAACTACTGCTGCTCCAAGTAGCTGTATTTTTATAAGAGAAAGATTACCTGTTGTCAATAGGCCTTGAGATGAATCGAACAATCCAACTGCGACCGTTCCAAACACCCCATTGAAGCCATGAACGGCTACCGCTCCAACTGGGTCGTCTATTTTTAAAAAGTCAACAAATAGTGTTGCATAAATGACAATTAAACCACTTATAATCCCTATCAAAATGGCACTCCATTGCGTAACGAATGCGCAGCCAGCTGTTATTGCCACTAATCCAGCCAAAACTCCATTAATCGTCATACTGGGATCTGCTTTTCCAAATTTTTTCATCGTCATAATCAAAGCGGTAGTACCACCACTTGCGCCAGATAACATCGTATTAATCGCTATAGAGGCCAGAGAGCCATTGGAAGCATCTAATGTACTGCCTGCATTAAAAGCAAACCAACCAAACCACAATATAAACGCGCCAGCAGATGCTAGTGGAATATTACTTGGTGCAAATACATTGGCACTTCCATCAGAATTAAATCTTCCCTTCCTAGGTCCCAAAAATTTTGCCATGGCTAAAGCCGCGAAACCTCCTACTGCATGAATTGCAGCAGAACCTGCAAAATCCTTCATCCCTAATTTTGCCAGCCAGCCATCACTGTTCCAAATCCAATGGCCCGAAACAGGATAAACGACGATACAAATAAGAACTGCTGTTAAAATATACGCCTTAAAATTCATACGTTCTGCCAATGCGCCTGAAATGATAGAGATACAAGCTACTGCAAATCCCATTTGGAATAGGACAAAGGCTGCACTAGGTAAAGCTATGGAAAGATTAATTTTTTCCGGTGACCCTATTAAAGTTGTACCTATGATTCCAAAAGCATCCCTTCCATACATTAAACCAAAACCAACTATCCAAAACGTCAATGCTCCGATCGTCAAATCAACAAATATTTTCATTGTTACGTTTACCGCATTTTTCGTCCGAACCAAACCCGCTTCCAGTAAACTAAAACCGCCTTCCATCAACAAAACCATTGAAGCTGCTACTACAACCCAAACTGCATTTAAATACATTAGTTCCAAGAAAATCACCCCTCCCGATTTAATTCATCAATATCCGTATCAACTTTTCCCGTTCGAATGTTATAAGCTTCAACAATAGGATAAACGAAAATCTTCCCATCGCCTTCTTCTCCTGTTTGGGCAGCACCAATGATGCTCTTTATTGTTAGTTCCACCATAT
The DNA here is from genome assembly GCF_054301215.1 of Schinkia acidoalkalinis. The sequence continues at coordinate 473,268 of NZ_CP182573.1, forward strand.
AGTCCGAAAGAACAATCTCTAATTTTACCTTTGGATGAAGAGTCACGTTATAATTTTTGCCACGATAGACTCCTAGAGTGCTTTTCTGTTTTCCCCTGCCCACCACCTGTGAAACAGTGAAGCCAGTAACACCAATCTTCTTTAAAATCTTAATGGTCTCTGTGAGCTTTTCAGGTCTTATGATTGCTTCAATCTTTTTCATCATTGCCACCACCAATCACCGAATTATTTATGTACCTTATCATAATCCGAGATATTCATCTAAAACAATACCAATTTACAATCTAATTAATCTAATTTTGTTATTGTTCGTGTTGAAAGCGTTTTTAATGAAGTATATAAATCTAATTGATTACGCTCTCATATTGATATATCAACAATTCCCATCATTTATGGATTATTATTAAAATATCAATTTAAGCAATTTAAAAATATTAAAAATTTAGGAATAAAATTAAAGATGATGAATTATCGGGTGAAATTTTAATGGAATATGAAGAGGAGCTTTTATAAAAACAAAAAAAGCGGGGGTGTAACGACCCCCAGCTTTTAAATACAACCAAGACATTCTCTATTTATTTTCTACTTCAATCATTGAATTTAACTTTACAGCACGGTGATTCATCTTTGCCTTTCCGCTTGCTAAAGCAAAATAAGCAATGCCTCCTACTATAATAAGCACAATACCAGACAAATAAACACTACTATAACTGAATGATTTCGCGACTATTCCTAGAGTAAATGCGCCAATAGCCATTCCTAAATCCATAGAGTTAAAGAATAGTGAATTGGCAATACCTAAGCGATGCTTTTCTACAGAACTAATGACCTGTGTTTGCAAGATTGGTGTAACCGACCCATACCCTATTCCAATTATGGCCCCTGCAATAATCATAATGACTGCTGTTTGTGGAAGTGACAACATGACCATCCCGATGGCAAATAAAATAACACAAGGATAAACAATTTTGTTTGCACCATAACGGTCAGCCCAAACTCCTGTGAATGGACGACAGACAAACATTAAACCTGCATAAAGAATAAAAAACGTACTAGCAGCCTTGACTAGGTTAATTTCTTGCGCATACAAAGCCAAGAAGGAGGCAATGCCAGAGTATGCACACGCTAAAATAAAGACTACAAGCGCAAATGGCGCAGCTTTTTTATCAACCAAATCATTGAGATTAAATTTCTTACTAGATTTTGAAGATTTTTCAGGTTGTTCTTGTTTAGGAACATTGATAACCGTTGATAGGAAGATATTTATTGCTGAAATGATAATACAAAAAATATAGGCAGTATTGTATGCCCCAATATTTGCTAGGTTGAGACCAATAACAGGGCCAACCACCATGGCCAATCCCATCGCTAATGAAAACCAGCTTAATCCCTCTCCACGTCTTGAATCAGGAATGATGACAGCACTAATCGTTCCTTTTACCGTTGTAATAACCCCAAATGTTAATCCATGTATAATCCGCAAAATAAATAATGTCCCAATATTTGTTACAAATGGATATAAGGCAGTTGCAATAAAGAAAGCTACTGCAGAATAGATTAGAATTTTTTTCTGTGATCCAACACTTACCCACTTACCGGCTAATGGTCGAATAATAATAGCTGCAATTAAAAATAATGTTACTAATAGACCGGCTTGATCAGCTCCACCACCCAGTTCCTTCGTTAATTGTATCGGCAGTGCAGTTAATAATACATAAAATGCTAAGAAAATAAAAAAGCTGACCATAGTGATATTTATAAAATCTTTTGTCCATAATTTTGGTCTATTTATCATCTATCATTTCCCCCTTTTTTTAAATTCCCCCACCTGCTAAAAAGTTACTTCATAAGTGTATTACAGATTAACCATGCATACATAATTGTCTTTTTTATAGTAACTATGCATAATAGTAATATCATTAAAATAGAGGAGATTTGCCAATGGATTTAGGACAGCTTTTTTATTTTCAAACTTTAACCAAATACGGGAGTATCACAAGTGCTTCTGAAGAATTGAATCTTTCACAACCGGCTCTAAGCCGTTCGATCTTGCGACTAGAAGAAGAGGTTGGTGTTCCTTTGTTTGAAAGGAAAAACCGAGGCGTTGTATTGAATAAATATGGAAAGGTCTTCCTGGAACATGCTAACCAAGCATTATCGGAAATTAATAGTGCAAAACAAAAAATCCATGATATGATTGACCCCTATCATGGAACGATTCAACTTGCATTTATTCAAACGTTAGGTTCCAGTTTCTTACCAGACCTCATTAACGAGTTTCAAAAAGAATTTCCGAAAATTGAATTTCAATTATCGCAAAATATTACAAGCAAAATTTTAAAGGAAATTGATGCTGCCAATATAGATATTGGCTTCTGCTCACCACAAGAATCATCTGAAAACCTAAGCTCTATGCCGGTAATGACTGATGAATTATTTTTAATCGTCCCCGCTTCTCATCGGCTGGCAGGCAAAGATCAAGTGGATTTATGTGAAGTTTCCGATGATCCATTTATCCACTTTAAACCCAAAACAGCCCTTTATGATATCATAGAAAAACTGTTCCAAGAAGCCGGATTCCACCCAAAAAAGGTTTTTGAAGGTTTTGAAGAAAGAACGGTCTCAGATTTAGTTGGAGCAAACTTCGGCGTAGCCATCGTGCCACGGATTCCTAATTTGGACGAAGGTAAAATATCAACTATTCGTATCCAATCACCGAAATGTTTCAGAGTCATCCATATGGTATGGATAACGAATGGCTATATGTCACCGGTAGTGGGCAAATTCAAAGAGTTTGTTGAGATGAAGGGCAGCCAAGACAACAATAAGCCACGTTAATCGGTTCCCGTGGCTTATTGAATCAGTTTCAATCTAGATTCTTACTTTCATTTCCATTTAATACAAAGCGAAATGTTATATCAGCTTTGAGCGAATTTGAAACAGCGCAGTATTTTTGCTTACCTAGTGTGATTGCTCTCCATACCTTTTTGCTATCAATATCGCCATCAATATAGAAGGTAACTGTAATCGCCGTAAAGCTTTTTGGCAAATCCTCGTTCCTTGTACCATTTGTTTCAATTTCCAGCCTTTCAATGGAGTCAAGGTAGTGTCTCAGAATCATTGTAACATCAATACCGATGCATCCTGCCAAGGAGGCTAAGAGCATTTCGGTCGGAGTCACACCCTTCCCTTCGCCGCAATATGCTTCGGTGGCGTCCATTTTAACTTCATACCCTGAATCACCAACAGCAGTAAAGGCACGCTGACCGGTCCATTTGGTTTTTACTATCATATTATAACTCCCCTCCTAGCTTCCAATCTTCTTCAAAAATCTCTGTGCACGTTCTGTTTTGGGATTTCCGAAAAATTCCTTTGGAGAATCCTCCTCCACGATCACCCCACCATCCATGAATACAACACGATTTGAGACTTCTCGCGCAAATTCCATTTCATGCGTTACAACAACCATAGTCATCCCTTCTTGGGCAAGTTCCTTTATCACAGTCAGCACCTCACCGACCAATTCCGGATCAAGAGCCGAAGTCGGTTCGTCAAATAACATAACCAAAGGTTCCATGGCCAAGGCCCGCGCAATCGCAACCCTTTGCTGTTGGCCGCCGGATAATCGTGATGGATACGTATCTTTTTTTTCTAATAATCCCACTCGTTCTAATAAGTTTTCAGCTTTCTCTGTCGCCTTATCTTTAGGCCACTTTCTTACAATCAATAAGGCTTCCGTTATATTCTCCAATACCGTTTTATGAGGATACAAATTAAATTGTTGAAAAACCATCCCTGTCTGTAAACGAATACGATGGATTGCTTTCATTTGTTCCTTCTTACTTTGTTCACCATCAATCACGATTCCGGCCACTTCAATTCGTCCACTTGTTATTTCTTCAAGACCGTTCATACAACGGAGCATTGTACTTTTTCCTGAACCGCTGGGACCAAGAATGGAAACTACTTCTCCTTGATTTACCTGTAGATTTATATTTTTTAATACCTCAAGATTATGGAAGCTCTTTGATAAATGATCAATTTTAATCATACATATCCCCATCTTACAAATAAATTGATAAACGCTTCTCCCATTTTTCTAGAAAAAAAGAAAAGCCAGTACTCATAATCCAATACATAAGTGCGATTGACAAATAAAACGGCATATATACATAATACTGGGCAATTAATAGGTCCGCAGATCGCAATAACTCGGTAACTGTAATCACAGATACGAGCGATGTTTCTTTTAACATTCCAATGAACGTATTTCCAGCTGGTGGAATGGCGATGCGAATCGCTTGTGGAAAAATGATTCTTGTCATTGTCTGAAAAGGTGTCATACCTGAGGCATACGCAGCTTCCATTTGACCTTTTGGAATCGATTGTAACGCCCCACGTAATGTTTCGGATAAATAGGCGCCAATACTGATGCTGAGTGCAATAATCGCTGCCGGTAATGGCTGTAATTTAATCCCATAATCAACTAATCCATAATAGACGATTATAATTTGAACTAATGTCGGTGTTCCGCGAATCGCGGATACATAAGCGCGGGCAATCCAGCGTATCGGCAGATTCCCCTTTAGTCTGGCTACAGCAACAAGCACGGCAATGATTGATCCAAAAAACATTGAAACAATAGTGATAAGGAGCGTATAATACGCTCCTTGTAATAAAAACGGCAAATTTTTAATGACAATATCCATTGATCAGCTGGTGTCCTTTCCTACTTTTGAGGTTCTTCTCCAAACCATTTAACGAAAATTTCTTTGTATGTTCCGTCTTGTTTCATTTCAGCTAGGATACGGTTTAATTCACTAATAAGTTCTGGATTTCCTTTACGAGTAGCAATTCCTGCCTGGTCAGATTTAATCGCATCTCCTACAGCCTTAATTTTAAAGCCCTGTTCCTCCACAACTGGTTTAAGAGCATACATGTTATTGATTGTTGCATCAATACGCCCAGCATCAAGGTCTTTTAAAGTTGTAATTACATCATTATAAGTCATAATTTTGAAGTCGCCGACCTTTGGCATGAGCTCCGTACGTAAATAGGTTTCATCATTGGTTCCTAACCCAACTCCAATATTTTTCCCTTTAAAATCTTCTACAGACTTGATGGTATTATTACCTTCTTGGACGATTGCTTTCACCTGATTCGTAATATACGGATCAGAAAAATCCATTTGTTGTTTACGCTCATCTGTAATCGTCATTTGACTAATCACACCATCGAATTTCTCAGCTAATAAACCAGCAATCATGCCGGAGAACTCTTGCGCAACAAACTCAACCTTCACTCCTAAGCGTTTTGCGATTTCCTTGGCGATGTCTGCATCAAAACCGTCCATCTCCTTATTCTCATTCAAAAAGTTGTACGGGCGATAAGTTCCCATTACACCGACCTTCATAACACCCCGGTCTTTAATTTCATCAAGTAAATTTGTTTCTCCTTTTGCGTCTTCTTTTGCGGTTGGAGACTCACCTACCTTTTGATCCTTGTTTCCGTTATTCGCCCCACAAGCAGTGAGTATAACACTCAATAGTAAGACAAGTAATAATCTAAAAAATGATTTCCTATTTTTCATCGTAATCCCCTCTTTTTCATAATTAAATCCCATGTAGTCTAAAAAGTTCTGCGCAAGCTAGTAAGATTAGTTTGCCCATTTTTACTAATTTCAAAAGCAATGGCTTTTTTGCTTATAAAAAACAAAAGGATACTCTGATATTCATATTAGTTATATTATTTTGCATTATTTGTTTAAAAAAATTGGAAATTGAGATAAAAATGTGATTTTTGTCACGCTTTTTAAAGATTGTTATGTTAAAATATAAAAAAAATATTTTTGCAATTTTCCGTAAATTGTATCTAAAGAGTCTATCTTTTCAACTTAAATTAAATATCACGAGGAGGTAGTCAATATGCATGCGTTTAGTAGAGAGAAACAGTCCTTCAAAAGTTTTCCGGAGAGTAATTCAACATTGAAAAATATTTCAAACGAATGTATCCATTGTTTTGAAAGCAACGAAAAAAGAATGAAATACTATAAAGGTCAAATCATAGTCTCTAATTTCGATAAAAAGAATGGTGTGTATATTATTCTTTCAGGGTTAGTAAAGCTTGCAATGCAAGATGAAAACGGTAATGAACTAATCATAACCATAAAGAAAAAAGGAGAGGTCTTTGGTGATTACTGTTTGTTTAATAGTAGACTAAACGATTACTATTCATATACAGCCACCGTGATTGAAGCTGGAGAAGCAATCTTTATCAATTCAGAATTTGTTGAGGAAGAAATGAAACATTGTCCTCTTCTCGCAGAAAGAATGTTCAAATGTATGAGTGAACAGATTGAGGAACTATCATCCAAATTATTTGAAATGGCTTATTTTGATATTTTTTCAAAAACGATAAGGACGTTAGAAAAGTTAATAGAAAAGTTTGGAATTAGATCCCTTGATAAAATTTATGTCGATATCCCTATTACTATGCGAGAGTTTGCCGAGTTAGTAGGAACCTCAAGAGAAAGTATTAGTCGAGTATTTTCCGAATTAAAAAAGAAAAGACTTATTGAAATACAAGGAAAACGGATTTTTATTACAGATTATGATAGATTAGTCTCTCTTATTACGAAAAAGGTTGTGTGATTTGACTCACTTCGATTATTTTTCATTACCATTATAATTACCGTGTTAACATTTAAAACAGAAATCATAAAGGAGTACGATTGAATGGAAGCACAGGTATACGGTTTTTTCATGCCCGCGGTAAACTTAATTGGAATTGGTGCGGCAAAGCAAATTGGACAGAAAGTAAAGGAACTTGGTGGCACAAAAGTGTTAATTGTGACAGGAAAAGTCGTTGAAAAAATGGACTTTACGCAAGAAATTGCTAAATCCATTCAAAATGAGAACATCCCTGTAGCTTTCTTTTCTGATGTAGCCCCAAATCCAACTGATAAAAATGTCGAAGATGGTGTCAATTATTTAAAAAGTGAAAAGTGTGATTTAGTGGTTGCCATCGGTGGAGGAAGTTCACTTGATTGTGCGAAGGCTATTTGTTTAGTCGCTGCAAACGGAGGAACAATCCACGATTATGCAGGCATCGACTTATCAAAAGAACCAATGGTTCCTTTAATCACTGTCAATACGACAGCGGGAACAGCCAGCGAAATGACTCGGATTGCCGTTATTACCAATACAGCAACCTCTCAAAAAATGGTAATTGTTGATAAGCATATTACTCCGAATCTATCTGTAAATGACCCGCAGCTTACTGAACAATTGCCTGCAGATTTTACGGCAGGCACAGGGATGGACGCGTTGACCCATGCGGTAGAAGCCTATATGTCCATTTTGGCCAATCCGATTACAGATGCTTGCGCCATCCAAGCAATCCAATTAGTAGGCAAACATTTAAGAAATGCAGTGAATAATGGCAATGATTTAGCAGCCCGTGAAGGAATGACCAATGCACAATTTTTGGCGGGAATGGCTTTTAATAATGCACTGCTTGGTTATTCACATGCCATTGCCCACCAACTAGGCGGAATTTATAATTTGCCACATGGTCTATGCAATGCCATTCTTTTGCCGCATGTCGTTAAATTTAACCTGGATGCACGCCTAGAGAAAGCTGTCAATATCGCAGTAGCGCTAGGTGAGGATGTAAACGGTTTATCCCAGTTGGAGGCTGCTGAAAAAGCTGTCGAAGCAATCCAAAAATTGGCCCAAGATACAGGAATTCCAAAAGGATTATCAGACATTGGCGTTAAAGCGGAAGACCTTCTCATGTTAGCAGAGCTATCAATGAAGGACCCGTGTGCATTATTTAATCCGAAGAAAGCAGAACTGGAAGATGTTCTATCCATCCTAAAAGCTGCATTTTAATTGCAAGAAATTGAGATAGAAGCTAACTCGAGAATGTTAAAAACCCTTTTACATACGTTGTAAGAGGGTTTTTTATATGAATGAAAAAAATTGCTGTACAGTGCAAAAATTTTTTATTTTACAAATTCAATATGAATCGTTACAATTTAACGTAATTATATTTTTGAATATTCGGAATATAATAATAAAAGATCGTAATAGACCATATGGTAAGGAGGGAAATCATTTGAAAAATAGCAATAAAAGTTGGCTCATTTTAAGTTTAATTACATGTTGTGTATTAGCTTCACTCGGTTTTGGTCGCTTTTCCTTTGGTGCCATTCTTCCATTTATGAAAAATGGTCTTTCCTTAAACTACCGGGAAACAGGATATCTTGCATCTTCTATTTTTTTAGGATACCTAATTGCCGTAGTTGCCGCAGGATATTTTGTCATACGGTTCAAGGCAAAAACAGTCATTATATTTTCATTATTCCTTATTGCATTCGGAATGGTACTAACATCAAATTCATCCAAATTTCACCTCATCTTTCTGGGCTGCTTGACAATTGGACTAGGTACAGGCGGTGTCTACGTACCGTCATTAGGACTACTCGGTCATTGGTTTACAATTAAAAGAAGGGGCATGGCAATGGGAATCGCTATGTCTGGTGCAGGAATCGGGATTGTTTTTAGTGGTTTAACCATACCTATGCTTATTCAACAAACAGGTGAAAATGGTTGGAGAATAGGCTGGTATTTACTTGCTTTCCTTATCATCATCATTGCCTTATTAAATCTAATATTTTTGAAAAATAGACCGGAAGGCCCAAAACTTAGGCCCATTCTTAAAGGACAAGAACCCTTACTGATAAAAGAACATAACAACGCTAATGAAGCAATTCATATTTATCGGAATAAAGCCATTTGGTTTCTAGGATTCATATATTTTACCTGGGGTGTCAGCTATCTGGTCTTTTCTACCTTTCTTGTAGACTATCTCATTGTTGATGCAGGATTTACAAATGAATCTGCCGGCACATTTTTTGCAATTGCCGGTATCACAAGTATCATCAGTGGTTTTATTTGGGGAAGTCTCTCCGATCGTGTAGGTCGTGTGATTACTTTAATGATTGTGTTTTTTATACAAACCTTCCTTCTTCTTTCATTAAGTTTCTCGGAAAACAATGTTCTACTATTTTTGATTACAGCAATATATGGCGTGACCCTTTGGGGTGTACCGACGATTATAAATGCCACGGTTAGTGAATATATTCATCCAAAGTACATAACGGTAGCGATGGGATTCGTAACTGTATTCTTTAGTAGCGGCCAATTGGTTTCACCAGTTATGACTGGATTTCTTATTGATTATTCAAATTCCTACTTTACCGCTTTCCTATTTTCGGGTGTGAGTGCTTTACTCGGTGGATTGGGCTGTATAAGGCTATTAGTAACCAAAAGGAAAGAAGCGGAGCAAGCTAATCTTGAAATCCGTGTACTAAACGTGAAGGATTACTGAATGTTCAAATTTAGTAGTACTATTGGGAACAGCGTATTAGTCTGTTCCCAAATCAAATTTTCTTTTTTTTAAAAGAATACTACTCATGCTTCCCCCATTTATTTTCAAAAATAAGATTCTCTAAAGGCAGCCTCGTTTCCCAATTGCTTGTTTCCAATATAGGTTTGGCTGGATAATCATTCGTATAACCAATTGAGATAAGCGCAACAGGATCAATATGTGGCGGTATTTCTAAAATATCTCGAATATCATTCTTTTTGTAAAAACTAACCCACCCCATCGCAAGCCCCTCGGCACAAGCTGCCAACCACATATTTTGGATTGCGCAAGCCGTTGATAAAATATCCGTTTCAGGAATTGAATTTCGTCCTAATACGTGTGAGCCACCTCTCGTGGGATCACAGGTTACGCAAATAGTTAAAGGTGCTTCTTTTAAACCTTCAATTTTCAACCCAAGAAATTTCGTTTCTTTTTCCCCTTCATAATGAATAGCCAATGCTTGTCTTTCTTTGTTCGCTGCCCAAGCTAATTTTTCTTTTACTTCATTAGAGGAAATCAAAATAAAGTTCCATGGTTGCATGAACCCAACGGAAGGGGCATGATGGGCTGCATTTAATATATTATGTATCTTATTTTCCGGAATAGGAGTTGATAAAAAGTTTCGAATATCTCTCCTCTTAAAAATGACTTTGTAAATAGAATCTCTTTCCTCATTAGTGAACATTAAGTTTCTCTCCCTTTATCTGACAAAAATATCCATCCTTAATATTAAACTATTTTAAGCTGCTGTTACCAACTTAAACCAACTTTTATTTTTACATGTTTTTTCGAACAAAGCTGCATGATAAAAATTGAGGATTGATAGGAAGAAGGTGTTTACCATTTTAAAAGCAATGAAAACAGGGATTATTTTACCACATGGAGAAAAGATCCAAAGGGAAGAACGTCAAGAACATCTGAATAGCTATAGTTTAGCAGGTATTGGAATTGGCGGCGTGATTGGCGCCGGTTTTTTCCTTGGCTCAGGTTTGGCTGTGCGTGAAGCAGGCCCTTCTGTTACACTTGCGTTTTTATTAGGCGGAATTGTGATGATGCAGGTACTGGGAGCTATGACAAGCATAAATGTTAACCGGTTGGAGCCTGGTTCATTCCGCGTTTATGTGCAGGAATTTTTAGGTTCTTATTCAGGCTTTTTGCTTGGATGGGCAGTGTTTATTTCGAGTATTCTAGGGATTGGTTCAGAAGCGATTGCAATGGGAATCTTTGCCCACTACTGGTTTCCGCAAGTACCAAAGCCTATTTTTGCTATTTCCTTTATGGCAATCATTATCTTAATGAACATGATGAATATGGACAAGTTTGGAAAAATCGAATCCGGAATGGCTGTGGTGAAGACACTTGCCCTTTTGGCATTTATCCTTTTGGGAGGGTACGCACTATTTGCTCACAGCAATTTTACACCTCAGCATCCCTTCTCAAGCAGTCCTGCATTTTTTCCTAAGGGAAACTCTGGACTGCTTCAGTCGATGCTGGTAGTCATCTTTTCTTTTGCCGGGATAAGTGCGGTTGCCATGGCAGGAAGTCAAGTAAAAAGGCCACGCGTGGATATCCCAAAGGCCACCGTGTTTATGTCAATCGGTGTCATTTCATTGTATATGTTGTCAATGCTGGTCTTGATTATGATTACTGCCTGGAACACAGTATCAACCAACAAGTCTCCATTTGTACAAGCCCTCAATTTGCTGGACTACACTTGGGCAGCTACAGGCATGAACATCATCATACTGCTCGCAGCTTTTTCCGTGATGGCTGCCAGTTATTATGCTGCCATCGAACTGCTTGTATCTTTATCTGTTGCCAAACAAGGACCAAGATTTTTTCTACAACACTCCCGTCGCGGTTTTTATCGCAATGCCTGGCTATCGGTTGCGGTCGGGGCTTTGATTGTAGTCGGAATGTCCTTCCTGCTGCCGGCTTCTTTATATAATTATCTAGTATCCGCCTCGTCCTATTTCACATTTTTAAACTGGTCACTCAATCTTGTGACGTACCTTATTTGGCGGAAAAAGCGCAAGGAAAATGAAACGTTTGAATCCAAGCTGATTTGGGGACGCCCTGGGGCCTACGGAACCATTCTTGCGATACTTGTACTTTTCATCATGAGCCTGCGCGTCCATGATTTTCGAATGGGCTTTTATGCGTTTGCTTGCTTTTTTTCAATGATCAGTCTTGCCTATTTATTTTGGTCACGGAGGAAGCAAACCCAACGTGTCAAACCATCCTAACGGTTTTTGGGCAAAAAAGTACATGCGTTACCTTTAGCCCTGTTAGCATTCATTGTTGATGTTCGTGTAGGTATAGGAATTCATAGGCGGAGAATTTCCGGCTATAAAGCACAGAATTGGGAACAGGTTATCAGGCTGTTCCCATATTTTGATGTATCACTAAAAAGATACAACCTGATAATGAAAACCTTCACCTTGTAAATCAACTTGCAGATTGTTTAAGTCCTCATGTGTACCATGGCCCTCTTGTTGAATGACAATAATACATTCTTTTTCACGGATGAGACCTTTCTCATGATTCAACAATTTTCTAAGACTGCCCATCTCATAATGTGGATTATGACGGTTCGGCACAATCGTCCAATCACTGTCCTGCTTTCTCCAAATTGGACATGGTTCAAAGCAAAGCATATAAGCTAAATTTGCATGGATTCCTTTGAAAACTAGAGTAAACGTCATAAAATCAGCCTCCAATTTAAATTAAATTTGATTTCCTATATTCTCTCCAAGATCCGCTTTCAATGCGTTTTAAGCCTTTCACTTTTTCTAATGAATAGACATACACAAATCCTTCATTTTCTGTATAGCTGTCCTTTACCCAAACACGTTCATAATCATTGTTCTGACCATTTTCTTGATAATCTTCAAGCCAGTCCATTCGTTCTAGCCCCAGTTGATTTACTGTCAACCATTCCCCTTTAATATCCACCCCATTGTCGTCCAAGACTATCGCGGGATAAGGTCCAAGGCTATATAAAAATCCTTTAATGGTTCCTTCTTCAACATGGAGCAGATACGGCTTTGCAACATGGTGATTCGATTCTCCAACCAACAACGTACCATAAACAAAAACTTTAAATTGCAGCACGGTTAAATAACCCCCTTACAATGTTTCTCTAAATTTATTAAAGCGATCTTTTAGATCATTCTGATATTGTTCTGATAGTCTCGTAGCGCCATCTAATATAATGTTCATATAGTCTTCAGAAGGGACCACTTCCTGCGCTTCTTTTTCCACTACCGTGTAGGTATCTGCATTAATTGTTTCACCGGTTTGAGATAGTACAAGTTCAACAGGAATTCTTTTATATAGCCTTATATGAACCCCTTCCCGTCGATCCAATGCTTTAAAATCCTCAACCTCAAAAACAATGCCTTCCACCTTGCAACCAGGCTTTGATACAATGTCTGCAACACCACCGCTACGACCTCTTGAATATTTTGTAAAAGCCAATTCATAATCATTTAAAATTGCAGCCCCTACAAATTGCGCATTTCCCACCGTTCTTTCTAAATCCTTGAAACTCATGCAGCTTCCGTAAGCAAAATAATACATTTTTATTTCCCCCTCTCCTTCATTGTCCCTAGTATAACAAATCTTCTGTGACATACATGTCACAGTAAAAAAGGTATACTAGTAGAAAAAGCTATCAAAGGTGAATATGATGATTGAAGTATTAGTTGAACCATATAAGGAAGAGGAAAAATTAAAGCAGCTGCTACATGGGGCAAGAAAGTTAAGAAACTGGGAGCACATTAAAAAACTACAAATGGACCTTGTAGCGTTATATGTTAACTATGGGGAACATTTCAAAATGTCGGACAGCCCTAGCCCAGGGGAGGCGATTTATTTTTTGAAAAGAGCGTTGAGCATTATCCCTAATCATGCCGTCGCAAATTATCGAATAGCACATTTATATTACAGGGAAACGTTATACGAACAAGCGGCTTTACATTTTCGAGAAGCGATCAATAGTGACACTCCCGCTCCCTTGAATGATATACAAACCTACTTGGCACAACTATTTTTAGCCAACAGCGGCATATTAATAGCTAAAAATATTGTCCCATCCATCCTAGAAATGCAAGTGAAAAGTTGTGTCGAGGATGACCCATTAGTTGAAAAATACCGCCATGAATTATTGGTGACGTCAGAAAAAACAATCGACCGATTATATTACCGAAAAGTATCTAGAACTGAAGAAGAATTAATTCCTTATGAAGACCATTTCATACTAATGGAAGAAAACCCAGAGGATACTATTCTATTGACCATCGATGAAGCAGGAAACTATTACATAAAACTTGGAGAGGGAATAAAAAGGATTCATTTTGTAGATTTCCTCTTGGTGTACACTATCCTAATGAGTGAAAAACCTGTTACAAACACCATGATTTTCGAAAAGTTATTTTATTATAAGGACCCTGACCATAAGTATATTGCAGACGAACAAAATATCCGAAAAGAAATAAACCGCTTAAAAGACGAAATACCATTTTGGGGCACTATCATAGAAACAAGTAAAATTGGGAGAAAAACAGGACGCAGATTAAAACATGGGTTGAAGTTTTTTGTATTATGTAAAGTTTGGGATCAGCTTCCGGATTGAATTATTATATGTATTCATGTTCCCGGCATTTAAGCAATAATCTATTTAAACATAGTGTCGAAGTTGCCAGGTGCTTCGGCATTATGTATCTTATCATAAGTGCTACTACTATGTTATTTTGTCCAAAAGTTGACGATACAAGATGGCCTCTTATTGACGGAAAAATATGTCCAATTTCTGTTTTTATACTATTTTAGAAAATTATATTGCCGGATTAAATTGACAAAGTGATTTACTGCCTTAGAATTTACCACCTCTTCGTTTTTTTTCACTGGACCATAAAAGGGGTTTTTATCAATATCCGTTATAAATTCAATTGTTTTCGCTTGATACATTTTATCAAGGTATTCATAACTAATGATAATATCACCAATGGACATAGCTGGATATATTTGCCCACTTACTCTTACCATAAGATTATTGTTAATTACTTCATAATCAATAATGCTCCCAAAGCCTATATCGTCAAATAAGTTTTCAGGATTAATTTCAAAAGGTGTTATATTAACTTTATACCTCTTTTCATTTATACTGATTTCTGCTTCTTCATTCGCTAGCTTTGTTTTTACGTTCTTATGAATAATTGCTAAAGGATTATCTACAATAACTTCGGTAAGTCGATTGTCAATTATGTGAAAAGCATGAACATCTTCTAATAGGACACCTGTACCATGCCCTTCTGTCAATGTAATAATTAACTCTTCCTTTTGGTCTTTATTAATGTCTGCATAGAATATTTGTGGAGCATAGGTAGGACTTGTTTCGCTATTCCAGAAAGGTCTTGTGTAAATACCCCCTTTGAAATCAATTTTAAATCCCCTATATAATCCATTCATTTTCTTACCGTAAAGGCTAATATTCTCCTTTTTGTTCTGATTAACAATTTTATATCCTTCAATCTCTGCTCCTGCAATAATAGGATTAATTATAATAAGGAACACTACTATTAAACTGATGTAAGTTCTCATCGGCAACACCTCATTTTAGTCTTCCCAAATAATTGTTATCATGCATCTAACCTGTTTCATCCTTATACGCACCGGATAAATTCAATAAACTCAATAGATTTTTTTCAATTTATTTCTGTGACGAAGGCAGAAGTGCCAATGAAGGCTGCGTTTGTACGTGATCACCAATTGTGGATGAAAGAAGCTGAACAAGAAATACAGCCTACCAAAAATAAATATGTATATTCACCCCAGTGGTCCTATGATGGTAGATTTATTGCCTATATCGATGGTGATGAACGTGGCGAGAAGTCTAACCTGTGGATCTATGATACAGAGAGAAAAGAAAACTATAAACCATATCCTAGCATTGAAACTTCTTCTTTTACTTGGTCTCCTGTATCAAATGAGCTGGCTTATCTATCTGGTTGGGTACTCAACGTTACAAAGAAGAAGGATGGGAGACCCTACGGATTTGAAAACGTGTCGTTAGGTGTTAGTGGTTTTGAGTGGTATCCAAATGGAAAAGAGTTTATTGTGTCTGCTGGGTCAAACCGCCTTCCTACAGGCTGGGAACCGATTAAGTTGTATCGCATTCCAAAGGATATGAAACTTAATGAGAACAAAGCGCAGCTATTGTACTCAATACCAATCCATGAAAATGATTTATTTGCCGTTACTATTGGTGATTTTAAATGGAGTCATGACGGCAAATGGGTCAGCTTTCTCGGCACACCAACACCTTCTTGGGCAATGGACAGTCTTAGATTTGGAGTGGCTATCACCTTCCAAAGTCATCGTAGCACGGTCACAAGAAAACAAAGGATGGAAAGAGGGACCAGCTCCCACAATGTTCACCTCTTTATATCAGATTGATTTAAGCTCAGAGAAACAAAAGCAAGTAACCTTTCCAAAAGAAAATGAGTTAGATGTAAATCCTCAAGTCGTTGGATCTTATCTCACATGGGTACGTAGGCAAGACGGAACATACAAAAAAGATATTAAAACTAATACAAAAACACTCTTTTTAACCAAGGATACCACAACCCTTTTAATGTTTTATCCTCAGTATTTTTTGATTGCTTATTTATTTACACATTTGCTTGGATCAATTCTGATGGATTCCCAGTTCCCTTCAGAATCTCTTTTATATTGAGAAATTAATACATCTGTATCATTTGTTAATTGATAAAAGATAAATCGATAATCGGCTCCATCCGTACCAATAAAATCAATGGTTTTGACGTAACCATCTTTTTTTGTGGGCAACCGTTTTTTTATTAAGTTGCACCAGTTTCCGTACATAATGTCAACGACAGCTTCCGCATCATGTTGCCAGAGGTGATATGCTGCACAGAGAAAGTCCTCTCCGTACAATTTCATTTGGTCAATTTTATACAGATTTTGAAATTTTTTTAATTGGACATATCCATAATAATAGGTAAAATAGGTGACACCTTTAGATGATCCTTCTATACTTTCTAGTTCAATGAAATAAGAAATACGGCCTTTATCATCAGGAAGTCTGTTTATCTTAATTAAATTGAGATGTCCAATCCCTGCAAATGATTGAAGATATTCAAGATAGGAAACCCTTTTATGATAGTCTTTAGTTAGGAAGTTATAAGCAACTGGATAGGGCATCTTTGCCATCCCTACAGTTCCACACCCACCTAACTGACTTTGAGTGAGGTTCTCTGCCTCTCTTAAAATACTAAAGTAGTTTAAAACAGTTACATCAGGAGTCCGAGTTAAGGTTGCAGGGATTTTTATTTTATTGTAGCTTTTTTCATAGTAGGGATTGAAAAATTGGATGTTATTTACAAGGGTGTTTTTAATAGGGATACGGGAAGGACGAAAGTATTTTTCAACATCTCTGGTGTTTATTAGCGAATTTTGGTTTCGTTCAACAGGTTGGCCAAATGTTTGGTGTTCGTAATCAGCTCCCATAACAAGAGGTAATTTTTTCCTAGGATTATTCCTGAACGTCCGATTTATCCATCTTATGAAAGGTTTCAATTAGACTCCCCCTTCAAGATTGTACTGTTTTACTTTATTCACTTTTCTCAAAAATTATTAATATTTGATATTCAATAGCGGTCACTAAAGAAGATGAAACCTTATTCCTCTACACCACTAAACTGCTCTTGTATTTAAAAATACTTCACAATATGAGCTAAAACTGAAATTCTTTACTGCTTAGTATGCTTTTACTATACAATTAAGAATATGTTTTTCTTATTCCAATAGCCAGATATTGTGCATTAGCAGCTTAGTACATTTTAGAAATGTCGATATCCAGACCGACATTTTTTATTTAATGCTTTATCACTCTCACACTCGCTTAATAATAATGAGACACTTTTTCCACAATCGCGCCCGATTGCGGAAGATTGAAAATGTGAAAGAGAGTCAAAAATGACTTCTCGGTAATTTTCCTAAATTTCCCTATAGTTTAGGTACAATATTTCACAATATTTCATGTGTAATAAGAAAAAGGCGATTATAATATTGGAAATTTATAAAAGGATTTGATATGACATTAAAAGAGGTATTGCGCAAAAATGGAAAAGTATCCAAAGTGGTTCATTTGGATGCCTTTCGTCCACCATTTGAGATAATCACTATAAGATGTTCGTTTAGAGTAATTATTCTTCAGTTGCTTTATTCCCCATTGCAATAGAAATTCTAGTCCAACTGTTGATTTGATTGATTATTAGAATAAGGTCAACGTATTGTCTCTCGTCATAATGATCACACACTCGTTGATAAAGCTCATCTTTTTTGACATTAAATCAAGAGTAATTCAATTGTAAAGGTAAATGTTTGAAGTTGTTAACAAAAAGGATGAGTTTATTGAAATCCCCCCTTCCATTTGTATTTACTACTCCTTCCACTAGACTTTCCTGTATTTTACAGTGCGATAAAACTTCCCATGAAGTATATAATAAACTCCGATTCCGGCTAGAATGAAGAATGTGCTATAAAAATATAATGAGCTATAGCCTACTTTTTCTGTTACGAGACCGAATAAAAAGGACCCAATTCCAAATCCAAAATCAAATGTTGATAGGTATGTGGCCGTAGCCAATGCCCTTTTTTCAACTGGTGCAATTTGTATGGCGATTGTTTGAATACTTGGAAAGATGGTTCCCCAACCTAAACCAATAAGAGCCGCTGAAAGAAGAAATGATAGTAATGATGTTGAAGCACTAAGTAAATATGTTCCAACAGCAAAAAGGAAAATTGCCGGATAGATAATTATATTTGCTCCATAAAGATCAAACCATTTCCCGGTAAAAGGTCTCGAAATTAACAGGATGATAGCATACACTACAAAGAAATAACTAGCTGCATCAGCTAAACCAATCTCTTTGGCATATACTGACATAAAAGAAATAATTCCAGAATAAACCAGAGCGAAAAATCCAGAAATTAATGAAACGGGAATAACAGAACCTTCAAATAAGGACTTTATTCCTTTACATATATCTAATTTTTTGACTTCTTGTGTTCCTGTGTTTTTAGGAATCCGAACAAATAAGCCGACTATCAGAGCAACTAGTGCCAATAAAGCATTAATGAAGAACATTAAATTTGTTCCTCCCTGATGCATAATAGTTAACCCTAAAAAAGGTCCAACTACCATACCAAGATTGAGTGTTAGCCCATAATAGCCCATCCCTTCCCCTTTTCGTGATTCAGGGATGAGATCTGCTACGATAGCTCCGGTAGCTGTAGTTGCCATTCCAAATCCAATTCCATGGAAAAAGCGAACAATAAGTAGTGTTGTGATCGATTGCGTTATAAAGTAAAAAAAAGATGAACCACAAACTATTAAGAAAGCTGTCAGAAAAATGGGGTACTTTCCAACTCTTTCTATCCATTTGCCCGCGAATGGGCGAGTAATGATACCCGCAATCAAAAAAATTGTAACAATAAGCCCAACCTCCGATTCATTACCATTTAGTCCTTGTAAGGCGTATATCGGTAAAGTTACCAATAAGTAATAGAATATTGTAAAGGTAAGAAAATTAGCGATTGAAATACTAATAAAATTCATTGTCCATAATTTTGGCTTGGGCAATATAATTCCTCCAATATTCATCTAATATTAAAAATATAAGTTTTGATATATTTAATACTTGCTGTTAGTTATTTTTAGCATTCTTTGACAGAATACTCCCTTGGTATCGGACCCTTTTTTTAAATGGATTAAATGACAACGTTATTCCTACGAAATATTCAGCTTAGTTCAGTGTTGAATTAAGCAGAGTCAAATTTTTTTAGATAGAGTCTTAAAATTATTAATCCTGATAAAATTTGAAAAAGTTACTAATAGCAAGAACACTTATTGATATCCAACATCATGAGTTTTCGCAAAAAATACTGTTCGTCCATATCAAGTGTTTTCAAGCTTCCCTAGTAGGAAAAAAGCAATTTATTTATCAGTTTTTTTATTCTGAGAATATAAAATTATTTTTCGTAAAAATGTCTAAAAGCTTTTTCAAGATTTATATTCGCACGCTCCCACACCTTAAGATTAATGATTCAGGATGTGCGTTAATAAGTAAGGTTTTCATATAAAATCTCCTTTGTTTTTGATAATCTAAGTATACTGTTAAAAGGTGACAGGATTAGACACCATTAAACAAAGGTGGAGAAAAAAAATGAAAAAAGCAGAACGACTCAATCAAGAACTTATTTTTTTGAGCAATAAACACGAATTTCAATTAAAAGACTTGATGGAAGAGTTTCATATTTCTAAACGAACGGCACTAAGAGATATTGAAGAATTGGCTAGGATGGGTTTACCTTATTATACTGAAAGCGGCAGATATGGGGGGTATAAATTGATTAACCAAACCTTGCTACCTCCAGTTTATTTCAACAATGATGAGATTCGAGCTATTTTTTTCGCATTGAACGCCCTAAACATTCTCTCAAGCACACCTTTTGAAAAATCATATACACATATCCGACAAAAATTATTTGCTACTTTACCTAAGAGCCAGCAAGAATATCTTGATAGAATGCTTGAGGTAGTTCGGTATTACGGTGTTGCTCCAATTAATCTGCCAGAATATCTTGCACTTATCTTAACTGCTATTATGGAAGAAAAAATTGTTCGAATGATATATTCTCAATATGAAACAATCAAAATTGATCTTCAGGTCTATGAATTGTTTTATCGCAATGGCATTTGGTTTTGTAGTGCTTATGAGGTAAATCAAGGAATGTGGGGAACATATCGCTGTGATTATATGTCAGAGTGCGAAATTCTTGAAGAAATTGAACATATCTACTCACTTAAAGAAATGAAGAATTTTCATGAGGAGCACGAAAAAAATTATCATAATATTCCTTTTTGCGCTCAATTAACTTCGTTTGGAAAAGAGCTATTTTTAAAGCATCATTATCCAAATATGGTGCTAGAAGAGAAAAATGGTATCTCTTATCTGACTGGTGGCTATAATGAAACTGAACTCGACTATATGACGCATTATCTTTGTTCATATGGAAAACATGTAAAGATTGAATTTCCAGAACAGCTCAAGGAAAGTTATCTCCAACAACTTGAAGAAATAAAGTCACAATATCTGTGATAATTTTCTATCATTGTGCAATGACGATAATGGTTTTTCTATAATTAAACACAGGGACGGATCTACTGTATCATAATAATGAAACAAGAGATCCGTCCCCGTGTTTTTATATGTAGTTTGAGGCGGGCAATAAAATATATTGAGGCAATACTAGTGAGCAGCTATTTTATGTAAAAAACTGCCCTATTTATGATACGGCTCATAGCTATTAATGCGAAATTACTTCCTCCACAATAAGGGGCGTTTGTCGAACAAAGCTACACATGTTTCTCTATAAACCAAACTGTCACTTTAAGTACATTATTTCTCAGACTTTGTATCCATAACTTGCAGGATTGAATATAACGTTGGTGAACAATAGCCCGATATTGTGCACTAGCAAGGTTGGTAAATTAATCCGGCATCCATTTTTATTTCTAATGACTCTCCAAATCTTTCATTTTATTCAAATGAACGACTCACTACTGAGGTTACGATATCGGTCATAATTTACGTCAAAATACGGACACTTTACACTATCAATATTTGCTTAGTGATGAGAAATCATATATACAGCAAAACGCAAATAAAAAAAGTAGCATAAGCATTGCTACTTTCATTGCAATTATTATAATTTAAAATAATCTGCTTCACGTTTTTCTAAAAATGCAGCAATCCCTTCCTGCCCTTCTTTACTCCTTGCTCTGTCAGCAATTATTTCGGTTTCCATGCTCATTTGTGATTCTAGTGTTTCTTGTAAAGAATGATAAAATAATTTTTTTGTTAATCCATAAGCATTCATTGGCCCATTTGCAAGTGTTTTACCGAGCTGTAGGACCAGTTTTTTGATTTATGTAAAGTTCGGGATAAACTGCCGGTTTGACTTATTACAAATCCATGAAAAAGGCAAGAGCGATTAATTATAATCGTTCTTGCCTTTAATTAGCTTTAAATTATTTTTCTATAACTCCCCTAAGTTTGATTTGCTTGTTTTATTGAACAGATCGTTTCTGCCACATAATTGTTACAACCATTGTCAAGACTAAAAAAACAAGCCCCATAATAAATGGATATAAGATATTTAAATCATATAATAAACCTGCTAAAGTTGGCCCTAAAACATTTCCAATGCTCATGTAAGCATTAGCCATCCCCATCGCAAAGCCCTGTTCATTATCAGCCAATTTGGAGATAAGTGTGTTTAGCACAGGACGAAGAATAGAGGTAGCAAGAAAAATTAAAAGAGTTACCCCAAAGAAAAGAGTATAGGTTGATGCAAGGAGCGAAAGAAGAAACCCAATTGTTGATACACCTAGGAAGATATTTAAAACATATCCTTCACCGAGGCGGCCGACGATTCGGTCAACGACAAAAAGCTGAACGATGACACTTACAATTCCCGTAGATGTTACCATGATTGCAATTTCTTGTGGTGTTGCGCCAAATTGATTATCAACAAATAGTCCTAGAACTGATTCGTAGGCCATTAAACCCAAACTCATTACTAGTGTAATAATGAGAGGTATAAAATATGGCATCTTCACGGAACGAATCATCTTTCTACCCATTGATTCCTCATCATTTGGAAGATCCTTCATTTCCTCTGTGTTACTTTCTTTAAGAACATAAACTGAAAATATTACGGAAACAACTGATACAAGTGCAGATATTAGAATAGGGGTCTTCAATCCAAAGTCAGCAAAAAAACCACCTATTCCCGGACCAATAACAATTCCCAACGACATTGCTGCTGATACTAAGCTATTCCCTTTTGCTCTTTGTTCCACCGTAGTAATATCCGCTATATAGGCAAAAATAGCCGGCACAAGTAACGCAGCTCCAACACCGCCGATAACACGAGAAGCATATAGCCACCAAATTGAATTAAAAATGTAAAACACAAACATGGAAATCGTCAAACCGATCAATCCATAAATAATCATCTTCTTACGTCCATATTGATCAGCCCATTTTCCCGCAATCGGAGAAAAGATTAATTGAGCACCAGCAAAAAGGGCAATCATTAATCCCGCAGCAGTGCCTCCTTGATTAATGGACTCTAAATACGCGGGCAAAATGGGGATAATAATCCCGAAACTTCCAATTGCAATAAACATATTAATCATTAATATCATGATTTTTTTTCGTTGTTCTGCATTCATGTAATACACCTCTTTTTCTATTAGAAATTACTGATTGATATCTTTAATAGTCTTTTATTTCATTAGATCCGTATTGTAACAATTCAACACTATTAAATAGAACGAAGAATTTATTCTACAATAATAACAAACCAGTGTCAATAATCCTTACTATTCTACTGGAATTGAATTTCGTTAAAATAGGTGCGACCCTACCCTTATGGATCACAAGGTTACATAAATAGTTAAAGGTGCTTATTTCTTAAAAATTCGTGTGCGCACCATCTCCCCTTTTCTTTCCAAGAGCATATATACAATATAAAAGAATCTTTTTTCTGTGAAGAAAGGCAGTGACGAAGATGGCGAAGTATAGAATGGTGCGCACTGATTTTTGGAAGAATCCGATTGTTTTAGAAGAGATGACGCCGGAGGATAAGTATTTCTATCTTTATCTACTTACGAATCCGCATACGACTCAAATTGGTATCTATCGAATTACGAAAAAACAAATAGCTTTTGATTTGGGCTATTCAATTGAGAGTGTTCAGTCTTTAATGGAGCGATTTGAGAAGCACCATCGGTTGATTCGTTATAATCCTGAAACAAGAGAATTAGCAATTAAAAACTGGGGAAAAGAGAATCTCCAAAAAGGCGGAAAGCCGGTCATGGATTGTATTTTATCCGAATTGAAAGAGGTAGAGGATTGCACGCTTATACAAAATGTTTCAGAATCCATACATAAGAAGGAGATCAGAAGTTTATATGAAGATTTTTGTACACAAGAAGACATGTTCTTTGCCATGGAAGACAAAGATCAGGATGAAAAAGATTCCTCTTTAACCGATTGTGAAGACGCTGACGATACGTTGCTATGTCGTGATACGATACGTGGGCAAAAAGAAAAACAAAAAGAAAATGAAAAAGAAAAACAACAACAAAAAGCTCTTAATCCAAAGATAGAGAATAATCCAGATGATGTGAGGGAAATAATTGAGTTTTGGGATGCAAATGGATTTGGTTTTACAAACGTAAATGCGAAAGAGCAGTTGTTGTCGTGGTTAAATGATTCTAATTTTTTACAACCAAAGGAAATGATTATAAAAGCCATGACTATTGCCTGTGCCAATAACAAGCGAAGGCTGAATTATGTCGTGGGTATTCTGAAAAACTGGGAAAATGAATCTTTACTGACCGTAGAAGAAGTGGATTTGTATGAGGAGAAACAACAGCCTGTAGTAAAGAATCGGCAGTCAACTGAATCGTTTCCTGCTGGAAGAGCGATACCAAGAGGGTTTGAATTTGACATGACGGCAGGTGAAGATGAATGAATATAGCGAGAAAAACACTCTTGGGAAGCTTAATCAAAGCGGAAGAAACCAACATAGCTAAATTGCGCTGTTGAATCCAGAGCCAATAAACGTCCCATAATGTCCAATAATCAGGGAGCAGACCGTGTTGAACAGGATGCCGATGTCATTTTGTTCTTTCAAACGATTGTGGCATTGCCACCTTTATAGATTTATTTCATCGGTAAATTGAAACGCTATCATGAATCATCAATAATATACCAGCTGAAAACAAAGTTTTCCCAACCCGCAAAGTTATCTAATTGCACCGTAGTACGAATGCCGTGTGTTACAAAAGTTTGGATTTTTGCGGCCATTTCCTCTAGGGAGTGCATTAAAAAGAGTGCATTTTTTACACTCCACTCCTACTATTCGAAACTTCCATTCTTTTGGAATCAAAGGAATTTCACTATATTTATATAATTAATATTGTTTTTTTCTTCTACTTTTAACTCCCTACTCATATCATCCAAAAAAAATAATTAAACAACACCGCAGATCGAATTATACGAAATACTTTATGAAGCTATTGTTAGACATCTTTTATCTAAACACGAAATTTGTAATATTTTACTGATTATGGCAGAAGAATTGAGCCAATTATGCGGACTTTTGAGCCATCGATTACGGAAAATAGAGCCAGCATTTGCAGAGCTGAGAGCCACCTTTGATACAACCTCTCTTTAAAGAAGAGAGTCAGAGCCATAGCAGAGCTGCTCGCCATTGACTATAACGCACGATTCTTTGCAGTTGCTGGAAGGGGTCGGGGCCCCGCCAGCGAATGCTTAGAATCGGATTGCCCGTGTTATCATATTCGAGCAGGTGTGCCTATTGGCATTATTTATAGGAGACCCGCGATTGTTCCCCAACACGGACAAAAG
The DNA here is from genome assembly GCF_054301215.1 of Schinkia acidoalkalinis. The sequence goes on from NZ_CP182573.1 coordinate 498,236, forward strand.
TTATAGTCAATGGTGGCAGACAAGAGGATTTTTGCTAATTAACGCTGAGTAATAGTCGTGGTAGTCGTGGTTCTCCCTTCAGCAGTAACTGGCTCAATCATCCGCATTTAGAGGATCAAACTGTCCGCCATACTCAATGTACCACTAGTGACATCTTTTGTACCAAGTAATGCCAAGGAATTTACCACTAAACGACAGGTTATTTACCAGAGTGACCCTTGGAAATAATAGGACCCAGTGGAAAAGGCAAGCGAAGCGTTTCTTGTACTGAGTAGGCGTGTATGATAAGCTGTCCGGCTGGCAGCCCCTAGCGACCATAGGGAGCGCACCAAAGGGGATGCTGGCAATGGCTGCCACATCATACCCGCCTGTCGAGAATGCCTTTGGAACGGCCGGTAGGAGGGTTGGTAAATGGGATGTCAACTGTTGGTAAATTTGTTGTCAAAGGGTGTCAAAAAAGATGGCGAGGGTGGTAAAATCTCTTGGCCGTAATCACTCTTTTATAACCTCAATATTTTTCCTTTTCAGGATTATTTATATGATTATAATTGACAGCAACCATTGCACCGATGAGGAAATGTTTAATATCTAGTGGATATTGATGTAATGTTTCCATCATTATACAGGAAATAAAATTCGACAAATATTACAAAAATCCTTTTCTTACGAAAAAAAGATTTCCCCTAATCGAAGAAATCTTCTAACTCATTAAACGTATTTCATTTTTACAAAATATTCTTATTCGCCCTACCCACCATATTCGCAGGCATCTCTTCCCTTAGTCGCCATACAAAACTCATCGGTTTATTCCCTGAATGCTTTACATAATCAGCTGTCCCTAGGAAGACAAATGGTGCTGTATGCCCCTGTTCTGTTTTGTATTCGCGGACAAAAAGCGCGATTTGATGGTTTCGTTTTTTGTGATGAATGTATCTCTGGGCTGTTGGACTCGTTTCTGACACTTTGCTTTGGGTTTGCCAGTGGAAGAGCCGTTCATTGATGGCATAGTCCTCGTAAAGTGTTGATGGTGAAAAATCTTTTTCAGATTTGTTCAAGGTAATGAAGAAGATATCCAGATGTTTGTCCTGGAAGTATTTTACACCTTCTCGAAATGCCGGTGACTTTTCTTCATTATAGTACCCTAACGCTGCAAGTATTTGATTCGTTGAATAGCTACAATGAACCCGTAACGGACATTCGAAATTCAAGTCATGATCCAGTTCCATTGTTTCAAGCGAATTGTATTGGTATTGAAGAATTTGCAAGATTTCATTTTTAAATGGTTCGTTTGATAATAGCTGGTTTACCCCCGCTTCGATTGATGCCAGGCCCTCTTTTGTTGGATGTGCCTGGTAAAATGAATAATAAAACATATTCAGCACGATTTTTTTATCATTGCTCTGAATAATGCCGTTTTCAATGTAATGGATGAGAAACTTTAGGAGCGTACTGGAATTTAGGAAAAATAAATTTTGCAGGCGTTTTGTAACGAACTCCTCATGTTCCCAAGTAAATTCCTCTTTTACCCCTGCTTCAACCATCATCCTCGTGAAGCTGCGATTGCGATTTTTGCCATAAAAATCATATAAAGATAACCGGTGATGCTTCAAAAAGTTTTCAAGCGTTAGTTCCAGACCGGTATCCTGTTCGAAATATTTCATTTTAGATACAAGATTACCGCGGGTATTGGTACTCGATTTAATGTTTCTTAAAATGTATTCTTTCGCTTGTTTTTCAAGTTGAATAAAGCTGCCCTTTGGTAGGTTAAAGAAGCCATGTTCCACATAATGGGCAACAGAATGCTTGGTCTTGCCGATCAGCGCTCGGAATTTTTCTTCAAAATTATAGTTTTTATGGGCTTGTCCGACAAAGTCCAATACAGTCAAGCACTCTTTTCCTTCCGCCAAGCGCAAACCACGTCCTAATTGCTGCAGAAAGACTGTTAAGCTTTCCGTTGGCCGCAGGAAAAGGATTGTATTCACTTCAGGAATATCAATTCCTTCATTGTATAAATCAACGACAAAGATAAATTTGATCTCGCCATTTATAAGCTGTGTTTGCGCTTCATTTCTGACTTTAGCATCGCCATTCCCGTAAAGTGCAACTGCAGGAATGCCAACTTTCGTAAAGAATTGGGCCATATATTTAGCATGCTCGATGGATACACAAAAACCTAATCCTTTTACATCATCAAGATCTGTCACATATTTAAAGAGGCTTTTGACAATTTGATTGCTGCGAATAGTGTTTGAGGTATAAACATTTTCTAGTTCTTTCATGTCATAGCCTTTACGACTCCATTTCAGCTTGGACAGATCAACTGTATCGCTTACACAGAAGTATTGGAACGGGCTAAGAAGCTTGCGGTTAATAGCTTCTGTTAATCTCATTTCTGCCGATATTGTATCCTCAAAATAGGTTAAAATATCCTTGCCGTCCATCCGCTCTGGGGTTGCTGTTAGCCCAAGCAAAATTTTCGGCTGATAATGGCTTAATAATTTTTGATAAGAAGCTGCAGCTGCATGGTGAAATTCGTCAACGATGATGAAATCGTAATAGTCAGCTGATGTATGATTGTATAGTTCTTTACTATTAAAGCTTTGAATACTGACAAAAAGATGGTCCAGCGAGCTTGGCTGATGGTTGCTGACAAGCAGGTCTCCAAAGTTTGGGTCCCTTAAAATCACTCTGAATGTATCTAGGCTTTGTTTTAAAATTTCTTCGCGATGTGCGACGAACAATAGCTTTGCCGATTGTTTATTAGCAGCTTTGAAGCGCTTGTAGTCAAAAGCGGAGATGACCGTTTTGCCTACACCGGTTGCTGCCACAAGAAGATTTTTCATTCGCCCAAAAACTTCCCGCTCAACCTGTAGTTTCTCAAGGATCTCTTTTTGATAAAAATATGGTTTAATATCAAACAAAAATGGTAGTTCGTTATTGTTGTCATTTTTGTTTTTGGAAAGTGCCAGTTTTAAGCGCTCCTGGTCCTCTTTTTCTTTTGCATGAAAAGTAGTAAATTCACTGTCATTCCAATAACTTTCAAAGGTTGCTTCAAATTTTTTAACGATATCAAATGAATCCTTTTCCGTCACTTTAATATTCCATTCAAGTCCTGATGTTAAGGCTGGATTCGATAAGTTCGACGAGCCAATATAAGCCGTGCTGAAGCCTGTTTCTCTTTTGAATAAATAAGCTTTGGCATGAAGCCTCGTGCGGTCAACATCATACGAGATTTTGATTTCAGTGTTTGGCAGCTGGCTCAGCTCAATGATCGCCTTGTAATCGGTTGCCTCCATGTAGGAGGTGGTGATAACTCTCAACTTTTTGTCTGGCTGTGCTGTGAAAGCTTTTAGTTCCTCGATGATGCAGCGCAAGCCGCTCCATTTAATAAACGAAACGAGCATATCAATTGAATCCGCTGTAAGGATTTCTTTTTTCAACTCTCCCAGCATGTTGGGTTCATAATTGGAGCCGGTAAATAAGGAACTTTGCGAAATCGGCGTAACCGGGCGAATCATTTCACCTTTTCTGATGCTTCTGATCGAATTTAATTTTGAATAAATGGAAGTAAGCACTTCGCCTTCCTCGGCGATTTTTAAAGCTTTAAAATCTGATTCTGCCAATCTTTCACTTAAAAGAGCAATGATCTCATTACAAGTCCGAATTTGATCAAGCAATGCTTGATGGTCGTCACTTTCATTGTCCCTAACATATGTAAGAGCACGCCTAGTTACGGCAGATATGTATGTTGATAACAGTTTCCGGGCTTCCTCTGGATCTAATGGCTCTTTTCCTACTTCAAATTTTTCACAGTCTAAGGTTGCCAGTTTCTTTTTTAGTTTTGCATTGATAATTTCTTCGTAGATGCCTTGTTTCAGCATAGGAACACCTCCGTAGCAAACAGTAACAGCGACTGTTCGCAAGGTATTGTATAAGCAATGTTTTTGCCCAAAATCCACCTTTTTCTACCATTATACTACAATATACCCAATTATCTGCCATGATTTAGGTAGAGCTGTCAGAGTAAATAGTAACGTTGGAAAAAGTAATGTAAAATACTATCATTGGAAATGACTAGTAGAGGTGGCGTTTATAATCAAAAAAATTATTAAAGTAGTAGCCGCAATTATTGAAAATGAAAATAATGAAATTTTATGTGCACTTCGATCACCAACCATGTCCACGCCGAATCGCTGGGAATTTCCGGGAGGCAAAGTGGAAAAAGGTGAAGATCTATTTTCTGCTTTGGAGAGAGAAATCGATGAAGAGCTGGACTGCAAAATTAAAGCTATACAAATCTTTCATGAGAACATGCATGAATATGACTTTTCTATTATTCATTTAATTTCAATTAAGTCTCAGATTACAGATGGTACGCCTACAGCTTCCGAACATTCTAAGCTTATCTGGCTTAAAAGAGAGAATCTTGAATCTTTAAAATGGGCGCCGGCCGATGTTCCTACGGTTGAACAATTACTCCATGAAAAATAGACTTCTCCTTTGAGAAGTCTATTATGGGATTGGCATAGTTAAAGATTTACTGATTTTGAATTAGATCATTAATTTCCTGATCGGATAATTGGGTAACTTTTTTAATGTATGAAATCTCTATTCCATCTTGAAAAAGCCTTTTGGCAAATTCTTTTCTTGCTTCTTCCTTCCCCTCTTCACGTCCCTTCATCTCAAATTCCTTGTACAAATCTTCAAATGGTTTTGCCATTTTCAACACCTCCAGTATTTTTGCTTTTTCCGGCTCATTAATGTGACTATAATTTACTGTTACCATTGCTCCAATTATATAATGTTTAAAATCATCATCTATATTTTCTTGTAAAAACTTTGTAAGTTCATAGGCCCTTTTCGAAATTGTGGATTGGTTTGTTTTCATCATTGGGAGTAAGATTATTTGAAGTCTTTCAATGTTTGTAAGTGGATTACCTTTCATAATGGTTTCCTTTATTTTACCGAATATCTCATCACCATTAAAGTCATATTCAAGAAAAATACTATCCTGTTGTTGTTTGACACTTCCTATATCTAATTGATTTTTCGTTGTTGGGGAAACACCTGAAGAGAAAACTACAATGCGGCGGATTTTTTGACTACGTTGTTCGTATAGCGCTAAATCATAGTAAGCAAAACGAATGAGGTCTTTTTCAGTGAGGCTATCAGATTCAAATTCAATGTGGGCTATTGTTCCGTCTTCTAAAAGAAAATTGATATCCATTCCTCGATCCTTAACTTCAATCAAGGGTACATTTGTCTGGATGACGTCTTTTACCTTTGGAAGTTGGATTCCGGTAAAGGGGATAAATTCATCCTTGAACATGGCCGCGAGGGAACGAAACCCTATATCCTTATGGTTTCTGGGGATTTTGTAGTCTTCAGTCAAAATAAATAACTCCTTTCAATATTTAACTTTTTCTAGATCAAAATATTCGACAAAAACTACAAAAATCCTTCTTGCCGCAAAAAAGCCTGGTGGAGAAAGAGAATCAGGAACCGTGGACCAAAATAAAAATTACCCCATCAGACGACCAATGGGGCAATGATTTTTAAATATTTTTATAGGTGATAAGATATAACGATGTAATCCTTATTCAAAGCCTCTTCATTCCGCTTTGCATTTTTTAACAAACCACATACAGGCAATTCGTAGGAATACTTTTCAACAGATTCGTTAATAATGCCTTTCGTTTTCAAAGCTTCAAATAATTGTTTCATAGCAACCTCAACTGAAATTTGGCTGTTTGTACTTTTATCTAAAAATCCTTCGATACACACTTCTTCAAAGTCATCAGAGATTTTTTCAGTTGATTCCAAAATTTCGATGTTCATTAAGTTTTCTACTTCATCTTTATCTAATTTAATAATCGTAAAAATGTCCATTTTTCTATCCCCTTTTTATATCTTATGAATCCTTCGTGACCAGAGTTGTGATCATTCAGATTGTTCATAAATTCACATATTTTATTTTGATAAAAATTACATTATTCCCTCCAAAGATAACAATTTAAAAGTAAAAAAGCAATGAAAAATATGTGAACATGCTATTATCGTTTCTGAATAACAAGTAATAGGTTATCCTCCAATCAATACGATTGTATAGAGGATTTTAATTATGGCCATTAGCATGTGCTATTTCTGCCAAGATTTTTACCAGCAACCGACACAAAATTTACAACGTTAAGGAATTTTAGAGTTAAAAAAGGCTGATTCCCCCAATAATCACGCCCGTTTGCTTGACAAGGATGCTACCTTTCAGTTATTAAGTAATTGCCTTAACTCTTCTGTCATTTCCTCAACTAACTCTGGTCTGCCATGAAACTGAGCCGGAGTATTTTGAAACAGTTCTATCCGCCATTCATGATCTTTCCTCGCTGCAACTAGCGTTTGATGAGCATTTACCGCTGGCTCTATATCTGTTTTTCCAGGTGGAATCATTCCTGCAATAGCGTGTAAGATTGCGGCATCAGTTCCTAAAAGCCGTATATCTTTAACTTTAGTAACAAAAGGAGCAGTAGGATGATTTTCAAATATCGGTGTAAGGTGCAATAAAATCTCCTCTTGTCCTATTACCTTACTTCCATCAAACCCAATTTGGACTCCCTGTTCTGCGAAGAGTAAAGCCATTCCCTGAGCATCTCGTTTGTTCCATGCATCGATTAGTTTTTGATAAAGATTTTGAATTTCACTATGGATTGAATCATTCATGTTCTATCCCCCTTAATTATTATAAATCCTTTCACAATGATTTCTTAAAGTTTATCACATTCAGCTGTAAAGGGTTTCTTTTTGATTTCTCATAAACTCTGCTGTATTTTAATTAAATTGTCAGTAAACCTTCTGTCCATTCGTGAACAGAAGGTTTTGTTTGTTGATGGAGCGAACTTTGCTAATACTAGGGTTGCTCTGCTGGGACGTTCACTTGAAAAGTAACGCCGAACTTGTCCTTTACTTGCCCATACAACGGACTCCAATCCGTCTTCTGAAGAGGCATAATGACTTGTCCACCGTCTTCCAAAGCGGCGAAGATTTCTCTAGCTCTAGCCTCTTCTTTGGGATGGATGGCCATCTGAATCGAATTGCCTGGCTGATAAGGCATGCCTTCGTACGTATCGCTGAACATGAGATCTGCTTCTCCGACTTTCAAGTGTGCATGCATAACGCGATTCTTCATTTCATCCGACAACGGATAATTCGGGTCCGCCGGCATATCTCCGAACGTCATGATACCTATCACTTTTCCACCAAGCGCTTTCTCGTAAAAATTGACCGCTTCTCTCGTGTTACCGTCGAAAATCAAATATGGGTTCAAACTAATTGACATTATTCAACAACTCCTTATTAATAAATTTTATAGAATACTTAAACTTAAATAATTTCCAGGTGGCAGTAACTACCAACTATTATTACCTTATACATATTTTATAAAACAGAACATTAGTTCGTCAACAAAAACATAATTAAATACTACCAATTTTTTGCGTTACACATTTTTGTTTCTCAAAATTATGTTAGGGATGGTACAATTCATTAGCTGCAATCAAAGTTTCGGAATAACCCCGTTGTTTCTTGTAAATGATAACATTGTTAAACAGGAATTAAGGAGGAGTTATATGCAACAGGATCAACAAGCTAAAGAGGTTTTGAGTTCTATTATGAAACCAGGATTTGCCGGAACCGATGCACAAGAAGTAAAACAAGAAATTCAAAAAGATGTAAGCGAAGGACAAGGTTCAATGACTTCCAGAGAAGCAGGTTCAATGCGGGATTAAAAAAACACTTGTGATTAAATATAGATTGGTAAATCCTGTATCATTGATTACCAAGTAATCTTTGATACAGGATTTTTTAAGTAGAATGTTTCACAAACTTACTTTTGACTTTAGGAAAGGTTTTTGGAGAAACCGTTCCATTTTTACAAAATAAATACAAATAGGAATTTTTCAGCTTCAACTCTGAAATGTTTTTTATCCTTTTTCTTCAAATTGTGTTAATGGAACCGGAAGCAATTATTTATATTTCTTTACTATTATTGCTGAGTTGTGACCCCCGAAACCAAATGAATTCGATATACCAATGTTTAATTCTTTCTTTCTGGTACCATCAGAGATATAGTCCAAATTACATTCTGGGTCAGGGTGTGTCAGGTTGATAGTTGGGGGAATAATGCCTTCCATTATGGTTTTCACTAAGGCAATAGCCTCAACTCCCCCTGCAGCACCAAGCATATGTCCGAGCATCGACTTATTTGCCGTTACGGGAATTTGATAGGCACGCTCCCCAAATAATTTCTTTATAGCAAGAGTTTCTGAAAGATCTCCTAGAGGCGTACTTGTTGCATGGGCACTAAGGACATCCACTTCCTCTGTTGATATATCAGCCTTTTTCAATGCATTTCTCATAGCTATATAAGCCCCAATCCCTTCTGGATGGGTTGCTACAATATGGTAAGCATCAGAGCTTGCTCCATAACCAATTACCTCACACAAGATTGGCGCATTCCTCTTTATTGCGTGTTCCAATTCTTCCAACACCAACACTCCCGCTCCTTCACTCATAACAAATCCATCCCTATTTGCGTCAAACGGCCGACTTGCTATAGAGGGATCTGAATTGGTTGATAGAGCTTTGGCATTTCCAAAACTCGCTAAGGACAATTGAGTAATGGCTGCTTCCGCTCCCCCCGCAAAAATTATATCCGCTTCACCGTTTCTAATGGTATTAAATGCTTCCCCAATAGAGGTATTCCCAATAGAACAAGCTGTAACAGGAGATAAGGATGGTCCAAGTGCACCTAATCTAATACTTATTTGGGCTGCCGCTGCATTAGTAATAATCATTGGCACCAAACTTGGACTTACTCTCCCAGGTCCTCGTTCGTTTAGTAAATTAACATTCTCGATAAAAGTTTGAATTCCCCCAATTCCTGATCCGACAAAAACTCCTATGCGTTCACGATCTATCTTGTCTAAATTTAATTGAGAGTTTTCCAATGCTTGCTCTGCAGCAGCTAAAGCAAGCTGAACAAATCGATCTAATTTTCTAGCTTCCTTTCTTCCCCACCTTTCTTCTGCATCAAAACCACGGACCATACCAGCTATCTTTGTTTTGGAATTAGAAACATCAAACGTATCAATTGTTGTGATCCCTGAGTTTCCATTTACTAAGTTGTTCCAAACAGTATCCACATCATTACCTAAGGGTGACATAACGCCCATGCCAGTAATTACAATTCTTCTCAAGAATATCCCTCCAATAGTTTTTTCTTTATTTTAACTCGTATTTATCCTATTACAAGTTGTTGTTTATCATAGTATAATTAATACTACTTTAATAATACTTGTTCAGAGGGGCGTTCAATCATGAATCAAGAAAATAGACTTAAAGCTCTGTCGGAATTTTTGAAAATGCATCGATCTAAAATTAATCCCAAAATGGTTGGATTACCAATGGGGGGGCGTAGGAGAACACCTGGTCTTCGAAGAGAGGAAGTTGCTCATTTAGCAGGTGTCAGTACAACATGGTATACCTGGCTCGAACAAGGAAGAGACATCAAAGTTTCTCCTTCCGTAATTGATTCTATTTCAGATGCGTTGCAATTAAATAAAGATGAGCGAAGATATTTTTATGCCCTTGCATTGACAGAGGGAGAGAAACAAACATTTTTAAATGAAGAAGAAACGGTGATTAGTCCAGCCTTGAATAAAATACTTCAAGAACTTCGATACTGCCCCATTATTATTTCGGATAGAAGGTGCCATATCGTGGGATGGAATCAGGCAGCTGCTCATGTATTTTTGGATTTTGAACAAATCGCACCAGAAAAGCGGAATCTCATCGACTTGCTTTTTTCTAGAAAAGAGTTTAAAAGTTTGGCTGTAAATTGGGAGCATTTTGTAAAAGGCTTTTTAGCCATTTTTCGTACCTATTACGGACAATATGTAGCTGATAAATGGTACTCCTCTTTTATTATGGAGATGGAACGAAAGTATCCAGAGTTTCATGAAATGTGGAATGAAAGTGAAGTTAGCTCGGCCCCTGAGGTATTAATTGAGTTTCGTCACGCCAAAGCAGGAAAGATGCTGTTTAACCTAACCTCTCTCCAGGTTCAAGGAGACACTAATTTACGTTGCAGTGTATATACCCCTGTTGAAAATACCGATACAGAATCCAAGTTAAAAAGACTAATGGGTAAAGAATAATAAATGGCTCCATTTCAGTTTGATAATATGAATGAATAACCAAGCCATTAATGCAAAAAAACCTTCCAATCAATTAATAAGGGAAGGTAAGTTAGCTTCTATTTTGAAACTTTTTTAAAGAACTGCTAAACCTTGTGAACCTGAGTAAGGAAGGTTCGTCCATGAAGCAATCTGCAACCTTACTAGACTACCATCATTTTGGATCTTAAATACTGATATAGTACCCTGATTTCCGTTCATAGTGTAAAAATATTGTCCATCTTTACTCACGCCAACATCCATAGGAAAACCTAGTAAAATACCTGATGGTGTACTGGTGGTATGCCCTACCACCGATAGTGCTCCATTGGGTTCGATTCGGTAGGTAGAAATGGTGCCACTTAAGGTGTTGGTAGTGTAAGCAAACCGTTCATCCTTCGTTGGTACAACCCAACAGGCCGTCATATAACCATTTTGTACAGAGCCACTGATTACTTGAAGGCGACCGTCGTTACTCAATGAATAAGATGACAGCCCATTTGAAATGGCCTCAGTAACCAAAAGGATTCCAGAGGATAGAAAGTATGCGCCTAAAGGTCCTTGACCATAAGAATCATTAACGATTGGTCCTGTTAGAGCCCCATTTCGATTTACATGGAATATACTGAGATGGTTTGAGGTAAGCTCTGAAACAAGGATTTTACTTCCATCTGGAGTGAATAGAACCTGCGCAGGCTGAGCGTTAAATGTACTTAGAGAATGGGTAGATCCGGGAATGGGAGTAAGGTTTCCAGAAGCATCTATTAGAAAACCAGTGATATTGGAGGCATAATTATTTGCGGCATTTCCTACATTGGAAACATAGATAAGATTTCCAAACACATCGACACTATTAGGCTGGGAACCTCCTGATGGTTTCACATCAGTCAAAACGGGCACTCCGTTGTCAGTTATGATGAAGCTACTGAGGGTATTACTACCAGCGTTAACAGCGAGTAGAAAATGTTCATCAGGTGACAAAGTTAGAGCACCTTGTGAGGCAAGTGGATCGATACCATCATTTGCTGTTGCACCAGAGACTTCTTTTGTGCCCGTACCCCTTCCGTAAGTGGGGTAGGCACCTACAAAGGTAAGCAATCCATTCATTTCCCTGTAAAAGGCAATAATTTGATTCCTGACTTCATTATTGGTCATCATATACACCATACTTGGACGCGCACGAAAATACTGGTTCATCTATGACTCTCCTCCTTTCATTATTTTATATGACTTTTTTTCCAATGAAATTCATCAAAAAAAGTTTATACCACTGTGTAAGTGCTAGGCCAAGAGTGTGAATTCTATAAAAAAGCAGAAAGTAGCTTTAGAATTGGCAGAGCATGTTCGGGGGCAATTTCATAGTAAGAAACTTTTTGACTTATAAACATTCGTTCGGTTCTGTGTTGTAAAAAAAAAGACCTTGTTACTAGTACAGTATTCTTATAACCGCAAGTTGAACATAATTGTGTAGAAGCAAAATCTTTCGGTGCTTTGACAAAGTATTTTCCTCGTTGTTCTTTCGCTAGACGTTCTTCCATTTCTCGATAATATTGAGGGTAATTGGCTTTCTTACCCTCGTTGTCTATCACGAAATGTTGGTTTGATCCCCAGTGTCTTCTCACGTTTTAAGGCAGATTTCTTGTATTGTTTCTTATATGCAATCAGAAACAGTCGACATACCCATTATCTTTAAATAAGGCAATTTGTCGCCAGCTTGATAATTACTCTTTTCCAAATAATCATATAGGTGAGCAACATGATCTCGTGGTCTTTGATTTGTAAAATTTCTCAAATTGGTGCAATTCTAATTGTTTCTTGCTGTTCAAGACATTTATAAAGCCAAATCAGGATTTCATTTTCAAAGGATATTTGATCTATTTCCTCATAGCCAATCACTTCATTACCATTATCGTAAATTGGCGTTAATCCAACAGCGCTGTCTATACTGGGTACGTGTCCGTTTAATGTTAGATAGTATAAGTTGGCGTTTCGGGCTTGTTGATAATACTCATAGCATTGTTTACGCTAATCTTCTGCATATATTTTTACTTCAATCAGATGAATTTGTCTTCCGTTTCGAAATTTTGCCAAAATATATTTCTTTCTTCAAATCACAAAAAAAGTGTATTATAGTATGCATGAATAAAAACAAGTGGCTGATTTAAACTTGACGCCATTTTTTGAGGGGTTATAAAATATGTCATTTACTGAGAGAAAAAGTATAACTATTTTAGTAGAGTTATTCATGGTCATCGTTGGTACAGCAATTTCCGCTATCGCACTTAATATGTTAACAAGGGCGTCCCATTTGTTGGCTGGTGGTTTAACAGGGATCTCCCAGTTTATCCACCATTTCTTTCCTATTGATGTGGGGCTTTTCTATTTTATTTTAAATATTCCTTTAATGATATTGGGATACAAATATTTAGGAAGGAAGTTTAGTATCTATACGATTTTGTCTATCGTCTTATTGTCTATTTTTTTATTTATCATTCCGGTTCAACATTTATGGACGGATAATACTCTACTCGCAGCCATTTTTGGTGGAACACTGAACGGAATCGGATGTGGCATTGTTTTAAGAAGCGGCGGTTCACAAGGTGGACTTGATATTCTATCGAGAATTATAGCGAAAAAGTCAAATATTTCCGTCGGAAAGGCCGGCCTTGCTGTCAATTTAGGGATTGTCATAGCTTCTGGTTTTATTTTTAACAGTGAAATTGCTTTATATACGATTCTTTCAATGTATGCTTCCATGAAGATGTATGAAATTATTTTAAACAATGTGGATCGTATTTCAGTCTTAATTATTACAAGTAAGGGCGAGGAAGTAAGCAACGAAATCACCACAATCTTACGTCGTGGAACAACGATGTGGAATGCAACTGGTGGCTACACCCATGATGAAAAAACGGTTTTACTATGTGTCACTGTAAAGGGAGAACTATCGCGGTTGAAAAAGATTGTGAAAGCTACTGATTCGCAGTCCTTTGTTAGTGTTATTTCAACTCAATCTGTTATTGGGCGATTCCATCAAGTATGGTGATAAAATAGTTATTGAAGACCGCTTGGAAATGATAAATCCAAGCGGTTTTATCATTTTAGTTTTAATATTCATACTCCGGATGATTATGGCGTATGCAGCCAAATAGATAGCACCTGGGTTCGATTGATGTCCGAAAATCCATAGCAGGTTTCTTCCCTGATGCGATTTTTTCATATACCTGTTCCAATTCTATTTTTTCCTTTTGAAGCATTTCAATAACTTCCTGTTTATCGTTTTCGGTCCAAGTATCGTCACATTCTTCTTCGTAAGCCTCTTTAATTTCTTTGACTTTTTGTTCGAGTTCTTCTTTTAAAAGATTTTGAGCACGCGTCTTGTCATTTACTTTCATTAATGCGTAAACATAGCGGCTAATCCAACTTACATCATGTGAGTATACGTCCCAGCCTTTTTCAAACCATTCCACCGCTTCCTTGTAGCAATCCAACTCTACAAATAAATCGGCCACTTCCACTTCTCCAACAAATTCAGCATCATTTTGGGAGAATGATTGCAACCTCTCTTTTGCTTCCTTTAGTTTTCCTAACTCAACCAAGCACTTTATATGGGAATACAACGCATAATCCGCGTTTTCAGAGGCAAGTAAAAAATAGTTTGCGGCATCCTCGATATTTCCTAAATGATAGTTCGCAACTGCTAGATTATTAAACGCCGGTTTCGTTGGCTGAATTGATAGCGATTTTTGCAAAATATCCTTGGCTTGCTGCCATTTTTCTTGTTCGAAGTAAACCTCGCCAAGCAAACTAAACGGAAAATAAGAGGATGGATTCATGGTGATAGCTTCCTCCAATAATTCTTGTGCCTTTTCGTAATCTTGTTCCTCGTGATTGTAGATCCAGGCCAAGTTGGTAAGTGATTGTACATCCCTCGATTTTTTTACTGCTTCTTGAAATAATGCCAGTGACTCTTCATATTTATTTTCTTCAAGTAATTCAATGGCTTTCTTATTTATGTTCAAACGCAAATCCTCCGAGCTTTTCAATTCTATGGATACTGCACCAGATTCTGTATTGCCTTTCGAATTCCACCGCGCGGATCATCGATGTCGCCTTTGTAGCGTGGAATCAGGTGAAAATGCAAATGATGGACAGTTTGTCCACCATAATAGCCAACATTGACGCCGATATTATAGCCATCAGGCTTGTATTCCTGATCAAGCAGTTCCTTCCCTTGCTTGATTAGTTGATGTATTGCATTTATTTGTTCATCGTTTGCATCAAAATAAGTTTCAACATGTTCTTTTGGTATGATCAGCATATGGCCTTTTTGAGCTGGGAATTTATCATAAAAAGCGACAGCATTTTCGTTTTCCAATAGGATTTGATTTTTTTCTAAGTTGCAAAATGGACAATTCACTTGTATCACCTTCCTTGTGAAAATTTTACCATTATCATCACTTACAAAAAAGACCAAACCCGATTAGGATTTGGTCCAACATATTATAGCTTCAAACTTTATTTTCCATTATTCAATAAGCCTTTATTCAATTATAAAGGTATCATCATCAATACCTTTCTTTATCGTTGCATCCTCACTTTCTATCATTACACTAATCGTGCTGTCAATCTCTACTTTAACAGGGTCTCCAATCGGAATTTCCTTAGCCGGTTCATCAGTTTGATCTTTCACTTGCTTAGGGATCGTAATCATTACTTTTTGATTAACATTGTCCCATTCTACAGAACAGCCCAAAGATTCCCCGATAAAACGCAATGGAACAAATACGCGTCCATCTTTAACTATTGCTGGACTTTCTAGAATATACGATTGAGCATTCACTTTAGTTTGTTTTGATCCGATGGTTAACCAGACATTGATAGTGCCTTTTGTTGCATGTATTTCTTTGGTTTCCTTGTCGTATACAACGCCAGCGTTCAAGGATTCAAAGATTCCGCGTAAAGGCACCAAAACTCGGCCGTTTTGTAGGATTGGTTGTTGGTCATACCTTTGCTCGGACCCATCGATGAAAACTTTTATTGCTGCCGCTTCTCCGACACTGGTCAGCGAAAGCCATATAAGTGCTGCAACCCATATAATATGTATTTTTTTACCAAACATCAATAATTTCCTCCTTTTCAATATTCTGGAATATACATTCGACAAAATCTATTAAAAACCCTTTTTTTGGAAGTTATTTTAGAACATAGTTTGCAGGGCTTGGTGACAAGTACTATATCTTATAATATAGATGTATTGATTTCCGTTTTGTAAGTAAGTATGAATCTTAGGGGGAAAGACAAGTGACAACCATTGATCATAAAACTACACAACTATGGATGGAACGATATCCTTTATTTAATAAGCTTATTTCATTGGAGGAAATATTTTGGGTGAATCCCGCTATCGAAAAATTTCAGACTGCGATTCTTGCATCCTCCCTTTCCTATGCTGATGTAAGGGATGCAGAGGAAAGGTTGATGAGGTTTGCGCCTTATATCGCCAAGGTTTTCACGGATACACAAAAGATGAATGGCATCATCGAATCACCTCTTGTGAGAATTCCTGCGATGAAAAATATCATGGAACAAGACAGCAAACAACCGATTGACGGCGAATTATTATTAAAATGCGACAGCCTCCTTCCAATTTCAGGATCCATTAAGGCAAGAGGCGGCATTTATGAAGTTCTAAAATATGCCGAAAACTTAGCACTTCAGCATCACCTGCTAACACTGGAAGATGACTATTCCATTATGGACAGCACACGGTTTCGTACATTCTTTTCACAATATTCTATTGCAGTTGGATCAACTGGCAATTTAGGACTAAGTATCGGGATTATGGGAGCCAAGTTGGGGTTTAATGTCACGGTACATATGTCCGCCGATGCGAAACAATGGAAAAAGGATTTGCTTAGAAGCCTCCATGTCAACGTCATTGAATATAAGGCCGACTATAGTAAAGCCGTAGAGGAAGGCAGAATCCAGGCGGAGCAAGATCCAAGCTGTTATTTTATAGATGATGAAAATTCCAAGGACTTATTTTTAGGATACGCTGTAGCAGCGTCACGCTTGAAAAGGCAATTGGAGGAAATGAAAATTGTTGTAGATGAAAATCATCCTTTATTTGTGTACCTTCCATGCGGCGTTGGCGGTGGTCCCGGTGGCATCGCTTTCGGGTTAAAATTAGTATTTCAAGACAATGTACACTGTTTCTTTGCAGAGCCTACCCATTCTCCGTGTATGCTGCTTGGTTTGATGACCGGGCTTCATGATCAAATTTCAGTCCAAGATGTTGGAATTGACAATATCACAGATGCCGATGGCCTGGCGGTCGGCATACCATCAGGATTTGTGGGCAAGTTAATGGAACCTTTTTTAAGCGGCATTTATACAGTTAGTGATGAACAATTATATAAGCTGCTGAAGAAACTAGTGGATACAGAAGGAATTCATCTAGAGCCGTCTGCTTTAGCTGGCATGATTGGACCAATAAAGCTATCTGAAGAAGGCAGCGATTATTTAATGAAAATGAATGCGGCGAATAATGCGAAGAAAGGTACGCATATCGTTTGGGCTACTGGCGGAAATATGGTGCCGAGAGAAATGATGGATGAGTATTATCAAACGGGATTGAAATTAATAAGTGAAAAATAATCATAAAAAAACAGTTCCTCATCCAAAAGAAGAACTGTTTTTTAAATTTACAATTATTATAGATAAGCTAATGCCACTTTTCCCTTGGTTTCTAGGTCCTCAACCATTGTATACCATGATTGTGGTTTATTTGATAACACGGTATAAGCTCGTTTACCCCTTCTTCCATCGGAAGGCGGTACTCTGTTGCCCCAACAACTTTTCCTTCATGTAAGGCTACAAAGACGCGAATCCCCGGATCTTCTATGTTTGTAATACGCCTAATAAACCTTATCTCAATATTATTTTTATATTTGACAATATTTTGTAAGTTACTTATACTTTTGTTACATTCATAATTTTCAGACAGGTTTATTGGATATAAAATAGGCAGGAAATGATCCTAAACAGAAAGTGATGTGAATTAAATTGAACCCGTTTATTATCATTATTGTAATCATGTTAGGAATCCATACAGGTCTTAATTTGGACAAAATATTAAACAAACACAATGAAAATTACACAATCACTACTGAAACAAAGGTTTTTATAAATCCGTTTACCGACATTAAATCAAAATAAATAGAGTAGGCGCATGAATTAAATCATGCGCCTACTCTATTCGTTTGCATTTTTACAATAGCGATCGAAGGCACCAGCAAGGTCAATCATCACAATTGGAATATAATAGGAAAACGCAAGAACCGTCCCCTATGTTTCCTTTTTTTGCGGCACCATAATGTGTCCACTTTTTTCATTATTTAATAGTGTCTGGGTAATTAACTTTGATAGTTGGCTTGGTTTATAAGGCTTTATTAAATAATCATGTGCTCCAAGGGAAAAACCGCGTTCTTTTTCTTCAAGGGCAGATGATACAAAGATTGGGATATCCTTTAATTGCTTGCTATCCTTCATCTCTTTCATGATGGTCCAACCATCTACCTCATCATCAAGCATGATATCTAAAACGACTACATTCGGTGCAACTTTTTTCATTTGCTCTAATGCTTTTTGACCACCGTTGAAGTATCTAACTTGAAAGCCATTATCCTGTAACTCTCGAGTCAACAGCTCCGCTAGATTTAGATCATCCTCAATAATCATTACAGAGTATTTAGATGCGGAATCCTTTTCCACATCCTGACGAAACCCCTTCTCAATCATTGTTACCATTGGAAATTGAACAGTAAAAGTACTGCCCTTCCCATATTCTGATTTTACTGAAACGACACCATCATGGGCTTTGATAATTTCTTCAACAATAGAAAGTCCAAGGCCGGTGCCTCCGATTCTCCTCCGGTCTGAATTATCAACCCGATAAAACGGTTGGAATAATTTAGGGATTTCCTCTTCAGGAATACCGAGCCCTTCATCCTTTACATCAACCGCTACCATCCCGTTCTTGCTATACACGCGAATGAGGATGGTTCCCCCGTTCGGAGAATATTTAATGGCATTGCTTATCAAATTTGTATAAACCTGCTCTAATCTAACCTTGTCCCCTAGTATCATCGTTTCCTCATTTTCAACTAGTAGTTCTATCTTATGCAGATCTGTATTCACCTTTTGCAGCTCTACGACATTTTGTAAAATCGTAACAATGTCTATAAATTTCTTCTCGTACATTTGTTTTCCGGATTCCATCCTTTGGATATCTAGAAAATCATTAATTAGTGCGGTCAGCCGTTTGGCTTCATTATAAATCGTATGCAAATATTTTGTTTTTCTTTCTGGCTTGATTTCCTTTGTTAACAACAATTCAGTAAAACCAAGAACACTTGCCAGCGGTGTCCTTAATTCATGGCTCACGGTGCTAACGAATTCAGATTTCATCTGAGCTATTTCATATTCTTTTGTGATATCTCGATGGACAAGCAATGTTCCAATATTCCCTTGACTATCATTAATTGCCTTACAATACACTTTAACTACTTGATTGCTGTTCTTTATCAGATAAATAAAAGTATGTTCCCCGTTAGGTTGAACAATCGATTTTTTTAGAATATCCTCGAGCAATGCAAGGAATTCACTTTCCTGAACCTGATCTGCCATCATGCCGCTCCATTCTTGCCATGATAGCCCCAAGATTTCTTTTGTTGAATCTTCCCAATTGAATAGTTGAGTTAATGGATTGTTAACCTGAACGATGTTACGATCTTGATCAAGTAACTGAATTCCTTCTTGAACGGTATTAAGGATATCCTGGTTAATTCGCCGCTCTTTCTCGGACTGTTCAAACATCGATATTTTGGCGAGATAAATCGTAATTTGTCTGGCTAATGTCTCATATTCCTCCAGCTCATTTTGTGAAAAAGAATCTCCAAAACGCGTAAACACCATGATGGCTTCGACTTCATGATTGGAAGAAATAATTGGTAAATAAATATCATAGCTATAGTTGACCGTTTCATGATATCCTTTTTCCTTTGGTGGTTGTTCCCGCATTACCGTAAACGGCTTCTTATCAGTTATTAATCTACTAACTAAACCACTATCTAAATTGTCTACAAATTGTCTGATACCTGCATTGGAAATTCCGTAGGAAGCTATTGCCTTATCCTCTAAAATAGCAATAATCCCCTTTTCCGACCTGGTAATATTACACATACTTCTAACAATACTATGAAGGACCTCATCCTTATTTAGGGAGGTTGAAATGCTATTGATTAATTTATTTCGCAGTAAGAGTTTTTGTTTATTTTCCGATATATTAACAAGAAGTGATTGCAGTTCTTCCTGTTGCGCCTGGAGTTCTTCCTGCTGTGCAATTAATTCTTCATTATGTGCCACCAAGTCTTGCTCTTTCTCCTGAACACTTTTTATCATTTTTTCAAAAGCAATAGCTAAAGTACCAAGTTCATCCTTCCTACTTGGGTCTACTGTTAAAATTGCATCTCTGCCTGCTGCAATCTCATTCGCCGAAAATGTGAATTCCGCTAAGGGCTTTCCAATTTTCTTAAAAAAGATACGTAGAAGGGTTATTAGGATAATCAATAATAAAATAAGAAAGCTAACAATGGTATATTGAACGACTAATTGTTGGGTCGTAAGTTGTTTAAAATGTGCTTTAAGCTTTTCCTGAAGACCTGCGCTATATGATTCGGAATGCTTAAGAAATCTCTCAACTTGTATGGTTATATCATCATTATCAAGATCGACACTGGGGTCTTTTTCCTGTTCATATTTTTGAACAACTAAAGGGAGAACTTGATGAAAATAGTAGGTTGTAAACTGATCTATTTCTTGATAAAACGCTCTTTCTTCCTTGGTTTTCATCAACTTTTCTAAATCTGCTATTCTATTTTGCAGTTCACTTTCAGCATCAAGCGTCTGTTTTTTCCCTTCTGGCACTTTAAAGGCAATGGAATCATCAACAAAAAGAACTTCTGAATTAAAATAGTCAAAGATATCATTGATGACTTCCCGCTGTTCATCAATACTTGTCCGTTGCTGAATGTAATCGTTATAGATTTTATCTTGATAAAAAAATAATGCACTGGTACCCATTATGAGGGATATAAAGGATATTCCAACTAGTGATAGTACTTGATTTGATAATGATTTTTTATAAAAGTTAACAAGCTTCATTAAAAATTCCCTCTATCAATTCTAAAAGTTTGATTGGGCTGAAGGGTTTGGCCATGAAATAATCAGCACCTGCTTGGAAGACTTTTTCCTGCTCATAGGCTTGATTCTTTGCTGAAAGCATTAAGATTCTAGTCCGATGTCCGGAATCTTCGGTTCTGATTTTCTCAATCACTTCAAGACCTGTTAATACAGGCATCATATAGTCAAGAATGACCAAATCGTACTTATTCTTTTTCAGAAAATCCATTGCTTCACCACCATCAGCAGCTTCATCAACCATATAATCCCCATCTTCTAATGTATCAGTAATGAGCATCCGAAGAACCTCTTCATCCTCTGCCAATAAAATTCTTTTCAAAGCCATGCCTCCTACAAAAGTTTATCTATCAATGGTAAAATCTCTTTATCCATTTTTCATCTGCATAAGAATCCTTTCGATTCTTACTTGGAGTTCGTTCATATTAAATGGTTTCGTTATATAATCATCTGCTCCAAGCTTTAAAGCAAGCGCTTTTTCAGCTTCCCCTTGTCTTCCAGTAAGCATTAATACCTTATACCGGTCTGCATTTTCCCCTTCTTTCAACCTCTGAAGAACCTCTAATCCATCCATCTCTGGCATCATACCGTCCAATAGTAAGAAATGATTGACATCCTCATGGGCATGTTGCGAATGTAAAAATGCAGGTCCATTTTCAAATACCTGTATGTTTAATTCTACATGGTTAATCTTCAAAGATTCTAGCATTTGCGAAAGTAGCGTCCGGATAATAATATCATCATCAATGACTGAAATATTAAGAATTTCCTTTTTATAGGAATGATAGGCTGACTGCGAACATTCAACTCTTGCCCTGCCATGATATTTAGCTTCATACAACAATTGATCTGCCTCTTTAATAGCTCCCTCTATCGTAATGGACTCATCTTCTACCATAAATACTCCAGCAGAAAAGCTTACGGAGAAACTCATTCCATTATAATTGAAAATTTTTTGCGAAAAACCTTTGATTAACTCATTCAAACGATTTTTAACTACCAAGATTGGTGTTTTTGGGAAAACGATAATAAACTCCTCTCCCCCATAACGGAAAAGGAGGTCTGAGCCTCGTATATTCTGTTTTAGAAAGCGAGCAAAATCCTTAAGTACCTGGTCACCGGCAAGATGCCCATAGGTATCGTTTATTTGCTTAAAGAAATCCAGATCTACGATACTAATGCAAAATGACTGTTTTGTCCTTTTAAAATCTTGAAAAATGCGTGGTAAACTATCGTTTAGAAACTTCCGGTTGTATACTTCGGTTAATTCATCAATTAACACGGATTGATCAAAGATTTTCTTTCTTTTTAAATGCCTGCCAACCTTTACAACAAATTCCTCTATATCAATGGGCTTATTAAAAAAGTCATCAGCACCCTTTTGATAGGCCTTTATACGTTCTTCCTTCGTATTTCTGACGCTAATCATAATCGTTGGAATAAAGTACTTTTCACTTTGCTGCTCAATCTCCTGTAAAATCTCAAAACCATCCTTTTGCGGGAGCTGAATATCTAAAATGAGGCAATCAGGCTTCCAATCGAAGTACTGCTTAACAGCTTTTACTGGGTCTGTCTGAACCATGACCATCCAACCCTGTTCCTCTAAAACATCCTTAAGCAAAATAAGCATCGAAACATCATCATCAATAATTTGGATCAGTGGTGCTTGATCATCGTGAACTACACCTTCTGTAGTAACTAATTCATCAAAGTTTTCATATTCGTATATGTGTTCTATAAAATCTATCAGAAATTTTTTTAATTCAATTTTGTCCCATGTTTGTTTCGTTGTTGGATCTAACCTATCCAGTAACTGTTGAGAAATTTGCAT
Source organism: Schinkia acidoalkalinis (assembly GCF_054301215.1). The sequence goes on from NZ_CP182573.1 coordinate 520,556, forward strand.
AAGTCCACCAAGCTCTAGTGTCCCGGAAGTACCTTTTACGGAGTGAAGGAATCGATAGACTTCCTCTCCTATAACCGTTTCGATTTGTTCTGTATCAAACCATTCCGAAAGTTTTTTTTTAATATTTTGTAATAAATGACTTTTATATTTTTGGAGATTCATAACTATTCCCCTTAATTAGATCTGCTATCTTCTCTATAAACGTGTTCTTTCTTCCCAATATACCATCTTCACATATTAATCAAAAATCGGCAGTGATATAAATCACTTTCACTAACAATTCGATTTAGATTCAAAAAATAAAAAGAAACACAAGATTCGCTCCTGTGTTTCCCCCATTCAACTAACCCGCTTAATTTTCCCTCCAGAGATTACGTGAAATTTCCTCTTTTTTCGTTCTCTTCTTTCTTGCCTAATTCTTTTGGCTAATAGCATCGGCAGCCATATAAAAGCTGCTAAAAGGAGCGCACCATGAAACAATAGCGTACCGAAATCTATAAGCTCCAACCATTGCTGTACCATTATCATTGCCACCTTTTTTAAACATTTGTTTTCATGGAAATATTGTTATATTCAACAAAGTAAGAATGTAACTCCTATACAAATTACTTGAATTATTAAAATTATACAAATATTTAAACATAAAAGCTATGAAAAAATTCACGTCATTTATGTTTAAACATCTGCCTTATAAAAATTTGTAATAGTATAATGAAATAGGTTCTGCATAGAAATCCATCGTACTCTTTTGGAGGAATTTATGAGCAAAGATGTCAGACTGAATCTTTACCTTTCCCAAATTTTATTCATTGTCCTTTTACCGATATGGTTGAAGTTAACGCAATATTTACATCCACTTGTGATTGGAATTGTTTGGTTTTGCTTGACTTCTTTTATCTTAATAGTGAGCCTTTTGGTGAAAGAGGAGAAAATGAACGTTTCGAAACAAAGCCTCGACCTTATTGTATTTTTCTATTCAATTGGACTGCTCATTTTATTATTTTTCAGACCAGAAAACCGCTACTATGGCGCTATGAATCTTATTCCTTTTAATACTGTCCTATTTTATTTATCAGGGCGCGTGGCTGTGTTGATTACAATCTATAATTTGGCGGCCAACATTGGGTTATTTATCCCATTTGGCCTTTATTATTGCTTTGTGAACCATAGGCTTATTTTTACGCGGTTACTGTTGATAAGTTGTTTCTCAATTTTGATGATTGAGGGTATCCAATTCGTTACAAAGCGGGGCAGTTTTGATATTGATGATGTAATCTTAAACGTATTTGGAGTGTGCCTAGGCTATTGGCTTTATCCGTTAATAGGAAAGGCAATAGTCATTAAGGCGAAAAAGCATCTGCCGGGTTAACCCTACCTTTTGTCCACATTTTGTTTACAACGAAAGGTGGACAGAGTATGATTAGAAAAGCGGACAAACTATTTTATGTAAAGGAGTTGACCTTTTTTGGGTAATCTACCATGTAATGAACCCGACCCCAGTTCGAACAATGAGGAAATCAAACATTATCTTATCCATAAAAGGTTGATTGCTGTAAGATAAGCTTGGCTTCCTCGAAGTATGAGGAGGATTTTTTTATGTTAAAAACTTTTATTACGGATGAACACGGGATCATTCAAGAAACAGTGGATATTGTAAAAGGGTGCTGGGTCCATTTAATCTCACCCACAGAAGAAGAGATTAACCATGTGATGAAGCGCTTGGAAATCCCGCTGGACTTTTTGAAGGACCCATTGGATGAAGAGGAACGGTCAAGGATTGAAAAAGAAGACAATAATATTTTAATTATTATTAATATGCCTTTGGTTACAAGGGATGAATTTGAGCGACCTATTTATGATACACTTCCACTTGGAATGATTATAACGGATGAATGCTTTGTTACCGTTTGTATTAAAGATAACCCCATTTTTCATTTATTTGCACAAAACAAAGTAAAACAATTTTTCACATACAAAAAAACAAGATTTGCATTGCAAATCCTATATTTAACAGCAACTTCCTTTCTTAAGCATCTTAAACAAATTAACAAAATGACTGACGAGATTGAAAATGAACTACATCAATCTATGAAAAATAAAGAACTATTTACATTATTAAATTTAAGCAAAAGTTTAGTCTATTTCACTACTTCGTTAAAATCCAATAATATTGTAATGCAAAAAATGTTACGAACTCATTACTTGAAAATGTACGAGGATGACAAAGAGTTGTTGGAGGACGTCATTATTGAGAACCAACAAGCGATTGAAATGGCTGAAACACACACCACAATCCTGAGTGGTATGATGGACGCCTTTGCTTCCGTTATATCCAATAACGTGAATATTGTAATGAAGTTCTTGACATCCTTTACGATTATATTGGCCCTTCCAACAATGGTGGCTAGTTTTTTCGGAATGAACGTTAAAATTCCATTCCAAGATTATCCACATGCCTTTTTAATCGCCATGGTGATTTCGATTATGTTTGCTAGCATTACTGCACTAATTTTCTGGAAAAAGAAGTTCTTCTGAGTACCTTCAAAAAACAAGGCTGCCCCCATATATTCTATGGATGCAGCCTTATTTTTCTTATAGCTGTTGTTGATTGCCTTCCAAATCAATTTGAACGGCTTTTTGTGGTGAGAATGTAGAAATGGCATGCTTATAAATCATTTGCTGTTTGCCATCTGTATCTAAGAGAACAGTGAAATTGTCGAACGCTTTAATCGCACCCCGCAACTGGAAACCATTTAATAAGAAAACGGTAACCCCAATATTTTCTTTACGAAGCTGATTTAAAAATTGATCTTGAATATTTATGGATTGTTTCATCGAACAGTCCTCCTCTTCTCTTTCTTTATTATCTATTTCGCTTTAAGCCGAAGCTTTCCTGCTACTAAATCCAAAATTTCTTTTTTCTTTTGTTCAAACATTTGAGCGCTTCCTACAGCTTCTGACATGTCAAACCATGCTACATCCATTTTATTTCGAAACCATGTAAGCTGTCTTTTTGCGTACCGACGAGAATTTCTTTTTAAAAGTTCGATTGACTCTTCCTTCGTTGTTTTTCCGGAAAAATAATCATAGATTTCTTTGTAGCCAATGGCTTGGATGGATTGGCAATCTTTAATTCCAGCGTTATATAATTTTTGAACCTCTTCCAATAAACCGTTTTCTACCATCATATCTACACGTTTATTGATACGCTCATAAAGGAGTTCTCGTTCCATTGTTAAGCCGATAATCTGATGGTCATAAGGAGAATCGCTCTCCTGCTCTTTCAAGTACTCCGACATCGTCAAACCTGTTTCATGATACACTTCCAACGCCCGAATCACTCGTCTAACATTATTCGGATGGATTCGTTCACAGCTTTCCGGGTCAATCAGCGTTAATTCATGATAAACACCTTCGATTCCCTCAGCCTCAATCCGTTTTTCTAAAAACAAGCGGTATTCAGGATTTGACTCTGCAACCGAAAAATTATAATTGAAAAGAACAGCTTGAATATAAAGCCCTGTTCCCCCAGCAATGATGGGGACCTTTCCACGCTGACTGATCTCTTCAATCAATTCCATTGCTAGTCCCTGAAATTCAGCTACAGAGAAATCCTCTCGAGGGTCTTTAATATCAATTAGATAATGAGGAATCCCTTGCATTTCAGTTTTTGTCACCTTGGCTGTACCAATATCCATGCCCCGGTAGATTTGCATCGAATCTCCGCTGATAATTTCCCCATCCAGCGCATGTGCTAATTCGATACTCATTTTTGTTTTTCCAACAGCTGTTGGTCCGATTATTGCGATTACATTTTTATTCATATTAGGTCACCTAGTAAAATATGGTCTCTATCCATAATAAACAATTGTTGTCATGAATACAAACTTTCATTCAGTTTTACAATAAGAAAAATTTCTACATCACCCGTTTAAACAGCTTTTCAATCTCGTACGTTGAAAAATGAATGATGATTGGTCTTCCATGTGGACATGTAAATGGATCCGTGGCCTTTCGCAAGGTTTCAAGCAAAGCAAAAATTTCATCATTACGAAGATGGTGGTTTGCTTTAATGGAACCCTTACAGGACATCATAATGGCCGCTTCTTCTCGCAGTTCATGGATGCTTACTTTTTTCTTCGTTAACACTTGCTGAATGAGTTCTTCAATGAGTTCTTTTTCTTCTCCTTTTGGAAACCATTGCGGGTGTGAGCGGATAATGTAGCTACCCCCTCCGAAAGGCTCAAGAAAGATGCCCACGCTTTTTAACTGTTCAACATGCTCTTCAATGATGAATGTCTCGTTTTTTGAATATTCTAGGGTAAGCGGCAATAGCATCTCTTGCACTTCTGCTGAGACCTGACCTACTTTTTCTTTAAAATATTCATATTTAATCCGTTCCTGGGCTGCATGTTGGTCAATGATATACAAGCCATTTTCATTTTGAGCTAATATATAGGTGCCATGCATTTGCCCGATTGGATAGAGCGGCGGGATACGCTCTTGGTCTTGCATTTGTTGTTGTTCTTGCCTTTGCAGTTGCTGCTCTTGGTTTTCGTTACTCGTTTCAAGATTACGTGTTGGATTTTGAGCTATTTTTGTTTCCACTTGAAGCCGCCGGTCAAGGTTTTCCCTTTCCACTACTGTGTAGAGTTCATTTTCGTACTCGTCCTCTTCATCTTGGTCAATCATAGTCACCGGTTCTACTACGTTTTTTGGGGCATATGTTGTATTAGAAAACTCGTGATTGATCGGTACAAACGGTGCTTCTACCGCTACTACCCGCTCCGTCTGTTCTTTAATAGCTTCCTGAAATGGTTTCCATGGTGAATTTACTTCATTTTCAAGTGTATGTTCAAGGACAAGCGATTGCTGCTCAGTAACAGGCTTTGGCTCTTTATTTACCTTAGTAACCTCAGGAATCAAAGTTAGTTTACGAAAAGCTGCCTGAATACCCCCTTTTATCAACTCACAAAGTTCGGCTTCTTTACTTAAGCGCACCTCGAGCTTTGCAGGATGGACATTGACATCCACTAATAACGGGTCCATCACAATGTTCAGGTATGCGACTGGAAATCGCCCGATTGTTAACAGTGTATGATAGCCTTCCTGAATTGCCTTTGCCAGCGCATAATTTTTAATAAAACGACCGTTTATGATGGTTGAAATATAGTTTCTGGATGCTCTAGTTACTTCTGGTTTGGCAATATACCCTTGTACTTCAAAATCGATGCTTTCCAGCTTAATCGGAATCATTTGCTTTGCAATCGACATGCCATAAATAGCAGCAAGCACCTGCAAAACATCACCATTCCCGCTTGTAAACAAAACGCGGTTGCCGTTATGGGTCAGTTGGATGGAGATTTCCGGGTGGGCTAAAGCAATTCGATTCAGATAGTCTGTAATGTTACCCAATTCAGTATGGACGGTCTTCATATATTTCAGTCTTGCTGGTGTATTAAAGAAAAGATTGCTGACAATGATTTCCGTTCCTTTCCTGCTGGCACTTGACTGATGCTCTTCGACATGTCCACCCTTTAACTTGATGTAGGTCCCTGGCCCGTTGCCGGTTGATGTCTTCATTTCAAGTTCTGAAACGGACGCGATACTCGGCAAGGCCTCACCGCGAAAGCCGAGCGTTCGAATGCGAAACAAGTCATTTTCATCTTTAATTTTACTTGTCGCATGCCGTTCAAACGCAAGAAGGCAATCATCAGGCTCAATGCCATCGCCATTATCGATAATGCGAATTTCTGCCAGCCCAGCTTCCTTTACATGCACTTCAATTCTCGTCGCATGAGCATCGATTGCATTTTCAACAAGTTCTTTCACAACAGACGCTGGTCGTTCAACGACCTCGCCTGCTGCAATTTTATTAGATAAATGATGATCTAATTGTCTGATTTTCCCCACAATATCACCTTGTTTTAAGACTTCATTAATTTTTGTAGTTTATAAAGTTCATTCATCGCATCTAATGGTGTCATTTCCAATAAATTAATCGATTGTAGAGCCTTCAATACTTGTTCTTCGTGACTGTTCAAGGACTTCTCCTTCGTTTTTCGTTCATGTTTTTCTGATGGTGTTACGAAGAAGGAAAGCTGTCCTGTGTCTTCATTCATTGATGATGGTGTTTCTTGTTTACCGGCAAACTCCACAGTAGGTTGTTGCACTTCTTCCAGCTTTACAGCAGTTTCTTTATTGCCTTGTTGCAATGGTGCCGACTTCGCGGACATACCTTTTGTGTTTTGACCGTTTTCAAGCTTGTCCAATATTTCTTTGGCCCGCTCTATTAAAATCTCCGGAAGCTCTGCCAACTGTGCTACATGAATACCATAACTTTTGTCTGCCGGACCATCTTTTACTTTATGAAGAAAAACCACTTTTCCATTTTCTTCAATGGCACTGACATGGACATTTTTTAAGTGTTGTAGAGATTCTTCCAGTTCTGTCAATTCATGATAATGAGTTGAAAATAACGTTTTCGCGCCGATTTCATCATGAATATACTCGATTATCGCTTGCGCTAATGCCATTCCATCGTAAGTTGATGTTCCTCTGCCTATCTCATCAAGCAGAATTAAACTATTTTGCGTTGCTTTCGTTATGGCATTTTTTGCTTCCAGCATTTCAACCATGAATGTACTCTGCCCTGAAACCAAGTCATCGGCGGCGCCAATCCGGGTGAAAACCTGGTCGAAAATCGGCAGAATAGCTTTTTCAGCTGGGACATAACAGCCAATTTGCGCGAGTATGGCTGTTAAAGCGATTTGCCGCATAAACGTACTTTTACCTGACATATTCGGACCAGTAATTAACAGCATTTCATTGTCCTTATCCAGGTAGCAATCATTTGCGACATAGGTACCTGAATTTAATACTTTTTCAACGACAGGATGACGGCCTTCCTTAATGACTATTTTTCTATCTGTTGAAAATTCAGGCTTCGTATATTGATGTTCTTCACTAACTTGGGCAAAGCTTTGTAAGACATCGATTTCACTAATCAGCTTTGCCAAGCTTTGCAGCTTCGGTATAAATGTTTTTACCTGCTCCCGGATCTCAACAAACAAATCATATTCCAAATCTATTATTTTTTCTTCTGCCTCGAGAATCATGGCCTCTTTTTCCTTTAGTTCAGGCGTGATATATCTTTCGGCATTGGCAAGTGTTTGTTTCCGTTCAAATCGACCTTCTGGAAGCAAATGAATATTTGATTTTGTCACTTCAATATAATAACCAAACACACGGTTATAGCCGATTTTCAAAGATTTTATGCCAGTTTCCTGTTTTTCCTTCATCTCAAGCTCAGCAATCCATTGTTTGCCATTTGTGACGGCATCGCGGTAATTGTCTAATTTTTCATGATAACCATCTTTGATAATGCCCCCTTCTTTAATAGAAAGCGGAGGATTTTCGTCAATGCCTCTCTCAATTAACGCAAGCAATGATTCGCATCGGTCGATTTCACGGAAAAGCACATTGGCATATGGGTTTTGGAGCTGCTCAATAAGCCCAGTGATGATTGGAATTTGCTGCAATGATTTTTTCAACTGAATTAAATCACGTGCATTTACATTTCCAAAGGCGACCCGCCCTGAAAGCCGTTCTAAGTCATAAACCGGCTTTAATGCTTCCCGCAATTCCTGGCGTACAAAATAATTATTCAACAACGTCTCTACTAGATTCAAGCGGTTTTCAATTTCAGTTTGCGAAAGGAGAGGGCGTTCGATCCATTGCTTTAATCTTCTAGCCCCCATTGCTGTAACAGTTTCATCTAAAAGCCATAAAAACGAGCCTTTTTTCCCTTTCGTTCGAATCGTTTCTGTTAGTTCAAGATTTCTTTTCGAATGAATATCCAGTTTCATATATTGATTCGTTTCATAATAGGAGACAGGCTGAAGATGGTCAAGAGAGCGCTTTTGTGTTTTTTCTAAATATTGCAAGAGGCGGCCTAACGTTTCTTTTAATTTCGTTTGCTCAAGGAGTTTGCTAGTTTCCAAAAGCGAGTCAGGAATCTTCGTTTCCTGTTCAAATGAAATGGTCACATTCGTCCGGTCGCGTAATTCCTGTAAATTTTGTTCGTCATGATGGGGTGGTAAAACGACCTCTTTTGCCCCAACGGAATAAAGTTCGCCGACAACATCAAACCATTCACCGGTAATAATCGTAATCTGACCTTCTCCAGTTGTGAGGTCAATGTAGGCAATGCCGTAGGTCTGGTCAGCAAAATCCGTTATTGTTGCAATATAATTATTTTCCTTTGCATCGATGACCTTTCCTTGCATGACCGTACCAGGCGTAATCATCTGGATTACTTCCCGTTTGACAACACCTTTTGCTGCCTTCGGGTCTTCCACTTGCTCACAAATGGCTACTTTATAGCCTTTTTCAATTAATTGATTGATATAATTATCAGCGGCATGATAGGGAACACCACACATTGGAATGCGTTCCTCGCCCCCTCCATCCCGGCCTGTTAATGTAATTTCTAATTCCTGTGATGCTTTAATCGCATCGTCGAAAAACATCTCGTAGAAATCGCCTAAACGGAAAAATAAAAAGGCATCCTTGTATTGTGCCTTCACTGCTAAGTATTGCTGTATCATTGGCGTATATTGTGCCATTATTAGTCCTCCAATAAATCCATGTTCCATTAAATTATAGCATTTTTTGTTGCTGTCAACACGAAAAAAAACTAGGAAGTACCTTCCTAGTTCTTATTCTTCCTCTCCAGCTACTAAAAAGTCCGGATTTAAATCTTCAAACTCTTCATCTAAAAAGTCATCATCATCATCATTTTCCTCACAAGCACCTGGATAGACCTTTACACAAACCTTTGTTTCACCAATGACTTCGGCAATGAACTCACGCTCTACTTGAACAACAATTTTATTGCCATTTGGTGAAATGGAGCATTCTAAACAGTTTGGTTGTTGTAATACCCTCGCTACGACTTCTAATTCATCATTAACGCAATTTTCATCCTTTGAAGATAGACGGACTACATCTTTATAATGTACAGTTTCAGTTACAACCTCTGTTTTCGTGTTGTCACTGAAGGAATACCATACGTTAATATCGTAGTTTCCTTCGATTTCTACATTCTCTCCAACCTTTTTAGCATCATATTCATGGTTAATGATCCAACAACCAAGAATGCTGGTCGGTCTGTGAGATGGCGTAATTGTATGTGTACATTGCGTAAATTTCCGACCTTTACCACAAACTGCTTTTGTAATTATCTCTCTAAATCGATACTCATGCTCTTTATTTGTTGACATATGAGCACTACCTCCTCATTCTTCGTTCCTTTTCATCCTATGCAGGGCGAATGACCAGTGTGCAATAAATTCTTTATCATCAAACTATATAACTTAGTAGGAATTTCAAAAAGGCAACTCAGACTTTAGTCTATTCTATGCACAAGACGGGAGATATGTGCCCAGTTTCATAAAGACGCAGAAAAGGGCTGACCATATGGCCAACCCACTGTTGTTTTTGTATTATTTTTGTTTAAGTTCTTCTGGAATGAGGTGGTCATGCTCGCAGCCGCCCTCTTGGTGGCATCCAGGCTCTGAGCCTGTTTTACCTTGCAAAAGATCTCCGCCAGTAGACACAATAATTTCATTTGTGACTGTTTGTGAAATTGTACTTGAAACGAGTTGCAATAAGTCATTCACAACCGTTTGTGATTGCTTAAATTCTGTTACAACAGGAATTCCATCCAACTCAGCCATTAAAGATTCGATTTTGTCTTCTACTTTCTTTAATGCTTCCGGTTTATTATAATGCTGGAAATTTACCGCTTGTTTTTGGTAACTCTTAATATCATCCATCAATTTACGAACCTTTTGATTATTGTTGATGGCTTCCTCCGCTTTTTTGAAAAACTCTACCTCTTCTGTTTCAGCAATTAATTTGGCAAGCTCTGCCGCTTTTTCCACTACTTCTGATTTTGTATAGTTAGCCATTATATGTTACCCCCATCGTTTCTTCTACCATTTCACCATTTAATGACCATGTCTTTGCATCCGTAATCTTCACCTTGACAATTTGTCCTATTGCAGATTTTGGGCCTTTAAAGTTCACTAATTTACTTTTTCTTGAGTATCCTGCTAAAATCTCTGGATTGTTTTTACTTTCCCCTTCAACAAGAACCTCAATAATATGGTCTTGATATTGCTTGTTTTTCTTAGCGGAAATTTCATTTACTACTGCGTTCAAGCGTTGCAAACGTTCCTTTTTCACTTCCAGTGGTACATTATCAACCATATCTGCGGCCGGAGTACCCTCACGTGGTGAATAGATGAAAGTATAAGCACTATCATATTCAACTTCACGGTATAAAGAAAGTGTATCTTCAAATTGCTCTTCCGTTTCATTAGGGAAGCCCACGATGATATCTGTTGTTAACGATGCATTTGGAATCGCTTCTTTTATTTTACGTACAAGTTCCAAGTATTGCTCTCTCGTATATTTACGAGACATGATTTTCAACATTTCTGTGCTTCCTGATTGTACAGGTAAATGGATATGATCCATTAAATTGCCGCCTTTAGCAAGCACTTCAATTAAGCGATCGTCGAAATCACGTGGATGGCTTGTCGTAAAGCGAATACGCGGAATATCGATTTTACGGATTTCATCCATTAAATCACCTAGACCATATTTTATATCTTCAAAGTCTTTTCCGTAGGCGTTCACGTTTTGTCCCAACAACGTAATTTCTTTATATCCTTGGCGTGCTATATCTCGTACCTCTGCAATGATATCTTCCGGACGACGACTGCGTTCTTTGCCTCTAGTATAAGGAACAATACAGTACGTACAGAATTTATCACATCCATACATAATATTAACCCAAGCTTTAATTTGGCCATTTCTTACTTTTGGTAGGTTTTCAATAACATCGCCTTCTTTAGACCACACTTCCACGACGCGTTCTTTACTTAACATTGCCTCTTTCAGAAGCTGTGGAAGACGATGGATATTATGCGTACCGAAAATAAGGTCTACGTGCTGATGCTTTTGAAGTAAACGATTGACTACGCCCTCTTCCTGAGACATACAGCCGCATACACCTAAAATAATGTCAGGATTTTTTGTTTTTAATGGCTTTAAATGTCCAATTTCACCAAACACTTTATTTTCAGCATTTTCACGGACAGCGCAAGTATTTAATAAAATAATATCCGCATCTACTGTATCATCTGTGGTTTCAAAACCCATTTCGGACAGGATGCCTGCCATTACCTCTGTATCATGTTCATTCATTTGGCAGCCATACGTACGAATATAAAACTTCTTGTCTTTTCCGATTCCTTCCATATCAGCCGGGATGTCATAGCCACGGTGAACTTTTACGTCCTCTTTTCCACGTTGTTTAGCATCTTTCAATGAAGGTGGCTGGTATGTTGATTCGAAATATTTTGCATAATCCTTTTCGGATTTTTTGTCCGAAGGATTAGCATTTTTTATTTGTTGACTTTCTAAGCGTTGTTGTTCGTTCATGAAAATCTCCTTCCTCTATTAATAAAAAATAATGAAAGCATTTTTTTAGAATAAATAATTCACCAATTACATAGTATAAAGGTTTAAAGGTAAATTAACAATACCACAGGTCACGGAAAAAGTGTCAGTAGAAGCAAAAAAAGCCGACCTCGAAAGGCCAGCTTTTTTTATCAAATTACATGAATTCTTTTACTAATTCATTTAACTTGTCTTCTGAAATGTTTAGGTCAGCTTGAACAAGAGGTTTTTCGTAATATCCTCCATGTACAAGTTCTTGATATGATTTTTGTTCTTTGTTTTGATAGATAACTCCAGTTACTAGACCATGATTATCCATCAATGTTTGCATTGCCATATTACGATTTAAAGGATCATAACCTTCAATGTCGCTTAATTTCTTAAGGTTTTCTTTAAACCAATCATAAGTATTTACTTTATTATATGTTACACAAGGGCTGAATACGTTGATTAAAGAGAAGCCTTTGTGGTTAATACCAGCTTCAATAATCTCAGTAAGCTCTTTTAGGTCACTTGAGAAGCTTTGCGCTACAAATGTTGCACCAGCTGTTAAAGCCATTTCCATTGCATGGATAGAATGCTCTATTGAACCTTTTGGTGTACTTTTTGTTTTGAAACCAAATTCACTACGTGGTGATGTTTGACCTTTAGTCAATCCGTAGATATGGTTATCCATTACAATGTATGTCATATCAATGTTACGACGAATTGCGTGGATTGTATGTCCCATACCAATGGCAAAACCGTCACCGTCACCGCCTGCAGCAACAACTGTTAGGTCTTTATTGGCCATTTTAACACCTTGCGCAATTGGTAATGCACGACCATGGATACCATGGATACCGTAAGAATTAACATATCCTGAAATACGTCCAGAACAGCCAATTCCCGAGATAAGCGCGAAATTATGAGGCTCAACGCCAACATTTGCAACAGCACGTTGAATTGCAGCTTGAACTGAGTAATCTCCGCATCCTGGACACCAGTTAGGTTTTACGCTATTACGAAAATCTTTAAATGTTGCCATCTTATAACAACTCCTTAATTCTGTTGTAAATTTCACTAGGTAGGAATGGATTTCCGTCATATTTCAATATGCTCTCTACCTTATTGTGATTTCCCACGTTTAACTTAAGGATTTGTGTTAGCTGTCCAGTTGCATTATGTTCAAGTACTACAACCTTTTTAGCAGAATCAACTAATGGTTGAACTTCATCCACTGGGAATGGGTGAACTAGACGAATATGGGCATGGTTTACTTTGATGCCATCATTTTCAAGGCGACCCATTGCTTCTTCAATGCCACCACGTGTTGAGTTAAAACCAATCACCAATACGTCTGCTTCATCGTGTTTTACATTTTTATGAACTGGATTCTTAACATTAAGATTTACCATCTTATTGAAACGCTTGTCCATTTGTGCTTTACGATTTGCAGGAGCCTCAGATGGTCTACCGATTTCACTGTGTTCAACACCAGTCATATGGTGTAAACCATTTTTCATTCCAGGTACTACACGTTGTGAAATACCATCTTCGGTAACACGATAACGCTTGAAGTTTCCATCTGGTCCATCAGCTGTTAATTCAGCGTTAAGATCCAGCTTACCACGGCGAACTTCAATTTTTGAGAAATCTAAAGGTTCAACAGTTTGTTTACCTAAAGATAACTGAAGGTCAGTTAATAAGATAACCGGACATTGATATTCTTCAGCAAGGTTTAATGATTCAACAGCATCGAAAAATGCCTCTTCAACTGTACTTGGAGCAAGAACGATTTTAGGAATTTCACCATGTGTATTAAAAATCATTGACATCAAGTCAGATTGTTCAATTTTAGTTGGTAATCCTGTAGACGGACCCCCACGTTGGGTATCAACAATAACGATTGGAGTTTCAGTCATACCTGCAAGACCAATACCTTCAGCCATTAGTGAAAGGCCTGGGCCTGAAGATGCAGTAATCGCACGAACACCACCATAGTTAGCACCCATTGTCATTGTAACAGCAGCAATTTCGTCTTCTGTTTGAATAACAGTACCACCAAATTCAGGAAGCTTTTTAATTAAATACTCCATAATTTCAGAAGCAGGTGTAATTGGGTATGCAGCCATAAAGCGGCAACCGCCAGCAACAAAGCCCATTGCGATTGCATCGTTACCAATCATAAATAAGCGTTTTTTGCCATCTGCTTTGTCAAGCTGCATTGTAGAAAGTGTTCCACCAGCTTGCTCTTTAATATATTCAAAGCCTCTTGACATGGCTTCCATATTTTTTTCAACTACTTGTTGTCCTTTTTTCCCGAAAATTTCTTCAACAACTTCTCGGAACGCGTCAACAGGCAGTCCAAGAACAGCGCTTGAAGCACCAACCGCTACCATGTTTTTCATTAATGATGTACCTAATTCAGTAGCAATATCAGTAAAAGGTACTGAATAGAATGATACATTAGAGTTTTCAGGAATTACTGGATTGAATTTAGAATCAGCGATTACGACACCGCCATCACGTAATTCATGAAAGTTAACATCGATTGTCTCTTGATCAAATGCAACTAAGACATCAAGATCATCAGAAACAGATCGAACTTCAGTTGTGCTTACACGAATTTTGTTGTTTGTGTGGCCGCCTTTGATACGGGAAGAAAAGTGGCGGTAACCATACAAATAGTAACCTAAACGATTAAGAGCAATTGCAAAAATTTCCCCAGTACTCTCAATTCCTTCCCCTTGTTGTCCGCCAACTTTCCATGAAAGTTGATTGATCATATCTTACACCCCTTTTGAATGTACATTTATGATAAATGTTTCAGTGTATTTAAGTGTAGCACGATTCCACAAAAAAAAATTACCGAATGATAAATTATAATCTGCAGCAAAATAAAGTAAATTTTTGCATGGAAGTGTACTAAACGCTTTCAATTCTAGACTTATAAGAAGAAAAAATCAACCCTTTCTATCGCATTTTTGACAAATTTGTGTATTTTATTTCGATTGGGTTTATTTCGGAAAATTATCTACAAAATTTTGATAACAAATTTTAGAAATTTGCTCTTTTGAAAAATATTTTTTCATTTCCAAAATTAGTTTTTTGTAGCCTCGATAATCCTCTAAACCCTGCACAGTATAATCAATTCCATCGAAGTCTGACCCTAATCCAATATGGCTTTCTCCACCTAATGAGCAGATATGTTCGATATGACGAATTACATCTTTAATCTCTGCATTTTGTTTATCTCCGCTCAAGAAATCGGGCACAAAGGTCACGCCAATCACGCCATTTTTTTGAATAATGGCCTTGATTTGCTCATCTTTTAAATTTCGGTGATGTTGAAATAAAGAATAGGCATTAGAATGTGACGCAATTGGGTAATCTGCGGTCTCAATAACGTCCCAGAATGAAGCTTCACCTAAATGTGAAACATCCGTCCAGATCCGCAATTGATTGTTAAGTTCGACCACTTCTCTTCCAAAGTTCGTCAAACCGCCATTTCTTTTTTCAAGTGCCCCGTCTGCCACTGCATTGGCATAATTCCATGTTAATCCCACTGAGCGGACACCAAGTCGATATAATGTCTTTAGTCTTACAATATCATGGCCAATCGCATCACAGCCTTCTAATGTTAATATAGCCCCAATCTCATCATCCTTAAGCTTGAGAATATCTTCTTTTTCAAGAATTATCTTCATCTTTGAATTGGTGTATAAAATCTTTTCGAAAAAAAGATCAACCATTTCCAAGGCCACATTAAACCTGTCGCTAAACCTCACACTTTCTGGAATATAGATGGCAAAGCATTGCACTTTACTTCCGGCATCTACCATATTTTCATAGTTCACATGCAGGACTTTGCTATCTTCAAATGAAATTTTATTATTGAGCCACATTTTATAGAGAACATCACAATGGGCATCAAAGATTTTTGTCATTAGTATTCCCTCCTGATGAATAGCTTAGACGCAAAACAAGGGGCATTCCAAACGTTCTAGCGCCACGAGAATGACCTATTCAGGCTCCCATATGGCTGCAAGAATATTTAGATGCCCCAAGGATAATGTTAATATAAAACAACAAGTAAGATTGCGTTTAGCGAGGTTCAACAATTAATTTAATTGCCGTACGCTCTTCTCCGTCGATTAATATATCTGTAAATGCAGGAATACATATTAAATCAACTCCACTCGGTGCTACAAATCCTCGTGCGATCGCAACTGCCTTCACGGCTTGGTTTAAGGCACCTGCGCCAATTGCTTGAATCTCAGCAGCGCCACGTTCACGTAAAACCCCCGCAAGTGCTCCAGCTACAGAATTAGGATTAGATTTTGCTGAAACTTTTAATATTTCCATTCCTGGTTCCTCCTCGTATGAATAAGTAAATCAATAATCATTTCCTCTTCTACTATATTCACGAAATCCCCAGTTATTCCTGCTTAATTCCTTTTATTTTTCTAAAAAGTTCTAAAATTCACTCAAAGAGGAATGGTCGTCATTAATTAAAATACGTTCGATTTTCTGCGCTTTCCCCGTTTTTGGATCAATATCAATTACAACGGCACTTAATTGCTCTCTTCCGGATGAGACTTCAAACCTTACCGGTAGACTTGTTATAAACTTTTTCAAAACTGCCTGTCTTTCCATTCCGAGAATGCCATCATATGGTCCTGTCATTCCTACATCTGTTATATAGGCAGTTCCACCTGGCAGGATGCGATCATCAGCTGTTTGAACATGGGTATGTGTGCCAACAACTGCTGATACTTTGCCATCAAGGTACCAGCCCATAGCTTGTTTTTCACTTGTAGCTTCCGCATGAAAATCGACAAAAATGATATTTGTCCGTTTCTTAATTTCCGCTATCAACTCATCCACCTTTTTAAACGGACAATCGAGCGGAGGCAAAAAAGTTCTCCCCTGCAAATTAATAATTCCGATTTCAATGCCATTAAGATTTAGAATGACAAATCCCTTTCCAGGCGTTCCTTCCGGAAAATTAGCTGGTCTTACAAGAAATTTCGCCTCGTCTATAAATTCAAAGATTTCTTTATTGTCCCATGTATGGTTTCCGAGGGTTACCGCATGGGCCCCTGCTTCTAAAAATGAACGATATATTTTCTCTGTTATTCCTCTTCCAGAAGCAGCATTTTCCCCATTAATAATCGTGACATGGGCCTTATATTTATTTTTTAGTTTTGGTAAATAGGTCTTGATCATGTTTCGGCCGGGTGAGCCGACAACATCTCCAACAAATAAAATCCGCATTTACTAGCTCCAATCTTTATTCTTTTTCGTCATATTTTTAGTTTTACATAGAGTTTTGTTAATGTCAAAAACAACAAAAGAAGTGGTGAATATTCACCACTTCTTTTTATTTTGCGTACTCGACTGCACGAGTTTCACGTATAACAGTCACTTTAATGTGACCAGGATAGTCTAATTCACTTTCAATTCGCTTACGGATATCTCTTGCAAGTTTATGTGCTTGTAGGTCATCAACAGTATCAGGTTTGACCATAATTCTAATTTCACGGCCAGCCTGAATTGCAAATGATTTTTCTACTCCTTCATAGGACTCGGAAATTTCTTCAAGCTTTTCTAATCTGCGAATATAGTTCTCTAATGTTTCACTTCTTGAACCTGGTCTCGCAGCAGAGAGTGCATCAGCAGCAGCTACTAATACTGCTATAATTGAAGTCGCTTCTGTATCACCATGGTGTGAAGCAATACTGTTGATTACAACTGGGTGCTCTTTATACTTGGTTGCAAGTTCAACACCAATTTCAACATGACTGCCTTCTACCTCATGGTCAATCGCTTTTCCGATATCATGGAGAAGACCTGATCTTTTCGCAAGAGTTATATCTTCACCTAATTCTGCGGCCATTAAACCGGTTAAGTGTGCAACTTCCATTGAGTGCTTTAATACGTTTTGGCCGTAACTTGTCCGATACTTTAATCTACCCAGAATTTTAATTAAATCCGGATGTAGACCATGAACACCTACTTCAAATGTAGATTGTTCACCGACTTCACGGATATGTTCATCTACTTCTCGTCTAGATTTTTCGACCATTTCTTCAATTCGAGCCGGATGGATTCGACCATCTTGAACAAGTTTTTCCAAAGCTAATCTTGCAGTTTCACGACGAATAGGGTCAAAGCCGGATAATATTACAGCTTCAGGCGTATCATCAATGATAAGATCAATTCCTGTCAACGTTTCAATCGTACGAATATTACGTCCTTCACGTCCGATAATGCGACCTTTCATTTCGTCGTTAGGCAAATTCACGACAGAAACAGTTGTCTCGGCAACGTGATCTGCTGCACATCTTTGGATAGCTAGTGAAAGGATTTCCTTCGCTTTCTTATCAGATTCCTCTTTAATGCGATTCTCATTTTCCTTAATCATCACTGCGGATTCATAAGAAAGCTCTTTCTCTAGGTTATCCATGATAATTTGCTTAGCCTCTTCCCTAGATAAACCTGAAATTCGTTCAAGTTCTGCTTGTTGCTGACGAACCATTTCATCCATTTTGCTTTCCAACTCTTCAATATGCTGTTGTCTTTTGGTAAGAGAATCTTCCTTCTTTTCAAGCGTTGCTTCACGTTTGTCTAAGCTTTCGCTTTTGCGATCTAGAATCTCTTCCTTTTGCATCAATCGATTTTCTTGCTTCTGTAACTCGCTCCTTCGTTCACGGATTTCTCGCTCCGCTTCTGTACGAATTTTATGATTTTCATCCTTTGCTTCAAGAAGCGCTTCCTTCTTGGATGCTTCAGCTTCACGTTTGGCATCTTCGATAATTTGTTCGGCTGCATGCTCTGCACTAGTAATTTTTGCTTCTGCAATGGATTTTCTAACAAAATAACCAACAACTGCACCGACAAGTATGGCCAGCAAAACGGAGATGATTGTAATTAGGTCCATCATTTCACCTCCTCTTGCTATCGACTTGTACATCTTTCACGAATGATTAAATACTTTCTCGTTTGATGTAAGTTATCAACGTCTTACACCGTAAAATTTCAACATAAAGCACTTAGTTTTCCATAATTTTCAATATCTAAAAATAGTGAAATTATACATATTAATTGTAATTGTGGTTATATTCGTTGTCAAGTATCATAGACAATTGTTATTTACTATATCAATCGTGATAAGAAAAAATACTATGTTACAGAAATAGAAAAAGAAGCGCCCTTATGGAACGCTCCTTGTTTATTATTCATCAAACAAATCTTCTTGGGCAGCTGCATTTTCGGACTCTGCAATCGTCACTGGATTATCTAATCCAAAGTGGTCGCGAACCTTTATGCGTATTTCTGCATAAAGGTCAGGATTTTCTTTCAGGAATTGTTTTGCATTTTCCCGGCCTTGGCCTAAACGCTCTTCATTGTAGGAGTACCATGCACCGCTTTTTTGAACAATATCCAGTTCAGAAGCGATGTCAATAAGCTCCCCTTCCTTGGAAATTCCTTCACCATACATAATATCTACATCTGCTGTTTTAAAAGGTGGTGCTACTTTATTTTTCACAACTTTAATCTTTGTTCTGCTACCAACCATTTCATTTCCTTGCTTAATTGTTTCAGCACGGCGTACTTCTAGACGAACTGATGCGTAAAATTTCAACGCTCTACCACCAGTTGTAGTCTCCGGATTTCCAAACATAACTCCAATTTTTTCACGAACTTGATTTATAAAAATTGCAATTGTTTTTGATTTATTGATGGCACCTGATAATTTACGTAATGCTTGTGACATAAGGCGCGCTTGTAACCCCATGTGGGAGTCACCCATTTCGCCTTCGATTTCTGCTTTTGGCACCAATGCCGCTACAGAGTCAATTACGATTATATCAACTGCTCCACTGCGTACTAAAGCATCAGCAATTTCAAGCGCCTGTTCCCCAGTATCTGGTTGGGATAACAGAAGCTCATCAATGTTTACTCCTAGCTTTTCTGCATAAATCGGATCGAGCGCATGCTCAGCGTCTATAAACGCTGCTGTCCCACCTTGCTTTTGTGCTTCTGCAATCGCGTGGAGTGCTACAGTAGTTTTACCTGAGCTTTCTGGTCCGTACACCTCTATTATTCTTCCACGCGGATATCCTCCAACTCCTAGTGCGATATCAAGTGCTAATGATCCACTAGATGTTGTTGCTAGTTTTATTTCACCCTGCTCTCCTAATTTCATAATGGAGCCTTTGCCAAACTGCTTTTCAATTTGTCTTAACGCTTGCTCAAGGGCAGCTTTACGATCACTCATTAAAATGAACTCCTCCTTCTCTTAAACTATCACTATCATACCTGTTTTTTTTCATTTTGCCAACTTTTATCGAACGTTTATTCGTTCGATTTTCATGGTAAATAACTTAAAGAAATCCAATTTTCTCTTAAGAAAAATAAAAAATTCAGAGGGTCTCTTCCTCTGAATTTTTTATTTCTTATTTAATTTTTTTAACAAGTGAAAATAGCCATACTTAACCGACCGTGTTCTAATCGCATCTCGATTGCCCGCTAATTTTAACGGATATACTATCGTTTCCTCCCCATTGATGGCAATGCCGATAAACACCGTGCCAACCTCTTTGCCTTCTTGTTGATCCGGTCCGGCCACACCGGTGAAGCTGATACCGATATCTGTATTTAGTAATGTTCTTACATTCTCAGCCATGTGCCCGGCACATTCTTTACTTACAACACCTTTGTCTTCAATAATATCACTAGGAACTTTCAGCACATTCCGCTTCACTTCCGTGTCGTAGCAGACAATGCTCCCTTTAAAGATGCTCGAAGATCCTGCAAAGTTGGTAAGTTCCTTCGCAAAGGCCCCTCCTGTTAAACTTTCCGCACTCGCAATTGACAAGTTTTTCTTTTTCAACAGCTGGAAAAGCTCTTGATAAAGAGTAGAATCGTTATATCCATAGAAATACTGACCAACCCGCTTTTGAATTTTACTCTCAAGCTCAGCAAGCATTTTATGAGCCCTTTCCAATGAAGAATCCTTTGCCGTTAATCGTAATGTGGCTTCTCCATCATCAATCAGCGGGGCAATGGTTGGGTTCGTCTGTGCATCGATTAAATCTTCTACTTCTGTTTCTAACTGCGATTCACCAATACCAAAAAACTTAAGAACTTTGGATTCAATATATTCTTTGAGTTCTAGTTGCTCTAGTAAATAAAAGCGCCCATAGTTTTCGTACATTGGCTTTAATTCTCGGGGCGGCCCGGGAAAAAGCATATAAAAGCAGTCATCTTGGGTTAGCGCGAGCCCCGGAGCTGTTCCAAAATCGTTTGGTAAAACGCGTGATCCTTCTATCACTAATGCTTGCTTTCTATTATTCTCGGTCATTTGACGATTCTGCTTTTGAAAATGACTTGAAATTTCGTTTAATACATTTACATCTTCGATTAAATCAAGGGATAAAATAGAAGCGACCGTTTCCTTTGTTAAATCATCTTTCGTTGGACCGAGCCCACCAGTAAAAACAATCAAATCAGCCCTTTTCCTCGCTATATCAATCACTTGCTTCAAACGCCCTTCATTATCACCGACAACCGTATGGTGAAAAACATTTATTCCAAGCTCGGCAAGCCTTTTCGAAAGAAATTGGGCATTTGTGTTGGCAATTTGTCCAAGGAGGAGTTCTGTTCCTACAGCAATGATTTCCGCATTCACGTCATCATTCCCCATTTACTTAGAATTTTTAAAAACATGTGTATTTCTAGCAAAATAATCCAATCCAGAAAGGATTGTTAGGGCAACCGCAATCCAAAGTGCAATATCACCTAATGGGATTCCAAAGCCTTTAAATGGAATGTTATGAAGTAAAAGGGCCGAAATCGCAATAATTTGAAATACTGTTTTCAATTTCCCCATTTTTCCTGCAGCCATAACTTGACCTTCACCGGCAGCGACTAAACGGAGCCCCGTTACTGCGAATTCCCGGCTGATAATCACAATAACCATCCATGAAGGGGCTAACTGAAGCTCAACTAAAACGATTAAGGCTGCCGATACTAAAAGTTTATCTGCCAATGGGTCAAGAAATTTCCCTAAGTTTGTCACTAGATTATGTTTTCTGGCAAGATGCCCATCAATCCAGTCTGTGGTAGAGGCAATGATAAAAATCAGCGTCCCGATAAAGTGGGTTACAGGTAGTGAATCATTAAATAAATAAAGGTCGCCTAAGCCAAATGGGATCAACATAAAGATTAAGAAAATAGGAATAAGTAGAATCCTGGATATTGTAATTTTATTAGGTAAGTTCAAGAATTAGTCCTCCATTCAATAGTAATCCATGAAAAGTGGCTGCCTAAATTGGTCAGGCACACCATACCAAGAAAATACATTCACTGGTATTACGTGTGGATGCCAGACTTTAACTTAGACAGCCTCCTATCATTGTGGCAATTCTTTATTAAAAGTGATCTTGATTTTTTGATGGACCTTTTCGTTCGGTGGAAATGGGTAGACAAAATCCTGTCCATTTATTTTGATAGCTACATCTAAAGTTCGTCCAATATTTAATTCAATCGCTTGCTCCGCCGAAAAATCGTAAGAAAGATTTTGGCCTGCTCCTAATTCACCCGCATAAAAAGACTTGCCCATGCCATTTTCAATTCCAATATAACTGTTGCCTGTAGATGTTAGTTCAACTGTAAATTGATCTGCACCTGTAAGCTCATAAGTTGTTGTAGGAGACGTTCCATTTCGCTGATCAACTTGTGTTAATTGCTGTGTAGTTGGCGGAACAGTTTCAGTTCCAGTCCCCTTTTCAGTACCATCTGCTGTTGGTGTTTCCTCTGTATCTGCAGGCACTTTTGATTGTTCTTGAGTTATACTTGGTTCCTCTTTTGCTTCATTTGGATTGACAATCGTTACATTTTCATCTTCTTGACTTTCAACGATTGGTTCCTGTACTGCTTCATCTGGATTGCCAGCTCCATTATTTTTCTGGAAGAATAGCCAGATGAAAACAACAATACCAATGATTAAAACTACAATTAACAGCTTCGGAAGCAAGGAAATTACAACGGAAGA
Source organism: Schinkia acidoalkalinis (assembly GCF_054301215.1). The sequence goes on from NZ_CP182573.1 coordinate 543,132, forward strand.
AGTGTTAGAAACAGAAGTTTGTTTCTTTTGTGTTCTAGATAAACCGTTTGAAACCTCCGTCTCTGTCTTCGGCACCTCAGTAGCAAACTCTTCAAAAAGCTGCTCAGGATCAAGATCAACTGCTTCGGCATACTGCTTAATAAAGGCCCTAGCATAAAATTTTCCCGGCAGAACGTCAAAATTTCCTGCTTCAATAGCTTGTAAATATCTTTTTTGTATTTTCGTTATATCTTGTAATTCATCAAGGGTAAGACTTTTTCTTCTTCTAGCTTCCTCTAACCGCTTTCCCAGTTCAGTCAATGATAACACCATCCATTTTAATTAAAAATCAAAGGCTGAAAAGCCAAATCCAGAGTCGTTCGATAGTTGTTGTTCGACAACATCGTATGTAATTTCTTCATCGTGATCATTTCTAAGTTCAATAATATAGTCAAAATCATCGAGCGTATATTCTGAGTTCTGTATGAAAATATCGGGATGCTCGACTACCTTTACCGCTTGCATACGCATGATTTCCCGAACTAGTTGCCAATGCTTCTCTGGTGCTCTTTGAGAAGAAACAACGCCATCGATAATATATAAGTGGTCACTGTAATATTCCTCTTCTAACAGTTGACTTCGAATTGTTTGTTTTAACAAGGTTGAGGAAACAAATACCCATCTTTTATTGGCACATACACTTGCTGCCACAATCGATTCCGTTTTCCCAACTCGCGGCATCCCACGAATTCCAATCAATTTGTGCTCATTTTTCTTAAACAGCTCTGCCATAAAATCAACAAGAATCCCAATTTCAGCACGGACAAACCGAAAAGTTTTTTTATCATCCTTTTCGCGATGAATATAACGGCCATGTCTTACGGCTAGACGGTCACGCAAGGTAGGTCTCCGCAATTTAGTGACCCTGATATTATCAATTGTTTTCAGAATCGATTCCAGCCGTTCAATTTGCTGATATTTTTCACATTTTATTAAGAGGCCTCGGCGCATTGTCTCTACACCATTTATTGTAACTATATTAATAGAAAGCATACCTAATAATGAGGATATATCCCCAAGGAGTCCTGGACGGTTAATGACAATTTCATACTCTAAATACCATTCTTCCTTTTCCATACAATTCTCTCCAAACTCCCCTATGATTGGCTGAATTTTCCTTTCGATGTCCTGACTATATCTATAATAAATGATTTTATTATAATAGAAAAGAATAATAAACAAAAGAAGGAAAAATTAATCATAAGATAGGATAAAATGTCGTATTATGTAGAATTACTAGTATAAAAAATAAAAGAGAGGTTTCATGAAAGCCTCTCTTTTACGTGATGAGCTCAGTAAACAAGCTCCCTTATGATTTTTGAACTAATTTCATCATCAAATTTGCCATTGCTTGTTGTTCTTCTTCAGAAGCAACGTTCCAAAGCTCTGCTAATAGCTTTTGCTCAGGATTTTGCGGCTGAACCTCATTCGCTAAGTATTCGCCTACTTCAACGGCGATGTTCGATAACGTGTTTTGATCCATACCGTTGCCCTTAGCTTGGCTCATACGGTCTTGTAAAAAGTCTTTCCATTGTTCAAAGTTATCTAATACTGACATCTAATCACTCCTTAAGATTTGTTCATGATTAGAATGCCTAATTTATAAAATAATATTCATGTATACCATGCACCATTTATATTTAAAATTTCACCATTAATGTAAGACGCTTTCTCGGAAATTAAAAAGGTAACAGTATGGCCAATTTCTTCCGGTTTCCCGAAACGCCCCATTGGAATTTCGTCAAGAATTGCTTGTTTATCTTCATCTGAAAAATAGTCCAGCATTTTTGTATCAATCGTCCCGGGAGCAATCCCGTTCACATTGATGCCAGATGGTGCTACTTCCTTGGCAAGGGCCTTTACAAACGTGTTTTGGCCGCCCTTCACCATCGAATAAAGGACCTCACAGGAGGCACCAACACTACCCCAAATAGATGAGATGACGATGATTTTTCCTTGTTTTTTTCGTATCATCGCCGGCAATAAACGCTTCGCAATCAAAAATGGACTTGTAATATGGAGCTGGACCATTTTTTCAACTTCATCATTGGATATGTCCGTAATTAAACCAACATGGCTAAAGCCTGCATTTAAAATGAGCACATCCACCTCATTTTCCAACTGCCGTGATAATTCAAGATAACCGTCTGGAAGTGATAAGTCGGCTTGAATACATTTGGATTGCACCTGAAGGCGATCAGCTAAAGTTTTCACTGCTTGTTCATTTTGACGGTAATGCAAATAAAGATGATACCCCTCGTTTGCTAATGCAATTGCAATAGCTTGGCCAATCCCTCCGCTGGCCCCCGTAATCAACGCCCATTTTCCCATATAATGACTCCTTAATTTTAGTGAACTATTTCTACAATTTTTATTTTGCAGTATTCCCCTGGCTGATTATTGCGACCGGGTTTGATTGGACACCAGCTCAAAAATATTGCTTAGATACAGTCCAAGTCTCTAATCGTTAAGCTACGAATGGAGTCTCACTTCCCCGAAACATCCAGATGTTCATTCGTGGTAGGTTAGAGACTTGCCCGTAAGTATATTAATGCAGTGTCTAATCACTTTAGGAAGCAATAATCAGCCAGGGGAATACACTCTCTTTTACATTTATAATTAAATCACAAAAAGCGCCCACCATTATGGGCGCAATCGATTATTTAGGTACGACCTCACACACTGTAAAGCATTTTTCATCGAATAAATCTTCAGCCACTCGCTGTAAGTCAGACTTTTGAAGACTCTCCAAAACGGACACAATATCAAACAAGTTCATTTCATTAAATTGATACCTTGTAAATTGATTGGCAATATATTCAGGTGAATTCAAGGCCCGTAAAAATGAGCCAATTTTTTTCTTTTTCATTCTTGATAGGTAATCTTCTGAGATGCTGTTAATGTCAAAATTGAGCATAACATCCTTCAGGCGGTTGGCGAGCTGTTCTGGGTCTTCTGTGTCTCCGCCAATCATCGCAAACCCAAAGCCGTATTCCTCCGTATAATCAAAAGAAAAACTATCGTCGATTAAGCCATCGTTATACAGACTTTCATAGTTTTGCGAGCTTTTTCCGAACAACAAATCAAATAAAACATTGATGGCAAGTTCCCGCTCTAACAATTCTTTGCCAGAGCGATTCGGATTTTTCGCTTTAAATCCGACTAAACATTTAGGGGTTTGTACAGACATTTTCAGTACTTGTTTCGGAGTTGCCACTTCGGTTGGCTCCTCATCAAAGAAGCGTTTGATTTCTTTAGCTTCTTTAAATTCCTTTTTGCTTTGATTATCACGAATTTGCTTCATGATTTCTTCTTGATCAATCGGCCCAACAACAAAAAGGAGCATATTGCTAGGATGATAAAATGTCTCATAGCAAGTATATAAAAGTTCTTTCGTGATTTTCGCAATCGATTCAATCGTTCCCGCTATATCGATTTTAACCGGATGGGTTTTATACATATTTTCAATTAAGCCAAAATAAACACGCCAATCCGGATTATCATCATACATTGTAATTTCCTGGCCAATAATTCCTTTTTCCTTTTCAACCGTTTGGTCGCTGAAATAAGGACTTTGTACAAAATCGATTAATGTTTCTAAATTTTCTTTAACAGTTGATGTACTTGAAAACAGATAAGCTGTTCTTGTAAAAGACGTAAACGCATTGGCGGATGCACCTTGCTTGCTAAACTCTTGGAACACGTCGCCATCTTCTTTTTCAAAAAGCTTATGTTCCAAAAAGTGAGCGATGCCGTCTGGCACATGCAATTCATCCTTTTGACCAATTGGCACAAAGCGGTTATCAATACTTCCATAGTTTGTTGTGAATGTTGCATAGGTCTTATTGAAGCCTTCTTTTGGCAAAAGGTATACATTAAGCCCGTTGTCTAATTTTTCGTGATACAACGTCTCTTTCAGTTGTTCAAAGACAATTTTCTCCATTAGGCTCCCTCCAATCCCTTAAGGAAGTAGATTGTATCAAGCTCAACCTTAGCAGCAACAGCTGTAATTTCATCTTTCGTAATGGCCTCTATTTTCGTGAGCCAATCTTCAAAAGGACGCTTGTAGCCGGAAACAATGTTATGATAAAGCACCTCAATCAATCCAAATGGTGTATCGATTGTTTCAAGGATTTGGTTTTTTAAGACTGCTTTTGTTTGTATAATTTCGTCCTCCGTGAAATTGCCATTTTGCATTTGTTCCATTTGGTCTTTAATAATGGTGACGCATTTTTCATAATTAGCTGACTCAATGCCGCTCATAATCATTAACAGCCCTTTATGGCTCTCAAACCGTGATGCTGCATAATACGCCAAACTTTCTTTTTCACGAACATTGATAAATAGCTTAGAGTGGGAAAAACCTCCAAAAATGCCATTGTACATTTGTAGGGCGAAATAATCATCATCATGGTACGTAACATTAGTCCGACAGCCAATATGAAGCTTACCTTGCTTAATATCCTGCTCCTCCACTACTTGTTTCACGTCTGCAACCTTTTTATGGGCTACATTTGTTTTAACGAAGTTCATATTGCGGCTAGACGGCAAAACAAAGGCTTTCTCCGCCATTTCTTTAGCGTTATCGATATCGATATCTCCGACGATATAAAGGTCAATTTCGTCATTCACCAAGGCTCGTTGATAATATTCAAATAACAGCTTTTCATTGATGTTCTCAAGATCATCAATATTTCCATGGGCATTTAAGCGATAAGGCTCTTCTTTGCACATTTCTTGAATCAAGCGCATATTAGCATAGCGCATCTTATCATCATAAACAGCTTGAATTCGCTGCTTCAATGACCGTTTTTCTTTTTCTACATTTTGTTTCGAAAATACTCCATTTTCCGTAGCTGGTGATAATAATATTTCCGCCAACAGTTCAAGTCCTTTTTTCAAAAGGGGCGTTTGGTCAGTTAAATATTTTTCATTGGCAATATCCATTCGAATCGTGATGACTTGATATTCTCCCTTTTTGGAGACATCCACATTTAAAGAAGCACCATATAATTCATCAAGTTTTGTCCTAAGCTTTAGCGTGGAAGGGTATTTTTCTGTACCGCTTTGAAGAACATAGGGAAGCAGTGCTCTTGTAGTTACTGTATCATCTGCCAATGGTGCCTTTAGCCTTAAGGCGATTGTATTCGTTTTATATTTCAACGTTTCAATCCCATGAAGTGTAAATCCATTTAATTGTACACTTTGTTCCTTCACAAGATTCATCTAATTTCCTCCTCTATATCGAGATCAAAAAGTCTTTACATCATATGTCACTATGTTTTGTTTAAAATTACGAAAATAAACTGATAAGTATACCCAATATAATGTTATCTTACTAATTATTTCTAGTGAAAGCAAAAAAGAACCCCCTTATGGAGTTCTTATGTGTTATCGTTTTCCTTTTACATATGGAGTGCCTGAGGCTTTTGGTGCATCTGCCCTGCCAATAAAGCCGGTTAAGGCGAGAATTGTTAATACATAAGGGGCGATTAATAAATAGACGGTTGGCAGCTCTTTTACCCCAGGAATCATCTGCCCGGTAAAGCTCAAACTCTGGGCTAATCCAAAGAAAAGCGCTGCTCCCATCGCACCGATTGGGTGCCATTTTCCAAAAATCATGGCCGCGAGTGCCATAAAGCCTTGACCGCTAATCGTAGCATGGCTAAAATCGCGCGAAATAATGAGAGCATAAACCGCACCACCGATACCGCCTAAAGCACCGCTCATCATCACTGCAAGATAGCGCATCTTTGCCACGTTGATTCCCATCGTATCTGCTGCCATGGGGTGTTCCCCAACGGAACGTAAGCGAAGACCAAACGGCGTTTTAAAAATGACATACCATGAAACAATCGCTAAGATTATAGCAATATAGGACGTAATATAAGCGTTCGCAAAAAACAAGGGTCCGATAATTGGAATATCAGCCAAGAATGGTACATCAAATTTTTCAAATACAGCATCGGAGGAGATCTGGTCTGTCTGACCCTTGCCATATATTTTTTTCACTAAAAATATCGACCCGCCTAAGGCAAGAAAGTTAATGGCCACACCACTTACGACTTGATCTGCCCGAAATGTAATCGAGGCGACCGCATGCAGGAGGGAAAATAGTGCTCCGACAACTAAAGCAACAACGATGGAAAGCCACGGTGTTAGACCTTGAAGTGTATCAGCAAAGGTTAAATTAAAAATGATTGCTGAAAAAGCACCTACCACCATTAAGCCTTCCAAGCCAATATTAACGACGCCGGATCGTTCACTAAAAACTCCACCTAAAGCTGTAAAAATAAGCGGGGCAGAAAAGAAAAGCGCTGAAGGGACCACGGTGGCAAGTATGTCTAAAAAACTCATTTTACAACCCCTCCTTCTTGAAGCGCGAGAGTATGAGGCGAATTAAATAACTGGAAGCAACAAAGAAAATGATCAGAGCAATGACAATATCAACAAGCTCCACGGGAACACCCGCTGCAGATGGCATTTCCAATGCCCCGACCTTTAACGCCCCAAAGAGAATCGCAGCCAAAACGACACCAAAAGCCGTATTACCTCCTAATAACGCCACTGCAATTCCGTCGAATCCAACTCCGGTAAAGCCTGCTTTTACCGAAATATTTTCGAAAGTTCCCAAGCCCTCCATTGCACCGGCAACACCCGCGAGCGCCCCGGAGATGACCATCGATAAAACAATATTTTGACTAACATTCATGCCCGCGTATTGCGATGCATATTGATTAAAGCCAACCGCTTTTAATTCATATCCCCTTGTCGTTTTTTCTAGGATAAACCACATGATCAGCGCACCTAAAAGCCCAACGATAACCCCATAATGCAGCGTTGAATAATCGGTAAGTGCTTGTAAAAACGGTGACCTTAGCGATGCTGTTTCGTGAATCTTCTCGGATTTAAAACCTTGATTAGATAAAACGGAACGGATGATTGCATTGACTATATGAAGAGCAATGTAGTTCATCATAATCGTAATAATGACTTCATGAACCTTAAAGCGTGCTTTTAAAAATCCAGGTATACCTCCCCAAATCGCCCCTGCGAGTGCAGCTGCCAAAATGGCCAACGGCAGATGAATAATTTTCGGTGCTTCAAATGCTACCCCCACCCAAACAGCGGCCAGCCAGCCGACTAGTAATTGTCCTTCAACACCAATGTTAAAAAGGCCTGTCCGAAAGGCAAAAGCTACAGCTAGTCCGGATAAAATATAGGGTGTAACCTGCCTGATTGTTTCACCGATATAGTAGCGGTCACCAAAGGCACCTGAAAGTAAAGCACTATACCCTGCAATCGGATTATAACCACTAATGACCATGACAACGGCCCCAACGATAATTCCTAATAGGACAGAAAGTAATGGTACCAATAGATTGGATATACGATTAGACCTCATGAAGGAACACCTTCTTCCTTACGCTTACTGCCAGCCATCAAAAGCCCGAGCTCCTGCTCTGTTGTTTGTTTCGGATCAACGGTCGCAATAATTTTCCCATCATAGATGACGGCAATCCGGTCACTAACATTCATGATTTCTTCAAGTTCAAATGAAATTAATAAGACCGCCTTGCCATGATCACGCTGTTCAATTAACCGTTTATGAATAAATTCAATTGCGCCGACATCAAGCCCCCTTGTTGGTTGGGCAGCTATCAATAATTCGGGATCACGGTCAACTTCACGTGCTATAATCGCTTTTTGTTGATTTCCACCTGATAAGGCCCGAGCCAAAGTAAATTCGTCCGGTGTCCTCACGTCGAATTCGGTAATTAGCTTGTTTGCTTTTTCACTTATAGCATCAAAATTTAGAATGCTATTTTTCGAAAAGGGCTTTTGATAATATGTCTGCAAAACCATATTCATCCCGATTGAATAATCCAATACTAGCCCATGCTTATGACGGTCTTGCGGGATATGGCCCAGCCCTGATTCCGTTATTTTCCGTGGTGACATATTTGTAATAGTTTTCCCATTTAATGTGACGGTGCCGGATTTTACTTTCGCAAGACCTGTAATCGCTTCCAAAAGTTCTGTCTGGCCATTGCCATCCACACCGGCGATTCCGAGAATTTCCCCGGAATGAATCGTCAAATTTAAATGGTCTACTTTTGCAACATTCCTAGCATCATGGACCACAAGGTCACGAATTTCCAGCACTTCCTTGCCGGGACGCGCCGGGCGCTTCTCCGTTTTAAAATGCACCTCGCGCCCCACCATAAGCGAGGCTAATTCATCCGGGTTGGTCTCAACCACATCCAATGTACCAATTCCCTTTCCTTTCCGGATTACGGTGACCCGGTCACAAACCTCCATAATTTCTTTTAACTTATGAGTAATTAAAATAATCGACTTACCCTCTTTAATTAAATTTCGCATAATTTGAATTAATTCTTTGATCTCTTGCGGCGTTAACACGGCCGTAGGTTCGTCAAAGATGAGGATTTCAGCCCCGCGGTACAGTGTTTTTAAAATTTCAACACGTTGCTGCATGCCAACGGATATCTCTCTTATTTTGGCAGACGGATTGACAGCCAGGCCATATTTTTCCGATAATTCTCTTACTTCCTTTTCCGCTTTTTTTATATCGATTTTGCCTGCTGATGTTGGTTCACTGCCAAGGATAATGTTTTCAGTTACTGTAAAAATATCAATGAGCATAAAATGTTGGTGTACCATCCCGATCCCTAAATCATTCGCGATATTCGGGTTTGAAATATTAACCTTTTTCCCTCGAATACGGATTTCTCCGCCTTCAGGCTGGTATAAACCAAATAAAACATTCATCAGCGTTGACTTTCCAGCCCCATTTTCGCCTAACAGTGCATGAATCTCGCCCTGTTTTACCTGTAATGTAATATTGTCATTGGCAACAAAACTACCGAACTCTTTCCGGATATTTAGCATCTCAATTATATATTCACTCAAGTCTCTCACCCCTCATTTTTCCAATGGTGATTAGAAGGTACAAAAAGGCTAGAATGTTCTAGCCTTTTTGTGAAGTAAAGAAATTATGACGCTTCAAATTTATCATACTCAGCACGAGTGAGTGGGACTTTAACATCTCCATTAACAATCTTTTGTTTCCAATCATCCACTGCTTGGAGCACGTCCTTAGGAAGATTATCTTTTGTTTCGGCAATTCCAACGCCATCCACATCCAGACCGTATTCGAGTGTTTCACCGCCAGGGAATTTACCGTCTTTTGCCTTTTTAGCAACATCCTGTACAGCAAGGTCCACGCGTTTTACCATGGATGTGAGCGTAACTTCATTACCATATTCTAATGCTTGGTCTTTATCCACGCCAATAACCCATAGTTCTCGTTTAGGATCCTTTGCTTTCAAATCCTTTGCTTCAGAAAACACACCATTTCCTGTTTGACCTGCGGAATGATAAATGATATCAATCCCTGAAGCATACATCCCTGAAGCAATTTGTTTACCGGAATCAGCTTTATCAAACGCCCCTGCATATTGGACTTGCACGGTGGCCTTTGGATTCACAGCTTTAACACCAGCTCTAAAGCCACTTTCAAACTTTTCAATAAGCGGAATTTCGACTCCACCCACAAAGCCAATTTTATTCGTTTTCGTCATTAAACCGGCAACGACACCTGTTAAGAAAGAACCTTCATGTTCTTTGAACGTGATACTTGCAACATTCGGTTTGTCAACAACGCTATCAATAATCGCGAATTCGGTATCTTTATGTTGGTCAGCAATTTCTGTTACTGCATCTGTCATTAAGTAGCCAACACCAAAGATGAGATTATAATTCTTTCTAACGAGCTTATTTAAGTTTGGCATATAATCTGCATCACTTGTGGATTGAAGGTATGTATAGCCGCCTTCCCCTTCTTTCAGACCTTGATCAGCACCAAATGCTTGCAGTCCTTCCCAGCATGATTGATTAAATGATTTATCATCAATCCCGCCAATATCGGTTACCATTGCAACACTAAATCCGTCTTTACCACCAGCTGGTTTATTCTCACCGGCATTTCCCTTGTTATTATCTTTATCACCAGCTGTTCCACATCCACCTAACACAAAACTTGCTGCCAAAAGAATCGAAATAAAAAGACCAGCTTTTTTTCTCACCACTAGTAGTCCTCCCTTTTAAAAGGTTTAATTCGATTCTTATTGTGCACCATCATTCAAGTTATTATTAGCCTCTTTTTCTTAAAACATGGAAAGAAAATTTGTCCGCTCTGAAATAATTGCATGAGTAAAAAACCGGTAAATCATTTTGATCAAAATGCATTTGTTTCATAACTAACAAAGAAGCGTCTACCTCACAATGCAAAAGGGGCGAAATTTTTCCGGAGAAGCCTAAAGGCTCAATGTTTGTGATGGCATAGGATATATGGCAGCCTGCTTCTCTTTCAAACAACTCAAAGATGGAGCCCAATTCATGCGTGATATTTTTTGGTAAAATAGAATAGGGGATTTGATCTATGCAATAAACGACAGGCTCACCATCAGATGTGCGAATCCGTTCAATCACAACAATTTCCTCGTCAGGTGCACAATTAAACTTGTGAATTTCATCCTCTGTCGCTTGTCTGGAATTTGAAGATATGAAGATGGTTCCCGGTTTTTTACCGGCGCGCTTAATCATATCCGTAACACTGAACAATTCCTCAATCCCAGAAGTAAATAACGGCTTAGGGTTGATAAAAGTTCCAACACCGTGTCTCCGGATAATAATATTTTCTTCCTCTAGCACTCGAAAAGCTTCTCTTAAAGTTGCCCTTGAAATTCCTAATTTTTTGGACAAATCAAATTCAGAAGGCAGCTTTTCATCTTCCTTATATACACCGTTATCTATATCCTTTTTGATTCGATCGACTACTTGTAAATAAAGATGTCTTGTATCCGGTTTAATCATTTGTACCCTCCAAAATATGAAAATAGACATCAGACCTCTGACTTAATACTATTAACTATATCATTTTAAAAACGACAATTAAATACAATTTACTAGAAAATAGTTCTTGTAAAGTATAAAAAAAGAGCGAATGTCTATTCGCTCTTCTTGTTATTGGTTTGAGACTTCATCTTTCGTTTTGGCTAATAATACAGCACGCGGTTTGCTACCCTCATATGGTCCTACAATTCCCTTCGCTTCCATGGCATCAATCAGCCTTGCAGCTCTTGTATAGCCTATGCGGAAACGTCTTTGCAGCATCGATACGGAAGCGGTTTGCATGTCGAGAATCAATTCAACGGCTTCGTCAAATAATTCGTCATCCACCTCAACCTGTATCTCATTTTCCTCCGTCGGCATCATTTCTTCATGATACTGTGCTTTTTGCTGGGAAATTACAAAATCAACGACTTCCTCAACCTCAGAATCGGATACGAACGCACCTTGGACGCGGACAGGCTTCGATGCACCAACCGGTAAAAATAGCATATCGCCCCGTCCTAATAACTTTTCAGCTCCCCCCATATCAAGAATAGTCCTTGAATCCACTGAGGAGGAGACACTAAACGCAATTCTTGATGGGATATTTGCTTTAATGACGCCTGTGATTACATCAACTGACGGGCGTTGGGTAGCGATAATTAAATGAATTCCTGCGGCACGGGCCATTTGTGCAAGTCTTGTAATCGCATCTTCGACATCATGGGAGGCTACCATCATCAAGTCTGCCAGCTCATCCACAATAACGACAATGAATGGAAGTTCAGGCTGTTTTTCGCCGGTTTCTTCATTATGAAGTCTGACATGATCATTATATCCTTCGATATTTCTCGTTCCCGTATGGGAAAACAGCTCATACCGGCGTTCCATTTCCGAGACAACCTTTTTTAAGGCTTGCGATGCTTTTTTGGGATCCGTTACAACCGGCGTTAGCAAATGTGGAATACCGTTATACATATTCAGTTCAACCATTTTAGGGTCGATCATCATCAGTTTAACCTCATGCGGTTTTGCCCTCATTAAGATGCTAATAATAATTCCATTGATACAAACACTTTTCCCGCTACCGGTTGCACCTGCAACTAAAAGATGGGGCATTTTATTTAGTTCCCCTAAAATTGCTTCACCTGAAATGTCCCGCCCAAGGCCGACCATAAGCTTTGCATTTGGGTTGTTGCTTTTTGACTCCAATACTTCCCGTAAAGAGACCATTGCTACTTCCTGGTTTGGAACTTCAATCCCGATGGCCGAGATGCCAGGAATAGGTGCTTCAATACGGATATCCTTAGCCGCTAAAGCCAAAGCTAAATCATCACTTAGGCTGACAATTTTGCTAACCTTGACACCAACATCAGGATGGACTTCATATTTCGTAACAGCCGGCCCTAAATGGACTTTCCGCACCCTTGCTTTTACACCGAAGCTTTCGAACGTTTTCTCCAGTTTTTGCGCATTGATGGAGATTAATTTTTTCTCCTGATTCTGATTATTATGTATCGGCTTTTTCAGTATATCGGGTGTTGGCAATTGGTATGCTTCATTTTCAATTTCCGTAAAAGTCATCGGTACTTGTACGTCATTTACCTCTCCATCTTCAGATGATGGATGATTTTTCGCTTTCGAGATTGCTGTTTGCTCATGTCCCTCCTCTTGATGGTGGACAATGGCTTCTGAACCTGCAACCTCATTAAAATCAGAGATAATCGGAGCTTCATGCTCATGGAATCCATCGTCAAGGATAATGGTTTCCGACTTTGGTTCCACCATTTCAAACGTACCATCATTTTCCTTGGCGGTTTTCCCACTACGTCCCTTGTTCTTCAGCTTTTCCTTTTTTCCAGAAATCCATGTTTGTAAGTCCCCTGCAAAACCGGTAAATTGATTTTTAATAAATTGGGTAATATATTTGCCGCCTGTCGATAATACGTCTCGGAGTGAGATTCCAGTTAACAGAATAAGTCCGATTAACATTAAAAATAAAAAAATAATTTTTGTTCCAAGTGCATCAAAAAGGAAATAGGAAATGGCAAATAGTAATGCACCGACCATTCCTCCCCCCAACGCTTTTGGAGTGCCCGCTTTTGTCTCTCCCCAAAATTGGCTCCATGTATTTTTAATAATCGATGGATTTCCTAAAGGGGCTTGATTATTAATTTCACCAAAAACCTCTACATGCGAATATAATAAAAGCGCACAAACAATCGTATAAACGCCTGCCAATCTTCTCGTTGCGAAACGGGGCCATTTCCTTTTAACAATGAAGTAAAAAGAAAGAAGCAGGAGGCCAACCAAAAGGATGCTATACCATTCTCCAAAGAAGAACCGTGACAACTGCACCAATGCTTGTCCGACTGCACCGCCAATATTCGCAAGAGCTATGATCGTAATCGCCAAAAGACCAAGTCCTCCCAGTTCATAGGAAAGCGTCCTCTTCCAGTCTGAGGCTCTTTTTTCAGCTCTTTTTTTCTTAGATTTTGCCTTTGCCATTTTTATCACCTTGGTCAAATTTCGAATGATTATAAAAAGAAAGCAAGCAGCCAAAATAAACAGGCTGCTTTGTTAGTTTCTTTCTATTATACCATAATGTAGAGGGCGGGGACTATTTAATTACACTTGTGGTTTTAACATGATAATCGACCCCGGTGCATAGGCCTCGTTTAAGAAATCATAGGGATTTGTACTCATTATTCGAACGATTCGACACTCTTTATCTGATATCGCTTCCACAACTAGTGACAAGCCATCTAATTCGATAATCGATTGTTTAGTAAATGCGTCATTGTTTTCTTGAAAAATGAGCTCTAGTGGCATGGTGGTATACATAATCATTGCAGAAGTTCTCCTTCAGTTGACCCCTTGGCCATTCTGTTCGATTCAATTAATTCATTTAATTTCGTAATTGCCTGGCCAATGCCACCAACCTCATTAATCAAGCCATATTTTACCGCATCCCGTCCAACTACATTTGTCCCAATATCACGAGTTAAATTACCTTTTGACAGCATTAATTCTTTAAAGCGGTCTTCGGTAATATTGGAGTGAGCTGTCACGAAATTAACGACACGGTCCTGCATTTTATCTAAATACTCAAATGTTTGCGGTACACCGATGACTAACCCAGTCAAGCGAACAGGATGAATCGTCATCGTTGCTGTTTCGGCAATAAATGAATAATCGGTGCTTACAGCAATCGGAACGCCGATGGAATGGCCACCACCCAATACAATCGAGACAGTAGGTTTAGACAATGACGCAATCATTTCAGAAATGGCAAGGCCTGCCTCTACGTCACCCCCAACTGTATTTAAAATAAGCAATAATCCTTCGATTTTCGGATTTTGTTCAATCGCCACTATTTGCGGGATCAAATGCTCGTATTTCGTTGTCTTATTTTGCGGCGGCAATTGTACATGGCCTTCAACTTGACCGATGATTGTTAAGCAGTGAATATTTGATTCTTGGCCCATTTGCGGCACGGTTGTTTGACCAAGTTGTTGAATTTTATCTACCAATGAATCCTTGACGTCTTTTTTTTCTTGATCCTGTTCTGGATCAGCATCCAAAGATGGATTATTTTGGAAATTCGCCATATTGGAAACTCCTTTCATTAAATCAAACTAGATATAGTATGAATCTCAATAGAAATTTTAATTCTTATTATGCCAAAGATTCCATAAGGGAATATTACGACCGGGTTTGATCGGACACACGTACGAAAATAGTGGTTAGATACAATCCAAGTCTCTAGCCGTTAAGACACGAATATAGTCTTACTTCCCCGAAATACCCAGATGTTTATTCGTGTTAGGATAGAGACTTGCATAACACTTACCATTTGCAGTGTCCGATCACTTTAGGGAGTAATATTCCCTTATGGAATCTATTTTGCCAAAAGAAAAGAACTGGCTATCATGCAGCCAGTTCTTCTTTATTTATTAAATTTCCATAATAATCGGCAAAATCATTGGTCTTCTTTTTGTTTGTTCGAATAAAAAGTGACTAAGCGATTCTCGAATACTTGTTTTTAAAGTTGACCAATCAATCGTACGATCTTTCATGCATTTCGTGATAATCTCTTTGACGATTTCGTTTGATTTAGAAAAAAGCTGTTCAGATTCCCTTACATAAACAAAGCCTCGTGAAATGATTTCCGGCCCTGATATGATTTGATTTTTTTCTTTTGATAATGTTACTACAACGATTAGTATTCCGTCTTGTGACAATAAACGTCGATCTCTTAAAACGATATTACCGACATCTCCAATACCCAAACCATCGATTAACACGTTTCCTGCTGGAACTTTGCTACCCAATCGCACTTGATCGTTTTTGTATTCAAAAACATCGCCATTTTCCAGCAAGAAGATTTGGTCCTCTTCCATTCCTGTTACTTCTGCCAATTTGGCGTGGGCCCTTTGCATTTTAAGTTCACCTTGAATCGGAATAAAGTATCTCGGATTCATAACGCTAATCATCATTTTTAGCTCTTCCTGGCTGGCGTGACCTGAGACATGAATTTTTTTATTATAAATCACATTGGCGCCCGCTCGGAAAAGTAAATCAACTGTATTGGACACAAGCTTTTCATGACCTGGAATAGTTGTAGCTGCAATAATGACAGTGTCTCCTGCTTTGATTGATGTCTGTTTATGTGATCTACTTGCCATTCTTGATAATACTTCAAGAGGCTCGCCGTGGAGGCCAGTCGCTAATATCACAATGCGATGATTGTCCCATTTATCAATCTCTGATATTGGAATGATCATGTTTTCAGGAACATCGATGTACCCTAACTCCATAGAAATTTCAATAACCCGCTTCATACTGTTACCCATAATCGCAACTTTTCTATCAGAAAGAAGAGCTGCATCAAATACTTGTTGAACGCGGTGGATATTAGAGGCGAATGTTGCTACAATAACACGACCATCCGCCACTCGAATACAATCAGATAATTCCTCGCCCACTGAACTTTCAGACCCTGTTGTTCCCGGTCGTTCAGCATTCGTACTATCAGATAAAAGACAAAGGACACCATCTCTGCCAATCTTAGACATTTTATAATAGTCAAAACGGACTCCATCTGCCGGCGTTTGATCTAATTTAAAATCACCAGTATGTACAACTGCGCCATGCGGTGTATGAATGACAACCCCTACTGAATCTGGGATGCTATGTGTTGTTCTGAAAAAAGAAACACTGGCATTTTCAAAATCTAAAATGGTATCCCCATGAATTTCTTGAAGCTCTGCAAGATGTTTAATCCCTGCCTCCTCCAACAGATTCGCAACTAATCCAATCGTCAACCTTGTACCATAGATTGGGACTTGAATCCGACGTAATACATAAGATAATGACCCGATATGGTCTTCATGTCCGTGGGTCAGAAAAATCCCTTTTATTCGCGTAACATTTTCTTCAAGGTACGTAATATCTGGGATTACGGTATCTATTCCAAGCAATTCATTTTCCGGTAATTTTAATCCAGCATCAATAACAAAAATTTCGAGGCCCACTTCTACGACATACATATTTTTCCCGATTTCCCCAAGGCCACCGAGTGCAAAAATTCTAACTGGGTTTTTCTCTTTCTTTACCAAATCAAGATCCTCCTATTCAGTTTTGAACCGCTCATAGTCACTTAAATTTATTATACCTTATGGGAGAATTTTAAAACAAGATAGAAAAACACGATATTTGCCAGCTATGACAATTATTGATGTTTTTTATATAAAAAAACAAGCCTATTGATAGGCTCGTTTATAATATAACGTTTTTATATGTTTTGTAAAAGTTCATCGAGAATCAATTGCTTCTCCTTTTGCAGTGGTACTAATGGCAGTCGTACGGAACCTACGTCCAACCCTCTTCTTTGCAGGGCATATTTTAAAGGCACAGGATTGGGCCCAATAAATAACCCTCTCATAATTGGCAACAAGCGTTGGTGCAGCTGGGCAGCTTTTTTTACTTCCCCATTTTCATAGAGGGTAATCATTTCTTGTATATTTTTCCCTATAACATGGGAGGCAACTGAAATAACTCCCCTTCCACCAATGGCCAGTACTGGTAGCGTATTACTGTCATCACCAGTGTATAAATAAAAATCATCACTGGTGCGAGAGATAATTTCAGTCATCGCATTTAAATCCCCGCTCGCTTCTTTTACGGCAACAATATTTTCTACTTGGGATAGTTTAACAATTGTATCAACTGTAATATTGATGCTGCAGCGACCTGGTATATTATAAAGCATCACAGGAAGACTAGTGCTCTTTGCAATCGTCTTAAAATGCTCATATAGCCCATCCTGATCTGGCTTATTGTAGTAAGGTGCAACAAGCATAATCGCATTTGCGCCCGCCTCTTCAGCCTTTTTTGTAAGCTCTATTGAGGCTATAGTATTGTTGCTTCCCGTTCCGGCAACAACGGGGATTCGGCCATTTACGACATTTACAACATGGCGATAAAGTTCAACTTTTTCCTCTGTTGAAAGTGTCGGCGATTCTCCTGTTGTTCCCGCCACAATTAGGGAATCCGTTCCATTTTCTAATAAAAAGTTTACTAATTCCGTAACCTTCCCAAAATCAATATTACCGGATCTATCAAAAGGTGTTACCATAGCTGTCCCAACGCGGCCAAAAACCATACCTGTTCAACCCCTTAAAGATTTATTACCCATTTTTGCTTATTCCCTACAAAATTCATCATGTAAAGAATTTACCGCCTTAACCATATCTTCCCCATGTACAAGTACCCAGATTGTTGTATGACTATCAGCTGATTGCAAGATTTGAATGCCTTCTTTAGAAAGGGCATTGACAATTCTTGCAGTAACACCAGGAACACCGGTCATGCCTGCTCCAACCGCGGATACTTTCGCACAACCCTGAATAATTTTCGGCTCATAGCCTAAATCACTTAAAACAGCCACTGCACGATCTGTCATTTTGTCCATAACAGTATATATGATGGCGTTAGGTGAAATATTAATAAAGTCAACACTAATTCCTTCCTGTGCCATTGCCTTAAATACTTCTGCTTGAATATTATAATGCCCCTCCACTGCAGTTACAGTAATTTGGGTAACATTCGGAACATGGGCGATTCCAGTGACCACTCGATCGCGAATATCGCCGCCTTTTCTATTTTCGATTGTTGAGGTAACGAGCGTACCAGTCCCATCTGAATAGGTCGAACGTACTCTAAGCGGAACTTTCGCCTGCATCGCTATTTCAACAGCACGGGGATGAATGACTTTCGCTCCTTGATGGGCAAGATTACAAATTTCGTTATAGGTCATCACTGATAAAGGCCGAGCTCCCTCGACAATGCGGGGGTCGGCCGTCATCACACCTTCTACATCTGTAAAAATATCAATAAAATCGGCATTCAAAGCAACTCCAAGTGCTGCTGCCGAGGTATCGCTGCCACCACGTCCTAAGGTTGTAACCTCACCTGATTTTGAAAGTCCTTGGAAGCCGGCAACAACTACGACATCATGTGATTCCAGTTCCTCTAGTACCCGGTCGCATTTCATTTCAATTATTTTTGCATTTGTATGCTCATCATTTGTTCTAAAACCGGCCTGCGCACCAGTTAAGGCAATGGCTGAAATCCCATTCACATTTAACATATTAGAAAAAACAATCGCTGAAATCGTTTCCCCGCAGGAAAGCAATAAATCGTGTTCCCGGTTACTTATCTTTGAAAGATTAACCAGGTCTTGTAGCGTATCGGTCGCATACGGATCCCCTTTTCGGCCCATAGCGGAAACGACGACTACGACCTTAAATCCTTCATCTAAAGCATTTTTGATATGGGACTCGGCACGAAGTCGGGCTTTTTCGTCCTTAACTGAAGTTCCGCCAAATTTTTGGACGATGATTTTCATTTAGACACCTCTTCTAGGATGTAATCATTTAATGTAAGACTCATGTGTCAAGGCCAGCAATGAAGCTTAAGCGCCTAAGTATGACTTATTTAAGAATACCTAATGAAAGTAAACGTTCAGCAATTTGTACAGAATTCCAGGCTGCACCTTTTAATAAATTATCGGATACAATCCACATATGGAAGCCTTTATCATTATCTAAATCTTTACGAATACGGCCAACAAATGTTTCTAATTCGCCAGCTGCAGTAGAGGCCATAGGATATACTTGCTCCTCAGGTTGATCTTGTAGAATAATTCCTTCTGATTGGGCTAAAAGGTCTTTCATTTCTTGGACCGTTACTCCTTCTTTTTCAACTTCAATATAAACAGACTCAGAATGTCCGTATTCTACTGGAATTCTAACACATGTTGCAGCAACGGATAACTCAGGCATATGCATAATTTTCTTCGTTTCATTAATCATTTTCATTTCTTCAAATGTAAAGCCATTGTCTTGAAACTTATCAATTTGTGGAATGGCATTAAAAGCAATTTGATAATGTTTTTTATCAGATCCACAAGGTAAAATTTCTGGTGTAAAAGCTTCACCATTTAATACAGCTTGAGATTGGTCCTTCATTTCTTTAATTGCCATTGCCCCCGCTCCTGAAACAGCTTGGTACGTTGACACAATTACTTTATTTAAACCAAAGGCTTTTCTGATTGGTTCCAAAGCAACCACCATTTGAATCGTTGAACAGTTTGGATTTGCAATAATCCCTTTATGTTGGTGGATATCACCTTCATTTACTTCTGGTACAACTAATGGTACTTCTGGATCCATGCGGAATGCACTTGTATTGTCAACAACAATCGCACCTCTTTTTGCTGCCTCTGGTGCTAACTGTTTTGAAACGGAACCACCCGCACTAAATAAAGCAATATCAACACCTTCAAAGCTTTCTGGCTTCGCCACTTGTACGACATGCTCTTCGCCTTTGAATAAAAGCTTCTTACCAGCAGAACGTTCTGAAGATAATAAAGTCAATTTTGAAATTGGGAAGTCGCGTCTTTCTAAAGTTGACAGCATTTTCTCCCCTACTGCTCCTGTTGCTCCAACTACTGCTACATGATAACCTTTTTCCATTCTTTTTCCCCTTCCCTCTACATACATATTCTATAGATCGTTATTTTAAATTTTTAAATTATAAAAATTATTGTATCATATTCCGTCATGAAGGAAAGAATTTTTATAATCAACTTTAATATTAACAGAAATTCCGCTTATTCTCCATCCCGATATCGTTCAACTAAAACAGGCTGATATTGACGTCCTATGATCGCTGCTTCAACTGTATCCATTAATGCATCCATTCTGGCTACAATTGAATTTGGTTTTCTTAACGGATCATCTTGGCCAAACGGAATAAAGTAGATATTTTTCGTAGCCATCAGTTTCATCAAATTCATTCCATTTAGACCTAAGGCATCATTGGTTGATATACCTAATACCACAGGATTCAGATTTCTTAAAGTGGCTTTAGCGGCCATTAATACAGGAGAATCGGTTAGTGCATTTGCAAATTTACTCATGGAATTGCCCGTTAATGGGGCAATCACCATGCAATCGAGCGGCATTTTCGGGCCTAGGGGCTCAGCCTCTACTATGGAATCAATCACCTTGTTCCCTGTCATACTTTCCAGCTTCGTTACCCAATCTTCGCCCTTTCCAAATCTTGTCGTTGTACTTTTAACTGTATGGGTAACCACAGGCACGACTTCCGCCCCCGCTTTAACAAGCTTTTCAATTTGTGGCATGACGGCATCATATGTGCAATGGGAACCCGTCAATCCAAATCCAATTCGCTTTCCACTTAAAGTCATTTATGATTGCTCCTTTCCATCTTGGTGCTCTTCCATGAGCAATTGAGAAATTACATTTGCCACTATTTTTCCTGCCGTTTTCGGGGCCACGATCCCTGGAAGGCTTGGAGCCAAAAGGGCTTTAATCCCACGTTTTTCAGCATATCTAAAGTCAGTGCCTCCCGGCTTTGAAGCCAAATCAATGATGACAGTATGAAGCGGCATTTTCGAAATAACCTTCGCCGTAACGACTAAGGATGGAGCAGTATTGATCACAATATCCGCCTGATCAACCTCATTTATTAAATCAGCAGTATAAAATGGTTGTAAGCCCATTTCGGTAATTCTCGCAATGTCTTCAAGTTTTCGTGCTCCAACCTTCACATTTGCACCTAGACAAGCAAACGTCCTTGCAACTGACATTCCAACTCTCCCCAGCCCAATGACAACAACATTGGAACCATGGATGGTGATATCTGTATGTTGAATGGCCATCATGATGGTGCCCTCAACGGTTGGAATTGAATTATAGATAGCGACATCATTTCGCTCGAAAAGTTTAATAAGCTTTCGCCCAGCCTCAGCCGAAATCGAATCCAAATAAGAATTGCTTATACCGGAAAAAATTAGGCAATGCTCAGGTGTTTGCTTTATCATATCCTGCGTTAAAATTATTTTTTCATTTGAAAAAATGGTCTCCACTTCTCCAGATAAATTTGTACCTTTTACAGGCAATATGATGGCATCGAGTTCGGAAAAGTCGATTTCCTCGATATTTTTTTTCGAAGATCCGGAGAAAACATGGTCAAGTTGGTTAAAGCCTACTAATGTTAATTTAGCATCCAATTCTGTTAATTTGCGGATGACTTCCAATTGCCGCGCATCTCCACCAATAACAGCTAATTCTAAGCCTGTTAACATTCCATTCTCACCTTCTTTATCTGCAAAATAAAGTTATAAAGATTAAAGGAATAGCCTACTTTTCATTCTTCAACATCATATGAAAAGAACAAAAAGAAGGTGATTAAAAAAAGAGGCTAATCCTTTAGGATTAACCTCCAAACCGTTTACTCATTAAAATCAATAATGATCATATCACTGCCGATTTTTTTAACATTTTGCCATGGAACACGAACCTCTGTCCCTTCTTTCTTAAAACCAAACCATTTCATCGTTGGAATCAGGAAGGCTTTAACATGACCCGAAGTTTCATCTATCTCTAAATCTGCTTGGCCGAGAACGCCCAACCGTTCCCCTTTTTTCAAATCAATGATCTCCTTATCATTCATCTCACTAAGTCTCATTTGTGCGCTTTCCTCCTTGCTGTACTATTTGTCTAATGTTTATTTCATAGAAAATAAAAAAATGCATTCACCAAGCCAATTATTGTTCCCTAAAGTGACTGGACACTGCAAATGGTTGTATTCAACTAACCAATACATTTATTTGGTGTCCAATCAAACCCGGTCACAAGAATCGGCTTGGTGAATGCTATATGATATTTCTATAAATTAACTTACTTAATTCCTGACGGCAATTTCCCTTCAGGGCTAATAAGAGCGATGGAATATTGATCTGTAAAGATGGTTTCCGCAAAATGATTGACAGAATTCAACGTCACTGCAGATACTTGATCTAAAATTTCATTTAAATCGCGATGGCGTTTAAGCAGCAATTCATTTTTTCCATTGCGGCTCATTCGGCTGTTCGTACTCTCTAAACTTAGCATTAAGCTCCCTTTTAATTGTTCTTTACTATTATTAAGTTCCTTTTCAGTGATCCCATTTTGTTTTAAAGTAGACAAGGTTGTTTGAACGGTCTCGAATAAAACATCCAACTGATTGCTGGCAGTCCCGCCATAAATGGCTAATATACCATTATCCAAATACGCAGAGTGATAACTGAAAATCGAGTAGGCCAACCCTTTGGCCTCACGGACATCCTGAAAAAGTCGGCTAGACATACTCCCGCCAAGTACATTATTTAGGACAACTAAGGAATAAATATCCTCATGGCCAAGCTCTAAACCATTAAAACCAATGCAAAGATGCGCTTGTTCTGTATCTTTTCTTCTGGCAATCTTTTCATCAATAATGGATGGCGCTGTATAAGCAGGCCTTTTATGCGTTGACTCATAATTTCCAAAATACTTCTCAACTTTACTAATAAATGTCTCTTCAACATTACCTGCAATGGAGATGACAACATTGTCAGGTGTGTAATGCTGGTCAACATAATTTCTTAATGTATCACCTGTAAAGGTAGCTAATGTTTCCTCAGTACCTAAGATTGGATAAGCAAGTGGATGATCACCATATGTTGCTTTGCTTAATATGTCATGGACAATATCATCCGGTGTATCCTCATACATCTTAATTTCTTCGAGAACAACATTTTTCTCTTTTTTCAATTCCGCTTCATCGAAAATGGAATTAAAAAACATATCGGCCAACACTTCTAACGCAAAATCAGAATGTTCATCCAATACTTTTGCATAATAGCATGTGTATTCCTTAGATGTAAACGCATTGACCTGACCGCCGATGCTATCAAAGCTTTCAGCGATATCCTTTGCCGTTCTCGTTTTTGTTCCTTTAAAAATCATATGCTCCAAAAAATGAGAAATCCCATTTATTTCTTTCGTTTCATTTCGTGATCCTGTTCCAATCCATACACCAATGGCAACTGAGCGAACGGTTGGGATATTTTCAAGTACAACTCTAGCTCCATTTTGGCAAGTATACTTTTTTATCAAGCTACATCCTCCTATTGTATTAGAAAGACCCATCTTTCTTATACGTTTCCTACTATTTAATTTACATATAAGTACAAAAATTCTTCTATTGCATCATATCAATATTAGCTAATGTTGTCACGTATTTCACATTTTTCCTTTATTTATTTATTTTTACCCGCTCTTCACTTAATAATGTGGACACATTTGCTATTTGATATTCTTTTTCTTTCATTTTTATAATAAGGTTCTCTAATCCAGTGGCTGTCGAAGATGTTGGATGCATTAAAATCATGGATCCAGGCGTTACTTTACTTGCAACACGATTCACCATGGCAACTGGATCAGGCTTTCTCCAATCTACCGTATCAACAGTCCACATAATGACCTTCATTTTTTCTTCCGCGGCAATTTGAATCACTTCATCTTTAAAACTGCCGCTTGGTGGAGCAAACCATTTCGGAGTAATACCAGTCGTAGCTTTAATAATCTCATTTGTTTTCACAATTTCTTCTCGAATCGCTTCACGAGATAGCGTCTTCATATCAGGGTGGGAATAGGCATGATTACCTATTTCATGACCAGCATCTACAATCATTTTTGCAAGATCCGGGTGCCTTTTCACCCATCCTCCATCCAGGAAAAAGGTTGCTGTTATATGGTGTTTTTCCAACGTTTTTAACATCAATGGGATGTACTCGTTCCCCCAAGCAACATTAATTAAAAACGTCACCATTGGTTTTTCCGGATGTCCACGATAAATAGGTGATGGCGGCAAATCAGTTAAAGAGACCTTCGGCGGTACCTCATCGAATACTAATTTTTCAGGATCAAACTTTCCTTCTTTTTTCATCCGATCATATGATTCTGCTACGTTAACCTTTAGACCATTCAAACCTGGCATCGCTTTCCATACCCGATCTATCTTCGCATCTTGAGGCTGTATTTCATATTCATACTTCTTCTCTTCAATTTCCTGATAAAGAGGATTTTGTTGTTTCGACGCAAATGTTGCTGTTTGTTTTAATTCTTTTACATAATCAGTCGTATATGGATTTTGCATGGCCCCGATTGTAATCACGAGGATGATTGCAAAGCCCACAAAATAGAGAGCCATTCGATTCATTTTGTACTCGTCCCCCTTCATAAAAAAGCTATGAAAGAAGCGCGTTTGATAGAACAAAAAAAGAAGAAGCTGTAAGCGCAGCTCCTTCTTTTTTTATGATTGTTCCTGTTTTTCTTTTTGTTCTTTAAGTACGGCTTTTCTAGAAAGATTAATTCTTCCTTGCTTATCGATTTCAGTTACTTTTACGAGTAACTCATCACCAATTGATACAACATCTTCAACTTTACCAACGCGCTCTTCTGCCAACTCGGAGATATGAACAAGTCCATCTTTACCGTGGAATATTTCTACAAAAGCACCGAATTTTTCAATTCGTTTTACTTTTCCTAGATACATTTGACCAACTTCAACTTCACGGACGATATCTTCAATAATTTTCTTTGCTTGTTGATTCTTATCCATATTTGGGGACGCAATGAAAACTGTACCATCCTGTTCAATATCAATTTTAACGCCGGTTTCTTCAATAATTTTATTAATCTGTTTACCACCAGGACCAATGACGTCACGGATTTTGTCGGGATTAATAGTCATTGTTAAGATTTTTGGTGCGTATTGCGATAACTCATGACGTGGTGCAGAAATCGTTTCCATCATATGATTTAGAATCTGCATCCGACCTTTTTTCGCTTGTGTAAGTGCTTCTGCTAGGATTTCACGCGATAAACCATCAATCTTAATATCCATTTGCAATGCTGTTACACCCGTACTTGTTCCGGCAACTTTAAAGTCCATATCGCCAAGATGGTCTTCCATCCCTTGAATATCTGTTAACACTGTATAGTCATCACCTGATTTTACAAGTCCCATCGCAATACCGGCAACAGGTGCTTTAATTGGCACACCAGCATCCATCATGGCAAGCGTACTACCACAAATACTTGCTTGGGATGTTGACCCATTTGATTCAAGCACCTCTGATACACAACGAATCGTGTATGGAAAATCTTTTTCAGAAGGAATGACAGGCTCTAATGCACGTTCACCTAATGCACCATGTCCAATTTCACGACGGCCTGGTCCTCGAATTGGTCCTGTTTCCCCTACACTGAATTGTGGGAAATTATAGTGATGCATAAAGCGCTTAGATTCTTCGACACCTAAACCATCCAAAATTTGCACATCGCCTAAAGCCCCAAGGGTACAAATGCTTAGTGCCTGAGTTTGTCCGCGTGTAAACAGACCAGACCCATGTGTTCTAGGCAGCAATCCAACCTCAGATGATAAAGGACGGATTTCATCAATTTTACGTCCATCTGGTCGAATTTTTTCTTTAGTAATCAAGCGACGAACTTCTTCTTTCACAAGCTTGTACATGATTTCTTCCAATTGCCCCAATGTACCTTCAGGAAGGTCTTCACGCTCTTCATACTTCGCTTTCACATTTGCTTTTACTGCGCTGATTGCATCCTCGCGGGCATGCTTTTCAGCAACCTGAACCGCTTTTTTAATGTCCTCTTCCGCTAATCCACGGACTTCCGCTTCAAGCTCAGCGTCAACTTCATAAAGGGCAACTTCCATTTTTTCTTTTCCAACTTGCTTAACAATTTCTTCTTGGAAAGCAATCAGCTTCTTAATTTCTTCATGCCCAAACATAATCGCTTCAAGCATCGTTTCTTCTGGAACTTCTTTGGCACCTGCCTCAACCATGTTGATGGCATCTTTCGTACCGGCTACAACTAAATGGATATCACTTTTTTCCTCTTGTTCCACTGTCGGATTAATGATAAATTCATTGTCGATACGTCCAACTGTTACACCGGCAATCGGTCCTTCAAACGGAATATTAGAAATTGAAAGCGCTAATGATGAACCAAACATCGCTGCCATTTCTGATGAGCAATCTTGATCGACACTCATGACCATACTAATAACTTGAACTTCATTTCTAAATCCATCAGCAAATAGTGGTCGAATTGGACGGTCAATTAAACGGCTTGCTAATATTGCTTTTTCACTTGGTCGCCCTTCACGTTTAATAAAACCTCCAGGTATTTTACCTACAGCATATAAACGTTCTTCATAATTTACTGTTAAAGGAAAGAAATTTAAGCTTTTTGGTTCTTTCGATGCTGTTGCGGTGGATAAGACAGCCGTTTCCCCATAGCGTATCAAACAGGCTCCATTCGCCTGTTTGGCTAACTGTCCTGTTTCTACGGTTAGCTTACGGCCCGCCCAATCCATGGAGAAGGTTTGTTTTTTATTTTCCATGTATCAAGACCCCTTTCTTTACTATAATTCGGCTTAATTGCTTGCATTATTAATTTATTATCTGCTTAAGCGTATGTAATTATTTTTCGTTAATTAATTACCATTTAATTCCACTGATTTTAAGCTAATAAAAAAGCGGGAATACTCCCGCTTTTTTAAAATCTTATCGACGTAATCCTAGCCTTTGAATTAATTCACGGTAGCGCGTTACATCTTTATTACGTAGATAGTTAAGTAAATTACGACGTTTACCAACCATCTTTAAAAGACCACGACGTGAATGATGATCTTTCTTGTGAACACGTAAATGTCCATTCAAATTGTTAATCTCTTCTGTTAGGACAGCGATTTGAACTTCTGGAGAACCAGTATCGCTTTCATGAGTTTTATACTCACTGATAAGTTCTTGTTTACGTTCTTGTGTGATAGCCATCCTTTCACCTCCTCATTATCAATCCCCGATTACTGAGCAAGCGTTGGTGAATCGCATTGCCAAGCAATGGTTCTTATTCTTTTGCATATATAGAATACTATTATTTTAGACAAAATGCAAGTTTTTCTCCCTTAATTCCTCTAAGAAAGTGCGTTGCCTCATCCTTGTCACGTTGTATTTGTGAGATTAACTCTTCTACTGAATTAAATTTACGCTCAGATCTTATGTGTTTCATCCAGAGAATTTGAACTTCTTGATCATAAATCGATCCATCAAAATCAATAATATGAACTTCAATTGATAGTTTAACAGTAGCAGGGTCGTGAAATGTTGGTTTATACCCGATATTCAGGACACCATGATACCACTTTCCTAGTACATTAATGTAGACAGCATATACACCGGTGGAAGGTAAAATGTAATTGGCTGTATGCTGTATATTGGCTGTAGGAAATCCAATGGTCCTGCCCCGCCTTTCACCATGGATGACAGTCCCTTTTGTTTTATAATAGCGGCCCAGATAATTGGGAAGAAGATCTACCTTTCCATCTAGTATGAGTTCCCGAATTAAAGTTGAACTCACTTTCTCCTCATTTTCGACGACCTTTTCAACAACTGTCTGTGCAAATTGACCTCTTGAGTGGAAAGGTAGAGTTTCCATTGTCCCTTTTCCTAATCGACCATAGGTATAATCAAAGCCGGCGACTACATGCTTGGCATGTAACCCAATAATATATTGATCCACAAATTCCTGAGGCAATAGTTCTGCAAAAGAAGGTGTAAACTCGACAATAAACAAATAATCAATGCCAAGCTTCTCAATTTCTTCTATTTTATCATTAATCGATGTGATACATTGTGCGTGCTGACTGCTATTTCGTAAGATCACTGATGGATGCGGGTTAAACGTCATCACTGCACTTTTATAGCCATATTGTTCTGCTTTCTCTTTAACTGTTCTCATTACTTTCTGATGGCCAAGATGCATCCCATCAAAATAGCCTAATGCGATTGCAATGGGAGGAAGATCCTCTTCTCTAATGGAATGGGGATGTCTTAATTCAATCATTTTCATACTTTCTTTCACCTGCTTTATCCCGGACTATTCATTTCTAATAACCTTTTCCGGTTTCATAACCCCTTCTTTTGTAGGGTGTGGCTGATAGATTGCAATACATTCATTATTTTTATTTACTAAAACAAGCCTGTCAATGCCTTTCCATTGGTCGGGTATCATGAGAACTTGTCCATTTTTTACTCGCATTTCTAGTTTTTCATTAATTTCGAATTTCGTCAAATGGGAAAGTGCTCTCTCCAAGGGAAATAATTCCAAAGAGCCTTTTTCAAACCTTTCAGAAATGTCATCAAAGCTTAAACAATCGTTGACTGTAAAGCTACCTGATGCTACCCTGGTTAAATTCGACATATGTGCCGGGTATCCAAGTGTTTTCCCAATGTCAACCGCTAATGTACGGACATAGGTACCTTTCGATGCTTTAACATAGAATCGAAAGGTGTTTTGCTCCTTATCAATAAAATCAAAGGGGTCCAATAATGTGAGTTCGTAAATATTAATCGTACGCTTTGGCCGTTCCACTTCTATTCCTTGACGAGCATATTCATACAGACGTTTACCATTCACTTTTACAGCTGAATACATCGGTGGGACCTGAACAATTTGACCATGAAATTGGTTTAATACTGCTTGAATTTCTTGAATAGAAATTCTGCCAGTAATATGCTTTTCCTCAATGATTTCACCTGAGGCATCCTCCGTAGTTGTTGCCGTTCCAATCGACACTTCCCCTTCATAGGCTTTAGGTGACTCTGTTAAATATTCTGCTACCTTTGTTGCTCGTCCAATACAGATGGGTAGAACTCCATCAACGTCAGGGTCTAATGTACCTGTATGGCCAATTTTTTTTGTTTTCAATATTTTTCTTAATTTAAAAACACAATCATGTGAAGTCATCCCTCTAGGCTTCCAAAGCGGCAGGATTCCATCCATTTTATGCCACCTCCAATCTTAGAAAAAGGATAGACATATGTCTATCCTTGATTTAGTGCTCTTCATTTTCCTTGTGTAGCTGTTCAATCAACGTTTCAATCCGATTTCCGTATTCAATCGACTCATCGAATTCAAAAGAAATCTCAGGCGTTTTTCTTAAACGGATTCTTTTTCCTATTTCGGAACGGATAAAACCATTTGCCTTCGCAAGAGCGGTTAATGTATTTTGCTTTTGCTCATCATCACCAAGGACAGTAATGTATACTTTTGCTTGTTGCAGGTCACCTGTTACATGGACATCTGTAACAGTAACAAAACCAATACGAGGGTCTTTGATTTTGCGTCCGATAATTTCACTTAATTCCTTTTTCATCTGTTCTCCGACTCTTGTAGAACGAATATTACTCATATAATCCACCTCGCCTAAAACCAGTCTACTGTTGTAACTGTCCGTTCATTTTCAGGAAACGAACACATCCGATTATTTACGTTCAATTTCCTGCATAACGTAAGCCTCGATAATGTCGCCTTCTTTAATATCATTAAAGTTCTTGATTGTCATTCCGCATTCATAGCCTTGTGCTACCTCTTTAGCATCATCTTTGAAACGTTTTAAAGTGTCGACTTCACCTTCGAAAATAACAACTCCATCACGTACAAGACGGATGCCAGAATCACGGGTAATCTTTCCATCGGTCACATAACAGCCTGCAATCGTACCAACTTTAGACACCTTAAATGTCTCACGTACCTCTGCTTGACCGATGACTTTTTCTTCAAATTCAGGATCAAGCATCCCCTTCATCGCTGCTTCAATCTCTTCTATCGCTTTGTAGATGATACGGTGCAAGCGAATATCAACGTTCTCAGATTCTGCCGTCTTTTTCGCATTCACATCAGGACGGACATTGAAGCCAATAATGATGGCATTGGAAGCGGAAGCTAAAATGACGTCTGATTCAGTAATCGCACCTACACCAGTATGGATGATTTTAACTTTGACCCCTTCGACATCAATCTTTTGTAAGGAAGATGACATCGCTTCTGCTGAACCGTGAACGTCAGCTTTGACAATAAGGTTAATTTCTTTCATTTCACCTTGTTTAATGTGTTCAAATAAGTCCTCGAGGCTCACTTTGTTACGCTCGCTGCGTTGTTCTTCGATTTGCTTTTGAGCACGAGCTTCCCCAACCTGACGAGCTTTCTTTTCGTCCTCAAAAACGATAAAGCGGTCACCGGCACTTGGTACTTCATGTAAACCGGTAATCTCAACCGGTGTTGAAGGAGAGGCTGTTTTTACACGGCGTCCTAAATCATTGACCATAGCGCGGACGCGTCCAAACGTATTGCCGACAACGATCGGATCGCCGACTTTTAATGTTCCATTTTGGACTAGAAGTGTTGCAACCGGTCCTTTTCCTTTATCAAGATTAGCTTCAATGACGGTACCAACCGCAAGTCTTTCCAAATTGGCTTTATATTCTTCAACTTCACTTACAAGTAAAATCATTTCTAAAAGTTCATCAATTCCCTGGCCTTTAAGTGCAGAAAGCATTACGAAGATGGTATCCCCGCCCCACGCTTCAGGAATCAGGTTAAATTCGGTCAACTCTTGCATTACGCGATCAGGATTGGCACCCTCTTTGTCGATTTTGTTGACAGCAACGATAATAGGTACACCTGCTGCTTTAGCATGGTTGATTGCTTCTTTCGTTTGCGGCATAACACCATCATCAGCTGCCACAACTAGTATCGTAATATCAGTTATACTTGCACCACGAGCACGCATCGTTGTAAATGCTTCATGTCCTGGTGTGTCAAGGAAGGTAATTTTCTTACCATTGACTTCAACTTGATAGGCACCGATATGCTGCGTAATTCCACCTGCTTCGCCTGCAGCAACCTTCGCATGACGAATGGAATCTAATAAAGTTGTTTTCCCGTGGTCAACGTGACCCATGATTGTAACGACTGGCGGACGTTCTACTAAATCTTCAGGCTTATCCTCAACAACATAGCTATCAAGATCATTCATATCAAGAACGATTTCTTTTTCTACTTCAACACCAAATTCTGAAGCAAGTAATTCAATTGTATCATCGTCTAAATCCTGATTAATTGTTGCCATTACACCCAGCATCATTAACTTTTTAATAATTTCAGATGGTTCTTTGCCTAATTTTTTAGCAAGTTCACCAACAGTTAGTGAGCCTTCATATTTAACAACTTTAACAGTATCTTCCTTTTTGGCAGCTGGCTGATGTGTTGGCTGTTTTTGTTGTTGTTGCTGTTGTTGCTGAGAACCTCTTCTATTTTTAGGATTTTGCTTGGCTTTTTCAGGTGCCTTATCCTTATCTTTATCCGTTTTAGCTTTAATTTTTTTCGGGCCCTTCGCCTTATTTTTAGCATTGAATTCATAATCCTCATCATCGGAAGGCATTTTATCTTCTAATTCTTCGTTTTCTGTGATTGCCACACTTGTTTCCCTCTTACCATTATTTTGTTCAGGCTTCTGTTTTTTATCGTCGTTTTTCTTAACATTTGCCTGAGATTTATTGCCCGTAAAAGCTGTATCTAAAACTTTTATTGCTTCTTCATCAATCATTGACATATGGTTTGCTACCTCAATATTATTTTCTGTTAATTTATTAATAATTTCTTTACTTGATTTATTATGCTGTTTTGCATATTCGTATACACGCATTTTACTCATACGTTCACCCCCAAGAAAATTAATCGAGCAACTCCACTAATTTCTTTGCAAAACCATTATCTAAAACGGCCACGACAACACGTGCGTCTTTTCCAATAGCCTGACCTAACAAATATCGGTCGGTAACACTTTTCAATGGGATTTGATAAAAAAGACATTTATCGGTAATTTTCTTAGTTGTATTAAAAGAAGCATCAGACGACAAAATCACCAGTTTGGCTTTGCCTTTTCGGATTTCCTTTAATACTAATTCTTCCCCTGATGTTAGTTGACCTGCTCGATTGGTAAGACCTAATAAAGACATCCAGCGATCTTGATTCAAGCTATTTTTGCTCCTTCTCAACAAAATCAAGGATTTCATCGTAAAATGACTCTGGTATTTTTACATCCAAGTGATGTTCAAGAATATTTTTCTTTTTCGCAAGTAGGATACATTCCTTATCTTTGCTTAAGTATGCGCCTCTACCTGATTTCTTTCCAGTCGGGTCAATGGAAACTTCCCCTTCTTTGGATCTTACGATGCGAAGAAGATCGCGTTTTGGCTTCATTTCTTGACTTGCAATGCATTTGCGTAACGGTACTTTCCGAGTCTTCATCCGGATCACCCCTACTCCTATTCTTGATCTACATTATCTTCGCTAGAAAGATCTTCATTTGAGTCAATTTTTTCATAATCGCCTTCAGAACCATCTTGTACTGCAAAAAGCGGCTCCTCTGTAGTTTCTTCATCTAATAGCCCTTGTGCTTTCGCTTCAGTTAAACTTTTAATATCAATCTTCCAGCCTGTTAATTTCGCAGCTAAACGAGCATTTTGACCGCGTTTTCCGATTGCAAGTGAAAGCTGGTAATCAGGTACAATCACTGTTGTTGCTTTTTCCTCTTCATCAACCATAACCTTTACGACTTGTGAAGGACTTAAGGCGTTTGCAACATATTCAACCGGATCTTTTGACCAGCGTACAATATCAATTTTTTCACCTTTTAATTCGTTTACAATCGCTTGTACACGTTGACCCTTTTGTCCAACACATGAACCCACTGGATCCACTTCAGTATTATCGGAATGAACGGCAATTTTGGAACGGTCGCCTGCTTCGCGGGATACAGATTTTATTTCAACTGTACCATCGTATATTTCCGGAACTTCAATTTCAAATAATCGTTTTAATAGCCCAGGATGTGTTCTTGATACAAAAATTTGTGGACCCTTCGTTGTCTTTTCAACCTTTGTGATGAAAACTTTAATACGATCATGCGGTTTATATGTTTCGTTTGGCATTTGTTCACTGACTGGCAGGAGCGCCTCAATTTTCCCAAGATTAACATAGATAAATCTGGAATCTTGTCGTTGCACAATGCCGGTCATGATGTCTTCTTCACGATCAATGTACTCAGAATAGATAACACCTCTTTCGGCTTCACGGACACGCTGAGTAACAACTTGCTTAGCTGTTTGCGCAGCGATACGGCCAAAATCTTTAGGTGTTACTTCAATTTCCACAACATCCTCAATCTCATAATTAGGATTGATTTTTTTTGCCTCTTCATAAGAAATTTCTAATCTTGGGTCAAATACTTCTTCAACAACTTCTTTTCTTGCAAAAACACGCATCGTGCCTGTTGCCGGATTCACATCAACACGCACATTTTGTGCTGAATTAAAATTGCGCTTATAGGCTGAAATTAAAGCGGCCTCAATCGCATCTAATAAAACATCTTTACTAATGCCTTTTTCTTTTTCAAGTAAAATTAAGGCATCTAATAATTCACTACTCATTGTTTTCTCCCCTTTAAAATAGTCAATCCGATAGTTTTAGTGGAAGGTAACAGCTAGTCTGGCACTAGCAATCTTTTGGTACGGAATTTCAAATTGCTTTCTTCTTGTTTTTATTAAGACCTCAATGATGACGGTATCGCCATCAAATGAAAGCAGCTTGCCTTCAAAAATCTTTTCATTTTCAATTGGCTCGTATGTTTTAATATGCACCTGTTTGCCAATCGCCTTCTTGATATCATCAGGCTTTTTTAAGGGCCGTTCAGCACCTGGTGAAGAAACTTCCAAAAAGTATGGATATGTAATTGGATCTATTTCATCCAGCTTTTCACTAAGTTTTTCACTAACTTTTCCACAATCTTCAATATCGATTCCTTTATCTGAATCAATAAATACTCGAAGATACCAATTCTTGCCTTCCTTAACAAATTCAATATCAACCAGTTCTAAATTCATCTCAGAGAGTATTGGCAGAACAAGTTCTTCCGTGACCTCTGTTACTTTTTTACTCATATTTAACCTCCTAATCGTGAGAATATCCTCAAGCGCGAGAGATGTAACTAATTGATATAAAATTCCCTGCTTAGTAAGCAGGGACAAGTTAAAAATACGTCTTAAGAAGTCATTGAAAACAAAAGAGCGGGTTTTAGCCCACTCTTAATCATTTACCAGTATTTTTCGTATCGCCGAATAAAATATACCATATTAATCAAGGTTTTGCAAGGTAAGAACATTTAGCCTAAAACAGAGACAGTTGATTTTGATCTGGTAGCCCTTCAAGACATCCTTGTTGTTCAAGATATTCAAGCACCGTTTTAGAAATTTTACTTCGTTGCTGCAGGTCTTCCTTTGATAAAAATTCGCCTTCCGCGCGAGCTTTTACAATATTGATAGCCGCATTTGTACCTAAGCCAGGAATAGAATTAAATGGCGGTATTAATGTATTGCCTTCAACAATAAATTCGGAGGCACTGGAACGGTATAAATCTATTTTCTGGAATGAATAGCCTCTTTCACACATTTCTAACGCTAATTCCATTACCGTTTGCAAGTTCTTTTCCTTTGTTGAGGCATCTAAGCCTTTTGCGCTGATTTCTTCAATCCGGCTCCGGATTGCATTGCTTCCTTTTACCATCGCATCGACATCAAAATCATCGGCACGAACAGTAAAATAAGCAGCATAAAAAAGAATTGGAAAATGCACTTTAAAATAAG
Organism: Schinkia acidoalkalinis; assembly: GCF_054301215.1. The sequence continues at coordinate 578,059 of NZ_CP182573.1, forward strand.
CAATCCGTACCGCCATTAAAACATAGGCTGCGGCATGGGCTTTCGGGAACATATATTTTATTTTTAAGCATGAATCGATATACCAATCCGGGACCTTGTTTTTCTTCATCTCTTCGATGAATTCATCTGTTAAACCTTTCCCTTTACGCACGGATTCCATTATTTTAAAGGCTAAAGATGGATCAAGCCCTTTATAAATTAAATACACCATGATATCGTCACGACAGCCGATTACTTCACTTAATGTACATGTTCCATTTTGAATCAACTCGTTTGCGTTGTTTAACCATACGTCCGTTCCATGTGATAAACCTGAAATCTGCACTAGCTCTGAGAAAGTGCTTGGTTTTGTATCCTCAAGCATCTGACGTACAAACTTTGTACCAAATTCCGGGATTCCGAGTGTCCCGGTTTTACACATGATTTGCTCCTCAGTTACGCCAATCGATTCAGGCCCTGAGAAAATTTTCATTACCTCTGGATCATCGGTTGGGATTGTTTTCGGGTCAATCCCACTTAAATCCTGAAGCATCCGAATCACCGTCGGGTCATCGTGTCCAAGTATATCGAGCTTCAGCACATTATCATGGATGGAATGGAAATCAAAATGAGTTGTTCTCCATTCCGCATCGACATCATCTGCTGGATATTGAATTGGTGAAAAATCAAACACATCCATATAATCCGGAATAACGATAATTCCCCCTGGATGCTGGCCCGTCGTTCTTTTTACACCGGTACACCCGGCAGCAAGTCGCTCTACCTCAGCATTCCTAAACGTTAAATTATGATCAGACGCATATCCTTTTACATAACCAAAAGCCGTCTTATCAGCAACCGTGCCAATTGTACCAGCGCGATACACATTATCCTCACCAAACAGTACCTTCGTGTAGTTATGGGCCCGTGGCTGATAATCCCCCGAGAAATTCAAGTCAATATCCGGAACCTTGTCCCCTTTAAAACCTAAGAACGTTTCAAACGGAATATCATGTCCGTCTTTCTTATATTCCGTGCCACAATTAGGACAGTTTTTATCAGGCAAGTCAAATCCTGACCCAACGGAGCCATCATTAAAAAATTCGGAGTGCTTGCATTTTGGGCAGATATAATGCGGCGGCAATGCATTCACTTCTGTAATCTCGGTCATTGTTGCAACAAACGAAGAACCTACAGATCCCCGTGAGCCAACAAGATAGCCATCATTCAGCGACTTTTTAACAAGCTTATGAGCAATCAAATAAATAACCGCAAAGCCATGGCCGATAATACTTTTTAATTCTTTTTCAAGTCTTGCTTCTATAATTTCAGGTAGGTTGTCGCCGTAGATAAGCCGTGCCCGCTGGTAACTCATTTCGCGGATTTCTTCTTCGGCCCCTTCAATTTTAGGCGTATATAACTCGTCCTTTATCGGTTTTATTTCATCAATTAAATCGGCAATTTTTTTTGTGTTTGTTACGACGACTTCCTTCGCTTTTTCCTCACCTAAAAAGGCCATACAGTCAAGCATTTCATTCGTAGTCCGGAAATAAACAAGCGGCTGCGTTTGTTTATTGAGCGGATTTCCGCCTTGAGACGCAATTAGTATTTTTCGATAAATATGATCTTCTTTATTTAAGTAATGGACGTTGCCTGTCGCTACGACTAATTTGCCCATCTTTTCGCCAAGCTTTACAATATTTTTCAAAATACTTTGAAGAGCTTGTTCATTTCGAACAAGTTCTTTTTCAATTAGATGATAATAATTTGAAGGCGGCTGTATTTCCAGATAGTCATAAAACTCAGCAATTTCTTCCGCCTCTTCCGGCGATTTTTGCATCATCGCTTCGAATACTTCCCCTTTATCACAACCAGAGCCAACAATGAGGCCCTCACGATATTTTGTGAGTAGTGACCTTGGAATTCTTGGAACGCGATAGTAATAATCAATATGTGAAAAAGAAACTAACTTAAAAAGATTCTTTAAGCCAACGTCATTTTTAGCAAAAACGATGCAGTGGGATGGCCGTGACCGTTTATAAGCTCCAGATTGCCCCATGTTTTCATTTAACTCATCATGATATAGGATGCCCTTCTCCTCGCTATCCTTCAGCATTTTTATTAATAAATAGCCGGTAGCTTCGGCATCATAGATTGCGCGGTGATGCTGGGTTAATTCAATATCAAACCTTTTACAAAGTGTATTTAAACGGTGATTTTTTAACTCTGGATACAAATATCTTCCTAGTTCGAGTGTATCAATAACCGGATTCGCCGCTTTTTTATCACCAATCTTTTTCAGTCCCATGTTATAAAAGCCCATATCAAAGCTCGCGTTATGGGCAACTAAAATATCATCGCCAACCCAATCTTTAAATTGTTTAATAACAATCTCAATATCAGGTGCGTCCTTTACCATATCATCCGTGATTCCTGTCAACTCAATAGTTGTTGCTGAGAGTGGATGATGCGGATTGGCAAATGCCTCAAAGCGGTCAATAATTTCACCATTTCTTATCTTTACTGCAGCCAATTCAATAATCGTGTCGTATACAGCAGAAAGACCAGTTGTTTCCACGTCAAAAACGATATACGTATCATCACTTAATAGCCGATGGCTAGGGTTGTAAGCAATTGGCACCCCGTCATCGACGAGATTAGCTTCCAATCCGTATAGGATTTTGACACCATTTTTTTTACCGGCCGCAAAAGCTTCCGGGAACGATTGAGCAACGGCATGGTCTGTTACCGCAATAGCTTCATGCCCCCATTTTTTAGCTTGTTTTACTAAATCTGAAATCGGTGTAACAGCATCCATTTGACTCATTGGGGTATGAAGATGTAGCTCCACCCGTTTTTCCTCAGCCGTATCTTCGCGCTCATTCGGCGTCATTTCATTAATATCTTGTGCCATCATCACAAGGTCACGGACAAATGTATCCATTTGAATGCCACCGCGGACCTTGACCCACATTCCTTTTTTAATAGCTGATAGCAATGAAACATCATCTTTATCACGGGAAAATACTTTAATCATCAATGAATCGGTGTAATCGGTGATTTTAAAGGTCAACAACGACCTTCCGCTACGCAGCTCTTTAATTTCGCTGAAAAATACATAACCCTGGATGGTAATGCGTCGCTCTTCCTCTTGAATCTCTTTAATTGGAACAGCTTCATCCTTAATGGTATAGCCAATCGTAACCGGACCTGTTGGGACTTCCTTCTCTTCTTGATTGGACTTTTTATTTTGTTCCGAGAAGACTAAGGCCTCCAACATTTTCGTACGATCTTCTTGTTCAGTCTGATCTTTAAACTTAATAAAATCTTCTTTTGACTGCACAGTTTCAGTTTCGATTGTAAAGTGTGGAAATCCCAAAGATTGAAAAATCACCGTAAATTGATCCTGTTTATTTTTTACAGTGACGGCCTCAGGATCATTACGAACATTGATTAAAAGTTTATTGCCATGAATCCTTGGCTTTTGTTCTCTAAATAACGAAAGAAGGGATGGTGCAACACCTTCCAGCTGTTCAATCATATAAGTCCAATATTCTTCAAGTACATTTTCCGAAAAAACTGGTGCCTTGTAGGAAAATGCAAATGTCACATTCGCAATATGCTGAAACGTATTGATTAATTGGGATTTAAAAAATAAGAATACCTCAAGTGGTAAGTATGTTTGTATTCCAAATTCAAAATGCCATGTTTTTTTGCTGCGTTCAATCGTTACCTTTTCAATCCATGCATCTTGAAAATATGAATCTATTAATGATGAAGATATTGAAATTTGCTCTAATAATAGCTGAAAGCGTTCCTTTCTAATTGCTATGTCTTGAGACATTCATAATCCCCCCTAAAAACAAATAAAGGAAGGTACCTCGTGTAGAGAAGAGGTACCTTATGACTTTACTACAAAATTCTAATAGGATTTTAGTTTTTCTTTAACCACATCTAGTAAATTGTCGACTGAAACTTCAAGTACTTCGCCTGTTTTGCGAAGCTTTAATTCAACAATACCTTCTTCAGCCTTTTTACCAACTGTAATCCGAATCGGGAACCCAAATAGGTCTGAGTCCGCAAATTTTACGCCAGGGCGTTCATTGCGGTCATCATAAAGTACTGAAATCGATTCGCTGTTTAATTTATTATAAATCTGATCTGCTAGTTCTTTTTGTGATTCAGTTTTCATATTAATTGGAATAAGGTGCACTTCAAATGGTGCAACGGAAACCGGCCAAATGATGCCATTTTCATCATTATGCTGTTCAACGATGGCAGCAACTGTTCTAGAAACACCAATTCCATAACAACCCATAATCATTGGGTATGATTTTCCATTTTCGTCAAGATAGGTCGCCTTCATTTTTTCACTATAAACCGTACCTAATTTAAAGACATGTCCAACCTCAATCCCTCTTGCAAACTGAATTGTTCCATTTCCATCAGGTGATGGGTCACCTTCTTGGATAAAACGAAGATCTGCAAATTGACTTACTTTAAAGTCACGGTCAACATTTGCATTTATATAATGGAAATCTGTCTCATTTGCACCGCAAACCCCATTCACAACAGCCTGAACGGCATAATCAGCAATAACCTCCACATCTCTAGTTAAGCCAACTGGTCCGATGGAGCCGATTTCTGCTTTTAGAACAGTTGCTGTTTCCTCTGGTGTTGCCAGCTCTACGAATTTTGCCCCCATTAAATTTTTCACTTTAATATCATTGACTTCGTGGTCCCCACGGACAACGACTAATACAAATTTTTCATCAACTTTAAAGAGCAATGATTTTAAGCATTTCTCTTTAGGTACATTTAAGAACTGTGAAATTTCTTCGATTGTTTTTTGGTTTATTGTTTCAACCTTTTCTAATGGAGCTAAAGTTTCATTAGATTTTTCATATTGAACATGAACAGGCGCCATTTCGATATTTGCGGCAAATTCAGATTCATTGGAAAAGGCAATCGTGTCTTCCCCAACATCAGTTAGAACCATAAACTCTTGCGAATCCTTACCGCCAATCGACCCAGAGTCAGCGATAACAGCTCTGAAATTCAAACCACATCTTCTAAAAATATTTGAATAAGCCGTTCTCATGTCCTCGTAAGCCACATCCAAGCTTTCTTTTGAAGAATGGAAAGAATAAGCATCCTTCATGATAAATTCCCGGCCCCGGAGTAAACCAAAACGAGGACGAGCTTCATCACGGAATTTCGTTTGAATTTGATATAAAATAAGCGGAAGCTTTTTATATGAATTAATTTCGTCACGGACTAGTGATGTGACAACCTCTTCATGGGTTGGCCCAAGAGCAAAATCACGGGCGTGGCGGTCTTTTATTCTCATTAATTCGGAACCAAAATTATACCAACGACCTGTTTCTTGCCATAACTCAGCCGGCTGCAGAGTTGGCATTAACAATTCTGAGCCGCCGATAGCATCCATTTCTTCGCGGATGATTTGTTCCACTTTTTGTAAAACTCTTTTAGCCAATGGTAAATAACTGTATACACCAGAGGCATTTTGCCGCATGAAACCGGCTCTTAAAAGGAATTGATGACTTTTAATATCAGCATCTGCTGGTACATCTCTTAGTGTAGGAATAAGCATTTTACTTTGTTTCATTTTCGCACCTCTATTATAACAACAATTATTTAGTTTATTGAACGAGCAATTATAGGAAATATCTTTGAATATCATTCCAAGTTACTACAAGCATTAATAGCATGAGCAAAGCAAAGCCGATAAAGTGAACGATACCTTCTTTTTGTGGATCAATCGGTTTTCCGCGCACTGCTTCAATGCCAATAAAGAGAAGCCTACCACCATCTAAGGCTGGAAGAGGCAATAGATTCACAATCCCAAGGTTAATGCTTAAGATTGAAGCCCATCTCATTAGGTTATAAATGCCAGTTTGGACCACTTCATCTGTAAGACTATAGATTCCTACCGGACCTGAAAGGTCATCAATCGAGAATTGACCAACAATAAGCTGACTTAATCCAACAAGAATTTGCTTCGTCCAAAAATAAGTTTGATCGAAGCCATATACAACGGAGCCTAGAAATGATTTTTCAACTGCCGGGTAGACGCCGATATATCCGGTACCTTCTTTATCACGAATTTTCGGGGTTACCTCTAAATCCTTCTGATTACCACTGCGTTCAACTAAAAAATGCAATGGCTTATTTCCATTTTGTTGAATAATTTGTACCATTTCCTCCCAGTTGGTGATTGTATGATTATCAATTGATAAAACTTTATCGCCTTGTTTTAAACCAGCTGAAATGGCAGATCCATCTTTCGTTAATTCACCTAAAACCGGATCTTTAACAGGTGTTCCGATAAGGCTCCCTAAAATAACAAAAATTACTATTGCCAAGACAAAGTTCATCATTGGCCCTGCAAAAATTTGCATCGCCCGCTGTGGCACGGTCTTGGAAGCAAATTGTCGGTTGAAGGGGGCAATCTGCGTCTCTTGATCGTCAGATACTAACATTGCCCTTTCATCAATCTTAAATGTTTGCAATAGTTCATCATCTTGTTCATAGCCTGATATTGTCAATTGATAAACTAAATCGACATGTTCAACTTCGATTACTTTTGCATTTGGATATTTTGTTTTATTGTTTACAATTATTTTCGATACTTTATCGTTTTTCCCAAACACCAAGCCAACATTATAGCCAGGCTTGATCTCTACTAAATCCGGATCTTCACCCGCTACTCTTACAAATCCCCCCAATGGTAATAGTCGGATTGTATAAAGGGTTTCATTCCAGCGAAACGAAAAAACCTTTGGACCGAACCCAATTGCAAATTCACGACAAAGCATTCCTGCTCGTTTTGCAAATACTAAATGCCCTAGCTCATGAAAAAAAACAAGCGCACCAAAAATAATGACGAATGCAATTACCGTGTTCAAATGAAAAACCACCTTTTTTATTATTGTCCCAATTACATGAGCGACTTTACAAAGCTTCTCGTCTCGGTATCGACCGCTACAATTGTTTCTAAATCAGGGTGGGAAATAGGATTATGCTGTTCAAGAGCTTTTTCAATAAATGCCTCAATTTCAAGAAAGCGTATTTGTCTGTTTAAAAACATTTGAACTGCTTCTTCATTGGCAGCATTTAGCACCGTCGTCATGGTACCACCAATTTTTCCAGCATTATAGGCAAACTCTAAACAACGGAATCTTTCAAAACTTACCTCTTCAAAATGCAACTTCCCTACCTGAGTTAAGTTTAACCTTTTCGAAATAGGCAGCGCAAGTCTTGTAGGGTAGGCAAGTGCATACTGAATCGGTACTCTCATATCAGGAGAGCCAATCTGTGCAATCATACTTGTATCTTGGAACTCTACTAAAGAATGGATAATACTTTCGCGATGCATCACAACATCGATTTTTTCATAAGGCATATCAAATAACCAGTGTGCTTCAATGACTTCAAGGCCTTTATTCGCCATTGTAGCTGAATCAATCGTAATCTTGGCACCCATTGACCAATTCGGGTGCTTAAGCGCTGATTCAACCGTAACATCATTGAGATCAGAGCGAGTCAAATCACGAAAGCTTCCTCCAGATGCCGTTAAAATAATTCGTTCTAAAGCTTTCTTCTCTTCACCATTTAAGCACTGAAAAATCGCGGAATGCTCACTGTCCACTGGCAATATGTCAACCCCATGTTTTTTGGCTGCTTCCATTACAAGATGTCCAGCTGTCACCAATGTTTCCTTATTGGCGATGGCAATTGTTTTCCCAGCTTCGATTGCTTTTAACGTAGGTTTTAAGCCAACGCTTCCCATAACCGCATTAACAACAACACTAGAGTCTGCATTGGCGGCCACTTCGATTAACCCTTCCACACCATATACAACCTTGACATGAGCCGGAACCTTCGTTTTCAAATATTCACAAGCTTCTTTATCAAGAACTGAAACAACCTTTGGTTTAAATGTATGTATGATTTCCAAACCCAATGTTATATTTTTTCCGATTGATATTGCTTCTAACTGAAACTCTTCTGGATGCAACTTGATGATATCGAGCGTTTGTGTTCCGATTGATCCAGTTGCTCCAAGTAAACTTATTTTTTTCATAGCTGTTCACTAACCTTCTATATGAATTGCAAAAGCAAAAAGTGCAGAATCGGTAAAACAAAAAGAAGACTATCAAACCTGTCCAATATTCCGCCATGGCCTGGCAGGAGATGACCAGAGTCTTTGACAGTATAATGCCGTTTTAAAGCTGATTCAACCAAATCTCCCATTTGCCCAAAGAGAGAGGTCACCATTGCTGCTATTAAAACAATAATCATCGATGAATGCAACGGGCTTACGATTTGAAAGATTAGGCCAACCAAAAGGGCAGAAAAAATACCACCAACAAACCCAGCAACCGTTTTATTCGGACTTATTTCGGGCCATAGCTTTCGCTTACCAAATGCTCTCCCGATAAAATAAGCACCAGAATCCGTGGCCCAAATGACAAATAATGCAAAGAAGACATAAGACAATCCGGCCATTCTCGTTTCAATAAAATAATAAAAACCTACACCAATATATAATGTGGATAAAATGATAAAACCCGCATCATCAAATGTGAATTCATTTTTTGAAATAACGGTGTATATTAACAACAACATAACAACGATCAATGCTGCTTCAATTTTGGAAAAGCTCGTTCCTACACTATCCATTAATAAGAATCGAGGAATTAACAATACCCATAGAAAAAGGAAGCCAATTACACCTGGTATAGACAGGACATTAATTTTCCTCATCCTTAATAATTCCTTTAAGGCAATCGTACCCATAAGATACACTAGTATAACAAATGGGGTTTTTCCAATAATGACAAGCGGTAAAAATATTGCCATAGCCAAAATAGCTGTTATAATTCTTGTTTTCATTTCAAGTCATCACCTACTCATAGATTGTAAGCGACTCTCTGAATAAAGTTAAACGCCACCAAACCTTCGGGCACGACGCTGATATTCTACAATCGCTTTATAATAATGTTTTTCTTCAAAATCTGGCCATAGTACGTCAGTAAACCAAAATTCAGCGTATGCTAACTGCCACAACATGAAATTACTTAATCGTATTTCCCCGCTTGTTCGAATCAACAAATCTGGTTCTTCAAGGCCGGAACTCATCAAATAATTTGAAAACAGATCTTCATTAATATCATCTAAATCTAGTTTGCCATTATTCGTGTCCTTTATTAATTTCTTAATTCCTTCAATAATTTCATAACGGCTGCCGTAGTTCAAAGCAAAATTTAAAATTAAACCATCGTTATCCTTTGTGTCATTGATTGCTTTGTTTATGGCACGGAGCGTATGAGCCGGCAGTTGGTCTTTATTCCCCATTATGCGCACTTGAACGTTTTCCTCTACTAATTCAGGTAAAAATGATCCTAAAAATTCCTCTGGAAGCTTCATAAGATATTCAACCTCTAGCTTAGGCCGTTTCCAGTTTTCTGTAGAAAAAGCATACAGCGTTAATGCCTTAATTCCTATCTTATTAGAGGCTTTTACAATTTTCCGAACGACTTGCATTCCTTCATGATGACCAGCAATGCGAGGAAGTCCTCTTTTTTTTGCCCAACGGCCATTTCCATCCATAATAATTGCAACATGATTAGGTACGGAAGAAAGATCAATATGTTCTAACGAATATTCTAAAGCGCCGGCTTCTATTTTGTTCCTTTTAAATGAGAACTTATCGAGCATTCGAATCCTCCACCTACATAATTTAGAATGAACTTAATAGTAAAAAAACCCCCTGAATTTTGTTAAGAGGGTTTCTTGTAAATATTATTGTATCGCGAAATGGTCTAGACTTCCATTATTTCTTTTTCTTTTTCTTTTGTGATATTGTCAATTTCTTTCACATGATTGTCTGTTTCCTTTTGAACAGTATCAGCAAAATTGCGATGCTCATCTTCCGTAACTTGACCATCTTTTTCTAATTTTTTCAATTCGTCATTCGCATCACGGCGGATGTTTCTAATCACAACTTTAGCATCCTCTGCCATCGCTTTTATATCCTTTGCCAGAGCCTTGCGGCGTTCTTCCGTTAAAGCTGGAATTGATATTCTGATAATTGATCCATCGTTTGTTGGATTAAGGCCAAGATCAGCCTTTAAAATTGCTTTTTCAATATCATTTAACACTGATTTATCATAGGGTTGAATCACGAGCAAACGTGCCTCTGGAACCGTGATTGATGATAATTGATTTAATGGTGTTGGCGCACCATAATAATTGACTTGAATTCTATCTAATAGCGATGGGTTTGCTCTTCCAGCACGAACAGTAGCTAATTCACGCTTATATGCTTGAATAGCTTTATTCATTTTTTCCTTTGCATTTTTAATAACAGTTTGTCCCATTATTATTTCCCCTTTACAATTGTTCCAATATTTTCACCACAGATTGCGCGCTTAATATTTCCTTCTTCCATGATGGAGAATACAATTAGTGGAATATCATTATCCATGCATAATGAGGAAGCAGTTGAATCCATTACAGCTAATCCTTCTTTAATTACATCAAGGTAAGTAAGTGTTTCATATTTCACAGCATTTTTATCAACGGTAGGGTCAGCACTATAAACACCATCTACATTATTTTTAGCCATCAAAATTACATCTGCTTCGATTTCAGCGGCTCTAAGCGCAGCTGTCGTATCGGTCGAGAAGTATGGGTTTCCAGTACCAGCAGCAAAAATGACAACCCGCTTCTTTTCTAAATGCCGAATTGCCTTTCTTCTAATATATGGCTCGGCAACTTGACGCATCTCAATAGACGTTTGCACACGAGTTTCGATTCCCATGCTTTCAAGACTATCTTGTAAGGCCAAAGAATTCATACAAGTAGCAAGCATCCCCATATAATCTGCAGTTGCTCGATCCATACCCATTTCACTACCTATTTTACCACGCCATATATTACCGCCGCCAACAACTACTGCAACTTCTACATTCATTTCGGCGATTTCTTTCACTTGTTTCGCAATGCTATTAATGACTGCTGGGTCAATTCCAAAACCTTTTGGGCCCGCGAGAGCTTCTCCACTCAATTTTAATACTACACGTTTATAATTAGGATTTGTCATGACTACCTCCACCGCTCTAATCTTTTTAAAAAAGGGTCCCAATTCTAAAATAGGGAACACGATGTGTTCCCTAATAAAATCCAATTATTTTTTGATTTGGTTCATTACTTCTTCTGCGAAGTTTTCTTGACGTTTTTCAATTCCTTCGCCAACTTCATAACGTACAAATGATTTTACAGAACCACCTTTAGATTGAACGTACTTACCTACTTTTTGATCTGGATCTTTTACGAAAGATTGATCCAATAAGCAAATTTCTTCAAAGAACTTGCTTAAACGTCCAACAACCATTTTTTCAACGATGTTAGCAGGCTTTCCTTCATTTAGAGCTTGTTGTGTTAATACTTCTTTTTCATGCTCAGTTACTTCTGCAGGAACTTGTTCACGAGAAATAAAACGAGGGTTAACGGCTGCAACGTGCATTGCAACATCTTTTGCAAGCTCTGCATCGTTTGTTCCTTCAAGTACTGTCAATACGCCAATGCGGCCTCCCATATGCAGGTAAACACCAAATACATCACTATCTTGTTTATTCACTACTTCAAAACGGCGCAACGAAATTTTTTCGCCAATTTTTGCAATTGCAGCATTAATATGCTCCTCAACAGTTGGACCATTTCCATTTAAACTTTGAGCTAAAGCTTCTTCTAAAGTAGCAGGTTCTTGTGCTAATAAATGTCCACCAAGTTCTGAAACCAATTGTTTGAAAGCATCATTTTTCGCAACGAAGTCTGTTTCAGCATTTACTTCTAAAATAACTGCTTTATTTCCTTCAGCTACAACAGAAGTCGTTCCTTCTGCAGCAATGCGGTCTGCTTTCTTTGCAGCTTTTGCAATACCTTTTTCACGAAGATAATCGATTGCTTTCTCCATATCACCATTTGTTTCAGTAAGTGCTTTTTTACAATCAAGCATTCCAGCACCTGTTTTTTCACGTAGCTCTTTTACCATTTGTGCAGTAACTGCCATGTTAATCCTCCTTTAAAGATCATTATGTATCTTTTTTATTTCAACTCTTTTAAAAAGGTGATAAAAGGCTCTCCCTCTTACCACCTTTATTATTACATTACTATATCGTCTTTAGCAGTATGATTTGATGTCCAGCTCCAGTTTTTGCGTCGCTGAACGGGCGCTTCCGCATTTCTTACTCAGCTGCAACAGCTGCTACTTCTTCACCTTGTTTAGCTTCAATAATAGCATCAGCCATTTTTGCAGTTAAAAGTTTTACAGCGCGGATTGCATCGTCATTACCTGGAATTACGTAATCGATTTCATCTGGATCACAGTTTGTATCAACGATTGCAACAATCGGAATATTAAGTTTATGTGCTTCAGCAACTGCAATGCGCTCTTTACGTGGGTCGATGATGAATAGGCAATCAGGGGTTTCCTTCATCTCTTTAATACCACCTAAGAACTTTTCAAGGCGTTCTAATTCTTTGTTTAAATTAACAACTTCTTTTTTAGGTAGTACATCAAATGTACCATCTTCACGCATTCTTTCAATTTCTTTAAGACGAGCAATACGCTTTTGAATTGTTTCAAAGTTTGTTAATGTTCCACCTAACCAACGTTGGTTAACAAAGTACATACCGCTGCGTTCTGCTTCTTCTTTAACAGAATCTTGTGCTTGCTTTTTAGTACCTACAAAAAGAACTGTACCACCATTTGCAGCTACTTCTTTCATAAAGTTGAATGCTTCTTCAACTTTTTTCACTGTTTTTTGAAGGTCGATGATATAGATGCCGTTACGCTCAGTAAAGATGTAACGCTTCATCTTAGGATTCCATCTACGTGTTTGGTGTCCGAAGTGAACACCTGCTTCTAATAATTGTTTCATTGAAATTACTGACATTTTTCTTCCTCCTAATTGGTTTTGATTCCTCCGTACGTTTCATCTGGAAATAGTACTGCAATAGCAGCACCACTATTTCAATCAACGGACGTGTGTATTTAACACCGAAAGTTACTATACCATATTCACATGCCTCGAATCAAGTCTAATTATGTTTTTGGCTGTTAAATTTCAGAAGCAACTCAATTTCGGCCTTCCCTTTATTTAGTTTTTGGGCAATTTCATCTGGCTTTAATCCTTTTTCACGTAAAAAAAGAACCTGGGAAGCTAATGATTGTTCAATCCGCTCTTCTCCCATTGGAAGCGGAGGAACATAGTCCTTTGGTTTACTTCTAAAGCCTACCGGCGCTGCGTAAGCGCTGATTGTTTGCGTCGGTTTATCCTCATCATGTTTGCTGATCGCCTGCTTCACTTCTGTTACTTCACTTATTTTATCTTTTGTAGATTTTTCCAACATATTCATTAACTTTTCGTTTTCTTCCTTCATTTCCAGTAAATACGCTTGAAACATATCTTCTATTTCTTTTTGAATTTCACTTTCTTTCGTTTCATTCTCATTTGCGGCTTTTAAGCGCAAGGATAATAAGAAAATCCAAAAGAATGCGAAAAGGTGTAAAATGAAGCTTATCGTTAATAATAATGGATACATTTTATCCCTCTATATCAATTATATTTCCTTTGTAGGGATGCGGACTTTCCTCATGGTGATTACCTTTTTTGTTTTGTTTCTGGTTTTTTCTTTGGTATGCTGCTCCATTTGAATTGTGCCCATCATTTTGAAGCTTATTTTTTGTTGTTTTATCATATTTATTGACTTGATGTCTTTTTTCTATTTCTTCTTTATGCTGAACAGAGGCCAAATGGTCTTGGATATGCCGCGATCTTTGCTGTAATTCTTCTTGCATTTTCCCTAAATCCTGAGTTCTTGGAAGCGCAACCTGTAATTCTACAAGCTTAAGACTCATTTTATCACTTCCCCATATTGATCACATTTACGTGGCAAATATTTTTGTTAAGGAGCCTCTCAACTTCATAAGTGCTTTAGAATGAATTTGTGAAATCCTAGATGTCGATAAGCCAAGCACCTGTCCTATTTCCGTTAATGTCAGTTCTTCTTGATAGAACAAGCTGACGACTAATTGCTCCTTCTCGTTGAGCTCCTTAATTCTTTCAACAAGTTCATTAAAAAGTTCCTCTTTGATTGTATGCTCTTCAGGAGTTAATGTATTTTTATCGCGAATAGAAAAATAATTGCCCTCTTTTTCTTCTGTTTCTTTACTGCCTTCATCAATCGATAGAATATTAGCGAAAAAACCCTCTGTCATAACATTATTTACTTCTTCTTCAGTCATATCAACTTCTTCGGCAATTTCCTCTGCCGTTACATTTCTCATATATCTTTGTTCTAGCCGTTCCATTGCAGCTTCGATTTTTTTATTCTTCTCCCTTACACTTCGAGGAAGCCAATCTTCCTTACGAAGCCCATCGATAATCGCGCCTCTAATTCGGAATGAAGCATAGGTATCAAATTTTAAATCCCTAGATCGATCGAATTTTTCAAGTGCATCATATAATCCGAGCAGCCCATAACTTTTCACATCTTCTCGATTTACATTTTTAGGTAAACCAACCGATATCCTTTGCACATGATAGTTGACAAGAGGCATATATAGACGTATTAATGAATCACCAGCCTGAGGATCTTTATGATTGATCCATCTTTTCCATATCTGATCCTCATTTGATGGTAATATCGCCATTGTAATCCTCCTTAAAGACGTTTCAATTTAAATATCCTTTACACCTTGATTCACAGTTCTAATATTTAATTTCCGTGTACTCGGATTAAACTCAATGGTACGGCCGCTGTTACCGCCGGTATCCTCTGCCATAATTGGGATTCGAAAACGTTGCAATTCCTTTTTTACAGCTTCCACATTTCTAGGACCAATTCTCATCATTTCGTTTTGTGTTGCAAATTGAAACATTTGTGCCCCACCGGCAATTTTTGCTTTTAGATTGATTTGTTTTCCACCTATGACCAAAATTCTCTTAATCAATTCTGCAATAGCGGTGTCTGCGTATTTAGCTATATTAATGGAATTTGACTTTGCCAATGATGAATCAGGTAGCATTACATGGGCAAGGCCGGCAATTTCCTTTTTTGTATCATAAATAACAACCCCAACACATGATCCTAAACCTGAAGTACGAATAAGATTGGGGGACTCTACGACATTCATATCGGCAATACCAACCTTCACAATAGTAACCGTCTCACTCATCAAGAGGGACTCCTAGCGCATTAAACACTTTTGCAAATGAGTCGGGGTCAAGCAAAAGGAAAAAGTGACCTTTTACACTTTCGTTTATCATCTCTTCTTCTTCACTGACAGCCGTATCAATCACAATTGCAAAATCGCTTGCCTGAGATACTTCCATTAAGCCAAAACTTAAGACAGCTCCAACCATATCAATTCCTAGTGCCGGAACGGAAGGATATAGGTTTAACTGTGTAAAATCCGATAAAGCCGACAAATAGGAGCCTGAAAGGATATTACCAAGCTCTTCGAGTGCAGAAACCGATAGCTCAGAATAGGGTGGATTTTCAAACGAAAAACCTTCTTCACCAGTCATTTGGTGAATATAATTCTCTGCTTGCTCCAATGGAAGGATAAAATAAATACTGCCTGGTGCATCGCCTTCAATTCTAAGAAAAACAGAAGCAATCACCTTTTCTGATCCACCCACCATATCCATCATTTCATCAAATGACACGATCCGAACATTAGGGACTGTCATATTAATTGTTTTGCCAAGAATCTTAGAAAGGGAAGTAGCTGCATTGCCAGCACCAATATTACCAACTTCTTTTAAAATATCCAAATGGTAGGTTTTGATTTGTTCGATGAAAGTCATAATTGCCCCTCAATGAATTTAAATTCTTTCATAGCTTCTGGATTCAATACCCTATCTAAATTTAATAAGATCAATAGACGCTTATCAAGCTTCGCAACACCGTTTAAGTATTCAACCTCTACTGAGCCAACAACTTGCGGAGGGGGTTCGATTGTGCCCTCCGGAATATCAATAACGTCATTGGCGGCATCAACTATTAAGCCTACATCCAGGTCACCAACACCAACAATTATGATTCTTGTACTTTCAGAGTAAGCAGCCTCTTCAATACCGAAGCGTTTCCGTAAATCTATAATAGGAGTAACAACGCCACGTAGATTCATAACCCCTTTCACAAATTTCGCTACTCTAGGGACACGAGTGATATGCATCATTCTTTCAATCGATTGAACCTGTTGAACAGGGATTCCATATTCATCGTCTTTTAATTGAAAAACGATTACTTTTAAGTCAGTTAACGTTTGGTCAGACATTTCCATTCCTCCTTATCATGCATAGTCACCCTCATTATTTAATTAAAGCATTGCAATCAATGATTAAGGCAACTTGTCCATTTCCAAGAATGGTGGCTCCGGATATTGCAAAGGCAGATGTTAAATAATTTCCTAGTGACTTTAAGACAATCTCTTGTTGTCCGATGAAGGAATCGACAACAAGCCCCGCCATTTTATCTCCTTTTCGTACGATAACAACAGATAAGAAGCCATCCTCTTCTTTAACAACAGGCACCTCAAAGATATCCTTTAGAAACACTAATGGTACAATCTTTCCTCGGTAGTCAATCACTTTTTGATTATGGGCATTTAAAATGTCCTCTTTCTTAATAATTGCTGTTTCAATAATGGATGATAATGGAATTGCATATTTTTCCTCTTGAATTTCAACAAGCATGACGGAAATAATCGATAATGTTAATGGCAATTGAATCGAAAATATTGAACCTGCTCCCAATTTAGACTCAATTGTAACGGATCCACTTAATGATTCAATTGTATTTTTAACAACATCTAGACCAACACCACGTCCAGAAACATCTGATATTTTATCAGCAGTAGAAAATCCAGATGCCATAATAAGCTCAAAAACCTGCTTATCGGTCATATTTGCCCCTGCTTCAGAAGTTACGACACCTTTTTCAATCGCCTTTTTTAAGACCTTCTCACGATTAATACCAGCGCCATCATCCTCTATTTCAATAAATACATGATTTCCACTATGGTAGGCTTTTAATACTACCTTTCCTTCTTCCGGTTTTCCTTTTGCACGGCGTTCCTCAGGCGTTTCAATGCCATGGTCAATCGCATTTCGAATTAAATGGACGAGCGGATCACCAATTTCATCAATAACGGTCCGGTCTAATTCCGTTTCGGCTCCGATAATTTCCAAATTAATTTTCTTATTTAAATCCCGGGCAAGCTGCCTTACCATCCGTGGAAAACGATTGAACACCTGATCAACAGGAACCATGCGCATATTTAAGATAATATTTTGCAAATCGCCTGAAATTCGTGACATTCTTTCCACGGTTTCATGGAGTTCCGGATTATTTAAATCATTCGAAATTTGTTCAAGTCTCCCCCGGTCAATCACAAGCTCTTCGAATAAATTCATTAAAATATCCAAGCGCTCAATACTCACACGAATGGTTTTATTGGATACATTCTGACCTTTTGTTTTCTCTTTTTCCTGTTCACTCTTTTTAGCGCCCTCCTGAACAGATTTCTCGGCAGGGGCCACTTCCTTCTCATCGACTGCAAGCTTTTCCTTTACTAAGTCACTTTGGTTTTGTCTATAGTCTTCAATTGAGAATTCTTTTACCATCACACTCTCAATCTCGGAAACTTTCATAATCCGTTTTTCGATATCGTCCGCACTTTCTTTCGAAACTAAAATAACGGAAAACTCATAATCAAATCGCTCTTCTTCAAGATCTTCAACAGAAGGGTTGGCTTTAATTACTTCTCCTACTTGTTCTAAAATTTCAAACACCATAAAAACCCGGGCCCCACGGAGCAAGCAGTCATCTCTAAGTTTTACTGTGATTTGATAACTAAGATAGCCCTGTTCCTTTGATTGTTCTAAAACGGTTAATTCGAATTCATCTAATACACCAATTGCCCCATTTCCATTCGATTGGACTGGAGCTTGTGTTGTTTGAGCAGCATTTGTCCCTGTTGCCTTCGGGTCTTCTCCTTTTTCGATAAGAAGCAGCTTCTCAACTACTTCAGTCACATCTCTTTTTCCGTCCCCACCGCTGGCAATATCATTTACCATCGCTTCAAGATCGTCAACAGAGAGAAAAACAACATCTAAAATATCAGAATTCACAAGAATTTTATGGTTTCGAATCCCATCAAGAACGTTTTCCATCTTATGGGTTAAATTCGCTAAATCCTCATATCCCATTGTTGCGGACATCCCTTTAAGTGTATGGGCAGATCTAAATATTTCATTGACAATACTCATGTCGTTTGGATCATTTTCTAATGCTAATAAATTTTCATTTATCGCTTGTAAATGTTCCTTGCTTTCATCGATAAACATTTCTAAATATTGACTCGTATCCATCATCTTGAACACCCCTTTAAGCATCAATATACTTCATAATAGTTGGAGCTATTTTTTCTAAGTTAACAATTTCATCTACTAAATTCGTTGCAATCGCCGATTTTGGCATTCCAAACACGACTGATGTTTCTTCCGATTCTGCAATCGCGATTGTATTACCTGATGATTTTAGAGCCTTTAATCCTTTTGTCCCATCTGAGCCCATTCCGGTCATAATAACAGCGATTTTTCGATAATAACTAATCTCACTTATCGATTCATACATGGCGTCAACTGAAGGCCGATGACCATTTTGCGGTTCGGATTGATCTAAATAAATGCTAAGTTGATTCCCTACTGTTTTTAATTTGAGGTGGTAGCCTCCCGGAGCTATATAGGCTGTCCCATTTTGAAGGACCTCACCATTTTCTGCTTCTTTAATGGTAATTTCACTCAATGAATCAAGCCTTATTGCAAGTGACTTTGTAAATCCGGCAGGCATATGTTGAACTACTAAAATGGGGGCATTGATGGTTGCCGGCAAATTCGTGAGGACTTGCTGCAGCGCCCTCGGCCCCCCGGTAGATGTCCCGATACAAACAAGCTTTTTGGTATTGGTTTCGGAAAAACATGCGGCTAACGGCTTCATTATTTCAACAACAGGAGTTGACTTTTTATTGTTTTTAAAGATAAACCCTTGAATATTTGCCTTAGAAGCCATTAATACCTTTTGAATAATTTCAGCTTTTACTTTCGCTAAATCAAGCGAAATCGCCCCTGAAGGTTTTGCTATAAAATCAACAGCACCATATGCGATTGCTGTTAACGCATGATCTGCACCTTGTTTGGTTGTCGTAGATAGCATAACAACTCTCGTAGGGGCTTCACTCATAATAATACGCAATGCATCGAGCCCATTCATTTCCGGCATTTCAACGTCCAGTGTGACAACATCAGGCTGCCAATCCTTTACTTTTTGGATCGCATCTTTTCCATTTCTAGCTGTGCCGATCACTTTAAAACGGGAATCCTCGCTTAAAAAGTTCGTTATAAGCTTTCTCATAAAAGCCGAATCATCAACAACTAAAACTTTAACTTGATTTGTCACCAACCTGCCCTACCTTTCCGTTTATTATTACTCTTATTGACTAAAATAGCGGCGAAGCTTAGAAATAAAATTATATGAGGATGTAGACTGCTTTTGGTCAAATTTATGATTCTTATAGCGATTGACAATTCTTAACATTGAACGGCTTACTTCAGAATCCGGTGCATATAGTAAAAAAGGTATTTGATGACTAACAGCCTTTATCACAGCACGATCATCAGGCAGATCCCCTAATGCAACAACATCTTTGTCCAGAAACTGTTTAACTACATTTTCAAGTCGATTGGATGTAGACAATGCCTGCTGTACTGAAAATGCCCGATTCACTATTAAATAAAATGGCATATTAGACTCTTTGAGATGAATATACTTCATCACAGCGTAGGCATCTGTGATTGAGGTCGGTTCAGGAGTTGCAATTACCATCACTTCATTGACAGATAAGATAAACTGCAAGCTTTCTTCGGTTATTCCTGCACCCATGTCAAAAATAATATATTGATAATCAACAACTAGTTCTTCTAGCTGGGTAATAAATAATTCAAACTTCTCGTCATCCAGCTTGAAAATTTTTGATAGACCTGTTCCAGCAGCGATATAAGAAAGGTTATCGACTCCTTTTTCAATGATGTCTCTAAGCCTTAATTCTTGATCTTCAAACATATCAACGATTGAATGTTCAGGTGTGACCCCCATTAAAATATCGATATTCCCCATCCCGATATCCATATCAAATAATAACACCGAAGCCCCGGCCTTAGATAAACCTAGCGCAAAATTTAACGAAAAGTTAGATTTTCCGACTCCACCCTTTCCGCTGACGACGGCAATCGTTTTTGTTTTTGCCCCACTTTGCAACTGTTCAATTTTCGCTCTTAGTTTTTCAGCTTGATCTTTCATATTTATTTACCCCAAAAACAGTATTTGCTATTGATTCTGGTGACGCCTCGATAATGTCGTCTGGAACATTTTGTCCATTGGTTAAATAAGCAACGCCGGTCTTATATTTTGAGATAAGGTTTACCATAGATCCATATTTCGATGTCTCATCCACTTTAGTAAAAATAAGCTTATCGATTTTTAACAATGAGAATTGTTCAAAGATTTCAATCATATCTGAATACTTTGAGGTTAATGCAAGCACTAAAATAGTTTCCAGGTCATCGTCAAAATCAATAACAGATTTTAAATCTTCTACATATTGCTTATTTCTAAAGTTTCTTCCTGCTGTATCAATTAGTATCAGGTCAAAATGGGAGAATCTTTCCTTCGCTTTAACAAAATCGTCAAGCGTATATGTAACTTCAAGAGGAACGTTTAATATTTTTGCGTAGGTCTTTAGTTGATCGATAGCAGCAATACGATAGGTATCAGTTGTAATAAAGGCAACTTTTTTGCCATATTTCAATACAGCTTGTGCTGCAATCTTTGCTAGGCTCGTTGTTTTTCCAACACCTGTAGGGCCAACAACATTAATATATTTCTTAGAATTAGGGAGTGCACCGAATGGTAATGAAGACATTTGATTAATTAGAAAATCCTTTGCCCATTTGGTAATTTGGGAAAAGTCAGCCTTCCCTTGATTTAAATACCACTTTTCAAGAAGAGTATCCATCAAATCTTTCCTTTGCTGTTGCTCCACTTCCTGCTGCATTAAAAATTGATTCATTTCTTTTAAAGGGCCGGGATAATGTTCAAAGTGATCCCGGCCACCATTTGCTGCTAAGTCTTTCATCATGACTTTTAAATCACGGATTTCTTTTAATAATTCTTGGTTGTTTTTATCTACTTCTTTTGCTTCTATAGCCGGAGCTATCTGTTCTGCTTTTGGCACCTGTGGCGAAACTTTTGATATAGGTACAGGCTGTTTTTTCGGAATCGGCTGCGGATCAATAGCCGCTATCACCTCGATATTTTTTTTCGTAAAGAAGCCAAATATGCCACCCTTTTGCACAACCTTTG
Source organism: Schinkia acidoalkalinis (assembly GCF_054301215.1). The sequence continues at coordinate 599,560 of NZ_CP182573.1, forward strand.
AATTCAGAATAACCGCATCTTTTCCCAATTCATTGCGGATCATTTTCATAGCTTCAGGCATATTTGGTGCAATAAATTTTTTTACTTTCATTCGATATTCACCACCCCTACACTTTGCACTTCAACAGTTGATTCCAATTCGTTATAGGATAAAACGGGTATTCCCGCTAAATAAGGCTCAATTAATTGTTTCACATACATACGAACGGCTGGTGAGCAAAGAATCACTTGAGCTTCTCCGAGCATCGACACTCTTTCCATTTCAGCCGCAATATTCTCGATTAGTGTTTGCGTAACATTCGGATCAAGTGATAAGTAATTTCCATGCTCCGTTTGTTGAATTCCTTCCGCAATCGTTTTTTCAACCCTGCCAGATAAAGTGACAACTTTTAATGCTTCTCCATCCACTAAGTACTGGTGAGTGATTTGCCGTGATAAAGCTTGTCTTACATATTCCGTTAATAAATCAGTATCGCCTGTCAGTCGGCCATAATCCGCCAAGGCCTCAAAAATAATCGGCAGGTTGCGAATCGATACCCGCTCTTTTAACAGTTTTGCTAAGACACGCTGAACATCACCAACTGATAACGGGTTTGGTGTAACTTCCTCAACTAGGATTGGATAAGACTCTTTCAAATGGTCAATTAACTGTTTTGTCTCTTGTCTTCCTAGAAGGACATTCGCATTATTCTTAATGATTTCCGTTAAATGGGTCGATACGACAGATGGCGGATCTACAACTGTATATCCCGAAAGTTCCGCCCTCTCCTTCATATCCTCCGCAATCCAGATTGCAGGCATACCAAAAGCCGGTTCAATTGTATCAATTCCCTCGATACTTTCATCATCAATCCCGGGACTCATCGCCATATAATGGTCTAACAATAGTTCCCCTCTTGCTACCTCGTTCCCTTTAATCTTAACGCGGTATTCATTGGGCTGAAGTTGGATATTATCTCGAATCCGTACAACAGGAACAATAATTCCCAACTCAATCGCCAGTTGCCTTCTGATCATCACAATACGATCTAACAAGTCGCCGCCTTGGTTCGTATCAGCTAAAGGAATTAACCCATAGCCAAACTCAAACTCAATTGGATCGACAGTGAGTAAGTTAATAACACTTTCGGGACTTTTCAAATCCTCAGCTTCCACTTCCTCATCTGCAGCTGCCATTTCCATTATATTTTGCTGTTGGCTATTTTTTGAAAGGAAATAGCCGCCAACCCCTAAAAGTCCAGCAATTGGTAAAGTAAGTATATCATTAATGGGAGTAAAAAGCCCAAGGCCGGCAATCGTTCCCCCTGCTATATATAAAAGTTTTGGAAAAGTAAAAAATAATTGGCGAACGACATCTGAGCCTAAGTTTCCATCTGATGCTGCTCTTGTTACGACAATACCAGTCGCAGTTGAAATAATCAGTGCTGGGATTTGACTGACAAGGCCATCACCAACTGTTAACAGCGTAAAACGATGGGTAGATTCTGTAAAAGATAGGTCCATTTGAACCATACCAATAATGATTCCAAAAATAATATTAATAATCGTAATGATGATGCCGGCAATGGCATCTCCTTTTACAAACTTACTGGCACCATCCATGGCACCGTAAAAATCAGCTTCACGTTGAATTTTTTCGCGTCTTTCACGAGCCTCCAGTTCAGAAATCATCCCAGCATTCAAATCAGCATCAATACTCATTTGCTTACCGGGCATTGCATCCAATGTAAAACGGGCTGCTACTTCTGAGACACGTTCCGACCCCTTTGTAATAACAATGAATTGAATGATAATCAAAATTAAAAAGACAACAAAACCAACAAGGGCATTTCCACCAATAACGAAGGAGCCGAATGTTTCAACAACACCGCCTGCTTCCCCTTTGCTAAGAATCGATCTTGTTGTTGAAACGTTCAAACCTAACCGAAATAATGTTAATAATAATAGCAGTGAAGGAAAGATCGAAAATTGGAGCGCTTCCCTCATATTCATCGAAACAAGGATGACAATTAATGCTAGCGTAATATTGCACATGATAAGGATGCTTAACAACCATCCTGGTAAAGGTATAATGAGCATGGCAATGATTAATATAACACCTATTAGTACCGGAAGGTCTCTTGCTGCCATTTACGTTCTCTCCATTCTAGTAAGCTATTAAATCAAGTCTAGACTTTTCTTTTTAGACGATATACATACGCCAAAATCTCAGCTACAGCTTTAAAAAACTGTTCTGGAATGACATCTCCAATATCCGCTTGGGCATATAAGCCCCTAGCCAGCGGCCGGTTTTCTATTGTGGTAATGTCATGATTTTTGGCAATCTGTTTTATTTTTAACGCGACATAATCTACCCCTTTTGCTACAACAATCGGGGCATCTGCTTTTTCTTCATCATATTTTAAGACAACGGCATAATGGGTTGGATTCGTAATGACGACATCTGCTTTCGGGATCTCCTGCATCATGCGCTGCATTGCCATCTGCCTTTGCTTTTCCTTGATTTTAGATTTAATCTTCGGATCCCCTTCGGTTGTTTTGTATTCATCTTTAATATCCTGCTTAGACATGCGAAGGTTTTTTTCATGTTCAAATTTTTGATAGGCAAAGTCAAATGCTGCCAGGACAATTAACAAAATTGAAACGACTAACCCCATTTGAATGGTAACTTTTCCAATTAAGGCTAACGATGTAGCAACACTTTTTTGCGATAGTGTCAACACTTCGTCAAAATGCATATACAAAACTGCAAATGCTCCTGTTCCAACGACAGCGATCTTTAAAATCGATTTAAAAAGCTCTACGATTGCACGAATTGAAAAAATCCGTTTCGCACCTGTAATGGGATTTATTTTCTCTAATTTAAACTGAATGGCTTCGGCTGAAAATAAAAAACCAAATTGCATGAAATTTGCAGCCACACCAATGATGGCAACCATAAGCATAATGGGGGCTACAAAATAGAGAGCCCTTATCGTAAAATCGACAAACATCTTATGGATATTGGCTTCCGTAAGATCCCAAAGCATATATTCATTTAATGTTACCTTGATCATGGACAACATTTGGTCTTTTAAAGATCCCCCTAAAACCATAAAAAGTATGAAGGCAAAAAAAAGTATGAAAGCCGTACTTATATCCTGACTTTTAGCTACTTGTCCTTTTTTTCGGGCATCTTGGCGTTTTTTCGGTGTAGCTTTTTCTGTTTTTTCACCTGCAAAAAACTGTAAGTCAAGTCGAAGGTAATTAGACACACTATACGCCCCCAAAGATATGCATCAATCCTCGCATCGTATACAGCATAGATTCAAATAATTTTTGAAATAGAATCATAAATACCGGAATCACGGCGACGAGCAATACAAAACTTACTAATATTTTTACCGGCAAGCCCACTACAAAAATATTAAGCTGCGGTACTGTTCTAGCTGTAATCCCTAAGGCTACATCAACTAAAAATAAGCAGCCGACAATCGGAATTGACATTTGAAAAGCGATAATAAACATGGAATTAAATGCCTTTGCAATAAATTCCACCAGCCTTTCACTACCAAGATGCAATACGGTCTGATCAATTGGAATGATCTTATAACTGTAATAGATTCCATCTAGTAATAGATGGTGGGCATCCACTGCAAGCATTAATAAAAGGGCAAACGTATATAAATATTGGCCCATCAACGGACTTTGCGCCCCTGTCATTGGATCAAAAACATTGGCGATGGCAAATCCCATCTGATAGTCAATAAATCCACCAGCAATTTGAATGGCCGATATTACCATGTAAGCCACCAAGCCAATCAACAAACCGACTAACATTTCTTTAATGACTAGCATAAAATACATTTCATCAATTGCAAGGGTTGGATGCTTCATTGATAAGAACATTAAATAAGATAAAAAAAATGCTAAACCCACTTTATGAATGTTAGGGATGTTCCGATAAGAAAAGAGAGGAACAGTTACAAAAAATGATGTGACACGAATAAATATTAATAAAAACACAGGAAATGCATTGATAAGATCAATCATTTTTTACCCTACAAACTTGTAAAGATTATTAAAGATTTGAAATGTATAATCGACAATTCTTGAAAGCATCCATGGCCCGAAAAAAACAAGACCTGCCAAAACTGCAATTATCTTTGGAACAAATGCGAGTGTTTGTTCTTGAATTTGTGTTGTTGCTTGGAAAATACTAACAATCAAGCCAACTACAAGCGCTAGAAGCAATAACGGTAAGGACACTGCTAAAACAGTCATAATTCCTTGTTCAGCAACGCTGATCACAAAATGAGAGTTCATTTACATCACTCCTATCAGATACACCTCAAATGAGATTAAAAGCTTAACAGCAACGACTTAACAACAAGGTACCAGCCATCGACCATGACAAATAGCAAAATTTTAAACGGCAGCGAAATCATGACTGGCGGAAGCATCATCATCCCCATTGACATTAAAACACTGGCGACAATCATATCAATCACCAGGAACGGGACAAAGATCATAAAGCCGATTTGAAAAGCAGTTTTCAGTTCGCTTATTGCAAAAGCTGGAACAAGTGCTGTTAAAGGAATATCGTCGATTGTTTTCGGCTTTTCTATTTCCGCGTATCCTAAAAATAGCATTAAATCCTTTTGTCTAGTATGCTTACTCATAAATTCCTTCATTGGCAAGGCCGCACGGTCAAAGGCTTCCTGCTGGGTAACTTTACCGTCTAAATAAGGACCAATCGCTTGGTCATTAATTTCCGAAAAAGTTGGTGCCATAATAAAAAATGTTAAAAAAAGCGCTAAACTAATCAACACTTGCGTTGGCGGCATTTGCTGTGTTCCTAGAGACGTCCTTACAAAAGAAAGGACAATCACAATTCGTGTAAAGCTCGTCATTAAAATTAAAATACTTGGAGCTAATGAAAGGACGGTTAAGAGAAGAATTAACTGAACAGTTGTGGATACATTTGCTGGATCAGCATTACTAAAAAGATTTAGGTCCAAGCCTGGAAGAAACTCATTCATTCGTCCTGATCCCTCTTAATTTTTTCATAAAGCTTTTTTCTCCCTTCAGCTACATCTTCTAATTGCCCTTTAAGCATTTGACTAAAGCTTTTAACGGAAACTTGCTTGTAATCTGCACCTTTATTTTTTGGCAAGATTTTATTTATAATCGTTTCGCTAATATGAATCTGCTGAACCTCATTTTGGCTAATAAGCTTATCAATTTCAGCTTGTGAGGTAATTTCCTTTAATAATTGGATTGTGTCCCCTACACCAACTACCAGCACGTTGTCACCAATTCTCACCAACTGGATGGATCGATTTGGACCTAAAGATATACCGCCTAAGTTTTCCATTGTTTTCATTTGCCCGAACATTCGGTTCCTTTTATTCACAAACCGTAAAATAATATAGATAAGTGCAATGACGACCGCTAAAGCAAAAAACATTTTAACAAAATCCAACCATGAAAATTGGCTATCAAATTTAGGTGCTTCATCAGCAGGTAAACCTTGGTCTATTTCTGTTTTAGACGGTGTTGCTATGTTTTTACTGGTTGACGGAGCTTTCTTCTGCCCATTAATCAGCATTTGTTCTACCGATTGATTATCTGTATCCGTCTCCGCTTGGACGGTTAGCCCAAACGGAGCATACATCATGATTAACGTGAGTAATAATAGAAATTTACGCAAGCATTAGCTGCCCCCTCTACATTATCCAAGTGTTTTCCTAATAGCCTCGAGCACTCGGTCAGCCTGGAACGGCTTTACAATAAAGTCCTTCGCACCAGCTTGAATGGCATCAATAACCATTGCCTGTTGGCCCATTGCAGAGCACATTATAATTTTCGCATTTGGGTCGATTTTTTTTATCCCCTTTAATGCTGTAATACCATCCATTTCTGGCATGGTTATATCCATTGTCACTAAATCTGGACGAACTTCGTTATATTTTTCGATAGCTTGAGCGCCGTCGGAAGCCTCACCAACTACTTCAAAGCCATTTTTCGTAAGTATATCTTTAATCATCATTCTCATAAAAGCTGCATCATCAACAATCAAAATTCTATTTCCCACACTATATACCTCCATCGACCTATTTAGTTTTTATTTATTGTAAATTCTTAATTCGTTCTGACTGGCTAATAATATCAGTGACCCTCACGCCGAAATTTTCTTCAATTACGACGACTTCCCCTTTAGCAATCAGCTTATTATTAACCAAAATGTCAACAGGTTCACCTGCTAATTTATCTAGTTCAATGATGGACCCTGTAGAAAGCTCTAATATTTCTTTAACAGAACGTTTCGTCCTTCCTAATTCAACCGTTACATGAAGCGGTATATCTAGTAGCATTGCAAGATTACTAGCTTCTTGTGGAGGCATTGGAGCCTGACCAAACGATGAAAAGACTACAGGCTGAATGTTTGCGGTATTGACCGGCCCTGAACCGATATGTTGCGGACCGGTAACCGGAGGCACCATCGCTTGTCCGTAATAGCCCATTGGCATTTGCTGCGCAGGTATTTGCTGCCCAGTTGGTCCTTGATAGTAATTCATATTCATTTCTTGTTTTTCCATCGTCGGCACCGGCGTTTCGATGGCCGCCGCTACCTCTTGACCAGACACTTGTGGAGGCACTTGTTGTGCTTCACTTATTGGATTTGGGACAACAACATCAGGTGCACTGTTCGCCGTAGGATTTAATAAGCCTTCCACCAATTCCTTCGCGAAATCTACTTGCAGGATCTGCATAATATCGGAGTCTATTAATTCGCCGATTTTTAAATTAAAAGAAATCTGGATAAGGACTTCATCATCCGGCACCTTTTCAGTCCCAGCACCAGCCATAAAGTCAAGTAAATCAATACTTGGCGGTGAAATATCAACCTTTTTATTAAACACTGTTGACATTGAAGTTGCTGCTGACCCCATCATTTGATTCATAGCCTCTTGAACAGCACTTAACTGAATTTCTCCTAATTCCTGTGAAGGATTAAGGCCATCGCCACCAAGCATTAAATCTGCAATAATGGCTGCATCGCTTCTTTTGATAACAAGTAAATTATAGCCTCTAAATCCAGACGTATATTCCACTTGAACTGCAACATAGGGCTGGGGAAAGGCATCTGCTAATTGGCCGCGCTTAACTGCATAAACTTTCGGTGTAGTAATATCCACTTTTTGATTAAGTAAAGTCGAAAGGGCAGTTGCAGAGCTGCCGAAAGAAATATTCCCTATTTCCCCTAGTGCGTCTTGCTCAAGTGGAGTTAGATAATCGTCTATGTTAGAAGAACTTTCTATTAAACTAGTGGAATCATCAATTGAAAAATCATCTCCACCGCCCCTTAAGAGCGCATCAATCTCATCTTGTGACAGCATTCCATCACTCACCATCGTCTTCACCCCCATTGTATTTGTCTAATATTTGAATGGCTAAACTTTGTCTCATCTTTCCTGCTTGTCCAATAAATTTTGGGTGATCAGCGATTCTTATTTGTAATGGCAGATCTACTTGCTGATTCAATTGTATTACATCACCAATATTTAAGTTTAAAAATTCCTGCACACTTATGACTGATTCGCCAAGTATAGCCTGAATCGGAAGTTCAGCTTTTTTGATTCTTCTTTCCAACAATGATATCTCTTCAGGCAAGCGCTCTTTTTTCGCTGTTTGCATCCAATAATGGACAGACAGCTTTGGTATAATTGGTTCCAATAAAACATGCGGTAGACAGATATTAATCATTCCGCTTGTCTCGCCAATCGTTGTATTTAATGAAATAACGACAACTGTTTCATTTGGCGAAACCATTTGTAAAAACTGCGGATTCACTTCGAAATCGGTTAGGATGGGGTCAATATTTGCAATCGACGCCCATGCTTCTTGAAGATTTTCGCAAGCCCGCTCAAACAAATTCGACATCACTTTTGTTTCAATTTCCGTCAAATTTTCAACCTTATTAATGCTACTTCCTCTACCACCTAAGACAAGGTCTAACATGGCATAGGCAATATTAGGATTTACCTCGATAAGCAGCCGCCCTTCAAGCGGTGGTACCTCAAAAACATTTAAAATTGTCATTTTCGGTATAGAGCGTATAAATTCTTCATAAGGGATTTGATCTACAGAAGCTACGGAAATTTGTACATACGTTCGTAGCTGTGCTGAAAAATGGGTCGTAAGTAATCTCGCAAAGTTTTCATGTATCCTTGATAGACTTCGGATTTGATCTTTTGAGAACCTTAAGGCACGTTTAAAGTCATAGACTTTAACCTTTCTTTCCTTTTCTTCCTTTTTCAGTTCATCTGCATTCATTTCCCCTGCAGAAAGCGCCGAGAGCAGTGCATCGATTTCACTTTGGGACAAAACTTCTTCAGCCAAATCATTTCACCTCCAAAAAGGTTCGTTCACACTATTGAATCAACCGATTGGTAATATAGACCTTCTCTACATGCCCAGTTTGAACAATTTCGTTTAAACGATCCTTTAATAGATTCTGAACCTTAATAAGTCCTTCCTTTGATGTAAACTGCTCTGACTTCATCGAAGCAAGTTCCTGTATAAGAATGTTCTTTATTTGGAAGTTTCGCTTTTCAAGCTCTTCTTTAGCATCTTTGCTGTCAGCTTGTATTTTTAGCTGAATCACCAAATAGTGACCATCATTTAAATTCGTTGTCATTTCTTCAGTATCAATAGATAATTCCAAAATATCATCAATGGTTGGTTCTTTAGGGCCGTCTACACTTGAAAGTTTGGTAATAGCAAAGTAAGCCACGATGCCTGATAAAGTAATTACAATGAGTATAATCAACATAACATTTACTAGTTTATTTTTCGTCACTTACTCCTCCTCCCTTTTATGTAAAGATCCCATTATATTAATATCACGATAAAATTCTCTAACTAAAAGAATAACATCATCTTCCGCCTCCCGCACGACAATTTTTTTGCCATTTGTTAGCGTAATAGTCGTGTCAGGAAACGATTGAACTTGCTCGATATAAATTGCATTAAGAAAAAAACTTTGTCCATTTAAGCGTGTAAGTTTAATCAAAATAGATGGGAGTCAAGCAGGTTGCTAGACTCCCCACCTCCCTACCTTATCTTTTCAAATTTACTAATTCTTGTAGTATTTCATCAGATGTTGTGATAATTTTTGTGTTGGCTTGGAACCCACGTTGGGCGACAATCATTTCTGTAAATTCTTCTGACAAGTCAACGTTGGACATTTCCAAAGCGCCTGCAGCAATTTTTCCAGCTCCATTTTCGCCAGGGAAATACATATTTTCCGGATGAAAACCACCATCTGCATCATAGACATTAGGTGTTCCAGAGTTAGCACTTGGCTTATATAAGTTTTCACCCACTTTTTCCATACCGCCATTATTAGGGAATTTACCGACCGATAACACCCCTGCTACTCTTAAATCTCCTTCTTTATTGATGTACGTTACCATTCCATCTGCACCAATGCTAAAGGATTGAGCGTTAGTTGGAACGCGGATGGCTCCAAGTTCACTCGTTTCAACACCTTCTACAGTTGCTTTACCGTCTGCATCATAGCTAATTGAAACATCATCAGGAATTGTCGCATCATCTGTTGCTGTAAGGCCCATTACATATAATCCATCAGAGTTTACTAGGAATCCATCTTTATCAAAATAAAAATTACCGGCACGAGTGTAGCTTATATCAGGAGCACCATCAAAAATATAAGGTTGCTCCCTTTCACCAGTATCAGGATCAGCCTCTGGCAGTGTTCCTTTACCAACCATAAAGTAGCCATCACCAGAAATTGCTAGGTCCAAGGTTCTCCCCGTTGTTTGTAAACTTCCTGTTGTATCAATTGTGTCAATAGCAGATAACTGGGAGCCCAAGCCAACTTGGCGAGGATTGACACCCCCTTTTGTTGCTGTTGGTCCGCTGGCACCTGCCATCTGCTGGCTAAATAAATCTTTAAAAACAACCCTTCCTTTTTTAAAACCATACGTATTCACATTGGCGATATTATTACCAATTACATCTAGTTTTGTTTGAAAGTTTTTCATTCCGCTTATTCCTGAATACATTGAACGTAACATAAATATGCACTCCTTTTTATTAAAGTCCACTGCCTCTGTCAGTCGGTAGTGGCAAGAGCTTCCTTCCGGTCCGGCTCTTTTGAAGTTTTATATTAAAATAGTTCCATTAATATTTGTAAATATTTGCGAGCTTGCTTCTTGTCTATCCATCGCTGTAATCACTGTGTTATTTTTGGCGCTGATGATCAAAGCCGCTTGGTCGGTGATTACCAGGGAATCACTAACACCTTTTCCTTTAGCTTCATGAACTTTTTGTTCAATTTTATGCCAAAGTTCTTGATCGATTTTTATGTTTCTTTCGTTTAATCGCTTTTCAGCATGCTTAGTTATCCTCAAGCTAGTTTCTTCTTGAATATTGCCAAGTAATTGTTTAAACGAAGGTCCGTTACTATCAACCGGCTTTTTAACTTGGTTTTTAATATGTGAGAGTGGATGGTAGTTTAACTGATGTATGCGATGATCCATGTATTCCACCACCTGCTTTATTATTCTATTATTCTACTGATTCATAACCTTTGTAATTTGGTTTCCATTAATAAATAAACCATTTTCAAGTTCATATAACAGTTTTCCGTTTTTCATTTGCACAGAGCGAATAATTGAATCCGCTGCCTCATCATTTTCATCGACCCACGTTACTTGTTTGCCAATCATTTGGCTTGCTATTGTTAACTGATTTGCATTAGTAGGCTCAATTTGATTTTGGATCTTCGTAATCTCGTCTTGGTAAATGACCTTACCATCCTCTAAATGAAGCTCTATTACATCATCTTTATTGACGATTGATTCAATCGTGCCAGAACCATTTTCAACCGTTGGTTCGAGTTCATTCCCATCTTTGTCTGTATTTTTTGTGATAATTTCATAATCAACATTTTTGCCAATCCAGTCAACATAAGAGCTTAGCGTATTGCTTTTTTGGAAGTCAATAAACTTTTGCATGGATGAGGACAAATTTGTCATTTGTTCCAAGGTCGAAAACTGTGCCATCTGTGCGATAAATTCCTTGTCTTCCATTGGATTTAACGGATCTTGGTTTTGTAATTGTGTCATTAATATTTTCAGAAATTCATCTTTTCCAAGGGTGTTGCCTGATGTCTTTCTTTGAGTCTGTTTATAATTTTCAAGATATAAGTTTGATTCAATTGTATTTGCCATTTAAAAACCACCTCATTCCTAGACGATCATGTTTAATAATTCATCCTTGAATGAATTTCCCTCAGAGGCTTCATCCTCATTACTCAGTTGATTCAATTCTTGATGCTCCTGTCTTCGCTTCGACTGACCATCTTGCCCACTGCTTTCTCGATTCGCTTCCCCATACTGACTGTCACCTTGGTATCCAATCTCAAATTTTTCAACATTAATGTTTTGCGTTGTTAAAACATGCTTTAAATTATTTAAATTGGATTCAATCACTTCTTTAGCTGTTGCAGATGATGCGATGATGCGTGCTATCATTTCTCCATTTGTTTCAGTCAACTTAATGATCAATGATCCTAAATGGGCTGGATTCAACTTAATGAATAGCTGGCTTGTCCCATTTGGAGACGAACTAAATTTACTCTGCTTCATAATATTATTTAACTGCTCTAAAATTTGATCCTCCGGTATTGTAGAACCAGCGGGTTGGTTGACATGTAAGACATATTGCTGAATGCCCTTAACAGAGCCGCCCTCTTTAATGGAGCTTGCGACCACGTGGTCGAATACATCTTCATTAATATCATTTTGTGCTGTTGGTTCGCGTAAAGATGCCGTCGTTCCAAATGATTCTTTTTCGGTACTCTCTTCATCTCCATTATTTGGGTTACTGCTGTTTGCGTATAAAACCCTATGAATAATTTGTCTTAGCTCAAGTTTGTTCAGCGGTGTGTTTTGGGACCTCTCATCAGTGTTCTTTTCATCAAGTTTTTGAACCAGCTTGGTTAAAAGGACTTTTGCACTACCTGATTTTTCCGGCATTTGCACATTGAAAACCGCATTCAGTTGACTCTGCAATTTCATAACAAAATCTGCCTCATTGATTTCATTTGGAAGCTTCTGACCTCTGTTTTCAAGCTGATAAATTGCCAAAAGCATTAGACCGAGCTGTTCTTTGCTGCCATTTTCGGTCTGTGCCAATATGTGTTCAAAGGATTCGCCAGATTGAATAAAATTTGTTAATAACTGCTGAAATTGCTGAGGCAATTGAGCTAATAAAGCTAACACTTCCGGATTCTGCAACAATTTAGGATCCATATACCCTTCATTGATTGGTATCAAATCCAGCAATTGTTCCATCGCACTTTCTAATTCCTGAGATTCAGGCTTTTTGGAATCAACAGCTTGGCTTGATTTGTCAACTTCAGATAATGATAAAGGATCTACATTTTTAGGTTCTTCCGCACTTGTTTGTTTACTTATTTCTTGTTTACTTATTTCTTGTTTTTTTACTTCTCCATGGAGTACTTTGGCAAACGGGCTTGTCTCTCCATCTTTGTTATGATTATTGAGCTGACCCGAAACATTTTTCTGTTTAGAAACCGCTTGATTCATTACTATTGTAGTCGCGTTCATTTTTTCTCACCCCCTTTCAAAGTAAGAGCAAAGGTTCAGAATTTCGGCCTACCCATTATTTATTTCGGCGTTTCCTTTTTCTACTTCATCTTTTAACAAAACTGTCAACTTTGCCGCTTTTACTGGATCCATTTTTTCCAAAACTGCCGCCCTGGCCTCATTATTCATATTGACTAAAATTTCAATAACATCCTTATTATCCATTTTGGAAAAGATTGCTGCTGATTTTTTCGCAGACATGGTTTCATATACCTTCGCCAGCTCCTCAAGCTTTACTGTTGCTGTTACCTGCTTTTCTTGCAAAGACTCCAACTGTTTTGTCAAGAGATCGATTTCTTCCTTTGACCCCTTAAGGTCCTTTAGTTTACTTTCAATTTCTGTTTTCAGCTTTGCTATTTCTTGTTTTTGCTGTTTAATCGTAGCGTTTAATGACGTAATCCTTTCAGCAGGAGCGCTCGTCTTTTCATCATGATTTACCAAAGAAGTTACATCTGGTATTTTATCCTTGTATTTTTCAGCAAGGTGAAATACATTTATCCCAGCCATTGACATTACTACAAGGGATACAACAACTGAAAATAAAAGAGGAACAACGAAACACGCAAAAAACCATTGAATTTTGCTATACTTTTTTTCAACTTCCACATCTTCCGGGCTATTATTTGTTGGTTGTTTTTCTTCTATTTTATTACTCATATCAACACCTAATTTCCCCGATTCATGTATTGTTGGATTGAGATATCATCCATTACTTTATTCTCCTCGGCCTTTTCAAATTGAATATAGGAATGCAAAGCGTTCTCTCTAATTTTTTCATATTTTTTTACTTCAATGTTCTTTTCAAGGAGTAGCTGTTGCTTTAACTCCATCATCTTTCGGGCCTTTGCCACTAGAAGCTGATATTCAGCAATTGATTTTTCAAGCAGCAGCAAAAAACGCTCTAGATTTTGGATTTGACCAATATATAAACCATTTTTGAATTGCATGTTCTGCCGTTTTTGTAAATCTTCTTTTTGTTTTAATAATTCATAAAGTTTGGTAGCAACATTCTCAAACTTCTGTACAGCCTCGTTATATTCGCCGACCACGATATCTTTTTCATTTTCTTTAATGGCTAAAAGTTTTTCGAATTTATATTTAAATCCCAACGATAGTCACCCCCATAAAAGAGGATTATTGTTCGAATAACTGATTGAGTGAAGTTATCGAATCTATTTTACGAATATGTTCATCTGTTTCTTGTTTTAAATAAGAGATAATCTTTGGATAATAGCGAATCGCTTCATCAATATCTTTAGAGGATCCGCGCTTATAGGCTCCAATATTAATTAAATCCTCTGAATCTATATAAGTTGCGAGCAAATCCCGTAACTTTTCAGCCGCTTGGCGATGCTCTTTTGTTACAATATTATTCATCACACGGCTTACACTTTTTAATATATTAATGGCCGGATAATGGCCTTTATTGGCTAAGGCCCGATCTAAAACAAGATGGCCATCCAAAATTCCACGGACTGCATCAGCAATCGGCTCGTTCATATCGTCCCCATCAACCAACACGGTATAGAATGCAGTAATCGACCCCATATCGTTCGTACCAGTCCGTTCAAGAAGTTTCGGTAAAATTGAAAATACAGACGGTGTATAACCTTTTGTAGTCGGTGGCTCACCAATTGCTAGGCCAATCTCCCTTTGCGCCATCGCTACCCGGGTAACCGAGTCCATCATCATCATTACATTGTAGCCTTGGTCACGGAAATATTCAGCAACCGCCGTGGCTGTATAAGCACCCTTAAGCCTCATTAGAGCCGGTTGATCAGAGGTTGCACAAACGACAACTGATTTCCTTAACCCTTCTTCACCTAAGTCTCGTTCAATGAATTCCCTCACTTCACGGCCACGTTCACCTATTAATCCAATGACATTTATATCCGCTTCAGAGTTGCGGGCAATCATCCCCATTAATGTACTTTTTCCAACACCACTACCAGCAAAGATACCGATCCTCTGCCCTTTGCCAACTGTTAGCATACTATCGATAGCACGGACGCCAACTTCAATTTCTTCATCTATCGGGGGCCTTTTCATTGGGTTTGGTGGGGACTGGTCCGTAGGTACCGCCGTTAATCCCTTTGGAAGCGGACTTCCATCCATCGGTAATCCAAGCGGATCTAGAACGCCGCCGATAAGCCCTGAGCCAACTTTAATTTCCAGCGAATCTCCAGTTGCCTCGACAAGACAGCCAGGTGAAATATCTTGAATCGTTGTATAAGGCATGAGCAAGACAAACGAGTCGCGAAATCCAACTACTTCCGCTGGAATCGTACGCTTTCGCTTCACCCCAACATGGATATAGCACAAATCTCCAATGGAGCTCTCCGGCCCACGTGATTCAATCATCAAGCCGATGACTCTAGTAACACGACCATACCGTTTCAGTGTATCGATTGTGTCAATAGTAGAAATAAGATCAACGGCCTTCATCTTCCAAATCCCCTTCCAGTATTTGGATTAACTTCATCTTTATTTCATGTAGTTGTGTATCGATACTTGCATCAATTCTTCCGAATGAGGATTCAATCACACAATCCGTTTGTTCCAGTTCATCATCAGGAATAATATAAAGCTCAGTAATAGGATTGGTAAAAAAAGCTTTAATTTCTTCCTTTTGTGAAATGAGTAAATCATAATAGAGCGGATGTACATGTATTTGCACGTCTTGATGATCTTTTACCTCTTTAATAACTCTTTTAACCAAATTCATAAAAGCTTCAGGATTTACATCAAGCGTAAAACCAATAATTTTTTCAGCTGTTTTAAGTCCTAAATGAAGAATCGTCATTTCTGCTTGTTCGACATTCTTTTCGTAATCCTGTTTACTTAAACTTACCGTTTCCTTGGCAAGGTCAATAAACGTTTTATACTCGTTAAATCCATCTTGTTTACCAAGATTTAAACCTTCTTCATACCCTTCATTTTTGGCCATTTCAATCCAGTGTTCTTTTTCTGTATCCCAGTTTTGTTTTTCAATTTCAATCTGATGCATCATTTCATGTAATTTGTTTTCAGCATTTTTCAGAATGTTGATGGCTTCCTTTTCGGCTTCTCTAATAATTTCTTCCGCCTTTTCATCAACTTCCTGTATGTTAGACGTCTTATTTATGATTTCATTTGTGCTTCCTTCTTCGAAGTAACGAAAGTCCTTTGAAAACGGCCTTAGTGATAGAATTCGTTTTTGGCCTTCCTCTAATTGTGCAAAGGAAGATTTGATTATCTTAGACAATGATATCATCACCCCCGCCGCGAGCGATTACGATTTCGCCTGCCTCTTCTAGTCGTCTTATCGTTCCAACGATTCTAGTCTGTGCTTCTTCGACATCACGAAGGCGAACTGGCCCCATATATTCCATCTCATCTTTGAAAGTATCTGCCATCCGTTTTGACATATTTTTAAAGACAATCTCTCTTACTTCTTCACTTGCTACTTTTAACGCAAGCATTAAATCCGAATTCTCACAATCGCGAATGACACGCTGAATGGCACGACTATCAAGTGTGACAATATCTTCAAAGACAAACATTCTCTTTTTAATCTCTTCAGCAAGCTCTGGATCTTGAATTTCCAAGGCATCCAAAATAGTTCGTTCCGTACTTCTGTCGACGCCATTCAGTACTTCTACAACCGCCTCGATGCCGCCTGTTTGCGTATAATCTTGCGTTACAGTTGCCGACAGTTTTCGTTCTAAAATTTGTTCGACTTCATTTATGACTTCCGGTGACGTACTATCCATTAATGCAATCCGCCTGGCAATATCAGCCTGCATTTCTTGTGGAAGAGCTGACAGTATTTGTCCCGACTGTTCCGGATCTAGATACGATAGTATTAAGGCTATCGTTTGCGGATGTTCATTTTGAATAAAGTTCAAAATTTGCGAAGGTTCAGCTCTCCTCGCAAAATCAAATGGCTTGACCTGTAATGAGGATGTTAACCGATTAATGATAGATGCAGCTTGCTCTGTACCTAACGCTTTCTCTAATACTGTTTTCGCATAACCAATACCGCCCTGGGAGATATATTCTTGGGCAAGGGCAATTTGATGAAATTGTTCAAGAATATTTTCTTTTTGTTTTGTATCAACCTTTTTTACACTCGAAATTTCTAATGTTAGCTTTTCAATTTCTTCTTCTGAAAGATGTTTATAAACTTGTGCAGACACTTCTGGTCCAAGGGAAATTAAGAGTATAGCCGCTTTTTGCCTTCCTGTTAATCCGTCAGAGTTTTTCGCCATAGCAACCTCCCCTAATCTTCAGCCAACCAAGAGCGTAATAGTTTTGCGAATTCATCCGGTTTTTCTTTTGCCATTTTTTCAAGCTGCTTTCTTCGGGCTGCAGCTTCGGTTTCATGTTCTTCATTAACATCTGGAATATTGATTGAAGGCTCTTCTGGAATCATTGTCAAATCCTCCATCGCTTCCTTGTTTCTGCGGCGGCGAAGAAGCATAAAGATTGCTAGAATAATAGCGAGCACGACCAATACACCCGCGATAATCATTCCTAAATTACCTCGCAGTGAATCCATCATCGTTGGTTCTGGCAATTTCTCAATTCCATTAAATGCTTGCCATGTAACATTTATATTTTTACCTAGGTCCAATGTAGGATCTTTATTATCAATGGTTGTTTTAATAATTCCATTTAGCATATTTTGGATCTCAGTACCCAAAGTTTGCTTTGCTTGATCATCCAAACCAGTCGGATCAATAGCTACTTGAATCCCTAAATCTTTTACTTTATATGGAGAACCTTCAACAGTTTCTGCAATTCTCGTCACATCATAATTAATGCGGTCTTCAATGTTTTCATAATCGCCATTTTGTCCATTGCCCTGTGCAGGATAATTTGGAATAGCATTTTGCCCTGTACCAACGTTTCCAGCAGCTGGATTTCCATTCCCACTATAGGATTCGGTAATTTTTTCAGCGCTAATGGCAATCCCCTTCATATTCTTTTCATCAACCGGCTTTACAATATCACTTTTCGTATTAACCTTTGACGTATCAATATCGGCTGTTACCGTCACGATTACTTTATCTCTACCCATCATTAAACCGAGCATTTGTTGAACGCGGTTTTGGATATCTCTTTCCACTTGTTTTTGAATATCGTATTGCGCAGTGAAGTTAGCGCCAGAGCTACCATCAGTGGATGCCAATAAATTTTTTGGGTCTAAATGCTCAAAATATTGGTTTGTAATGACGATATTCTCTATAGGTAGGTTAGAAACACTTTTGGAAACTAGATGATAAAGAGCTTCAATCTGTTCGTCTTTAAACTTATAGCCTGGTTTTTGATAAACGACAATAGATGCCGAAGCAGTTCCTTGGTCTTCGCCAATAAAAACACTCTTTTCCGGCAGTGATATCATGACCTCCGCATCTTGTACCCCTTCAAACCGCTTGATTAATCGTTTTACTTCACTTTGCACAGCGGCATTTTTTCTCATTTCAAATTCTTCTTGAGTCATACCAAAGCCACTATCACCAAAGGAGGAAAAATAAATCTCCCCACTATCAGGTATTCCTTGAGCAGCCAGTTCAACGGTAAGTGATTCAACCAAATCTTTAGGCACCTTGATTGACGTGCCTCCATCCGTGATTTCTGATTGAATTCCTTTTGAATCTAATGTAGCTTTTATTTGCCCAGTTTCTTCGGGCGATAAATTGCTATACAGAGGGACTAGATTCGGTCTTGAAGCAAAAATTGAAACGAGAACGATCAGCACAATGATGGAAACTGCAGAACCGCCAAGCATAATCTTTTGTTTTTTGGTTTTCGCATTCCAAAGATTTATGATTTTATTTTTGAAGTTTATTAGCTTCTCGTTCATAGTGGCCCCCAGCGTATTCCTCTATTAATCTTTTCTGTATATAAATCTAAGGTGCAAAACTCTATTGATGTGGTTAAGATGAATTAAACTTGCATTCTCATAACTTCTTTATAGGCATCGATCACTTTATTGCGGACTTCTATTGTCGCTTGCAACGTGATGCTTGCCTTTTGTGCAGCAATCATCACGTCATGTATATCAGTGATTTCACCTTTTATAAATTTTTCGGTTGTTTGATCCGATTCTATTTGTGATTTATTAAGTTCATCAATGGCATTACTTAAGGCACTAGAAAATTTTTTATTGGCCTCAGCCACAGTCACCTTTGTCTGCTTTTGGTTAGCTAGCCTATTAATAGACTCATTTAACGAAAAGGGTGAAATTCGTTCCAAATTGAATTACCTCCTACCTACTTTCCAATCTCCAAAGCTTTCATCAACATCCCCTTCGTTGCATTAAAAGCTGTCACGTTCGCTTCATATGATCTTGTTGCGCTCATCAAATCAATCATTTCCTTAAGAGGATCAACATTAGGCATTGCTACATACCCATCTGCATTTGCATCCGGATGATCAGGATTATAAACAAGCGTAAATGGTGTCTGATCTTCCACGACAGCTCCAACCTTAACACCTTGACCTGGTGTTTTTGAATCTTTCATTGCCTTATTTAAGTAACTGTTGAACGAAGGTCCAGCCGCTTCAAATTCTACCATTTTTCTACGATATGGCTGCCATTGTCCATTCACAAAATTCGCCCGTGTTGTTTCAGCATTGGCCATATTCGATGAAATTACATCCATACGGAAGCGCTGTGCTGTCAAAGCAGAAGCTGATGTGTTCATTCCATTAAAGACTCGCATTATGAATTACCCCCTTTTAATGCCTCTTTCAATGAATTAAACTTACCATTCATTCTGTCTACCAAAACATTATAGTAAATTTGGTTTTCAGCCATCTCTGCCATTTCTTTATCAATATCCACATTATTTCCATTATGGTTATAGGAGGTAGTGGCGTTAGTGGTAACGGCACTAGCAGAACTTCCACGCTTAAATTCCAAATGTCTTTCATCCAACCGCTCTGCTTTCAATGTCGCTCGATCCAATTCAGTTTTAAAACTTACTTCCTGAGCCTTATAGTTAGGGGTATCAACATTAGCGATATTATTTGAAATCACTTTTTGTTTTAGCGATGAATAGGCCAAAGCATTTTCTAATTGCTGTATTGAATTTGAAAATAGTTTCATAGTACATCCCCCACTCAATCATTTTACTACTCGATTAGCGCAAAAGAATTAAGAAAATGTTCCCATGCTTAAGAAGCGAACCAGGGAATTTAATAAACACAATTTAGAATTTATTATAAATCATTTGCCTACAAAAGATAACAAAAAAATCAAAATGTCGACAAATATATATATAATTGGGATAATCGACCTATTTTTCTAATATAATGCTTTGGTCGCAAATTACTCTATTATAGGTATTATTTGGATATAAAAAAAGCTGCCCTATTAGAACCAGCAATAACCAGTTTCAATAGGGCAGCTTTTGATTTTTAATTAATTAGTTTTTAATTTTGATAACTCAACTAGGAATTTATCGTTTAATACTTTAATATAAGTTCCCTTCATTCCTAGAGAGCGCGATTCAATGACACCAGCACTTTCTAATTTTCTCAAAGCATTGACGATTACTGAGCGGGTAATTCCAACCCGGTCGGCAATTTTACTTGCAACAAGCAAGCCTTCATTACCTTCAAGTTCGTCAAAGATGTGCTCAATCGCTTCCAACTCACTATAGGAAAGTGAACTAATTGCCATTTGTACAACAGCTTTACTTCTTGCCTCTTCTTCAATTTCTTCCGCTTTTTCACGAAGAATTTCCATTCCAACAACCGTCGCTCCATATTCAGCTAAAATAAGGTCGTCATCAGAAAAGACCTCTTGAACTCTGGCAAGGATCAATGTACCTAAACGCTCACCACCGCCATTAATAGGAACAATAGTCGTTAAACCTGATTGGAAAATATCGCTGTTTTCTACAGGAAAAGCAGTGTATTCGCTATTAATACCAAGGTTAGCAGACGTTTCCGTAACATTAAATAAATTATTTGTATATTCCGTTGGAAACTGTCTTTCTTCTAACATCATTTTCATTCGTTCATTTTCAATTTGTTGTTTAATAGCGAAACCTAATAATTTACCGCGTCTGCTTACAACGTAAACATTTGCTTCAATGACATCACATAATGTTTCTGCCATTTCTTTAAAGTTTACCGGTTTTCCCCCTACTTTTTGTAGCATTGCATTAATTTGTCTTGTTTTATCAAGTAACTTCATTTTAAATCCTCCTAAATTCGAACACAAATAATTACAAGATATATTGGCTTAAATCTTTATTTCTTGCGATTGTACTTAGTTTTTCTTCTACATATTCTGGTGTAATCATCACTTTTTCTAAAGTAATATCTGAGGCCTCAAAAGATAAATCCTCTAACAGCCGCTCTAGAATTGTATGGAGTCTTCGTGCCCCAATATTATCTGTCTCTTGGTTCACATCGTACGCAATTGTCGCAATCTTACGAATAGCATCGTCAGAAAATTCAAGTTTTATACCTTCTGTCTGTAATAAAGCTTCATATTGTTTTAAAAGAGCATTGTTTGGCTCCGTTAGGATACGAACAAAGTCATCAACTGACAAACTTGTAAGTTCAACTCGGATTGGGAAACGGCCCTGCAGCTCTGGTATTAAATCAGATGGCTTTGCCATATGAAAAGCACCAGCGGCCACGAATAAAATGTGGTCTGTTTTTACGGGACCATATTTTGTTACCACTGTCGATCCTTCCACTATTGGCAAAATGTCTCGCTGCACTCCTTCTCTTGAAACATCTGCGGAATTTTGGTTTTTACCGGCAATTTTATCAATTTCATCGATAAAAATCATTCCCATTTGTTCTGCCTTTGAAACGGCTTCGCCTGTTACTTCATCCATATCAATCAATTTATTTGCTTCATCCTGTGTTAATACTTTTCTAGCTTCGCTTACTGTAAGCCTACGTTTCTTCTTCTTTTTTGGCATTAAGGAGCCAAGCGCATCCTGCATATTCATACCCATTTGCTCCATGCCGGAACCTTGCAATAGGTCGAACATAGACGTCTGCTGCTCCTCTATCTCGACAGTGACAAGATAATCTTCTAATTCACCAAGCGCTAATTTGTGAGCCGTCTGCTTTCTTCTCTGCGCAATATTTCCATCTTCATTGGGCTCTTGATCAGAATCCTGATTCTGATTTTGTCCGCCAAAAAATATTTCCAACGGATTCCGATATTGTGTTTTGTTCTCTTTAGTAGGAACTAACAATTCAACAATCCGTTTGTTGGCATTTTCCTCCGCTTTTGTGCGAACACTTTGCATTTTCTCCTCTTTTACAAGGCGAATCGAAGTTTCTACAAGATCACGAACCATTGATTCCACATCTCTACCTACATAACCAACTTCTGTAAACTTCGTTGCTTCAACCTTTATAAACGGCGCTCCGACTAATTTCGCAAGTCTTCTGGCAATTTCCGTCTTACCAACACCTGTTGGCCCTATCATTAAAATATTTTTAGGGGTAATTTCATCACGAAGTTTGTCATCTAGAAGCCTTCGACGATAGCGATTCCGAAGAGCAACAGCAACCGCACGTTTCGCCTTATCCTGCCCTACGATAAATTGATCAAGACGTTCAACTATTTGACGTGGAGTTAAATCCTTTTTCATCCTTGATTCCTCCCGCTTTAAAGTTCTTCCACGATGATATGGTCATTTGTATAAACACAAATTTCACCGGCAATTTCTAAAGCAGATTTTGCAATCTCTTTAGCAGTCAAATGTTCACCTGCATATCTCTTTAAAGCCCTTCCTGCTGATAAAGCGTAGTTTCCACCAGAGCCGATTGCAAGGATCCCATCATCTGGTTCAATGACTTCACCTGTTCCGGATATAAGTAATAAATAATCCTCATTCATGACAATTAGCATTGCCTCCAATTGCCTGAGCACTTTATCACTACGCCATTCCTTTGCTAGTTCAACAGCCGCACGCTGAAGATTACCATTGTATTCTTCTAGTCGTCCTTCAAATTTTTCAAACAAAGTAAAGGCATCAGCAACTGAGCCGGCGAATCCTGCTATGACTTTTCCATTATAAAGTTTACGAACCTTACGTGCAGAATGCTTCATAATAACTGCATTGCCAAACGTGACCTGACCATCTCCTGCCATCGCACATTTCCCATTATGGTGAATCGCAAATATCGTCGTTGCATGAAATGATGAACCCATAAAAGCCCTCCATTTTAATATTTAAGAGTCGTCCCCGTCATTATAATTTTTCGATATAATAGTTAGACAAGCATGGAAAACAGCAGCAAATACTTCAATACCTTGCTGCTAAATAAATTCATTAATGGAAATAGCCCCTTTTGCCTTATAAATCTTACCATATTATAATAGTAAATTGCAAACTTTTCATAAAGAATTCACAAAATTCTGAATCGACTCCAATGACCGCTCAGCATGCTTCTCATTTCTTTCTTGTTTGCCCCTTATTTTTTGAGGAAGCGGCGGAAATAATCCGAAATTGGCATTCATTGGCTGAAAGCTTTTCGCGATTGCAGTCGTTATGTAATTTGCCATGCTACCAATGGCTGTTTCTACAGGGAACGTAATCGTATCTTCTCCATGAAACAATTTGGCCGCATTTAAGCCCGCTACTAACCCTGATGCTGCAGATTCAACATATCCTTCAACACCAGTCATCTGTCCAGCAAAAAACTTTTGCTCATCACTTCTTAATTGGTATGTAGGTCTAAGCAGGTTGGGCGAATTAATAAAGGTATTACGGTGCATGACACCGTAACGGACAATTTCCGCGTTTTCCAAGCCGGGAATTAAGCGAAAAACTTCCTTTTGTGCTCCCCATTTTAAATGGGTTTGAAAACCGACTATGTTATATAAAGTCCCTGCTGCATCATCTTGTCTAAGTTGGACTACAGCAAACGGCCTTTTACCAGTGCGTGGATCTTCTAATCCAACCGGCTTTAACGGGCCAAAAAGAAGCGTCTTTTTCCCTCTATTTGCCATCACTTCAATCGGCATGCAGCCTTCGAAGAAAATTTCTTTTTCAAATTCTTTTATCGGTGCAGTTTCTGCATTAATCAAGGCATCATAAAAAACATTAAATTCTTCCTCCGTCATCGGACAGTTGATGTATGCGGCTTCACCCTTATCATACCTTGATTTTATATAAGCCTTTTCCATATTGATGGTGTCTTTTTCAATGATAGGGGCAGCTGCATCATAAAAATAAAAATAATCTTCCCCCGTCAGTTCCTTTATCCCTTCTGCTAATGCTGCCGATGTTAGCGGACCTGAAGCTATTACAGTAACACCATCTGGTATTTTCGCCACCTCTTCATGAAAGACAGTAACATTAGGATGACTTTTTAATTTATTAGTCACCCTGTCGGCAAATTCATGACGATCGACGGCCAATGCTCCCCCAGCAGGGACAGCACATTCATCTGCAGAACTGATAATAATTGAATTCAGCCGGCGCATTTCTTCTTTTAACACACCTACAGCATTTGTTAATGTGTTCGCTCTTAGGGAATTGCTGCAAACCAGTTCGGCAAATTTATCTGTATGGTGGGCAGGCGTTTGCTTAACAGGCCTCATTTCATATAGATGGACTTTGACACCACGGTTGGCTGCTTGCCAAGCGGCTTCACTACCAGCAAGTCCTGCTCCGATTACAGTTATAAAATCTTGAGTCAATCTCGAACCCTCCATTGTTACGTAAACTCATTGTTATTGTTGTGGTTCCTCTTTATAGTCACAATTCGTACATTGCACTTGCATACCTTGCTTCGCTTTCTTTTCAACTAATAAACCGTTACATTTTGGGCAAGGACGTGCTAATGGTTTATCCCATGATAAAAAGTCACACTCTGGGTATCTGTCGCAACCATAAAAAATCCGTTTTTTCTTACTTTTTCTTTCTATAATATTGCCTTCTTTACAGCTTGGGCATTTTACACCGATATCCTTGACAATGGCTTTTGTATTACGACAATCAGGAAAATTAGAGCAGGCCATAAACTTGCCAAAGCGCCCCATTTTGTAGACCATTGGATTCCCGCAAAGCTCACAGTCCTCACCTGCAGGCTCATCCTTTATTTCAACTGCCTGCATTTCTTTCTCGGCCACTTTTAGACGTTTTTCAAAGCTTTGGTAAAATCCATCAATAATTTCCACCCAATTTATTTGCCCTTCTTCAATTAGGTCGAGGCTCGTTTCCATTTTTGCGGTAAATTCCAAATCCAATATCTCCGGGAAAAATTCTACCATTAATTCATGTACGATTGTTCCTAGCTCAGTCGGTATAAAGCGCTTATTTTCAAGAGCGACATAGCCCCGCTTTTGAATAGTGTCCAAAGTTGGAGCAAAGGTTGACGGTCTGCCAATCCCGAGCTCTTCTAATGTTTTGACCAGTCTTGCTTCGGTATACCGTGGCGGTGGTTGTGTAAAATGCTGCTTCGGATCAATCTCCGTTGTGGTAACAAGCATCCCTTCCTCGATATCAGGTAACAATTTATCCTCGTCACTTGTATTATCATCATTTCCTTCAATATATACTTTCATAAAGCCAGGAAATTTAACCTTGGAACCATTTGCACGGAAAATGACCCCTTCATTCACGAGGTCCACCGTCATCGTATCCATGACAGCCGGAGCCATTTGACTAGCGACAAAGCGTTCCCAAATTAACCGATAAAGCCTTAATTGATCACGGCTTAACACATTTTTCAAGCTATTTGGTGTTCGGAATGTCGAAGTAGGTCGTACCCCTTCGTGTGCATCTTGGGCGTTTACTGCCTTCTTCTCAGGCTTTTTCTCTGATGATGCTGTATAATCCTTACCAAATTCAGCCTCTATATATTGGGCAGCTTCTGTTTGGGCTGTCTCCGAGATACGCGTCGAATCCGTTCTCATATAAGTAATCAGACCGACGGTTCCCTCTTCCTTCCCTAAATCGATCCCTTCATAGAGTTGCTGCGCAATCATCATCGTTTTTTTCGCGCGAAAGTTTAATTTCCTAGCTGCCTCCTGTTGCAGTGAAGATGTTGTAAAGGGAGCAGCTGGGTTGCGTTTTCTTTCGCGTTTTTTTACCGATTCAACGGTGAACTGATTACCTTTGATTCGATTTAAAACATTTTTCACTTCTTCTTCATTATTTAAATCTTGCCTCGTACTATCCATTCCATAGAAGTTCGCTTCAAACGTTTGGCCTTTTATGTCAAAAATTCCGTTAATTGACCAATACTCCTCTGGGATGAATTGTGTAATTTCCTTTTCACGGTCAATAATTAAGCGGACTGCAACAGATTGTACACGCCCTGCACTTAATCCTTTCTTTACCTTTTTCCACAAAATAGGACTAATATTATAGCCAACAAGGCGATCCAAAATTCTTCTAGCCTGCTGTGAGTTTACTAAATCCTTATTGATAGATCTAGGATGTTTAAAAGCATCTTTAATGGCATCCTTTGTGATCTCATTAAAGACAACACGGCACTCGGAATTCTCGTCAATGTTAAGTGTATGGGCTAGATGCCAAGCAATCGCTTCCCCTTCACGATCCGGGTCAGCTGCGAGAAATACTTTCTTCGCTTTTTTCGCAGCAGCCTTTAATTCTTTTAAAACAGGGCCCTTCCCACGAATGGTAATATACTTCGGTTCATATTGACGATCTATATCAACGCCCGTTTGGCTTTTTGGCAAGTCACGAACATGGCCCATGGATGCTTTTACTTTATATTTGCGTCCAAGATAGCGCTCGATTGTCTTCGCTTTTGCTGGTGATTCAACAATTACTAAATAATCTGCCATCCAAATCCCCCCTAGCGAGGTAAAAATAAAATCTTCATTATTATTAAATACTTTTTATACATTTGTCAAACATCATTTCATATTTTATCCATTTAAATGTATATTTTTTAACATGATGGGTGAAAACTTTTTCAGCAAAGATGGAATTCTTCTATAATATCACTTGCAGTTAAAACTAATTTTGCGCCTTGTTGAATCAATCGGTTTGTACCGCGACTGTTCGGGTCGAAAATTGAGCCAGGTACCGCAAAAACCTCCCTTCCTTGTTCTAACGCTTGTTCTGCAGTAATTAATGACCCGCTTCGTTCTTTCGCTTCAATAATTAATGTTCCTCCTGATAAACCGCTAATAATTCTATTTCTTAAAGGAAAATGCCATTTTTCTGGCTTACGATTTGGTGGAAATTCTGATAAAAGTAATTGTTTTTCAGCCATTTCTGTAGCGAGGCTTTGATTAGTGGTAGGGTAGATGTAGTTTATTCCTGAGCCTAAAACCGCTATGGTATTGCCCTTTTCATTGATTGCAATCCGATGTGCAGCCGTGTCAATACCAATCGCAAGACCGCTGACGATTGTCCATTTTTCTCCAATTAACTGTGGCAAAATCATCTTCATTGCGGAGTAGCCATATGGAGAAGGATTCCGTGTGCCAACTACACTTATCAGGCGGCTTTCTAAGAGGGATTTCTTACCTTTCAAGTATAAAACCCATGGGGGATCGAAAATCTGCTTTAAATAGGCAGGATATTCGTAATCAAAGATGGTTAGTAGTTGAATCTGATCCTGCTCCAAAGCTTCAAGAACTTCCTGCGTCGTTTTCGACTGCAATTCTGTATAAAATAATGTTGCATTTTTTTCAGTCATTTGAAAAAGAGAAATGAAATGATGCACCTGTAAAGTGAAAATCGTTTGAAGAGATGAATCAAATTGGAGAAATTTATAGATTGTTTTCCAACCAACGCCTTTGCAACTGTGGATATGGATTAATCTTTTTTTCCCTTCGTCCATCGTTAACCTCCAATTTTTAAGAAGGGACTGCCACAAATTCGTGTCAGCCCCCTGTCTCGTCATTAAATATAATTGTCTAGCTCTAGCTCCCAGCGAATAGTAAACTTCGCTAAACGGTCGCTTCCGCTTTTCTCTATAGGTTCTTACACTTCTCGTATAAGCCTTTTTCTTTTAAAACAGAGATTAATGTTTCACCCATTACGGAAGGTGTTTCCGCAACTTTGATGCCGCACTCATTCATTACTCTAATTTTTTCATCTGCTGTACCCTTGCCGCCGGAAATAATCGCACCAGCATGTCCCATGCGTTTTCCTGGAGGTGCAGTGCGACCGCCGATAAAGCCTACAACAGGTTTTGTCATATTCGCTTTAACCCACTCGGCTGCTTCTTCTTCAGCATTTCCACCGATTTCACCAATCATAATAACAGCTAAAGTGTCTTCATCTTCATTGAATGCCTTCAACACATCGATGAAGTTTGTACCATTTACAGGGTCGCCGCCAATACCAACAGCAGAAGTTTGACCAACACCTGCTTGCGTTAATTGATGAACCGCTTCGTATGTTAAAGTACCTGAGCGGGAAACAACGCCAACATGGCCTTTTTTATGGATGTAACCAGGCATGATACCGATTTTACACTCATCTGCTGTAATAACGCCTGGACAGTTTGGTCCCACAAGACGTGTTTTCTTGCCTTCCATATAACGTTTAACTTTCACCATATCTAGTACAGGAATATGTTCTGTAATACAAATAGCAAGATCTAATTCTGCATCCACTGCCTCCATAATAGCATCAGCAGCAAATGGTGCAGCTACGTAAATTACAGATGCATTAGCGCCAGTAGCCTTCACAGCCTCTTCAACTGTATTAAATACTGGTACACCTTCTACCTCTGTACCACCTTTACCTGGAGATGTTCCTCCAACGATTTTAGTACCGTATTCTAACATTTGTTGTGTATGGAAACGGGCAGTTTTACCAGTAATCCCTTGGACAATAACTTTTGTATCTTTATTTACAAATACACCCACATCAATTTCTCCTTTCTTTAATCCAGTTCCGCTCTTTAATTAACCAACCAATGAAACGATTTTTTGCGCGCCATCAGCCATTGACTCTGCTGCAACAATTTCGATGTCTGATTCAGCAAGAATTTTCTTACCTAAATCAACATTTGTTCCTTCAAGACGGACAACAAGAGGTACTGATAAACCTACTTGCTTTGCTGCCTCAACAACACCAGTTGCAATAACGTCACATTTCATGATTCCGCCAAAGATATTTACAAAAATACCCTTAACTTTTGGATCTGAAAGGATAATTTTAAATGCTTCTGTAACTTTTTCAGCAGTTGCACCGCCCCCAACATCAAGGAAGTTAGCGGGGTCACCGCCATAATGTTTAATAATATCCATTGTAGACATCGCTAGTCCTGCACCATTTACCATACAGCCGATATTTCCATCCAGTGCGATATAGCTTAAATCATATTTTGAAGCTTCAATCTCTTTTGGATCTTCTTCTTCTAAGTCACGGTATTCCATTACATCAGCATGACGGTATAGCGCATTGGAGTCAAAGTTTAACTTTGCATCTAAGGCCATAACTTGTCCATCACCAGTCACTACAAGTGGATTAATTTCAGCAATAGAGCAATCCTTTTCGATGTAGGCATTATATAATCCCATCATGAACCCTACAGCTTTATTGATCAATTCATTTGGAATATTAATTTTATAAGCTAAGCGACGTGCTTGGAATGCCTGTAATCCTATCGCTGGGTCAACTTCTTCTTTGAAAATCTTTTCAGGAGTTTTTGCTGCAACCTCTTCGATTTCTGTACCACCTTCTTCAGATGCCATCAAAACGACGCGAGATGTCGCACGGTCTAATACAAGTCCAACATAATATTCTTTCTTAATATCGCAGCCTTCTTCAATAAGTAGACGTTTTACTTCTTTTCCTTCTGGACCTGTTTGGTGCGTAACAAGTGTTTTGCCTAAAATTTCTTTTGCATATTTTTCAACTTCTTCTAGGCTCTTAGCAACTTTTACGCCACCAGCTTTACCACGTCCGCCTGCATGAATTTGTGCTTTGACAACCCATACATTGCTGTCTAAAGATTTTGCTGCTTCAACAGCTTCCTCAACTGTAAAGGCAACTTTTCCAGTTGGAACAGCAACCCCGTATTGTCTGAGGATTTCTTTACCTTGATACTCGTGGATATTCATTATCCATCCTCCTATCTCTTATGTACACAATTTGGACAAAACTTGTCTACCTGTTATATTGTATAGCAGTTACCTATCCAGTGTCTATATTTCTACACAATTTTGTAAAGAACTTTTAAATTATTTTTATTTACAAGAAATGACATCGGTTGATTTATTTTGACAATATAACTTATCAGACTGTCTTATTCTTCACTATTTTTCACCGATTTGTCAATACGATAGATAAAAGCAAAAATTTCAGCGACTATTTTATATAACTCCTCGGGAATTGTTTGGTTCATTTCAAGCCGCCCCAACAACTCCACTAAAGTAGGGTCTTCTTGAATCGGGATATCGAATTCTTTTGCTTTTTCTAAAATCCTTTCAGCTACGTCGCCCTTGCCTTTAGCTACAACTTTCGGGGCATAATCCTTTGCACTATCATAAGAAAGCGCAACTGCTTCTTTCTTTTTCAAACGATCATTTCTCATATTTTCACATCCACCCCATTCATCGATGATGGAAAGACGGAGTTTGTTTTCATTGAAAAATGTTCCATTTTATCCACAACATTCCGGTCCTGAGGTGAAACAACGATGCCGGATAAATGATAATGCAGCCCTTCTAATTTGTCTTTTAACAATGTTCTAAATTTTTTCACTATAATATCTAAGCAAGGTGTGTCATTATAGATTTGGATGGTCACAATTCTCTTCTGAACATGAACATCTACTAATGTTTCCCGTAACTGTTCTAGTTCTAAATAAAACAAAATACGACAGAAGTCTGGGTCAATTTGACCCGTTATTCGTCTTTTACCAGTCCATTGTACAAGCAAATCAGTGGCTTTAGGGCCAAGAATAATCGGAAGCTGTAAGAATACTTGTTGGAGTTGCCCTGCTTGTTCTGTATTCATAAGTTGAAGCCCTGTTATCCTAGACAATAGCTCCTCAATTTTTACGTTTAAGAGCGGATTACTTGATTCTGCTGCCGCCTTAATTAACAATGGTTTTAAAGCGAAGAGTTTACTTTCAATCGATGGATCCTTTTCTAAAAGACTAATATCCACCTCATATTCGAGCCCCATATGATGGACAAGCTGTTTTATTGTTTTTAAAACCTCTTTTTCATTATTCCAATTAACGGTAGGTTTACTGAATGTGTCTAGTAATTCATGATCAGCTGTTTGACCGGTTAGTTGCCCTAGTATCTTTTGAAGCTGCGTAATTGTATCTGAAGGATGGCTAATCGTTTTAATCGCCTCGCTTACTTTAACAAGATGATCAGACATAGGCTCATCCGTTTGTAATGCCAACATGCTTTTGAAAACAGTCTCTGTTAAAGGCAATACCTTATTGATTGCAAGCTTGATGGCTGCAAGTGCTTTTGGAAGGTCCACTTTATTTATTTCTCTTACCCATTCTGAAGCCGCTTTTATGGCCTCTTTTGATAAAGGGAGGTCTTCCGTAAGAAACATGCTAATCAACTCTTTATTTCCCTCTGTCCCCGCCAGCCCAATTTTTTTTAAGAGCAGTGAAAAGGAGTCTTGTCCTTGTCCTTTTCCTATTTCTTTTTTTAGCATCTGTACGTCATCCATTACCTTCAACTCTAGGATCGAGTTATTATCGACAACTTGAAACCAGTACTTTGTATTTTCCGTGAGAGGAGTTGTTAGTTTCGCACTCAGCTTCATGCCGCCCAGTTGAACAAGAGCTAGATTGTCAGAGAACAGCTTTAAGACCTGTCCATTTAAAATATCCCCAACTTTTAGATTAATCATCCTAGCCGTTGTCATTTGGTCTTGTGGGAATAATGATTGGAGGCTATTAAAATGAATCATCGTGAATGCTCCCCTCTTCTTATTTTGGAATATTAGCTAAGAGCATATTCTTTTATAGGCGCAAATGAGCGGCGGTGTTCAGGGATTATGCCGTATTTTTCGATTGCTTCTAAATGAAATGCCGTTCCGTAGCCCATATGGTTTTCGAATCCGTATTGTGGATATTTTTCAGCTAACTCTTTCATGTAACGGTCCCTCGTTACCTTGGCAGCGATGGAGCTGGCGGCAATGGAAATACTTTTGGCGTCTCCCTTAATAATCGCCGTTTGTGGGATTGAAACTGGTATTTCCATTGCATCCACAAGCAAAAACTCAGGAGATATAGCTAAATGCTCAATAGCTCTTTTCATCGCTAGTTTTGTAGCCTGATAAATATTATATTCGTCTATTTCAGTCGCCGTTGCACTGCCAATCCCAACACTTACAGCATGCTCCATAATATATTGATAGAATTCCTCACGCTTTTTTTCGGATAAGGCCTTGGAATCATTCAATCCCGGAAGGAAAAAATCCCGGCCTAAAACGACAGCCGCGGCTACAACAGGCCCTGCCAACGGACCTCTCCCAACCTCGTCGACACCGGCAATCATATGTATATCCTGTGTGCGGAGATCCTCTTCAAATCGTGACATTTCTTTAAACTTATTCTCAAGTT
Organism: Schinkia acidoalkalinis; assembly: GCF_054301215.1. The sequence goes on from NZ_CP182573.1 coordinate 631,752, forward strand.
TTTGTTTTTCTTCCTGTGTTTTCAACCATTTCCGATATAAACTTTGTGCACCTTTCCGCTCGTCGCTCATTAACTCCAGTAAAAAGCTTTCATTCAGCAACTTCCCACCGATTTTTAAAATTTCTTCAATTTCCTTTAATGTTTTAGGCATAATAAAACTCACTTTCTATGTAAAAGTTATTCTTTATATCGGCATTCAATGAAAAAAATAAAGAAGGCGTCAAGCTCGCTTCACAATTAACTCCATTGCCAGTATCTGTATCGTAATAATACTAGCTAACACGAGTTAAGGAAGTGCCTAACACCTTATATTTCAATATCTGTTGGTTTATCATAAGTTAAACGCCCGAGCTTACCAGAGCGAATATCCCTTATAATAACCTCTGCTGTTTTATCATAATCGACGATGCCTCCGCTCGCGAGGCAGCCTCTAAATTTTCCAATTTGATCAAATAATTCAACCATATCTGCTGAAATGGCCTCTAATTGATAGCGATCCCTTAGATTTTCAGGGTATTCCTTCGTTAAAAATTTCAAAGCATAAACAACTACATCTTGAAAATCCAAAAGGTTTTCCTTTATTGCGCCGGTTACCGCTAAACGATAACCAACCTCTTGATCCTCAAATTTCGGCCATAAAATACCCGGGGTATCTAACAACTCAAACTCTTTTCCAACCTTAATCCATTGTTGGCCGGTTGTTACACCCGGACGATCACCCGTTTTTGCAATTGGCTTGCCTGCCAGCCTATTAATTAAAGTTGATTTACCGACATTTGGAATACCAACAATAAGGGCACGAATGGCCCTTGTATTTTTGATTCCTTTGGCCCGCATCTTTGCAAATTTATCTTGTGTAAGCACTTTGCACTCAGCAATAATTTGTTTCATATCATTCTTTGTTTGTGCATTGATGGCCAGGCATTTTAATCCTTTATTCTCAAAATAGGAAATCCATTCATCTGTTTTTTTTGGGTCAGCTAAATCAGCCTTGTTTAATAAAACTAAGCGCGGCTTACCTGTGATGATTTCATCAATCATCGGGTTACGAGACGAGTAAGGTACGCGTGCATCCAAAAGTTCAATTACAACATCTATTAATTTTAATTTTTCGATAACCTGACGTTTCGCTTTTGCCATATGGCCCGGAAACCATTGAATTGTCATAGACTTCACCTACTGCTTATTACTTATGATTTGAAAATCGCGGGGAGGCCAATATACGATATTTGTTTTCCCAAGAACTTTATCCATACTTACTGTTCCGATAATCCGACTATCTTTACTAAAGCGGCGATTATCTCCAAGGACAAAAATATGTCCCTCTGGCACCTTATCTAAGCCGGTTACTTCCTCAAGCGTAAAATCATAAGTAAGTGGTCCATTTGCTTCTTTCTTATACTGATCCAAATAAGGCTCTTTAATTGGTTTGCCATTTATGTATAGCACATCGTCTTTATATTCGACATGATCGCCAGGCAAGCCAATCACACGTTTTATATAATCTCGGTCTTCTGTCGCATGGAATACGACAATATCAAATCTTTTTGGCTCCCCAATTTTATAGCCAATTTTATTCACAATCATCCGATAATGGTCATGCAAAGTCGGCATCATCGATTCACCATCGACAACAATAGGAGCAAATAAGAAATATCGAATTCCACCAGCCAATAAAACTGCAATAATTAATGCTTTAATCCATTCCCATACCTCGTTCTTGCTTTGGGACATATACGTTCCTCCAAAATATTAGTTGGAAAAAAGGAGCTTGTCTCCCAAGCTCCTTTTTCATCAAATTATCGGATTTCTTTAATACGAGCTGCTTTACCACGAAGATTACGTAGGTAATAAAGTTTCGCACGGCGAACTTTACCGCGGCGCATAACTTCAATCTTCGCAATTTTTGGTGTATGCAATGGGAATGTACGTTCAACACCTACACCGTAAGATACCTTACGAACTGTAAATGTTTCGCTGATTCCGCCACCACGACGCTTAATAACAACACCCTCAAACACCTGGATACGTTCACGGTTACCCTCGACAACCTTCACGTGTACACGCAATGTATCACCAGGACGGAACGCAGGAATGTCTGCTCTTAATTGTTCTTTTGTGATGTCATGAATTAATTGTTGCATCGTCTTCACTCCTTCCACACAGATGCTCATGTAAAAATAAAACCATTACAGCGGAACATCGTTATCCAAGCTTGAACCGGTAGTTCAAGCACAAGGTTTAATATACCATAAAGAAAAAATAGTTTCAATAGTCTATTCTTGCTTCCTGAACTCTTCAAGCCACTTTTTTTCTTCATCTGACAATTGGCGCTGTTCTAAAAGATCCGGCCTTCTCAGAAAAGTCCTTCGCAGTGATTCTTTTGCGCGCCATTCTTCAATTTTTTTATGATTTCCAGATAGCAAAGCTTCCGGAACCATCATACCGTTAAAATCGGCTGGCCTCGTATAATGCGGATGTTCCAATAAACCACTGCTATAAGAATCGCAAGGAGCGGAACTCTCATTCCCTAAAACACCCGGGAGTAGGCGGACAACACTATCGATAATCACCATGCTTGCTAATTCGCCACCTGTTAATACATAATCACCAATTGAAATTTCATCGGTCACAAGATATTCACGGATTCGCTCGTCATAACCCTCATAATGCCCGCAAATAAAAATAAGTTGGTCTTCCCTTGCGAGCTCTTCCGCTTTACTTTGTGTATATCGTTCTCCTTGCGGGCACATCAGAATAATCCTTGGCTTACTGGTCCCATCCTTCGTAATATCGGCTACCGCATCAAAGATTGGCTGTGGCGTTAACACCATCCCTGCTCCGCCCCCATATGGGTAATCATCGACCTTTTGATGCTTATCCTTAGAGAATTCCCGGAAATTATAAACATTGTATGTAACAATCTGACGTTCTTCTGCTTTTTTTAAAATAGATTGACCAAAAACCCCGGAAAACATGTCAGGAAACAGCGTTAAGACATCGATTTTCATTTATAATAACCCTTCCATTAGATGTACAATCACCTTTTTATTTTCCACGTCAACTTCTTTTACTACATTTTCAATATAAGGTAATAACAAATCTTTCTCTCCAGAACGTTTAACCACCCAAACATCATTTGCCCCAGGAGAAAGGATTTCAGATATTGTCCCAAGCTTTTCCCCTTCTTCAGTGAAAACCTCGCAATCGATAATTTCATGGTAATAAAATTCATCCTCGGTTAACTCGTCATCCAGTTGGTCTTCGCTTATTTTCAGTATTTTTCCTTTGAATTTTTCGACATCATTAATATTTCCTAACCCTACAAACGTTAATAGATAAAAATTTTTATGTAGTCGCTCTGATGCTACTTTGACCTCAACCATCTCTTTGGGTCCAAGTTCGATATAAAGGGTATTTCCTTTTTTATAACGCTCCTCCGGAAAATCAGTGGAAGATATAACCTTTACTTCCCCTCTAATACCGTGAGTATTAACGATTTTTCCGACATTAAAATATTTTGTCACAAACAGTCCCTCCCACTTAGCGTATCTCGTCAATAATGCCATTCTTGATTACTATCGTCCGTTCCTTCGTGAGTTCATCCCAATGATCACCTTCATGAATGTCCACAATGCCTTGTACCTCCGTTTCTTTTAACTCCATTCCAAGCGGAAGAATTCCTAATTGCTCAAGCTGGTATTGAATGAGCTTAGATTTTTCATTTCTGCTAGAAATTTCCTTATCGAATTGAGCTAAAACTGAAGGCACTTTTTTCGTTTTTTCGACCTTTTTCTTTTCAAACTGGAGCTGGGCAATTTCCTTATTGAGCTGCCCGATTTGCTGTTCAAACTTATTTATAAGCATTTGTTTACTTTCTTCAGTTAATATTTGCTTAACAATAATATTCCTAATTATTTTCATATCTATCACCTGTTCGAAAAGAGAGTATGAAAAAAGGGTGAGGAATAGCCTCGCCCTTTTACATAATTTCTAGGTGTATTCTTTTGCTTTCATTCGAAGCAGCAGCATATACCACTGTTCGAATGGCTTTGGCTATACGCCCTTGTTTGCCAATTATTTTTCCTACGTCGTCTTTATGAACCGTTAAGTTATACGTTACTTTGCGATCATCCTCTTCTTCCTTCACGACAACATCGTCGGGATAATCAACAAGCGACTTAACTATAGTTTCAATTAAATCGATCATAGCATTCATACAACTTACTTAGAAAGCTTTGCGTTGTGGAATTTTTCCATGATGCCTTGTGTAGAGAATAAGTTGCGTACTGTGTCAGATGGTTTTGCACCATTTTGAAGCCACTTAAGTGCTGCTTCTTCGTCAATCTTTACTTCAGCTGGTTTCGCAACCGGATTGTAAGTTCCGATTTCTTCAATGAAACGTCCATCACGTGGTGAACGAGAATCAGCTACTACTACACGATAAAAAGGAGATTTTTTTGCTCCCATGCGTTTTAAACGAATTTTTACTGCCATTATAAATCTACCTCCAATATGTTTTACACATTTTTAAATACTATCAATTTTTATTCCGTTTGTAAAGTAAAATTTATTGACACCTCAAAATGACTTTACATGAAAGGAAATTTAAAGCCTTTTTTCTTGCCTTTTACATTCATGTTACTCATTTGTTTAAACATTTTTTTCATATCTTCAAATTGCTTTAACAAACGGTTTACTTCCTGCACAGTTCTACCGGAGCCTTTCGCAATCCTCTTTTTGCGGCTGCCGTTAATTATTTCAGGGTTCGTTTTTTCTTTCTTGGTCATCGACTGGATAATTGCTTCCACATGTTTAATTTGCTTTTCATCAACCTTAAGGTCCTTTAAGCCTTTAATTTTATTGGCACCAGGCAGCATGCCAATTAAATCATCGAGCGGGCCCATTTTACGAACTTGAGCTAATTGATCTAAGAAATCATCAAATGTGAAGCTCATTGTTCTCATTTTTTCTTCAAGCTCTTTGGCTTTTTCCTGATCAACATTTGCTTGTGCTTTTTCAATTAAAGTAAGCACATCACCCATACCGAGTATTCTAGAGGCCATGCGTTCAGGATGAAAATCCTCCAATTGATCGAGCTTTTCACCCATACCAACAAACTTAATTGGAATATTCGTTACAGCTTTAATCGATAAAGCGGCACCACCGCGTGTATCCCCGTCAAGCTTTGTCAAGATGGTTCCCGTTACGCCCAACTGGTCATTAAAGCTTTGGGCTACATTGACGGCATCCTGACCTGTCATAGCATCAACAACTAGGAAAATTTCATCCGGCTTTGTAATTTCTTTGATGTCTTTTAGTTCATCCATCAACGCTTCATCAATATGAAGACGGCCTGCCGTATCAATTAATACATAGTCGAGATGCTCTTCCTTCGCTTTTTCAATTGCTTGTTTTGCGATCTCAACAGGACTAACTTGATCTCCTAAAGAGAATACAGGAATATTTAATTGCTTACCCAGTGTTTCCAGCTGATTAATCGCTGCAGGTCGATAAATATCGGCTGCCACGAGTAAAGGTTTTCGATTGTACTTTTTTCTAAGAAGATTTGAAAGTTTTCCAGTCGTTGTTGTTTTACCGGCGCCCTGCAAACCAACCATCATCACAACAGTTGGTGGGCGGTTGCTGACAGCAATTTTGCTTTGCGAACCACCCATTAACTCGGTAAGCTCTTCTTGAACAACTTTGATGACTTGTTGACCAGGTGTTAAACTTTTCATCACTTCCTGGCCTACTGCCCGTTCTTTCACTCGTTTGACAAAATCTTTGACTACTTTGAAGTTAACGTCAGCTTCCAAAAGTGCAAGGCGCACTTCACGCATCATCTCGTTTACATCATCTTCCGTCACTTTTCCTTTGCCACGAATTCGCTGTATTGTATTTTGCAGTCGGTCGGCTAATCCTTCAAACGCCATAGCGGCCGCCTCCTAATCTAATTTCTCAAGGGCGTCCATCAATTCATGAATGGCATCCCCATTTACCTCTTCGTCATTAGTCATAAGCTTTAGCTTTTGAATAATTTCCTGCCTCTCTTGAAACTTTTCAAAAAGATGCAGCTTGCTTTCATAATCTTCTAGCATGGTCTCTGTACGCTTTATATTGTCATAGACTGCTTGTCTTGAGACTTCATATTCCTCGGCAATTTCACCAAGTGAATAATCATCAAGATAATACAATGACATATAATTCCGTTGCTTTTTCGTTAACAACGATTGATAAAAATCAAAAAGATAATTCACCCTCGTTGTTTTTTCGAGCATACAAAGGCCTCCTTGTTAAGTGAATTCCCTTTACAGGTTAAAATATACACTTCGAGATCGAGAATGTCAAGTAAAATAACTGGACAGTACATGACTATAACAGTTTACTCCTCTGAGCTTTCAATCATCTCAGCAAATAAACCATATACAAATTGCTCAGGATCAAACTCTTGTAAATCTTCCATCTTTTCGCCAAGGCCAACTAATTTAACCGGCGTTTTTAACTCATGGCGGATGGCAAGCACAATTCCACCCTTTGCTGTACCATCAAGCTTCGTTAATACAATCCCGGTTACATCCGTTGTCTCGCTAAACTGTTTTGCTTGGCTCATCGCGTTTTGGCCGGTTGTTGCGTCTAAAACCAGTAATACCTCATGCGGGGCTCCAGGAATTTCGCGCTCAATCACCCGCTTGACTTTCTCTAGCTCTTTCATTAAGTTTACTTTATTTTGCAGGCGCCCTGCCGTATCACAAATTAATACATCAGCTTTTCGTGATTTCGCTGCCTGAACTGCGTCATACATAACGGCAGCAGGATCAGAACCTTCAGAATGCTTCACGACATCAACACCAACGCGCTCTCCCCAAACTTCTAATTGTTCAATCGCACCGGCACGAAACGTATCCCCGGCCGCAAGTAGAACGGATTTCCCTTCACTTTTCAGCTTATAGGCAAGCTTCCCAATTGTTGTTGTTTTGCCGACGCCATTCACACCGACAAACAAAATCACTGTCAAACCATCCGGTTGAATATTTAATGATTCTTCTTTATGGTTGTCTTCTGTAAATAGCTCCACAAGTTTTTCAGAAATCACCGCTTGAACGTCTTTTGGATCTTGAATATTGCGTTTTTTTACTTCTGTTTTTAAGACATCAATAAGTTCCATTACTGTTGTAACGCCAACATCGGCACTGATTAAAATCTCTTCTAATTCTTCAAAGAACTCTTCATCTACTTTACGATAGCGCGACACAAGGTCATTAACCTTTTCAGAGAATGAATTTCTCGTCTTTGCCAAGCCATCTTTGAATTTTCCAGTTACTTCTTCTGTTTTTTGCGATATTTTTTCTTTTAATTTTTTAAAGAAACTCAAATTTATCAAACTCCTTATCCTTCAATTAACTGCTTTGAATCTTCGAGACGGACAGAAACAAGCTTCGAAATGCCCGATTCCTGCATGGTGACACCGTATAGGACATCAGCTTCCTCCATTGTCCCTTTCCGGTGGGTAATGACAATGAATTGCGTTTCTTTGCTAAATTGCTTTAAGTAAGATGCAAAGCGGGATACATTTGCATCATCCAGTGCCGCCTCCACCTCATCAAGGACACAGAACGGTACAGGTCGCACTCGTAAAATTGCAAACAATAAGGCAATCGCCGTTAACGCTCGTTCCCCACCCGATAAAAGACCTAAGTTTTGTAATTTCTTGCCTGGTGGCTGGGCCACAATATCAACACCTGTGTTTAATAAATCCTCTGGATTTGTTAGTACGAGGTCAGCACGGCCGCCGCCGAAAAGCTCTTTGAATACTTGCTCAAATTCGGCTTTAATACTGAAAAATGATAATTCAAACCGCTTTTTCATTTCTTCGTCCATTTCGCAAATCACTTGATGAAGGGTATCCTTCGCTTCATTCAAGTCATTTTTCTGGATAGATAAAAATTGATAGCGTTCTGAAATGCGCTCGTATTCATCAATAGCCCCAAGATTAACTGTACCAAGTTCCTCAATTTCCATTTTGATGAGCTTGACCTTTCTTTTCGCTTCGTTACTATCGATTGTTAATGGATATTTTTCCTTAGCAGCTTCAAAAGAAAGGGTGTATTCTTCACTGAGTTGTGTGAGCCTATTTTCTAATTCGACATCGAGCCGGTTAATTTTAACCTCTTCATCCTTTGTAGCATCCACCATTTGTTTATGCTGACGTCTTAGCTCTTTGTTTTCTCGTGTCAAATCCTCCAGCTTCAATTGCTGCTGCAACCGTTCTTCCCGACGGCCTGTAATGAGCGACAGTGCACGTTCTTTCTCATTCGCCTTATGATTGATTAAATCTTCTAGTTTCCCTTCTCCAGAAACACTTGTATCCATTTCATCATTAAGAAACTGTAAATCTAAGGAAAGGGTTGTTAATTGCTCCTCTGTTCGCCGTTTCTCATCCTCAAGGCGATGCAACTGTTCTTGTTCATTTTTCACTAATTGTCCTTTTTCAGCTGCCAATACCTTTAGCTCTGTTACTTTATGCTGTAATGTTTCCTTTGAGGCTTGCTGATGTTTCTTTTGATTGGTTAGTTCTGCCATTTGTTGATCTAAACGAGCAATCTTTTCTTCTAAATTACGCAGATTTTCAGTTGCCTCATCGAGCTTTCTTTGAACATCTTGTTTTTCTTCCGCAAACCTTTCATTCTCGAGATCGTAAATCTTAAGGCGTTCATTTACATTTTTCTCTTCTACTTCCAATTCGCGGACATCGCCATTCATCTCTTGCTCTTCCATCCGCAGTCTTTCACCGACTTCTTTTAACGATGCTAGTTCTTGTTCGTTTTCTTGAATGCTACTCTTTAATGTTTTGACTTGTTGTTCGAGAAGTTCAGTCTTTCTCTCCATATCCGGTAATTTTGCAACGATATCTTCTAATTCCCTTTGTCGTGTAAATAAGGAGGTTGTCTTTTGTTTAATAGAGCCCCCTGTCATCGATCCTCCTGGATTGACAACGTCGCCTTCAAGAGTAACTATGCGGTAGCGGTGATTTAAAACCCGCGCCAATTCGTTTGCACCCTTTAAATCAACAGTTACAATGACATTCCCTAATAAATTGGCAATAACTTCATGATATTTTGCATCATATCTTACCAATGTTGATGCTATGCCAACAAAGGATGAATAACCTCTAAGCATCACTACTTGTGATTCCGGAAGGGTCTTCCCTTTAATGACGCTTAAAGGCAGGAAAGTAGCTCGACCATGGTGGTTTTTTTTCAGAAAGGCAATTGCTTCCCTGGCATGATTTTCATGATCGACAACGATATTCTGCATCGCACCGCCTAAAGCGATTTCAATAGCCGTTTCATTTTGTTTGTCAACATGGATAAGTTCTGCAACAGCCCCCTCTATACCCGGTAGCTTTGCTTTTAATACCTCTTTTACACCCTGAAAGAAGCCGGAATAATCTTCTTTCATTTCCTCAAGCATTTCTTTTCTTGATTTGAATTTTTGTAAATACTGATAGGCTTGGTAAAGCTGGGTTTCTTTTTTATGGTATTCATCACGCTCTTTCACCAACTTTTGTTCCAATTGCTTATATTTCGAGAGCCCGGCGTGAATTTCCTCTTGCTTTTTTTCAACTTTTGCAAGTAGCTCTGCTTTTTTTTCACCTAATTCTTTGCGGACCAACAAATACTTTTCATTATCCTGATCTAAACGTTCTTTTTTAGTCTCAAATTGCTGCAGTTGGTCATCAAGATGGCTTTTTTCATTTTTGAAGGAAGCTTGTCTATTCAAAAAATCGATATAATTGCTCTTTAAGTTCTCAAGTTCTCCTTCAATATCATGACTAACGGCAAGCAACTCTGACTCATACTTCTTTAATTCTTTTTGCAGTTCTTGCAGTTCCTCCACATGCTTTGTGAAGATTTCTGTCTGCTTTCCAATTTGTGATTCATAAAGACAGGCTTTCGCTTTCAAATCATCAATCGTTTGTGTTAATTGTGAGCGGTTTTGTGTTGCATGCTTTTTCCGTTCTTTTAATACTTCTCTTTGCCCTTCAAGCTTTTCTAATTCATTGCTAGAAAGAAGCAAAACTTCCTGAAGCTCTGCAATTGAACCATCAATGACCTCAATGGTTTCCCTGAGCGCTTCCATTTCTGCCTCTTCCATTTGTACCTTTGACAAAAGCTCAATTTCAACATCTTTATGTTGTTCAAATTGCTTTGATAATTGATCCCATTTACGATAAAGCTCCTCTATCTCATAAACAGTTAAGGCAACTTCTGTTTTTTCTAGTTCATCTTTCTTTTCAATATAATCTTTTGCAATGGAAGATTGTATCTTTAAAGGCTCAAGCTGGCCTTCAATTTCATAAATAATATCATCAACACGATTTAAATTATCCTGTGTTTCAAATAATTTGAGTTCCGCTTTTTTCTTGCGGGTCTTATATTTCAATACACCCGCAGCCTCTTCAAAGATTGTTCGGCGATCCTCTGGCTTACTGCTAAGTATTTCCTCAACTTTCCCTTGGCTAATAATTGAAAAAGCTTCACGTCCTAAACCTGAATCCATAAATAAATCAATGATATCTTTTAATCGACAGGATTGTTTATTTATATAAAACTCACTTTCACCCGAACGGTAGACCCTTCTCGTGACACTGACTTCATGATAATCAATCGGCAAAAATTGATCGTCATTTTCGAGCGTTAAGGTTACCTCGGCGACATTAAGGGGTTTTCTAGTATCACTGCCTGCAAAAATAATATCCTCCATTTTCGAACCCCGCAAGGATTTTACCGATTGTTCCCCCAAAACCCAACGAATAGCATCGGTAATATTACTTTTCCCGCTGCCATTTGGTCCCACGACCGCCGTTACACCCTGTACAAAATCAACTGAAGTTCGATCAGCAAATGCTTTGAAACCCACGATATCTAGACGCTTTAAATGCAAAAAAATTCCTCCCCATTATGTAAAGGCGCATTTAGAAAAATATAAAAGATAAAGCGAAACTCAAGCATACTGGTTCCGAGTCTTTCACCAAAAGGATGAAAAACTAAGTAACAGTACGTTTGAGTTTCTGTTAATGTTGTTCATTTTTTAATTCATCAAGTGCTTCTTTCGCAGCTTTTTGCTCTGCTTCTTTTTTCGATTTTCCAATCCCGGTGCCAAGGATTTCCCCATTTAATGTAACCCGTGATACAAACTCACGATTATGGGCAGGGCCCTTTTCTTGGACAATTAAATATTCAAGTGAACCTTGTCCATTTCTTTGAACGATTTCCTGAAGCTGGCTTTTATAGTCCATAACATGTGAAAAAGCACCTTCACTAATTTTCGGGTAAATAACCTTTTGCAGAAATTCAATCACTTTTTCCAATCCTTGGTCAAGATAAAGGGCACCGATAAATGATTCAAAAACGTCTGCAAGTAAAGCCGGTCTTGCCCTACCGCCAGTCAGCTCTTCACCTTTACCTAATAGAACATACTCTCCAAATGAAAGCTGATGGGCAAAATGAACCAACGATGGTTCACAAACGATAGCTGCTCTTAGCTTTGTTAAATCTCCTTCACTCATTGCAGGATAGTGATTAAACAAATAATGGGACACCGTTAGTTCCAATACTGCATCACCCAAAAATTCCAATCTCTCATTGTCCTCTGAAGATTTTATCCGATGTTCATTAACATATGAGGAATGGGTAAAAGCTTGAATGAGGAGATACTCATTTTCAAACTGAATGTCAAGGTTATCTTGTAATTCCTGAAACTTTAATTTTTGTTTAATCCCTATTTTTTTCTCTCTTTTTTTCATTGGCTTTGACATAGCAACCTCCACAACCAGAATGCACAACTAATGTTGCGCTATTAATGTAAGAAGATGATTAAAATTGGAGAAAGCCCCGTGTAATCACGGGACTCTTCATTATTTTGCATTAGCTTTTATGTAGTTAACAGCATCTCCAACAGTAGAAATTTTCTCTGCATCCTCATCAGAAATTTCCATATCGAATTCATCTTCTAATTCCATTACTAATTCAACTACATCAAGGGAATCTGCTCCTAGATCATCTTTAAAAGAAGCTTCTAGTTTAACATCTGCTTCTTCTACACCTAAACGATCTACGACGATTTTTGTTACACGCTCTATAACGTCTGCCATTGTTCGTTCACCTCCCCTCAAGGTATTATATTAGATTCTAGCTAAAAAAACTAGACCAAGTCACAGTATTTTATGCTTTAGGGTATATTAAAATTTTACGTTGCTCCCCAAATGGAAGTTTTCGGTCAGCTTCAGCGCCCAGCGACTAGTGGACTTCGCTAAACTAGCTTTAAGCTTTTGCACTTACATCACCATACCGCCGTCAACATGGATGGTTTGCCCCGTAATATAGCTGCTTTCATCAGAAGCTAAAAAGCGCACAACGTTGGCGATATCCGCTGGATTACCGAAACGAGCTAATGGAATTTGTTTCAACATTTCATTTTTCACGTCCTCCGGAAGCTCATCAGTCATGTCTGTTGTGATAAAGCCAGGTGCAACTGCGTTGACTGTAATATTGCGGCTTGAAAGTTCTTTTGCGGTTGTTTTCGTTAAACCAATCACACCCGCTTTAGCAGCAACATAGTTAGCTTGCCCAGGATTGCCGCACACACCAACGATGGAAGCAATATTAATAATCCGGCCTTTTCTTTGTTTCATCATTTGGCGGGTAACTGCCTTTGTACAAATAAATACACCTTTTAAATTCGTATTAATAACGGCATCCCATTCTTCTTCCTTCATTCTCATCAATAAATTATCACGAGTGATTCCGGCATTATTTACAAGAACATCCAATGCGCCGAATTGGTTAATGACTTCCTTCACCATCGCCTCAACAGATTCAGCATTAGAAACGTCCGCTTGAATCGCGAAAGCCTCTCCGCCATTTGCTTTGATTTCATCGACAACTTCTTTAGCTTTCGCTTCACTGCCAGAATAATTCACGGCAACTTTTGCCCCACTAGCAGCTAATTGCAAGGCAATTTCTCTGCCAATTCCACGTGATGCACCTGTTACGAGTACTGCCTTTCCTGATAACATTTAAGCGTCCCCCTTTAGCTTCGCCACAATCTCAAGCAATGATTCTTGATCTGATATTGCAAAAGTATTCACTTTGCGATTCACTTTTTTCACTAAACCTGACAATACTTTTCCAGGTCCAATTTCAATAAATGTATCTACACCATTTTCCAGCATTGTTTCTACTGACTTCTCCCAACGGACCGGTGAATAAAGCTGTTCGATTAGTTTTTCTTTTATTTCTGCGCTATCCGTCATCGCCTTCGCTGTTACGTTGGCAATAACCGGAATTTCTGCATTATGGATTTCAATTTGGTTTAACACGTCTGTATATTTTTCAGCAGCGGGCTTCATTAAAACGGAATGAAAAGGACCGCTGACAACTAATGGAATCACCTTTTTCGCTCCCCGTTCTTTTGCTAATAGAGAAGCGTCCTCGACCCCTTTTTTCGTGCCAGAAATCACGATTTGACCTGGGCAGTTCATATTAGCAAGCTGCACAGTATCACCATTTGCCGTTATTTCATCTGTTACGGCTTCAAGGTCAGCCTCTTCCATTCCTAAAACTGCTGCCATTGTTCCAACTCCGGCAGGAACAGCCTCTTCCATATATTCGCCGCGTTTTCGGACGGCAAAGACTGCATCCTCAAAGCTAATCGCACCGGCTGCAACTAAAGCAGTATACTCTCCAAGGCTATGCCCTGCTGTATAATCCGCTGTAATTCCATGTTCCTTTAATAATTCTAATATCGCAATACTTGTAGTAAGCAATGCAGGCTGGGCATTTTCTGTTAAGGTAAGCGTCTCCGCCGGCCCATTAAAAATAATCTCCGATAAAGAAAATCCTAATTTTTCATCTGCTTTTTTGAAAATTTGCGCCGCCGTTTCTATATTCTCGACGAGCGTCCGCCCCATGCCAACTGTTTGTGAACCTTGCCCTGGAAAAATAAAAGCAATTTTCCCCACTTTCTCTCCTCCTTTATTTTGCCTGAATTGTTGTTTCAATCGTTGTAATGACTTCTTTTTCAACCATATCCTTCGCTTGTCTGATCGCATTCAAAATAGCCGTTTGATCAGAGGACCCATGCGCTTTAATGACCGGCGCCTTTAAGCCAAAAAGTCCAGCGCCGCCGTATTCAGAGTAATCAAGCTTATTTTTCAAATTATATAATTGCGGCTTGATTACCGCCGTAGCGAGCTTTGTTTTCAAGCTGCTTGTTAACTCCCTTTTCAACATCTTCATAATGGCAAATGCTGTACCTTCGATTGCTTTTAACGCAATGTTGCCGGAAAAACCATCGGCCACAACAACATCGGCAACCCCGTCCAATAAATCCCTGGCTTCGACGTTACCGATAAAGTTTATCGGTGCCTCTTTCAGCAGAAGAAAGGCATGCTTTGTTAAATCATTCCCTTTTTTATCCTCTGTACCAACATTTAATAAGCCAATTCTTGGATTTTTTATTTTACGAACCTTTTCAGCATAAACGGAGCCCATAATCGCATATTGATATAAATGCTCCGGTTTAGCATCGGCATTGGCCCCTACATCCAAAAACACAAAGCCCTGACCATCAATCGTCGGTAATGTCGGTGCAAGTGCAGGTCGATCAATTCCTTCGATTCGACCAACAACGAATAGTCCTGCAGCCATTAAAGCACCAGTATTACCCGCAGAGATGCAAGCATCGGCTCGCCCTTCCTTGACTTCATTTGCCATTAATACCATCGAAGCTGTTTTTTTGCGGCGAACCGCCCGCACCGGTTCATCAGTCGCTTCAATGATTTCCTCTGTATGTATAATCGAAACATTTTTTGTACTAGATAAGTATTTTTTAATTTCATGTTCATTCCCTATTAAAGTAAACTCAATATCCGGAAATGCTTTTACCGCTTCGACTACACCTTTTACAATTTGCTCGGGGGCATGGTCCCCTCCCATTCCATCAATTGCTATTTTCATTCATCGGACCTCACATTTCATTTTATTCGGTCTAAACATTTCGAATTCGCCTATGAATGCCAGCTCTTGTCCGACGTAGCACTGTACAAGAACTGTAGTCCTATGCCTTTTCTCATCATTTGCAATCACTTTCGCCTTTGCAACGACACGCTCATTTTCTCTAACCTGACGCGTGAATTTAACATTTGCTTTTGCTGTAAGCGCCAATTCGTCATCAATCAGTGCAACAGCTAATGAGTTTGCCTGCGCAAATAAATGATGTCCGCGCGCAATTCGATTTCTTGTAAAAACATGTTCACTTTTTACATCGAAAATAGATATTGCACTTTCGTCCATCTCTAAATCAACAATTTCTCCAATAATTTCTTCTATTTGCAAGGACTTTACTTCTTCATCCAACTTACTTTTCGCTACATCTTTTATTCTTTCACGGAGCTCTGGAATTGATAACTCCAACCGATCTAAACGGATCGTTTGAATGCTGACATTAAATTTTTTTGAAAGCTCTTCATCAGTGATAAATGGAGTTTCGTCAATTGTCGTTTTTAATTGCTCCTGTCGCTCTTTTTTTGATAACCGCACTGACTTCACCTTCCGATATTAAGACTAGGTACTAATAGTAGTATAGGCACTTTCGAACGTGCTTGCAAGCATATTTTCTTCCGTATCCTGTTTTAATCTTCTTCTAATCTAGTTTTTCCCCATTCATAATACCAGAGTTTTCTAAGTAAAGACGCAGTTCGTGGAACTCATCATTTTTCCAAAAGGCGCTGGAGTCAATCAGTTTGGCAGCATCATTTCTAGCAACTTCTAATACTTTAAAATCATGGATCATATCAGCTATTTTAAACTCTGGCAAACCGCTTTGTTTTTTACCAAAAAAATCGCCTGGTCCTCTAAGTTCCAAATCTCTTTGTGAAAGTTGAAAACCATCATTGGTTTGGGTCATAATTTCCATCCGTTCTTTCCCAACATCTGATTTTGGGTCAGCGATTAAAATACAATAAGATTGTTCACTACCGCGGCCGACACGCCCCCTTAATTGATGCAGCTGGGAAAGGCCAAATCGTTCCGCATCATAGATTACCATAAGGGTAGCATTGGGCACATTCACACCAACCTCGACAACGGTCGTTGAAACAAGAATCTGATACTCATTTTCACTAAATTTTTGCATGACCTTATCTTTTTCACTTGAGAGTAACCTGCCATGCATTAAACCGACTTTAATAGCTGGGGGAAAATATTGAAGAAGCATGCTATGAACATCAATCGCATTTTGGACATCGAGCTTTTCCGACTCTTCGATTAGAGGGCAAATCACATAGGCCTGTCTTCCCTTAGCAATCTCTTTATATATAAATTTCAGTACCCGGTCAAGCATTTGCTCTTTTACCCAATAGGTTTCGATTTGCTTGCGTCCTGCCGGCATTTCATCGATGATTGAGACATCCATATCACCAAAGACCGTTATCGCCAGTGTTCTTGGAATGGGAGTGGCCGTCATAAATAATACATCAGGGCTTTCCCCCTTTTCCCTTAAAACACGCCTTTGTTCAACGCCAAAGCGATGCTGTTCATCGGTAATGACCAAGCCTAATTTTTTAAAATTCACCTCGTCTTGGATAAGCGCATGGGTGCCAATTAAGATGTCGATTTCACCATCCTGTAGTTGCGCCAAAATTTCCCGCCGTTTCTTACCTTTAACAGAGCTTGTTAACAGTGCTGTTTTTATATTGTGTGGCTCTAACAGAGCAGAAAGTGAACTTGCATGCTGCTCAGCTAAAATTTCAGTAGGCACCATCAGCGCTCCTTGATAGCCTGCGCGAATGGTCGCATAGGCTGCAATGGCCGCTACAACCGTTTTCCCGGATCCGACATCCCCTTGCAGCAACCGATTCATTCTATATGGGGAAGCCATATCCTTTAAGATTTCGTTTACCACCCTTTTTTGAGCATTTGTCAAAGGAAACGGTAATGAAGCAATAAACTCCTCGATTTCATCGATTGAAAATGATTGAGAGACCCCACCACTTTGCTCTCGTTCAAACTTCCGCATTGCTTGCATTTTTAATTGAAAAAGCAAAAACTCCTCATAAACAAGACGTCGCCGTGCTTGTTTTAAGTCTTCAGGGCTCCGAGGTTGATGGATATGATAAATGGCTTCTTGTTTGGAAACCAATTTATATCTTTTTACAATTGCTAAAGGAAATGTTTCTTCAATATGCTGGCCATATTGATGTAAGGCAAGCGCTATTATACGCTGCATCCCTTTAATCGTCATTTTCCCTTTTACAGAGTAAACTGCTTCAAACTGCAGTTTGCGAGTAATGGCACCTTTTTTCAGGATATTTCCTGTGATTGTTTGCCGATGTTGATCCCATTTTCCGGTAATGGTCACAGTATCCCCAATGGCAAACTGTTTCTTTAAATAAGGTTGATTAAAAAAAACTACGGAAATCAAGATTTGATTAACAAAGACCCGGAACATTAATCTTGACTTTTTACGCCCATAAAATGTCAAGGAAGGTTCACTATGAACCTTCCCTTCTACCGTAATTCGCTCATCATGCAAAACGTCCCTCATATCGCGAATTTGGTAATCCTCGTAGCGATAAGGAAAATATTCCAGAAGCTCTTGAATCGTATAGATGCCCATTTCATGCAAAGATTGGGCTGTTTCCTCTCCAATTCCCTTTATTTCGATAATTCCTTCGCTTAACGTGTTCACGTGACAACAGCTGCCCATGGAACTTTATCTTTATAAGGTCCCTGATACAGCCTTACCCCCTTTTGCGAAAATATATTTGTAAATACACTATATATTGCAAAAAGGCTCATTCCTGTTTGCATGAACGAGCCTCTAAACGTGTACTTGATGCTATTCCACTGCGAAAATAAACGGATACAGTGGTTGCTTGCCGTTATGGATTTCAACTTCTACATCCTCATGATTTTCCTCCAAATACGCTGTCAGTTCCTCAATATCCTGATCCACAGCATCTTCCCCTTGAAGGATTGTAACAATTTCATCATCGTCTGTTATCATTTTATCCAATAGTGCCACTGCTGTTTGCGTTTTGTTTTCACCTGTGACAACGATTTTTCCATCTAGAATTCCCATAAAATGGTCCTTTTTAATCTCTAATCCATCAATGACTGTATCACGGACAGCATAGGTGATTTGCCCTGTTTTCACATTGCCTAATGCTTCACCCATTGCTTTTTCATTTACAGTTAAGCCAGCAGATGGATTAAATGCTAAGAGAGAAGCCATCCCTTGTGGAACTGTTTTAGATGGAATGACAATGACCTCTTCTTTAACCATAGAAGCGGCCTGTGTAGCAGCCATAATAATATTTTTATTATTTGGCAGAATAATTACTTTTTCCGCATTTACATCGTGGATTGCCTGCACGATATCCTCTGTACTTGGATTCATCGTTTGACCACCCTCAATCACCGCTTGGGCTCCAAGGCTTTTCAGTAAATCAGCAATCCCGCTTCCCATTGCAACTGTAACAATCCCATACTCATTCTTTTTCAGTGGTCCATGGGCTTTTGATGGAGTCGCCTCGTTTAGTTCAGCAGATACAATAGAAGAATGCTGCTCCCTCATATTTTCAATCTTAATTTTAATTAGACTACCAAACTTTTGCGCGTAATTTAAGACATTACCGGGATATTCGGCATGAACATGGACCTTCACAATGTCTTCATCACTTACAACAAGCAATGAATCGCCGTGGTTGCTTAACTCATTTCGAAAAGCATCTTCTGAAAAAGGGCTATTTTTCAACTTTTCTTCTTCAAATTTCACCATAAACTCAGTGCAATAGCCAAATTTAATATCTTCCGTCATCAGATGGCTTTGTGCAGATTTTCGATGCTCTAGATTGACCAGCTCTTCAATTGAAGATTGTTCAAAAGACAACAGTTCGGGGATTTCTTCACCTTTTAATGCTGCCAAAAAGCCCTCATAAATCGTAACAAGCCCTTGGCCTCCACTATCGACAACACCTACTTCTTTTAAAACAGGAAGGAGATCAGGGGTGCGGTCGAGCGATGCAGTTGCTTCTTCTAAAACGGCTTCCATAACGGATACGATGTCGTTATTCTTTTTTGCTATTTGGACTGCTTTTTTAGCAGCATCCTTCGCAACAGTCAGGATTGTCCCTTCAACAGGTTTCATTACAGCCTTATAAGCCGTTTGTACGCCTGCTTCAAATGCTGCCGCGAATTCAAAGCTATTGATGGTTTCTTTCGATTCAATCGCCTTCGCAAATCCGCGAAATAATTGTGATAAAATAACGCCTGAATTTCCCCGTGCCCCCATTAGCAAGCCTTTTGAAAAGGCCGATGCCACGTTCCCTACATGACTAGTTGTCTGCCTTTTCACTTCATTCGCTCCCGAAGTGATTGATAAATTCATATTTGTACCTGTATCACCATCTGGAACGGGAAAAACATTTAATGCATCAACCATTTTTGCGTTTTTTGATAAGTTATTAGCACCCTGTAGCACCATTTGTGCATACTGTATTCCGTCTAATAGCTGCATTGTCACTAAAAATTTCCTCCTTACATGTCCAGTTCCGGAACGTTACAAACGCCTTCCCTTTCCATAGTCCCCACTTTTAAGGGTTCGTTACACGAACACCCTGTACAAAAATATTAATGGAGTCAACGCCAAGGCCTAGTGTTTGATTAAGTGTATATCTAACTTTGTCTTGTACATTATGGGCTACTTCGGAAATCTTTGTACCATAGCTGACAATAATGTACATATCTATATGGACTTCTTCATTTTCATGACGAACAAGGACACCTTTTTTAAAATTTTCTCTTCTAAGAATTTCTGAAATTCCATCTTTTAATTGGTTTTTGGAAGCCATTCCGACAATTCCGTAACAATCAACGGCTGCACCGCCTGCAATTGTTGCAATTACTTCATCGGTTATCTCAATTTGACCATACTCGGTTTTCATTTCAATGGACATAATGATCCCCCTTTAATCTATCCTCTAAACTCTTTACTTAACGCCATTTTACTATAACATAACTCATAATAAAAGTATTACCAAATTACGTTCTAATACTGTCAAGTAAATTTTCTTGAATCTAATTTCAATCATTTATTGCTTTCTCCTATTATTTATGATAAATTAATGAAGGGTTTTTATCTGGATTCATGCAATTTGTTTGCAAGTTAGAGGAGGGAAAACAAGTGAAAGAATGTTATATTACTGGAAGAAAAACTCGTTCAGGTAACCACCGTTCACATGCGATGAACGCTAATAAACGTACATTTGGTGCTAACTTACAAAAAGTTCGCATTTTAGTTGATGGCAAGCCAAAGCGTGTGTGGGTTTCTGCACGTGCACTTAAATCAGGCAAAGTAGAACGCGTATAAGCAGAAAAAGGCCAAGCCTTTTTCTCAGGTCTGTTAGTGACCAAAAAAAAGCACCTTTCATGAAGGTGCTTTTTTTAATCCTTTTTAAATGCCCCAATAATCGCTCTCACAAACCCACCCAAAAATCTTGGTAATTTAATTGTATAAAACTTCATAATTTCCCTCCTCAAGCGGATACCTTTTAGAAATTAATGGCCACATCAATCTAGACGATTCTAATATATTCATAGGAAGTCAAAATGTACCTAAAGATTTTATATATAATAGCCACTTACTTATCACCTATCATATGCTTAGACGATTTAATTGAGAACATTCAAAATAAAAAAAGGAAACAGAGAGAGCCCCTGCTTCCTATCCACGTATTTCGGCTATTGCCTTTTTACGGTCTTCTTTATTAAATACGGCTGATCCGGCAACAAGCACGTTTGCACCAGCTTCTATACAAAGCTTGGCAGTTTCCGGATTAACCCCGCCGTCCACCTCGATTTCAACATCTAAACCACGGTCTTTAATCATCTTTGCCGCTGCTTTTATTTTTGGCAAAACAGATGGAATGAATTTTTGACCGCCAAAGCCAGGATTAACGGTCATAAATAAGACCATGTCAATATCCGGAAGGATATGTTCAATCATATTGACTGGTGTAGCCGGATTAAGAACAACGCCTGCCTTAGCACCGTGGTCTTTAATTAGATGCACTGTACGATGCAAATGCCGGCATGCTTCAACATGAACGGTAATAATATCAGCTCCAGCTTTTGCAAACTCAGGAATGTACAAATCCGGATTTTCAATCATTAAATGGACATCTAAAGGAAGACTAGTAGTTGGTCTGATTGCATTTACAATAAGTGGACCAATTGTAATATTGGGAACAAAGTGCCCATCCATTACATCGACATGGATATAGTCTGCTCCTCCATTTTCTACATCTTTAATTTCATTCCCCAAATTTGCAAAATCTGCAGATAGGATTGATGGTGCAATTTTAATCATTTTAGTACCTCGGCTTTCTGTCTTTTATTTCTTCAAGAAATTCGCGATAATGCTCATAGCGGTAAGTTGCAATTTCTTCTTCTTCCACTGCAGTTTTTATGGCGCATTTAGGCTCTGAAACATGTAAACAGCCTCTGAATTTACAATTTTGCGAGCGTTCTCTCATTTCTGGGAAACAAGAGCTAAGTTCATCCGCTTCAATATTAATAAAATCCAACGAACTGAATCCTGGTGTGTCTGCCACTAATCCAGTCTCAAATCGAATTAATTCTACATGTCTAGTCGTATGTTTCCCGCGGCCCAAGTGATTCGAAATATCATTTGTTTTAAGTGACAATTCAGGTAATAATGCATTTAACAATGAAGATTTACCTACCCCGGATTGTCCTGCAAATACTGATATTTTATCCCTTAAAAAAGGCATGAGTTTCTCTATGCCATCCTTCGTTTTCGAGGATGTAAACACGACCTCATAACCAATTTCTTCGTAATCTTTTCTAAACTTGTTGATCGTTTGGTAAAGACTTTCATCCAATAAATCTATCTTTGTTATACATATAACAGGGGTGATTTGATTTGACTCAATAAGCACTAAAAAACGGTCAAGCAGAACCGGGCTAAACATCGGTTCCACTGCTGAAAAGACAAGAATCGCTTGATCGACATTAGAAATAGGCGGCCTTACAAGTTCATTTTTTCTGTTCTTTATGTCCATAATATAGCCTTCATATTCATTTTCAGCCTCAAATGAAACATAATCTCCAACAAGCGGTGTAATGCCATTCTTTCTAAAAACGCCTCTACCTCTACATTGCGTGATTCCTTCTTCATGTAAAACATAGTAAAATCCACTCAGTGCTTTGATGATTTTTCCCTCTGCCATATAAACCTCCAAAAATAATTTATTTGATAAAATTATGGGACAGAATCATAACTAATTTCCCCGCTATCTAGTAAATTGCCATTCACCTTTATTTTGTAATAAGCTTTTCCATTGTACGGAATCACTAATTTTATCGGAATTTCTGTAGTTTCATGCACTTTTATGACTTCCGGCTTTCCAGCCATTTCATGTTCCATATCTTCAATATAAACTTCAACTGTTTGCTCGGTTAGGTCCGTTTCATTATATGGTATGATCTTTGTAAACTCATAAACCTTTGGTTCAGGACCTTTTGATAGTACGACCTTCACCATTGTTCCTTTTTTAATGGTTGTCCCATTCTTAGGCTCTTGTGAAAGTACAAGGCCGTTTTCTACTTCGTTTGAGTATTGTTTTTGACTTGTGTCTAGTGATAAGTGATTATCACGAACAAATTTATTAACCTGTGCCTCAGTCCACCCTAACATATTTGGCATTTTGATTTGTGGTCCTTTACTTACTTGTAAAATAACCCACATCCCACTCATTTCATCTGGATTAATTAGTTCATCAGGTTTAGGCTGAAGTTGACCAACTATTTCATTTTCAGGCCGATCGCTATCAACGTAGTTTGGCAGAATATGTTCATCGACAATACCTTTTAACTCCAATTCTTGTTTCGCATCTTCCAACTGGTAGCCAATTAAGCTTTCAAATTTAATTTTTTCTTTTCCTAAACTTTCATATACCGTCACTTCATAGCCTTCCTTGACGGTTGTATTAACAGGTGGGTTTGTTTTGACAACAGAGCCTTCTGGTATTTCGTCATCAACAATTTTCTTTGGCTTTACTTTAAGGCCTACTAATTGAAGCTCTTCAATTGCTTCAGCCATTGCATGGTTTGTTACATCTGGAATCACAACATCCTTTGGCTCGAACAGTGGTGGGATTATAAATAATGCCGCAGCGGAAATGCCTCCGATTAATAAAGCTACCAACAATAATGTAATGATTAATTTTTTCTTTGACTTCTTTTTTTCCTTTTTCAAGGGAAGCACAATCGTATCATGGCTTTCTTCAATTTTGTGTTCACTTGTTATAATCGGAATTGCTTTTGTTGCTTCATCATCTTCTGGTATGATAAATTTCGCTTCATTTCTGCGATTAGAATCGAGCGCTGTTTCTAAATCATGTATCATTTCAGTGACGCTGTCATACCTTCTAAATGGATCTTTAACAGTCGCTTTCAAAACGATATTTTCGACACTTTGCGGAATGTTTGGATTCCACCGTTTCGGGGATGGTGTTTCACTCTGCAGATGCTTTAACGCAATCGAAATGGCTGATTCTCCTGAGAAAGGCAAGCGCCCCGTTAGAAGTTCAAACATAACGACACCCAGCGAATAAATATCAGATTTTTTATTTGCCATTCCACCCCGTGCTTGTTCAGGTGATAGGTAATGGACGGAGCCGAGCACCGAATTTGTTTGCGTGATTGAAGTTGCACTAAGTGCCATTGCAATTCCGAAATCAGTCACTTTTACATGTCCCTGTAAATCAATCAGTATATTATGTGGCTTGATATCCCTGTGTACAATTTGATTTTGGTGGGCATGTTCAATTGCCGCAGCAATTTGTTTCATAATATCAATTGCTTCTTCAACCGAGATTACTTTGTTCTGTTGAATATATTGCTTTAACGTTTTCCCTTCAACATACTCCATCACAATGAAATAAATATTATCTTCTTCCCCGACATCATAAATACTGACGACATTAGGATGATTTAGACTTGTTGCTGAGTGAGCTTCCCGGCGAAAACGTTTTATAAATTCATCATCATTGGAAAACTCTGGTTTTAAGACCTTTACAGCTACATGACGGTCTAAAATGATATCATGTGCAAGGTAAACGTTTGCCATTCCGCCGCCGCCGATGATGTCAATAATTTTGTATCGACCACTTAACCGCCTACCGATCATCAAAATTCATCACTCACTTCCAATTTCCGGCCAGTCATGCTTCACAATGGCAACTGTTATATTATCATCTCCACCTGCTTCATTTGCCTTTTCTATAAGCTGCCTAGCCTTGACCTCTAATTCGCATTTGTCGCTCAAAACATCTCGTATTTCGGATGCCGAAACTTTATTTGTCAGCCCATCGGAACAAAGCAGCAACATATCATTTGCTTCCCACTCTAATGACTTAATATCAACCGATACCGTTTCTTCTGTTCCCAATGCTCTCATTAATACATTTTTGCGAGGATGATGTTCAGCATCCTCCGGTGAAATTTGTCCGCTACGTACTAGCTCATTCACCAATGAATGATCATCCGTAATTTGCGCGAAACCATTATTATTCAACATATAACAACGACTGTCGCCTATATGGCCAACCGTAATAAATTCTTGATTAAGGACAACAACAACGATGGTTGTTCCCATACCTTGACAATCAATATTTTCCTTAGCATATTGGTAAATGGAAGTATTCACTTTTTGAACAGCATCCTTTAGCCATTGTTCAGCTTTTTCGGGTGTTGACAATTGCTCCGGCTTTTGTGTAGACCAGAGCTTGTCAATTTCTTCAATCGCCATCTGACTAGCAACATCGCCGGCCTGATGTCCACCCATACCATCTGCAACAACAACCAACGCTAAGTCATTTTCAAGAATGAAAATACCGCCATTATCCTCATTATGTTGCCTAACTTTTCCCCGATCAGTTAAAAAAACTGACTTCATAGTTTCACCTCGCCTCTTCTTTTCGCTCCTTCGCGCGCAGCTGTCCACAAGCAGCTTCGATATCGTGCCCCTGCTCCCGACGAATCGTGACGTTAATACCATGCTTTTTCAACGTTTTTTCAAATGCAAATATTTGTTTTTTAGGAGTGCGGACATAGTCTCTTTCAGGCACATAATTCACAGGAATCAAGTTAACATGACATTTTAATCCTTTAATTAACCGAGCCAATTCTTCTGCGTGCTCCTCTTGGTCATTCACACCGCCAAACAAGCCATACTCAAAGGAAACACGGCGACCGGTTTTTTCGGTGTAATATTTTACTGCTTCGATTAAGTCTTTTAAGTCATAGGCACGGTTGATTGGCATTAAACGGCTACGGAGTTCCGTGTTAGGTGCGTGCAAAGAAATTGCAAAATTAATCTGCAGTTCTTCATTGGCGAAATCATAAATTCTAGGAACAATGCCGCTGGTTGAAACCGTAATATGTCTCGCTCCAATATTCAAACCTTTATCATCATTAACAATTTTCAAGAATGATAGGAGGGATTCAAAATTATCAAATGGTTCACCAATTCCCATGACAACAATAGAACTGACTCTTTCATCTAAATCATCCAGTGCCTTCTGCACCTTTAACACTTGCGCAACAATCTCACCTGCTTCGAGATTTCGTTTTAATCCACCCAGTGTCGAAGCACAAAATGTACAGCCAATCCGGCATCCTACTTGTGTCGTAACACATACTGAATTTCCATAATCATGCCGCATTAACACAGTCTCAATCGAAAAACCGTCATGCAGTTCGAATAAAAATTTAAGCGTACCATCCTGTGACTGATGTTGAACGATGGTTTTTAATGTTGTTATAACAAAATGATTCGCTAACTTTTCACGTAACCCTTTTGATAAATTCGACATTTCTGCAAAGTCATCGACACGCTTTTGATAAAGCCAATCAAAAATTTGTGCAGCTCTAAATTTCGGCTCACCTTGTTCCTTTAGCCAGCTTTCTAATTCACCTAATTGAAGCGAATAAATAGAAGGTTTTTGGTTATTTTCTTGCTGATTTTTCTCATTTGTTGTATTTACTTCCACGATTCCTACACCTGCTTCCTAAAACTTGCAATAAAAAATCCGTCTGTACCAAAATAATTGGGCAGAATTTGCACTTGTCCATCTTTAACAAATGGTTGAAGTCGTTCCGGCACCCGCTCTTTTAACGTTTCATCTAATTTAAATTCCTTATTTATGGATAAAAACTTGTTCACAACTTCGCTATTTTCCTCTTGGTCTATGGTACATGTACTATAAATGAGGGTTCCATGATTTTTCAAAAGATTGGCAACCGTATTTAAAATACTAACTTGAATTTCAGCCAATTTGGCTATATCATCATTGTTTTTACTATATTTAATATCTGGTTTGCGGCGAATCACGCCAAATCCGGAACAAGGAGCATCTACTAAGATGCGGTCGAATGTTTCTGGTTTGAAATGCTCCCCTAGCTTCCGGCTGTCACTTACGAATGTTTCCACATTTGAAAGCCCAAGGCGTTCTACTTGATCCTCTATTAATTTGACTTTATGTGGATGGATGTCAACAGAGATGACTTTCCCATCAGCGCCAAGTAGTTCAGCGATATGGGTCGTTTTCCCACCTGGTGCCGCACAGCTGTCGAGGACCAGGTCATTATTTCCTGGTGCCAACGCCCTTGCCACCAGCATCGAACTTTCATCTTGTATCGTCACATAACCATCTCGAAAAACATTCGTTCTCACGATATTCCCCTTTGAAACCGCAATTGCATCATCAGATAATACACCTTTATCTGCTGCTACATTTTCTTTTTCTAAAAGAAGAATGGCTTCTTCAGGGGTTGTTTTTTTACGATTTACTCTCGCCGATATATGCGGTGGAACGAGGGAACTCTCACAAATTTTCCTTGTCAACTCTAAACCATATTGTGTGGCCCATTTTTTAATCAACCATAATGGATAGCTCATCTCAATTGCTAATCGTTCAAGAGGGTCTTTGATTTCAGTAAAGCTTGGGATACCCTCTCGTTGGATCGACCGTAAGACACCATTGACTAATCCAGAGATTCCGCGATGCCCTCTTTTTTTGGCAATTTCAACAGCCTCATGAATGGCAGCACGCTCTGGGACCCTATCTAGATAAACTATTTGATACAATGATAGTCTTAAAAGACTAATAACCCATAACTCTAGTTTCTTCTGTTTTTTCAAAAAAGACTGCAAAAAATAATCAAGGGTCAATTTTCTTTGGACTGTTCCGTAAACAATTTCCGTTAAGAGACCGATATCCTCTTTTTTCAATTTATGCTTTTCAATCATTTGATTTAATAGTAGGTTGCTATAGGCTTGATTTTTCTCAATTTGTTCTAAAATATCTAAAGCAACCTCACGTGCGCTTTTACTCATTTTCATCTCCTAGAATTTCTCCAACTGAAATTTCATTGGCACCTTGTAAAAATGCTTTCGCTGGCATTCTCTTCTTACCGGAAGGCTGCAACTCAGTTATTTTAATGGCTATGTTATTCCCAGTTGCGACGATTACTCCATCATCCTCAAGGCTAAGAATCGTGCCTGGCTTGTTGTCCTGATTTGCAGGTACTTTTTCACCCCACCAAACTTTTATCACTTGCCCGTTAAGAGTCGTATAAGCAACAGGCCATGGATGAAGACCACGAATTTGATTATAAATCTCTTCACCTGACCGCTTCCAATCAATTCTCTCCTCATCGCGTTTAATATTGGCGGCAAAGGTAGCTTTACTGTCATCCTGTTTGATTGGGGTGATTTTCCCATCCAGTAGCAAAGGAATTGTTCCAGATAATAGTTTTGCACCAACTTCACTTAGTTTATTGTGTAAAGTACCGACGTTATCTTGCTCCTCAATTGAAACTTCTGCTTGCGTTAAAATATCCCCGGCATCTAACTTTTCAGCCATGTACATAATGGTGATGCCCGTTTTCTTCTTCCCCTGCAATATAGCATAATGAATCGGCGCACCGCCTCTTAATTCTGGAAGAAGGGAGGCATGAACATTAATACAACCATATTTAGGAGTATCTAAGAGCTCCTTCGGAAGAATTTGTCCAAACGCAGCTGTAACGATTAAATCTGGCTGTAACGCCAGCACTTCCTGCAATTCTTCCGGATTCTTAAGCTTATTAGGTTGAAGGGTGGGAATCGCATGTTTTAATGCTTCAACTTTTACAGGCGGAGGTGTAATTTCTTTCTTACGCCCCTTTGGCCGGTCAGGCTGTGTCACTACACCCACAACATTATAACCATCTTCTAGCAATTGTTTCAAAATCGGCACGGAAAAGTCCGGCGTCCCCATAAATACAACACGTGTCATTATTTTCCACCTTCTCTTAAATCTTCATTATTAGCGTTTCTATATAGACATACATAATCACTTTAACTGAATAAAGTTACATCATCATATACGGATTCATGTCGATAGCAATTTGCAACTCACTTCTACTAATTTCATGTTGATAATAGTGCAGAAGAGTTTGTAAAGTTTTGCCGAGATTTGGTTCATCTTTGTATTTTATCATGCATTGGTAACGATATCTATCTTTTATCCTTGGTATGGGTGAGGCCACTGGACCTAGGACGATTGCTTGATTAGAGAGTTTTGTCGTAATAAATTTTGTAATTTTTTCTGTTACGTCTACGACCTTCATTAGTTCTTGATGGGAAACGGTGATTAATGTCAAATAATAAAAAGGAGGATAATTGAATTTCTTTCTGACAAGCATTTCCCGCGCATAATAGCTTTCATAATCCGGAATCGCAGCAAGTTCAACACTGAAGTGCTCCGGTGTATAAGTTTGGATAATGACCTCCCCAGGCAAATGATGGCGGCCTGCCCTACCACTAACCTGCGTAATTAATTGAAATGTTTTTTCACTAGCCCGAAAATCAGGGATATGAAGCATTGAATCTGCAGCTAAAACACCAACAAAGGTTACATCAGGAAAATCGAGCCCTTTGGCAATCATTTGTGTCCCAAGTAAAATATCAGCCTGCTTCTGTTCAAAAGCATGCAATAATTTTTCATGAGCCCCTTTTTTACCAGTTGTATCCACGTCCATTCTAATCACCCTTGCTTCAGGTAAGAGTCTTGCCAATTCCTCCTCAACTTTTTGTGTCCCTGTTCCAAAAAAGCGAATATGTTCACTATTGCACTCTGGACAACGGGAAAGAAGCGGCATTTCAAAAGAACAATAATGGCATTTTAACTTATGGTCACGTTTGTGATAGGTAAGGGATATATCACAATGAGGACAATTCAGGACATAACCGCAATCCCGGCACATGACAAACGTTGAAAATCCTCTGCGATTTAAAAACAAGACCGATTGTTCACACTTGGCCATCCGATCTTTTATTTTTTCTAGTAAGCTTTCAGAGAACATCGAACGGTTGCCACATCTAAGCTCTTCTCTCATATCAATAATCTCTACAGAAGGCATCGCACGCGCATTGATTCGTTCTTTTAATGTCAGCAATTGATAGACATTTTTATGAGCGCGGGCGAAAGATTCTAAGGAAGGTGTCGCACTTCCAAGGATTACTGGGCAATCATGGATTTTTCCGCGCTTGATAGCCACGTCTCTAGCATGATAGCGTGGGTTTTCCTCTTGTTTATAGCTTGTTTCATGTTCCTCATCAATGATGATGATCCCAAGATTTTCAAAGGGTGCAAAGATAGCCGAGCGTGCCCCAACAACAACACGAACTTCTTTACGTTGGATTTTTCGCCATTCATCATATTTTTCACCCGTGGACAGGCCACTGTGCATAACTGCAACTTCATCACCAAACCTGCCTTTAAAGCGGTTAACCATCATCGGTGTTAACGATATTTCCGGAACAAGCATAATCGCTTCCTTCCCTTGCTTTAAGACTTCAGCAATGGCCTGTAAATAAATTTCCGTTTTACCGCTGCCGGTTACACCATACATCAAAAAAACACCATGTCTATGTCGATCAATACAATGCAAAATTGGTGTTATTGCTTTTGTTTGCTCAGTGGTTAATTGTAATGGTGTAGTTGACTTAAAATCGCGATTTCCGTATGGGTCACGGTACACTTCTTGATAATATTCTTGTAGAATTCCTTTTTTTACAAGCGTGTTGACCGGAGAAACAGTCGTATTCAGAATGGTTAACAACTCATGTAACTCTATTTTTTCCGGTGCATTGATAAAATGCTGTACAACATCTTTTTGTTTTTGCGCATTACTTCCTAGGGCCTGGATCACTTCGTGAAGCTCATCCACTTCTTTATTCGGACAGATTACCTTTACTTTCTTTTTATTATTGGCCCTGTCCTTGACACGATAGACAACCTCCATATTGCCATGTTTTATTTCCTTTTGAATGAGCGGCAATATGGTCTTATTATGTTCGATGTCCTTCCAGTGAATCACTTCTTGTCCATGAAAGGATTTCAGCTGGGCATCACAAGCTAAAATATCATGATTTTTAATGTGTACTTCCTTTTCATATTTTACCTTCATTGCTGCAGGCAGCATTGCTTGATAAGCCGTGATTAAAAAACAAAGGGTTGTATCACGCAGCCATTCGCCTAATTCTAGTAATTCGGGTGTTAAAACTGGTGTTATATCAAGAACCGATTCGATTGGTTTCAGCTTCTTAAATTCAGTATGATCAGTGATTTCAATGACAAAGCCTTGAATTTTCCTTGGCCCAAAAGGGACCACAACCCTCATACCCGGTTGAACGAAATCCCGCCCTCTCCATTCTTCAGGAATGAGATAATCAAACGAACGATCGGTTTGATTGGCTGGTACATCAACGATAACCTTGGCAATATTCATAACAAACGTCCTTTATTTTAGAAATGTCGCAGCTTTCTTTAAAATTTCCATTGCTGCTTCCTTTTTTGAAAGGAGCGGAAACTCCAATTTTTCACCGGTACTAGTGTAGATTGTAATAATATTCGTATCAACGCCAAAGCCTGCCCCTTGTGCTTTCACATTATTGGCAACAATCATATCAAGATTTTTCGTTTTCAACTTCTTTTCGGCATATGCTTCTACATTTTCTGTTTCTGCAGCAAATCCTACTAGTATTTGGTGCTCTTTTTGTTCACCCAACGTTTTTAAAATATCAATCGTCCGTTCCAATTTAATGGAAAGGTCGCCATCTTGTTTTTTCATTTTCTGATCATAAATTGTGATTGGACGGTAATCTGCAACAGCTGCTGCTTTAATGACGAGATCCGTCTCAGGATAATATTTCATGACTTCTTCATACATTTCCCTAGCCGTTTCAATTTGAACAAAGGTAACATTTTGAGGTGGTGTAAGTGTCGTTGGTCCTGAAATCAATGTCACATCCGCCCCAAGACTTGCGGCAGCTTCGGCAAGGGAGTAGCCCATTTTCCCTGAAGAACGATTGGTTAGATAGCGTACCGGGTCAATAATTTCCCTTGTAGGGCCGGCTGTAACAAGAATCTTTTTCCCATGTAATCCAATCGATTCTTGATTGAAAAATCCTTGCACTAATTCCACAATCTTCTCCGGCTCTTCCAAACGTCCTTTGCCTACATACCCACATGCCAAATGTCCTTCAGCTGGCTCGATAAATTGATAACCGAAGCCATGTAAAATGTTTATATTTCGTTTAACGGCAGGATGGTCATACATATGGACATTCATCGCTGGGGCAATCCAAACTGGTGCCGTTGTTGCCAGTAAGGTTGTGGAGATCATGCAATCCGCAATGCCGTTTGCTAATTTTCCAATCATATTCGCCGTTGCAGGTGCTACGATCACAAGGTCAGCCCAATCAGCTAAATCAATATGCGCTATTTTTCCAACATCCTTTTCATCAAATGTGTCAAAATAGACCTCATTTCTTGATAACGCCTGAAACGTAAGGGGCTGAACAAACTTCATGGCTGACTCCGTCATCATTACTTTTACAATCGCCCCTGTTTGCGATAACTTACTTGTTAAAGCTGCCGCTTTATAGACAGCAATTCCTCCAGTTACACATAATAAAATCTTTTTCCCCTTCATAAGTAACCCCCCTTAACCTTTCTTATACTTTTAGTATAAAAAATAACAACCTACAATTATAGGTTGTCTTTGTCTTCATCATACTGTATGTGTAAGTAACCCGCGGCGATTTCTTCAAGCGCCTTACCAACTGTCTTTCTTGCTACCGTTTTGTCTAACATACAATCATCATTCTCCTGCATTTCGCGAGCTCGTTTTGAGGCAACTGCCACAAGCGTATATTTAGAATCTATCTTTCTTTTTAAGGAATCAACTGATGGATATAACATAATTTTATTCAACCTCCAATAATTTTTTATACGATACTTCAACGCGGTCACGGCGGTAATGCTCGGCCTCGACTACAGCCTCGATTCGTTCACAGGCTTTATCCACCTGGTCGTTGACGACTACATAATCATAAGCACTCATCATTTCAATTTCAACTTTCGCTGTGTCTAAGCGGCCTTTCACAATATCTTCCGTTTCTGTTCCACGGCCGATGATGCGGTTTTTTAATTCTTCAAGACTTGGCGGGATTAAAAATATCAGCACGGCTTCCGGGAAAGCATTACGCACCTGCATCGCACCTTGAACTTCGATTTCCAAAAAGACATCATGGCCTTTATCGATTGTTTCTTTTACATAATCAATTGGCGTGCCGTAATAATTACCGACAAATTCGGCCCACTCCAGCAGTTTATGTTCTTTAATCATTATTTCAAATTCTTCTCTACTTTTGAAAAAATAATCAACACCATCTATTTCACCTGTGCGTGGACTACGAGTAGTGGCAGAAATCGAATATTGAAGATTTATATTGTTCTCAAATAATGCTTTTCGGACTGTTCCTTTTCCGACACCAGATGGACCGGAAAGAACAAATAAAATCCCTTTTTCTTCAATCATTAATAATCCTACCCTTCATCACTTATATCTTCTTTATTATTTAAGCGCTGCGCAACCGTTTCCGGCTGGATTGCTGAAAGAATCACATGGTCGCTATCCGTTATTATAACAGCCCTTGTTCGCCTGCCGTAGGTAGCATCAATCAGCATACCTTTATCACGTGCTTCTTGGATGATTCTTTTAATCGGAGCAGATTCTGGACTTACAATAGAAATGATTCGATTGGCGGACACGATATTCCCAAATCCAATATTGATTAACTTAATACTCATTATGCTCCCCCTATGTACGTTACCCTATTTTTAACGAGCATGCAAAAAAATATAAGTCCGTATTATTCTATATTTTGTACTTGTTCTTTTATCTTCTCGAGCTCGCTTTTCATTTCAACAACCTTTTGACTAATCCCCACATCATTTGCTTTTGAGCCAATCGTGTTCATTTCTCTATTCATTTCCTGAACAAGAAAATCAAGCTTTCTTCCCATACTCCCTGGTGATTCGATAATCTGCAAAAATTGCTGAATATGGCTTTCAAGCCTTGTCAATTCTTCATTAATATCTGCCTTATCACCAAACAGTGCCACTTCGGTTAAAATGCGGCCTTCATCCATCTCAAAGTTCCCTGAAAGAACATCTTGAATTTTCTTTTCCAGCCGTTCGCGATATTTTTCAACGACTGTGGCTGAAAATGGTTTTAAATGCTGAACAACCTCACGAATGTCATTCAACCGCCCGACTATATCCGCTTTTAAGGCAGCACCTTCCACTTTTCTCATCTCTTGCAGTTCTATCGCTGCTGCCTTTGTAACGTCTAGAATAACCTGCTCTAGCTCCTCTACACCATCTTCATTTTCCGTAACGGCAAAAACCTCAGGGAGTTGAATAAGCTGGTCAATTGTAAGTGAACCATCGATTTGAAGCATTTCTTTTGCTTTATGAATGGCCTTTTCATACTGTGAGAGCAGATCCCAATCGACCTGCAATGAGCGGTTAATGTATCCTTCACCTTCAACCGTTACAAAAATATCGACACGACCACGTTGTATGTATTGATTCACTATTTTTTTTATTTTTTCTTCGAATAATAAAAATTGTCTCGGCATCCGAACGGAAAATTCACAGAAGCGGTGATTGACAGATTTCATTTCAACGATCACCTTAAAATTTTGAACTTCCTTTTTGCTTCGACCAAATCCCGTCATACTTACGATCATTTTCATCACATCCACTATCTTATTCTATATAATTTACGCCTCTGCAACAAGTAAATTATATGAAAAATAGGCTAAGATTAAATTATAAAGGATGCGAGTTAAAATATAAACAAAAAACATGCTATACTATTTGTACATTGAGAGGTGGAACCTATGACATTTGATGGGATCGTAACGAAAGCCGTTACGGAAGAATTAATAGAAAAGCTGAATCACGGGCGCATTTCACGAATTTATCAGCCCTCAAAATATGATTTAATATTGACGATTCGAGCGGGCGGCAAGAATCAGCAATTGCTTATTTCGGCTAATTCAAGTTATGGAAGAATACATATTACAACTGAAAGCTATGACAACCCGAAAGAGCCGCCAATGTTTTGCATGCTGTTACGAAAGCACTTAGAGGGTAGCTTTATTGAAAAAATTGAGCAAGTGGGCTTAGAGCGCATCATCAAATTTACTATTCGGACAAAAAATGAAATTGGTGATGAGTCCGTTAAAGTTTTAATTGTAGAAATTATGGGACGGCACAGCAACATCCTGTTAGTGGATCAAGAAAAAAATATGATTATGGATAGCATTAAGCATGTCTCACCAGTGGTTAACCGGCATCGGACGATTATGCCTGGGCATGAGTATGTTGCCCCGCCTGAACAACATAAACTAAACCCAATGACGATAACAGGGGAAACCCTTTTGCAAAAGCTTGATTTTAACCAAGGCAAGCTTGGAGCCCAATTGGTAGAGCATTTTTCCGGTATTTCTCCGCTTCTCGCAAATGAAGTGATTTTTCGGGCAGGACTCAGCAACCAAGTGACCATTCCGCCCGCATTTTTTTCAGTCATCGAACCGATTAAAAACCAACATTATCAGTCGCAGATGATTACAGTGGGAAGCAAAGAATATTTTTATATTTGTGATCTTACCCATTTGAAAGGTGACGTTAAATATTTTGATTCGGTCAGCGAGCTTTTGGACCGCTTTTATTATGGAAAAGCGGAACGCGACCGCGTTAAGCAGCAGGCAAATGATCTCGAGCGTTTTATCAAAAATGAACTGAACAAAAATAAAAAGAAAATCAAAAAGCTTGAACAATCGCTCGCCGATGCTGAGAAAGCCGATCGCTATCAGCTATTTGGTGAATTGTTAACGGCCAATATGTATGCCGCGAAAAAAGGCATGAAGGAAATCGAAGTCGGCAATTATTACGATGAAAATGGCGCAACCGTGACCATTCCACTGGACCCTTTAAAGACGCCATCTGAAAATGCGCAAAGCTTGTTTGTCAAATATCAAAAGCTGAAAAACTCTGTTGACATTGTCAAAGAGCAAATCAACCTAACAAACATTGAAATCGACTATTTTGAAGGGTTATTGCAGCAAATTGAATCTGCTTCACCAAAGGATATCGAGGAAATGCGCGAGGAACTTGCTGAAGAAGGCTATTTAAAAATGCGTAAAAGTAGAGGAAAAGCGAAGCCGAAAAATCAAAAACCGACACTCGACCATTACCTTTCTTCTGATGGTGCTGAAATCATCGTCGGCAAAAATAATAAGCAAAATGAATACGTAACAAATAAGCTAGCAAGAAGAGATGAAATTTGGCTTCATACGAAGGATATTCCCGGCTCCCATGTCGTGATCCGCGAGGAGGCCCCATCGGAGCAAACCTTACTGGAAGCTGCTACCATCGCCGCTTTTTTCAGCAAAGCCAAGGACTCTAGCTCTGTTCCAGTAGACTATACGAAAATACGCCATGTCAAAAAGCCAAGTGGCGCAAAACCTGGTTTTGTTATTTATGAAAATCAGACAACGTTGTATGTAACGCCGGATGAGGACTTGATTTTACAATTACGAAAAAAATAGAGTTGGTTCTCTCATTACAGAGAGAACCAACTCTATTTTTTATTTCTTAAATTGACTTAGAAAGTCCAAAAGTATTTGGTTACTGCATCATTAACACTATAAATAAATCCTGCCACACCATTCACATCGGGACTAGCTAATAAGTTACGAATCAATTCAAAAAACATTTCATATTCCCCCTATTCCTATTACGGTACCAGTATTTTCCTTTTCATTATACTAGATAATATAAGGGGTTTCACCGAAATTTTTTTTGCTAGAATCCGCAAATGTAAGATTTCACTACCGATCCATCCAGCTTTCATCTTCTGGATTTTTCCGCCATTCTTTTAATTTTTCTAGTTCTGTTTCGCTAACTAACCCTTTTTCTAGCGCAACATCAATTAGCGTTGAATAATCACTTAGGGCATGTGCTTTGATGTTCGCTACTTCAAGCTGCTTATAGCCTCTCGCCAATTCATACGTGAAAATCGCTACAGTGCCTAACACTTCACAACCTGCTTCGCGCAGTGCTTCAACTGCTGTGATCACACTACCGCCTGTTGAAATTAAGTCTTCAACGACAACCACTTTTTGACCGGGCTTCACTGCACCTTCGATTTGGTTGCCTCTGCCATGGTCTTTCGGTTTTGAGCGGACATAGCACATTGGTAAATTGAGAATGTCACTTACCCAGGCTGCATGCGGGATGCCGGCCGTTGCCGTACCCGCAACCATTTCACAGCCAGTAAACTCCGTTTGTATTAAGCCTGCCAACCCTTTCGCAATTTCTTTTCTAAGCTCAGGGTATGATAATGTTAAGCGATTATCACAATAAATTGGTGATTTAATTCCTGATGACCATGTAAATGGTTCACTCGGCTTTAAATGGACTGCACCTATTTCTAATAGATTTGCAGCAATTTCTCGTTTCATTTACTTTTCCTCCCACTCATTACGAACAATGTTGTATGCTTCAAGCGGATTATCGGCTTTCGTAATCGGTCGGCCGATAACGATGCCCCAGCTTCCTCTTTTTCGAGCTTCCTCTGGTGTCGCAATTCGCACTTGGTCATCAACCGTGTTGCTTTTTAAGCGAATCCCCGGCGTTACCGTTAAAAAGTTTGGTCCGCATGCTTCTAAAATTTTCTCTACTTCCCAGGTTGAGCAGACCACACCATCTAAGCCACTCGCACTTGCGTTTTTAGCATAGCTGACAACGACTGAGTCAAGCGCTTTGTTGATTAATAGTTCCTGCTGTAGCATCTCTTGGGATGTGCTCGTTAATTGTGTCACCGCAATGCATTTTGGCCGTTCTTTGCCTACTCGCGTTCCTTGATTCAAGCCTTCTAGGGCTGCTTCCATCATTTGTTTGCCACCGGCAGCATGGACATTGACAATATCGACATCAAAGGAAGCGAGATTGCGCATCGCACTTTTCACTGTATTCGGAATATCATGAAGCTTTAAATCCAAGAAAATTTTATGGCCGTTTTCTTTTAAAAAGCTGAGGATCCCGGCGCCTTCCTTATAAAAAAGCTCCATCCCCACTTTTACATATAATGATTCATTAGCAAACGGTGCTAGAAATTGCTGTACTTCAAGCTTGCTTGGAAAATCAAGAGCTACAATTAGCGGTCTTTGCATCACGGCCCCAGCTCCTTCCTGTTAGTTCAGAAATATGCCCTACACGAAGCTTGTCCAAAAGTGGTGGAAGTTCTTCAATGATTGTTGGGCAAACATATGGGTCAACAAAATTCGCTGTACCAATAGCAACAGCACTGGCACCCGCCATGAAAAACTCAACCACATCTTCCGCAGTTGAGATGCCGCCCATACCAATAATTGGGATATTCACTTTTTGACTGACTTGATAAACCATCCGGATTGCGACAGGCTTAATTGCTGGACCGGAAAGTCCACCTGTTTGATTTGCCAATACTGGTTTTCCCGTTTTTAAATCAATGCGCATACCTAAGAGTGTATTAATCATTGTAATTCCGTCTGCACCTGCTTCTTCAACAGCAACAGCCATTTCAACAATATCAGATACATTCGGTGATAGCTTCACATAAACTGGAACACTTGCTACTTCTTTAACTTGCTTTGTTAATTCAAAAGCAACCTCTGGAATCGTTCCAAATTGGATGCCGCCGCTTTTCACGTTCGGACAAGAAATGTTTAATTCTAAGGCATGGACATTCGGTGCTTTTGAAATTTTTTCAGCAACGATTAAATAATCTTCGACTTGTGAGCCGGCGACATTAGCAATAATCGGCACATCAAATTGCTCGAGCCACGGCAACTCCCGCTCCATCACCGCAGCCAACCCGGGATTTTGCAGGCCAATCGCATTCAACATCCCTCCGCTTGTTTCAGCAACCCTTGGAGTAGGATTTCCGTATCTTGGCTCTACTGTTGTCGCTTTAATCATGATGGCACCAAGCATAGAAAGATCATAAAACTGGCTGTATTCACGTCCAAAACCAAAGCAGCCGGAAGCAGGTATGATTGGATTTTTTAAATTTAAACCTGGAAGGCTCACATTCAAACGATTCATTAGATTAAAACCTCCCCAACTTTAAATACCGGACCGTCACTGCACACTTTTCGGTACGTTGCACCACTAGGGTCTTCCTGCAAGTGGCAGACGCAGGCAAAGCAAGCGCCGATGCCGCAGGCCATCCGCTCTTCCAACGAAATAAAGCCCTTTTTATCTTTGAAGCGTTCATTCAATGCTCGTAGCATCGGTGTAGGTCCGCAAGCATATAAACAATCAAATTGAATTTTTTCTTGATCAATCACATCGGTAACAAACCCTTTTGTTCCGTATGAACCATCAACGGTTGCAATAAATGTTGTGCCAAGCTCTTTAAATCGATCTTCATAAAATAGAACCGATGTGTCTTGGAAACCAAAAACATGAATGACGTTCACGCCTTTTTCGACCAACCGTTTTGACAGGTTG
Source organism: Schinkia acidoalkalinis (assembly GCF_054301215.1). The sequence continues at coordinate 670,804 of NZ_CP182573.1, forward strand.
TAGAGCGGCGGCACACCGATGCCGCCCCCTACTAGCAAGGCTGTTTCGCCCGCATGTAATTCATCAATAGGAAATCCATGTCCTAATGGCCCTAACACATCCACTTGGTCATTTTCTTTCTTTTTAGCTAAAAGGGTTGTTCCTTTTCCTTCCGCCCTATAAATCATGGTAAATCTATTATTTTTATGGTCGATATCACAGATGCTGATCGGTCTTCTTAACAAAGGATCGATTGATTCATCAACTTTCAGATGAACAAATTGTCCAGCCTCTTGCATTTCAGAAACAAGCTCCCCTTCTAGAACAAGCTCGTAAATGTTTTTTGCAATTTCTGTTTGTGAAACAACCTTCATCCATTGTTTTTTCATTGCGTTACGACCACCTTTGCTTTTTCAAACTTTGGCATTTCATCTGTTGCAAATGTCATCGATTCTAAAACACGTAAAATTGCTTTTGCTGTATCTAATGACGTTAAGCAAGCCACCCCGTTTTCTACAGATTCACGGCGAATTCTGAAGCCGTCGCGGGCAGGTTGCTTGCCTTTCGTGAGTGTATTAACGACATATTGAGCTTCCCCATTACGAATCACATCTAGTAATGTATGGCCTTCGGAGCCAATTTTATCAACGATGGTAACTGGAATATTTTCCTGTTGAATCCGAGCAGCAGTCCCTTCTGTTGCAAGGATTCGATAACCGATTTTATAGAAACGGCGCGCAATATCCAGTGCTTCTTCCTTATCCTTATCAGCGATTGTTAATAACACTGATCCATAGCTTGGAATGGAGATGCCTGATGCAACCAAGCCTTTATATAATGCTTTTTCAAGTGTTACGTCACGACCCATAACTTCTCCTGTTGATTTCATTTCAGGACCAAGCGTAATATCTACTCTGCGCAGTTTTGCAAACGAGAACACCGGCGCTTTGACAAACACTTCATGGCTTTCAGGATGGTAGCCCGTTTCATAGCCTAGGTTTGGCAATTTCGCACCTAAAATCACTTTTGTAGCGATATTTGCCATTGGCACACCGGTAATTTTACTTAAGAACGGCACTGTCCGGCTTGAACGTGGGTTCACCTCTAACACATACACTTGATTTTCGAAAACTACGAACTGAATGTTTAACAAGCCGATAATTTCGAGACCTTGCGCAATTCTCGTTGTATAATCGATGATTTGCTGTTTGATTGCAGCTGACAATGTTTGCGGCGGATAGACGGCAATGGAGTCACCAGAATGGACGCCGGCACGTTCGATATGCTCCATAATGCCCGGAATATAAACATTTTCTCCGTCGGAAATGCCGTCTACTTCAATTTCTTTACCAATCATGTAGCGGTCAATTAAAACAGGATGCTCTGGATTTATTTTCACCGCATTCTCCATATAATGAAGCAATTCTTCTTCATGGTAGACAATTTCCATTGCTCGACCACCTAGAACATAGGATGGACGAACTAATACAGGATAGCCGATTTCAGTCGCAACCTTAACCGCTTGCTCTACTGATGTCGCTGTCTTTCCTTTTGGCATTGGAATGCCGATGGACGTTAACGCTTGTTCAAATTTATCTCTATCCTCTGCACGGTCCATATTTTCTAGTGATGTACCTAATATTTTCACACCACGTGCGGAAAGCTCTGCAGCTAAATTAATAGCAGTCTGTCCACCGAACTGGACGATAACGCCCACTGGCTTTTCAACCTCAATGACATGCATAACATCTTCAATTGTTAATGGCTCAAAATATAATTTGTCTGATGTACTAAAGTCTGTTGATACTGTCTCAGGGTTATTGTTGATAATGATTGCCTCATACCCTGCTTCCTTAATTGCCCATACTGAGTGTACAGTTGCATAGTCAAACTCTACCCCTTGCCCGATGCGGATTGGACCAGAGCCGAGTACTAGCACACTTTCTTTTTCAGTGAGGATGGATTCATTTTCCTCTTCATAGGTGCCATAGAAGTATGGAGTTTCAGATTCGAATTCAGCCGCACATGTATCAACCATTTTATAAACTGGCATAATGCCATTTGTTTTGCGGATATTATAGATTTCTCTTTCCGATTTGTTCCATAGCTTCGCGATGGCAATGTCGGAAAAACCTTTCTGTTTCGCTTCCTGTAAAAGTTCAAGATTCATTGGGTCTTTCTTAAATACGACTTCAAAATCAATCAAACCTTTGAGTTTTTCTAGGAAGAAGCGGTCGATTTTACTCCACTGATGAATTTGTTCTACCGTAATTCCACGGCGGAATGCTTCGGCGATTACAAATAGTCGTTCATCATCAGCCACTTCAATCCGCTTTTGTAGTGTTTCGTTATCAAGTTCTGCCATTTCTTCAATATCGATATGATATACTTTTGCCTCTAAAGAACGGACCGCTTTTAATAATGATTCTTCAAAGCTGCGACCGATTGCCATGACTTCACCAGTAGCTTTCATTTGTGTACCAAGCTTACGGTTAGCTGATTCAAATTTATCAAAAGGCCAGCGTGGAATTTTTGAGACAATATAGTCTAATGTTGGTTCAAAGCACGCATAAGTTTTTCCAGTTACCGGATTCATCATTTCATCTAGTGTTAAACCTACAGCGATTTTTGCTGCAAGCTTCGCAATCGGATAGCCTGTTGCCTTTGATGCAAGTGCTGAAGAGCGGCTTACCCTTGGGTTCACTTCAATGATGTAGTAATTAAAACTATCTGGGTCTAATGCCAACTGAACGTTACAGCCGCCTTCAATTTTCAAGGCCCGGATAATTTTTAATGATGCATTTCTAAGCAGCTGGTATTCGCGGTCGCTTAATGTTTGGCTCGGTGCGACGACGATGGAATCCCCTGTATGAATACCTACTGGGTCAAAGTTTTCCATATTACATACAACGATGGCATGGTCGTTGGAATCGCGCATGACCTCATACTCGATTTCCTTGAAGCCAGCAATGCTTTTCTCGATGAGACATTGCGTCACTGGACTGTATTTTAAACCGCTCGCCACTATTTCTTTCAATTCTTCTGGTGTTTGACAAATTCCGCCGCCTGTTCCTCCCAATGTGTAGGCAGGCCTCACGATAACTGGATAGCCAATTTCGTCTACAAACGTGAAGGCCTCCTCAACAGTATGGATTATCGCGCTTTCTGGGATTGGCTCTCCAAGTTCATTCATTAATGTTCTAAATTCATCACGGTCTTCAGCCTTTTGGATAGCAGATAGTCTAGTTCCTAATATTTCAACGCCACATTCATCCAGTACTCCTGAGTTATGGAGCTCTACCGCCATATTTAAGCCTGTTTGTCCACCCAAGGTAGGTAAAAGTGCATCTGGACGTTCTTTACGGATGATTTTGCTAACAAATTCTAATGTTAGCGGCTCAATATAAACTTTGTCGGCGATTTCCGTATCTGTCATGATTGTTGCTGGATTTGAGTTGACAAGAATTACTTCATAACCTTCTTCTTTTAAAGCCTGACAAGCCTGTGTACCTGCATAGTCAAATTCAGCTGCCTGCCCGATTACAATAGGTCCTGATCCGATTACTAAAATTCTTTTAATATCTAAGCGTTTTGGCATACGGCTTCTCCTTCTTTCTTTTGAGTTTCGATTAGGTTTATAAATTCATCAAATAGATAGTTTGAATCCTCCGGTCCAGGGGACGCTTCTGGATGGTACTGCACAGTAAATGCAGGGTAATCTAAATGCTTTAAGCCTTCAATTGTCCCATCATTTAAGGCCACATGGGTAACTTTTAGACGAGTATTCAGTGTAGACTCCATTTCAACGGTATAGCCATGATTTTGTGAAGTAATATCAACAGTGCCTGTCTCTAGGTTTTTAACTGGATGATTTGAGCCGCGATGGCCGAACTTCATTTTGCTTGTATTTGCACCACATGCTAACGCGAATAGCTGGTGGCCTAAGCAAATTCCGAACATTGGAACTTTTCCGAGTACACCACGGATCATTTCAATCGCCTCTGGTACATCTTTAGGGTCGCCAGGGCCATTGGATAGCATGATGCCATCAGGATTCATACGAAGAATCTCTTCGGCAGTCACATTATATGGAACAACTGTTACATCACAATTACGGCTGTTTAACTCACGTAAAATCCCATGTTTCATTCCAAAATCAACTAATACAACACGGTAGCCTCTACCTGGGCTTGGATAGGCTGATTTTGTTGAAACACGCTCCACTTGGTTTGTTGGCAAAGCTTCATTTTTTAACTTTGCAACAACTTCCTCGACATTAACATCCATTCCACATAATGCACCTTTTAACGTCCCATACTTTCGAATAATCCGTGTTAACTTTCTTGTATCAATCCCCTCCAAGCCTGGGATTCCTTTGCTCTTAAAGAGTTCATCTAATGTTTCCATGCTTCTCCAGTTGGAAGGAGCCGTCGCTGCTTCTTTTACAATAAAACCATGGATGGCAGGTGTGATTGTTTCGAAATCATCACGATTAATACCGTAATTGCCCACCAAAGGGTAGGTTAAGGTGACGATTTGCCCGCAATAGGATGGGTCTGAGAGAATTTCCTGGTACCCTGTCATTCCTGTGTTAAATACTACCTCACCGATTGAATCGACATCACTGCCAAATCCTTTACCAATAAACACTGTTCCATCTTCTAATATTAATTGTCGTTTCATTGTGCTACACTCTCCTTCTCCCATACGATTTTACCATTTACGATTGTTAAAGTATTCCAGCCCTTGCATTTCCAGCCGTTGAACGGAGTATTTTTACCTTTTGATAAAAAGTTTGAGCGATCAATGGCTTCTTCTTTTTCTAAATCGATGACTGCTAAATCTGCAATACTACCTTCCTCTATTTTCCCATATGGCAGATTAAAAGTCTCGCATGGTTTTATCGTTAAGTACTCTATTAATTGTTTTAGTGACAGCTTCCCTGGTAGAACAAAATGCGTATAAAGCAATGGGAAGGCAGTTTCCAAGCCGACGATGCCAAATGGCGCTTCCGTCATTGGCCAAGATTTTTCTTCTTCTGTATGCGGGGCATGGTCTGTTGCGATAAAATCAATCGTCCCATCCATTATTCCGGCAATTAAGGCATCACGGTCATCACGACTCCGTAACGGTGGATTCATTTTGTAATTTGCATCAAGTCCAGGTATATCTTGATCACAAAGTAGAAGATGATGCGGTGTAACTTCAGCAGTTACGCTTATGCCGGCACGTTTTGCATCGCGAACGACGCGAACAGACTCTTTTGTACTAATATGGCAGACATGATAATGACAGCCAGCTGCTTCCGCTAACAGTACATCTCTCGCAATTTGGACAGATTCACAAACAGACGGAATGCCATTGATTCCATGCTTTTTAGCAAATTCACCTTCATGTACAGCCCCTTTATTAATCAGTGAATTATCTTCGCAATGGGCAACGATGGCCATATCCAACTCGGCCGCCTTTTTCATCGCCTGAAGCATCATCCCTGCCGTTTGCACGCCGACGCCGTCATCCGAAAAAGCAAATGCACCTGCTGCCTTTAGTGCTGCGAAGTCTGTTAATTCTTCCCCAAGCTCGCGTATGGTAATGGAGGCATATGGAAGAACTCTAACATTTGCCGTTTCTTTAATACGATTTTGGAGCCATTCCATTTGTTCTTTCGTGTCCGGTACAGGCCTTGTGTTTGGCATAGCAGCAATAGCTGTATAGCCGCCTCTAGATGCAGCCAAAGTTCCAGTTGCAATCGTTTCTTTCTTTTCGCCACCCGGCTCACGCAAATGCACATGTAGATCAACAAATCCTGGAGTGACCAACTTTCCACCCACATCAACGATTTTCCCTGCATTTTCATGTTGAATGTTGTCTTCTATTTGTACAATGACACCATCTTGAATCAATATATCTTTTTTCTCTAATTCTCCAGAAGCATTTAAAAGTTTCGAATTTTTTAATAGTAATGACACCTAAGATCCCCCTTTACGTAACTTTTACCAGCATGTTGTTATAATTGAATAGGCTGTGGTGCCTCATGTAATGATTTTGATTCAAGTGCGCGCTTAATAGCTGCCATTCTTGCGAACACCCCGTTTTGCATTTGTTTAAATATCCGAGATCGTTCACATTCAACTAACTCATTTGCAATTTCGACGCCTCTGTTTACTGGTGCCGGATGCATAATGATACTCCGCGGCTTCATCATCTTTTCTCTTTCTATTGTTAAGCCGTAAGCTTGATGGTAATCTTCTTTTGAATTTCCCATATGGCCTTCATGGCGCTCATGCTGAATCCTTAACAGCATCAGCACATCCGCTTCCCGAACAGCCTCATCTATTGACACAAATTCACCTGTATTATCCTGCCATTCTTTAGGTCCTGAAAAAACGACGTTGGCTCCTAATCTCGTTAAGGCATCATAATCGGAATGGGCGACACGACTATGGCGGATATCACCGATAATGGCTACATTCAAATCTTTGAACGCTTGAAACTCCTGTTTTATTGTTAACAAATCCAACAGACATTGTGTTGGATGCTCACCAGAGCCTGCCCCTGCATTTATGACCGGAATATCCACTTTTCCAACCAGATCCTGGAAGAAATTATTCTCTGGGTGGCGAATAACGACACCACTAACACCAATCGATTCAAACGTTCTTACGGTGTCATACAATGTTTCACCCTTTTGGACACTAGAGCTTTCAGTATTAAAATTTAAAACATCCAATCCCAACCGTTTCTCAGCTACCTCAAAACTATTTCTCGTCCGCGTACTTGGTTCAAAAAACAGGTTGGCAACAAACATTTGCTTGTCAACTTTCCAACTTTCTCCTTTCGCAAAACGCTCTGCTTCTAGAAGAAGTTGCTCAATTTCAGTTACTGTTAAGCCTGACATTGTTAATAAGTGATTCATCATCTTTTCCCCCATTCGGAAATTTGATGTCCTTTTTTGTACAAATCTACCAGATCAAGCTGTTTGATTGTACAAAAAAAGCACCCTATTTGTTATTACAAGGGTGCATTGAAGTACAGGCCCTTGATTTCAAACCTGTCTTCAAAAACAAACACCCTTTCAAGCCTCTCTGGACCCTCATTAAAGTGTGTTATTCTTTCGTTTTTTCCTCTGATTGCAACGAATCTCCACTTTGATTCTTTTCTCTGCCTGGCAGGACATAGTTTAATATAGCTCCAATAATGGCTGCTAATGCCATCCCTGAAATTTGTACTTGCTCATTAACCTGTATAAAAGCGCCGCCAATGCCAATGACTAAAATAACGGAAGCGATCATTAGATTGCGATTTTTACTAAAATCAACTTTATTATCAACCAACATCCGTAAACCTGATGATGCGATAATCCCGAATAATAAGATGGACACACCACCCATTACGTTTGTTGGGATTGAGCTAATTAAGGCACTAATTTTACCAACAAAACCAAAGATTAACGCTAATACGGCTGCACCACCGATCACGAATACGCTAAATACGCGTGTAATCGCAAGCACACCGATGTTTTCCCCATAAGTTGTATTAGGAGGTCCACCTAGAAAAGAGGCCATCATTAACGAAAACCCGTCACCTGCAATCGCCCGGTGCAACCCCGGCTTAACGAGTAGGTTTCGATCAATAACCTTTGAAAGCACCATTTGGTGTCCAATATTTTCGGATAATGTAACTATGACAACCGGCAACATTGCAGCTGCAACACCCCATTTTAAATCAGGAGTATAGGTGACGAAGGGAATTAACATCTCCGGTGCTGCAAACCACTTGGCTGCATGCACTCCTGAAAAGTCGACAATCCCGATTATCACTGAATATGTGTAACCACCGACGATTCCAATTAAGACCGGAATGACTCCAAAAAATCCTTTAAAAAACATATTGGCGATAATCGTTAGAAATAAGGTTACCAATGCCACTGAAAAATGCAGTGAACTATATGTTGCTGGATCATTCGGATCGATTCTCATAGCCATATTAACCGCTGTTCCTGCAAGTCCCAAGCCGATAACCATAATTACCGGACCAACAACAATCGGCGGCAAGATATTTAAAAGCCACTGAACGCCAAACTTCTTTATCAACAAAGCAACAATTGCGTATATAACACCCGCCATGAATCCAACCAACATGGCAGTACCTGGTCCACCGCTTGCCTTTGCTGCGATAATCGGCGCTATAAACGCAAAGGAAGAACCAAGGTATGCAGGTATTTGCCCCTTTGTTATCGTGATATAAGCGAGTGTTGCCAAGCCACTTGTAATCAATGCAACTGCTGGGCTTAAGCCAACCAGGTAAGGAACTAAGATTGTTGCGCCAAACATTGCGAATAAATGCTGTATGCTAAGGGAAACCCATTGCAGCGGTTTCGGTCTTTCATTTACGTCTAGTACTATATGTTGTCTACTCATATTCTCTACCCCTATTTTCTTGATGTCAAACAAACTTATTCATTTTCGCGTATACTAACTTGATCAATACCATCCACTTCATATAATTCTACAAATATGACTTCAGAGCTTGAAGTCGGAATATTTTTACCAACGAAATCAGCCCGAATCGGTAATTCACGATGACCGCGATCAACTAGGACAGCCAGCTGAATTTGTGACGGACGACCAATATCCATAATGGCATCCATTGCTGCCCTCACCGTTCTTCCTGTGTATAAAACATCGTCAACTAAAATGACGGTTTGATCTTTAATGGTGATAGGAATGTTTGCACCATGCAGTTCTGGTTCATTATTTGTCGTTGTTGTCGTTAAATCATCACGATAAAGAGTAATATCTACATCGCCGACCATAATCGGTTTCCCTTCTATTTGTTCAATTCTTTCCGCCAAGCGATTAGCTAAGTAAATTCCGCGAGTTTTTATTCCAACTAAGAGGCAATTTTCTATTCCTTTATTTCGTTCAATAATTTCATGAGCAATTCGTGTAAGTGCACGGCGGATTGCTTGTTCATCTAGGACAATGGCCTTTTCTTTCATCAAACGTTCACCTCATTCAACCATTAGTTTTGCCAAAAACATAAAAATCCTCACACCGTTTGGGCGAGAGGATTAATTTTGCGCATGCATAGATAAGAGGATACAATTTCCCCATCTATCAATTCACGTATTCCTTCTCAGCCTCACGGGACTGTATTTAAAGGACCTATTTACTTGTTAAAAAGATTATCTCACTGATATCGAATTTTGTCAATTCTCTTTTCTAAGTTTAATAAGCAATTCTTCAAAATATGTTGGAAGCGGTGCTTCAAATTGCAAGAACTCTTTCGTTCTAGGATGAAGAAACCCTAGTATTCCTGCATGAAGTGCTTGTCCGCCGAGATCGAGCGTTTTCTTTGGACCGTATTTTGGATCACCAACAAGCGGATAACCAATATATTTCATATGTACACGTATCTGATGTGTTCTTCCTGTTTCCAATTGGCATTCAACAAAGGTAAAATCCTTAAATCGCTCCAACACCCGAAAATGGGTTACCGCATGTTTACTATTTTCATCGGTTACGGTCATGCTTTGGCGATCATTTTTATCGCGTCCAATCGGCGCATCGATTGTCCCGTTATCATGAGGGATGATACCATGGACAAGTGCACTATATTTTCTCAAGACTGTTTTATTAACGAGCTGGTCCACCAATGATTCATGAGCCATATCGTTTTTCGCCACCATTAATAAGCCAGATGTATCCTTATCAATTCTATGAACTATTCCGGGTCTTAAAACGCCATTAATCCCGGATAAATCCTTGCAATGGGCCATCAAGCCATTGACTAATGTTCCAGATAAGTGACCAGGCGCCGGATGGACAACCATTCCTTTTGGTTTATTAACGACAAGCACATCAGAATCTTCATAATAAATATCCAAATCCATCTCTTCCGGCAAAACATCCAAACTTTCCGGCTCTGGTATATCTACTTCAACAAAGTCATCCAGTTTACATTTATAATTTCCTTTGATTACCTTCCCATTAGCCCTCACAAGCCCTTCCTTAATCCACTGCTGCACCTGGCTTCGTGACCATTCTTCATTAGCCGTTGCTAATACCTTATCAATCCGCTCATTTTCGGAAATCTCTGTTATCGTAACTTCAAATCGATCCATTCAGCTTTTTCTCCTTTTTGCTTTCCAAGAGTGTATGTATTAAGATGAGAATGACGCCGACAACTAGTGCTGCATCAGCTACATTAAAGATTGGATAATGATATTGAAAGAAATAAAAGTTCAAATAAAAATCAAAAAAGTCGACCACTTCTTTGCGAACAACCCGGTCGATGAAATTACCAAGCGCTCCACCTAAAATGAGACCAAGTGCTGTGCCCATTAATGGATCCTTTTTCGCTAGTTTCCTGATGTAATAAATAACCGCAATTATAACAGCCAATGTAATGATATAAAAGAACCACATTTGACCTTGCAAAATTCCCCATGCAGCTCCCCGGTTGCGATGTGATGTTAAATAAAAAAATTGATCAATGATGGCGATGCTTTGCCCATACTCCATCTTTTTCACAATCAGCCATTTTGACCATTGATCAATAAAAATGACTATCATTGCTATTAAATAATAAATCACCAATGCTCCTCCGATCTTCCATACTAATAATTGATTTCTGTAAAATTGTAGCACATCTATTCGGTTTTCCACAACCTATCTCCTCTGCCTTTATAAATCGTGAAAAAGAAAGCTCTACCTTATTTAAAAAAAGGTAGAGCTTTCGTAACTTTTATTTAGCTTGTGGAAGTGGTCGATTGAGCCATTCATTATAAAAGGCATCAATATCTGGCTCAAAGTCTTTTAAAATTGGATACCATGGTGTGACTGCCTCCACCTCTAGCTGTGAGGCACATTCCGGGCAATAGTATTCACGAATGACCTGCCATTCTGGATGCGGTGCCAGCATTTTAGGATATAATTCCGCCAGTTTTTCTTCGGTATCCCGTACATAGATCAATGCATGGTGCTTCCAATTATCCTTTTCATCACAGAATTCATGGCCGCAATCGCATTTTACGACCCGATCTCCATTTGCCTTTTCCACGATGTACAGATGAAGCCCCGCCGGCAGAAGAATTCTGTCATCCCAAGAAACTCTTTCTTGCAGGATACTAATATATTTTTCAAAGCGATCGGCGTCTTTGAAGTTTGATAACATTTCTTTTAATTTATAAAAATCAATCGTCCCATCTATTAATTCTTCTATTGTTTTACGATCATAGTTTGTCATTACTTCACCCCATTCACGTTAAATTATTATTTACGGTTAATTTTAGCCCCGAAAACCGGTATGTCTAGCTCGGATTCCGTCAACTGCCATTCTTCCGGCAGATTCCAAAAGTCTTTAAATTCATTTTGAAAACCTTCACTTAAGGCAAAGCTGCCTGCGTACATATGTCGGACTTGTATTGAAGCTTCTTTACTGATAATATTCTCACGCTCTTTTTCCATCCACTTTTGAACGGGTACACCTCGCTTCAGGCGTTCTTTTCTAATTTGTCTACGGCGTTCTTCAGTTGCTTTCACATCAACAATGTATTTTCCTTTTTCATTTTGGCTGACAACAGCGCCATAGACTTGTTCCGCATAGCGCACAAGCAAGTGCCCTTCATTTAAATCCTCTTCAATCGCTGCCAGCCTGCGCTCAAGCGGATCACCAAACCCAGGACCCCCACGAAGGTAGTTCAAATACAGATCATAATTATCGAAAATCGTCTCGGTTGTAATTGATTGCTTATCACGAATAATCTCTCTTGCTTCTAAACAGTTTTCATACTCCGGATTATCAGGATCAATATCACCACCTGTTGGAATTGGCAGTTGCTTTTCAATTCGTTCTTTTATGTTTGTACCATGGGCTTCAAAGCGATACCCCGATGCTGCCGGATATCCTCCCATCAAGCCGCAGTCACTTGACATATAACCGTTGCCCATAAAGAACATTGTCCAATCTTTTGCACCGTATACAAGCCGCAATGTCTCATAGCCACTGCCACCGCGGTATTTCCCATAACCAGCAGTATTAGGTTTAATACTTCGCCCTAAGTAAAGGAGCGGTTCAGCAAGTTCCCAGATTTCCATATCACCCATATCGCCTTCAGGATTCCAAATCGCTGCCGCATGGCTAATTCCATCTTTAACCGCACCGGCACCGACACCTTCCGCCGCTGATTCAAAGCTGTTAACAGCATGGTTTTCATTAAACTGATTATATCCGCCACCTTGGAGCCAGTTAGAAGTATTAGCATTACCGGCGTTAACCTCTTCCAAGTAGCCACGTGCAAAGTAGTTGCGGCTGAGCGCACGCCATAATGGACTCCAGGCAGATACAAGAAAATGCCAAGCATAGCTATGAGCCGTACGGATATCATCCGGATTAAGCCATGAGCCATATGGAAGATCGAAGGTACTAGCGTAAAGAGCACCATCATTAACACGATCATTAGGAATTAATGTCTGGGACATCATAACCCAAATTCCACTTGTGATGGCAACCGGAGTTGCATTATAACTATGCCAGCCCCAGCGATTTACACCATCAAAATCGATTTGAAACTTGCCGTCCTTATGAACCGTAAGTTCAGTCGGAGCATGCATGATTGTATCTACACGGGCGTATGGTGGAACATCTAAGTTTTTATACGGGACGTCAACAAACGAAACTTGACGGTATTTGCCCGGGATGAGCAGCGTTTTCACTTGATTTACAAAACCGCGCCGTCCGTCCTCAATCACTTCACGAATAAAGCTCTTATATGTGTCAATCCCTTCTTCTTTCACGATATCAAGAACTAAGTCCCTAATCATATGGCAGCCAGCAATACGAGTCCGTTCATCTAGGAGCCAGTATTTTGTTGTACGGACAGACCGTTGACTTTCAATTAACCAATCTTTAAGAAGGGTATTATCTTTCCCGATTTTCCGGCAAGCAACTTGGTAACCATCATCATAACGGGTAACAGGTCCAACAGTCATGCTACCAGGGGCTGTTGCACCAACATCAATAACATGAGTTACACCGCCGACCCAGCCGATAACTTCACCTTCATAAAAGATTGGAACAATCGTATGAACGTCACATGGATGGACATTGCCGATTTGACAATCATTGTTACAGAAAATATCTCCGTCTTCAATGCCCGGATTATCTTCATAATCGTTGTTAATCATATATTTAATCGCAGCACCCATTGTTCCCACGTGAATGATAATACCAGTCGATGTTACAACTGAATCGGCTTCTGGTGTGTAGAGCGTAAAGCATAATTCCCCTTCCTGCTCAACAATGGGTGAGGCTGCAACTTTTTTTGCGGTTTCACGTGCATGAACAATCCCGCCACGCAGCTTAGAAAATATTTTTTCATATCGGATTGGATTTGTTTCTTTGAATGGCAATGTGCGAAGTCCCGCATAATGTCCAGTAGAACGGCTGAGTTCATCCACTTCTTTACGCATTTGGCGCAACGTTTTTCCGTCCCAGCCAATTACTTTCCGGTTTTGCTGTTCTTTTTCAGTCATTTTCATGATATCTTGACCTCCTTTTTATAGTTCTTTTAAATGGAAAATGCGATGTTCATCAAGGTAAGTTTCAAAGCCCGGCGGAATAACAAATGTTGTTGCTGGTGATTCTAAAATTGCAAATGCACTGATTTTATTTCCAGGCTGTAGTTTTTCCATTTCCCAAATATTTGCTTTGATCCACTCTCCTTTCCAATAAACATTGCGCTCGCCAAGAAACGCAGCTTGTGGCGGTGTCTCACCTTGAAGCGGCTCGCTAGGAATGCGCGGTTTCGCCACTTCAACAATGCCGCGGACGATGGCCCCTGTTATGCTGTAGCCAAGCTCTGGAGATTTTGCTGCTTTTGCATAAACTCTTGTATATACATCTTCAAACGCATCCACCAATGCTTCCCAGTCCTTTACATTTCTAAATGCTCCAATTGGTGCTTCGATTTCTAGGTCATTTAATTGACCTTGATACTGCATGCGGAAATAGAGTCGGAAGTCAACATCTTTTCTATCAAACTTGTTTTTCTCAAATTCGCCGGCAACTTTCTCCTTTAGTTCATCCCAAGCAGTTTGCAATTCTTTGCCAACTATTAGCTTTTGTTCATCTACGGCACCATGATCAACATTAATATCAAGCGTTTTATCATAACGATATTCAAAATCAGCTGCGCCGCAGCCAAACGCTGAAAATCCTGCTGCCCAGGCAGGTACCAAGATATCTTCAAATCCCAATCCGCGCGTATAGCCAGCAGTATGTAGCGGACCACCGCCACCATAAGAAAAACAAACATATTGCGTAGGTGAATACCCTTTTCCAAGAATCATAGATTCAAGGTAATTTCGCAATTGTGATTCAAGTAAATCGATTACGCCATATGCTGCTTCTTCAACTCCTAAGCCAAGCGGCTCGGCAATTTGTTTCTTAACTGCTTCATATGCACGTTTCGGATCGAGCTTCACTTCACCGCCAAGGAAGTTATTTGGATTTATCATACCGAGAACCACATGACAGTCTGAAACTGTAACAGTTTCAATTCCTCCTTCCGGATAACAAACGCCGACGCGTGACCCCGCACTATCAGGTCCGAGCGTAATGGATTTAAAGTTTGGATCAATCCGGACAAAGCTGCCCGCACCTGCACCAACTGTATCCATGGCGACAAGTGGTAATGAAAGGACTAGCCGTGCCATGTCAGGACTTGTGTTAATACTTAAATCTCCTTGAGTAATGAGCGCCATATCAAAGCTCGTTCCGCCGATATCTGAGCAAGCGATGTTAGGAATGTTTAACTGTTCACCAAGGTATTTTGCACCAATTACGCCACCAATCGGACCTGATACAAGCGTTCTGGCTAACTCGTTTGCTTGTGTACTAATTGTGCCGCCATGGCTGGCCATAACACGAAGATCAAAGGTGGCACCATGGTCTCTTAACATGTGATCAATTTTAGAAAGTGTTTCACGGGACGGATCTGCTGCATAGGCTTCAATAATTGTTGTGTTTGTACGATGCGTTTCTTTTCGCACCGGGTAATAATCGACCGAAGCAAAAACCGGAATTTCTTTTCCACTCTTTTTCATTACTTCTCTTGCAATATCCCTGATTTTTCGTTCATGGTCTGGATATTTATAAGAATGGAGCAGACTGATAACAATCGCCTCAACATCCTCCTCCAATAGTTCTAATATGGCTGGTTCTACTTCATACTCATAGAGTGGTATGACAACATTCCCAAATAGGTCAACCCGTTCTGTAACTCCTTTCGTCCACTTTCGTGGTACAAGCGGCGGATCATAACGATGTGTATTTAAGTGCAGTCGGTCAGAATACGAGTAACCAAGGTACGCTTGAATAGCCCGCCCCATTCGATGGAAATCCTCCATCCCTTTATTTACGATAAGACCAACACGGCGCCCATTTCTAGATACGAGCCGATTAAGCATTGCTGTACCGGAATATACACCCGCGAGCAATTTGGGAAACTCTTCTTCCACCGTTGTATTCCAATACGTTAGGGCATCTTTTGCTGAGTTAAGCAAGCCAATTGATTCATTCTCTGGTGTTGATTGCGCCTTACCAACAACAAAATCCCCTTTATCATCGATAATAAAGGTATCCGTCATTGTCCCCCCGGCATCAATCGCAAGTATTTGCGCTTTCTTGCTAGTAGCTGTTTTCATCCATTTCTCTCCCTTCTAAGCTTAGTAACTGAATTCACTTATCTATATTGCAACTTCTGTGCCAATTATTAAAAAAATGGCAAGTTGCCTATTTTGCGTAGTTTTTAAAATGTAAATCTATATTCATTTGTAGCATTTTGCGACAGTTGTATCGATACGGTGTCCTATGTAGCGGACAGAAGTGAGAATTTTAGGGAAAAGATTCAATTTAATAAATAGGAAATTAATGTTAAAATATTTTTAATGTTGAACAACACTAGACGTAAGGAGGAAACGATGAAAAGTCCTTATATTTCCATCTTCTCTACTGACAATTTGATTGCTAAAACAAAGGAATTAGAGGCATTTTGGGAAAAATTCGTTTCTAAAGTAAAGGAGGACATCCAGCATTATCAACTAAGAAAAGACATTTTAAATTCATGGAAGCGCCGTCAAGAAAGTGGTGTTAATCCAGGACAAATGCAAACGGAAGCTGCGTTGACAGAGGACCAAATGAGGCAAATCACGGAACAATCCGAGCTTTATCAAATTGCCAAGCCAATTATTGATGATTTGTTTTATAAAATGCGGGGCACGGGCTATCTTGTTACGTTGGCAGACCAAAAAGGCCGGATTATTTATATAAAGGGTGATGTATTCATATTGCATGAAGCCGAAAAAATGAACTTCGCCCAAGGCTTCGACTGGAGTGAAAAAGCAGCAGGAACAAATGCAATTGGCACAAGCATGATCACAAAAAGCCCGTTGCAAATTTTCTCAGCTGAGCACTTCTGCAAAGGATGCCATCCTTGGACCTGCTCTTCTGCGCCGATTACGCATCCTTTTACAAAAGAAATTATTGGCGCCATTGATTTTACCGGTCCATGGAATAATGCCCAACCACATACATTAGCGATTGCGGTATCTGTTGCACGGGTAATTGAACAGCAGCTTGAACAGGTTTATCAGAATGTGAACAATCATTTAATGGAAACCTACTTCAATGCCATAAACAAGTGGAAAGCAAATCCAGTTATAGTCGTAAACAATGCTCTTGTTGTTGTTAAAGCCAGTGAACATTTTAATCGTGATTTTAATTTGCCCCAACTTACGAATTTGAAAATGATTCCTGAATTTCAAGATTTGATAGCAGAACTCGAAATGTTAGGAAATATGCCTAATTATCATTTTTCTGCAGCTCAATTGACAGTACTTGAGTTTCCAGTTCTTGAGGTAAAAAGAATATTATTTGCAGGTTTTACTGCCGGTTTTGTCATTGTCTTAAAAGACAACCAACCTTCCTATAGCTCAGCAAAAATACTCCAAGAGGGGCCTTGGAAAGAAGTAGTAGGAAAATCCGAATCGTTCCAGTCCGTTTTGCATAAATGCTATAAGGCCGCTCCAGCAAACGTTCCCATCCTATTATTGGGTGAAAGCGGCACTGGTAAGGAGAAAATAGCTCAAACAATACATAAAGCAAGCCAAAGGGCAAATCAACCTTTTTTAGCGATTAACTGTGGTGCCATACAAAAAGAATTGATCGGTAGTGAATTATTTGGCTATGAAAGTGGCACGTTTACCGGGGCCGCAAAGGAAGGAAAGAAAGGAAAGTTTGAAGAAGCAAATGGAGGCACATTGTTTTTGGATGAAATTGGGGAAATGCCATTAGATTTACAAGTTCATCTTCTAAGGGTTCTTCAAGAAAAAGAAGTGACACGATTAGGCGGATCAAAACCCATTCCTATAAACGTTAGAATTATAGCTGCAACCCATAAAGATTTGTATAACCAATGTAAAAAAGGCCATTTTCGCGAAGATCTATTTTTTAGGCTAAATGTCGTATCAGTAAATATTCCTCCGTTACGTGAACGCAATGAAGACTTTACCATGCTTACCGAATACTTTTTGAAACAATTTGCTTCAAAATACGAAAAAAATATACTCTCACTATCAAATGAAACAATGAATTACTTTTTAGAATATACTTGGCCCGGGAATATAAGGGAGTTGCAAAATGCACTAGAACATGCAGTGATTTTCACTAATTCCGCGGTTATTCATTTAACCGATCTTCCGGATTATTTACTTGATAATAAGTTGAGCAATGTAGAAGCCGGTAAAAAACATGCTCACTTCACGATGATTGAGAACGAGGAGAGGAAAATCCTCTTACAACTTTTGGAATCCTACAGCTGGAATTTGTCAGCGGTTGCTAAAAATATGAATATTGCCAGATCAACGCTGTATCGTAAGCTTAAAAAATATAAATTAACAAGTAAAGAAAATGATCTTAAATAAAAAAAGACCGTAGCCGGTCTTTTTTTATATTTCAATACTGTATGGCTCTTCTTGATATCGACCATACGGAAAATGCATCAGCGCTTGCGCTTCGGCAAATGTTCTTACTGTCGGCAGCACCTTTAACATTTCATATGGTATCCCCTCTCCAGTTTCCTCGCAAAAGCCGTAAAGACCGAAATCCATCTTTAATAAAGCCCGATTCACATCCTGTAATTCAGCTTCGATATGTTGATATAAAAAATTGCTTTTATTAGAGTCAAAAAATTTGGTAACTGATTGTAATTGGTCACGATCATCAAACCAGTATCGATTTAATCTCTCTTCAAGCTCTCGTTTTGTTAATTCAAGCTCCGATTTAATCTGTGTGTACTGATCGTTCATATCAGTTACCTCCTTCGTTCAATTGTAATCCTTATTGTGAACTAGGAGAGGGCAAAATAGACAGGCAATGTTTGTATATAAAAAGTGTAAACAAAAAGCGCACATTCAGCGCGCCTTTTGCAATGCTTTTAAGAGTTATTTTACATAATGCTCTTGAACGATTGTTGCACAGTCTTTACACAAAGTTGGATGCTCTTTTACTTCTCCAACTGTCGGTGTAACAACCCAGCAACGTTCACATGTTTCACCTTCGGCAGGTTTTACGACAATAGACAATGTTTCAAATTTTTGTGCTTCATCTGGGGCATTTGTCTCATCGCCTGCGATTTCTAATTGAGAAACAATAAAGAGCTTGCTTAAACCGTCGATACTGTCCAAAAGTTCTTTATAATTGGCATTTGGATATAACGAAAGCTTAGCTGTTAATGATTTACCGATTACTTTTTCATTACGAGCGTTTTCCAATGCTTTTAAGACATCATCACGAACGTTCATAAATGTATCCCATTTTTCTTCAATGGCTTGGCCGTTTTCAATCTCGCTTGCTTCAGGCATATCGACAAGCTGAACGCTCTCTTCAGTGACCCCTGGAATATAGGCCCACACTTCTTCAGCCGTATGCGGCAGGATTGGTGTGATTAATTTTGTTAACGCAAGCAATACGTCATAAAGTACGGTTTGAATGGAACGACGGTTTTTGCTATCACGAGCCTCGATGTATAAAACATCCTTGGCAATATCCAAATAAAATGAGCTTAACTCAATTGTACAGAAATTATTAACAGCGTGATAAATGCCGGCAAAATCATAATTTTCATATGATGTAAGCACCTTATCAATAACCTTATTTAGCTTCACTAAAATATATTGATCAACCTCGCGAAGGTCACTTAATGAAACTTTATCAGTTGCAGGGTTGAAGTCACTTAAATTTCCAAGTAGGAATCTAAATGTATTTCTGATTTTACGATATACTTCAGCCACTTGCTTCAAGATGGCATCTGATACACGAACATCAGCTTGGTAATCAACAGACGCAACCCATAAGCGTAAAATATCTGCGCCTAATTGATCCATAACTTTGTTAGGAATAATCGTATTTCCTAAAGATTTACTCATCTTCCGTCCTTCACCATCTAATGCAAAGCCATGGCTTAAAATCCCTTTATATGGGGCTTTTCCGGTTACTGCTACGCCTGTTGATAAAGATGAATTAAACCAGCCACGATATTGATCAGATCCTTCTAAATAAAGATCAGCTGGACGCTGTAATTCTTCACGTTCAACTAAAACAGCCTGATGGGATGAGCCAGAATCAAACCATACATCCATAATATCTGTTTCTTTTGTGAACTTGCCATTTGGGCTATGTGGTGATGTAAAGCCCTCAGGTAATAGATCTTTCGCTTCTCTTTCAAACCATACATTTGATCCATGGTCTCTGAATAAATTAGAAACATGTTCGATTGTTTCATCGGTAATAATTGGTTCGCCGTCTTCTCCATAAAATACTGGAATCGGCACACCCCACGCACGTTGACGGGAAATACACCAGTCTTCACGGTCTTTAATCATATTAAATAATCTTGTTTCACCCCAGGCTGGCACCCATTTCACTTCTTTGATAGCTTGCAACAGCTCTTCACGGAAGTCTTTTATAGATGCGAACCATTGTGCAGTTGCTCGGAAAATAACTGGTTTTTTCGTCCTCCAGTCATGTGGGTAGGAGTGTGTAATAAAGGTAAGCTTTAATAATGCTCCGACTTCCTGCAGTTTTTCAGTAACAACTTTGTTTGCATCATCATAGAACAAGCCTTCAAAACCTGGTGCTTGGCTCGTAAAGTATCCTTTATCATCAACAGGATTAAGTACATCCAACCCATATTTTTTACCGACAAGGAAGTCATCTTCACCGTGTCCAGGAGCGGTATGAACGCAGCCAGTACCAGCGTCAGTTGTGACATGCTCGCCAAGCATAACTAGAGAATCACGATCATAGAACGGATGACGTGCAACAATATTCTCAAGTTCTGCACCTTTAATAGTTCTAACAACATTTACGTTTTCCCATTCCATCGTTTTGGCAACTGATTCAAGTAATGCTGAAGACATCACATATTTAGCACCATTTACTTCAACAACGCTATATTCTAACTCAGGGTGTACACAAATGCCGAGGTTTGCAGGAATTGTCCACGGTGTCGTTGTCCAGATTACAATTTTTTCATCACTGTTTAGAACGCCTTTGCCATCTTTAACTGCGAAGGCTACGTATATAGAGGCAGAGCGTTTATCTTGATATTCAATTTCTGCTTCCGCTAAAGCTGACTCAGAAGATGGGGACCAATAAACAGGCTTTAATCCTTTATAAATATAACCTTTTTTGGCCATTTCCCCGAACACTTTAATTTGCTGTGCTTCATAACCCTTTGTTAATGTAATATAAGGGTTTTCCCAGTCGCCGCGAACACCCAGTCTTTTAAATTGCTCGCGTTGGCGATTAACCTGCTCGTAAGCATACTCCTCACATAGCTTACGGAATTCAGCAACACTCATTTTTTTGCGGTCAACCTTATTATTTTTCGTTAATGCTGTTTCAATTGGTAAACCATGTGTATCCCAACCAGGTACATAGGGTGCTTGGTAGCCGCTCATTGATTTAAAGCGAACAATGATATCTTTAAGAATCTTATTTAGAGCATGGCCCATGTGAATATCGCCATTGGCATATGGAGGTCCATCATGAAGTACAAATAATGGACGGCCTTCCGTTCCTTTTTGGACCATCTTATAAATATTTTGCTCTTCCCATTTTGCTTGTATTTCTGGTTCACGCTTAGGCAAATTACCACGCATAGGAAAATCCGTTTTTGGCATTAATAGTGTATCTTTATATTCCATAATTTCATCCTCCTGCTAACTTTTCTTTTAAAAATTACAATTAGAAAAACACGACTTCCGCCAATAATAGCGGAGGTCGATGTCTTTTCTTATACTTTTCTTAAAGTATAAAAAAACCTTCTCCATCCCCAAAAGGGACGAGAAGGTATTCCCGCGGTACCACCCAAAATTAGCTTGAAAGCGAACTCCAGACCATTAAAGAGCCGGTCTTGGAAAATCCACTAGTATGTAAGCCCACTTTAACATTCGTAACGTGAATGAAACGCCGCAACCTACTTTCGCATGTGATTTCAGTCCAGGAACTCCAGGGTGATTTTTATCCTTGCTACTTCCACCGGGCTTCCACCATTCCCGGCTCGCTACTTGAAAGACCATGCAAAGATTACTGTCCCTATCATTGTTTACTAACCATATCAATGATAATTGATTGTTCAGAGCGTATATTATTCGAACAATCAATCATAAGCTTATGTTAAAAAATTATATGGAAACAAAACGCTTCCGTCAAGTGCAGGTTTACGCAAGACCTTAAGATTCTACTATTTCATTAGATTCATCTTCATTATACTGCATTAGATGCTCCCAATCATCGCTTTCGACCATTTCTAACTGTGCTTTTATTAACATCCTAAAACGATTGCGAAATACCTTTGATTGTTTTTTAAGCTCATCGATTTCAATCGCAATTTTGCGGGACTTCGTCAAAGCTTCATTAATAATTCGATCTGCGTTTTTCTCTGCTTCCTTGACAATCAATTTCGCTTCCGTTTGCGCATTTCGCCTTACTTCCTCAGCAGCTTCTTGCGCTACGATTATGGATTTATTCAAAGTTTCCTCAATATTAGAAAAATGGGTTAATCGTTCCGTTAGATCTTTTACTCTTTCTTCAAGGTCCTTTTTTTCACGAATGATTAGTTCATAATCTTTGATCACCTGGTCTAAAAATTCATTAACTTCATCCTCATCATATCCACGAAAGCCGCGGCCAAATTCTTTATTATGAATATCTAACGGTGTTAATGGCATTGGTGACACCTCCAACATTTTGTCTTAGTAATCGAGAGTATAATTATATATTTTTCGACAGATTTATTTTTATTTCCTGCCTGTTTTTAATTATTTTCTTTTTGCGACAACAATTCGCCATTTTTCTTTCTTCGTTTGTCCTTCAATCCTACTTATTTTACAACGTCCAAACCCGCGCATTGATAAAGTATCACCTTGATGACAAGTAAAGGAAGGATCATTGACTACCTTCCAATTTACTTTTACTAATTGATTATGAATATATGGCAACACCTTTTGTCTTGATAGCCTGAAAACCTCTGCCAAGATTACATCCATGCGCAGTGATGACACAGTTACTGTTTGTTCAAACCAATCATCATCGACAGATAGTATTTCGTTAAAAGGAATTTGCTCTAGGATAACATTCGTTTTTCCAATCTGATTTAAATGAAGTCTGACATATTCAGCCACATTACCGGCAACGATGATTTGTACTTTGCTTTCATTAATTAAAATATCACCAAATTTTGATCTCTTAAGCCCTAATCCCATTGTTGATCCAAGAATCTGAGGATGGTCAAGGGTGACAAATTTAGTAGGAAATTGGATTGAATACAATATAAGATCAAAATCCTCTTCCAAGACTTCATAGTATTCCGGATAAAGGATGCCTCGTTTTCGTTCTGCTTGTTCGTATCCGCCCCAAAAGGCGCATTTCACTTCATCCTTTGCCCCGATGATTGCTTGAACAATATTTGCCTCACGAGGGTCAAGAAAATCAAGAAGCTTGTATGTATATTCTGATTTTACTTGCTCTCTCCATTCTATGATTTGATCGATGAAAGCATGCTCTTCTTTCCGAAAGTGTTGATAGATTGACGACATTTTCATTCACCTTTACTCAGTTTTATCGAAAAAACAGGGGTCCTTATGACCCCTGTTTACTATTAATCATCCAATCATTAATAATAAAGATCTTGCTCCTGCTTCCGCAAATCTTAGTACTAAAAGAGCAACGATTGGCGAAATATCTATCATACCTAAAGGCGGGATAATCCGACGGAACGGTTCTAAGTACGGCTCTACAATTCTCCCCATAAACTGTCCGATTGATGAATCCCTTGCTCCCGGCAACCATGACATAAAAATATAGATTATAATGACCCAACTATAAATGCCAATCAGCTGCGAGATAATACTAGCGATAATAATTCCCACTTCTTCACCACCTATTCTCTCTTGACTCCATTTCCTTATGCATATCAGAAATAGAACCGGTTATATCAACGTTATCCGGCGTACATATAAATGTACTCGCACCTAATTTATTAATATCTCCACCTATAGCATAAACTGTTCCACTTAAAAAGTCGACAATTCGTACAGCTTGGTCACTATTAACCCTTTGCAAATTAATCACAACGGATTTACGATTTTTTAAATGATCTGCAATTTCTTGGACCTCATCATATATGCGCGGCTCAAATAATATGACCTTAGATTGCTGTTGAATACTTTGTAGGCTAACCACGTTTTGTTTTGCAGATTTTGTCACACGTTTTGGAACTTCAAACTCTTCTTCCTCAATCTCAGGCTCCTCGTAATATTCTTCCTCATCGTCCAAGGCAAAAAAGCTTCTAAACTTTGACTTAATGCTCAAAAGGTACACCCCCTAAAATTCTTTTCCGACTAAAGAGGTGCCAATTCTTATCATAGTAGCTCCTTCTTCAATCGCGATTTGGTAATCATTTGACATTCCCATCGATAGCTCCTTACAAGGTGCATATGGAAGCTGTAAAGCTTGTACATCTTTTTGCAAATCTTTAACCTTTCGGAACGTTGTACGTAAAACTTGTTCATCATCTGTAAAAGGAGCCATTGTCATTAGACCAACAACTTTAATGTTGGGATAGTTTTTTAGCTCGTTAATAAAGGGTAAAACGTCCTCGACAGATAAGCCTTGCTTGGTCTCCTCGTTTGCGGCATTAACTTGGACAAAACATGGAATAGTAGAACTCGCCCGTCTGTTTATTTCTTCAGCCAAGCTTAATCGATCCAAGGAGTGGATATAATCAACATGGTCAATAATGTTTTTAACTTTTCTGGATTGAAGCGTGCCGATAAAATGCCAAACGGCACGACTCCCGATGGCTTCCCGCTTTTCGAGAAGACCGCTGTCGCGATTTTCCCCAACATGCTTGATTCCAGCCTCAACTGCACTTTGTGCTGTCTCAATGGATACGTATTTTGTAACAGCGATAATCTTGATTTCATTTGGATCACGATTAGAACGACGACAAGCTTCTGCGATGTTGACTTCTATTTGCTTTAAGTTTTCTTTTACCGATACTGACAAAATCCTTTACCTCCATTTTCTTAAATCAAGCATCTTTCATCCCGATAAAACTTAACATTCTACCGGTTTTCCCTAGATCGTGCCGATGCGAATAAAAAAGATCAGAATTGCAGCTAGTACAATATTCAGAAATACTAATATGTTCCGGCAATACACCGGCATTTTTTAGTAATTCATAATTTACCTCTTTTAAATCAAGTTTATATTGACCAACAGATACTTTCTCATAAATTGTCTCTTTGATTTCACCATCTAAACAGCTACCAACTTGAGTAATTACATTATCATCGACGATGTAACAGCATTTACCGATTGACGGTCCGATACAGACATAAATATCTTCAATCATAACATTTTCTTCCTGTTTCCACCGTTGAATCATTTCCCCAGCAATATTACGAACAGTCCCTCGCCAGCCTGCATGTGCAATACCGATGATCATTTGCGACTTAGCAAAAAAATACAATGGAACACAATCTGCATAGGCAGCAAGTAAAAACGTGTTTTGCTCTTTTGTATATAAACCATCTACACCTTTAATAGCTGTATCAAGCGCGAACGCGCCTTTTCCATTGTCTTCTTTCGTTACTTTAGCAATACCCACTCCATGAATCTGTTCTCCCAAAACCCAAGACTCTAGAGGGGCACCAATCATCTCCGCAAGCTTTTCTCTGTTATTTATTACATCTTCATGATAATCATTGACATGTAAACCAAGATTCATGGAATAAAAAGGCTCTTTGCTTGTTCCGCCCTGCCGTGTTGAGATCCCTGCAACTACATTCTGATGTAAACTGTTCCAGGAGTCAATGAAGAGTACTGTATCTTTCAGCAAAAATGGTTCTTTTTTCATGTCAAGCCCCTTTCCCATAAGATGATTACATATTCACTCATATTTTACCATATGAATCCTAAAAGTAGAGTGAGAATATTGACAATAAAAAGGGATTTAGTACATTTGTAGGATACTAATTTTGATCATCGCTATATGAAGAGCCATAATGGCGAACAAGAATGACATCCGTTCCTATTTTAACAATATTGCTCCATGGAATCACGACCTCATCATTTCTTCCAAAAAGGCCCATTACCTTTGACCCTGTTTGAATGATAATTGCATCAATTTTACCAGTCATTAAATTTATATCTATATCAGTAATATTTCCTAGCCTTCTTCCATCTGCTACATTCACAACATCTTTTACTTGAAAATCAGTTATCGTAAGCATCGGTCTTCACCTCTTTCCCTACAACTATATGTTGTAAAAGGCTTGGACTATGATTAGTAGCATAACAAAAAAAAGACTTGCATCAAGGCAAGTCCGATTATTGTATGTTTTTATTCATTTGTTTGATTGCCGCTTTTTCTAATCGTGATACCTGTGCTTGGGAAATTCCGATTTCTTCGGCAACTTCCATTTGTGTTTTCCCTTGGAAAAACCTCTTTGTTAATATGAGCTTCTCTCGTTCGTTAAGACGTCTCATACCTTCTTTCAATGCAATTTCCTCGATCCACTGCAAGTCCTTACTTTTTTCATCGCTTAACTGATCCATTACATAAATTGGATCTCCCCCATCGTTATAGATAGGTTCGAATAGGGAAACTGGATCTTGAATAGCATCTAGGGCAAAGACAATTTCTTCATGGGGAACATCTAGTTCCTTGGCAATATCCTCAGCTGTCGGCTCTCTTGATGTTAGGCTCATTAATCTTTCTCGTACTTGCAACGCCTTATAGGCAATATCTCGCAAAGATCTTGAAACACGAATTGGATTATTATCACGCAAATAGCGGCGAATTTCTCCAATAATCATTGGTACAGCATATGTTGAAAATTTCACGTTTTGACTTAAATCAAAGTTATCAATTGATTTCATCAAGCCTATACAACCGACCTGGAACAGGTCATCTACATATTCCCCTCTGTTGTTGAAACGTTGAATTACACTGAGAACGAGACGTAAGTTGCCATTAACAAGTTCTTCTCTTGCACCCATGTTCCCACTTTGCATCTCACGGAACAATTTGCGCATTTCTTCATTTTTCAATACTGGAAGCTTTGATGTGTCTACACCACAAATTTCTACTTTGTTTCGTGTCAATTCTTTCCCTCCTAGCCCGAGAGGTTGCTGTACAAGTAAAGTATCTCCTCAGGAGGGAAATTTATGCACTAGGATTCATTTGAAATGTAGACAGAATCTTTAGACCATTTTATTAAATTCTTTGCGCAGGCGCTTAATAATTCGTTTTTCAAGTCTGGAGATATAAGACTGCGAAATACCAAGCATATCTGCTACATCTTTTTGTGTTTTTTCCTCGCCCCCTAAAAGCCCAAATCTTAATTCCATAATTTGCTTTTCACGTTCATTTAACTGCTCCAACGATTTTAATAATAGATTGCGATCGATACTTGCATCCAAATCCTTCGTGATGATGTCCTCTTCTGTACCTAATACATCAGATAACAATAACTCATTGCCATCCCAATCGATATTAAGCGGCTCGTCAAATGACACTTCTGAACGGATTTTATTATTTCTCCGCAAATACATGAGAATCTCATTTTCAATACATCTTGATGCATATGTAGCCAGTTTTATCTTTTTCTCTGGATTAAACGTATTGACCGCCTTTATAAGGCCAATCGTTCCAATGCTTATTAAATCTTCAATATTAATGCCGGTATTCTCAAACTTCCTGGCAATATAAACAACGAGCCTCAAGTTTCTTTCAATTAATATTGACTTGGCAGCTTTATCCCCTGATGGCAGCTTTTCTAAAAGATGCTCTTCCTCTTCTTTTGATAATGGAGGTGGTAGTGCTTCTTTCCCGCCTATATAGTAAATTTCATCTGCCTTTAATCCAAGCTTCATTAATAGTTTGTACCAAAGAAGTGTAAGTTTTAGTTTTATTTTTGCCAATTTCCTTCCCCCTACTATTCTTTTTTTGTCATCATTTTATGCCAATATATGATTTGTATTTGCAAGCATTCTCGGATGGAGAATGCAATCGTATTCCCCATTTGAGGACAAAACAGTTTGGCTTACCCCAATCAAAACTTTTTTAACAATCAATTCTTTTTCATTTGTATAGATCACGACCTGATCTGGTCGCACTGCTAATAATAATTGGTGGTCGGCACCGACGACGCGAAAAGGAATAACACGAATACGATGCCCCCAATCAACATCAAGCATGTCATAATTCAACATTTCTAAGTTTTGAGATTGTTTCATAATTGAATCTGGAAAAAAAATATCAGCCTTTTCTTTATCAAGTATCATAACAGGCGTTTGCGTCATCGGATCATATAGCTGATTACCACTATCTATAAGGCCTTTTACACGAAAGAGAGAATCGCCAATTTTAATTTCAACGTCAGCCAGCTGTTCAAAATTAATGTTGGTCATTTCGATTTCCTCAATATTGTGCTTTGAAAAATACCACACAAGCGGAAACCCTAAGAGTACTGTCAACCAGCTTACCGGGTCTCCAAAACCCGAAGATCTGGTTACAGCAACACCATTCATAAATGCTATATCAGTTTGGAAAAAATAATGTAAACCAAGCATACCTCCTCCAACCATAAAGGTAATGAAATAAAAAGTAACAAGATTTTTAATAAAATAACGAAATTTCCGGAATCCAAAAGCCGCATAAACAATAAATATAGAATAGAGAAGCTTCATAAGAGGATGTGCTGTTATTGTTTGATACGGCGTAAAATAAAAAAGAACAACGGTTGATCCTATAAATGCTCCTAAAAATAAACGCCACTTTGGTACCTTTCTTTTCAAAATAATTGAACTTAACAATAATAATAAGGCATCAAAGAAAAAGTTTAATAACCAAATAACATCCAGATAAATGGTCAAAAAGTTTCTCCTTTCTATTGTTTACATGAGAATTTCTATTAGTTATGAAACTAGTATATACACATTCTATTTTGAAGTCTGTCAGACCTTGACGCCTCCATAATAGAGTTTTTTGACATGTTTTTTCACAATTTGTCGACCGACTTATCGTAGGGAGGTGGGTGAAGTTTTCGAGCCGCTGGGCGCTGGAGCTGGTCTTCGAGGGCACAAAAAAAAGCATATACCATATTGGTACATGCTTTCGTAGAATTTCTTAATATTTATCTGTTTCTGTTTCGATTTCTTAAGAATGTTGGGATATCTAATGTATCCTCTACATTGAGTTGTGCATTGTTATTTACATGTGTTTCAACTTGCTGAACAGGCTCTTCTTTTCTGGCTAAACGATTTGGCACTACCCCAATCCGATTATTGCCAACAGCGTTTGGACGGATCGGTTGGCTCTGCTTATTCAACACTGTTTCTTTGAAACCTGTGGCAATGACGGTTACAACGATTTCGTCCTTCAAGTTTTCATTAATAACAGAACCGAATATCATATTAACCTCTTCATCTGATGCTGAAGCAACAATATCCGCTGCTTCCTGAACTTCATACAAGCTTAAGTTCATACCACCGGTAATATTCATAAGCACTCCTTGTGCACCATCAATCGATGTTTCAAGAAGCGGACTTGAAATTGCCTTTTTTGCAGCTTCAGCTGCTCTGTTTTCACCAGTTGCAATGCCAATTCCCATTAGTGCAGATCCTTTATCTGACATAATTGTTTTCACATCGGCAAAGTCAAGGTTGATAAGTCCTGGAACGGCAATTAAATCTGATATACCTTGTACCCCTTGACGAAGAACATTATCAGCTTCACGGAATGCCTCAAGCATTGGCGTGTTCTTGTCAACAATTTCTAATAATCTATCATTTGGGATTACAATTAGTGTGTCTACATTTTCCTTAAACGATGCAATACCGCTTGCTGCTTGGGTTGCCCTTTTCCGTCCTTCAAAGGTAAAAGGACGTGTTACAACACCAACTGTTAAAGCCCCTAATTCTTTTGAAATTTGTGCGATGACGGGAGCTGCGCCTGTTCCTGTACCGCCGCCCATTCCAGCAGTAACAAACACCATATCAGCACCTTTAAGCGCTTCTTCAATCTGCTCACGACTTTCTTCTGCCGCCTTTTTCCCTACCTCGGGATTAGCTCCAGCCCCAAGTCCCCTTGTAAGCTTTGTCCCAATTTGTAATTTTATTTCTGCTTTTGATAAGTTTAAAGCTTGGGCATCCGTATTAACAGCAATGAACTCCACACCTTGAACCCCATGCTCAATCATTCGATTTACAGCGTTGCTGCCGCCGCCGCCAACCCCAATTACTTTTATTGAGGCTAACTGATCCATATGTGTATCAAATTGCAACATCTAAAATCCTCCTATATATCCAAATTGCCATCCATCTTCCTTATTCAAAAAAGGATTTAAATAAATCTTTTGCTTTCTTGACCATGTCTCCATTGTTCTTTTTCGGCTTTTTAATAACATGTTGTGTTCTTTTTTGAGGCCGATCAGATTCTTGATTAGAAACTGCAGCGGCAACTTCAGCACCTTGAAGTTTTGCATTTTTATATGCGTATTGGATTAATCCAACACTTGTTGTATATATAGGATCCCGAACGCCAATGTAATCAGGCTTAGCAATTCGCAGATTATGTTGAAGCACTAGTTGCGCAAGCTCTAATAAACCTGGCAAATTTGCTACACCACCTGTAAAAACATAACCTCCCGGTAAGTCCCTATAGCCTAACTTTTTAATAGTTTCTTGTACAATAAGAAGGATTTCTTCTAATCTGGCTTCTATTATATCAGAAAGATCGAGCTGGCTGTATTGTTCCTGCTTATCACTTCCGATAACAGGCAAAGTAAATACCTCATCCTCTGAAGCATGGTCATAAAACGCATAGCCATGCTTTAGTTTTATTCTTTCAGCTTCTTCTGTGGAGGTACGAAGGCCAATCGAAATATCATTTGTCATATGGTCTCCGCCTACAGGGAGTACAGTTGTTACTTGAAGGTGACCATGTTCGTAAATGGAAACCGTCGTTTGTCCCCCGCCTATATCAACAAGAGCAACACCGATATTTTTTTCATCCTTCGATAGCGCAATTGCTCCTGTTGCCAAAGGCTGCAAACAAATATCAGTAATAGTGAGCCCTGCTCTTTCAACACATCTTAGTAAGTTATGTAAAATCGTTCTTGAACCGGTAACAATCGTCCCCTCTACTTCCAAGCGTACACCAATCATGCCGCGGGGATCGTTAATGCCATCTAACCCATCAACAATAAATTGATGTGGCACAACACCAATAATTTCCCTTTCAGGTGGGATCGACATTACTTGAGCAGCATCTATAACTCGGGAAATATCCTCATTGCCAATTTCTCTATTTTCACTTGAAACTGCAACTACGCCATGACATGGTATAAGCTGCACATGATTCCCGGCAACGCCTACCACAACATGTTTAATATCCATTCCTACCATTCTTTCAGCTTGGTCAACTGCTTTCCTAATGGATTGCACCGTTTCATCTATATCAACAATAGAACCTTTCTTAATGCCTTCAGATTTTACATTACCCACACCAATAATGTTTAGAGAATCATTTGAAACTTCAGCAATGATTACCTTAACATTGGATGTACCGATGTCCAGACTTACAATTAATTCACTGTTGTTCATACTTTGGCACCTCCTTTAAGTTACTCCTCTTCATCAAGTTTAATTTACTGTTATTATGATAAAAAATTATTCAACATTAAAATTATTCAACGTGAATACTTATTTCCCTTTAATTTACGGAGAACTTTTTCTATTTTTCTCGCGATGTTGCCCATTTTGACAAAAGTAATCTCCGAATGACCGCAATATTATTAAACAAACGCACTCCAAATGCAAACACTGCGGCTAAGTATAAGTCTACACCAAGTTGGACCCCTAGAAAAGATAAACTTGCGGCAAGTAAAATATTGGAGAAAAAACCTGTCACAAAAACTTTATCATCATATGTATTTTGTAGGTGTGCCCGGATTCCTCCAAATAAAGTGTCAAAAGCAGCTAATACCGCGATTGAAAGATAATTAGAATACTCATCTGGTATTCTAATATCCGTTAAAAATCCTAAGAAAATTCCAATTAATAAGCCTAAAACAGGTAACCACATTTAACTGTTCCCCTTTTCCGTATTAACAGGTTCAACAGGTTCCATATACTTATTTCTCAAAACCTCATCATAAGCTGGTAATGTAACCTCTTTTTGTAGTGTTGATGTTAATTCTAAATTCTCCAAAGTAAAAAATTCATCAACGATTTGAGAAACCTGCATTTGATTTTGCAGCTTTTCAGCATTTTCTGCAACTACCTTTATTTCTACCGGTAATGGACTAAGCGGCGTATTATTAATATACGTTTTTCCATTTACATCACGTATCGGAGTAGTGGCAATGATTCTTTCATTGCCAACTGCAACAGCTGTAGCCTTATAACGATATAACTCATTAATTAACCGGATTAGAAGATCAGGTGGAACAGTCTGATAAGGCTGTCCGACTATGGCTCCATTAAATGATGGCTTAATCTTTAAAATGATGCCAGGGCCTCTTAGCTCAGTTAGTCCAACTTTTTGCTTCAATTCCTCGAGTTGTTCCGTTATCCCTTCATATTTACTGTTATATGGAGCCTCTTCATATTTTCTTAACGTTTCTTCCTTCGTTCCGATTTCTTTGTATAGGTCTGTAATCGTCTGTTGTTCATGTTCTATGTCCTCACGTATTTCCCAAATATCCCTTGTATCACGCACAACAGGTTCTTTAATAGTCTGAAATTGAATCGCCATCATAAAACCTAAAATGACAGTTATTAACGCTAACGTTACTTTACTTTTGCTCCTCATCCAATCACCCTTCGTAAGTCAAGCAACATCTTATTTTTCGGTTAATCCAAAGTATGGATCAAAGATAAGTTCATCTTTCTTTTCAATTTTCACCTCTATGTTATCCATGACAAGTTGATCTCTAACACCGTCCAAAATCACCAATGAACTATATAAAACCTCCGGATCACCGATGGCAGAAATAACGAAAGGGGCACTATATTCATTTCCATCAACACTTATTACTGGTCCAATACAGGCAATGTAGCTATTTTGGACAAGTCTTTGACCATTAATAGCAATTGCTTTCGCACCTGCTGTTAGAAGTTCATTAATCACCTTATGAACATGACCCTCATGAACAATATAGTTATTAGCGTTATCCTCTAATTTCACATAGGACGCATCCTTTAAAGTTATCTCTACACCAGGACCCTTTACTTGAACTTCACCAGCAAACATCCGAAGTTTTTCTACATCCTCGAGTAAAGATTTAAATGACTTTTCTTGTTGTGCTAAATTCACTTCGACTTCCCGAACACTTTGTTGTTTTTGATTTAATTCTTGCTGTAGTCTTCTTGTCGTTTCCTCTAATCGGATTAGTTTTTCACGATATTCAAATTCTCTCTGCCATTGCTTTCCTTCCGCAATAGTCCCTGTTCGACTATTCGTAAATTGATAGGAGAATGACAGTAAAAATCCCAAAACAATGGTTACGAAAGAAAGAATGACATGTTTACCGTTTACTCTCAATTTCTTCTTCCCCCGTCTTTTTATATGCCCTAAAATAAGTACCGACTTCCAGATGGATAACTCCTTGATTTTCTTTTCCCAACTGTTCGATGATCATCGGATAATTTTTAATCTTTTCTGAGAAACCTCTGATTGTTGCACTTACCTCATGTCCGTCATTCATAAATATTGTAATGTGAAGCGGATCAGAATCTTCTGGGGTAAGATGGATCTCGGAAATTCGATTTAAAATACTGGTTGGTACGAGACGGAGCTCAGCTGCCAATTCCTGTAGTTCCTCACTTTGAGTCCAATTAAACAATATAGGAGCATCGGCAGGAATATTTTCCAGCTTGTCCTTTTCAAGAATTTCCCCCGTTTCTAGGATAGGGTAAAAAGAGTTCCCTTCTACTAAATAGGCCACCCTCGTAAATTCCCTTACATGGATTGTAACCTCATTTGGAAATTGCCGAACCACCTTTACATTAGAAACTTCATTATGCTCCTTGATTTTCTTGGCAACTTCTTCAGGATTAATCTTCCAAAAGCTTGTCCCTTTCTTTAAATCACTCTCTTTAATAATTGTATCGCGTGTTACGTGAACATTACCTGAAACAGTGATAATCTGGAGTTTACTTAACGGGGATTGAAAATAAAGGATAAATACAACCAGAACAAAGAATAAAGAAATATAAAAAACAAATCTTCTGTTCGCTTTTTGTTTTCGCTGTTGTTTTAATTTTGGTATGCGATCCTCAATTCCGATAACTTTACTATTACTATTTTTCATCAATATCCCCCACCGGTGAGCTTTTGGCTAGCACCACTTACATGAAATAAACAAGATAAACGGCACATGAAATATGCCGTTTATGCGTTAATATTATAATAGTACCATTATAACAAAGTTTATGTTTTTTTGTTATCCTTTCTCTTCAGTTTTTGCCAATAATTTCAACTTCTGTTTCCATTTTTACACCATAGTTTTCCAGGATAACATTTTGGATATATCGGATTAAATGTAAGACATCCTCTGCGGTTGCTGTTCCAGTATTCACGATAAAGTTTCCATGCATTTCCGATATTTTCGCACCCCCAATATTGTATCCTTTTAATCCAGCTTTCTCGATTAGTTGACCGGCATAATTTGGCAATGGGTTGCGAAAGATGCTTCCGGCACATGGGTAATTCCACGGCTGTGTTTCCCTGCGGTAATCCTTATATTTTTGCATTTCTTTCACGATTGTATCGCGATCCCCTTCTTTAAGCTGAAAAACGGCTTCAACGACGATGCCCGGTTTTTCCTTTTGCAATACAGATGTGCGGTAGGAGTACTTCATCTCCTCATTAGACAACCATTCATAGCTCCCATCCGTGAAGACTACCAACGCCTCTTCGAGAATCTTCGAGATATCCGAACCATGTGCCCCCGCATTCATGTAGACAGCTCCACCGACAGAGCCGGGGATGCCTCCTGCAAATTCAAAACCGGATAAGCCCTTCTTGCTGATGGTTGCGGCCAGCGACACTAGTGAATAACCGCCACCAACACGAACTTTATTCCCTTCAATTTCTAAGTGATTCAAGCCATCACCTAGTTTTACTACAACGCCGCGTATCCCGCCGTCAAGAACTAATAAATTAGAACCGCGTCCAATTGGTGTTATGGATACTCCTTCTTCATGAATCAGCTTTATCGCTGTTATAACCCCCTCAACACTGTCAGGTTCAACAAAGAGATCTGCAGGTCCACCTATCTTCATTGTCGTGTGATTTTTCAGCGGCTCATTCAATAAAACCTTCCCAATATTTGCTTCTTGAAGCTTCCTAAACAGCTTCTCCATGATGCCCCTCCTAATGATTCTTTTATCCGTTTCGTATATACGCTGCCTAGTTCGGACGTGTACACCTTAACTTTATTCAAAATTTCTTATTAGCATAGAATATGCAGATTAGGCTCGTCACGTACGATTCGTGATCAGTTGCTTCATTAAATCAAATAAATTTTTTGCTGCATTTGGCATCCCCAATTTTGTTGAGGCCTCTTTCATCCGCTTCAGTGTTTCCTCATCTAAAAGGATTTTATCAATATCGTTTAAAAGTACCGTTCCATTCATTTCTTTTTCTAAACGAACGATGGCAGCTCCATTGTCGCCTAATGCCCTTGCATTTTTTTCTTGATGATTATTTGTAACATATGGGCTTGGTATTAAAATGCTTGGAATTCCAAGTGCAGTTATTTCTGCTAAAGTCGTCGCTCCTGCCCGTGCAACAATGACATCAACACCGGCTAATACTTCAGGCATATTATGAATAAATGGTTTAATGATGACATTTTCCGGACTGTCCACTTTTTTCACTTCGCGTAGAACATTTTCATAATGGACTTCACCTGTCACATAAAGAACCTGATAATCCTTTTTGCCGACAAGTGGTAATACTTCTAAAAAAGCGTCGTTAATAGGCTTTGCACCTCTTGATC
Organism: Schinkia acidoalkalinis; assembly: GCF_054301215.1. The sequence goes on from NZ_CP182573.1 coordinate 706,428, forward strand.
CACCAACAATTAACACGACTTTCTTCCCAGCTTTAAGACCAACGGACTCTTTCCCGCGATTGCCATCAATACCGACAACCTCTGAGGCCCTCGGATTCCCGGTTACTACTTGTTTTTCCTTTGGAAAATACGGTCCTGCTTCTTGAAAACAAAGAGCAACCTTATCAACATATTTGCTCAAAAACTTATTTGTTAAACCTGGAACACTATTTTGTTCATGTATAATCGTTGGGACTTTCAGTTTTGCCGCGGCATATACAACCGGTCCGCAAACATAACCACCTGTACCTAAAACAACATCAGGCTTAAATTCTTTAATGTATTTTTTGCTTAAGCGTGTTCCTTTTATAAAGCGCAGAATGGTTTTGATGTTTTCAAATGATAGCTTCCTTTTAAAGCCCGTAATCTCTATTGATTTAAACGGAATATTTTCTCTTTCTACAATAGATTTTTCAAGTCCTTTTTCAGTTCCAATATATAACACTTTCGCATTTGGGTCTTGTTTTCTTACTTCTTTGATCAAAGCTATCGCTGGATAAATATGACCACCTGTACCTCCACCACTTACTACTATTCTCATGGTCATCCCCCTAAGATAAAAAAAAGATAACCCTGTTTTCACAGGGTTTTAGCTTCTTTTATTACAACTAAAAATGAAGTAATTGTCAATTAGAACTTCTAATTGTTCGTTAAATTTATTAATACCTGGCATACCGACTTATATTTAAAAGTACACCCACCGCCATCAACATTAATGTCAAGGATGATCCCCCATAGCTCAAAAACGGGAGTGTAATACCAGTAACGGGCATCAGTCCCGTAACAACGCCTATATTAATGATAACTTGGATCGCAATCATCGCGATAATACCGATTCCGAGAAGGCTGCCAAATAAATCAGGGGCCCCAAGGGCAATCCTTACGCCGCGCCATAAAAGTAAGCTAAATAATAAAATGACAAGCGTACCACCGATAAAACCAAGTTCCTCCGATAATATTGAGAAAATAAAATCAGTTTGCGGCTCTGGTAAATAGTAATGCTTTTGTCTGCTCTGACCTAAACCAATGCCAAGCAATCCACCTGGGCCAATGGCATATAAAGATTGAATAATTTGAAAGCCGCTTCCCAAAGGATCCTGCCAAGGGTCAAGGAAAGCTGTAATCCGTTTAATCCGATACGGCGCTGAAGCAATCAAGGCAACGAATCCACCTACACCGAGTAAGCCAAGGCCAATAAAATGGCTGATTTTTGCTCCTGCTACAAATATCATCACGACACATGTCCCGACCATGACAACGCCGGTTCCCAAATCAGGCTGCAGCATAATTAAACCAAATGCTAGGAAGACTAATAATAAAGAAGGAACTAAGCCTTTTCGAAACGATGTAACTAGTTTTTGATTTTCCGATAAAAATTTTGCCAAAAAGGCAATCATCGCCATTTTCATAAACTCAGACGGCTGAATCGAAAAGGCTCCGATACCAAGCCAGCTTCGCGCACCACCACGGACAAGACCAACGCCGGGAATTAAGACTGCAATTAACAATACAAAACAAATGAGTAAGATTACTTTTGACCACGTGCGCCATGTCCAGTAATCGACATTCATAATCATGAACATCGCAAGAACCCCCACTCCTGCAAACAACAATTGTCGCTTAGCAAAAAAGAAGGAATCATCAAATTTAAAATTGGCCCACACCGCACTGGCACTATAAACCATAATCATCCCTATCGCGAGTAAGGCCATCGTCGCAAGAATTAAAATAAAATCGGGCGTAGATTTATTTGTCTGCAACTTAAGTCACACCTCTAATCTTGTTCTATGCAGCTTGTTCTACGTTGGACTAGTCTACTTTAAGTTTATGCACAGAATTTACAAACATGTCTCCTCGTTCTTCAAATGTTTTGAATTGATCCCAGCTAGCACAAGCAGGAGATAATAGGATGACATCGCCTTCATGTGACATGGCATAAGCCTCTTGTACAGCCTTTTCCACATTATCGACACGTTTCGTCTGATTAATTCCTGCCACCCGTGCTGCATCCAAAATTTTCTCCGCGGTTTGTCCAAAAGTGATTACGCCCTTCACTCTTTTCAAACTTGGAATAAGATCGTCAAAGCTATTTCCACGGTCGAGTCCACCCGCTAAGAGAATGGTCGGTTCGGTAAAAGCTGAAATTGCTTTTTGTGTAGCTAATATATTAGTGGCTTTTGAATCATTATAAAATTTACGTCCATTAATCGTTTCCACATACTGCAAGCGGTGCTCTACGCCAGTAAAAGTTTCCAGCACCTGTTTAATTGCCGTATTGGAAGCCCCATACAGTTTCACGGCTGCAATAGTTGCTAAAATATTTTCTAAATTATGCTGTCCTGGAAGTACGATATCACGAACATCAATGATACGCTCACCCATAAAAAAGATTTGCTCTTCTTTAATATAAGCACCATTTTCTACTACTTTCGATACCGAAAAAGGGACCACTTTAGCCTTTGTATTCTTAACAAGTCCCATTACCTCAGAATCATCTGCATTAACAACGGCAAAGTCATTAGTACTTTGATTTTTAAATATATTGGCTTTCGCTTTTCCGTATTCAGCTTTCGTGCCATGATAATCTAAGTGGGCATTAAATAAGTTCAATAAAACTGAAATTTTTGGTGTAAATTTCTCTGTCCCCATCAACTGGAAAGAAGAAAGCTCCATCACAATTACGTTTTCCTCTGTTGCTTTAGCAGCAACTTCACATGCAACCGTACCAATATTCCCTGAAATTAACGGATTTTTGTGATCTTCTTTTAAAATTTCATGGATCAAGGTCGTTGTTGTTGTCTTTCCATTTGACCCTGTAATACCTATGATTTCTGCATCAGAAATATTGTAAGCAATCTCCACTTCTGTAATGATTGGAACGTTCTTTTCCATAGCCCTTTGTAGGACTGAATTCGTATACGGGATTCCTGGATTTTTCACGATTAAGTCAAACTCACGATCCATTAAATCAGACGGGTGTCCGCCGCCGATTACCTCAATTCCTAAATCCCGAAGTTCTTTCACTTCAGGATTGTCATCAATAGATTTTTGATCATTTAGGGTTATCCCTGCCCCAAATGTCTTGAGCAGTTTTGCAGCAGCAAAACCGCTTTTTGCTAAGCCTAATACTAATATTTTTTTATCTTTATACTCTGTTGTCTTTTTCAATTAGATCCACACCTCTAAATAAATTCCGATACTTGCAAACAAAAGCCCAATCAACCAAAAGGTTGTAACAACACGCCATTCTGACCAGCCTACCAGTTCATAATGATGATGCAAAGGGCTCATTTTAAAGACTCGTTTTCCTGTTGTTTTAAAAGATATAACTTGTATGATAACAGACAAGGTTTCGATAACAAATACACCGCCAATAATGACAAGCAATACTTCTAACTTTAAAAGAATAGCTACAGCAGCAATGGCCCCGCCTAACGCTAAAGACCCAGTATCTCCCATAAACACTTTTGCCGGATGGGCATTAAATACTAAGAATCCGAGCACCGCTCCGACAACAGAAACTGAAAAGAGGGCCACCTCATATTGGGAGTTATGCCAAGCTAAAATGGCAAATGCCCCAAAAGCAATCGCTGCTGTTCCTGCTAATAAACCGTCCAATCCATCTGTTAAATTGACGGCGTTTGAAGCGCCGACAAGCATAAAGATTAATAACAGAATATATGTCCAACCGATATCAATCGAGAAATCGGTACCAGGAATCATAATATGAGTAGAAAACCCCATTTTTTTTAAAAAGAAAAAGAAAATAATGGCAACGATAAGCTGTCCTAATAACTTCTGCTTGGAGGTTAACCCAAGATTTCTTTTCATGACAACTTTAATAAAATCATCAAGAAAGCCAATAATTCCATAACCAATTGTGACGAACAAGAGCAGGTAGGTTTCCATCGTCGGCGCTGAAAACTTATTGGTCATTACCAATGTTGTCACAATAATTGAAAGTAAAATCATCACCCCACCCATTGTTGGTGTTCCAGACTTTTTCTGATGTGATTTTGGCCCTTCCTCTCTAATACTTTGCCCAAATTTCAGGCGGCGTAATAATGGGATCATGATGGGTGAAAGTAAAACTGCAATAAGAAAAGCCATGACAATTGTCATTAACATGCTGCGTTCAAGCATTTTAATCCCCCTTTCTATTCTTTATTTATTGGTGTCAACATCCAAGACTCAACTCATGGACCAATGACTCTAATTTAGCACCGCGAGAAGCTTTAAAAAGAATAACCGTGTCTTTTGATAGCAATTCCAAAATAAAAGGCAGTGCTTCTTCTTTTCTTAGGAAACTATATACATGAATAGGAGTTCCACGCTCCCTTAGCTCATCGGAGATCCATTTCCCCTTATCACCAATAGTAATCAGGTCAGTTATCGGTTCTGAAATAACTTCTGCCACACTTCGGTGTAGTGCTTCTTCGTCAGGACCTAATTCGTACATATCCCCCAATACTAGAATCTTTTTATCATATTGGCGATACTCCTTCATTGTTTCAATCGCCGCTTTCATGGACGTTGGACTGGAGTTATAGGCATCATTAATAATGAGCGCATCATTTTTTCCTTTGCTGCGCTCAAGCCGCATTCCCGTAATCTTAATCTCAGAGAGTGCTTCTTTTATAAGGTTAACAGGTACCCCTAATTCCATGCCAATTGCAATAGCATAGGTGGCATTTTTGACATTGTGCCGGCCCAAAAGCGAAAGCTCAAACTCATGATTCAGCACAGTGAAATAGTGGCGTTCATTAAGAAATATTACCTTGCTAATCACCAAATCATTATCGGCTTCAAATCCACTTTTAATAACGGAAATATTGGGATTCGTATTTTTAAGTAAAGGCTCATCACCATCAACAATCAACTTGCTGCCGGTACGGAATCCATCGATAATCTCAAGCTTTGCTTTGGCAATCCCTTCGCGGCTCCCTAAAAATTCAATATGCGATTCCCCAATATTTGTAATAATCCCATAGTGTGGCTCAGCTATATGACTTAAAAGAGAAATCTCGCCGAAATTACTCATCCCCATCTCCAATATAAGGACATCAGTATCTTCCGGCATAGATAGGACCGTCAACGGCAAGCCAATGTGATTATTAAAATTTCCCTGGGTTTTGTGCGTTTTATATTTCTTTTGTAATACGGCAAACGTTAAATCCTTTGTCGTCGTTTTCCCATTGGATCCGGTGATTCCAATCACAACCGGCTTCACTTCTTGTAAATAATATTTCGCCAACGTTTGCAGCGCCTCAGTTGTATCCTTCACAAAAAACAACGGAAAATTATTAGGTACAAAATCCGGTTTTTCTTTATCTTCCTGCCAAAGAGCGGCAATCGCCCCATTATAAATGGCATCCTTTAAAAAATCATGTCCATCAAATTTGTCTCCAACAATCGGAATAAATAAACTTTTATCTGCTTTTAACCGACTATCAATCACGACTTGTTCTACATAAATGGCCATTGAAGTCGTTCCTCTGTTTAAAGGGAACATGATACCAAGTTCTGCTAATGAGAGTTTCATTGTCCTCTCTCCTTTATCGCATCTCGGGCAACCTTTCGATCATCAAAATCATGAACCTCTTTGCCAATGATCTGGTAGGTTTCGTGTCCTTTTCCAGCGATTAAAATAATATCATCTTTTTTAGCTTGACCTATGCAATAGTAAATCGCTTCTTTTCGATCAACAAAAACTTTGTATCTCTCACCTTGAACGCCTGCTTCCATATCCTTTAGGATTTGAACAGGATCTTCTGTCCGTGGGTTATCAGACGTAAAGATCGCTTCATCACTTAATTTAACTGCAATACTAGCCATGATCGGTCGTTTTGTTTTATCACGATCCCCACCGCAGCCAACAATGACAAATACTTTTTCTTTCGCAAACTGCTTCACTGTTGTTAAGGCATTTTCCAAACTATCCGGTGTATGAGAGTAATCAACAATAACTGTAAAATCCTGACCCTCGCTTACGACTTCAAATCGACCTGCAACACCTTCTATTTTCTCAATCGTTTTAACGATCAATGAAAGTGGGATATTAGCTGCAAGTGCTGTGCTGATAGCCGCAAGAACATTGTAAACACTGAACTTGCCAACAAGCTTCATCGCTATGGAAGCTTCTCCTGTTGGTGTCGTTAATGAAAACGTCGTACCTTGTGCCGTCATTTCGATATTTGTTGCCCTAACATCACTTTCTGTATCAATTCCATAAGTTAAAATATGGGCACCTGCAGTTAGTTTTTTATACATTTCAGATACAGGGTCATCATTATTTAAAATCGCAAATTTAGGTTTTTCATAATCAATTGCGCTACCTAACTGGGCAAACAAAATACCTTTCGCCCGGGCATACTCTTCCATTGTTTTATGGTAATCTAAATGGTCCTGCGTCAAATTTGTAAAAACGGCAATATCATAGTCACAACCACGGACACGCCCCATATCAAGTGCATGGGAAGAAACCTCCATAACTGCAGTAGAGACATTCTGGGCAACCATATCAGCGAACGTCTTCTGTAAAACCAAAGACTCCGGGGTTGTATTTTTGACATCAATTATTTGGCTGCCAATCTTTATATACATTGTTCCTATGAGACCCGTTTGTTCACCATTCGCCTTAAAAAGTTCATCAATAATATGTGTTGTCGTTGTTTTCCCATTAGTTCCAGTGACACCAATCAATCTAAGTTTTCTTGTAGGCTGGTGATAAAAGTAATCGGCCAATTGTGCCAAGGCCCTTTTCGTATCACTTACGATAAAAAAGGGGATGGACGGATCAACATTCGGCAATTCACGCTCCGCTAATATTGCGCTTGCCCCATTTTTAATCGCCTGCTGTACGAAATCATGACCATCAACCGTATAACCGGAAATACAGACAAATAAACTGCCGCTCTGAACCTGCCTTGAGTCCATTTCTATCGATGAAATAGGCGGATTTCCATTATGTACTGGCTTGTAGTGTGATAAACATGTGAGTAAAGTTTTTAGGTCCATTTTGGATTTCCTTTCTATAACAAAATCTTTTAAAGTAAAAAATTACTTTACCCATTATATCAAAACACAGGTTGTCTTTTAAACGTTTTTAGAAAAATTGAAGCGCCTAGCTTTAATTTTGGCTAGGCGCTTTTAGGCAGATTCCGTAATTGAACATCCTTCGTTACTTTCCGCCTAATAAGATGCGGATTGTTGCACCAGATTCCACTTTTTCACCGGGCTCTGGTGTTTGATCAATGACAATTGGACCTTCGCCACTTTTTTCTATTTTTAAGTCGACTAAGTAATTTTGTAATTCATCCGTTTTTAAACCAACGATATTCGGAACTTCGACTGCCTTCGCATCTGGCCATACGTATTTTTTCTCAATTTGTCCAGTTCTTTTCTTTACCTTCAGGGCCCGCAAGCTGTCCTCTAAGATATTACCAACGATAGGAGCAGCAACTACTCCCCCGAATTGAACCGTACCCTTTGGATTGTCAATGGCCGTGTAGACAACAATTTGCGGATCGTCGGCAGGGGCAAAGCCAATAAAGGATACGATATGGTTATTTTCCATATAACGGCCATCCTTTACCTTTTGGGCAGTACCTGTTTTCCCACCGACACGATATCCGTCAACAAAGGCCGGTCTTCCAGTACCTTGGGCAACAACACTTTCAAGGGCATTTCTTACCTGCTTTGAGGTTTCCTCTGAGATGACCCTTCTTTTCATGATTGGAGTATTACGGCTAACCACTTCCCCAGTAACAGGGTCAACCCATTCCTTCGCTATATATGGTTTGTATAAAAAGCCGCCATTAATAGCGGCAGAAACCGCTGTTACTTGCTGGATAGGAGTTACAGATACACCCTGACCAAAAGCAGTCGTTCCCAACTCTACCGGACCAACGCGGTCCAGTTTAAATAGAATTCCCGTTCCTTCACCCTGAAGGTCTATTCCCGTTTTTTGACCGAAACCAAAGTTTTTAATATATTGAAACAACCGTTCTTTGCCTAATTTTTGACCTAACGTTACAAAACCAGGGTTACAGGAGTTTTGAACTACTTCTAGAAATGTCTGTGAGCCATGACCGCCCCGTTTCCAGCAGCGTAAAGTTGCCCCTTCTACTTTAATCGCCCCTGGGTCGTTGAAATGGTCATTCTTCAAATCTACTAACTTTTCTTCGAGAGCGGCTGCGAGCGTAATGATCTTAAAAGTTGATCCAGGCTCATATGTACTCCATACCGGCAGATTTCGATTATAAACCTCTTGAGGCACATTTTGATACTTTTCAGGATCAAAATCAGGCCTTGAGGACATCCCTAGTATTTCCCCGGTATTTGGATCCATTGCAATCGCAATCGCACCGTCAGGATGGTAAGTTGCCTCAGCAATGTCTAATTCCCGCTCAATAATCGTTTGTACTTTTGTATCAACCGTCAACTTCATATTTAAACCGTCAATTGGCGGAGTATAAGAGTCTGTGGAATTTGGCATTTTCCTACCCTTAGCATCGGCAATATAGGAAACATGACCTCTTTCTCCGCTCAGCTTTTTATCATAATAAAGCTCTAATCCCATTAAACCTTGATTATCGATGCCTGCAAATCCCAAAACATGGGATAAATAACTACCAAATGGATAATGCCTTTTGGAATCTTCCGCGATATAGACCCCTTTCAAATTAAGAGCGCGGATTTCATTCGCCTTTTCATTCGAAATCTTCCTTCCTTCAGGAATACGCTCATTCAATGAATTTTTTGTAATATAGCGGTATGCCTTTTCTTCAGACATATTTAAAACAGCAGCTATTTTTTTTGCAGTGTCCGCAGGATTATCGACTTGCCTTGGAATCACATACACAGTAGGCGCACTTACGTTTGTTGCTAATGGAACTCCATTTCTGTCAAGGATTTCCCCTCTTTTTGGTTCAAAAGGAATATTCCTGCCCCAGGAATCCATCGCTTTTTCACTGAGCCAGTTTCCCATGATTAACTGCACATACCCCAGCCTGACATCTAATACTAAAAAAAGTAATAATCCTATTAATAACACAGTCACTAATCGTTTCCTTACTGTAACATTTGAAACCCTCAAGTCGACGTACCTCCTTGATTGTAGCTTGTTTCATATTATGCTTGTACGGAAACGATTAGAACGTTTTGATTGGAATGTTTTAGTCACGAACGCTGTTAATGCGTTCGAATATTTCTTGGTCTTCTTTATTATTTAATTTTATTTCTTCTCCCTGCGCAGATTTAGGATCTTCTTCCTTAAACGGAGGATTCAGTTCAACTACTAAATAATCGCCCTTTTTCACTTCTGCCCCAGGTTTTATGCTTTGCTTTGTTACATAACCTGTTCCAATCACATTTAATTTTAGATTAGCCATCTCTGACAGCTTGGTCACATCTCGCAGAGCCCAGCCAGTTATCGTTGGCATCTTTATTTTTCCGTCTCCTTTTAATAAAACCTTCTCCCTTGCAAGCACTTTTTCGTTTGGTAATGGAACTTGTGCTTTAACGCTGCCGCTTTGCCCTATCTTAACGACATTCAAACCAAGTACTGAGAGGTCTTTACCCGCTTGGCCTATCTCTTTACCGATGACATTTGGCAATTCGATACCGGCTTTTGCAACAGGTTGTACATAATCTGTTTTTTCAGATGGGACAATATTTAAATAATGCAGACTATTTTTCATGACATTTTTAAAAATATACGCTCCAGGTTCAGAACCAAGTTCCGTTGCTTCAAGCTTTGGTCGCTTTACCGCTACATACATAATCAGTTGCGGGTCATCCTTTGGTGCAAATCCAATAAATGAAAAGATGTTATTTCCATGCCCTGTCATGTATTTACCTGTCCGTGGGTCAGGGATTTGCGCTGTACCAGTTTTCCCGGCTATTTGGTAGCCTTCAATTTTGTATGGCTTCCCGGTACCTGCTTTTGATGAAACAACCGTCTCCAAAATATCAAGAACTTGCTTTGCCGTTTCTTTTTTTATAGGCTCTCCAATAACGGTTGGTTCTTGCTGTTTAATAACTTCGCCTGTTTTCGGATCCACCACTTTTTTGATAATATACGGCTTCATCATTTTCCCACCATTTGAAATAGCAGTGGCCGCTTGAATTTGCTGTATTGGCGTTACTGTTGTTCCTTGTCCATAAGCGGTTGTAATCTTTTCAATTGGATACCTAAACAAGATATTTCCCGGGACTTCATTTGGCAAATCAATGCCAGTCGTTTTATCAAAATGGAATCTTTTCAAGTATTCCAAAAAACGATCGCCGCCCAGCTTTTCATTAACTAGCTTAGCCATGGCAACGTTGGATGAGCGTTGCACACCTTCTAAGTAAGTGATTGTTCCCCAACCAGCTCTATTATGGTCCCGAATCGCCTTGTCTTTATTAGATATTCGGTAAGACCCGGAAAGATATGTCTCATTTGGATTAAATACACCGGCATCAATGGCCGCCGCTAATGTAAATATCTTAAACGTTGAACCAGGCTCAAATCTAGAGGAAATAACCTCATTCATATAATTTGAAATTTCCCGGCTATTTGGATCAAAGCTTGGCCTTGTCCCCATTGCCAATATTTCTCCCGTTTTAGCGTTCGCCACAATCCCAATTATATTTTCAGGTTCATACTCTTTGTCCGCATACGTCATTGCATTTTCTAAAAACGTTTGAATTTTTTGATCCAACGTTAAATAAATATTTTTTCCATTTTCCGGTGCTTGAATCATTTCCTTCGGATCCGGAAGCTTAAAGCCGCTGCGGTCACTTTGGTAGGTTAGCAGGCCATCTTTGCCTTGAAGGAGCCTATCAAATGTTTTTTCTACCCCCATCTTTCCGACTAACTTTCCATTCTCATTCGTTTGCGCAAAACCAATGACGTGGGATGCAAAGACTCCGTTTGGATATAAACGTTTTTTCTCGCGGTTAAAGTAAATGCCTGGCAGATTCAATGCTTTAATTTTTTCCATTAGTTGATGGTCTATATTTCTGCTTTTCGGTCCTAGTTCAACTTGAAAGGCATCCGAATTGCTTGGATTTAATCTTCTCTCAATCTCTGAAACTTCCATATTCAATAATGGCGCTAACTTTTCTGCAGTCTCCTGTTTATCAACGACATGGAGTGGTACAGAAGAATTCTTTGAATATTTTTTGTTAATAATCGCATACAATGTATAGGTTGGTACATCCTTTGCAATCGCTTCACCATGACGGTCGAGTATTTGTCCTCTGGAAGCTTCTATGATTCGTTCTTTTCCCCACTTTTCCGCAGCCAAAACGGTTAAATCATGTCCTTCTGCCTCTTTTGCCACCTGTATATAAACAAATCGGCCGGCCAAAATAAAAAAGAGCAGGACAAATAGTAAAGATAAGATCCTCGCTCCTATTTTTATATGTACTGATTTTCCTTTGCTCATTATGTTTCACCACACTAAAGAAGACTACTTGCCAATTACTTTAACATTATTATCAATAATTGATAATCCCTGTTCACCGGCAATTTTTAAAATGCGTTGTGGTCTTGATAATTCCGTTATTTCTTCCTCTAAACCACTATTAAGCTTTTGTTGATTTGTAATATTTGCTTCTAGTGCTTGAATGTCATTATTCACCTGATAAATAGCTGCCTGCTTAGAAATAATGAACGTACAACCAATTGCACTAAAGATGAGCAAAAGTGACAGTAATATTTTTTCCCCTACCGTAATAACCCGTTTCTTTTTTACCTTTACTTGAGGCTTCGCGTCTGGACGGTTTTGCTGATGTCTTTTTGGTGAGACTTGAAAGGCAAGATTACTCAATGCTTAAACCTCCTACATTTTTTATTGTTTTTCCGCAACTCTTAACTTTGCAGATCGTGCCCTTTTATTTTGCTCCATTTCTTCCTCAGAAGGCAAAATTGGCTTCCTTGTAATTAGCTTCAGCTTTGGTTTATATTCCTCCGGGATGATTGGCAGCCCGTGGGGTAAATTAGGACCTTTACTCCATTTGCTAAATGTTGTTTTACAAATTCGATCCTCAAGCGAGTGAAACGTGATAACTGCAATTCTTCCCCCCGGCTTTGTAATCGAAATCGCATCTTCAATGGCTTCCTCAAAAACATGTAGCTCATCGTTAACAGCGATGCGAATGGCTTGAAAAACCCGTTTAGCAGGATGTCCACCAGTCCGTCTAGCAGGGGCCGGTATCCCCTCTTTAATAAGTTCTACTAATTCCGCCGTTGTTTCAATTGGCTTTTCTTGGCGATAGCTTTCAATTTTCCTAGCAATTTGCTTAGAAAACTTTTCTTCACCATATTTAAAAAATATTTTAACTAGCTCACTGTAATCCCAATTATTCACAACATCGTAAGCGGAAATTGGCGCTGATTGGTCCATCCTCATATCAAGTGGAGCATCTTGGTGGTAACTGAAACCTCGCTCAGCAATATCTAATTGCGGGGATGATACCCCAAGGTCAAAAAGGACACCGTCAACTTCGTGGACATTACGAGCAAATAATTCCTTTTTTAAATATTGGAAATTACTTTTGATCAGCACTACTTGATCTTTATATTGCTCAAGCTTTTTTTCAGCATATTGAAGTGCCATATCATCTTGGTCGAACGCATACAACCTACCGGATTTTGATAGTTTCGATAAAATCAATTGGCTATGTCCAGCCCCACCAAGAGTACAATCAACATAGATTCCATCTGGCTTGATATTCAAGCCTTCAACAGCTTCATCTCTTAATACAGTTACATGTTCAAACATTTAGACACCTACTCCATCTTGTTACTTATCCTGTTGCTCTAATTCTATTTTGCATCTAAATATCAAAATCAACCATACTTTCTGCAATCTCGTTGAAAGATTCTTCAGACATTGCAAAATAGTTTTCCCAATTAGATTTGCTCCAAATCTCAAAACGATTGGAAACTCCAATAATAACACAGTCCTTTTCAAGCTTGGCATATTCTCTAAGCGGGACGGCGATATTCACTCTACCTTGCTTGTCCACTTCACATTCGGATGCACCTGAAAAAAAGAATCGTGTAAACGCGCGGGCGTCTTTTTTTGTAAACGGTAAGTTCTTTAATTTATTTTCAAGCGTTGTCCATTCTTCATGGGTATACCCAAATAAACATTGGTCAAGGCCTCTTGTCAGCACAAAGCTATCGCCCAAAAGTTCTCGAAACTTAGCTGGAACAATCATTCGGCCTTTTTGGTCAATGGTATGATGATATTCCCCCATGAACATGCTTACGCCCCACTTTCTGACACTAGAATACCACAACTCACCACTTTCCACCACTCACTATTTACAATTCGTAAAAAAAAGCAAAAAACCTGCATGAAACAGCAGGTTTTTGCTCGACAATTTCATATTTAAAATTGTTAGATTACGTCTAATTTAAACGAAGATAACTTTATGCTCGTGATTCCATTTATAATCAAGTTTCATCATTTCATCAATAAAACTGAAACCATATAAATTAAGATAATAATAGATGTTCCAGATTCTTTCTTGTGGTGCATCAAGTGGCCTAATCCATTGATTAAGATAATCAAACTTATCAATCTCAACTTTATGTTTCAGGCGAACCGCCTTTTCCATTCTTTGCTTTAAAAAGTACAGTTGGTTTTTGATAATCTCGGCATTTTTTTCGGCTAAATCAGTGAGGCCGGCATCAATCTGAACAGCCAGCTCTTTTAATGGTTTATGGGCAATCATCATATTCTCCAAGGCTTCCCGGGCAGCTTCATCAATTGGAAATGGGGGCTGATTTTTTAGCCATGCCTCTTTTTCTTCGACACAGCCACTTTGAACGATTCGTTCAATATTCAAATCTAATTCCCGTGAATACTTATCTGCCCTTCTATCTATAATTGACATCATCAATCTCGGCACAACTGGAGGTACTTTAAAACCGAACAAATGAAAAGCCTCTTTTAAGACAGCCCAATAGGCAACCTCTCCTGGCCCAGAAATAAAAGCCAACGTTGGGAAAACATATTCCTGCATCAGCGGTCTTGTGACAACATTATTACTTAATAATTCAGGATGTAGAGCAGCAATTGCCAGTAGTTCACTTTCTTCAAATTGGCACTCTTTATTCTTTCCAACAAATAGTGAATCGTTTCTTTCTAATAAAACGCGGTTCCCGTTTCGTAAATAAAAAAGATGGCCATTCTTTTCATTGATTTCGATTGGCTCTCCATACCCAAGTTCTTTCAATGTCAGTTGTTTTTCTAATACTAGTTTTCCTAATTCTTGGTTTTGTCGGATAGCCTTTTCGGTAAACGCAGAGCCTACTTTTCGGAAACCATGGTCACCTGAATCAACAACAATCAGGCCATAATCGCTAAACAATGTAAAAATAAGATGGATAAAGAAGTCAACATATGTATCTGATTTATGCAAATCAGCAAGTAAGCATTTTAAAAGATGTTTTGTATGTCCGGTCTCTTCGAATGTGCTAACAATTTCTTTGATCCATTCTTCTGCATGCTGTTTATCAATATAGGTTTGCGACGCCGGACTTTTATGAATCACTTTTTGTTTGATTGCTCGTTTTTCGATTCTGCCTTCACGAATGACAAAAGCGTGATTGATTTCTGCAAAATCATGGTCCTCACCCGCCACCCAAAAAACCGGTAAAACAGGCACTTGCAATAATTGTTCTTGTTTTCTAGCTAATTTTATAATCGAGATTATTTTATGTATCGTATAAAGTGGGCCTGTTAGTAATCCTGCCTGTTGACCACCGATCACAACTACACTTTTTGGGTCAAGCAATTTATGAATATTAGCAATTGTCGATTCCGAAACATTAAATTTATTGTGGTACTCTAATAAATGGCTCACCAATTGTTCTCTTGGAAATTGTCTCTTCCTTAACTCATCCATCCGCATTTTATATGTCTCATCGTTTTGTATGGCAGGATAATCAAAGAAGGAGGCTGCTTCATCATCTTGATTCACATATCGAGAAGCAATTTTATTTGACAAGGGCGAGGAGACTTCTGTTAAGTCCATGTGATACATCCTTTCTTATTTGCATAAAAACCTTCATTATGAGTATAACAAAGAATCTCTGACTCCCAAAAAATATTGCTTAGAGAATTTTTATTACTATTAAAGATAGTATAAACGTTGAAATAAACCATAGATCACAAGTGTAAAATAACAAAAGGAAAAAAACAGAAAACTAAACCTCCAAAAGCCCTTCCATACTTTTTTGAAGATAATCTCATTATTAATTTTCCATTGCAGAAAAACAAATACTGCTGCGACGGATATTAACAAAAGAAGAATAATCCATAATAGCGATTTGCCCCAAATAACGAGGATTAAATAATGAACAGCAGTGATAAAAAAAAGCGTCGAAATGTCTACGGAAATATGCACCGATTTCTTTTTACTTTTTGTGACAATGCGAGCAATCCAATACACGATAAAAATAGTCAGGATTGGAATTGTAACCATAGTGGCTACTAAGACTGCCAATAAATTAACCATTCCCCTCTTCCTCTCCTATGTTCTCCATCCCTTTAATACTATAATACAAAAACTGAGACAAAGGCATTGACTTCCTTCTTTTTTTCCCTTCTTCTAGTAAATACCCCAATATAGCATCAATTTCTGTTTGCCGCTTTTGATCGATATCTTTATACATCGATGAATAATTATTACTTGTATTTTTACAGATGGAAATCACGTTTTCCCATAAGCTTTCAATTTCCTTCCCATTCACAACCTGTACGACTTCATCAAAAACAGCTTTCATATTTTCCAAAAAAAATTCATTCTTTAATAAACTACCATTTTTAACTTTATAAATGGCAGTTAATGGATTAATAACTGCATTAGCCACTAACTTGTCCACAAGCATAGGATACCAATCATCCATCATGCTGACCTTAAATCTAATTGCATTTAAGGCTGTCATCATCCTCTCCATATCCCCGCTAGTCCCGTGGTGAGGTGCGATTTTAATCTGACCTACACCGGTATGAACAATACTACAATCCGAAAGCCTTAGAACCCCATGCTCCACAATCCCTAAAAAAACGGAATTTTCATCAAATTGTTCCAATAAAGAAATATGACTCATCCCATTTTGCAAAAACAGAAGCGGTGTTTTCACTTTGTTATCAATTAAAGATTTTATAATCGGTCCTAAATCATACTGTTTTACTGTCAGAATAATGAAGTCTTCTTCCCTCTTAAATCCATCTGAAAAACAATAAGCCTTAACATTATATCTTTCTGTTTTTTCATTTTTCCTCATTTCAATTCCATATTTATTGAGTAGAAGCGCCTGCTCCTTTCTTCTAGTATAAATGACCGGCTCAATATCAGCCTTATATAAATAAGCGGCAACAAGGAGTCCGACTGCTCCCCCTCCAATAATGGCAACCTTCATAAAAACCTCCAGAAAAAAAGTTTTATATTTCTTTCTATTTTAACAAAAACGGACTGGAAATTGTGGCAATAAATAACAAGTTAACTTTCTGAATTATTGAACTTTTGTTAAAAAAATTAATATTAGAAGAAATTTTTTCACACTTGTATTATAATAAAATTATAAAAATGCGAAAAGGAGGGTATCTTCATGGAAATCATACCAATCGAGAATTTATCCATTAATTTCAAAACATTAGAGGATTTTAAGAGTTTTAAAGAATTTGGAAATCAGGAGCTACAAATGTTTGATGACTTGCGTGGTAGCATTGTTGAAAACGATTGCAATTCGCCCTTTTACGGTATTTATTACGGTGATAAGTTAGTTGCCAGAATGAGTTTATATCATACTGATAAAAAATTCGATCGTTTGTTCGATGGTGCCAGAGATTATCTAAATTTATCGAAACTTGAAGTGCTGCCTCAATATCGTGAACGCGGTTTCGGAAAGAAACTTATTGATTTTGCTAAGAGTTTCAATCTTCCTATAATCACAAGTCCTCGCATTAAATCTGAAGGATTTTGGAATAAGATGGGGTTCATGCCTTTTACGCCAATGACAGATACACCTGAAAAACTATTAGTATGGTATCCTGATTTTTTATCAGATCATAAAATCAATTAAACTAATTACAAAAAGCTGACCGAAAGTCAGCTTTTATTTTTTTACTCTTTCCAAGTTTCCGTTTTTATCCATTTGAAACTTGAACTTTGATCCCTCATCTTCCTGCAATACAATCATTTTCCGAGCTCTTTCCATAATCTCAATTAGCGCTTTGTAATCTTCTTCAATTAAATGATAGCTTTCTGTTAACTTCTCAACTTTATTTAAGAGATCGTCTCTTTCTTGCTTTAGAGCAGTTATTTCATTTTTTAATGACTCATTTTCTTCCTTAAGAGCTTCAGAGCTTTTCATCGTTGATTCAACCGATGATAAAAATTCAATCACCGCATCAAAGGTCATTAGCTTTTTCTCTCCACCCGGGTCAACGCTTGTTTGGCCCTCAGTGCTTGGAGCATCTTTTGGCTCCTCTACCGATATAACTTTCGGTTCTTCAAGTATTTTTTCACCTTTTCTTTGTTTCTTGGCAAGTTCAATCGCCGATTTATATTGCTTTCGAACGGCTGAGTTCCACCTGAAACCACATGCTGCTGCTGTCCTTGAAAGTTTTTTGCCAACTTCTTCAAAAGCAGCTAGTTGAGTGCTGCCATCTCTTATATGTCTCAATACGACCTCTGCAAGCAATAAGTCTTCATCTTGTGTCCAGGCATCTTGTCTTAATGTAGTCATATTTCTATCTCTCCTATTGTTTTTTTATTATTTTTATGCAACCAATAGAAAAGATAGAATCTAAAAATCTAGTGAAAATACAAGAATCAATAATAATTATGCTACTAGGCGTCCAAAAAAGATTGAACTGCTTCATGGTGCTCATCAGAAGCCCAAAGAACAGCACATTGTTCGATTTCCGCGAATATCCTGTCTCGCAAATTCGTTTGCTCCCATTTTCGAATAGCTGTTTTTTTATAAGCTTCCAAAACACCCGTACTTTGCTCAACATAAGCACGAAGCCAAGCCTCACATTGGTCTCTAAGGTTTTCTTCGGCAAATAATGTTTGAATAAAGCCTAAGTCAACGCCTTCCTTTGCCGTGAATCTATCTGCTGTTAAGAGCATTGTCATCGCTTTATCATGCGCTAACTTTTCCAATAGCATCGAAGCTCCACCCCAGCCTGTTGTAATCGCCAACTTACCTTGTACAAAGCCGAAAGTAGACTTTTCGCTTGCTAATCTAAAATCACAAGCAGAGGCAATTTCACAACCACCGCCAATTGCTGCCCCATTTAAGAGAGCAATCGTTGGTTTAGGCAGTGTTACTAATGAATACAATATTTCACCCATCTTTGACAGCATGGTATACGCTTCTTCTTTCGTGCGGAGATTATGAAATACACTTAAGTCGCCACCGGAACAAAAGGCCCGACTGCCCGCTCCCGTTATCACCAACACTTTATCCTTTTTATTATTTGCGACTTCTTCGATTATTTCTTTAAAGCCGTCCATCACATCAAAATCAATGGCATTTCTTTTTTCAGGGCGATTGATTGTAAGCCATACGACCCCATTTTCATTTCTTTCTATCAAAACCTTCCCCATTCTCTTTCTCCCCCTCTAATATGTGTAAAAAAAGTCTATTATAAAGTATTTGCTTTTAAATTCAATATTCCTGCCACACTTTTGAACTAAATAAAAAAGCGCAGAGAAATTATTCCCTACGCTTTCTTACTTTTCAATTAGTCGTTTACTACTTCTTTACCCTTGTAAGTACCACATTCCTTACAAACGCGGTGAGCCAATTTTAATTCTCCACAATTTGGGCATGACACCATACCAGGCACTTGTAATTTATAGTGTGTACGACGTTTTCTTTTTGCAGTTTTAGATGTTCTTCTAAAAGGTACAGCCATTATTCCCACCTCCTTAAAAGGTTAACTA
Source organism: Schinkia acidoalkalinis (assembly GCF_054301215.1). Next base: position 725,430 of record NZ_CP182573.1, read on the forward strand.
ATCATTGTTTTTGTTGTCATTGAAAAAATCTTTCAAGGCTAGAAAGCGAGGATCAATCCGATCTTTTTGCTCGTTTTCTGATACCACTTGCCAACCTTTTCCTGATTGTGGCGCACCACCTTCAAGAGAAGGATCGTCGCAATAGATTTGCAAAGGTATCTCCAGGAGAATATTTTCCTTAATCATTGGCATTAAGTCAAGTACTTCCCCCTCAACCTGATGGAGATTTTCTTCGTCAGGTTGTCCATACCCTTCCGGTGATAATAAATACGTTTCGGTCGTTTCAATTGTAAAGGAATGGGTAGCATCCTTTAACGTCCGGGAGCATGGCAAAATCATCGTCCCTTCAATCGTAAGTGTAAATGTAATCTTATTAGAACCAAAATCACCGTGCCCTTTCACATGGACAGGTGGAATTCTTCTAATATCAGATGTTTTTTCTAGTTCACTTACATCAACCATTTCATCAACAATGATCCCTTTATTCCGGAATTGATTAAATTGATTTATATACCATTTCATTCATCTCACCTCAAGGCAACAATGGTAATTATAGCTTTCGGAAACTTATTTGTCAATATTTTATCTTTACACTATACTATATAAAAAAATGATTGATAAAGAAAGGAAATTAGCAATGAAGAGTGTCGGAGTAATCGTAGAATATAATCCCTTTCATAATGGACATTATTATCATATCCAAGAAACAAAAAAAGTAACAGGCGCAAATTTAGTGATCGCCGTTATGAGCGGTAATTTTCTGCAGCGCGGAGAACCTGCTCTCGTTTCGAAATGGAACCGTACGAAAATGGCACTGGAAGGCGGCGTCGATGTTGTCATTGAACTTCCTTATGTATTTGCTACCCAAAAGGCCGACATCTTTGCCCATGGTGCTGTTTCTTTATTAGAAGCCTTGGATGTTGATAGTCTATGCTTTGGAAGCGAAGATGGGAATACACGTAGCTTTGAACTGACCTACAAAGAGATGGAGGCCAAAAAAGATGAATTTAATACCCTTATTCAACCTGCTTTAAAGGAAGGTAAAAGCTATCCAAGGGCAGCATCCGATGCCTTCCTAAGGTTACAAATCTCGGAAGATGTCGTTGATCTTTCACAACCAAATAATATTTTAGGTTTTCATTATATTAAAGCGATCCATACTCTTCATAGCGATATGAAAGTTTATACAATCAAACGGACAAAAGCGAATTACCATGACAAGGATTTTCAGGATCAACATATCGCCAGTGCAACAAGTATACGAAATAATTTGTTTTCGGGAAACACGAATCTAGAAGAAATCCAAAATGTTATGCCTGATACTACTTCACTTCATTTGCAAGCTTATAAAAACAAATATGGGTTGTTTCATCGTTGGGAGGACTACTTCCCTTTTTTAAAATACCGACTACTGTCCATGACAGCGGAGGAACTTAATCAAATCTATGAGGTAGAAGAAGGCCTAGAGAATCGTGTCCTCCAATTGATTTCCGATTCAGTAACTTTCAATGATTTTATGGAAAAGTTGAAAACGAAGCGGTATACATGGACAAGATTACAACGGCTATGCCTGCACATACTCACCAACACAACGAAAAAAGCAATGAAGAAGTATGAGCATCAGCCTACTTATATTCGGTTGCTTGGCATGTCATTACAGGGGCAGGACTATTTGAATAAAGTTAAAAAACACATCTCTCTCCCCCTTGTTTCAAGACTAGCGTCCTTTTCGAATGAACAAATCATGCTTGATATAAAAGCAACTAAAGTGTATGCATCTTGCCTAAAAGAACCATTGCGCTCACAAATCATCAAAGCTGAATATACAAATCCGCCGTTTAGATATGATTCATCCAAACGACAATTTTTGGGATAGCCCTTTCACCGTACCAACTAACCAACAAAAAAAGCACAAGCACCGTTACTGTTCCTCAATCAGCGGTTGCTTGCGCCCTATTTTATTTATTATTTTTAGGAGGTAATTTCTCTAGATATTTAACGGCGTCCTCAAAGGTATCCACCGGGATAATTTTCATATCTGTTTTAATATCTTTTGCCGTTTCCAATGCTTCTTGATAATTTGTCAGGATAGGTTTTCCATTTTCGTCTACCTGGGCTTTACCGCGTTCATTCGGGGCAAAGAAAATTTCAATATTCGATTTATCGGCTGCGACAATTTTTTGTTGGATTCCACCGATACGGCCGACTTCACCCTCATAGCTAATCGTACCCGTTCCCGCTATTTTATAGCCCTTCGTCAGGTCCTTATCAATCAATTGATTGTAAATTTCAAGGGTAAACATCAGTCCGGCAGAAGGACCCCCGATTTTATCTGTATTGATTTCAACAGGTGGGTTTACTTCCACTTTACGGTCGGTTACAAGAAGAATGCCTAATCCGACTTTATCTTTCTTCTCCCCAGTTTTTTCTTTTGGAAAAACTGCCAATGGCACCCTTACATCCATTATTTTTTCGTCTCTTTCTAATTTTAACTTCACAACATCCCCTTTGCTCTTTGTAGAAACATACTTCATAAATTCTTCGGATGATTTCATTTCCTTATTGTCTACCGAAAAGAGGCGGTCGCCCACTTTCAACTGTTTTTCAGCTGGCATACCTGGTATCACACTCATAACGTAAACGCCATTATATTTGATCTTAATATCTTTTTTTGCTTTCGTATAAGCAACAACCGTAGCCTGCTCTTTTGAATCTTCCATCATATGCAGCTGGCGCTTCGTATACTCCTCATTTGTTTCACCTTCTGGACGAATATAATCCTCAGGATAGATTTCATAATAATCATTTGCTTTAGCCCACGCATACTGAATGATATTTGCTTTGCCAATTCTCACTGTTGTTAACGAAAAACTCCCTCTTTCTTTTTTCCCTCCATCTACCTTTACAATGGGGGCGAGCTCAGTCGCTTCTCCAGGGGATGAAATATAATAAGGCAGTTGAAAGAAGGATAGAAAAAGGCTGATTGCCAGGACTATACTTAAGCCCCTTATCAAATTTTTTTGCTTATTCATGGTGATGTGACTCCTTCCACTTCTCGATATATTCTAATATAAATGGAATTTGCTTCACGGTTTCTTCTTCTCCTATTCGAATGATATCTTCAGTATTCGTAAAAGCTTTTGCACTATACTGCTCAACCCGTGGTTTAATTAAAACGTCTGCATCAAACTGCTTTAGGCGTGCTAATTCATCCTGCATAATATCAATACTTTGCAGGATTACGTCAAATATGGAAGAAATTTCTGCATCAACTTTTACATGTGAAACATCCACCGCTATAACAAGATCCGCTCCCATTTCTTTAACAACGGAGATAGGCACTCGGTCGACAACCCCTCCATCGACGAGCAAACGGCCATTCATTTTTTCAGGAACGAATATTCCAGGTATGGAAATGCTTGCCCGGATTGCTTCTGCAAGTGGCCCCTCCTTGAAAATGACCTTTTCTCCTGTTTTAATATCTGTTGCTACAATCCAAAGTGTTGGAGAAAGTTGTTCAATTGTCTTTCCAAGTGTAAACATTCGGATAAACTCTTTTACTTTTTGACCACTAATAAAGCCCATTTTTGGAACGGTAAAGTCAAGGTAATATTTTCGTCTAAATGCGGTTGCTAATCTTTGAAGGCGTTCGAGGTCATGCCCCGCTCCGTATAAACCACCTACTAATGCCCCCATGCTGCTTCCAGCAATGAACTCAATTGGAATGCCTGCTTTATTTAATGCCTTTAACACACCTAGATGAGCAAAACCTCTAGCTCCACCTGAACCAAGAGCTAAGCCAATTCTTGGTTTCCTCAAGCAGTTTCCCTCCATAACCTTTTCCTTATTTTAGGTCTATTCTATGATGACCATCGCATATTATTAGTAGGACTAGAATCTTTCGACCTTATTTTACCATTCTATAACGATCAAGTATAGAATAAGAACTCATGAATATGTTGGAGGGCTATATGTGACGCGTTCTAAACTAAAAACAATCCTAGTGGCAATATCAGTATCACTTGTTGCTTTCGGATTGATTTTTTCTCCAAAAGAATCACTTGAAGCATCAAGAAGGGGATTAGAAATGTGGTGGGAGGTTGTATTTCCTTCCTTACTACCATTTTTCATTGTTTCGGAATTACTGATTGGCTATGGCGTTGTTAAATTCATCGGAATCCTTTTAGAACCTCTCATGCGTCCACTATTTAAAGTTCCTGGTGTTGGCGGGGTGGTTTGGGCAATGGGAATGGCTTCCGGCTTTCCGGCAGGTGCCAAACTGACTGCGCGCCTTCGCCAAGAAAAACAGCTAACAGCAATTGAGGCCGAACGGTTAGTCTCCTTTACAAATTCATCCAATCCACTATTTATTTTTGGCGCTGTTTCAGTTGGTTTTTTCAATAATGCAAATATTGGGATTTTACTTGCCGCCGCCCATTATCTTGGTAATTTTTGTGTAGGTATTTTCATGCGATTCCATGGTAGACAAGATAGCGAGAAAGCAAGCTCAACAAAAAAAAGTGTTTTATCCATAAAGGAAGCTTTCCATTCGCTGCACCAAACAAGAATAAAAAATCAAAAGCCCCTTGGAAAAATGTTGGGCGATGCGGTTATTTCATCCATTCAAACACTGCTGATGATTGGCGGCTTTATTATTCTATTTTCCGTGTTTAATCGTTTGCTCTACATAGTGGGTATAACTGAAATTGTGTCAATGTTTTTCAGTTACATCCTCACTATTTTTCAAATACCAGCTGAATTAGCTTTACCACTGTTATCGGGTATGTTCGAAATAACATTAGGCAGTCAACTAACTAGTCAAACAGAGGGTGTCGACTTATTTTTCAAAGTAATCATTACCAGCTTTATTTTAGGTTTTAGTGGCTTTTCCGTCCAAGCGCAGGTTGCAAGTTTACTTGCGGATTCCAATATCCGTTTTCAACCTTTTTTTGTGGCAAGAGTTTTGCAGGGACTATTCTCCGCTATTTTTGCTTATCTCTTATGGAAACCACTGTATGCAAATTTATATGTAACAGATAACAAAGAAGCAGTGCCTGCTATTGCAAACGATATCGGGTGGTCCTGGGTCTATATGTATTGGGAATTTTTACTCCAATATGGCGCGCTGATTACGATTGCATCGCTTTGCATTTACATCTTTCTTTATGCAAAAGCAAATGCGCAAAGCTTTACATCATAAAAAAAGCTGATCGATTATGATCAGCTTTTATATTTTTCTCTTAATGCTTTTTCTACTTCAATCGGAACGAGACTAGAAATATCCCCATGATATTTCGCCGCTTCCTTAACAATGCTTGAGCTTAGGAATGAATATTGATTATTTGTCATAATGAAAAACGTTTCAATTTCTTCTCCTAACGTCCTATTCATTGATGTGATTTGCATTTCATACTCAAAGTCCGATACCGCACGTAATCCCCTTAAAATAGCAGTTGCACGCTTTGTACGTGCATACTCAATTAATAAACCATCAAATGCCTCAACTTCAACATTGGGTATATCCTTCGTCACTTTCTTGATGAGTTCAATTCTCTCCTCTACTGAAAAAAGCGGATTCTTTGAAGAATTGTTCAGTACACATACATAAAGTGTTCCGAATACTTTTGCACCTCGTTTAATAATATCCAAATGCCCTAGAGTAACTGGATCAAAGCTACCAGGACAGACAGCAATACTTGCCATATCATCCTCTCCTTTTTCAATTTTCGACTATATCGAATTTTCAGTATTTTTATTGTATTGAAAGATTGAAACCGCAGTTGTACTCCCATAAACTTCTCTTCTGGTTAAATGAAGAGCCCCAATCGATGTCGGCAGTGTAAGTTCAGCACCATGCTCAGCAATAATGATGCCATCATCGCTTACCAAATGCGCTTGATCAATAGTTCCGATAATATTTTCCAATTCCGTTAATTTATAAGGAGGATCTAAAAAAATATGAGTGAATTTCAAACCACGCTTTATTATGGCCTTTAGGGCTCGGTTCGCGTCATTACAAAAGACCTCTGATTGTTCCTCAAATCCACAAAAATCAATGTTTTGTTTGATAACCTCAACAGCTTTCCTGCTCCGATCTACAAAAACAACTTTATCTAGTCCACGACTTAATGCTTCAATTCCCAGCCCGCCGCTTCCACCAAACAAATCCAAGCCCACACCACCATCAAAATAAGGTCCAATAATATTAAACATTGATTCCTTTATTTTATCTGTAGTAGGTCTAGTATCCATGCCAGGGACAGCTTTAAGAGGCCTTCCTTTACACTTTCCTGCAATAACTCTCATTGTCAATCACCTATGAATTCATTTGTTCTTTTAAAACCTATATTATTGGTAAAATTTAGCATCACAAAAATACATAATGCAATTTTCACTTTATCTTAATATAGATGGATAGTCAACACAGATAGTCAAAATTTAATGTATAGAGAAAAAAGTTTTGGTCATAATGGATAGTAACAACATTATTTTTTGGTGTTGTTGCCAACCGCGGAGAAGACTTACGTTTCCCCATAAGTTCTTCCTCCGGTTTCTCCTCTCCCTTTGCCTTCTTATCTTGGAGGTTAAACGTAACTTTCAAGGAAAAATAGAAGGACCCTGCGAAAGCAGGGATTTTTTTTTGACGTTTCCCCATTCAATTGATAAAGTGTAACTTGCATGTAACGTTTTTTGTATTGAAAGGGGAATTAACGGTGATTCAACGATTTATTGAACTTGGACAAGGGTATTCAGACCTTTATGAGTTGTTGGAAATTGCCAGAACGAACAAACATAGAATTGTTCACTTGATGGCATTTCATACAGTCATTAATGACAATGATGTTACTTCTTTAGCTGTAGTCTTAAAGCCTACCACAACTGGGGATTTTCAACCTATCTACGTATGCAGAGAAGGGATTCCAAATCCAGAGAAAAAGCCTAATAAACGCTTTGATCTTTTTAAGGAATTGGCGGAGGAGCTGGGAAAAGAGATTATTGCATTTAAGGTAAAACCATCCTCGGTATTTGCGGAAACAGAACTTTATTATCAACACTTAATCGGCATTTTGCGCATGAACAGATTTATACCGCCGATGGGGTAAAAAAACAAAAAGCCTCTTAGCATTATTTATAAAAAACTTACTAAGGGGCTTTTTGCTATTCAAATGCCGATTTTATAATCATACTCTTTTGCTTTATCCGGCTTAGAGTTTTCATACTCAGTTTTAAGAAAGGGCTTATAAGAAAGCTCAACCTTCTTTACAAACGACAAGGATTTAATCCGCTCCGCTGTTTCCTCAATCCGGTCCATATCCATATAAATCACAACATATTTAAGCTTTTTTGATACATAATGGATATTTCCAAAACGCTTTAGCTGCTTTACCTGTTTTAATGAATGCACCCATACTATAATTCCTTGCCGATTTCCAAAATTCATCTTCAAATCCATCCTTTTAAAACACTAATCTAGGGCTTTATTCGATCATCTATTCTTAGTCAGAATAGCATGAATTTATCGTGATTTGCAAGCTTTAGCATTATCCACAGCTATTGTGACCGCCGCTGCTGCAGCCGTTACAGCCAGAAGAGGACTCAAAAAATGGGTCTCCTGTAGGTACTTTAATTTGTTTTGAAACAGAATGACCAATTAAAACACTAATCTCGTCCAATAAGCTTTGCAAAGCATTTTCGGCCTTTTTAAATTCATAAACGGTGTCAAGGAGATCCATTTCCCGTTTTAGTTCCCTTGTTTCTTTAATTACCTTTAGATAATCGGGATGATACTTGCCGATACGGTGTACCTCTTCATATAATTCCTTTTGCTTAGTAAAGGCTTTAATTATACTCACAGCCTTTTCGTCTTTACGTAATCTATTTAAACACTGATAATAGTCTTCCACTACATCAGAATTAAGAATCATTGCGGACAATTCATCTGCTACATCGAGAATATTTATCCTTTCTTCTGTTGCAAGCAATTTCTAACACCTCCACTATAATAATACCATGAATGGTTCACCAAGAAAAAGGCTGACCTATACAAACGTACAAGTCAGCTTCTTAAAATGTCCTAAATCAAATCGTTACTTCAAATTCTTCCTCAATCTTATATGGCGTTCCATCATTTTGGACAAGCTCAAGTTTTATGAGATGCTTACCCACTGGCAATCCCTTAATAATAAAGGCGGCGGTATAAATTTCGTCAATTTTTTTGCCATTAAGATAAAGTTGCATAAAACCATATCCATTTTTATTACTATTTCTGTCTTCCCGCTTTGAAAACATAAAGTTAGAAATGACACATTCAATATAAACATCATTCCCCTTTACTTGATGTTTCACAGATATCGATTTTTCTTGTTGTTCTGAATTCTCTTTAACTGCAGCAACTCTTTGCTCTTTAGTACCCATAAGATTTTCTATATTACTTCTAGCCAATGCTGGATCATTCATTATAAAGAAAAGAAAAGAAGTTATGACAAGAATATATTTTGCCATATTATTTCCCACCTTTAAATTGTATTTGCATATCTTATTGTTACCTCACTGGCTAAAATTAATCGAAAAATATTATCCTACCGGTTTTTTTCCATTGCGCTCACCATACCAACTAAGAGGTTTGCTAATTGAATTTGCTGCTGCAGGCGATCGATTTTTTGCGGAAAGGTCTTACCATAAAAAATTTTCGCTTCCTGTTCAATCTCAAACAGCTTCTCTGGATTTCGGCAAAGGATGCGATACCAGACCGGATTCTCTCGAATAAATAAACGTAAGTCATGTCTTGTGGCTAAATAATTTTGGATTTCACGGCGCATTTGTTAACAGCTCCAGACTGTTAATCCTTTTTATAAAAAAAAGGATTTTGCGGATTTCTTGGCCCTGGCATTCTTTGATTTTGGTTATTTGGTGCAATACCTTGAAATTGTTCAAGAATTTGCTGTACATTCGCAATCGCTCCACTAACAGTTGTAATATGTTTTTGTACTTCGTTCATATCAACTTTCTTCATAATCGCCATGATTTGGGATACAAAATCTGATTCTTTTTTAGAGTCATCTTTTTTCGTTATGAGTTCACCTTTCGTTTCAGTTTTATATTGATCCCACATCGCATCGTCTTCTCCAAACATATACCAGTCCTCAAAAAATTCCTGCCAACTTTTTTCTTTTGCGCGGACATCTTTTGCAATACCTGGATAACGTTCAACAAACTTTTTGAATTCGGAAACCTTCGGATTCTGCTTTCCCATAGTCTACACCCCATTACGACAGATTTGGCCTACTATAGGTTACTACCATTGTTAAAAAAATGTCCGCCCATTTTACCATGCTCTGATGAAATTTTGGGTATAATACTTCTCATAGACACCAACACCCAAATGAGTAAAATCTTTATTTAACAACGTTGTCCGATGTCCTTTGCTATTTAACCAACCTGCAACAACGGAAATTGCATCTACATAACGTGCAGCAATATTTTCACCTGCAGCTGTAAAGTTTACACCGCCGTTTACTAAGCGATCTGATAAATTACCATATGTGGGAGAACTATGGGAAAAATATTCTTCTTCGAACATCTCCCTTGAATGACTATATGCAACAACTGCTGTTCTTTCATCCCAGTTCACTCGTTCCAAACTATTTCGTACTCTTACTATATTCGTCATATCTAAGATTTGCAGTGCTTTGCCTTTTTCAATATCATTCCACAACCCGGGGTCTATTTTCTTTGCGGATATTAAGTCTCCTCGATAAAGAAGCGCATAAGGTCTTATTTTTATTAATGTTTTGGCATCTAAAAAGCGGACGCTTATGACCTCTTTCGTGAACTTATCAATATTGATCTGTGCCCAAATATTCTTATATTGCAAGAGTGGCGTTGTCATTAACTCTTCCTCAGTTAGTTCAAACTGATACAAATTTTTTTCGACCTCCAAGGCGACCTTATTCGAGACATCGAAAAAATTATAAGGAAGTACTTCACCTATCCGAAAGGGTGAAATGTCAATATCATCCCCCATCACAAAAATGGTGACTACTTTATCATCCTCAATGCCCACTTGGCAATAACGGGAAAGCGGCTCATTATAAACCCACCATTCATAGTCATATTCTGAGACATCAATTCTTGCTGGTTTTCCGAGCAGTTCCATAACATCCTTACTATCTTTTCCAATCAGACTATACAACTTTTGACGTTTTTCGGACTTTGCTACTTTTTGCTCTTTTTTTTGATAATCAAAAGATTGAATGGAAGTTGTATGTATTTTTTCACTGGATGAAGGAGTCAACACTTTTTGAAGATAAATAGCTCCCAATACAAGTACAATAAATAGTATAAAAAAAGAAAGGATCTTGATCCTCATGAATAAGCCCCCCTGCTTGTCCCTAACTTTTTATACCATTATATAGTCCTGTTATTAAAATATTCCTTTAATTCAAAAAAAAGAGGTACCTTCGCTACTGTGAAGGTACCTTGCACTTACGCTTATAGAACTATTGTTGGAACTCAGATGGCTCAGATATTTCACTTAAGGCGTATCCGGCTTTTTGATCGGATTGTTCTTCAACTGCTAAATCACCGAGAGAAACAATTCCCACTAATTGTCCATTTTCAACAACAGGGAGACGACGAATTTGTTTCTGTGCCATTAAATGCGCCGCATCATGGACAGAAGCAGTAGGAGATACAGTAACTAATTCCTCGCTCATTATATTCGTAACAGAATTTGATCCGGAACGTTTTTCAGCTATTCCTCTAACTACTAAATCCCTGTCTGTAATCATTCCTAGCAGATTTCCATTCTCAACAATGGGAATTGCCCCTACATTTAAATCCTTCATTTTCGTAGCAACCTCAAAGGCATTATCTACCGGTGTACAATATTCAACATTTGTTGACATTACCTCGCGAACTGTTTTCATATATGCCCCTCCATATCATTTTTTGATAAACATTTGTGACCAGTAATGGCGGTACGACCCACCTTTAGCATAACCAACACCGATTTGAGTCATTCTTGAATCTAAAATATTTTGACGATGACCCGGACTGTTCATCCAAGCATTTACGACTTCCTGCGGTGTTGCTTGACCAGCAGCGATGTTTTCTGCGGCAGCTGAATAGGAAATTCCAAAGTTTTTCATCATCGTAAATGGCGACCCATACGTTGGTGAAGTGTGACTGAAATAATTTTTATCACGCATGTCCGTTGCTTTAAAACGAGCCACCCTTGATAGTTCCCAATTAGCCTTTAAAGCAGGCAGCCCATACTTCGCCCTTTGTTGATTTGTTAATTGAATAACCTGCGACTCAATACTTTTCGTTGCATCAATAAGCGGAATTGTCAGTTTTTGACCAGGATAAATCATCGCCGGATTCTTAATTTGTGGGTTGGCTTGAATGATTTCACTTAGACCAATTTGATACTTCACCGCAATTTTCCACATCGAATCACCACGCTGCACAATATACGTATCTTGAGTTTGGGCATTTCCTGTCACAGCTGCAACGAACACTATTAAAAAAAATAGTGCTGAACCCATAAGCTTTTTCAAAAAAATCCTCCTTTCAAAACTTTAACAGTAGATAAACACCTTTTATATTTTTGCCAAAATGCAAAAAAATTCTCACGAAAACAAAAATAATTAAGAAAAGCTTTATTGCATCTTCCTCTCTTTCATACTATTATAGTTTTTAGAGTGTTTTTGAAATTTAGGAGGGATACATAGTGAGATTTGAAGGTACGGGGCTTGATGGGAAAGTATACGATCTTTCTCTTTTAAAAAATGTATTTGGTGAAGAACAATTACTTGTTAGAGAACAATGGGATTATGAGCGTATATCATTTGACCGTAAGTTTGAACAACTAGATACAAACGAAATCTTTTATTTGCGCATACAAGGGTATTCAGTTGAAGGAAATATCGATTCTAAGCATGCTAAAGTAAAACTTTTAACACCGGCTCTTGGAAAGCATTACTACCCACATGGCGTAGAATACGGTGAGGATGAAGTGATTCCAAAAAATATCATTGAAAAATCAAGAGCAATTCTTGAATCTGTAAGCAAAAAATTAGGTTAATTTAATTTTTTAATTGTAAAAAGGCGCATGATTTTCATGCGCCTTTTTACAGTCATTTTTCATCTTTCATGCGAACGGAGTCAATCAAGACATTAACACTTGTTACATCAATACCGGTCATAATTTTTATTTCTTCAATAATTCGTTTTTGAAGTTCCACACAATGTTCACAAATATTTTCACCAAGGTATACGGATACTTTTATCGTTATTAGGAGCTTCTCTTCATTTTGACTAACACTTATTCCTCTTTGGTTCCCCTTTTTATTGACTACCCTAATAAAATCATCCTTAAAGTCGGAAACCGTGCTGGCAATACCCTCCATCTCCTCAATAACAATCGATGAAATGATGGCGAAAACATCTTCAGAAATATTCAACGTCCCTTTTTCCAACATTTTTTTAATCATCACGATTCCCCCAATGAAGTCGAACGTTCGTTTTTTAATTCCCAGTTTAAAAATGACGCTTCTTTTCCAATGCAATACATTCCTACTTTTTCTAGTATTCTTATTGAGCCTATATTACTTGCATCACATTCAGCCGTTATTTTCTCTATTTTATGATTTAATAAAAGCCAATTAACAAGAGCTTGCACAGCCTCATAACCAACCCCACGCTTTCGATGGGCTTCAATAATTTCATATCCAATATCAACTGTACTGGAATCGGCTGCTTTTGATTTTACCCTAAGGGATCCAATCACTTTTCTCTCAAGTGGATCAATAATTAACCAAATTTCGAGACTTCTATCGTTTGGGGCTTTGTCTAACAATTCAATATAATATGGTAGAAGACTTTTTAATTGAACGGAGGGCCAGTCACTAGGCAATGTAACCGGTGACCGCTCCTCCAATTTTTTTCTGTCTAATATAATTGATTTTGCCAAATCTAACGGACACGGGATTAATAGTAGGCGGTCTGTAAAAATTTGCGACAAAACCAGCATCTCCTTTATTTTAATGGTTGTGGAGAAGGAAAGCCGTTAAGTTGTTGTTCTTCCTCCTTTTGTCTTTCTTCTCTAACCCATTGGTAGAATACACGCGCGAGCGTTACACCATATGCAATTTCCTGCATAATTTTCATGATAACTCCGCCCAATTGCTGGTCGTCTAATGGTGATAACCATGAGAACATTTGCGGATTACTAATATTAACATTTGTAAGTGTACTCACCGGAACACATAATTCCAGTGCCTTCATCCATGCAGTTGGGTCGGTATAAGTCTGATAGATTGGATGACCTGCGAAAATAATCAATGCACAGGCAGGTGTAAGTAACATACCATCTGCAAAAATATAAGCTAATTTTTGCAGTCCGCTAAGTCTTTGGTTTTCAGGTATAGGACATAAAAGGGGCCACCACATAATAAAAGCTGCTATAAAAATGGTTACCGTTACACTAGCATGAAGGATTGAATTTGTTTTTATAATATCAAAAACGAACGGGAAATGGTAAACGGAAAAAACACCATTAAACAATAGAACTGCAAATAATGGTCTTGTTGCGATTAAAAACAGCCGGCTCACTTTCCTTTTAGCCAACATCTTACGATAGAGCCAGCTAGGAATAGATAAAATAAATAATGGTGGTAATATTAAATACAATACCGACATTTGTACCATATGAATGCTGAAATTCAAATGCCCCAATAAATCAATAGGACTCCCTTTAATAATATATAAAATTACAAGTGAAGATATGAACAATAAGATTTGTTTTTTTGTTGCACCTTCTTCGCCACTCGGTTTGTTTATGATACGCCCTTTTACTATGAGCAGGTAAAGTACAGCTACAACAGCTAAACAAACGAAAAACAACGGACTCCACATCGCCCTAAAACCAAATATACTTAGTTTCTCAAGCACTGACATCACCTCTAAATTTCTTTCCTATACTTCAAAAAGGACCGAGCTAAAAAGCCCGAGTCCCGTTTTTTTACCACCAAACAACTGTCATCAACGCTAAGATACTTACAGCTGCCACTAATACACCGGAAAAGATAAATAAAATCGGTGCCGCGTGACCTTTATGGCTCATGTGCATAAAGTAAAACAACTGAAAGATTACTTGCACAATCGCTAAAATAAAAATGAAAGGAGTAACAAACCAGTTATTAATCGTATCTTTGAATACAACGGATGCAAAGGCAAGCAGCGTTAAAAATATTGTTAAGGCAAAAACGACAAATTGTTGATTCATTTCCTCCTTATTCGCTTGCTTACGAACCTCCCATTTTGTATCCACTGATGAATTTGAATTCATTTCCATTAGCTTAGCCCACCTTTCCCATTAAGTAGACAACTGAAAAGATGAATACCCATACAACGTCAATAAAATGCCAATAAAGGCTCGCCACATAAAACTTCGGTGCAGTATAAAGACTAAGACCACGGCGTGAGTTACGTACCAATAAAGTAATAATCCAGCAAAGCCCAAAAGCAACGTGAGCACCATGAAATCCAGTCAGCGTATAGAAGGAAGATGCAAATGCATTCGTTGTATACTTTAACCCTTCATGTACATAGTGGTTAAATTCATACATTTCTAAACTAAGGAAGCATGCACCAAGGATTACAGTAATCCATAACCAAGTAAGCATTCCCTTATAATTATTATTTTTCATTTGATATATTGCATATACACTTGTCAAACTACTGAATAATAAAAACATTGTTGCCAAAAATACTAGTGGCAGAGAAAAAAGCTCCTCAGGTGTTGGTCCATTCATTGTAGAATGGCGCAGTGCCAAAAATGTACCGAATAATGAAGCGAACATGACTGTTTCTCCACCAAGAAACAACCAAAAACCGATAAATTTATTTTTTCCTTCCATCGTTGCCTTTTCAGGCTCGGAAGGAAAATTTTCTCTTGTTAAAACTTGTTCAGCAGCCATTATGCTCCTAGCCCTCCTTCACGTTCAAGGTCTTCTTTATGGATATGGTAACCATGATCATCTCTTACAGATCGTGCAAACATAGCACCAAACATAATCAATAATCCAAGGATGCCGACGCCTAGGGCTAATTTGTTTGTTCCAAGATCATGGTACATAAAGCCAAATCCCGC
The DNA here is from genome assembly GCF_054301215.1 of Schinkia acidoalkalinis. Next base: position 740,587 of record NZ_CP182573.1, read on the forward strand.
GATAAATATACCTAAAGAAATTACAAAAGGATTAAATGATCCGTTAGGCATATGGATATCACCAAGCGGCTCAGCCGGAATCAATTCCTTGTTACCGTTTTGTTTTTCATACCATACAGGATCTAAGCTGCGAACTAATGGTAACTGTTTAAAGTTGTACTCAGGTGGTGGACATGAAACTGCCCACTCAAGTGAACGACAATCACCCCAAGGATCATCGGCAAGTTTTTCTTTATTGGTGAAAGACATCACCATATTAATTACGAGTAATAGAACACCAACAGCCATTAAAATAGCACCAATTGAACTTACAAAGTTTGCTGCATCCCAACCTTGATTTGGCAAGTAGGTAAATACGCGACGTGGCATACCCCAAAGACCAAGGAAATGTTGGATAAAGAAAGTTAAATGGAAACCAATGTAAAATACCCAGAAAGTAATTTTACCTAATGTTTCATTCATCATCTTACCAAACATTTTCGGCCACCAGAAATGCAGGCCGGCAAATAGACCTAATACAATACCACCAACGATAATATAGTGGAAATGCGCAACAACGAAATAAGTATCATGGAATTGGTAGTCTGCAGCAGCAGATGCCAGCATAACACCTGTAACGCCACCCATTACGAATGTTGGTACAAACCAAACCGCATACAGCATCGGTGTTGTATAACGGATGTTTCCACCCCACATTGTAAAGAGCCAGTTAAATACTTTAATACCTGTCGGAACACCAATTGTCATCGTTGCCACAGCGAAAATAGAGTTGGCAACTGCCCCCATACCTGTTGTAAACATGTGGTGTGCCCAAACCATGAATCCTAGGAAACCAATTAATACCACGGCGAATACCATTGATGTATAGCCGAAGATTCTTTTTCGTGAAAAAGTTGAAATTACATCCGAGAAAATTCCAAATGCCGGTAACACCAATATATAAACTTCTGGGTGTCCAAAAATCCAGAATAGGTGCTCCCAAATAATCGTATTACCACCAAACGCAATATCAAAGAATTTCGATCCAAATAAGCGATCAAACATCATTAAGAATATACCCACTGTTAATGGCGGGAAAGCAAACAAAATTAATGATGATGAAACAAAAACAGTCCACGTAAACATCGGCATGCGCATAAATGTCATACCAGCCGTACGCATTGTAATAATTGTAGCTAAAAAGTTAATCGCAGATATTAATGTACCAAAACCAGAAATCTGCAACCCGATTAAATAGAAATCTACACCGTGGGTTGGATCAGCCATTGCAAGTGAAGCATAGTTCGTCCAGCCTGCTGCCGGCATTCCACCTAAAAACCACCCAAAGTTAAAAAATAAAGCGCCGAAAAAATACAACCAAAACCCTAATGAGTTCAAAAATGGGAAGGCAACGTCACGTGCCCCAATTTGAATCGGAACAACTGCATTTGCCAATGCAAAGATGATTGGCATCGCAACAAAGAATAGCATCGTCGTTCCATGAGCAGTCAGCGCTTCGTTAAATGAAGTACCTACTAAAAAGTCATTTTCAGGGAACATCAATTGTATACGCATTAATAAGGCTTCAATTCCACCAATGACAAAATGTAATAAACCTGCAATAAGATACAAGTGGGCAATTTTTTTATGGTCTACTGTTGTTAGGTAGTCCCATATAATTGCACCAACACCCCTTTTTTGTACCAATGTACTCAATTGCTAAACCTCCCCAACCCTATTTATTTTCCTTTGAAAGCGTAAGCAGATACTCTGTCACTGCTTCAATTTGATCTGGATTTAAATTATATGTGCCACTCATTTTATTTCCTGGCTTTATTGCCTCAGGATTTGTGATCCAAGCCTGAACATTTTCCTTAGTTAAATCCTTAACACCAGCAACACGCTGACGATCTGCAAAATTCGAAAGATTCGGTGCAAGTCTTGCAGCTACTGGTCGTGGATCATTTGAATCTACAGCATGACAGCCAGCACAGCTTTTCGCAAAGATTTCTTGCCCTGCTTTAGCAGTTGCTTCAGTAGGCACTTCAGAAGGCTTTTGCATATTAGCTACCCACTTTTTATAATCATCCTTAGACAAAACTTTTACTTTGAAGTCCATTAATGCGTGAGAAGGACCACAAAGCTCTGCACATTTACCATAGTAAACGCCTTCTTTGTAGGCATGAATCCACATTTGATTCTCATTTTCAACGTTTGTATCCATTTTACCTGCCAATGCTGGAATCCAGAATGAATGTTTTACATCCCCAGCTTTTAAAGATAAATAAATTTTTTCACCAACAGGTATGACTAAATCTTGAGACGTAATGATTTTTTCATTAGGATATTCGAATTCCCACCAATAGAGTTTACCTGTAACATTTATATGTATGGCATCCTTAGCTACTTTTTCGTGTTTAGGATCCAATTTAAATGTTGCCGAAACTGTCGGCACAGCAATAATCAATAGGATAATAATAGGAATAACAGTCCATGTAATCTCTAGTTTGTGATTTCCTTCTACTTGTTTTGGAATCAAATTCTCTTTTTGTTTTGTTCTACGAAACTTCAGTGCAACATAAATAAAAATTACTACAACAACTAAAGTTACTAGCGTCATGAGACCAGTGGTCAACATCATTAAATCATACAGCATCTCACCATTTTCACCCTGCGGCGTAAGCGTTGACAAGTATGGTTTCCCACCACAGCCAGCTAACACTAGCAAAAGCATCAATACTACGACAAACAAACGACCTTTCCCTCCTACGCGATTCATTTCATCCTAACCCCTCTTTCTTTTAATAAATCTATTTATTAATATACCTCCCAACAGTATTAACATATTGAAAGGTATTTTATAACATAATATGATAGAATCTTTCCCCTTATAACATTTACTGGCTTATGTACATATTCGACATTTTTATACTTTTTAAATGAAAATGTATGAAAAATTTGTCGAAAAATGGCTAGTGAGATTATTCTCACTAGCATTCTCTTAAATTGTTACAATTACCATTAGCACAAAAACAATCGTCAAATAGTTCAAAGAATAAACAAACATCCATTTTGACCATTTTAAATCTTCCTTCATGAAAAACCCGTAAACACCTAAAGCAAACCAGCCCACACTCAACAAAAATGAGACAAAAACAAAAACAGGGCCTAACGACATTAGGAAAAACGGTAAAGGCAATAAGCAAGCAACAAAAGCAACGATATGCTTCTTTGTTTCTGCAAATCCCTTAACTACTGGCAACATTGGAATTCCTGCTTTCCGGTATTCCTCACATTTCTTCATCGCCAAAGCATAAAAATGTGGGGGTTGCCATATAAACATAATCAGAAATAAAATCCAAGCTTCAACTGATAGATTAGGGTCAATGGCAGCCCAGCCAATTAATGGTGGCGCCGCACCAGAAATACTTCCAACAACAGTATTAATAGGATGTCTACGTTTTGACCACAGGGTATATAATACAACATACGTAAATAAACCAATAAAACCAAAGAGGGCTGCCTGAGGCGATGCCATAAACAATAACACCAGACCGATTAAGGATGCCGAACATCCTAATAACAATACCTTCGTAAGACTAATCGTACCTGTTACCGTTGGTCTTGTTTTCGTACGTTCCATTATATGATCGATATCTCTATCAATAAAATTATTTAAAACACATCCACCCGCTATTACCAAAGCGTTACCAAACATCCCCAGTAACACCTTATCAATATTAACAATAAAGGATTGATTTGTGAAATAAAGTGCAAGCCATATCCCAGTAAATGCTGTTATTAAATTCGAATTTACTATTCCAATTTTAACAAGAGATAGCAAATCATTCCATATAGAATTTGTTTTACTTTTACTCTCATTCAGACTAGCAGCCTCAAACATCGGATTAGCAGTTCTATTCATAATTCTCGAGTTGTCCATTGACTATTTCCTCCTTTACCTTCGTCTAAAGCTACATTCATTCAAAATAACCTACTTGCAAAATAATCTTTTTAAAAAATAGATTATCAATATGTGATAAATGTCATAGAAATATTCCTCACCCTTATTAAACCATAAAACATGAAGAATTTGTTAAATAATAATGAAATTATTTTTACAATTATTCTAAAATTGCCCAAATTCACCTCCATTAAGGAATCATGACTTCATAAAAAAATTAGCGACTTATTAAAAGTACCACTGAATTCCTCTTAATAAACTACCATTTATATATTTTTTACGATAATAATGTTATAATCAATAGAAATATAAAAAATATAATAGAATAGAAAAGTTTTGTTACTTAGCTATTCACATTTTTGACAAAAACAAAACCTCTTTCCATTTATTTTATGTGATATATTTTACATAAATATAGTAAGGAAAGAATCACTATTTTTTTATACATACTATAAAGAAGGTGTGAGATTTGAATAAAGGATTAAAAATTTTATCCGTTGCTTCAAGTATTGTGATGATATTTGTGCTAATTGGCGGAGCACTTGTAACGAAGACTGGGTCTGGAATGGGATGTGGTCGTTCATGGCCTCTTTGTCATGGACAATTTCTTCCTAGCGACATTTCGGTTGAACTAATCATTGAGCTCTCCCACCGACTTGTTTCTGGATTATCGGTAATATTAGTAACCACACTTGCCATTTGGTCATGGAAAAAAATCGGCCATGTAAGGGAAACAAAATTTCTTGCTTTCCTATCTGTATTTTTCCTAATTGTTCAAGCCTTGCTTGGAGCGGGTGCTGTTATTTGGGGGCAAGACCCTGTTATTATGGCACTGCATTTCGGTGTTTCACTGGTCTCAGTTGCGGCAGTCTTTTTATTAACATTACTTATTTTTGAGGTAGACAAAAAGTTTGATGCAGACTCTTTAATTATTGATAAAGGGATCCGCACACAAATATATGCAATTAGCATTTATTGTTATGTTGTTGTATATACAGGCGCCCTAGTCCGTCATAAAAAAGCGCATTTAGCATGCCTCGACTTTCCATTTTGCGATAATGGCGCAATCTTTTCATTACCGAATAATCAGTATGAATGGGTGCAAATGGGACATCGGACAGCGGCATTAATCTTCTTTGTTTGGTTAATTTCTTTATCCATTCGGATTATGAGAAGTTATCCTACAAAACGAGTTTTAAAGTGGATCGCAATTTCTGCTATTATCTTAATCATCCTACAGCCTTTATCCGGTGCGTTCATTATTTTTACAAGGGTTAATTTATATGTCACATTAGCACATGCAACCTTTATTACACTTTTGTTCTGTGTCTTAAGCTATCTCGTTCTTTTATCTTCAAGAAGCAGAAAAAATGAAATAAACAAAAACAAAAAGATTGCCTAATGGCAATCTTTTTTATTATCGTTTATTGATTTTGAGCCTGCTTAAATCTAGCAAACATCGCTACATTATTTAGAATCCCCATCGATATCATCAAAAGTACTAAAGAAGAACCACCATAGCTCACAAATGGAAGAGGTACACCTGTAATTGGCAACAGACCAGTCAGGGCACCGATATTAACGATTGACTGGATCCCAATCATACCGGAAATTCCAATTGCGAGCAAACTACCGAATGGATCATTAGCCCTCATCGCAACAGTGAATCCTCTCCAAATAATGAATAGTAGCATTAATAAGACAAAACCAACACCAAAAATACCAAGTTCTTCAGAAATAATAGACAAGATAAAATCCGTGTGGGGCTCGGGTAGGTATCCAAATTTTTGAATACTTTTCCCTAAACCTTCACCAGTAATACCACCGGCTGAGATGGCAATATAGGAATTGATAAGCTGATAGCCATCCCCTTGGGAAACTTCTTTATTAAAAGGATCGTAAGCAGCGGTAAATCGGCTTAGCTGTTCATCCGTTAAAAACGGATAAAAAAGAAGAGCCCCTACAACTCCAATTAAAATCAAACGGCTAAGATGCTTTGGGCGAATGCCCGAGCAGAAGATAATCATTCCTGCAATCGCTAAAATAAGTAGCCCGGTACCTAAATCCGGCTGCTTATATACTAGAATAAATATAAAGAAAATAAATGCTAACGGCGGTCCAAAAGCAGGGACGAATTTTTGAATATAAGCTTGCTTATTGGAAAATACACCTGCTAAATAAATAATGACCCCCAGTTTCATGAACTCCGCAGGCTGAAAACCGAAGATCCAACTCTGCGCATTATTCGTAGCCTTTCCAAAAAGCAAAACGCTCCCAAGTAAAAATGGTGCGCCGAAGAAAATGGGTTTTAAAAATTTCTTATAAATTTTATAAGGAATGGCTAATACTATTATGTAAACAAATACCCCAAGAAAAAACCACTTTAATTGTTTCATAAAAAACAAGTCAGGTGATCCTTCATATTTAGCAACAGCAACAACCATACTGGAACTATAAATCATAATGATTCCGAAGATACTTAGTATAATCGGAGCTAATACAAGTGTATAATCATAGGACCTTAATATTTTTTTCCCCATACGTATTTCATCCTTAACTTTAAGACAAGCCTCTTTTATTTATTTCTTAAAGAGGCTTCATGAAGTGTTGATAGTTCCCTTTCCAACGATTCAAGCAATGCTTTTCCATTTAGTTCCTCAACCAACCCAAGACGGACAGCGAAATCGATTTCACGTGATAAACCGAACATTTGGGTATCTAACACTTCTTCATATAAAGGACACTGGGGCATTGTTAAATTATCCATTTGAACTTTAATAAGTTTTAATATTTTATCAGCATCAGCCTTAAGAAGGGCATATGCCTTTTCTTTATGATTTAAGGCAACCTCTGAAGACATGTTCATCCCTCCAATAGAAAAAAAGTCCAATCTATCTTTTAATCTTATCGTCTTATGGACAAAAATGCAAGGTATTACTGTATGGGAGATTTTAAGTGAAGGTGAGGAATTATCGCGGAACTTCATAAGAGGCTGACTTTTCAGCCCCCTTATTCATAATAAATCGGCAGCCAACTGCGCTAATGATGATCTTTCTCCTTTTACAAATCTTACATGGCCGCTGAGTTTTTCTTGTTTAAATTTTTCCACTACATAGGTTAAGCCGTTGTTATATTCATCAAGATATGGGTGGTCAATTTGCTCGGTATCACCCATCAGCACAATTTTGCTTCTCTCCCCCACTCGAGTTAAAATGGTTTTTATCTCATGCTTTGAAAGATTTTGGGCTTCATCAATTATAATAAACTGTTCTGGTATGCTTCTTCCTCTTATATAAGTGAGGGCTTCGACTTGAATGGATCCCATGCCAGCTAAAATGGCATCTAGTTCACCAGGTTTTTTTGTATTAAATAGATATTCTAAATTATCATAAATGGGCTGCATCCATGGTCTCAATTTCTCTTCTTTCTCTCCGGGAAGGAACCCTAAATCTTTCCCAACAGGTACAATGGGGCGTGCCACTAACAATTTTTTATACAATCCAAGATCCTCTGTTTGGTATAGGCCTGCTGCTAAAGCCAATAAAGTTTTACCCGTCCCTGCTTTACCAATTAATGTAACAAGTGGTATATCCGGCCGTAAAAGCAGTTCAATCCCCATTGTTTGCTGGACGTTTCGAGCTTTGATGCCCCAAACATGATCCTTATCATGGAAGCATTTTTTTATATTTTTCGCTTCCCCATCCACAATTCCTAAAGCAGATTGTGAAGTTCCTAAAACGTCTTTCATAATAATGAATTGATAAGGCAAATAATGAAGAGCCGGTAACCTCGATATGTCCAGCTGTGCTTTCTGATAATACTCATTTAAAAGATCTTGGCTTACATATACCGTTTGAAATCCCGAATAAATATTGTCATCATATTCAACGACACGGTCGCTTAAAAAATCCTCAGCAATAAGGCCCACCGCATCGGCTTTCACCCTGACTAAGACATCCTTGCTCACAAGTATGACAGGCCTTCCATCAGGCTTTTTTTGTTCCTCTAAATACAAATTAAGTGCAACCGCCAATATGCGATTATCATTCGTTTTTTCATCAAATACTTCTTGGAGCTTCAAAAATGAACGGTGATTTAACTCTATCCTAAATAGTCCGCCATTTTCGAGTGGTATTCCTTTATGAATTTTACCTTGCGTCCGAAGGCGATCAATTATTCTTGATACTTGTCTTGCATTTCTCCCAATTTCATCCAAGTTCCTTTTTTTAGAATCAACTTCTTCGAGCACAACTGCTGGGATCACAACTTCATTGTCTTCAAATGAGAAGATTGAGCGCGGATCTTGAAGTAATACATTTGTATCTAGGACATAAATTTTTTTCAAAACTTCTCCTCCTGACCATCTATTTTTATTTCTAAGCATTAAAGGAGATTTTATATTTTGGACGGCTTTTGATTTAAATATATGAGTGTAGGAATAATCTTAGACGAAGAAATAAACAATAAATAATAAACATTATTTTTTAAAATTATATGGAAAGGTTGGAGAAGTGGTGCGAAAAATATGGGTAACAGCCATATCATTATTTGTAATTGCTACGGGCTGTGCACAAAATGATACTCGAAATAATGCCATAAACGACGGCCAAAATAATTTTATTACTGTTAATCAACCTAACAATAATCAAAAGCAAGACTTATCTGGAGAAAAAATTGCTGCACACCTAGTGGATTTAGCAAATCGCATTCCAGAAGTAAGGGATGCAACCGCTATAGTTGCTGGGAATTATGCAGTTGTTGGGATTGATGTTGACAAGGATTTGGAAAGATCGCGAGTTGGTTCCGTTAAATACTCAGTAGCAGAAGCTTTGAAAGACGATCCACATGGAGCGAATGCTGTCGTTATAGCTGATCCCGATGTTGTTCAACGGCTACGGGAAATGAGAAAGGATATTCAAAGGGGAAGACCGGTTGCCGGGGTCATGAATGAATTAGCGGGTATTGTTGGTCGTGTTATGCCGCAAATTCCTTATAACTTGAATACAGAAGAAGGTCCAAATGAACAAAATGAGAAGCAGTTACAAAAAGGCGAGCAACAACAACTCAATCAAATTCAAAAAGAACAATCCAAACAAAAATAAATGCTCCAAATACCAAACAAGCTTAGTTGGCTCTCCCAACTAAGCTTGTTTCATTGCTTCCATAACTTGACGGTCTAATTTTGCTGCCGCTTCTTTGTCATATGTTTTTTCATATTCAATATCACGTGATATTTTAGAGCCATAAAACATGACATCACGAACAGACTCAATCGTAATCTCAATTAATGCGAGCTTAAGTGGAGTACCTTCAAGTTTCTCTGCTTTTACATGGGCATCCCCGCTAATGGAATATGTAGTCCCATTGGCAATCGTTGTAAGAACAACCTTTGGATTACCTTCTATGTTTTGAACGATTCTAGAGCGGTTATCAACAGCGAAAAAAATTGTACTTTCATTTAGCGCATATACCCAAGATATGGCATTAACATTTGGGCCATTTGTTTCAAAATCAACAGTTGCAATCGTAGCGTATCTTTCTTTCTGTAGAATAGGGATTAGATTTTCTGTTAGTTTTTGTTCAACTTGGTTTGCCATAATAATCCTCCATTTCGTTTAAGTTTCTTTACATACTATACCTTTTTTAGCAGCAATTGAAACCTGCTACTTAAATTTATTTCAGTTTTCACTTATAATGAAGGTCGAGGTGAATAATTTGAGAGTGAAATGTGTCCTTTGTGATAAAATCAATGTGATAGATGACGAATCACCAATAGCGAAAAGACTAAGAAACCGCCCCATACATACCTACATGTGTGATGAATGCTATGAAAGGATTAGCATAAAAACTGAAGAAAGAAGAAGCACTGGGGAATTTAAACTATACAAGCATAGAGTCTTGGAGGAAGAATGGTAAATTTTAAAAAAGCTAGCAAGGACAAGGAGTCCAGCTAGCTTTTTCCTTATTCTTCAATTACCCTAGTACTTATGCGGCTCCCTTTCGATTGCATCCAACATGAAATCAATTAAATCCTTCGGAAAGCGCATTGATTTTTCTTCCCCGCCGATCACGTAATGAACATAGTATAATTCTTCCGTTTGTTCTAGGCGGAGGACCTTTTCAACATGATGATCCTCTTTCAAAATGAGATCAAACTGTTCTAGCGTATCTTTTGCAGCTTTATCATTCGGTCTTGCATCACTAACAACTTTAATGCTTAACCAATTGTAAAAAGCATCCTGTAGACTTTTCACAACTAAAACCCCTTCAGCTATATTTCATGCTTTTGTTTTTCCTTCCGCTGCTGGTGCATCCGGAATCGATAAATCCCTAGCACGATGGCGGTAATGAATAACCCTTCCGCAATAGGTAAGCGTACACCAAGTAATGTGAGAGGTGAACAGCCAATTAATAATAGGATATAGATGATAATATTTTTAATAATGGAAAGCTTTTGGGCAAAGCCAAGATTAAAAACAATAATTGTTAAAACGACAATGATTATGTATAGGAGAAGCATTCCCCTCTCAATGTCTTGATGGACTCCAACAAGTTCGGCAACGGCTGATAGCATCGAAGGATCTATCTTCGTTACTTCCTCCATCTAAGCCCTCCTCTCCACCTTTTCTTTTTTATCTAGTTATAGGCAGTAGGCACCCGGCAACAAATAGGATGCTTGACCGGGCGCCTCCGCTTTTCTTATTCTATTGTCGCAAATTTATTTTTCTTCGCAGCTTTTTCACGTTCATTTGTTACTAATATTTTCTTGCGAAGTCTGATGGACTGTGGTGTTACTTCACAATACTCATCATCATTTAAATACTCCAATGATTGTTCTAATGACATAATTCTTGGTTTTTTAATCGTTACAGTTGTATCTTTTGTCGCAGAACGAACATTGGTAGCATGCTTTGCTTTAACAATATTAACAGACAAATCATTTTCACGCGTATGTTCCCCAACAATCATACCTTCGTACACTTCTGTTCCAGGCTCGACGAAAATAACCCCGCGATCCTCTAGTGCCTGGATACTATATGCTGTAGCCTTCCCAGCCTCAATTGAAACAAGCACACCTTGGCGTCTACCGCCAACCTGCCCTTGAACAACTGGTTTGTAGCTGTCAAATGAATGATTAATTATACCAAAACCGCGTGTTAGCGTCATAAAGTCTGTTGTATAGCCTATTAAACCACGAGAAGGTATTAAAAATTCCAAGCGCACTTGACCATTCCCGTTATTAACCATATCCAACATTTCGCCTTTTCTAGACCCTAATGATTCTATAATAGCACCGGTATTTTCTTCCGGAACATCGATCTGCACGCGTTCAATCGGTTCACATTTTACACCATCAATTTCACGGATAATAACCTCAGGCTTCGATACTTGTAATTCGTAGCCTTCACGACGCATATTTTCGATTAGAATTGATAAATGAAGCTCTCCTCTTCCTGAAACAATCCAAGCATCAGGTGACTCAGTATTTTCGACGCGTAAGCTGACATCGGTTTCCAACTGCTGACGAAGACGTTCTTCAAGCTTTCGGCTTGTAATCCACTTTCCTTCACGACCAGCAAATGGACTGTTGTTTACAAGGAATGTCATTTGCAGGGTTGGCTCATCAATTCTTAACACAGGTAATGCTTCTTGGTGTTCAGTTGGACACACCGTCTCGCCGACATTGATTTCTTCCATACCAGAAACTGCCACAAGATCACCAGCATATGCCTCTTCAATTTCAACGCGTTTCAAGCCGATAAACCCAAATATTTTCGTAACACGAAACTGCTTTACAGTACCATCCAGTTTCATGAGAGCCACCTGTTGACCAACCTTCATCGTTCCCCGGAACACACGTCCAATTCCAATACGGCCTACATAATCGTTGTAGTCTAAAAGAGCTACCTGGAATTGAAGAGGATCTTCACGATTATCAACTGGTGCAGGGATATGATCGATAACAGCATCAAAAAGGGCTGCCATATCCTCATCTTGCTTATGCGGATCCAAGCTTGCCGTACCATTAATCGCTGAAGCGTATACAACCGGAAATTCCAGCTGTTCTTCATCGGCACCTAGTTCAATAAATAAGTCTAAAACCTCGTCAACAACCTCTTCCGGTCTCGCAAAATCACGGTCGATTTTATTTACAACGACAATCGGAGTTAATTTTTGTTCTAACGCTTTTTTCAAAACAAAGCGTGTTTGTGGCATACAGCCTTCATACGCATCAACTACCAATAGCACACCATCAACCATTTTCATGATTCGTTCAACTTCTCCGCCAAAGTCAGCATGTCCTGGTGTATCCATAATATTAATACGTGTGTCATGATAATTAATCGCTGTATTTTTCGCTAAAATGGTGATTCCACGTTCTCTTTCTATATCGTTAGAATCCATCGCTCTTTCATCAACATGTTCGTTAGCACGAAATGTTCCTGATTGCTGCAACAGTTTATCTACTAATGTTGTTTTCCCGTGGTCAACGTGTGCAATAATAGCAATGTTTCTAATATCTTTTCTTAAATTCAAACTTGTCATCTCCTATAGATTCTTTCAATTTTTATGTTATAGTTTAAGTTGTATGCATTATTTTATTACAACTTAACGATTATATCACAATCCAATCAAAATGTAACAATTGTTTAATTAGGAGTTGGCAAAAAAATGAAAAAAATTAACTTTTTATTTTTAGGGTTAGCGATTGCAACTGTCATTGCTTTAATGTCGATTGGAGTGGCGATTGCTGAAAGGAGCATTCTTGGTGTCATCCTTTCCATCATAGCTTCTATCCTTATTATGGGCGTAGGATTTTCACTAAAGAAAAAAATGCGTGAGGCTAATAAATTATAAAAAAAACCAAAAAAAATATTCCACAAGCCGACTCCAGTCAATCGTTTTGGCTTATGGAATATTTTTTTATTTTGATAAGTAATGTTTTACAATATGGTCATGCAAACCAGGTTTTGCAGCAAATATCGGAGTTTGCCTTGCTAACATATTTAATGGTTCACCGCTAACGGTGGAAATCTTCCCACCGACTTCTTCCACTAAAATTTTACCAGCAGCAATATCCCACGGTGCCAACCTAAGCGACATGTACCCATCCAATCTACCTGAAGCAACATAGGCCATTTCAATTGTTGCTGAACCATAAGACCTTGTTCCCCTTACATGTTGAATGATGGCAGGGATTACTCCAGCGTCAATGCGTTTTTTTTCAAATCCCCATGCTGCGTTTACTCCAAGTACTGCTTTTTCCATCTCAACTGGCTCTAAAAGTGGTAGTCTTTCATCATTTAAGTAAGCACCCTCACCTTTTATCGCATAATAAAAGTCATTAGCGACAACATCATAGATGATACCAATGATTCCCTCACCATTATGGTAAATTCCTACTGAAATAGCAAAATGACGCTGCATATGTACAAAATTCATGGTCCCATCAATCGGATCTATAATCCAAACCGTTCCATCGAGAGATGAAATCTCATCGCCTTGTCCTTCCTCACCTAAAATCCGATGTGACGGGTATGCTTCATTTATGTTTGCAATAAAAAATCGCTCAATCTGTTTATCCATATTTGTTACAAGATCGGATGCATTTGCTTTATAATCTATTGTTAATTTTTCTTTAAACGATGCTCGTATTTGTTTCCCACCTTCTAAAACAAGGTTTTTCGCAAAACTAAAGATATTTTTCCAATCATTCTGCTGCAACATTTTAGCCTCCTCTATACCCTCTTTTCATTTATTATAAGGGAATTTTATCATTATGTATAATTTCTCACAAAGAGCCACCACATAAAAGGACGAACCTAATGGTTCGTCAATTTCTTCTATGCTTTTAAACGAAGCATTTCTTGCCGAAATTGCTCTAAGATTAATTTTGATTTTTTTATCTGTGCTTCATCCTGTGCAAGCATCGCATCATAGAGTGTTGCTAATTCATAATCAATCTCGAGTCTAAGCACAGGTATTCTTTTTTCCGCTTCAGTTCTTTTCATTAATCTTACAACTTGCTTCACCGTGCAAACACCCCTTTTCAATAAAATCATCAAATTTATAAACTCCGCTAATCTTGTACTGTTATTCTTTCTATATACTATGAACAGCACGAATGATTTGGAACAAAATTGATTAATTAACCTATATTTTTCCATAAAGACAGCGTTTTCAAACTTTAAGAAGAGAGAAATAATCTGTCTAAATTCGTTTCGAATTGGTAATAATTTTTTTAAATGAAAAATAGGGGATTAGGAAATATGATGAAAACAATTGATCCGTTACTAGTTAATTCAAGAACCACACTTTACGTTACAAATACAAAACCAATTATCGGTTTGCCTCACGGAGCAAAAATACCGGATGGTATGGTTCTCGAAAACCGTCATGAAAAAATCGCTTATGATGTAAGCGGACTTTATTTAGTAGATTATACAGTGGGAAATGAATGGTGCGAGGGTAGTGTAGTTGTGGCGAAAGTGGAGTGAAATAGGATAAAGGCCGATTATTATAACCATAATCGGCCTGTGGGTAATTTTTTTATGCACTCATAGACACTTTATAAATTGGGATAAGCGTTTTAAATGTATCTTTAACGATATTCACAAATTCATCACCATTTTGAAGGAGCGGATCATTCGCTTCGAAATGTCTGCCTATTAAAAATTCACCTTTCTTCGTATCACGGAATCGTTCCAAACCTTTTACCACTTCAGCCATGTTCTGCGCCGAGAATGACTCTCTTTCGGTATGATCTAATGAAATGACAAAGTTGGCTGGAATTTTTTCCAGTAGGTCAATAGACTTGAGCAATGCTTGGCCAATTTCAGCTTTTCTTGGTAGTTCATAAATAAACGCTAGCCAAACGAAAACATGGTCATCAAATAAACCAACTTGGAAATGTGGATGCTTTTTATAGCCACGTTTATTATCGGCTATTGCTAACCACGTATCTTTTGGTGGATTAACCGTACGTCTGGCATGTTTGGCAATATGTAGGTACATTTCATTTCCCAATTCCATTTGAAGCTCGTCAACGAGGATGTTGCCGATTTCTTGAAATTTCGGTTGAATAAACGTGCGGATTAGTTCCATTCGTTCATCTAATCCTGCAACATAAAAAATTTCAAAATCTTTCTTTGAAAAGCCTGTAAAATTCAAAAATAGTCACTCCTAAAAAGACAAAAGAGTCAAAATCTACATTTTTATTTTTTGCCCTGCATTTATATCCATTGCTTTTTTTACTGTGTGGTAGCTGGAAAAGCCAGATGCTTTATCAAATTGTCCGCATATCTGCTTTTCCTCTCCTTTGCTTGGAATAATTTCTTTAAAGCGCCGGTATGCTGCTAATAGTTTTTCTCGGCTGATCCCTTTTTCATAGGCCTCTTCCACACATTGAAAAAAATAAATCACATCAATAACCTCTTGTTTATCCCAATCAGTTGAAAGAGGATAACTGTAATTTTGCAAACAAAACACCACTCTTTTTTCTTTCTATTATGCCCAATTTTTTCTAAATGTTTCTGCTCCTGAAATGATTCTTTGGAACAGTTCAGCAGTCGTTGGAACATCTTTTATTAGGCCCATCACTTGGCCAGCCCAGCCAAAGCCCTCTTCCTCGTTGCCATCATATATGTAGCGCTTGTTTGCTGCACCACTAATATACTCTTTTAAATGCTCATAATCACCAAATTCCTTTTCCAGCTCGAGAATCTTAGCTGTATGCTGATTAGAAATGGCACGTGCTGGTGCACCGATGGTACGTTTGATGACCACAGTATCATTCTCTGTTCCTTCTACCAATCTATTTTTATAATGCACATGGGCATGCACACATTCTTTTGTAGCAATAAAACGTGTTCCCATTTCGATTCCTTCCGCTCCTAAAGCGAGAGCAGCCATTAAGCCGCGTCCATCGCCAAATCCTCCGGAGGCAATGACTGGGATTGAAACAGCATCAACAACTTGCGGTACTAAAACAACCGTTCCAGTGTCACTTCTTCCAAGATGGCCTCCGCCCTCTTGTCCAACAACCATAACCGCGTCCGCCCCTAATTCTTCTGCTTTGACTGCTTGCCGCTTTGCTGCAACGAGGACGAGTTTCTTTACATCCACACCTTTCAGCCTTTCAAATATTGGAGCAGGATTACCACCGGTTAAAGTAACAACAGGTACTTTTTCATCAATGGCTACTTGGAGCATATGCTCATACGGTCTGCCATGTTGACCGAAAGCATAATTTACACCAAAAGGCTTGTCCGTTTTTTCTCTTACTTTACGAATTTCTTCTCTAAGCTCTTCAGGTGTTTCCAAAGACATAGCCGTTATTTGACCCAACCCACCGGCATTTGAAACAGCAGCGGCTAAATCGGAGTATGCTAAATACGCCAATCCCCCTTGGATAATTGGGTACTTGATCCCAAGTAATTCCGTTACTCTTGTATCCCATTTCATAAAAGATGCGCCTCCCCATACTTGTCTTCATAAAAGATTTATTCATTTCCATTCATAATAGAACCCAACCGTTAAATAATTCAACAAAATATAACAAATTCCTTTAGTAAAATCAGTATTTCAACATGTCAAGGGACATGCTATGATGAATAAAGACGAATTTTCTTGAAAAATTCTATACTTTTGTTAAAATTGATATGTTTTTTATACGATGATTTTAGTAATTTGAAGTATTGAGGTGTCTAACTTGGATCAAAATAAAACTCCCCTATTTACAGGTTTATTAGAACATGCAAAAAAGAATCCGCTTCAATTCCATATTCCAGGACATAAAAAAGGAACAGGTATTGATCCGGAATTCGGAAATTTCATTGGCACGAATGCATTATCAATTGACTTAATTAATATAAGTCCCTTAGATGATTTGCATCACCCCCATGGTATTATTCAAGAAGCGCAAGAATTAGCAGCAGAAGCATTTGGGGCTGATTATACATTTTTTTCTGTACAAGGAACAAGCGGTGCCATTATGACAATGGTAATGTCCGTATGCAAACCTGGTGATAAAATTATCATACCGAGAAACGTTCATAAATCAATTATGTCTGCGATTATTTTCTCGGGTGCTACGCCTATTTTTATCCATCCAGCAATCGATAAAAACTTAGGAATTTCCCATGGTATAACAACCGATGCTGTCCGTAAAGCATTGGAAGCACATCCAGATGCAAAAGGTTTATTAGTTATTAATCCAACCTACTTCGGAATTGCTGCAAACTTAAAGGAAATTGTCGATATTGCCCATTCCTACAATATTCCTGTACTTGTTGACGAAGCTCATGGCGTTCATATTCATTTTCATGATGAAATGCCGATGTCAGCAATGCAAGCAGGTGCAGATATGGCAGCAACAAGTGTCCATAAACTTGGCGGTTCAATGACACAAAGTTCCATTTTAAATATAAGAGAAGGTTTGGTGTCGGCAAAGCATGTCCAAACGATTATAAGTATGCTTACGACAACATCAACATCCTACTTATTATTGGCATCATTGGATTGCGCACGCAGACAGCTGGCCACAAAAGGCAAGGAGCTTGTTGAAAAAACGATTCGCCTTGCTGATTCGGCTCGAAAACATATCAACGAAATCCCGAATCTTTATTGTGTCGGCAAAGAAATTCTTGGAACAAAAGCGACGTATGATTACGATCCTACAAAGCTGATCATTTCCGTTAAAGAACTTGGTATGACAGGTCACGAAGTTGAAGTTTGGCTGCGTGAAAACTTTACGATTGAAGTAGAACTTTCTGACCTTTATAACATCCTTTGTATTATTACACCTGGAGATTCAGAGGAAGAAATCGGTATTTTAGTCCATGCTCTTCAAGAGTTGTCAAAAATTCGCAACGAGGCTAAAGCCACAAAAGCAGTAGAAGTGCATGTGCCGAACATTCCACTCTTGGCACTTTCACCAAGGGATGCATTTTATTCAGAAACGGAAATCGTACCTATTGAAGAATCAGTCGGCCGAATCATTGCTGAATTTATTATGGTCTATCCACCTGGAATTCCAATTCTTATTCCGGGCGAAATTATCTCGAAGGAAAATGTTGATTATATAAAAGAAAATTTAGAGGTAGGTTTGCCAGTTCAAGGACCTGAAGACCCTGAACTTAAAACAATTCGTGTAATCAAGGAATATCGTGCAATTAAATAGAACAAGAGAGGCGCCCATCAATGGGCGCTACAGCTAATCGTAAAAAAAGAGTGTGGCACTTGAACCACACTCTTTTACTATGCATATTTAATAATCCTATTTATTCTGTTCTTTATGCTCATGATCACATTCTTCACAACACTTAGCATAAAGTGTTGTAACTTTTTCATCTTCAAAATGGCCTATTGTGCTCTCACATTGCTGACAAACGATTGTACCCATGATTTCATCTCCTTTAAATTTGGAAACGTTTTAATTGTTGATCATATTAATATGATAATATGACATACTATTAGTGTCAATACCATTTTTAAGTATAGCACATTCGCGGATTTATCTTATAAATTAACGCCTATGAATTTCCAAACATTTCTTCTACTTCACGTATGCTTGTAAATAGACTTTAAAAAATGCTATGATATTACACGGAGTCAAAGTATACGGTATAGAGGGGGATTTAATATGTCAAGAACAGCATACATAAAACTTGTACCAGCTTCCAATAAGCAAGAAGTGTCATTAGACGAATTAAAAGATTACTTTAACTATTATAAGGAAATTACGGGCAAAACTGGGGAACAGCTTGATTGGGATTATGAAAATAATGCCTTTCCTTATGAAATAAAAGAACGTGATGATTCGAATGGTGAATGGTTTTATTTAAAAGGGACATTGGATCGTTACAATTTTATCCTAGTAGGAGTTGGCTCTGAAGAGGTAAAAAATGAAGATGGCACTACTAGAAAGCAAAATTACATTCAAATAGCCCTTCCCGAAGTAGCCAATTTCGGTGATAAAAATAAAGCGGTTGAGTTTGCTAAATTTCTAGGCAAAAAATTAAATGGTGAACTTCATCTATTTAATGGCAGAATCATGTATTTCTATGATAAAAAGTAAAGCTCGTAGCATTAAAAGGCTGACTCCTAATGAGCCAGCCTTTTTTAGCTTTTAAATACTGTTTTTACTATCTTTTCTATTTCTTTTTCGGTTAATCCTTTCCAAAACAATTCCCCGCGATACAGTAAATCTAAATGAAGATGTAATTCTGAGTCATCTTTTTTGACATCACCGCTTGTCCCAGAATTTCCGACATAGCCTATTAAATAATCAGCCGTTACAGTATCGCCGACATTTAAATCCTCTGGAATCCGATCTAAATGTGCAAATCTTGCCTGCAGTCCATTTTCGTACTGGACCCAGACTTGTCGTCCTCTTAATCGGTCCAACATGTAAGCAGGCGTAAATCCTATTTCTGCAGCATCTTTTAAATCACGACTTCGCTCCTCACGTGATAAATAGCGGTTATACTCATGATCAGCACGAACAACTACACCGGTTGCCATCGCATATACTTCTGTTTTTCGATTCATTGGCACACCTGTTGAAAAACCATACCAATCCATTCCTTCATGGACTCCATTCCGGTAAGCTCTTTTTGCCCCTGGTAAATGTGAAGGAATCGTATCAACCTGGGCTTTTTTTATCGGACTTTGAAGTCCACCCATGATTTCCCTTACATTGTCAACACTACCTAATGGTGAAAGTGTCGTTACTTCATTGTTTGTACGATGACCCGCTCTCTTCATTTTTTCGATAAATGCTTGATTACTTGCTACCCTTACATTCAACCCTAATGTATCATTTATGAACCGCTTTGATAGCCAAGCTTCCCCACTTATAATTTGAAAATCATCTTTTTGACCGGGTAAAAATAAACCATTCTTTTGCACAACCGGAACATTATAGATGAAAAAGTATTGATTGCCGCCGTAATGTAATAATAAAGTTTTATTGATATTATCAAAATTCGCTTCCCCGCTGGTAATTTCCTTTACTGATTGTACCGGTATAAAGACTCGGGTCCCCAATGTTTTGTAAGCCACATGCTGCCATGTTTCATTCTCTCTCTTTTCCTTTGTTTCCGTTTTTTCTTTTGCTGCTTGACATCCAATAATCAACATCAAACAAATTATACAGAGGAGCAGTTTTTTCAAAAACACCCCACCCTCCCAATTTTTTTAACCTCTTCCATTCTTTCCATTATTAACAAATTTATACAAAAAACCGCCCCCTAGGGAGCGGTTCGAATATTTACTTTAGGGTTTTAATTAAATGCGGGTCTATCACTGTATATCCTTTATTTTCCAAACCCGTCACTATATCTTTAAGTGCTTCATTCGTCCATTTTCGATCATGCATTAAAAGATTTGCGCCATTATGGAGAAGTTCGGTGTTGACCATAATATTCGTCAGGGCCCCTTTAGACATATAATCCTTCATAAAATCATAGCCATAGGACCAATTCATTACCACCATTTGTTCCTTTAGAGCGAGCTCACGACTATAATCGGTATTAGCACCAAATGGAGCCCGAAAGAACTTAGGTCTTTCCCCAGTAATTTCCTCCACTAAGTCGTTTACCTTTACAATCTCTTGATATTGCTGTTCTTTAGATAATTTTTTCAAATTTTGATGGGTCATGGAATGGTTGCCAATTGGAAAACCCATGTCATGTATTTCTTTTAATACTCTTTTTTGATCTTCAGAGGCTAAAAAATGGCCATTCACAAAGAAGATTGCCTTCACATTTAATTGATTTAATGTTTTTGCCATTTCGAGTGCAAACTGATCAGGTGCATCGTCAATAGTCAAAAGCACAACATGATTGTCCGCGTCTTGAATAGGTTCAATATTAAAATTTGTTGGATTGACTCTATATTGAGGGTTGATAACTGAGGTTTCTATTGGTGTCTCTTGGATTACTTCTTTGGCATTTTCCTCTTTGTTGCTATTCTCATGCTGCAGATTGCTAGATTGTGAGAATGATGGGTTCTTATTCTCGTCTTCCTTTTCCTTTTGCTTCACTTGACTTGCGTTGTTTGAACATGCTGTAAATAGGAACAAAAGCCCAAACAGAACAAAATAATGTTTCCATTTCATTTGGTCAGCCCCCCGTATTATGTAATACCACTCTTTACATTATAGTATAATTTCAAAAAAATCAGCACCTAGATACCTCAGAAATGTTTCACAACTATATCTAGTATTTTGAATTTTTCATTTATGTAACAAATAGATGACAAAGCTTCCACTTTTTAAAATGAATGATAAAATATGACATAGGCACACATACATAATTTCTCTTTCAGAAAGAAGTGAGCAACAAAATGAAAATGAAACTTGGATTTCTTTTTTTATCCATGTTTTTATTGGCGGCCTGTAATACGGTCGATGGAGATGCAGTATCTAAAATTAATTTGGATGGCGAAGGGTACCATATACTGTTTTTTTCCGATGATGAAAAAATAAAACTAGAAAATAATTATTATGATGTCATGCTGGATCTTCGCAAGAAATTTCCAAATGAAATGGCGGATGTCGTTCTTGTTCAATCCACTAACAAGAATGAGAAAATTAAAAAATTCGATGTAAGTGTCTACCCAACATTAATCGTAATAAAGGACGGGGAAGAAAAGGCACGTATTGAAGGCAAGAAAAGTAAGAGAGAAATTATGAATCATCTTATGGATGCCATGGAAAAAGAAAAAAAGAATTAAATACTTTTCTGTTCGCCAAAAAGGGCTGTTTTCCAAAGTATGTATGATACTTCAAAAACAGCCCTTACTTTTTATTTTACAATATGAATAGGACTTCCAATTGCAACCTCGGCAGCTTCCATCGTAATTTCACCAAGTGTCGGATGGGCATGAATGGTTAAGGCAATATCCTCTGCTGTCATTCCAGCTTCGATTGCCAACCCCAGTTCTGCAATCATATCGGAGGCATTTGGACCAACGATTTGTGCACCGATGACTAAACCATCCTCTTTCCTTGTTACGAGTTTCAAGAATCCATCGGATTCATTTAGCGCTAAGGCTCTTCCGTTTGCACCAAATGGGAATTTGGCGGAGTTAATCCCAATTCCGGCTTCTTTTGCCTGACTTTCACTATAGCCAACAGATGCACACTCAGGATCTGAAAATACAACTGCAGGAATTGCCACATAATCAAGTTCCGCAGGCTTACCTGCGATTGCTTCTGCAGCTACTTTTCCTTCATATGAAGCTTTATGTGCAAGCTGCGGTCCTGGAACGATATCACCTATTGCATAAAGATTTGGAATTGACGTTCGACATTGCTTGTCAATTTTAATTAATCCCCGCTCTGTCATCTCAATTCCTAATTCCTCAAGACCGATTTCTTTCGTGTTTGGCTTTCTGCCAACTGTCACAAGTAAGTAATCGCCCTCAACCGATTTCGTCTCGCCATTCACTTCAAACGTAACCGTAACACCTGTTTCAGTTTCTTCTACACCTTTTGCCATTGCCTTTGTATAGATTTCTACCGTTCCTTTTTTCTTGAGGCGCTTCTTGACAACTGCACTCATTTGTTTTTCGAAGCCGTTAAGAATCTCTTCCATTCCTTCTAATATTATGATTTCGCTACCAAAGTTGGCATAGGCAGTACCCAGTTCAACCCCAATGACCCCGCCGCCAATTATAATCATTTTCTTAGGGATTTCCGGCAGATTAAGAGCACCAGTAGAATTAAGAACACGTTTCGAAAATTTAAAGGTTGGGAGCTCGATTGGTGTAGACCCTGTTGCAATAATTGCATTTTTAAATTTATACGTTTGTGCAGCATTTTCAGTCATGACCCGAACTGTGTTCTGATCAACAAAATAGACCTCACCATTTACAATTTCAACCTTATTTCCTTTTAAAAGAGCACCTACACCGCCTGTTAGCTTATTTACAACACTAGCTTTCCACTCTTGCACCCTCCCGAAATCAACCTTCACATTCTCGGCTGTGATTCCGATATCCGCTGAATGCTTCGCTGTTTCATAGCGGTGGCCCGCAGAAATCAGTGCTTTGGAAGGAATACATCCGACGTTCAAACAGACCCCGCCTAAGTTTTCCTTTTCAACAATCGTCACTTTTTGACCAAGCTGAGCCGCCCGTATGGCAGCAACATATCCACCTGGTCCTGCACCAACGACAAGTGTTTCAGTTTCGATGGGAAAATCTCCTACAACCATTCTTTAAGCCTCCATTATTAATAATTGTGGATCATGTAGTAATCGTTTAATATGGTTTAATGCGTTTTGGGCAGTTGCCCCATCAATTATTCGATGGTCGAAGCTTAAAGAGAGGGCAAGAACCGGTGCTACCACAATTTCCCCATTTCGTACAACCGGTTTTTCTGCAATTTGCCCAATCCCTAGGATGGCAACCTCCGGATGATTAATAACAGGAGTAAACCACTGTCCACCGGCGGAGCCGATATTGGATATCGTACATGAGCCGCCCTTCATTTCATCTGGTGCCAGCTTGCCATCGCGGGCTTTTGTAGCCAGTTCATTAATTTCTTTTGATAACGCAAAAATAGATTTGCGATCAGCTTCTTTTACGACCGGCACAAGGAGCCCTCTTTCCGTATCCGCAGCAATGCCAATATTATAGTAGTGTTTCTGAATAATTTCCTGTGCAGCGTCGTCAATCGATGTATTGAAGGTTGGATACTCCCTTATTGCAGAAACTAGAGCCTTTACTACATAAGGCAAGTAGGTCAATTTTATGCCTTTCTCTTGTGCTATCATCTTAAATTTCTTGCGATGGGCAACAAGGTCTGTCACATCAACCTCATCCATCAATGTAACATGCGGTGCTGTATGTTTAGAATTTACCATAGCCTTGGCAATGGCTTTCCGGATACCGCTCATTTTTTCACGTGTTTCTGGATACTGACCTTGAGGTAACGCTTGAACAACGTTTGCTGCAGCTGTTTCTTCAGTTTTCGTTGTTGCTTGACGTACAGGAACCCCACCACTGGCAAATTGATCAATATCCTCCTTTAGGATGCGTCCATTTTCACCTGTACCGGATATTTCAGCAATAGTAACACCTTTTTCACGGGCATATTTGCGGACGGATGGCATGGCAATAATCAGCTTGTTATCAGATATAGTTGCCGCCGCACCATTTGGAGCTGTTTGTGGGCTTACTTTTTGTTCCGGTACTGCTTGACTCCCTGCCGTTTGTTCCACCGGTTTGTTTTCATTAGCAGGTGGTGTCGGCGCCTCACCAGCACTTTCATAACCTTCTGCATCAATGGTTACTATGACATCGCCAACGACCGCAACCGTACCTTCTGCTACTTTTACTTCCAACACTGTACCTTCAACAGGGGATGGAATTTCCACAACTGCCTTATCATTTTGAACTTCACAAAGAACATCATCCTCTTTGACAGTATCTCCAGGCTTTACAAACCATTTGACGATTTCACCTTCATGAAGCCCTTCCCCGATATCTGGTAACTTAAATTCAAACGCCACGATTTTTACCTCCCTAGTATCTTTGAAATTAGAAATGAAGGACAGCTTTAGCTTTTTCCATAATATCTACATAATTAGGCAGCCATACATCTTCCGCTTGAGAAAATGGAAAGACAGTATCTGGTGCTGTCACTCGCAAGACAGGCGCTTCGAGGTGCAAAATGGCGCGCTCTGTAATTTCAGCAACTACATTCGCTGCCACGCCTGCTTGTTTTTGCGCTTCTTGGACAACAATTGCCCGATTTGTCTTCTTTACCGATTCAATGATTGTATCAATATCGATTGGACTTACCGTTCTTAAATCAATCACTTCGACATTAATACCCTCTTTTTCTAATTCTCCCGCTGCTTTTAAGGAAGAATGTACCATAGCACCATACGTAACAATGGTAAGGTCGGTCCCTTCCCGTTTCACATCAGCCTTACCAAGCGGAATCGTGTACTCTTCTTCTGGGACTTCCTCTCGGAAAGATCGGTATAGTTTCATATGTTCTAAAAAAACAACCGGATCATTATCACGAATCGCCGATATTAATAAGCCCTTCGCATCATAAGGAGTGGATGGGATCACGACTTTTATACCAGGTTGTTGTGCGATTAGCCCTTCCAGACTATCAGCATGTAATTCGGGAGTTTTAACCCCCCCTCCGAAAGGTGAGCGAACTGTAATCGGCGCCTGTTTGCTTCCACCGGAACGGAAACGCATCCGTGCCATTTGACCATTTAGAGAATCCATGACTTCATATACAAATCCAAAAAATTGAATTTCCGGTATCGGCCTGAATCCTTCAAGTGCTAAACCAATTGCGAGTCCCCCAATGGCTGACTCGGCCAGCGGGGTATCAAAAACGCGGTCTTCACCAAATTCTTGTTGCAGACCCTCTGTTGCCCGGAACACACCACCATTTACGCCGACATCCTCACCAAAAATTAGAACATTGGAATCATTCCGTAATTCAGTCCGCATTGCATCCGTGATTGCTTGAATCATCGTCATTTGAGCCATTGTTTATTTCGACTCCCTTCTTGCATACTCTTCTCTCTGCTCCTCTAAGTTCCGGGGAAGCTTTTCATACATAATATCGATTAAATCAGTAACCTTTTGTTTTGGGGCAGCATCTGCTTTCTTTATGGCTGCTTTTATATCTTCTTTTGCTTGTTCGATAATCTTGTCTTCTTCTTCCTTTGACCAAAGCCCTTTGTTTTCTAAAAATCTGCGGAAACGAACAATTGGATCTTTCTTTTCCCACTCATGATTCAAATCATCAGTACGATAACGGGTTGGATCATCTCCAGACATTGTATGTGGTCCATAGCGATACGTTAGCGTTTCTATTAAGGTTGGTCCTTCCCCATTAACCGCTCGTTCTCTAGCTTCTTTAACAGCAGCATAGACAGCAAGAATATCCATTCCATCAACCTGAACCCCTGGAATCCCAACAGCTAAAGCTTTTTGTGCAATTGTTCCTGATGCAGTTTGCTTTTCCACTGGAGTTGAAATCGCAAAGCGATTATTTTGGACAACAAAGATTGCTGGCGCCCTATAAGCTCCGGCAAAATTTAATCCTTCATAAAAGTCGCCCTGAGAGGAGCCGCCATCACCTGTATACGTGATTGCCACCGCTTTTTTCCCACGCTTCTTTAAGCCTAGTGCTACACCTGTTGCTTGAATAATTTGCGCTGCTATGATAATTTGCGGTGCTAAAGCGTGAACCCCTTCCGGCATTTGGTTTCCCATAAAATGTCCTCTAGAGAATAAAAATGCTTTATCAAGCGGAAGTCCATGCCAAATAAGCTGTGGAACATCACGATAACCCGGTAAAATCCAATCTTCTTTTTCAATCGCAAATTGGCTGCCTAGTTGTGAGGCCTCTTGACCAGCTGTTGGTGCATAAAATCCAAGCCTTCCCTGCCTGTTTAAGGAAATGGATCTTTGGTCGAGCACTCGCGTGTAAATCATGCGTTTCATTAGCTCCTTTAATTGCTCGTCTGACAATGAAGGCATGGCCTGTTCATTTACGATTTGCCCTTGTTCATTCATAATTTGAAAGATTTGAAACAACTCTTCCACTTTACTTACAATCGTTTTATCAAACATCATTTCCACCTCTTCATTTCTAATCGAATGACCGCTCGTGTAATTCTGTCCCTATAAATCAGACTTATATTACCCATTATGACTATTCATCTATTCACTCATACATTTCCCACCTACTATAAACTCCCATTAGTTATCTAATATTCTTTAATCCCAAATATTGCTCTTAAAGATAAGCGGGGTACAAAAAAAGCTGACTTTATAAGTGTTTTTGGCCACTTATAAAGTCAGCTTTTATATGCTTTTTATTTAAAAACAACATTTAACCCTGCTGCAAGATAAAATTCTTTTTTCTTTTTATTATATGTGTCCGTTAATTTGTTGAATTTTTCATTTTCTGTTACAACATTGTCATACATTTCATTTATTTTTTTCACTTGTGTTTCCAGTTGCTCTAATGTAAGTTGCTCCTTTTGAAACATTTGATATAACTCACGGTCCAAGCGAATCGCTTCTTCATAATATTGATTAAGCTTTTCATAAGAATTGTAACGGTCATTCATGATTTTCATTAATTCTTTGGCATTTCCCTTTACCTTTTCATCCTCAAGCTTATCAACTTTAGCTTCAGTCAATAAAAACTCTTTCTTCGCGGATTCAATGCTTTCTTTTTCTTTCTTTATTCTTGATTCCCGCTCATTAACAACATCTATCGCTTCTTGGGATAGAGCTTTTATTTGATCAAATTCTGACATCCCAAGCTTAATAATTTTCTCATATATGCTCTGTTCTTTTTTTTCTAATTGAACGAGTGGTTGTTGTTGGTCTTCAAACGCAGCTTCCAATGAAACAGCTTTTTCTAAATGACTGTAGATTTCTTCTTCAACAGACTTTCCGCAACCCGCTAGTAAGCCAATTAGTATAATGATAACAAAACTATTTTTCAAAAACTTATACAATCCAAGCGCCTCCTTATCTCAAACTTTAATTATAATTTCAAAATTATGGAATGACAACAGTAAACTCTAGTTATAATCTATCTTATGCGCTTGTCCACACAAATAGTCTTTTCTATACATTATAATTAAAATAGATGATTATTACTTATTATAAAAAATATGCTAAAATGAAACTTACTAAAGAATAAGGGATATTAGGAGGAGATGAATCATTGATTACAATGGATGATATTGTCCGCGAAGGACATCCTACATTACGTGATAAAGCGGAAGAGGTAAGTCTGCCTGCTTCCAAAGAGGATAAAGAAACATTACAAAAGATGATTGAATTTGTTATTACTAGTCAAAACCCGGACCTTTCGGAAAAATATGGATTGCGCCCAGGTATTGGTCTTGCAGCACCCCAACTAGGAATTTCAAAGAGAATGATTGCAATTCATGTAACCGATGAAAATGATGAGCTCTATAGCTATGCTTTGTTTAATCCAAAAATTATTAGTCATTCAACCCAATTTAGCTATTTAGCGGGCGGGGAAGGCTGTCTGTCCGTAGACCGAGATGTACCTGGTATCGTTCCTCGTCATGCAAAGGTAACAGTAAAAGCGGTTGATTTAGAAGGTCAAGAGGTTAAACTTCGCTTAACAGGGTTGCCTGCCATTGTTTTTCAGCACGAAATTGACCATCTAAACGGAATCATGTTTTATGACCATATTAATAAAGACGATCCTTTCAAGGCACCTGAAGATGCCATTGTAATAGAATAATTCATGGGCTATAAGGGCTGACATATAGATGTTGGCCTCTTTTTTATCTCCTTTCCAATAATCGCCATGAAACAAACAGCACACACTTACACATAATAAAATCAATTCAAACATAACCGGTATAAAAATTGGAAGAACGGAGATGAATGATTATGTTTAAACGATTAAGAGAAAAACTTAGAGCACATATGAAGGACTTATTACGCCGAAAAACGATCGCATAACTTAATATATTACAAAAAAAATTACAAAAAAAATGAAAAAGATTTCAATATCCGCTATAATGAACGAAGATGACTATTTGGAAAAGGCAAGGAGAGATTTTTAGTATGGTTTTTAAAGTATTTTTTCAAAATGTAAAAACTGAAGTACCTGTACGTGAACGTACACAAACGCTATATATTGAGGGAAAGTCTGTAAGAGATGTACGGAAAAAGTTAGCGGAAAGAAATCTTAACATTGAATTTATTCAACCACTTGATGAAGCCCATCTTGAATATGAGAAACGGTCAGAAAAATTTGTATTGGAGAATGTATAGATTATGAAATTTTTAAAAGAAGATCAAGTTGCTGTATTTGCTTTAGGTGGGATGGGTGAAATCGGTAAGAATACGTATGCAATTCAATATAAAGATGAAATTATCGTCATTGATGCCGGGATAAAATTCCCTGAAGATGAATTATTGGGAATTGATTATGTTATTCCAGATTATACGTACCTAGCGAAGAACCAAGATAAAATCAAAGGTGTCTTTATCACTCACGGACATGAAGACCACATCGGTGGCGTCCCCTATTTGCTGCGACAAATTAATGTACCAATCTATGGCGGTAAACTAGCTCTTGGGCTCATCAAAAACAAGCTTGAAGAGCATGGGCTTTTGCGACAAGCCAAATTAATCGATATTAAAGAAGAGGATTGTTTTAAGTTCAAACATTTAGCTGTTGAATTTTACAGAACAACACATAGTATCCCTGATGCTTACGGGATTGTTGTGAAGACACCTCAAGGGAATATCGTTCATACAGGTGATTTTAAATTTGACTTCACACCAGTTGGTGAGCCGGCAAATTTAACAAAAATGGC
The DNA here is from genome assembly GCF_054301215.1 of Schinkia acidoalkalinis. The sequence continues at coordinate 769,900 of NZ_CP182573.1, forward strand.
TGAAATCGGCAAAGAGGGTGTACTTTGCTTGCTTTCAGATAGTACAAACAGTGAAATTCCGGATTTTACAATGTCAGAAAGACGTGTCGGCGAAAGTATTCATGAAATCTTTAGAAAAGTGGATGGACGGATTATCTTTGCTACTTTTGCTTCGAATATTCATCGCTTGCAGCAGGTTGTTGAAGCTGCCGTTAAGAATAATCGTAAAGTAGTTGTATTTGGAAGAAGTATGGAAGCTGCGATCGAAATTGGATTAGATTTAGGCTATATAAAAGCACCAAAGGAAACCTTTATTGAGGCATCTCAAATTAATCGACTTCCAAGTAATCAGGTAACCATCCTTTGTACCGGCAGTCAAGGTGAACCAATGGCTGCACTTTCCCGGATTGCAAACGGCACCCATCGTCAAATTCAAATTAACCCTGGAGATACGGTCGTATTTTCATCTTCACCAATTCCTGGGAATACAATTAGTGTCAGCCGTGTTATTAACAGCTTATATCGTGCAGGTGCGGAAGTGATTTATGGTCCATTAAGTGATATCCACACATCTGGACATGGTGGCCAGCAAGAACAGAAACTCATGCTCCGCTTAATGAAACCAAAGTTCTTCATGCCAATCCATGGTGAATACCGCATGCTGAAAATGCACACTAAACTTGCAATTGATTGTGGAGTTTTACCTGAAAATAATTTTATTATGGATAATGGCGACGTTCTTACCTTAACAAGTAAGGAAGCATCCGTATCTGGAAAAATCACCTCAGGTTCTGTCTATGTTGATGGAAACGGCATTGGTGACATTGGTAATATTGTTTTGCGTGACCGCCGCATTTTATCTGAAGAAGGTTTAGTCATTGTCGTCGTAAGCATCGACATGAAAGAGTTCAAAATCATGGCAGGTCCAGACCTTATCTCAAGAGGCTTCGTTTATATGCGTGAGTCCAGCGACCTTATCAATGATGCGCAAAGCTTAATTGCCAAGCATCTTGAAAAAATCATGGAACGTAAAACAACGCAATGGTCTGAAATAAAGAATGAAATTACAGATGTATTAGGACCATTCTTATATGAGAAAACAAAACGGAAACCGATGATTCTTCCTATTATTATGGAAATCTAAACGCATAAAAAACCGCCTAAACTAGGCGGTTTTTTATGCGTTATCCATAATGTTTTTTTCGAATCTATCAATATCCCGATCAGCACCGATAACAATTAAAATATCGCTCTCGCGTATTGTTTCTTTTGCCATCGGTGATACAATGATTTGATTATGCCGTTTAATGGCAACAACGTTACAGCCATATTTTGCGCGAACGTCCAGTTGAATTAATGTTTTGCCATCCATTTTTTTGCTGGCGATGAGCTCTACAATACTATGTTCATCTGATAGTTCAAGATAGTCTAGCACATTGGTCGAAATCATATTATTGGCTATTCTTTGTCCCATGTCCCGTTCAGGGTGTACGATGACATCAGCCCCTATTTTAGCCAGCACCTTCTCATGATAATCATTTTGCGCTTTTACAGTAATTTTCTTAACTCCCAGCTCTTTTAAAATCAGCGTTGTTAAGATACTAGATTGGATATTATCACCGATAGCCACAATAACATGGTCAAAGTTGCGAATTCCAAGGCTTTTTAGAGACTTTTCATCAGTAGTATCCGCCACAACCGCTTGAGATACTATATTCGAAAATTCAGAAACGCGATCTTCATTAACATCAATCGCCAAGACTTCCATTCCCTCTTGAGCAAGTGTTCTGCATATACTTCCACCAAAACGGCCTAGGCCAATGACTGCGAATTCTTTTCTCATTAATGCATCCTCCGGTATAAGGTTTGGGTAAACCTTATTTTAACACAAATGGATACTAAAAACTGCCTAGATCTTTTTCTAAACAAAAAAGAAAAGGAACCCCCGCGGTTCCTTCAAATCGTGAATTTTATTGATTAATCCGGTTGTTAACTTCTTTGCAAACTTCTTCTGCTGTTAGGCCTCTCGCTTCAATAACAGGACCTTGTGTTACAGTATTTGCAATTCCCATCACATTGTTATCAAGCCCCGTTATAACACAAGCATCACAGCCCTTTGCATCAGTCTCTTGCTTTAACTGGACAACATTATGTCCATGTTCTTGTAGTGCTTGTTGAACATCTGTCAAGGACTCCTCTACACCAATTTTTGCCATAACTTCATCCACCTCCTTACTTCTACATTTTTTCCTAAAATATAGAAATTATACAAGGAGATAAATCAGCAATATCGCTGCAATATGTTACTCATTAATTGTTTCTTCCCTATCAGGCATAAAAAAGAGAAGGAATAAAGTTGCGATAGCAATCACTAATACAGTCCAATATACACTATGCAAGGATAACGACAATCCTTCCTGCAACATCTCTTTTGTTGATTTAATTAAATGGAGTCGCTCCTCTTCATTGAGGAGTGCATTGGCCGTTTCTATTGTGATTTCGTCATCCACTCCCTTTTGGACAAAAAAAGACTGTAGCCTGCTGTTTAATAAACCGCCTAAAAGGGCCGCTCCAACAGCACTTCCTAATGTACGCATAAACATATTGGAAGCCGTGGCAATCCCCCTTACATTCCACCCTACTGTGCTTTGAATCGATACTATAAAAGAGGTTGTCGTAAGCCCCATTCCAAAGCCAACAAAAAACGAGCCTAAGGCTGCCCATAATGGGCCTTTATCAGGAGACAGGGTTACAAACACTAGCGCCCCAATAATCAAGGAGAAACCACCAGCTACAGTTAATTTTCGATAACCAATTTTCACCACCATTTTTCCTGCTACAGTGGAGGCAATCGGCCAACCAATAGACATCGTCGTTAATGTAAAGCCAGCCACCATTGGAGATTTCTCCATTACCCCTTGAACAAAAGCTGGAAGAAAGCTGGAAACCCCCATTAACATCATCCCTGTCGTTAGAGAAGCAATATTTGAGACGCTGATCGCTTTATATTTCCATATACGAAGAGGCATCATGGGCTCACTAGCCCGGCGCTCCCGGATTAGAAAAAAACATAAGCCCATTAAAAATACAACTAGTAAACTAATAACTTGCCAGGAACTCCACCCCCAATGAACACCCCCTTCTACAAGCACAAGCATCAAAGCACTTACTGATACAACTAGAAGAATGGTTCCACTGTAATCGATCACCGGTTTCTTTTTTTCAACATCTTCCTGAAGATAAAGGCTAACGCCGATGATTGCCAAAATACCTAGCGGGATGTTCATCCAAAATACATAGACCCAACTAAGATAATTTACGAAAATGCCGCCCAAGACCGGGCCTAGTATAGCCGAAATTCCCCAAACACTAGATAAATAACCTTGAATTGAAGCTCTTTCTTCCTTCGTATAGATATCACCTACAATCGTTGTTGCAATAGGCATGACCGCGCCTGCCCCAATTCCTTGTATAAATCTGAAGACAATAAGCCATTTCATATGACTCGCAAACCCGCACAAAAGGGAGCCAATCAAAAAAATACAGACGCCAACTACAAATACCGGCTTTCTACCAAATAGATCCGATACCTTTCCATAAATGAGGGTCGTCGCTACCTGCATTAATAAATAAGCTGAAAAAACCCAACTATATAAAGAAAAACCTCCCAACTCGGAAACGATGCTCGGCATTGCCGTTGATACGATTGTTGCCTCTACCGCTGACATAAACATGGCCAGCATAACGGCTGCCAAAACGAAAGGCTTTTTTGTCTTAGGGTGACTCAAGAAATACACATCCTTCCAAACTATGAAAAAACAAGATTTTATGTTTACACGGATTTTTTGATGTTTTTTGTAAAAAGTTTAATAATTGACCTTCTTGTTAGGATGCCGATAAATAAACCATCATCATCTTCTATGCAAACAAAAGGATGATTAATCGTTAGGCCTAATGCCCTCATAAAATCATGGTGAACTTTGAGCGTCGGAATGTTGGAATTCATAACATCCTCTACCTTAAGCTGGGATAACTTTTCCATCTCAAATGACTGAATTCCAAGAACGGTATCTAAAATCATGGTTGTGCTAATCAAACCTTTTAATCTATAGGAGTGGTCCAAAACAGGGACTGCTGAATAACCGGATTTTGTTAATACTAATAAAGCATGCAGAAGTGGGTTATCACTTTGGACATGGGCCACTTTATCAGAACTGACCATCAATTCCTCAATATTGGTATTAAGTATGACCTCTTTCTGAAAACTAAACATAAAACTCCCCTTCCCTTCATATGTAAACGCTTTCCACCCACTTTATTATTGTACCATTAGCAAAGAATAAATTTCACTAAAATTGCCCTCAATTATTTAGAAAATGATTACTTCAAAAAAGTAAAAGACCATCCCAATATATGGGATGGTCCTAAAATGGAATTTATTCATCAGTGCTCATAATTTCAAAAACATCAATGGCGACCATATCGATATTATCAAATTGATAGGTCTTTGGTTTTTCGCCGGGCTGATATACCTCCAGCTCAAACATCTTTGTGTGGTCAAAATACTTTACACTACACTTTTTTTCACCATTTTTCTCAAAAAAGCGTTGTTTTGGCTCGACATTATTTTCATCATCCTGTAATGTCATTAAACGTTTTAAAATCCCATGAAGTAGTGACATTCCACTTCCCCTTTCAGCACATTTAGTTTTAGGATTCACATTCTACTGTTTGTCCATTCTTTCCTTTTCTATTTTGACAAAAAATATCTATCTTTACAATCGAAACTATTATCACTTACAATATTTTTTATAAGGGGGATGAAATTTTGAAAAAAAATCCAGTTAATTTAGGCCATAATATTTCGTTTTTTGATGTTTTTGACCTTGGGTTGGAAAATCGTACGGGTACATATGTGATTCATGACAAAAAATTAACGATTGTTGAAACAAGTGCCAGTCCTTCCATTCCATATCTTTTAGATGGTTTGAAAAAGTTGGAAATTGATCCGAAAGATATTCAATACATTGTTGTAACCCATATCCATCTAGACCATGCCGGAGGTGCAGGTCTTCTATTAAAAGATTGCCCGAATGCGAAAGTTGTAGTCCATCCTAGAGGTTACCGCCATCTAATGGACCCGTCACGTTTAATTGCTGGGGCAAGAGTCGTATATGGGGATGACTTTGACCGCTTATATGATCCCATCTATCCTATTCCAGAAGACCGGTTACTTATAAAAGAGGACGGCGAAACACTTGAACTTGAAGGTAGAACGCTAACCTTTTATGATACTCCTGGACATGCCAAGCATCATTTCAGCATCCATGACAGTTTCTCAAACGGAATCTTCACCGGTGATACAATCGGCATTTATTATCAAGATATTGAAGAATTTGATCTATTTCTGCCAACAACATCACCAAATCAATTTGATCCAGATGAAATGCTGCATTCATTAAAAGCAATTGAAGAATTAAATGTTTCCCAAATCTTCTTTGGCCATTATGGAATGTACAGAGATCCGAGTATAGTTTATGCTGAAATTAAGAAGTGGTTGCCAATCTATGTACAAACAAGTGAAAAAATATATAACGAGAACAAGTCGAAAACAATGGAGGAATTGACGCCGCTGATTTCTGAAAAGCTTTTTACTAAAGTAAAAGCGCACTTAGATGAAAAAAATATTCCGAATAATCACAAGGTTTATACGATTTTAAAAATAGATATCGACATCTGTGCGATGGGATTAGCCGATTACTTTATTAGACAGGAACACAAAAAATTGCAATAAAAAACGGAGCTTTCATAGCTCCGTTTTTTATTCTATACTTGGCTTCTCTTCGCTAATATTATAATCACTAATTCTCCAGCCGCTCTTTATTTTTTTCAAAGTGATTGATTCATAATGAGGCTTATCCCATATGACTGGTCCATCAAGTTCTGGTAAAAAATATTCATACACAATAATTTTGTTACGGCCTGTTATAATTTTTGTATTATCATCATAAGAATACATGGGGATAAAATAATCGAACACATCTGAACCATAAAGGATGAACCCTTCAGGCTCTGAAAATATATGTTCGGCCATAAATAACTTTTGGTACTCATCTGTAAAATATGGCGATAATACATCCCTTATTTCCTTTTCTGTCCGAAACTGATCGCCCAATGAAGTTTGTGCTTTAAAAGCTTCTTGTAAAAAAAGAAATGTATCTTCCCTGGACATCGCAACATTTTCTGCCTGAATAAAATGAACTTGTCCGATTAAAAGCAATAAAAGAAGTGCCCATATTTTTTTGTTAATCTTTTTCACGGTAATCACCCTTTCAAAAAAATTCCCCTTTAGAGGGGGAGATATTTATTCGTCCTGCAGGTCCCGAATCTTGATTCCTTTCTGAATATTAATTTCAATCGGAACTACATGGGCCTCCTCGTGACAAATCGGGCAACTCGTGTAACTTTGCATTATATTACAACATTTTTTACATGTGTATTTCACCATAATCATCCTTTCCACTATAAATAGTATATTTTAAATTTTATCAATGGATGTTCCTTCCTACGACAGTTTTCGTTCGTAAAATAACCTCAGCATTAGACAGTTATTTATGAGTTTTTCGTACAAAAAAAGACAAGACCGTCCAATTTGGACAGCCTTGCCACTATGCTAATCGTTATGAAGTTATACAATATGATAAACAATATAGGCTAAGATTAACGCTAACCCAACGATATAAGCCCAAAATACAGGATTTCTAGCGTAGGGAGATTCCTTAACTACAGCACTAATACTAGAATCAAGACCATTTTGCCTATTGTCTGCTTGGGCTTGACCAAGACGTATCGTCTGCACGAAGCCGATAATTAAAATGATGGTAAACAGGATTAATAACGTTATCGATAATTGAGACAAAAAACCACCTCGATTACTAGATATGTTACTAAACTTCCCGAATTTTAATAAATTATGCAAAAAGAAATCGTACTATCGTTACTGAATCTACAATAAGTTCTCTTGTTCAAAAAGAAACTCATAAGAAAGGTCAATAAAAATGTATAATTGTTCTGAAATCGGAAAAGAGAAAGTCCGGGTGATTTCGCCTGTTTCAATATCACTATATAAATCAGATAAAATACCCCGTTTATCATAATTCATCCTTACAATATTCTCTAAAAAATATGGACGCCAGCTCCAATTTTTGTTTTTATATTCTGCTTGGATGATCCACTCGTCATCCGATGTTTTAAAAAGATTCGCTGATTGTTGAAACCCCTCACCATCACAAATATAGATGCGGAAGCTTTCTTTTGAAAATTCTTGTGATACATGCTGTAAAATTTGATTAAAATCCTTTGTCTTAAACTTTTGGTTTGATTGGTTCATGCGATTGGTAAATTCGTTGCATATTTCATATTGGGCCGATAGTTTCCGCTTTTCGTGGGAAATGAAACTTTGAAATTCTGTTTTTAACAGATCCTTACGGTATTCTTTATCCAGGATTTTATAGGATGGCTTTGCCAAATAATATCCTTGATAATAGCGGCCATTATTTCGCCATGCATATTGTAATTGAAACAGCATTTCTATGTCTTCATAAAGAAGCGCTGAACCAACTTTTCTTGCAAGTAAAGATAAGGAATATAAAATATCTATATACGATTGGGCCGTTGTCGTTTGCCTTAATAAAGAGAGGTCAACTTTTAGGATATCAGGATTAAGAAGCCGTAAACGATCAAGATTGCTGCCATCCTTCCCAACGTTATCAATCGCTATTTTTATACCGTATGTACGCAAATACGTTAAAACATGGTTCAGCTGTTCAATATCCCCGTGAAAATTATGTTCGGTAATTTCTAGAACCATTCTTTTTAAATCAAGACCTTGTTCCTGAAAGGATAATAATAGCTGTAAAAGCGATTCCCCACGGTCAAGCATTAATATATTAGGATTGCGATTAATAAAAATCCTCAAATCCTCTATATGTGTCATTTCGCTTAATGCTTTTTTTGTTATATAGTCGTCGATTTCAACTCGATACTCCTCTGGAACAGATTCATCTTCAAAAAAAGAACCGATACTGTGGAAGTCTTGATCCACTTTCATCCGCCCAAGAATTTCATACCCGATAATCTCGTGGTCATCCGCACTAAAGATTGGCTGAAAAAAAGGCAATAATAATTCTTTGTTTGTTAATATTTCTAATGGATCCAATACGTCCCACCTCAAACTTTCTCTTCTCTAGTTATCTAATCTGTATGTTATTTTAACATAATTACGAAAAAAGAGGCCAACTTAAATGTGAGCCTCTTCAATAAATCTATTCATTTTCACGAATAAAATGGTTTGCCGCCTCTAATGCTGCTCCCGAGATAAAATGATAACCTTGTTCACGAAGGACATCTTCGATTGCAGCTAATAAATATGTCACATTTTCCTGCCTAGCATTGTAGCCCATTAAACCAATACGCCATATTTTACCTTTTAAATCGCCTAAACCACCGCCGATTTCCAAGCCGTATTTTTGCAGCAAACGTTTGCGAACATCAACGTCCCCGACATTAGCGGGAATACGGACGGCTGTAAGCTGGTGAAGGCGATGCTCTTCCTTAACCAATAATTCTAACCCCATTGCCTCTAAACCGGCATGCAATGCTCCACCATATAAAGCATGGCGCTTAAAGACATTTTCCAAGCCCTCATCTACAATTAGACGCAATGCTTCCCGTAATGAATAAATCATCGTAATCGGAGCCGTATGATGATAAAAACGCTCCTCACTCCAATAATTTTGAATCATCGAAAGGTCTAAATACCAGCTTTGAACTTTTCCCTTACGATTAGCCAAAACCTCTAGTGCACGTTGGCTTAACGTAACGGGAGCAAGCCCTGGAGGTGCACTAATGCATTTCTGTGTACCACTATAGGCAGCATCAATTTTATATTCATCAATCTTGGTTGGTATTCCGCCAATTGATGTAACCATATCACAAACAAATAACGCATTATAGCGATGTACAATTTCACTTAACTCTTCTAAAGGCTGCCGCACACCCGTTGATGTTTCCGAATGGACAACCGCTACCAGTTTTATATTCCCATGACTTTGAAGGGCTTCTTCAACCTTTTCTGGATCAATAATATCTCCCCAAGCACCCTCTACCGAAATGACTTCAGCTCCGCATCTTGATGCGACATCAACCATTCTCTGTCCAAATAATCCATTAACCCCGATTATTACCTTATCGCCAGGCTCTATTAAATTGACAAATAGCGTTTCCATCCCGGCACTTCCGGTGCCCGACATTGCCAATGTTAGTTTATTCTCAGTCTGATAGACTTGTCTTAACAAATCCATTGTTTCATTCATTATTTCAAGAAAAGCTGGGTCAAGATGACCAACTAGCGGCGTAGCCATCGCCTGAAGGACTCTTGGATGAACGTCACTTGGGCCTGGTCCCATTAAAATTCTTCTTGGTGGATTTAATTCTTTATACAATTCCCCTACCTCCTCTATGTCAATATAATATAATTTCCATTATAATCAGAAAAATCCTGCTACCTTAAAAAAAATATGTAAGCTTATGTCAAACTTTTGGATTTTACCCATGTCATGATATAATGGTGTTTATGTGATTTTATTTATAATGAAGATAGGTTGGTCTGTATGGAAATTGAGAGTGTGAAAATGACGAGGAGATCATTTATTAAACATATGTATAAGTTCGGGGTAGGTTCGGTCATCCTTTCAGCAATGGGTTTCGGCTATGCGCGTTATTTGGAACCCAAACAACTCAAAATCACGAGACGCTATTTACAATCAACTAAAATTCCAGCGAGCTTTGATGGAATTAAAATGGTTTTATTTAGTGATACCCATCTAGGTTTCAACTATTCCGTCCAGCAATTCACAGATTTGCTTAGCCTAATAAATGAAGAGGCACCGGATATTATCCTTTTTACCGGCGATTTAATGGACGCACCAAACAAATACAAAGAAATCGGGAAAATTACCCAGTTATTAAAGGAACTGCGTGCCCCGTTAGGGAAATACTCCATCTATGGAAATCACGACCACGGTGGTTATGGCACAGAAATTATTAAAATGATTATGAAAGAGGCTGATTTCGAGCTTTTAATCAATCGACATAAAAAACTTTATAATAAGATGAATGAGTATATTTACATTAGTGGGCTTGACGATGGCTTATTAGGAAAACCCGATCCTCAAAAAACATTGCAAGGTATTGAATCTACTGTTTACTCTATTTTACTGTCACATCAGCCAGATTTAGTCGATACGATTCAAAACTACTCGGTTGATCTTCAGCTTTCAGGACATAGCCATGGAGGCCAAATTCAACTGCCTTTTTATGGACCAATTTTTACACCTATTGGTGCTACAAAGTATATCGAAGGATTATACCAAGTTGGCTCTACGGAGCTATATGTGAATAGAGGAATTGGAACAACAAGAATGCCGTTTCGTTTTCTTTGTCCCCCTGAATTAACAATATTTACGCTTAAACCTGAAAAAGGAAGATGAGGAATATTATTCCTCATCTTCCTCCACGTGATACGCCATATCGTAAAAAAAAGCCTGACTATTGACAATAGCCTCGTTTTCCTTTCTTTGAACATAATGATACGTTCCGTCCTGGTCCATTTCACGTGCTTTCACATTATCCGTATTTGTAATCATAAGGATTTTCTTTACTCTTCTCTTTATTCCTTCGTCAAGAATCGGGAATAAGATTTCAACACGCCGCACCATATTTCGCGTCATCATGTCAGCAGAAGATAAAAAGACTTTTTCCGCTCCATTATGATAAAAATAATAAATCCGACTATGTTCTAAAAACCGGCCGATTATGCTCCGCACTCTTATATTTTCACTCACTCCATCCACACCCGCTTTTAAGCAGCAAATTCCCCGTACAATTAGATCAATTTTCACACCTGCTCTAGAAGCCTCATAAAGCTTCATAATTAATTCTTTATCTGTTAATGAATTCATTTTAAGTATCATTTTTCCGCTCATATGTTTTTTGTGAAACTCAATTTCATCTTCAATCAATTGAATTAAATCCTTACGGATATCAAAAGGCGATACAGATAAATAGTGAAAATCCGGCTTCTCTGTATAGCCGCTCAAATAATTAAAAAAGTTCGTAGCATCAATTCCGAATCCTTTAGCTGCGGTTAATAAACCTAAATCTGTATACACTTTTGCGGTAACATCATTATAATTTCCCGTACCAAGATGAACAAATCGCTCAATATTTTGGTTTCTCTTGCGGACAACGAGGGTGATCTTACTATGTGTTTTTAAATGGTTCATGCCATAAATGACATGGCAACCGGCCTTTTCCAGCTCTTTAGCCCAATGGACATTTTTTTCTTCATCAAAACGGGCTTTCAATTCCACTAATACTGTCACTTGCTTTCCGTTTCCAGCCGCTCTCTTTAAGGATTCAATGATTGGTGAATCTCCGCTTACCCGATAAAGCGTTTGTTTAATCGCTAAAACATCGGAATCATCGGCAGCCTGGGAAATGAAATCAACAACAGCTTCAAACGATTCATACGGGTGATGCAAAAGAATATCGTTTTTCGTTATAGCTTCAAAAATATTGTCCTCTCCAATTAGATCCAATGGAGGCTGCGGAATCAACGCTTGATAGGATAAATGCTCTTTTTTGGTTGTTATTTCTTTGTAAAAACTAAATAAAAATGTAAAATCCAATGGACCATTTTGAAAATAGATATCCTTTTCATGAATTTCAAGTACACTTGTCAAAAACTTTAAAATATTTTGATCAATTGAATCTTCACAAACCTCTAAACGGACAGCGGCACCCCATTTTCTTTTTTTAAGCTCCTTTTCGATTTCCTTAAGTAGATCACGCGCACCCTCTTCATGGATTGTCATATCGGCATTTCTGGTAATTCTAAACTTTGAGATTAAATTTACAATATAGCCTTTGAAGAGCTTATGAATATGATGGCTGATTACATCTTCCAACATCACATAAACTTGGCTATCATTGTGTGTTGGAATCTTAATAAACCGTTCCAATACAGCTGGAACTTGGACAATGGCAAACTTTTCACGATTATGTAGCTCCTCTTCTAATGGGTCCGTTAGCGAAATGACTAGATTAATACTTTTATTAGCGAGCATTGGAAAAGGGCGATAAGCATCAATTGCCATCGGTGTTAAAACAGGAAAAATTTGTTCATCAAAAAAGCTTTCTAAGTAGGCATGTTCATAGGAGGCCAACTCATCCATTTTTCGAAAGAAGATTTTTTCTTTTTCTAATAAAGACAATAACTTTTCCCTAAAGGTTGCGTACTGCAAGGCGACGATTTGGTGATTTTTTTTTGAAATGGCGGAAAGCTGTTCTTTCGGGGTTAATCCTGATTTATTTTCGGGTTTATTGAAACCAGCCTTTACTTGATCCTTTAGACCGGCAACGCGCACCATAAAAAATTCATCCAAATTCGAGCTGAATATCGCCAAAAACTTTAATCTTTCTCCAAGAGGATTTCCTTCGTCTAATGCCTCTTGTAAAACTCTTTCGTTAAAAGCGAGCCAGCTAAGCTCGCGGTTATTATAAAAGCGCGGATGCCCTAAATCAATTTGCTTACTCTCTAGAAGATTCATGGCTCGGGAGCCTCCTTATTAAATGTTGGTTCCAGAAAAATGAAGAATGATATTTCGTTTCAATGCCTTTTCTAAATGTTTTTTTTGCTTTTCAGCTTGGTATTGTTCAGCCTGCCAATTTTTTGAGCAAATGATGTGCATGATAAGCTCTTCGTTTTGCTCTCGTATTTCTATTTTGTTAACGATATTCCGCTTTGTTTCATTTAAGGCATAGGCAAATCTTAGTACTGCCCCAATTATTCTGATTACAGTTAATTCATCCTTAGAAAACCACTCAGCGAATGGCGCCAAGTATTGTTTTAAGATTGTCTTTGATTTGTAGGACGCTATCGCCGCCAAACGGAGTCTCTCACGATGCGTAAGACCATCAATTGTCCGGTTAGCAAGCAAATAGAATGTATGCTGACTACTCGCTTCACCATCAATATAGCGTCCAAGTTGAAACAAGAGAGCAGCGCGTTTCGCTTCAAGAAGATGCGCATCGGTAATGCACTTATAGCCCATACTTCTCAATAAATGTAAAATTGCGATAGCATTCCTTGAAACTTGAATTGCATGATTGATATTAATCTCATATTCATATTCTATTTCGAAAAGGCTTTCTTCAATGACATTAGGAAACATTTTTATTTCTAATGGTTTTAACAGTTCCTCAAAAAACACACCATCCCGAAGTCCATTTCGACTTAAAATAAATGAAGTTGCATTCGTGATATGGTTAAATACACTAAAAACTTCAAGCGCCGGAAAAATAATATCGGCACGGTCCTCTGATAAGCCTTCCACCCTTTTCAACTCTTCAAATGAAAGTCCAATTAAACTGTTTTTTACAGCCGCCAAATCACTGCCGTTCATTTCATATTGATGAAGTCCCCCCAAAGGATACATTTTGCGTCTTTGGTCAATTTGGGCAACGTTGCGGGCACTACCACCGATACCTATAAGTGGGATATTTTTATCTTTTAGCCAATCAACTGCCTGAATTTCCTTTATTAAATAGGCTTTAAGCTGCAATAGCTCTGCTAAAGTAGGAATCGGGCCTCGCATAAATTGTTGTCGTAATGTAAGGACACCGAACGGAAAGCTATGGTAATTGATCATTTTGCGGTCTCGAAAATAGGTTACCTCCGTACTTCCGCCACCAATATCTATGGTAATACCCTCAGTCAGCGATGTGGAATTAATAACGGCTAAATAACCATAGAAAGCTTCTTCATATTCAGTAAGGATCCTAACATTTAGATTCGTATACGCCTGAATTTTTTCGAGTATTTCACGTTGATTTTTTGCATTTCGAATCGTAGCTGTAGCCACTACTTTTAAATTGGTAACACCATGATAAGTTGTAATATCTTCAAAATTTTTTAAAGTGGCAATTAATAAATTTATCCCCTCATCACTTAGGACATACTCTTGATCCAAGTAATTACGAAGACGGGCCACAGATTTAATATTTTCGACCTCTTTAAATCTCCCCATTTTTTCATGACGATAAATAACGAGTCTCATCGTATTTGATCCAATGTCAATAATTCCATATTTCTCTTGCATACTAACCAGTCCAATCCTGCAAGTTTTCCTAATTATAATAAAAGCAGTGAATCACCTGGATCCACTGCATATTAATATTATTCAGGCATAGGTGTTGGAGTTCCTTCCACACCATTATTCCCATATTTCTTATCAACAATCTTACGAATAGTTTTTATATCTGTACCTTTTTCATACTCTGCTTTAGCCTCACGGGCTATATCAACACAGATTCCTCAGCCAAGGCCCATGCTATCCAACTCTGCTACATCTCCATCAACAGAATCTATGAAACAAGCTGTATTGTTAGTATGGCCATCGGTTTCATAACAACCACAATAGCAAGGCATATAATCCAATACTTCGGGATGTTCTGCCGCAAACGCATAGGCTTCCAACGTTTTTGCTTTCCCGTATTGCGTCATGAGTGGGGACCACTCTTTTGTCTTTAAATTATATTCCATTTTCATATTTTCAGGTTTTGTTGCAGCCTCATCATTCTCTTTATTAGATGAATTACAGGCAGACAAAGTAAACAATAGTACGCCTGCTACAATCGTAAACAAGAGTTTCTTCATTCAGACACCTCCTACTTTGAAGTAATCTAGTAGTGTTTTTCATCTCTACGTAATAGTAACATGTTTTTACTATTATTGCCTACGACTTTTTTGGTTAAATGAGATATTCACAAAGTTGCTATATTATTTACTACTAGTAGTTGTTGGATTTCACTCGCTGTTGTATAATAATAGAAATTATATGAAAGGAGTTAATACAATGGAGCATACAATTGAGGAACTCTCCCGTGCTCTCTTCATCGTGAATCGACACGCAAAAACTGCCCCAAATCCAAAATTTCTCTACCTTTTAAAGAAAAAAACACTTGAGAAATTAATTCAAGACGGTAAAGCCAGGAAGCTAGGTCTCCACTATTCCAAAAATCCAAAAAATAGTCAACAGCGCTCGGATTTACTCGTTTCAGTTGGAGAATATTATTTTCATATCCCTCCCCAAAAAGCTGATTTTGCCTCTCTGCCTCATCTTGGTGAATTAAATGATACATTTCGTAACCCCAAGACAAACCTACCATTATCAAAGGCAAAACATATTTTGCAAAGCTATACGGGTATACATGATACCGACCCAAGCAATAACAAGCAAGGCCCGCCTCCAAAAAACAAATATACAAAACCTGTTTTCAAAAAACTCGGTCAAACTTACTTTTAACTTCAATGAAGCAATGGACCAGAAAAAGGCGAGCCTAATGATTTGGTAATCGCCTTCTCCATTCCTTGATCCACATTTATTCATGAATTAATGGTGTCATCCACTCGCTTAAAAATGATTCTAAACTACCACTAAATCTTTTATGCTGTAACTCATCCATTTTAAAATGATCAATCATTTTTCCTTCAAACATAAAAATAACTTCCTCACATAAAAACAATACTTCCTGATAATCATGGCTTATAAAAACTGTCGTTGTTTTTGTTTCTTTTAAAATATGTCGAAAATCTTTTAATAGCCTTCTTCTCGTAGGAAGGTCCAATGCTGAAAATGGTTCATCTAAAAATAAAATCTCTGGGTTCGTTGCCATCGCTCTAGCAAGTGCAACCCTTTGAACCTCTCCACCAGAAAGGGTTTTTGCTCTCTCTTCTGCCAAATGTTCAATGCCAAACTGGCTTAACCAATAAAAGACCGTGTCTTTCATTACTTTCTTAGGTACTTTTCTAAATTTAAGGGCAATTGCCACATTATTAAACACAGTTGTGTCAAGCATTAATGGCTCTTGAAAGACAACAGAAACCTTTCGGCGTTCAGTGAGACCTGCCTTGCCTGGAAAAACTTGTTTCCCATTGAAACGAATCACTCCGCTAGTTGGCTCCTCTAATAACGCCATTACTTTCAGCAGAGAACTTTTCCCTGCACCATTCGGCCCAATAAGTGCCACCACTTTTCCTGTGTTCACAGCCAATTTATGAAGCGAGACAATTTCCTTGTTCTTTTTTAATACTGTAATATTATCTAAATGCAGCATAATCTTCACCTTCTTGGATCCTTCTGTTGCAGCAATGTCAAACCTAAAGTAATAAAATAGGCTAAGAGCATCAGGATGACCGATATGCCGATAGCAACTTCTGTATGACCCTTAGAAACTTCCATTACGGTAGCGGTTGTAAGGACTCGTGAATATCCTTTAATGTTACCACCAACCATTTGTGAGGCTCCAACCTCTGACACGACAGCTCCAAAACCCGCAATAACAGCAGCAAGTAAAGAAAACCGTGCCTCCCGCAAGACAAGAAATAGCATTTGCAGCTTCGTTGCCCCTAACGCTTTCATTTGCATTCTCATTTTATCATCAACCTGCATAACAGCTGCACATGTTAACCCCATAACGACCGGTGAGGCAATGACAGCTTGCGCAATCACGATGGCCGTTGGAGTAAATATTAAATCCAATTGCCCTAAAGGGCCATTCCGAGCCAATAACAAGTAAACCCATAATCCTACAACAACAGGAGGGAAGCCCATCATCGTGTTTACAACACTTATAATAAAACGTCGGCCTGGGAAATGAACCCAAGCTAAGGCAACACCAAGCGGAATGCCGACTAGTAAGCTTATAAATGTGGCTGACCCTGATACCTTCAGGGTCAGCCACGTGATTTCAAATATTTCAGGGTCGAATGTTATAAGCATTCGAATGGCTTCTAACAAACCGTTCACTATCATTTCCATAGAACAGTCACCTTTTCTAATTTTTAGAACAGTACACTTGCACTTTCATTTATTATTTCGTTTTGGCATCTGGGAAAAACAACTGTTCACCATACTCATCAACACCAAAATCACCAATCACCTTTTGTGTCCCAGGAGCAATCATAAATTCAACAAAGGCTTTTCCTGCTTCACCGTTAATATTCTCAAACTTTTCAGTATTTACCTGCATAACATGATAAATGTTTAAAAGACTTTCTTCGCCCTCAAGCATAATATCAAGATTCAACTCATCTTTTAAAGCTAAATATGTTGCACGGTCTGTCAATGTGTATCCGTCTTTTTCTGACGCAACCTTTAAAGTAGCCCCCATGCCTTGTCCAGTTTCCTGGTACCACGTTCCACTTGGCTTAATACCAGCTTTTTCCCATAATCCTAATTCCTTTTTTTGTGTACCGGAATCATCACCACGTGACACAAATATTGCATTTGACTCGGAAATTTTCTTCAATGCTTCAACTGAAGTAGCATGTCCTTTAATACCAGCTGGATCATCTTTTGGTCCGACAAGAATAAAATCATTATGCATAACCAATTGGTAATTTGTAGCAACCCCGCTATCAACTAAAGGCTTTTCAGATTCAGGAGCATGAACTAATAATACATCTGCCTCTCCATTTTGCCCCATTTCTAAAGCTTTACCGGTACCAACGGCAATCGTTTTAACCATATATCCTGTTTCTTTTTCAAACATCGGTACTAGTACATCTAATAAGCCACTGTCTTGTGTACTCGTTGTTGTCGCCAATACAAACTCTTTTTTTCCAGCAGGATTGTTGTTTGTAGCTTGTTGTTCGTTTTGTTGTTCAGTTTGCTTGTCTGTTGCTTGTTTTTCCTGATTGCTAGAGCAACCTGGAAAGATTGCTAATACAGCAGCCATGAAGACTAGCAAGAATACCTTGTTTAGATGTTGTTTGCAATTTTTCATTATTTTTCCTCCTCTAGTAAATGACCTATATCTTTTGTGTCATATCCCCCAAGCTGGGTGATTTTTTCTTTCAAACGTGCTTTTTGTAATACACGAATAAATGCCTGTCCCTGGTTACTATGATAAAATTCAGGCTTCATAATGAAGTCATAACTTTCCTGCTTTAAAAAGACGAAATCCAGCCCGAGAGTATTAGCTGCACTTTCAGACCCTAATGCCATATCAGCCAGGCCACGTGCAACCTTCAATGCTGCACCAATATGCGTTCGTTCAGTATCGTTATAGCCAGCAATTTTATCTATAGAAATATTAAGCTTTCTTATGTAATAATCGAGTAAAATCCGCGTCCCAGAACCTTTTTGTCTATTGATGATTTTTAAGTCAGAACGTGCTATGTCTTGCCAACATGTCAAATTTTTAGGATTTCCTTTAGGGATAATCCACCCAATATTCCGTTTTACAAAGTGGAGGATGTACATCCTCTCTCCCGGAAAAATTCTTTTTACAAACGGTACATTGTATTGCTTTAATTCTTCATCATATAAATGGCATCCAGCTATATCACATTTACCAAAATATAAGTTTAATAATCCATCCATACTCCCAGTAAAAGCTGTAAAAAAGCGAATATCTTCATATGATTCCTTCATTTCGTTCACTAGTTCTTCAATTGCCAAGTCGTGACTCCCCAAAAATAGGATAGGATGTCCATTTATACCACTAGTTAAAGGTATATTTGATTCAGATGATGTATTCTTTTCACTATGATCGGACAGATTTTGTGTCTTTGTTTCGTAACCGTGCTTATAATTTTCTATCATCTCAGGATCAAAACGCATTTTTCTACCAATTCTTATCGCTTGAAGTTCGCCTCGCTTCACCATTTCATAGACGGTATATTTCGAAATTTTAAGGATATTTGCAACTTCTTCCGGCTTTAATAAATCCCGGTCCAACCCAACACCTCCTTTACCTTGAAATTATATCACTATCATAAACTAACAAAACTCAATTTAAAAGTAATTTATATCATTTTTGTAAACTTTTATTAAGTTATGTTGGTTTTTATTAGTTTCCAACTCAAAAAAAATCGAGAGTGCCCATTTCGGACCTCTCAATTTCATAATCTAAAGTGCATATTTATCAATTAATTTAACTAGCTCAAGAATTTCTGGCTTGCTTACCTGTTCAGTAGCTCCGACTACCTCCCCTTTATGGCGAAGATCGTCAGTAATTAGTGAAGAGAAAATAATCACCGGAAGCACCTTTAGATTTTCATCGTCTTTAATACGTTTTGTCAGATGATGTCCATCCATTTTCGGCATTTCTATGTCAGTTATGACAATTTGAACTTCGTCTGTTAAGTTTTTCCCGGATGATACGGTGCTCTCTAAATACTCTAAAGCATCTTGCCCATTTTCAAAGAATGTTAACAAACTGAATCCAGCCTCCTCCAATGTTTCCTCAAGAAGTTTCCGCAGCAAGGCTGAGTCTTCCGCTATCACGATTCTTTTATTTGAACGCTCTCTAGTTCCGAGGCTCTTTAAGCGATCAATATTTATTCCTGAATCCGGATTAATATCGACAACGATTTTTTCATAATCTAAGAGAAGCACCATCTCATCCTTCATCTTAATGACACCAATAATCTGACTTTCTAAGCCTGTATACATTTCATTTGGTTTTTCAATTTGATTCCAAGAAATACGATGGATTTGCGATACTGTATGAACGTGAAAGACAATTTTTGTCTTATTAAACTCACAGACAATGAATTTATCTTGTTTTGGATTTTGAGAAGGCGGAAAACCAAGAACAGTCGACATATTCACAACTGGCAAAACTTCCCCACGAAGCGTTATGATTCCTTCAACTGACGGATGAGCATGGGGAACAACTGTTACAGGAACTGGATTAATGATTTCCTTTACTTTAATAACATTGATTCCAAATTTATTATTGCATACTCCAAACTCCACAATTTCTAATTCATTTGTACCACTTTCTAATAAAATACCTTTATTATTTTGACTCATCCTCTCGCCCTTCCATAAAAAATAGTACTTCTATTATATTGTATTTTTTGCTTTTTTAAAATAGAAATTACCAATAACAATAATATTATCATAATTTTATTACAATTAGTTGTGAAGTTTCTAAATTTTTAGAATATTGTCTTTAAATCATACAAACTACATGCTATTATTTAAGTAGTTGCCCTTAAAGGAGACGATTGGAAGTGAAACAACCCCTTAGTAGTAATAACAATATTATTTGTTTTAAAAATAAAAAAGATCAATTGACTAAAAAGTTTTATAATGAGATGACTTATTTAATAGATGATTTAATGGATAAGCAACAACAAGCTGTTGCTTGGCTGCTTTATTATGGAATGAAGGACCACTATCCGATCAATACAGTCGGCTTCAGTTTAGAACTTTGGTGCAACTATTGCGATGAAATCGATCCCTTTATTGATGATGAACGAAAATTTGCTGCATCAATAGAATTATTTGTTATAAAACTGTTAGACCTTACTTCTCATAGTAAATTTGAAATTTTATATAAATACGGTCTACATAAATTATATGATCCTTTAACGCTCGAAATTTAGCGTACATACGAAAGAGGCTTTAAGTAAGCCTCTTTTTTAATTGATTCAATTTATTCTTTTGTTAATCGTTGATATTGGCTTATCTTCACATCGAGTCTTTGGCTAAGCTGAACGATAGTCGGATTTGATAGAATGTGATTTCGTTTCCATTCTTCACCTAGTTGTCTCCGTAATTGCTCAATTTCTTCAGCTAATGCTAGTTTGACGACAATATCGCTCATGTAGGCACCCCAATCAAAGTGGTAATGAAATATAGTAAAATTTACATGTTACTATATTACCATAAATGCCTTTTTTTCATACTCTTTTCAAAAAAATGTCATATTTTTTCATGCTCATACCATTGGATTTTTTCTCTTACTTTGACAACGTCCCCAACAACAATAATCGCTGGATTTACTATTTTCTCTACCATGCACCTTTCTTCAATATTTTCTAATGTACCAGTCACAGTTTTTTGAGATTTTGTTGTCCCCCAATGAATCATAGCAACCGGGGTAGTTTCGGGCCTCCCAAATTTGATGAGTTGTTTACATATATAATGAAGATTTCCAACCCCCATATAAAAAGCAATCGTATCCATCCCTGTAGCAAGCGCCTGCCAATTCAAACGATCCTCATCCTTATCAGCACGACCATGTGCGGTGACAACGGCAAAGCTAGAGGCGTATTCACGGTGAGTAACAGGTATACCGGCATACGCTGGGGCTGCAATGCCTGCAGATATCCCTGGAACAATTTCAAATGGAATCCCGTTTGTCCTTAAAACTTCTGCTTCCTCTGCACCTCGACCAAAGATGAAAGGATCACCACCTTTTAATCTTGTCACAATTTTTCCTTGACTAGCATATTGAACGAGCTCGGCATTGATTTCTTCTTGGATTAGGCAATGTTGTCCGGGCAACTTACCGCAATAGATGAGTTCACAATTTTCATTCGCATATTCTAGCAATTCTTTATTCACTAATCTATCATAAATAATGACCTCTGCTTCTTTAATGCACTCCAACCCCCGAATCGTAATCAGCTTGGGGTCCCCAGGACCAGCTCCTACGATAAATACTTTTCCTATGCTCATAAACTATATCCCTCCTTACGTAAGAAATTCTCAAAGCAAGTATTCCTCTCAGCATATTTACCATGGCGCGTCAATTGTAAATAGATAGGGTCAAGTAAATGCTGTAAGAGTATAGATTTCACCCTACAATCGCTGATTTTGGCTATTATATCTTTTCTTGTCACATCTAAAAACTCCAAGTATTGTTCATAGGAGTCATCATAAATCTCGCTTAAGTCTTGTTTAATTTTTTTAGCTAATAAAGGACTACCTCCTGAAGTTGAGACGGCAATGGTCAGTTTTCCTCTACGCAAAACCGTAGGAACAGTAAAATTGCATAGATTGGGCACATCAACAACATTGATTAACTGGTTGGCGCTGACCGAATCATAAACTAGTCGATTTGTTTCCAGCGAATCAGTTGCTGCAATAACTAGAAAAGCTTGTTTCACATCATCTTTTTCAAATTCTTTCTTTTTCCAATGTAGTAGATTTGCCTTCGCCCATTCCTTTATTTCTACGGAACTACTAATGCTCACTACCACTACCTTAGCCTTGGCCTCTATAAGGTTTGCAATTTTTCTGGTTGCAACCCTTCCCCCGCCCACAACAACACAATCCTTATTTTCTAAATTCACCATAATTGGATAATTTGCCAACTTCGCACACCTCTAGCTTGTAAGTCAATTCGATTGAAATTGCTTCATTTTTTCATAAATAAAAGGTAAATCAACATGCTTTCTAAAATGTTCTGCAAGCCGATCAAACGCTTGTTCGCGAAGTTCTTTCACAGAGACACGCTCATAAATAGGCTGAAGCCCTTTTTCAAGCCGAACATGATTTAAATAGGCATGTCGAAATTCATCATTATCGAAAAGACCGTGAAAATAGGTGCCGATTACTTTTTCATCTTCTGTTTTACTGCCATCTTTTGTCTCCGGTAATTGAATGAGACTGATTCCATTATGTTCCGTTCGCCCCATATGGATTTCGTACCCTGTCACTGGATAGCAATGATTATTATAAAAAATCTCACCATCAGATAACACAGTCGTTTTTTCTTTTGTCATTACTGTTTCAACTGGCAATAATCCAAGTCCGTCCATGGTCCCTAAATCTGTTTCCACTCCCTCTGGATCGGATATTTTCCTTCCAAGCATTTGGTAGCCGCCGCAAATCCCAACAATATGTGGCGCATTTTCTTGAGGTAAGTTAAGTATCGCCTGTTCTAAGCCCGTGTTCTGCAAGAAATGTAAATCTTCCATTGTATTTTTACTGCCTGGAAAAATTAGAATATCTGGGTTACCCAGCTCTTTCACGGTTTTAACAAACCTGACATGACAGTCTTTCTCAGCAAAAAACGGATTGACATCCGTGAAGTTTGAAATCATTGGATAACGGAGCACCGCGATATCGATTTCTTTTGTGGCATCTTCCTTTGCTGAATAATTCTCCAAAATAACAGAATCCTCGGCATCAATATTTAAATTACGAACAAAAGGGATCACACCTAACACTTTTTTGCCTGTATATTCTTCAAACCAGTCAAGTCCGGGCTGCAATAAACTAACATCACCTCGAAACTTATTGATAATGACGCCAATGACCCGATCCCGGTCCTCTTCGTTTAATAGTGCCAGCGTTCCTACTAAACTAGCAAACACGCCCCCTTTTTCAATATCGCCAACAAGAATAACCGGGGAATTCGCCATTCTTGCAACGCGCATATTGACTAGTTCGCGATTATTTAAATTTATTTCAGCAGGGCTGCCTGCACCTTCGATCACAATCATCTCAAATTCATTTTCTAAACGATGGTATGCCTCCTTGATAATCTTTAAGCCTGTTTGAAAAAAGTCTTGCCGATAGCTTGTTGCTTTCATATTTTGATAAGGTTTGCCATGGACAACGATTTGTGAGTCCGTTTCACTGCTAGGTTTAATTAAAATCGGATTCATATCCGTTGTTGCTGCGACAAATGCCGCTTCCGCCTGTACTCCTTGCGCTCGCCCTATCTCTTTGCCATCCACTGTAATATAGGAGTTTAACGCCATATTTTGTGATTTGAAAGGTGCTGTCCTATATCCATCTTGATGAAAAATCCGACAAAAGGCTGTTGTTACAACACTTTTTCCCGCATCTGAATGTGTTCCTTGTATCATAATTGGCTGTGCTTTACCCATTTTGTTTCCACTCCATACATTTAATCAGCCAGTTTTCCACCATTTTAGGGCATGAAGCAAAATGAAAATGAGTATATCCAGCAATTACGTTATTGCACATATATCCTTCATGCTTGATTCCTCTTAGACCTTTTGTTTTGTAGGCATAGTTTACAGTTTCATTCGTTTCATACGTTGAATAATGAAATTCATGCCCTTTTGCTTCGAGACCCGCCGGTAGCAGGAAATTATTCTCTACGCCGCTAATTTCTCGATACCCCAATGCAGCGAGGCGCTTTTGCATGATCACCCGGCCTGGTATCAGTCCGACCATCGGAAAAATATGGCCTGATGTAGTCTCGATTGCTTCAGTTAAATACATAAAGCCACCACATTCAGCTAATGTCGGCAATCCGTTTTCAATGGCCGCTTTGATTGAGTTTTTTACATGTTCTGCTGTGGCCAGCTTATCGGCAAATTCTTCCGGAAATCCTCCGCCTAGATATAATCCATGTACATTGTCCGGTAAACTTTCTCCTTTTAATGGAGAAAAATAGACAAGTTCTGCCCCTTTAGCTTCCAGCAATTCAAGGTTTTCTTTGTAATAAAAATTAAAAGCGGCATCCCTGGCAACAGCAAGACGAACGCCCAATTTTTCCACAGAACTAAACAAAGAGGAAGTTGGTGCTTCATGAATACTCGCCTTCGCAATCTCGAATAACTGATCCAAATCTATCGTTTGTTCGATTAACGCGCCCAGTTTTTCAAAAAAAGAATCCAGCTCGCCCCGCTCAATCGAGGGAATTAAACCAAGATGCCGTTCTGGAATTTCAATATCATGATCCTTCAGCAAGTAGCCGACAACCGGTATCTTGCATTCTTGTTCAATAGCGGTTTTTACAATTTTAAAATGGCCTTCACTACCGACACGGTTGGCAATAACTGCAGCAATCTTTACCTTAGGTTCTAGCGCTTGAAACCCTTTCACAATCGCCGCTGCACTTCGAGCCATACTTGCACAATTTACGACTAATAAAACCGGTGAATCCAATATCATACTTATCTCGGCTGTGCTGCCTCCATTTGATCGCGGGTCCTTCCCGTCATAAAAGCCCATGACCCCTTCAATTATCGAAATATCAGCATCTGAGACTCGAGCAAATATTTCCTTTACGGTTTCATGTTCCAGCATCCAGCTATCAAGATTGCGAGAAATCCTACCCGTTACAGCTGTATGGTAAGTGGGGTCAATATAATCCGGGCCGCATTTAAAGCCCTGGACGGTAAGACCCCTTTTTTTAAAAGCCGACATTAATCCGATGGTTAATGTCGTTTTCCCAACTCCGCTTCCCGTTCCACCGATTACCAATCTATGCGTAGACATACGTTTCCCCCTTCTATAAATTTAATACTGCTACCGATATTGTCACATTACCAGACTTTTTCTTTACGAGCACAAGTTCATTGCAGCCACTATAAAGACGGGCTGCCGGTTCACTAACACCATAGGCTCCTGTATATTTAAATACTGTTTCGGAAGGCTCACTAATTTGGACTTTATTTAACTCTTCGGGAGAATACACGACAAAATCCCAACCAAACTTTTTTACGATTTGCAAGAAGCCTTCTTCATCTTTCTTTAAATCTATTGTACACAAAGTTTTGACACTTTTAATGGAAAAATATAGGTCTGCCAAAGTTTCAATAATGACCTGCTCGATTTCTTCAGCACTAGTGCCACGGTTGCAGCCCATCCCAAGTACAATCACCTTTGGTCGATATAGAACACCATTATTTAATACCTGCTCTTCTTCCTTTGTAAGCATTCTATGGGTAATTACTAGCGCTGCATCTGAACTTGCAGCGCGTGCCTCATGGATAGATGCAAAGATGGCAATATTCTTTGGAAGCGGCGAATTATGATGCCACCAATTTTTCTCACCTGATTCTTGAATGATCGCTATTTTTTCCTCATTTACGACAGAAGCACTAACGGACGTAATTTTTTCATCTGTTTCCCACACCCAGCCAAATTGTCTTCCCAAAAGATCAACTGATATCGTTTTTTGCACGTCAGAAGCAGTTGTAATAACAGGTCGGGCCTTTAGTATCGAAGCAATCTCTCGTGTTAAATCATTTGCTCCTCCTAAATGCCCAGATAAAACACTAATCACATTGATGCCAAGGTCGTCAATCACGACTACAGCCGGATCTGTTTTTTTATCATGAAGAAGAGGCGCTATCATGCGGACGACAGCGCCTAATGAAACAAACAGGATGATACCTTGATAGTTACGAAAAAGAGCTGGCAGTAATAGACGGACGCTCCCGGAAAAGAGGTGAATCCCTCTTTCTTTTTCATCGCCTTTTTCAAATTTACTCATATAATATAAATCGCCATTGGTAAACTTTTGTTGCAACTCCCTGGAAAGCGTAACGCCATGTTTTGTAATCGCCACAATCGCAAAGTCCTTTTGGGCAGTAATACAAACTTGGTTTTTATCCTGTAATTGCGTCATCATTCCACACCTTTTCGAAAGCCATGTGTAAAGGCTTTATCATAAAGCTTTGAGCGATAGTCTTGTGTTACAATATCCTCATCCAACGCCCAGCCGGCTAAGATCATCGCTTGTTTGCGGATGCCATTTTTCTTCATATCACTATCCAAATTTTGCAAAGTTGTACGGACGATTTTTTCATCCGGCCAGGTCGCTTTATAGACCACAGCTACTGGAGTTTGTTCATCCCAGCCCGCCGCTAGAAATTCTGAGACAATTTTCTTCGTTAATGTTGCGCTTAAAAAGAGCGCAATTGTACAATGATGGCTGGCTAATAGCGTAAGTCTTTCAAATTCAGGAACGGGCGTCCGACCCTCTGCCCTTGTTAAAATTACCGTTTGTGTAAGATCAGGGATTGTTAGTTCCGCTCCCGCTCTTGCAGCAGCTGCAAACACGGAACTCACTCCTGGAATAATTTCCACTTCAATCCCTTCTTTTTTTAATAAAACCATTTGCTCCATAATAGCCCCATAAACAGCCGGGTCACCAGTATGGACACGGACAACCTTTTTGCCTTCCTTCACGCTTGCAACCATGAGGCCCACCATTTCTTCTAAATGCATCCCCGCTGTTTTTATGATTTCTGCTGCTGGTTTTGATTTTTGGACTAATTGTTCATTTACAAGCGAATCGGCATACATAACCACATCCGCTTCCGCTAAGAGCCGTAAACCTTTTACTGTTATTAAATCAGGATCACCGGGACCTGCTCCGATAAAATAAATTTTCACTTTCGCACCACCATTAATGTCAAATATTCTAAATCAATATTCTTCAATTCATTGAGATCCCAGATTATTTCCTCATCAGAAGTTGCTTTTGTTATAACAGAAGTGTGATTGGTTAATTGTAAATCCGCTAAGATTTCAAGCATTGGACCCATTACTTTAGCAACCTTTAAGAAAACGACACAATCATTCTCCAATAAAACCTTTTTCATCTCTTCCATATCAGCGGTCGCCGGGACGATGGCAATTTTATCATCGCCGTCTGCGAGCGGAAGGCCAAGCCTTGATGCCGCTCCGTTAATCGATGAAATACCTGGAATTGTTTTAATCGGGATGTCTGGGAAACGCGA
The DNA here is from genome assembly GCF_054301215.1 of Schinkia acidoalkalinis. The sequence continues at coordinate 797,258 of NZ_CP182573.1, forward strand.
TTTCATCAGCTTCATCATATGGATGAACGTACTGTAAAAAAACGGATCACCTTCTGTAACAAAAGCAACATCCTTCCCTTCCATCAGCTTACTTGAAACTAATTCCACCGTATTTCCCCATTCCCTGTCCAAGACCTCTTGATCTTTTGTCATTGGAAATACAAGACCAAGCATCTCTTTTTCATTCGAATTTATGTAAACATCAATAATTTTATGGGCATAGCTTTTGCTGCCTTTTCTGCTTTTTGGAAAAGCAATGACAGGTGATTCTTTTAAGATTCGATATGCCTTAACGGTTAGAAGTTCAGGGTCGCCAGGACCAACCCCTAACCCATATAGTGTTCCACTCATTTTTTCTCTCCTCCCATATCCTTTGAAGCTGTAATGATATAAATCGGGTTTAAGGCCTCAAATCTCGTTAAATTTAAGATTGGCTTGCTTCTTGAAATTTGGGCAAGTGTGACTTCAGCATGGAGCCCGTTCCGTTTAAAACCATCAATAGCCTGCATTAAGTTTTCTATTGTTGCCGCATTTAAAACAATCCTACCATTTGATTTTAAGCGACTTGAGCAACTATCTAAAATGGCATCGATATTCCCAGCTGTACCGCCAATAAAGACAGCGTCAGGATCTGGAAATTGGTCCAAACCATCCGGTGCTTTGCCATGGATTACCGTTATATCCGTACGAAATTTTTTCATATTTTCATAGCAATTTAGAAGATCATGCTCATTTTTTTCAATCGCATAGACAGCACCTTCTTTTGCAAGTCTAGCTCCTTCAATTGCTATAGATCCAGTACATGTGCCGATATCCCAAAGGACTGAATCTATTCGCAATTGTAGCGCCGCGAGCGAAAGGCTGCGAATCTCTTTTTTCGTAATTAAACCTTTTTCAGGTTTTCTTTGAAAAAATTCATCATCATCAATTCCAAATGACCAAGTTGGTCTAGAAACTGTCTTTTTTAAAATAACAACATTTAATGGCTGGAAATCTTCATCCGACATTTCTTCAAGCGTTAAGCGCCGGCACCGTTCCTGTTCACCGCCAAGGTGTTCAGCAACAAAGGCTTCATATTCTGTCATGCCAAAATGCAATAAATACTTGGCAATGGCCGACGGATTATTTTCTGCATCAGTTAAAAGGGCTACTTTTTCTTCTCCATCTATTTTTTGCGCTAATCCTTTGATAGGGCGGCCGTGGACACTTATAAATTTCGCATCCTGCCAGCGTTCACCCATTTTTGCAAATGCCAATTGGATTGAACTTAAGTAAGGGTATATTTCCACTTTTATCTTACTTGCTAAGTAGCTGCCGATTCCGAAAAACAAAGGATCTCCGGATGCTAAAATAACCGTATTTCTTGTTTCATTCGCCAATTGGTTTGCAAGCTTCGTCAACCCAGTTTTAATTACCAATTTTTCACCATGATAATCCGGAAAAAAAGCTAACTGCCGTTCTCCCCCGATTAATAGTTCACTTTCATAAATCCATGATTCATAAAGAGGTAGGAGACTTGCCTTGCCGTTATCTCCGATCCCAATCATTTTTATTCTGGTCATGCAACATCGCCCTTCCCAAAAACTCTCCCTTTAATGTGTAGAGCACGGTTTCGATATCCATTCCGCCCTTCGCTTCCCTATAGGCAGCTTCATTACAAAGTCGGCATAGTGTTTCAAAAAATTGTTTGTCCCCAAGCGACACCATTAAGTCGCCAACCTGGGAAGCAGTGTTCGCCTCCCTAATTTCTGTAAGAACATCTTCCGATGCACCTGACATCTTGGCCACCTCTGCTAAAAATTCAAAGTCTACTTGGGACCCCTTTGCATGGACCATCATATCGCCTTTCGCAATTTTCGAATATTTGCCCATCATCCCGACCATAGAAACCTTTTTGACCCCCTGTTTCTTACATTGCTTTAAAGTAAAGCCAACAAAATCACCCATTTCGATAAAGGCTTCTTCCGGCAATTCGGGATATCGTTTCATCGCATATTTTTCACTGCGGCCACCGGTTGTAATCACAACATGTTCACATCTATTGGCACGGGCTACTTTAATATATTGAACAATGCTTGCCATATAAGCTGAAGAGGAAAAAGGAACAACAATGCCCCTAGTACCCAATATCGAAATTCCACCAATCACGCCAAGACGCCCATTTAGCGTTTTCTTGGCAATTTCTTCTCCTTCCGGAACAGAAATAGTGACAGAGACACCACGGTTTATTTCAAATTCTTCAAGCGCTTCTTGAACCGTTTCTTTTATCATTTTTCTTGGAATCGGATTAATTGCCGCTTCACCAACAGGAATTTGCAGCCCGGGCTTTGTAATTCTTCCGACACCCACACCACCATCGAGACGGAACCCTTCTCTATTCCATTTAACCGTCGATAAGATGAGCGCCCCGTGCGTAGCATCTGGATCATCACCGCCATCCTTTATTACGCCAGCAGTAGCTTGATCATGTAAAAGATGACACTCTACAATTTTAAATGTGACGATTTCACCAGCAGGGATTTGGATTTTAACCCTTTCAACCGCATTGCCTGAAAGTAAGGCTAATAATGCGGCTTTTGTTGCCGCTGTCGCACAAGCGCCTGTTGTGTAGCCATGTCTTAACTGTTTTTTTTGTTCTTTTTTAGAATCTTCCATTATCAAAATCAATCCTTACGATTGTTTATCCGCCAAGATTGAAATGGCATTTAATGCTGCGACAACAGCTGTGCTTCCGCCTTTTCGGCCCATATTCGTGATAAAAGGGATGTCAAGCTTTGCTAATTCTTCTTTTGACTCTGCTGCAGATACAAAACCAACGGGCATCCCAATAATGAGACTTGGCTTTGCTTCTCCTTCTTTCACTAAACGGATTAATTCCAGAAGCGCTGTCGGTGCATTGCCAATCACATAAATTCCGCCATCTGCTTCTCTTGCACCCTTTCGCATCGAAATGATGGCCCTCGTTGTATCTAATCGCTTCGCTTCCTCGATAACATCATCATCGGAAATATAGACCTTTACTTCGCAACCATATTTCTTCAAGCGTGGCTTGCTGATGCCTGCCTGAACCATTTGGACATCGGCGACTATCTTTTCTCCCCTAACGATCGCTGCAATCCCCGCCTGTACCGCATCACGATGAAAAACCATACTTTTACCGAGCTCAAAATCTGCTGATGAATGAATTACCCTTTGGACAACAGGATATTGCTCGCTTGTATAGGAATGCTCACCAATTTCCTGATCAATCATTTCAAAGCTTTTCCCTTCAATTTGTTGCGGTTGGATCGTAATTGGTTTAAATTCTGTTTTAAAATCCATGATTATCAACTCCATTTACATGATTTATGACACTTTTGATACTTTCAAATGTTGTCCCATATTGAATGCTCGGGCGTTTTATTAATACTGTTTCAATCCCAAGTTCGATAGCGGCGGCAATTTTCTCATCCACCGACCCCGCTTGTCCGCTTTCCTTTGTCACCATCAACGTCACTTTAAATTGTTCAAAAAGAGCTTTATTAAATTCCTTTGAGAAAGGCCCTTGGATGGCGATGATATCCTTTTGGGGAAGACCCAGTTCTTCACACTTTTCCATATTGTCTTTTCTAGGGAGCATTCTCGCGATGACTCTCGTATTTGGTAAATGGAGAAGTCTATCAGTAAAGATTTGTAATGTTTTACTGCCGGTTGTAAGCATGATGGTCCCCTGTTTTTCGGCGGCAAAGTCGGCTGCAGCTTCATAAGAATCAACCACTTGAACGAGCTCATGCTGAAAGGTTTGGGATGGCCTTTCATAGCGAATGTAAGGAACACCAGCTTTCTCAGAGCCCTTCATTGCATTTTTTGATGCTATTTCGGCAAAAGGGTGGCTGGCATCCACAACGAGATCAATCCTAAGTTCCCTTATTAGTTGAGCAATATCCAAATCTGTTAATCTACCAACCATGACCTCAAGCCCCGCGTCCATCAGCTCCTTCTTAGCATTATCGGTTACAACCGTGGTAAGGACTTCAAAACCATTTTTCGTTAGTTCAATCGCCAGCTTTCTAGCATCGCTGGTCCCTGCTAATTGCAATATCTTCAAAACATCAACACCTCTTGACTGTGCATAGATAGATTCCATCAACCGATTATTGTGACCGACTTTGATTGGACAACGTAAAAATCTAACGGTTAGATGGAAGCCAAGTTTTTATGCGGACAAACACGAAAATAGTCTCACTTCCCTGAACTACCCAGATGTTTTTTCGTGTCCGCATAAAAACTTGCAATGCACTCACTAATGGATTGTCCAATCACTTTAGGGAACGATAATCGGTTGATGGAATCGTTAGAGTCTCAACTCTTGCTATATTCATAATGTTGGTGGTCATAATCGTGTCCATCATGGTGATCATGCCCGTGATGATGGTCATGGTCATCATGGTGGTCATGATGATGATGGACATGCTCCATTGCGTCCAATCGGTACTGGCATGTATCACAATTCATTTTTACTTCACCCATTAGAGCTTCTCCAACGCGGTCTAGTAAAATCGTTTGTAGTTTTTGGTGATAACCAAAATACCCTGCCAATGTAAATTCACAGTTTGAGTATTGCTGTTCGTAACCAACGATCATGTTCTCAAGCCGTTTAATAAGGATACCTGTAAAAAGAAAATATGGTAAAATAACAACCTTCTTCGCACCTAAAAGAACACAGCGCTCGACCACTTCATTAATCAATGGTTTCGTTACGCCCATAAAAGCCGGCTCAACCAAACAATAATTTAATTTTTCCCAAAGTAGTCTCGTAATCTTGTAAAGGTCACTATTGGCATCCGGGTCACTGCCACCCCGTCCAAGTAAAATAATCGCTGTATCGTGATCTTCCACTGATTCATTAAGTTCGATTTCTTGTAAGCGGTCCATACATATTTCCAACGCTGCATCATGAATTCCAATCGGTCGCCCATAAGTAAATCGTACATGGGAGTATTTTTCTTTTGCCTCATCAATACAAGCTGGAATATGGATTTTTGAGTGCCCTGCTTGCAGTAGCATGATCGGGATTACAAAAACTTCAGTTGCCCCTTTTCTGACACATGTATCCAGCCCTTGGTTTACCGTCGGCGTTTCAAATTCCAAAAAACAAGTCTCAATCAGCAAACTGGAATCCAGCTGCGGCTTCATTTTATGAATAAATTGACGGACCTCTTCATTTCCCTCAGGGTCCTGACTGCCATGCCCTACAAATAATACAGCCTTCATAACTTCCGCTCCTCCTATCGTTCCTTTTTATATCTATCTTTAATCTCCACATAAGGCAGGTGTAATTTCGATATTTGGTGTTATATCCTTATATTCATAACCACTGATGATCTTTACTCGCTTAAAGAACTTAAATAATCTTTCATTTGGATAGGCCTTTTCCTTATATTCTTGTAAAATCTTATCAATGATGCCGATTACTTTTTCAGGCTCAATTCCTTCTTCAACCAATTGTCCAGCATGGGCAGTTCGGCCAACAGGCTTTGCCCCGATAAATAAATCAAATTTACCTTGTCTGAACACAAGCCCAATATCTTCCTTAACAGCACCATAGCAAGCCATACCACATCCGTTGACTCCAAGTTTTAATTCCTTTGCCAGCTCCATTCCAGAAAATTTCTCATACAGCTCTTCGGCATAAGGAATGGCATCTTGTTTTTCGCCATCACAAAAGTCACAAGCTTTAACAGTCAAAACATCCCCAATTGGTGCAAGCAGAAAACCTGCCTGCTTTAAATTTGCAATAACTTCCTCTGGATTAGAAGTTGGGATTTGAACATGGATTTGATGGTCTGGCGTATATTCGATTTGTCCTTGTTCCCCAGCAATTTCAGCCAAAGCCAATATTTGCACGGCGGTAAATTTTTTATTTGCAACACCAGGGCTTACAGCCAGCTCCAGAATATCTGCTTCCTGAGTTATTGGCATAAAAGTATTATCTAATTTCCTAAGTGCCTCTTCGGCGAATCTTGCAGGTGTCTCAGTATCCTTCCCTCCATGGAGTGCCCATGGCTCATTTTCTTTCTTGAGTCTTTCATGCAGTTTAAGCCGCTGGTCTTCACTATTGAGTGAGTACTTTCGATGATAGCCCCTAGGGGTTATGATTTTCCCACCGTATATAAATGACGTGGAATTACCGATGATAACGGTAGTCAACATCCCAATTTCAGACTCAAGCATATCCCCCAACGTCGTAACAACGACACTTTCTCGGTCACGATAGGCACTTTTGACTAAACCTACCGGTGTTTCCGGACTGCGATAGGCCAACAATATTTTTTGTGCTTCCTCAATTTGTTTTGTTCTTCGCCCGCTTTTTGGATTATAGAGTGCAATTACAAAATCAGCCATGGCTGCCGCTTCAACACGTTTCGCAATCAGTTCCCACGGTGTTAAATGATCGCTGAGGCTAATCGTGCATGCATCATGCATAATCGGCGCGCCAAGGAGCGACGCACATGAATTTATCGCAGAAATCCCAGGAATAATTTCCACTTCGACACCTGTTTTTGGATCCCAGCCTTTTTCTACGAGCACCTCATAGATCAGCCCAGCCATTCCATAAACCCCAGCATCACCGCTAGAAATTACAGCAACCTTACGCCCCTCTTCGGCAAGTTTTACAGCCGCTTGCGCCCTTGCAACCTCCTCAGACATTCCCGTGCTGACAATCTCTTGATTGGTAATTAAATCCTTTACTAAATCGATATAAGTCTTATAACCGAGCACGCAATCCGACTCAGCAATTCCCTCTTTCGCACGTTCTGTAAAATGCTTTTCACTCCCAGGCCCAAAGCCAATGATGATTAATTTTCCTGTCATACTCTTCCCCTCCTGTTTTCCAGCTGTTCCTTTATGTAAAATAAAATTTCTTCCTTGGTTTCTGTTTTCACATTATCCTTTGCAGTATTGGCATTTGCTTGCACCAGTTGTTTCAAATGGAATAACAATGGAACATCAAGTTCTTTTTCTAATACGAAATACTCATTCATAAATAGCTCATCAGGTGTCCCTGCAAAAACAAGCTGCCCCTTTTCTATGACATAAATCCAATCGGCCCATTCATAGGCAAGATTAAGATCATGGGTCGACATTACAATCGTTGTCCCGGCTTTGCTAATATGGTGCAATTCGTTTAGAAACACTTTTGTTTGTGCTGGATCCAGGTAGGCAGTCGGTTCATCCAATAATAAAAGCTCAGGTTCAAGCCCCATCACCCCTGCCAAAGCAACTCTTCTTTTTTCACCTAAACTTAAATGATGGATAGGTCGATCCTGCAAATGTTCAAGTTGGTAGCGTTTCATTAGTTGCTTAATCTTCTGATGAAGCCCGTCACCACTATAGCCCGCATTAATAAGCCCATAGGACAAATCATCCAAAACGACGGGTGAAATCAGCATTTCATCCGCATTTTGAAAAAGGAGCCCAGTGTTTTGGCGATGCCCCTTCAAACCTTTCTTTGAAAAAACAAGCGGCTCGCCCTTCCAAAGCACCCTACCACTACTCGGTTTTAACAAACCATTTGCTAAAAGTAAGGCCGTTGACTTTCCGGAACCATTGTGACCTAAAATTGCACATTTTTTCCCAGATGGGATAATCATAGACAAGTTTTGAAGGGCAGGCTGATTATTTCCCTCATAAGCAAATGTAATCTTCTCAAATTCTAGTAAACTATTCATAAAAGCTTCTCCACCACCACTCCATGCCAATTAACAACAGCAATGTCAACACACCAAAACTGAAGTGTTTCCACGAAACAGTATTTTTCTCCTCATCAGCATAAAAAAGCTGATCGGTAAAGCCTCTAGATTCAATAACCATAGACATCCTTTTATATTTTTCAAATGTCTTAACAAATAATTGAACTGCGATTAATCCTGCGCTATGCAGCCTTCTTCCCCATGTAACATGTCCTTGTCTTGAGATAACAACGCAATTTAATTCATGTGTATATTGCAAAAAAATAAAAATAAAGCGATACATGCTGACTAAAACATCCAACAATGCTTGTGGCGCGCCCATTCGAGGGAAAGCCTTTAAAATTTGCGTAAATGGCGTCGTGATAAACAGAGCAAAAACACAAATAAATAAGCTAAGTGCCCGAAATATGGCTGATAGTGCTGCGTCCAAGCCGCTTTTTGATATATAGAACCGCCAATCTCCTAGGGTCACAATTGATAGCCATATGTCATGGTTACTTCCCGCTCCCTGGGACACGCCAATGACCATCGCCGGCATACTTAGCAGCAAAAACAAGCTAGGGATGAAAATCCATTTCAACAAGATCCGCGCTGGTATTTTTACTTGAACTAGTAAAAAAGTAATGCCACCTATGAAGATAATCACTTGCACCACTACATGGGATAGATATGTAATCGCCCCTAGGAGACAGGTAAAAATGATTTTATATAAAGCGGGAATCTCTCGAAACCTGCTCTTATAGCTAATTATGTCCAGTTGTAAGTTCATGGCTTTGTACTCTTCTCTCGCCTGCCTTTATACAAACCTAGAAAGTAGCCGACAAAGCCAGCTCCAAGTGCGGCTTGAAAGGCAAATAATAAGCTTTCCACTTCCCCGCTTTTCGGTTGAAAAGCAGCGGAAAACCAAGGCTTATAATTAGGGCTTATGTCATGAATTTGTTCCTGCCCTAGACCATCTGCCCCTGAAAACTTTGCATCACCAAGAAATAAAAGCGGACAAAAAGTGATGAATAAAGCTAGTAAAATGAACCACCTACTTTTCACATCCAACCACCCCTTCTTTCATTTGTTTCAAGAAATGCAGCTCTTTTGCATTATAAGCCTTGAGCCAATTCCACACTGCTATCGTTAAAAGCCCCTCTACTATAGCCAAAGGAATTTGAGTAATAGCAAAAATCGACATAAATTTTAGAAACGTCACCCAAATTCCATTAGCGGGAAAAGCTAAAGCCAATTGAAAAGAAGTAAACATATAGGTTGATATATTCGCAAAAAATGCTGCGCTAAAGACAGCAATAGAATGCTTGTTTACTAGACTGGTAATCCATTTATAGGAATAATAGCCAACAAACGGTCCGACAACTGCCATTGAAAAAGCATTCGCTCCTAAAGTTGTAATGCCGCCATGTGCAAGTAATATCGCTTGAAAAAATAATACGAATGTACCTAATACGGCCATAACCTGTGGGCCAAAAAGAATCGAGCCAAGGCCAACTCCAGTGGGATGGGAGCTGCTTCCCGTTACAGACGGAATCTTTAGTGCCGAAAGTACAAACACAAATGCGCCCGCCATCCCAAGCATTAATTTTAACTGCGGATATTCAGTCGTAATTTTCTTCAAGGCAACAAAGCCCCAGACAAAGAAAGGGATAAAGAGACCCCACCAAAACAGCGTCCACCCCAATGGAAGATAGCCTTCCATAATATGCATCGCAAAGGCAGAATTGGGAATGTTCAATATGAAATAAAAGACAAGTACGAATAGTAGTAATAGCTTTCTCATCATCATTCTCCTTTACAGTTTAAGCACACAAAAAAACCTTATCTCCATAAAGAGATAAGGTTCCAAGTTCATATTAATGAATCCGCCAAAGATGACAAACAATACCAATTAGAAACCAAATCCTCCCCACCGAAGGTATAAGCATTCAACTTTAAAAGCAGGTTTCCTGGCTCGTATATCAATTTACTCTTGTCCCTTCCCAGATTAAAACAAATCCAGTGGATATGACAATTTCATCCATACTCACAGTAGCGGGGGCTGCACCGGTTTCACACCGATTTCCCTATTATCTATACAAAACGTACAGCACTCTTAAAGCAAAGTATTCAATTTTTAATATACTAAACATTAAACAGTAAAATTTTCCATCATGCAAGTGAAATTTTCATTTTTTTGCAAAAATTATTTTTTTCGACAAGTCGCTTTTTTCTAAAAGCTAGTTACAACTATTTGAAAATTTGCTAAAATAATGCTTGGTATAATGATTATCTTATTCATTGGGAGGAGAGTATAGATGAGCGGAGCTCAGACAGATCAAAAAGGATATTACGGTATTTTTGGTGGCAGTTTTGTTCCAGCCGAATTACAAGAAGCATTGGACTATATTGAGGATCAATTTAATAAATATAAAGACGATGAAGATTTCAATAACGAATTTAAATATTATTTAAAAGAATATGTGGGTAGAGAAAATCCACTAACTTTCGCCCGTAATTTAACAGCAAAAGTAGGCGGTGCGAAAATCTATCTCAAACGTGAAGATTTAAACCATATGGGCGCGCATAAAGTCAATAACGTGCTTGGCCAAATCCTATTAGCGAAACGAATGGGTGCAAAGAGAGTCATCGCAGAAACCGGTGCGGGTCAACATGGTGTTGCAACAGCCATGGGCTGTGCAATGTTCAATATGGAATGTGTGATTTACATGGGACTTGAAGATACAAAACGTCAAGCCTTAAACGTATTCCGGATGGAAATGCTAGGCGCAAAAGTAGTGGCAGTTTCAAAAGGACAAGGCCGATTAAAAGAAGCCGTTGATGAAGCATTAAGCGATCTTGTCGCTAACTATAAGAATACTTTCTACTTGTTGGGTTCTGCTGTTGGCCCACACCCATATCCAATGATGGTAAAGCATTTCCAATCTATCATCAGCGAGGAGTCAAAACGACAAATCTTAGAAAAAGAAGGTCGTCTTCCAGATGCGGTTGTCGCTTGTGTCGGCGGCGGCAGTAATGCAATTGGTTCATTTGCTCATTATATTGATGAACCTTCTGTACGTCTTATTGGCGTAGAGCCTGACAAAGCAGCTACAATTACAGAAGGTGTTCCAGCCGTCATCCATGGCTTTAAAACACTAACATTGCTAGATGAGGAAGGCAATCCAAGACCAACCTTTTCCATCGCTGCAGGCTTAGACTATCCTGGTGTAGGTCCTGAACATAGCTATTTAAAAGAGTCCGGCCGTGCTGAATATTATACAGTTACCAATGACGAAGTGTTGGATGCATTCCAATTGCTTTGTAAAACTGAAGGGATTATTCCGGCACTAGAAAGCACCCATGCCGTTGCCTACGCAATTAAACTCGCGAAAGAAATGGAGCAGGACAATATTATCATCGTAACTTTATCCGGACGTGGCGATAAAGATGTTGAACATGTATTTAACCTTTTGCAAGAAAGAAATAAATAAATCATTGAATCATTGTTTCAAAAGAGGTTTATCCGCTGGATAACCTCTTTTTTTCATTGTTATGTAATATTTTGAACTTGCACCTTTAAATAAAAAGCCCATATATTGTATTGATAAACAGACACTAGAACGGGGGTTACAAAGGTGCCAAAATATATTTGGGGTGTTGATTCAGCCCAAAAGGTTACGCCAGAATTATATGATTGTGTGATAAGTCATTTCAGCTACCCAAATTATTGGGGGCGATACTTATCTACGGTACCTAATGTATCAGAAGGATTAACGGCAGAAGAAATTCAGTTTTTGAGAGCAAAAGGGGTTAAAATTTTACCAATCTATAATGATTTTAGCGCTTCAACGGGTTATCGGGAAGGCCAGGTGTCAGCCCGAAATGCAATCTTTCAAGCAAGACGTTTAGGTCTTCCAAAAGGTACTCCAATTATTGCAAATGTGGAACGTTTTTTTGCGGTTGATGATACATGGATACGTGCCTGGGTCGAAACCTTTTTGCCAAGCGGTTATGTAAGCGGATTTTATTTTGATCCAACGGAAGGGCCTTTTAATACGGAGTTTTGTCAGGCTGTTCAACAAAATAGTCAATTAAAATCCCAAGCTATTCTATGGAGCGCCGAACCATCTCCCGGTGTTTCAAATAACAAAAAAGCGCCAAAATTCAATCCGAAAAAAGTAGCCTGTGATAGTACAGTATGGGCCTGGCAATATGGCCGTGAAACTACTACATGCCTGGTTGATACAAATTTAATTGATAATAGATTATTCAACAAACTACCCTTTTAGTTGACGTAACACGTAACATGCCAGTAGGTCATATTACGTGTTTTTCTTTTTTATCATGATTGGATATCAACATTAATAAGATAATAATGCAAAAAAATTTTTTTATGGTGAGGAGGAAAAAACATGGGAGCTAAATTAATAAAAATTGCGTCTGTTTACTTTTTATTAGCAATCATTTTAGGAATGTTTATGTCTATAACCCAAATATTTGAATTCGCACCTGCCCATGCACATATTGCATTGTTAGGCTGGGCTAGTTTGGCACTTGCCGGTATTATTTACACGGTATTTCCAAAGGCAGAGCAAAGTAGACTTGGTAAGGGTCATTTTTGGCTTCATAATATTGGGCTACCCATCATGATGGCCGGTTTATTAAGCCTTGAAAGCGGTGTAGTAACAGCTGAACCCGTCATTGCCATTGGCGCTACAATTACATCCATTGGAATCATCCTTTTTGTCATTAATGTTTTTCGTAATGTAGCATCAGCTGAGCGGAAGTAATCAGAATCAATAATGGGCTGCTGTAAATTTTTTTGTTCCCTTCCCAGCAGCCCATTTCGTAAATCACTTTTAAAAATGGAATCGTCTAACAATAACGCTAAGATTTTTTGCTTCCTGGGCAAGCAGGGATGCATCCCCTGCTAATTCGTGAATTCCTTCAATTTCCCTATCAACGGTCGCCGTCGTTTCCTGAACAATCTGGGTAAAGTCTTTGGCAATAATATTGATTTCTTCGATAATTTGCTGCAACTTCCTGCCATTATCTGTAACAGATAATGAATATTTACGATTATTGGCAACTAGGTCCTTCGTTTTGAGGGAGGCCGTTTTCAATTTATCAATTGCGTTGCCGGCTTCTGCAATAAGCTCAACTCCCTCACTGATTGATTGAACATTACCTTCTACCTGACTGACAGCATCTTGCAGCTCTTCCCTTGTTTTTTCCAGTGAAGCAAGAATGTCTCGGGCAAATTCATTAGTCCCTTCAGCAAGCTTTCTTACTTCACTTGCCACAACAGCAAATCCCTTGCCGCTTTCCCCAGCCCGTGCAGCTTCGATGGAGGCATTCAATGCAAGCAAATTCGTTTGCTTAGCAATATCTGTAATCAACGATACTTTTTTCATAACAATGTCGGCATCATTTGAGATTGTCCTAATTTTTTTGGCTGTAGCAATCACATTTGATTGAATTTCCCGCATTTGCTTTTGAGTAGATATTACTGCATTTTCCCCTTCATGGGACGTTTGCAATGCTTCATCAGCACCCGCTACAGCTTTTTCAACTTCACTCTGCATCGTCTCGACTAGCTCCATCATCATATCAACCATTTCTTCAGCATCTAGGACAGAATTGCTTTGCTGCTCGGCCCCGCCTCGAAAGGATTGCATCGTGGCGGATACTTGATCAAACGCAGAAGACAATTTTTGCGCAGATGCCTCTTGATGTATGCTGATTCCCCCGACAGATTTTGTTGCTTCTTCAAATTTTCCAATGATTGCCCTGAATCCTAGGATGACTTTATTAATCTCATAGCCAATTTGGTGAAACTCATTTCGGGCACCCTTTGTTTTCACTTCAGCACTTAAATCCCCAGAAGAAATAGTTCTAGTAACGGCATACCACTCTCTCAATCTTCCACGTATAGCAAAATGGAAATATAAGCTCATTAGCATCGTAATACAGGCTGTGATAAGAAATGTTGCCAAACATTGCCCCAACCCCAAGCCTAAGACCCTCGTTGTAAGCGCTGCCGCAAAACCCGGGACTAAACTCAATATGGTAAACATTCCCCCAATAAATGGGCGATGTATAAGCCGACCCATTCTTAATACATAACGATTCCCGTTGTTATCTTGAAGGAGCGGACACGAAGCATCGATCAGAACTTCTCCGGTGTTTCTTGGATAAAGCTGCAGTAGTGGCGCCGTTGTTTTGGCTGCTCTTAAGCCGACTTCATCACCGAAATGGCCTCCTTCCCGGAGACGGTTTGTATGGACAAAGCTACGCCCTGTTTGATCAACAATGACAAAGAATTCGTCGTTTTTTAACTTTTCATCAAGAACCGAACGTAAATATTCTACCTGGTCTTGGATTGGCAGATGTGTTTTCCAGATTTCTTTAATGGTGGTCGCAACCAGTTCCACCTTTTGCAATGCTTGTTTAGCAGATTTTGTTTTTAACAAACGGCTCATGATATCTCCATCCTTGTCAATGTTAGAAGATTTTGAATATTATTTCCATATTACTATTTTACGACATTTTTATGAATATTTCATTCAAAAAAATGATCCAAATAGTATTTTTAGCCATAGTGGCTTATAGAAAAAGAAGCACCCAACCACTTCTCAACTTCTTTTTATGGGCGCTTCATCCTTTGTTCTTTATAATAATCCCCATTTTTTCGCCGTAAAAGTTAACTCATCCCGAAAATCAGGATGGGCAATATTGATTAACTCTTGGGCCCGCTGTGATAAACTTTTTCCGCGTAATGAGGCAACACCGAATTCAGTAACTACATGGTCAACGTCATTTTTAGATGTCGTGACAACGGACCTCGCACTTAACTGCGGTTGGATGCGTGAAATCGTGCCGTTTTTTGCTGTTGAGTGTAAACAAATAAAACCCTTTCCATTTTTAGCAAACATGGCGCCTCTGGCAAAATCAGCTTGACCACCTGATGAACTATAATAGCGTCCTTGCACTGTTTCTGAGGCGCATTGTCCAAGAAAATCAACTTCTGTTGTTGCATTAATAGCAACTATATTATCTTCTTGTGCTATGATTCTAGGGTCATTTACATAGCTTACAGGCAACATTTCAATCCCAGGATTATTATCCAAAAAACTATATAATTCTTTCGTTCCTAAAGCAAATGTTGTTACCGCTTTACCAGGTGATAATTTTTTTTCCGTACCTGTAGCAACTCCTTTTTGGATTAGCTCCATTACTCCATCTGCCATTAGTTCAGTATGGATCCCTAAATTTTTATGGTTTGTGAGCATCGAGACAATCGCATTGGGGATGGCACCGATACCGGACTGAATCGTTGCACCATTTTCAATCCGCTCCGCCACAAATTGGGCAATCTTTTTATCCTCTTCCGAAATAACAGCAGGTTGAACTTCGATGAGTGGATAATCAACATTTATGTAACCTTCAATTTGACTTATGTGAATTTCATTGTTTCCAAACGTTCTAGGCATTTGTTTATTCACTTCTAAGAAAAATGGCACCCTTCCAATAAAGGGAGCTACATAATCTGCGGTAACTCCTAAAGAAAAATAACCATGTTCATCCATAGGCGAGGCCGCAGTTATAATTAATGACATTTTTGTCGTTTTTTCTAAAAGTCGCGGCATTTCATGAAAATGATTTGGAACCAATGAACATTTTCCAGCTAAGAATGCTTTTCTTGTCGCATGGCTTAAAAAATAGGAAACATGGTCAAGATGGCCCGCGTATTTCCCCCAAATATAATCTCTTTCTTTATTTGCATGCATTTGGTGAATACGAACCCCGTTTAAATTCGGGGCATTTTCTTCAAGTACATCCAAGAGCACTTGTGGCTCCCCGTTCGCTAGCGGCACGATAATATCAGCACCATTAGGTATGTATGACAAAACCTCTTCTGGTTTTTTTTCTTTGTTTTCATAAGATTGACCTTTCAGCAAATCATTCATCTCCTTTTTGTAAACTTAATTCAAAAAATCTACCCATATAATAACACTGATCAAACGTAACAGAAATATAAAAAATGTAAGATATCTTGAACAAATAATTACCAAATTTCAGATAACTTTCATTTTTTAGGATTATATTTTTAGTATCAAAAGAAGATTTGCAAGGAGGAAGCGATTTTGAAAAAGATCTTCATACTTTTTATTTCAATCATTATGATGATGTCTATTCATGGTTATGCCGAAGGAAAATCAATTGGAGAGCCTCTGGCTAATAAACATCTTAACGTTCAGTTGACAGACAAAGAGGTGGAAATTCTTTTAGGTGATTTCGTACTTCTTCCGGAAAACAACAATTATGATAAAAGCAGCACCGTAGAAATGATTAACACCATTTCACAAATCAACCCCGTCATCCTTTCTTTTCTCACTGGACACAATCTTAAAGTAAAGCTTTTTGATGGTCAATTGACTGATGAACCTAGCTTTCAAAATTTAAAAGGCGTTGTTCCAAGAGGCTGGAATAATGGATTAACATGGGATGATGTTCCGGGAGGGTGTGGACCAACGTTAGCAGTAGCTAAAATTGGGGCAAGCAAAACAGGAATGGGGCATAGTTCGGTTAATTTAGAATTACATGAAATCGGCCACTTATTTGAACGTAATTACCAGGAACTAAGAAATAACGAGAGATACGATCAGATTTGGAAAGAGGAAGCACCAAAACTAATGCCTGGTCGAGATTATTTTTCAGAGTATCAAGATGAGTTTTTCGCAGAAGCCTTCGCCATGTATTATTATGGAGATAATACAAGAGAAGTTATTAAGCAGGTCGCTCCTAATACCTACTCATTACTACATGAAATTGAAACGAATGCATTTTTAAGCTAAAAAGGCTTCTCACTGACAACGTTTGAGAAGCCTTTTTCTACGGAACATTTATCCTAAGGCAACATCCAAAATCATCATAATTGTAAAGCCAACCATTACCGATAATGATGCTAAGTCATGGTTTCCATTTTCATGTGAGCTCGGGATGACTTCTTCTGCCACTACAAAAATCATCGCACCAGCAGCAAAACTTAAGGCATATGGAAGCAAGGGCTGAACAAAAACAACCGCAATTGCTCCGATTACGGCAGCTATCGGCTCAACCATCCCGGAAAGCTGTCCGTACCAAAAGCTTTTCATCCGTGACATACCTTCTCTCCGCAGTGGGACAGAGACCGCAACACCTTCCGGAAGGTTTTGAATCCCAATTCCAATTGCTAAAGCTAGCGCACCTGCTAATGATGCGGACGAAAATCCAGCTGCAACTGATCCAAAAGCAACACCAATCGCAAGACCTTCAGGAATATTATGCATTGTGATTGCAAGCACTAAAAGTGTGCTCCTTCTTTTTCTTTCCGGGTGAAGCCCTTCGGCTTGATCAAGTGGCAACATCGGATGTAAGTGTGGCAATACTTTGTCTATCGACATAATAAAGAGTCCACCGCCCAAAAAACCAAGTGCTGCTGGTACCCAAGCAATTTTCCCACTGGCCTCTGCCATCTCCAGAGCCGGAGAAAGGAGCGACCAAAAACTCGCAGCAATCATAACCCCACCAGCAAGACCAAGCATCCCATCAAGTACCTTTTGATTAAAATTCTTAGCTGTAAAAACAGCAGCCGCGCCGACTGCCGTCATCAACCATGTAAACAATGTGGCAAGCAGTGCTTGCATGGCGGGACTTAACTGAGATATATTATCGAGCATTTTCCTTCAATCCTCCTGCTAGGATGAATTAATTAAACATATTAAATATTAATCAACATATGCTTTTTTGATAGGAAATGTGCCCATTTTTTTTAAGTCAAAACTTCAAAGTTTACTGTATTCCAACTATCTTCTTATAATCCGCTACCTTAATAAGCATTGCCGTCTCATCACAACTTAAAAATTTCTGGCAATTCATACAATCTTTCCATATCTTTTGCGGCAGCTGTTGTTTATCAACGATTGTAAATCCACATTTATCAAAAAAGCCCACCTGATAGGTCATTGCAAATACATTTTCAACGCCAAGCTCTTCTGCATCTTCGATAAGATTATACACCAATTTTCTACCAGTACCTAATCCTTTGGCTTCTCTAGAGATGACCAAAGAGCGGATTTCGGCTAAATCCCGCCCCAAAACATGTAAACTTCCAGCTCCGATAATTTCCCCTTCTTCTTCGGCAACCCGGATACATTGAATATTTTCATATAATGATAGATGTGTTCTAGGTAATAGGAGATCTTCTTTCGCATAAGATTCTATAAGGTCAAAAATGGCATCAACATCTTGTATACTAGCTTTGCGAATTATCATTTTCTACGTCTCCTTAAAAGATAGATTTCTAATTCCTATTTTCTAACCTGTCCAGTACCAGTAACAATGTATTTAGTAGATGTTAGAGCTGGTAGTCCCATTGGCCCTCTAGCATGAAGCTTTTGTGTGCTAATCCCAATTTCAGCACCAAACCCAAATTCAAATCCATCGGTAAATCTAGTAGAAGCATTATGATACAGGGCGGCAGCATCAACAAAATTGAAAAATTGTTCCACATGTTCAGCTGTCTCTGAAATGATAGCCTCCGAATGCAACGAACCATATTTATTGATATGTTGAATGGCCTCGGTACCATCTGCAACAATTTTCATGGCCACAATTAAATCCGAAAACTCTGTACCCCAATCCTCTTCCGTTGCCAGTTTTACTTCAGGGATTAGACTTTTAACCTTTTCATCTCCACGGATTTCCACGTTTTTCTCTGTTAAAGCTGCTACCAACTCACGCAAATGCTTAGTAGCCCATGCTTCATGTACCAAAATAGTCTCAATAGCATTGCAAACAGATGGCCGCTGTGTTTTGGCATTAACAGCGATGTCAATCGCCATCTCTTTTTCTGCAGTCTCATCAATAAAAATATGACAATTTCCAGCCCCGGTTTCCAAAACAGGGATGCTGGAGTTTTCAACAACTGTTTTAATAAGGCCAGCTCCACCACGGGGGATAAGAACATCAAAGTACTCATTTAGCTTAAACATTTCAGCCGCTGTTTCCCTGCTTGTATCCTCTAATAGTTGAACAGCATCTGCTGGTATTTCAGTTTGTTCAAGTGCGTGGTGAATCACATTCACAATGGCAATGTTGGAGTGAATCGCCGATGAGCTTCCTCGTAAGATGACGGCATTTCCAGTTTTTAAGCAAAGGCTTGAAGCATCAACGGTAACATTTGGTCTTGCTTCATAAACCATGCCAACAACCCCAAGTGGTACGCGGACCTGAGTGATCTTTAAACCATTTGGTCTTTCCCATGACTCCAGCACCTCACCAACCGGATCTTTCAAGCCTTCAAGTTGAATAAGGGCATCAGCCATATCATGGATTCGACCTTCAGTTAATCTTAGCCGATCTAATAATGAATCTGATAAACCATTCTTTTTGCCAACTTCAATGTCTTTTTCATTTTCTGCTAAAATATAATCTTTTTCAGTAAGCAGTTGGGCACTAATTTTTCGTAATGCCTCATTTTTTTGTTCCGTTGTCTTTACCGCCAATTCACTTGCTAGTGCCTTCGCTTTTCTTGCTTTTTCTAATAACTCGCTCATTTATTATTCACCTTCTCCTTTTTTAGCGCTACCCAATGATCACGGTGAATCACTTCCGTTTGATCATTATCTAAAATATTCTTCGCTTCCATAGTAGACAAGCCCTTTATTTTCTCTAATTCTGTTGCAGGAAAATTAACTTCTCCTCTTCCAATCAGTTCGCCTTTATGGTTAATGACTTCAACTACATCACCAACAACAAAATCACCACTAACATTGACAACACCTGCTGGTAATAGACTTTTTCCTTTATTAAGGAGAGCGTCTATGGCTCCATGATCTATTTCAATTGTACCAGCAACATTCGAATGAAGGGCAATCCATTGTTTAGAATTTTTCACAACCGGTTGACTGGAATTGCCAATATAGGTTCCATCACCCTTACCAGCCAAAATATCAATTAGTTTATCCTTGCCGCTCCCTGTTCCGATGAAAACATTCACTCCTAAAGATGTCGCAGTTCTGGCTGCTTCTATTTTTGAACGCATTCCTCCTGTACCCATCTTAGAGCCTGATGTTGAAGCCATTTGTAAAAGTTCATCGGTAATTTCAGGTAAATAGTTAAACTTCTTGGCATTTGGATTTTCATTTGGATTTTGATCATAAAGCCCATTTACATCCGTTAAAATAATCAAAAAATCCGCATGAATAAGTCCACTTACAAGAGCAGATAACATATCATTATCACCAAATGTTAGTTCATCAATAGCCACTGAATCATTTTCATTAATGATTGGCAGCACATCACGCTTTAACAGCTCCGAAAGTGTAGCATAAGAATTGCTATACTGTTCTTTATTCATGAAACCATATCTTGTGAGCAGCAACTGGGCTGTAACGATGTTGTACATATTAAAATGCTCTGTATATCCTTGCATTAATAATCCCTGGCCAACAGCAGCCGCTGCTTGCTTGCCCGCAATTGTAACTGGACGTGTTGGATAGCCTAGTCCTTTAAATCCTGCTGCAACAGCGCCTGATGAAATTAATATAACTTCATGGCCTTGTTTTTTAAGTAAGGCAAGAGCCTCCACATGATCGGCCAGCTTCTCGATTGATAAACCTCCATTTGTATTCGTTAAAGAGCTGCTTCCAATTTTTACAACAATCCGATGCTTAGCCACACTTTTCTCCTCCAGTCACAATATAAATATAAAAAGACCCTTCCCAATCCTTAAAAGGACGGAAGAGTCTTATCTTTCGCGGTACCACCTTTTTTAGCTAAAGGAAATTCCAATATTCAAAAAAATCTACGTATCTTTAGCCCTCTTTCATCCGTAACGAGGATTATCGGTTAGTTTTTGCACTAACAGCTCTGGGGTAGGTTCGAATGTCTCAGTCACGATGAAACCTTTCAGCCACTGGATTTCACTCTCTTACGGACGAACTCCCATCTACTAGTCCCCTTCGACGCTTTCTATATTAGTATTTTGAACAATGAATCATTAGTTTGCTACTATTATCTGTTATGAAAAGATTTCTGTCAATATTATTTTCCAACCTAACTTGCAATCATTGTTTTTGCGGTAAGCTTAGATTCTGTGATATTTTGAATTAATTGTATCGATTCTTCCATTGCTTGAGAAAAAGTATGGTGGCTGGAGGATTTATAAAATGGAGGTTTTAATGACCAAAAAGTTCCTGTTTCTTGTGCGGGGTAAACAACGATATACCACTCATACACCTCACTATCAGGTGCTGTCGGATTCCCTTCGAGGGCAATTAACCAATGATTTACTTTTAAACATTCCCCACAATTCCCACAAAATTCTGTGCAAAAATGCATTCGATCATAATCATTCATAGGAATTAAGGCCTTCTGATAAAACTCCCTGTAGTTTGGTCCATTCATCATCAGTTTTTCCCCCTTTGGTAATTTCCGTCATTTAATTGTATGCATTTCACCAAAAAGAAAACACCCATCGGGTGTTTTCTTTCAATCTGATATCATGCCAATCTAAATATAATGCCATGTCCGCCTTTAGGATATTCCCATTTAATATTTTGGTGAGGACATCCGATGCGGCAGCTTCCACACTCATGACAGCCCTCATAACCTACAAACATACGGCCTTCTTTTTCCCATTTATACACTTCACCAGGACAGAATACTGTACAAATTTTATCTGGACATTTTGTTGCACAAATATCATGGTCCAATACGGTTAAATGGGATTTTGAATCGGCTTTATAACGGACTAAATACTGTTTTTCCTCAATTGTCTTAGCGTCTTTAGCCATTATTTCATCACCTTCCACGCACGGTATAGGTCTTTCGCAACAGCAAGCTTACCTTTACTACCAATCATTGTTTGAATGGCTGCTTTTTGTTTGTCACGTTTTGGTGTTCCATCTACTGATAGGAAGCTACTCGCTGCTTTATTCATTAATGGAATATATTCTTTAAAGTACTGCGGATTTGTCTCAAATGTATGGGTAGTGTCTTTATATTTCTCCAAATCCCTACCAATGAAGCTATCCATTACCTTTTCACGATATTTACTTAGTGCTCTTTCAGAAAGATCCCCATTTCGTTTTCCTTCAATAATCGTTTCAGCTGCAAGTCTACCTGATGTCATCGCCATATTGGATCCTTCACGGTGAATGCCGTTTACAAATTGGGCTGCATCACCAGCTACTAGCACCCCATCACCGTATAATTTTGGAATAGAATTGTAGCCGCCCTCCGGAATTAAATGAGCCAAGTACTCGGCGGATTCACCATCTTTAATTAACGGCTTCACCATTGGATGGTTTTTTACATATTCCAAAAGCTCATATGGTTTAATTTTTTCTTTCATCATACTTGATAAAGTTGTACCAACACCAATATTGATGCTTTCTTTATTTGTATAGATGAAAGAGGTACCTAAATTCCCTTTCGTAGCTTCACCAAAGATTTCAATAGCAACCCCTTGGTTATCCCCAACATTAAAGCGGTCATTAATTACATCTTTTGGAAGATTAATAACTTCCATGGCACAAAGGGCAACTTCATCAGGGCGAAGCTCTTTGTGAAAGCCTAGTTGTTTTGCTAGAAGGGAGTTGACACCATCTGCAAGAACTACAACATCAGCATATACTTCCCCATCCGGGCGGTCAGTGCGAACGCCTACAACTTTGCCATTTTCAACAATACATTCTAATACTACCGTTTCATTAATTAGCAAAGCACCAGCTTCAACAGCTTTATTCGCAAACCATTGGTCGAACTTGGCACGAAGTACTGAGAAACAATTATAAGGTGCTTCACCCCACTCTTCATTTTTCACGCTCGTTGTAACACATGATTTTTTATCCATCAACCATGCCCGCTGCTCTACGATTGGCCGTTCAAGCGGTGCATCCTTCCAAAATTCAGGAATAATATCCTCCAATTGCTTTCTATATAAAATACCACCCATTACGTTCTTGGCACCAGGGTATTCACCGCGTTCAATTAATAATACTTTTAATCCCGCTTTGGCACTTGTATAGGCACAAGCTGAACCTGCAGGGCCTGCACCTACAACGATGACATCAAATTTCTCAGACATGCTCGACTACACCTCCGGTATTAGCTAACGCTGCTTTGAATTCTTGAATTAATAGTGGAAGAATCTCCATTGCATCACCAACAATTCCATAATGTGAAGCATCGAAAATAGCTGCGTTAGGGTCTTTATTTACAGCAATGATTAGCTCTGAGTTCTTCATACCAACTACATGCTGAATAGCACCGGAAATTCCAAATGCGAAATAAATTTTTGGTGAAACTGTTTCACCTGTCTGACCAATTTGTAAATGATGGTCAAGCCAGCCCGCTTCAACAACGTCACGAGTTCCGCCTACACTTGCACCAACCACATCTGCAAATTCATAAAGGAGGTGGAAGTTCTTTTCGTCTCCCATACCTTTACCGCCGGCAACAATAATATGGGCGTCGGCCAAGTTGGCTTTTTTCGTAGTATCTCTCACAATTTCTAAAACCTTTGTACGAAGACTACTTTCTTGTAGGCCTAATTGCTCCTCAATAATTATTCCTGTACGTCCTTTTTCTGGAGCTAACGCCTTCATTACCTTAGGCCGAACGGTTGCCATTTGTGGGCGATGTTTTTTACAAAGAATAGTGGCCATGATGTTTCCACCGAAAGCCGGTCGGCTTGCTTCAAATAATCTATTTTCCAAGTCAACATCTAACATTGTTGTATCTGCTGTTAAGCCCGTGCTAATGTCTGTAGCAATCGCACTTGCTAAATCTTTACCATTGGAAGTTGCACCATATAGAATAATTTCAGGTTTATATTTACGGACTAGAAGACTCACACCGTGCATATATGGCTCTGTTCGATAGTTTTTGAGAATCGGATCATCAATTAAATAAACTTCATCTGCGCCATATTCGAAGCAAACCTGTGCTAAGTTTTTAATATTATCACCTAACAGAAAACCCGCGAGCGGTACATCAAGTTTATTTGCCAAATCACGACCTGCACCTAAAAGTTCAAGGGAAACGCCGGCAATCTCTCCATCGCGCTCCTCAATAAATACCCAGACGCCTTTATATTCTTCACTCATAGTTTACCCCCCTATTTACTGTTGAAAAAGTTCACTCTTTTCAGCAAAGATTGTCGCTACGATTTCCTTAACCTGTTCGCTTGAACTGCCTTCAAGTATTTTAGCCTTTTCAGGCGGCTTTGGAGCCCACATTTTCCCAACAACCGTTGGTGAACCTTTTAACCCAAGTTGGGCAATATCTACGCCCTCAAAATCATCAACGGTCCAGATAACCGGCTCATATCTTGCTGCTTTAATCATATTTGGCATTGGTGAATAGGAAATTTCGTTAATTTCTTTTTCAACTGTAAGTAAGCATGGCAACTGTGCTTGAATCACTTCATAACCATCTTCGATTTTCCGTTGAACCTTAATGTATTTCCCCTTTTCATTTACTTCTTCAATTTTTATTACTTTTGTAACAGGTGGAATATTTAAACGTCTAGCAACTCCAGGTCCAACCTGTCCTGTATCTCCATCGATGGCATGTAAGCCACAAAGTACAAGATCAATAGGATCTTCTTTTGCAATCTTTTGAAGTGCGTTGAATAATGCATAGCTGGTAGCTAATGTATCTGCACCAGCAAAACGGCGGTCCGTTATTAAATAACCTGCATCTGCACCTATTTCAATACTCTTTTTGATTACTTCTGTTGCCTGTGGAGGTCCCATCGATAAAACCGTAACCTTTCCACCAACCTGTTGTTTTATGCGAACAGCCTCTTCAACTGCATGACCATCATATGGGTTCAAGATAGCAGGAACGCCACGTCGGTCCAATGTGTTCGTTTTTGGATTAACCTTGATGATTTTTGTGTCCGGAACTTGTTTTACACAAACAACGATGTGCAAAAGAAACACACTCCTCTCAAATAAACCACACTATTTTTAGGTGAAACTTGTAGCAAAATGTTATATTACAAGAGTTTGAAATTAATTTTCTAAACTCTAGATAACCCCAAACAAATTTCGCAAGCGTTTTCATTCATCCCATAAATCCAAACAGCAGCAACAGTAATGTAGAGAGTATTTGTACAATAATTCTACCTTTAAACTTTATACTCCTACAATAGTTTCCTGTATTCACACTATTTACAAGGTAAAAATATTGAACTATTATATTATATATTTTATATTGTACAATTATTCACAAACTTTTTAAAGGGCATTTTTGACAAATTTGCGAATTTTTTTAAAATTTTTTTAAACATTTTTTTAATCTAATAAAATCGCCATCACTTCAATGTGATTTGCATCACTCCTACAGTGAAAAAGTTATTATATAGTTTATATAGACTATTATTAGGAGGTACATGATTATGTCATTAACCATAACAAGCACGATGACTGTTGGAGACATCGTTACCCATTTTCCACAAGCTGCCGACTTATTTAAAAAATATAGAATTGATTTTTGTTGCGGTGGCAATCGCCCTTTGCATGAGGCAGTTACTGAAAAGAACTTAAACGAAGAAGAAATCCTAGAGGCTCTAAACACCGCCTATACAAAAATGCAGGAAATGAATACTGAAACAATAAATTGGCAGGAAGTATCTAGTGCCAATCTTATTGACCATGTTATGCAAACACATCATGCCTTCCTAGCTGATGAGCTGCCAATGCTTGGACAACTCGTTACAAAAATTTATCGTGTACATGGTGCAAATCATCCTTATCTTGGTGATGTATACAATCATTATCATGATTTAAGTAAAGAATTAATGGAGCACATTATCAAAGAAGACCAAGTTATCTTCCCATCAATTAAGTCATACGAAGCTGACCCAACACCTGAAAAACTCGAAGAGGTAAAAGCAGCGATTATTGAACTTGAAAAAGAGCATGACAAAGCTGGTGATTTATTAAAGCTGATCCGTGACCTTACAAATGATTACACACTTCCAGCTGATGCTTGTATGACTTATACAACAACATTCCAAAGATTAGAAGCACTTGAAGCTGATATGTTTATTCATGTCCATAAAGAAAATAATATTCTATTCCCACGTTTTTTAAATTAGTAGTCAATAATGGAAGTAGGCATGAGTATATACTCATGCCTACTTCTATTATCAAAACTTTTTAGTAGCCGTAATCCCAGTCAACCTTGTCCTCTTTAAATCCAACAATCTCTACTTCTCCCAAATTAACCTTGCGATTATTTAAAGTGCAATTACAATCTGTACACCCACATTGTTGTTTGATTTCCTCCAAGGTTTCCTTTTTGACCTCTTCTAAAACGATAACCTCCTGCTTATTACGGTAAAGTACAGCTGTACCTGCCATAATGAATGCGCCACCTTTCATTTATTCACTATATATTTTTTGTTTTGTTATTGTTTATTGTATTTGTTTTCTACAATTTCATTATATGCTTGTCTATTTTTTAATACCATTAAATGTGAATGTTTTCACAAATGCGGCAAAAAATATAAAACATTCTGTTACAAAACAGAATTTTGGAAACAGACTGCTTGAAAAGTGGTATAATTAATGTATGTGATTTTTTAGTAAAAGCGCTTACATTTAAGCTGAAATTATTGACTCTCTACTTTTAAAGAGAGCCAAGTGCATAGCGAATATTAGTGGTTATTGTATAGGTCACAAATGTATTGGATTACAGACTGTTCTTCTTCTTTTACCTTTTGTAGCTCCTCAGGTTTTACCTCAACTGTATTTGCCATCCTGTCTCTTCCTTCCTGAATTTTGGTTTTTAATTTATCTTTATTTTCTGATAATTTTAAACCCGAATGCTCATTTAGTCAACACCATTTCCTATAATTTTTTCTAGAAAAATGTGTCATTTTTTTGAAAGCGTTGACATAAAAACAAGGAAATTCCGAACAAAAATAAAAGCTGCATACATATTTGCAGCTTTTTACTACCTTTTATATTCTTAATCTCCCAGCGGCTCTTTCCCGGTTTTAGGGGAAGGAAATAAAGGACGACTGCCATGACCTTTATAATCACGTAAGTATTCCTTCAACGCTTTTTTTACATTTTTCCCTAAACGAAGCTTCTTCTTGTCGGACTGTTCGTCTTGCTTTTCAAAATCATCTTTTTTCACTGTAGCCCTAAGCATCTGACAAACCCCCCTTACTTATCTTACCTACTTTCATTATAATAGATTAACGCAAATACAGAAATAGTCAGTTGCCGGTGTTTCACAAATATCCAATATAAATAGAGCTGTTTCCACAGCTCCATTGTTTCAATTAACCAATAATAATTTTTTCCTTTGGAAAATGATAACTTTCTTCTTTTTCCTGACCGCGAATTAAAAATAGAAATGAAAAGATACCAATTCTTCCGATAAACATTAAAACAATCAGAATTAATTTACTGGCCGTGCCGAGATCAGGCGTAATTCCCATGGATAGACCGCATGTTCCGAATGCTGATGCCACTTCAAATATGATTGATAAAATCGGCACTGATTCAAGAAAGGACAAAATAATAACTGCTGTACTACAGAGAATAAATCCAGTAGTAACGACAATGGAGGCTTTCGAAATGTCCATTGGATCAATTTCTCGTTTAAATACTTTGATTGTGTTTCTGCCTTTCGCATAAAAATAAATGCTTAAACATGTAATCGCAAACGTAGTTGTCCGAATCCCGCCGCCAACGCTTGATGGCGATGCTCCAATAAACATTAAAATCGCCATTAACAACAATGTCGGCTCTGAAAATTGTGAAACATCCATGGTCGAAAAACCGGCACTTCTTGTCGTTACAGATTGGAATAAGGACAAAAAGAACGCTTCATGCCACTTTTTCCCTTCATAAAAAAGATTCCACTCCAATAACAGGAAAATCAAAGTTCCAAAAACAACCAAGGCAAAAAAAGTAACGGTTGTAATCTTCGTAAATAATGAAAAGTGGTATGGATACTTGCCTTTATGTGTTAAATAATGCTTTACTTCAATCAAAACCGGAAAGCCAATCGCACCTAAGATAATCAGAATCATCGTGATAAATTGCACAAAATAATCGTTGGCAAATGGAATTAATGATGCCCCCGTTATATCAAATCCCGCATTGGTTGTCGCACTAATAGACACAAACAAACCGTGTAAATACGCTTCTTGCCATGTTTCGTAATATTTTATAAAATATGTGCCCAAGATTACCGCACCAATCAACTCAAACAAAACAATTAAATACAGAATCTGCTTCATTAGGTAGACAAGCCCTGCAAATGTTGATTGGTTTTGGTCTGTCATAATTAAGAGCCGCTCTTTAAAACCAATTTTCTTCCCCATGATCAACCAAATAAATGTTCCTAACGCCATTATGCCAATCCCGCCGAACTGCATAACGAACATTAATATAAAATAACCCGTTACACTGAATGTATCGGATATTGATACAGCTGTCAATCCTGTTACACTTATGGCGCTGACCGCTGTAAAAAGAGCATCAATGAAACTTAATGACACCCCTGGTTTATGGGCAATCGGCAAACTCAAGAGCAGTGTTGAAAATAGAACAGCACTTATGTAATATAAAACAATTAACTGAACAGATGTTAACCTTATTACATTCTTTTTTCGTTTTCTTTCTAATGCAAACGGCATAAAAATCTCCTTAATTGAATGAACCGTGTCTTTTCCACCATTATGCTACTTAGTTTACATTGTCCAGCTAAAATGTCAATTACTCACTGGGATCTGCATCAAGACATTTTCACAAAATAAGAACGTATGCTCTTTTACAGGAACATATTTTCGTATATAATAAATGTGATACTAAAAAAAGGCGGAAGGAGAATCATTGTGATCAAAGACCGCGGTACGATAAAATGGACAGCGCTGATGCTTCCAGAACATGTTCAACAAATTAGAAAGCTTTGGGAGGATGGTGAGAAGGTTCCAGAACGGACAGTAGACGAGCAGCAGATTGAAACCATCAATCTTATACTTACCCGCGCCATCACTAATCATATATCAGTAAAGATTATTTATTATGAAAATGGCACCTATCTCAACCAAATCGGCCATATAAGTAAAATCAATCCGTACAATTGTGTATTATGTTTATCTACCCTGCAAGGAGAAAAAATCAATATTAACACAAACCGTATTTTGGAAGTAGAACTTGCAGTATAAATCACACACAAGTCTCAAATAACTAAAGTGAAAATAAATCAATATCAAGGGGATGAATAGACGTGACACAATCCAAAAGACAACAAGAGCGACAATTCAGAAAACGGAAAGAAGCTCAAAATGGTCATGAGAAAATAAAATCTTTTAAAGAACTATCGACTGAAAAAGAATAAATTCGTAAACAAACACCACCTAAATGAATCTACATAATGTAATTATATAGATTTATTAGGAGGTGTTATTGTGTTTTATAGGTATAATCAGTATAGCTGGGACCCAAATAACAACCAACCCATTTGGCAAGGTCCGATTGATTATCACATGATGGATGGAAAATCGGATGTTTTGCCAGGAGGGGCCCCCACCCACCATCAGTTGGGGAATGAACCTTTCCCTTACAAACCGAATTACTATCCAGTAAGTCCTTATCCAGGACCATTTTATAATCAACTACCACAACCACCTATCTACACACTGCTTTCATATTTCCATGATGATAAGGGGAAATTTGATGTAAATAAAATGGTGTCCACATTCGGCCAAATTACGAATACTGTGAAGCAGGTTAGCCCTCTCGTTAAATCATTTGGGTCCTTTTTAGCAAAGATTCAATAAATGTAATGTAAACGAATTTTTTCCATAAGCCAATTATTGCTACCGGATTCCACTAATAAATGGCTTATGGAATATTGTTTTTTAACGAAGTTAAATTGTTTGAACAAATTTCTCGATTCGATTTAAGCCCTCTTCGAGTGTTTCCATTGAATACGCGTAGGATAGCCGTACATAGCCCTCTCCATACTTTGAAAAAGCAGCACCAGGAACAACCGCAACACCCGCTTCTTGCAATAGCTTAGTTGCAAAATCAAAGGAAGACATATTAAAGCGTTTGATTGATGGAAACATATAAAAAGCACCAGTTGGCTGCTGAACATCAAATCCTAAAAAATTTAAACGTTTAAAAGCATAATGCATTCGTTTCATGTATTCATGTTTCATTGAAAGAGCGCTGTTCATTCCCTTTGTTAATGCCTCAATTGCTGCATATTGTGAAATGCTGGATGCACAAGCTACACTATATTGATGGACTTTAAGCATATACTTCGTTAAAAAGGCAGGGGCAAAAGCAAAGCCAATCCGCCAACCCGTCATGGAATGTGATTTTGATATTCCATTCACAACAATCGTCTTTTCTCTCATCTCAGGGAAGCTTGCGATTGACTGATGACTCCCCGTGAACACAAGCTCACTATACACTTCATCGGACAATACAAAAATATCTTTATCTTTAAGTAAATCGGCAATCTCCTTCAAATCACTTTTACTTAATGTACAGCCCGTTGGATTTGATGGATACGGTAAGATTACACATCGGGTTTTATCGGTTAGATGTTCCATTATTTGATTTCTCGTCAGCTTAAATCCCGTTTCGCGGGTGTCAACCAAAACAGGTGTCCCCCCTGCTAGTTTAATCAAGGCCTCATAACTAGGATAAGCTGGTCCGGGCAAAATGACTTCAGATCCTTCCTCTAAGATTGTCCGGATTGCAATATCGATGGCCTCACTAGCCCCAGCTGTTACAATAATCTCGTCTTCAGGATTATAATGTAAATCATATTTAGTTTTTACAAAATGTGCTGCAGCTTCACGTAAAGCCAGCAAACCTGCATTATGAGTGTATGTCGTTAAATCTTCATCAATGGCCAGTTTCCCCGCTTCCTTAACTCCTTCAGGTGTTGAAAAATCAGGTTGTCCAATCGTGAGTGAAATGACATCCTCATAGTCAGAAACCATATTAAAAAATTGACGAATTCCCGAAAATTGAATATCCTTTACATTCGGATTAATTAAATGCTCCACTTTTATCATCCATTTCCATTTAAGATATCCTATCAAAAATATTCCTTATCTTTAATATTAATATATTTTTGTCAATAAAGGCAAAAAACTCAACTTTTTTACGGTTGAGTTTTTTCGTCTACGAAAAAGGGCAGGCAAACATTGGCAACTGTTCCTTTTCCAAGTTCACTTTCAAATAATAGTTCCCCCATATGATCTTCCAAAAGCTTTCTTGTAATCATAAGCCCTAAGCCTGTTCCTTTTTCTTTTGTTGAAAAAAAAGGTTCACCAAGTTTTTTTAATCGTTCCGGTGATATTCCCGGTCCATCATCAATAATTTGAATGCAAATCATCGATAGCGGTTGATTGACTTGTCCTTTTATCAAAATAGTCCCCTTTGTTTGGATAGCCTCAAGCGAATTTTTAATAATATTAATGAAAGCTTGTTTTAAATGATTGGCATTTCCTTTAACTTTTAACGTTCCAAGTTCCGCCAGTTCTACCTTTATTTCAATCCCTTTCAGATTAGCCTCCGCCTGCATTAAATTAATCACCTGATCTAAAATCTGTTTCAGTGGTTGAATCTCAAATTTTATTTCCTGTTGCGGTTTTGCTAAAAATAAAAATTCATTAATAATCGATTCAATTCGGTCCAATTCATCGAGCATAATCTTAGTATAGGCAGGAGAAGCACTCCCTTCCGATCTAATAATTTGCAAAAAACCTTTAATCGATGTTAATGGGTTCCTTATTTCGTGTGCAATACCCGCTGCCAGCTGCCCGACAGTTGATAATTTTTCCGAGCGCGAAAGCAGTTCTTCACGTTCTATGATTCTGCTTATATCTTCAGTAATTCCAACGATGACCTCCAATATCCCATCTTTAAAAACAGGAAGTCCTTTTACTCTAATCCATTGCATCGGTTTATCTTGCTGTTTGTAGCGAAATTCTACGATGGTCTCATGCTTTTTCATCTCTTCGGTAGCTTTCTTAAGCTTTTCCAAGTCACATGGATCAATTTGCTTCCAGACCTGTTCTAATTTCCCTTCAAACTCTTCACTGGAAAATCCAAGAATATGGCCGATGGCTGGGCTTATGTAATACCATTCCTCCATATCCGGCGAGGCAATCCAAAAAACCTCTCCAATATTATTAGCAAGAAGATGAAAACGCTCTTCACTTTCGATTAGGGCCTCAATCATTCTGACCTGCTCAGTCACATCCTGGGCAAAAATAGAAAGCCCATCTTTAGAGGGGTAGGCGCTGAACTGCAAGTATTTATTGAATTTTGGAGAAAATTCTTGAAATCTCACGACCTTTTGCTCTTTCATGGCCAAATTTAAATTTTGATAAATTCCCGGGTGCAAATCTACTGGTATTATTGCCCAGAGGCTTTCACCAAGCAGTTCCTGACGTGACTTTTTAAAGATATTCTCAAGTGATTTATTCATAAATGTAAAACACCAAGCTCGATTAATAGCGCAAAAACCATCAGAAATACTTTCTAATAGCTCATAATGCCTTTTATTTGAGGTCCGTAGTACTTCATTCAATAATTCAAGTTGCCTCTCTAATTCACTATAATTTCCCATTTGCTTCATAATTAATTCTCCGACTATTCTAAATTTTTTCTATTACGTTACATTCTACAACGTAGACGATGATTCCTGTCAACATTGGAAAATTTCATCCCCTATTTTTTGCCACTTCTTTGTTATAATGAAAGTAACTTATAATTTGTTCATATAATTATTAATGAGTTTCAGAAAAAGGAGGTTCATCCCTTGAAGGAATTATATAAAAAATTAGAAGATTTATTTCCGGAGATGGTAGAGATTCGTCGCTACCTTCATCAACATCCCGAATTATCATTTGAAGAAGTCGAAACACCTAAATATATTGCTGAGTACCACAAAAACTTAGGACATGAAGTGCGAACGGAGGTTGGTAAACGAGGTGTAGTAGCTCTATTAAAAGGCAAAAGACCAGGACCAACTGTAGCACTAAGGGCAGATTTTGATGCATTGCCAATTCAAGAGGAAAATGATGTACCATATAAGTCGAAGTTACCAGGTAAAATGCATGCTTGCGGACATGACGGCCATACGGCAACATTATTAGTTTTAGCCAAGGCACTTAATAGCATGAGAAATGATTTGTCTGGAAATATCGTCTTTATTCATCAGCATGCTGAAGAACTTGCACCAGGGGGAGCCATCGCAATGATAGAGGATGGTTGTTTAGATGGAGTGGATGTTATTTTCGGTACCCATCTTTGGGCTACTATTCCCCTTGGTGATCTTACATATTGCTCCGGACCATTTATGGCCGCAGCAGATAAATTTGAGATAAAAATCCAAGGAAAAGGCGGACATGGTGCACTTCCACATTTATCAAAGGATTCAATTGTAATAGGTTCACAATTAGTCATGTATCTTCAGCAAATTGTAAGCCGTAGAATCGATCCATTGGATCCTGCCGTGCTTTCAATAGGATCTTTTGTGGCCCAAAATGCAAACAATATCATTGCTGATACTGCTTTCTTATCTGGAACAGTTAGGACATTAAATGAACAAACACGCCTCTTTATGGAAACAGAAATTGAGCGCGTCCTAAAAGGAGTATGCTTAGCCTCTGACGTATCCTATTCATATACTTATAAAAGGGGCTATCCCCCAGTTGTAAACCATGAACAAGAAACTGAATTCCTTGTTCATCTTGCCAAAGCAGTTCCAGGTGTAAAAAACGTTCGTATGGTTGCACCAATCATGGGCGGTGAAGACTTTGCATATTACCTCCAACATGTAAAAGGTACATTTTTCTTTACCGGAGCGATGAATCCTGAATGGGAGACGGCTTATCCCCACCATCATCCAAAATTCAACATCGATGAACGTGCTATGCTAATCGCTGCTACTACATTAGGAAGCGCAACATTAACTTACTTAGAAAAAAATGATTAATTTAGAAAAAGGTGACCTAAAATTTTAGGTCACCTTCTCTTTACTATCTATCGCGTTCCACCAGTTCTCATACCGCCACCGGCACCATTTCCATTGCCATTAAGATTGCGGTTCCGGTTATTGTTATTATTTAATACATCGTTGTCATCATTTGCCCCATCCATAAATGGTCTGCGATCTTCATTTGGCTCCTCGCCAGGGTCTGGCTCAGCATTATCGTAGTCCACATCAACAAGGTCGGCATCACCATTGTTATTACCGCGGTTATTATTGAATGTTCCAACGCCATTATTACGATTATTATTACCGAAATTACCATCACGGTAATTATCTAAATTATAGCGGATATTTCCTGGATCAAGACGATCGTTCATGTTGTAGCGAACATTCTCTGTATTCACACCGCGATTATTATAGTTTACACCTCTTGTACCGGTACCATTATTATTATTCCCATTGTTGTTGTCATTTGTACCGCATCCAGCCAGTAAGCCGATGGATAGCAAAGAAGCTGAAACGAAAAGCAACGATTTTTTCATGTTTGTCCCTCCATAAAAATTGTTTTCGCCCACACCAATAATATGTCCACAATTTTTAGGAGTCATGAAAAAAATACATCACAATTCAAAACCATTTATGGATGAATTTGCTTATTAATTTGTAAAGCGATGGTGACCGATATCTAAGACCACTTCCCGAGCTAATAAAAAGGCATTTGTTGTGGTTGCTTTATTAAAGAAGTAGACAGCATTCTTAACAGGCTTTTCCCCTTCCAAAGCTTTTTTAGCTGCATCAATTGAACTCGGGCTAGCTTTAACGACATTGATTCTTCCAGTAGAAACAGGTGTAAACTGTCCTTGTTCCATAATGACGTCTTTAATTGAATTTGGGAAGCGACTATCATTCATACGATTAACAATAACGTTCCCTACTGCAACCTGACCAATAAATGGTTCATCCCCTGCTTCGGCTTCAATCAGTCTCGCTAATAATTGAACATCTTCGTCGTTCTCATTCTTCATTACATATGGAATGACCACTTTAAGATTTGTATCAGGATTGACCGCGTTTGATGTTAATTGGTTTCTTTCTTTAATTAATTCCGCTGTTGTATTATACTTTTCGCTGATTGAATCTAAGCTGTCACCCTCTTGCACCTTATAAAGTGGAACAGACCTCAATTTAATTGCATTATTATCTGTCCACTTTACTTTTAAATGCAACATCTCCGACACCGCGCGAAGCGGTAGATACATTCGATCATACCGAATAATCGGAGTAACATCCATTATGTATCCATCGCCATTGATGGAAACTCGCCTCGATTTTGCATTAAATTGAAATTGATCATGAATGGGTGACTTGATAAATACTGTTTCCTTTGCACCATTCCATTCAACAGCCGCTCCTAGTTGTTCTCCAACGAACCTTATTGGAACAAATAATCGTTCATTTTCAACAAAAAGCGGCTCTTGAAAAGATACTTGTTCATCATTTACAAAAATTTGATAATCTGGGTTTGCATTTGCGTTATTCGGTAAAAAGATCACGAATCCTATGAGGAAAAACAATGTCTTCATTACCTTCATACCATCACCTCTTTTATTTGAAGTAAATATTCAAGACCTTAATTGATGCTCTTTTAATAATAGCTTGAATATTTCAATCCTTTTTTATGGCGAGAGATTTTGGATGTTTGTTTAAGTTTAGCATTGGTATGTATATCACTTCACTAGTAGACCACTGGAGTATTTTCCTTTATAAGGAATATTAAAATGATAAAAACTTAGGAAAAACTATTTTTACGAGGTGATAAGTTATGGGAAACAATTCCAAATATGAAGTTGCAAACGAACTGGGAATACCATTAAAAAAAGGGGATAACGGCGAAATGACCGCGAGTGATGCCGGCAAAATCGGCGGAATAATCGGGGGCAATATCGTAAAAGAAATGGTGCAGTTTGCTGAACAGCAACTCATGAATAATAGAAGATAAAAATTGTCTAAAAAGTGTCTGACACAAAAGGCACTTTTTTAAAACCCTTTCCTTACCTTCTATGCTAGAATGATAGTAAGATTTTTTTGCAAAAGGAGGTACTCTATGAGAAAGGATTATGAGACAAGTTTTCAAAAAATAAAAAATAATCAGCCCCATGTATTAGGCAGTAGGTCCTTTCAAAATTCTGCCGTGTTGTTACCCTTAATCAAAACAAGCGGCGATGCGATTGAGATTATTTTTGAAGAGCGAGCCCAACATTTAAGACGCCAACCGGGAGAAATTTGTTTCCCAGGTGGGCGTATCGATCAAGATGACAAAAATTCGAAAGCTGCTGCCATTCGAGAAGCTTGTGAAGAATTATTAATAGAAGAAACTGATATTCATGTCATAGGTCCTTTAGATTATTATGTGACAGCAACGGAATCAATTATTTATCCCTATGTTGGTTGGATAGAAAAAGACTTAGCGGAGATTACTCCCAATTCAGCAGAAGTAGGCGAAATATTTACTGTGCCACTTTCCTATCTTTTAAAGATCGAACCGAAAATTTATAAAATTAATTATTTAGTTCAGCCTGAAGATGATTTTCCCTACCATCTTATCCCCAATGGAAAAAATTATAATTGGCGTACACGTGGGATGAAAGAATATTTTTATTGCTATAAAGATAAAGTTATTTGGGGAATGACGGCGAGAATTCTTTCTGAGTTTCTCGAAAATTTTAAATAAACTTATATACAAATTTATGATTCAATTGTAGTCTTGATATATAAAAAAGGAAGAGGAGTTATAACAAAATGGTAAAAGCAATATTTTTTGATCTAGACGACACATTATTATGGGACCAGAAAAGTGTAAAGGAAGCATTTGTGGCCACATGTCAAAAAGCGAAAGAAAAATATGATGTGGACGCCGATTTACTAGAAGAGGCAGTCCGCAAAGAAGCCAGAGACCTATACAGCACATACGAAACCTACCCGTTTACGCAAATGATTGGAATTAATCCATTTGAAGGACTTTGGGGCAATTTCTTAGATGACCAGGAGGAATTCAAGAAATTAAGTGCTGTTGTACCTACCTACCGTAAAGATGCATGGACAAGAGGATTAGCCGCATTAGGTATCAAGGATCCTGATTTTGGGTCTGAGTTAGGCGAATTGTTCCCTGCGATTAGACGTACTGTACCATTTGTGTATGAAGAGTCTTTTCCTGTACTTGATCAATTAAAAGGAAAATATAAACTGCTGTTATTAACAAATGGTTCACCGGACTTACAAAACACTAAATTAAAAATTACCCCTGAACTTGTACCTTATTTTGATCAAATCGTCATTTCCGGTGATTTTGGCCGTGGAAAACCGGACCCATCATTATTTGAGTATGCGTTAAATTTGATGGAATTAAATAAAGAGGATGTAATAATGGTCGGCGATAATCTATTAACAGATATTCTGGGAGCTACCCGTGCCGGTATGAAAACGGTGTGGATTAATCGCCATAATAAAGAAAGACTAAAGGACGTTACTCCAACTTATGAAATAAAAAGTCTTGATGAATTATTCCCTATTTTGGACGAGTTAAAGTCAGCAGAATAAACTGCTGGCTTTATTTTTTTATTGACCATTTTTGACCTTTATGGTTTAATAATAGTCAAAGATAGTCAAAGTCAAACTATCAATAATCAATGTATTATCACTAAGGAGGTTTCTTTTATGAATTGCCAAATTTGTAATCTAAAAGAAGCTACAGTTCATTTAAATATTCAATTAAACCAACAAAGAAAACAATTACATCTATGTTCCGATTGCTATAACAAGGAAAAAGTCAACTTTAAAATCCCAAGCGGATTCAACCCATTGGGAGGTGCCGCACCGTTTCAAAATTTATTCAATCAGATGAACATGAACTATGGACAAGCTGATCAAGAATTTTTTACAAACATGCAGGAACAGAATATTCCCGGACAAGGAAGACATGGAAATGGATTTCTTGACCATTTCGGAAGAAACCTAACAAATGCGGCTAAAGCCGGCATCATTGACCCTGTCATCAGTCGTGAAAAAGAGGTAAGCCGTGTTATTGAGATTTTAAACAGACGGAACAAAAATAACCCTGTCTTAATTGGGGAGCCTGGGGTGGGTAAAACTGCTATTGCAGAAGGATTAGCCCTAAAAATTGCCGAAGGGAACGTACCAAACAAGCTGCTAAATAAAGAAGTGTATTTACTCGATGTAGCCGGCTTAGTCGCCAACACTGGTGTTCGCGGTCAATTTGAAGAGCGAATGAAGCAATTGATTACTGAACTGCAAAAACGGAAAAATATTATTTTATTCATTGATGAAATTCATTTATTAGTAGGAGCAGGCTCTGCTGAGGGTTCTATGGATGCTGGTAATATCTTAAAGCCGGCGTTGGCACGAGGTGAACTACAGTTAATTGGTGCCACGACTTTAAAAGAATACCGTAAGATTGAAAAAGATGCGGCGCTTGAACGTCGTTTCCAACCGGTGATCGTAAATGAACCAACAGTAGAACAAGCGATAGAGATTTTAAAAGGCATTCAAACGAAATACGAAAGCTTCCATGATGTAAACTATACAGATGAAGCGATCGAAGCTTGTGTAACCCTATCACACCGTTATATACAAGACCGCTTCCTCCCTGATAAAGCGATTGATCTATTAGATGAAGCCGGTTCAAAAGTAAACTTACAACATACAGGCCATGATGTAACAGAGCTTAATGAACGCCTCGCAAAAATTGCAAAAGAAAAAGTAAAAGCTGCAAGTGAAGAAAATTATGAACTAGCTGCCAAATTGCGTCAGGAGGAAATTAAGCTTGAAAAGCAGCTGGAAGCCGGGAACAAAACGAAAAAAGCGATGGTTGATGTAAGCGAAATTCAAAAAATAATTGAAGAAAAAACCGGCATTCCAGTTGGAAAACTTCAGCAAGATGAACAAATGAAAATGAAAAATCTTGCCGCAAATCTTGCAGCGAAAATTATTGGTCAAGAAGAAGCTGTCCAAAAGATAGCCAAAGCCATTAAACGCAGCCGTGCCGGACTAAAGGATAAGAATCGGCCAATTGGATCCTTCCTATTTGTCGGACCAACGGGTGTCGGCAAGACTGAATTAACGAAGCGACTTGCAGAGGAATTATTTGGGACAAAAGATAGCTTAGTTCGTCTTGATATGAGTGAATATATGGAGAAACATTCAGTCTCTAAAATCATCGGTGCTCCTCCAGGATATATCGGCCATGATGAAGCTGGACAGCTTACTGAAAAAGTGCGAAGAAATCCATATTGCATCATCCTTTTGGATGAAATCGAAAAAGCACATCCAGATGTACAACATATGTTTCTGCAAATCTTGGAGGATGGGCGTCTGACAGATAGCCAAGGCAGAACAGTAAGCTTTAAGGATACCGTCATTATTATGACAAGCAATGCCGGAGTTGGGGCTAAGAAAATAACAGTTGGCTTTGACAAGCAAGAATCCGAGACTTTATCTGAAAGTACTATTTTAGATACACTAGGCGCATACTTCAAACCGGAATTTTTAAACCGTTTTGACAGCATCATTGAATTCCAAGGTTTGGAAAAGGAACATCTATTGAAAATTGTTGATATTATGCTCGATGATCTTAAACAGCTATTAAAAGAGAAAAATTTGACACTTGAAATCAGCAATGAGGCTAAAGAAAAATTAGCTGAGCTTGGCTACCATCCTGCTTTTGGTGCCCGCCCATTACGTCGTGTAATCCAAGAGCAGATTGAAGATCAAATATCTGATTTACTTTTAGATAAATCAGACGTCAGTACAATTAAAGTTGTAGTGGAAAATGAACAAATTGTTGTAAGATAGGCTAAAGAAAGCTGCCCGGGAATTAACCCTGGCAGCTTTTTGTTTACACATTTGCAACTGCTGCTTGAATTTTCTTTAATTCTTGATTGATTTTGCTACGATGTTTCCATATAAAATTTAAAAGGCGATCATAATCATCCATCATGGTTTCCCCTTCATCACAATAGCTTTCACCTTTCCCATGAATGGACCACCTTCCATCCTTTTTCATAAGTGTATATTGACCACCGCGTTCCTTATCATGAAATACAAAATAATATTTTTGCCTTTCATAATCATAGGACACGAAGTTTGAAAACTCCTCTAGAAACTGTATAGCATCGAGCTTTTTCTTTATAATCACTTCGATCATCCTTTCACTTTTTCTATGCTAAAAAAAGTAGTTATATAATACTTCGACAAAAAAGCAAAATTCCTTGTAAGAACAATAAAAAAGACTACTAATTTAAATTAGCAGTCCGATTTTTTCATTTACGATACACTCTAGGCAGATACTATTAATAACCGATATCGTATTATATTGGTTTCTTACCCAGATCTTATCTCTTTCAATCTTTACTACCTCACCAGTTATCACTTGACCATAACGAGAAAAATAAAGATCGTTCGTTTGCACTTCCTGGCCAACCGAAAATAACTCATCCATGAATATAACTCCCTTTACTTACTCATTTCACATGTTATTATACAGTAAAATGGCTATGAAAGATAATAAAATATTTTTCAATTTTATGACGATTTTTAATACGCTTACATTTTACCTTTTATCAAAACCCTTGATAAATAAGCATTTCTTTCCTTTTACAAATGTTTACAATTGAACATACAGTTATTTTTTAAAAGTTAATTGTACCTTTTTTCACAATGAATAATATTTTTATTGAATTATGGCAACCTTTTCTATAGAATTAAGTGTGTACAAACAAATTATTATCAGGTACTAATAGGAGGTTGTAAAATTGAATACTCAAGATACTTTTACGGTCGTTAAACTACTGCAAAATTTATCTAATTCTTTAAGGGGAAACACTAATATTTATGATGCCCAGTATGTGGATAATGTTAAGGATCGAATCCCCCAAATAGAACATGCTTTTGTTGAGCTTAAAAAATATTTCGAGAAACAAAATTAATTTTTTTTATGATTTTTTAGCACCAATCATGGTGCACAATAAAAATGAGCGATCAGTCAGTTTGTCCACTATATAAATCCTTCAAATAAACTTCACATATACCTTCAAAAAAAACGAGCAAGACTTGCAGAAGTATACTCATCCTACAAATCTTACCCATTCAATTAGAATTCTAAAATACGTCACCTAGATCAACAAAAGTTTGCAATTTTTCACGATCGACTTCATTGCTGAATTTTTGATCAATCTCCGTCTTTTGCGCCCCAACATAATCGGCCTTCGTCACTACATCCTTGGCCATTAGCAAATCGGCCTGGGATAAATTTAAATTCATTGCAGCTTCTTCATTTAGCTTTTCATTTTTTGCCATCGATAAGCCTCCATTAATATTTTATTATTAATGTGCTTCATGATATTTAAATTATCCCCTTACCTTACTTAATCTCAAAGTTCGCAAGCAAAAGTAACGATGCTTCCTCTTAACCGTTGTGCCTCTTTGTAGGTACAGCGATTGTGAACAACCTCTAGCCCAGCCTCTTTCGCAATTTCAACAGCCTTAGGTGATATAACGCCTTCTTGTAACCAGAAAATTTTCGGATTTATTTCGATTGCTTCTTTTGCAACTTCAATAGCTGCTTCCGGGCTTCTAAACACTTGAACAACGTCAACTGGAAATGGGATGGATTTTAAATCCGGGTAAACCTTTTCTCCCAAGATTTCTGTTTCTTTAGGATTGACTGGAACAATTTGATAGCCTAGACGCTGCATTTTTCTAGTTAAACGATAACTTGGGCGACCTGGTTTGCCGCTTAATCCTACAACTGCTAATCGTTTTGGACGTTGTACAACCTTTCCATCCACTTCTTCTTGAACAAATGGTGATTGTAATAACCAGCGAATCACACCCTCATCGTTTACAGCCACTTCCCCTTTTCCATTTTCATTTGCTCCAATACCGGTTGCTTCATAAAAGGCACGATCAAGGGCATTCGTTAAATCTCGAACTGATTCGATTCCAATTGATAAACGGATAAGGTCTTCTGTTACACCTGTTTTCACTAAATCTTCTGCAGATAATTGCTGA
The DNA here is from genome assembly GCF_054301215.1 of Schinkia acidoalkalinis. The sequence goes on from NZ_CP182573.1 coordinate 839,104, forward strand.
TGTGTTGTTGATGCTGGATGGATAATCAATGACTTTGCGTCCCCAACATTGGCTACATGTGACCATAAGGAAATATTATCAATGACTTTTTTACCTGCGGCACGTCCGCCTTTGATTCCAAAATTCACCATAGAACCAGCACCATGTGGTAAATATTTTTTCGCTAGGTCATGGGCAGGATGCTCTTCCAATCCAGGGTAGGATACCCACTCAACAGCTGGATGGTTTTTAAGGAATTCCGCAATGTCAGTTGCATTTTTCACATGCTTTTCCATTCGAAGGTGAAGTGTTTCAAGTCCAATTATTAACTGAAAAGCATTTTGTGGGCTCAAACATGCTCCAAAGTCACGTAGCAGTTGCACCCTTAGTTTTGTACTAAACGCTAGTGTGCCAAACTCATCTGCGTACACAATTCCGTTGTAGCTTGGGTCAGGCTCAATAAATCCTGGGAATTTAGGATTATTCCAGTTAAAACGTCCGCCATCAACAACGATACCACCGATGGATGTACCATGGCCGCCAATCCACTTTGTAACTGAGTGAACAACGATATCTGCTCCCCATTTAATTGGTTTGCAAAGATATGGAGTTGCGAATGTGCTGTCAACGATTAACGGTATTCCCGCTTCATGGGCGATTTCAGCAACTCTTTCAACATCAAGCACGTGTAAGCTCGGATTACCGATGATTTCACCATAAACTGCCTTCGTTTTATCTGTAATCGCCTGTCTGAAATTCTCAGGATCTGTTGGGTCAACAAAAACAACTTTGATACCGTACTTAGGAAATGTTGTAGCAAAAAGATTATATGTACCACCATATAGATTTGTAGCTGCTACAATCTCATCACCTGCATGAGCAATATTCATAATTGCCAAAGCAATGGCAGACATACCAGATGAGGTTGCCACAGCAGCAACACCATCTTCTAATAATGCAATTCTTTTTTCGAGAACATCTACAGTTGGATTACCAAGTCTTGTGTATATATTTCCTGCTTCATCTAAAGAGAATAAGCTTTGGGCATGGTCTGTATTATGAAAAACATAAGAAGTAGTTTGATAGATTGGTACAGCACGTGAACCAGTAGTTGGATCTGGTGATTGCCCGCCGTGTAATAAAACCGTTTCTAAATCATAAGTATCGAATCTTTCTGTCATGTATTATTCCCCCTAATTAGATATGAAAACTACGTTTAGGTAATAAAAAAAAACCTTTCTTCTGATAAAGAAGAAAGGTATTTCTGCCGTTCAACCTTATCTTTCAGGCAATTACCTGCAGGAATTAGCACCTTTCAAGCATACTTGATGGTTGCTGGACTTCACAGGGCCTGTTCCCTCCGTCACTCTTGATAAGTTAAAGTTATATAGTTTTTAATCGTACGAAAACTGATTAACTTACTAGAATTATATATCCATTATTCAGATTCGTCAATAAATTTAAGGGCATAAATTATTCATTAGTTATTTTGTGAAGCATTTACATCGGCAACGCTAAATAAAATAAGCATAATACCAACAAGTACAAATAAAATATTCAAAACTACTGACCATTCTTCCATTTTATACACCCCCACTTAAATAATTCATTGCTACTTTTAGTTTAGCAGGTTCCTTTGCGAGCAAATCGCTTATTTTTTGACAATTTTTCAACATTAGTAAAATTTCACATAAGAAAGTATAAAAAAGAATTTGTAGTTAAAAATAAGCACGAAAATTAGAAATGGAGTTGATATTTTTGGCCAAACGAAATAAAAAAAATGATGCAGACCAAAAACATAAGCGCGGATTAACACAAAAACAACATGATATTGAATTTGGAAACGAATTTGGAAGTACACAGGCAAATAAATATAATGAAGGCGGCGCACAATCCGGTACGAAAAGATAAACTAAGTTCAAAAATTATAAAAGGCTGACCCTTGGCCAGCCTTTTATAGCTTAAATCGTCCTATCGATTGTTTCAATTCCTCAGTTAAAACTTGGAGTTTGGTAGAAATATCCTTCACCTTTTGAACAGCGTCCATTTGTTCATCCGTTGTCCCAGTTACTTCTTCCACTCCTGCAGTGGTCGTTTGGCTAATATTCGTTACTCTTTCAACAGAGATAAAAATATCATTGCTCCGTTTTGAAATTTCATCAGCTGTGGCAGCAATACTTTCAATATTATTAGAAAGGTCGTCAATATAAGTAACAATCTGATGAAAATTTCTTTCACTGTCATTTACAATTTGAGAGCCCTCTTCTACTGACTTTTTGCTTTCATTGATATTTAGTACAGCCTTCGTTGAATCAGTTTGAATTTCTGATATTAATGTAGCAACTTTTTCAACTGAGTTGCTAGATTGTTCCGCTAATTTTTTCACCTCATGGGCAACAACAGCAAAGCCTTTACCATGCTCACCTGCTCGAGCTGCTTCTATAGCAGCATTTAGAGAAAGTAAATTTGTCTGATCGGCAATATCATGAATTAGTTTTGTAATATCACTTATTTGCTTTAATCTTGTATCCAGTGTTTTCATAATATTGCTTGATTCAATAGATTGTTTCACGATAAGATCCATACTAGACCTCATTTTTTCCATCGCCAATTTACCATCAGACGAAGCTTCCTTCGTTTTTCTCGCCTGCACCGCAATCGTTGCTACACTTTTTGACATTGATTCAATTGAATTCGCATTTTGCTCAACATTGTTTGTCACATTAAACATATCAGAACTAAGCTTATCTGCCCCAACCGATACTTCACCCATTGCATCATTAATAATTTTGGCAACAGAGCTTGAAACCTCTGCCTGCTCCTTTAATACGCTAGAGCTTTTATCTACCTCCAGCGCAAGTGCATTTATTTTGGTAACCATTACTCTTAAACTATCAATTGTTTTATTAACTGACTGTAAAAGGATCCCAATTTCATCTTTGGATTTCACCTGCAACGTACTAGAAAGGTCTCCATTTGATACAGATGACATCAACTCTGAAACATTATTCAGCGGATTTACGAAATATCTTGCAATTAGCCAACTCAAAACAATTGATAAGGCAATTAATAATAATACAACGGTAACTTGAATTGATACTAGCTTTGATAAGCCGGTTGCCGTAGCTGAATTGGCTTCGGAAATTTTATTGCTCATATTGGTTCCGATTGTCTTTGTAAAGGAGGACACCTCTTCTTGAGGAATAATCGATAATACAGTCCAACCGGTTTTTTCCTGAACAAGCGGAAGATAGGTTACTTTATTTGCATCTAGCAAGATTCTACCTTTATCAATTCCTTTAAAAAATGGGAGGTCATTTACCTTCTTAGATTCCTTTACAAATTTTAAGTCCTTATGGCCAATAACCGAATAATCTGCACCAATTAAAGTGATGTATCCAGTTTGTCCAACTTTTATTTTCGAAATGTAATCACTTAGAAAGTTCGCATTTAAATCAGCTGAGATAACACCATATAATTGATGATTGTTGTATATTGGAGTGCTGATTGTAATATATTCTGTACCATTTTTTTCTTTCTTCAAATTAGAAATATAAAATTGACCATCTTTTAGGGCTTTCCCTTTTTGAAACCATTCTTCAGATTGTAGTTTTGGCTTTAATGTCCCTTTTGAGAAAGAAGCGATGATTCCATTATTATTTGCAGCATACATTGATGAAAGATAATCATTTTCCGTTACAAATGCTTGAAAAAGAGGCCTTAAAACTTCTGGATTTGTTATTTTTTTAGTTGAGTTTAATGAAAGTTCGATAGAATCAATCATATGATCTAATGTGTCAACTACATTTTTCCCCTCAAGATAGGTAAGTGTTCCCGAATAATGACCGGAAAAGCCACTTACATCACTTTCCACTACCTCCGAGAGACCCTTTGTAAGACCCTCTATATTTGTTGAAAAGTTTTTGACCGTTATATAAGTAAAAAGTGAACATATTAAGATGATAGCCGTTGCCAGCCCTGCCACACCAATAATTAATTTTGCTTTTAAGCGCATAAACAACTCCTCCGTTACCTACCAAGATTTAACGATGACCGTCATAAAGCCAACCGATATTCATTTTCGACTTTCGATAATTGCTTCACGACCTCTTTACTTGGCATTGCTTTACTTAAGTAATAGCCTTGGGCTATATCACAATGGAGCTCATTCAAAAATACAAGTTGTTCTTTTGTTTCAATCCCCTCTGCAACAATCGATAATTGCAATTCGTGGGCCATGGCAATGATTGCCCTTGTTAACGCAACATTGTTTTTATTTTGTGGTAGGTCAAAGATGAAAGACCGGTCAATTTTAATAGAATCAATCGGTAGTTTCTGCAAATAGCTTAAATTCGAATGGCCTTTTCCAAAATCATCAATTGATAAATGGGCACCGAACTTTTTCAGACTATTTAGTGTTTGCATGACAGATTCATTTTGAAATAGATTCATATTTTCGGTTATTTCAAACTCAATGTAAGATGGATGAACATTTGTTTTATTGATAATATGTTTGATTCTGTTCAATAAATTGGAATTTTGAAATTGTTTAGGAGATAAGTTTACTGAAATTTTCGGAATAAAAACCCCACTATTATGCCACTCTTTTATCTGTAAACAAACCGTTTCCAATACCCATTCACCAATATCGTTGATTAAACCAGATTCTTCTGCTAAAGGAATAAATTCATCAGGTGAAATCATTCCAAGAGTAGTATGATTCCAACGTAATAATGATTCAAAGCCCACTAAATTCATATTTTTAATATCAATTTGAGGCTGATAGTACAATTCAAGCTCATTCATCTCGATTGCTTTCATTAAGTGTTTCTCAAGCAATACTTTTCTCCTTACATTGGCTAGAAGTTCATTCCCAAAAATCTGGTATTTATAACCAACTTCCTTTGCAGCTGTTTTTGCGAAAGTTGCATTTTTATATAGTTCATCCGCTGTTGTTCCGTGAGCAGGATAGATGCCAATTCCAATCGTTGCCGAAAGGAAAAACTCCTCTCCCTCGTAATAGAAAGGCAGTTCTATTTCGTGTAAAAGGTTGTCAGCTTCATTTTTTAGCATGTCTGCTGAATATAGATGTGGGTGGATTATAGCAAATTCTTTCGAGTTAAGTCTACCCATGAACAAGCCTTTATACCTAGTTTGGAGGCGTATTGCCAAAGTTTGCAATAATTCATCGCCGACTTTATGTCCATACATGGCATTTAATGATTTTAATTTCGCTGTGTCTACAATAATTAATGAGAAGCTATTATTTTTCGAACTTTCATCTTCTATATAATTTTGCAAGTGCTCCATAAATAATTTAAATTTCGGTAATTTTGTAAAAGAATCGTAATGTGTTAAAAATTCAATCTTCCCTTCTACCTTTCGTTGCTGGGAAATATCCGTAAACACCCCTATATAATTGGTGACCTCTCCATCCATATTTCTAATCTCAGAAATGCTTAGTTGCTCAGGGAATATCTGGCCGTTTTTTCTTTGATTTACAATTTCCCCCTGCCAACGACCGCCTTTTTCCAATTCTGCTTTCATATTCATGTAAAAGTCTTTAGAGTGGATACCGGAACTTAATAGTGATGGGGTTTTGCCAATAACCTCATCTTCATTGTACCCTGTCATCACGGTGAATGATGGGTTCACGGATAAGATTTTTTCATGTTTATTGGTAATGAGCAGGCCTTCATTCATCTGATCAAAAATAGATTTATAAATTTTTAGTTCAAATTGCTGTTTTACCAGTACTTTAATTTGTTCACGATCACGGTAGACGAACCTTAGCGAAATATAAAACATAATTGCCGTTGTAATTAATAAAAAAAACCATTCCCGATGAGCGCGGATAAATAAATCTACAAAGGAGATTCCAATTATTCCGATAACAAAATAAATGGTTGTAAAAATAACCGCAAATTTTATCCCGTTTTTATAGTGAACATGTACATCGTTCCTTGCCTTAGCCATTACCCCACACAACCTTTCTAACGATGAACGACAAGGGTTAATTAATAGAGATATATTCATATATATTAGTCACATTATATACCATGGCGCAACTAATTTTAAACAATAGTTTAATAATTGTTGATTTTATGTCACGATTTGACAACATTCTTTTTGTATAATGTAGAAGAGCTATTATAGAAATGATGTTTTAGTGAAAAGGAGAAAAAAGTTATGAAAAAACGATATCTAGGCGTGATGATAGTTGCTGTCACTTCTGTTTTATTATTAGCATCCTGCAGTGGAGTCAAAGTTGGGGACCTTCAATCTGATCATGCAAGTTTCAAACTTCATGATGAAAAATCACTGGACGTTTCAGTTAGGCTTGGAGCAGGAGACACAACGATTGATGGCAATACTTCGAAGGCTGCTGAGGCAGATTTTTCATACAACGTGGAAAAGCTAAAACCAGTCGTAGATTATCAAATCTCAAACAAAAAAGGACAACTGTCAATCTATCAAAGTAATATGAATGTCCCTGTTGGAAAAATAGAAAATCTAAAGTATGAGACAAGCATCTCATTAAACAATACTCTTCCAACCAAGTTGTATGTTAAAACAGGCGCCGGTTCAAATAGAATTGATTTACGTCCCTTGAAGCTAACAGGTGTTGAAATATTCTCCGGAGTTGGTCAAACAACAATTAATATGGCTGGAGATTATCAAAAGTCTTTTGATGCCAACATTGAATCAGGTATGGGCAATACAAAAATTATTGTTCCGAAACATGTGGGCGCAAAAATATTAGTTGATAGCGGTGTCGGAAAGGTAGAAACAGAGGGTTTAATTCAACAAAATAAGGAAATATATGTTAATGGTGCTTTTGATAAGGCAAAAGTAAAAATCAATATAAAAATAAAAATGGGAGTAGGCGACCTAAAAATCGTTCAAGGGGAATAAGGATTAAAGGAGTAAAAGTTAAATGAACATTGTTTGCGCAACATTAAATGCTAAGTTTATCCATACAAGCCTCGCTTTACGTTATTTAAAGGCCTATGCAGAGCCTGAATACCAAGTGCAGCTGGCTGAGTACACCATTAATGATCCTGTAATGAATATTGTTTCGGACCTGTATCGCAAAGCACCGGATGTACTTGGTTTCAGTTGCTATATTTGGAATATCGAAGAAACCATAAAAGTTATAACAATGCTTAAAAAGATTAAGCCTGAACTTACTATTATTCTAGGCGGACCTGAAGTAACGTATGATACATCGGAATGGCTGGAAAGAGTAAAAGAAGTTGATTTCATCGTGGTTGGGGAAGGGGAAGGAACATTTAAAGCATTGCTTACGGAAATCGCTTCAGAACAGGAATATCAAAATGTTGCTGGTATCGCTTATCGAGAAAACGAAGAAATCGTGATCAACCCTCCCCGGGAAAAGCTTGATTTAGCGACTGTTCCATCCCCTTATCGCTTTGAAGAGGACATCCCTAACTTGCCCAAACGCGTTATGTATATAGAGACAAGTCGCGGTTGTCCCTTTACATGTCAATTTTGTCTTTCCTCGATAGAAGTTGGTGTTCGTTACTTTAATCGGGACAAAATAAAGGAAGATATTCTATATCTCATGGAGCAAGGAGCAAAAACAATTAAGTTTGTTGATCGAACTTTTAATATCAGCCGCAGCTATGCAATGGAGATGTTTCAATTTTTAATCGACCACCATCTTCCTGGGACTGTCTTCCAATTTGAAATCACAGCGGATATTATGAGGCCGGAAGTGCTCCAATTCTTAAATGAAAACGCACCAGCAGGATTATTCCGGTTTGAAATTGGAATTCAATCCACTAACGATTACACAAATGCACTTGTTAAAAGAAAACAAAACTTTGAAAAGTTGACAAGGACAGTACAGATGGTGAAAGAAGGCAAAAAGATCGCCCAACATTTAGATTTAATTGCCGGCTTGCCTGAGGAAAACTACGAATCGTTCCGAAAAACATTTAATGATGTATTTGCATTTGAGCCGGAGGAATTGCAGCTAGGTTTCCTGAAAATGCTGCGCGGTACAGGACTTAGAAGAGAGGCCGAAATATACGGTTATATATACGAAGACCACTCACCATATGAAATATTAGGCAATCATGTCATGCCTTTTCGCGATATCCTGCGCATTAAGCAAGTGGAAGATGTTCTAGAAAAATATTGGAATGACCATCGAATGGATACAACTTTACTTTATCTTGTGTGGAACATATTTGATTCTCCCTTTGATTTCTTCCAAGAGTTTGGTACCTACTGGGACCATCAGGGATGGAGCAGAATTGGCCATCAACTAGAAGATCTTTTTGAAAGGCTATACCAATTTTTACATCCAAAAGAAGGATTACCATTACCGGTAATCGAAGCCATGATGAAATATGATTACCTAATTGGGAAAACCCATAAACCTCGTAAACCATGGTGGCAAGACAAATTTGATAAAGAACTAAGATCAACATATTTGAAAGTACTTAGCGAGAACCCTTCTTTATTAGGACCGGAATTCAAAGAACTTGCGTTATCAGAAAAAGAATTACATAAGCACACCATTATGGAGACCATCCCGTTTAACATTGAAGAATATCTACAAACAGGATTAATCAACACAGAAAAAACATTAATGCTAATCTTTTATAGCCCTTTAGAAAAGAAGAGTGCGCTGTATACATCCCCGCTAAGTGAATTCGAAAGGCTGATTTAAATCAGCCTTTTTTTACTTGGAGTTACGACGTGCCCCTTCTCTTTTAGCTTTTTCAGCTTTCGCATATTTTTGTGCGGCTGCAATTTCAAACTGTTTACTTGCGTTAACATCACTAAATTCGAGCCCGTATTCCTCTTTGTTCGTTCCCCTTGGTGTTTGTTGGCTCTTTACTTCAGGATTATCATGGCGGTGATGTTTTTTACCCATTAGGCTCCCTCCTATTTTTCAAAAAAGATTATCGTTTCCCTTCATCCTCAATTCGATTGGAAATACGCGCATTTTCAGCTGTTTTAAAAGCTTTCATATCCGTAAATTCATCGTCAAACTCAACTTTTGGCATACTTTCGACTGGAGTTTTATTATTAGTTTTTGCAGCATCATGCTTCACTTTCCGTTTCAAGCTAATTCCTCCTCTAATTCTCAAATAATGATACTATCTATAGAATGCTGCAATTTTTATTTTCTCATTCACCTTTTCATATTTTTCGGGTAATAACCAATTCATTGCCATGCGCATAAACTAAGGTAAATATGGGAGTGGAGTTGATGCCAAATGGCATTATTGGTGTACCTTTTTATTGGTTTTGTAATTAGCACAATCTTTATATTCGTACCAGCTGTTGAAATGAAATCAATTGGGTATTTTTTTATTATCTTAATCACATGGCTACCATTATTTTTGTTTGGGTTAATATTCATTACATTTTATGATTTCAAAGAACTCATTTTTTAGCCATACCTGCAAAAAGCAGGTTTTTTTATTTTAACTACATATCGACTTATTTGACGGAGCATACTAACACATGAGGTGATTTATTTGAGTAATAAAGGGAAATTAGAAAACCCAATGATTGATGAAACAATGCCACATCAAATTTCATCCCCTTCTTTTAAAAATAGTGGCATAGAGATTCAAGCGCCTTTTATTAATGAACATGGCGTAGTAATTGGCGATAGCTTTTATGACTCTCCTAATTCCCCCTTAAATAATTGGAGCATAGATAGCGACCCCGCTGAAATGGCTGGAGCTGAGTGGGTGCATCCAACAAATGACATTGGGTGGAATACAACTGAAAATATTGAGCTTGTTGAAAGTAACAAACCTCCACAGGCTGCTCCTTTTATGCACCCAACCAAAGATGTTAGTAGAGGCGCCGATTGAAAAAAGTGTTAAAAATATAAACAAACCGGAGAATGGGTACCCTTCCGGTTTGTTTATTTTGCTCCGTTTAAGTTTCGCTCTCTTCTCCCTGTTCTGACTTGATTAAATCAAAATCACTTACTTTTTCTAAAATCAATAATTGTAGCCATTCGGGCAGATCGTCGAGTTGGTCCACTTCATTCAGCATATCGATAATCTTGGAATCTGTAAGTGCAGACCGTAAGTCTTTTATGTTATTATGGTCTCCATTTATTGACCCAAACCCTTGATTTTGCTTTTTAAAGCTATGGAAGCCCGTTGGAAAATTATTACCAAGATTAACGACAGATGCACCTTCAATGCTCCCGATTCTTAAAGTTCCTATTGCAATATTTGGGGACAAAAAAGACATGAAAATTCCCTCCCCTGGTCTAGTCTATCACTTTATGAGCCACTTCTTTTCCATTTATAGTTACCTTGATATCGTGGTTAGCGAGAGTCTGATTTGAAAATGGTTGTTGTTGTTTCGACTTATCCTTTATTTGAGAAAGTTTTTTTATCATTTCTTTTTTAATTTTCCCCTCTTTGTCCTCTTCTTCCTTTGGCAATTTCACTTTTGCTCCAACAGTTGGGCTAAACGTATTACCAATATTCATTGCACCGCTTAGCTCGTTGACATCAATGTTTTCTAAAGAAAAATTTAATTCATCTAAAGTTAATGATTGAACATTTATTTTCTCTATGTAAACGTTATATTCATTTTTCTGATGCTCTTTCAATAAATCGATTGCTTTAGTAAGCCTTACAATATTCTGTTCAAGTTCATTCATTCGTTTTAATAACTGTTCTTCTCCTTTTCCTTGACCTTTCACATCCATCACTTCAATCCTCATCAAAATCTATTTGCACATTTTCTGCTTCAGGATCTTCCTTTTTTGGAATCGTAATGACTAACAGACCTCTCTTATAGACCGCACGGATTCCTTGTGTATGAACCGAATACGGCAAAGCTATTTCACGGCTAAATCTCCCAAAAAAACGTTCAGCCTGAATTAATTTTTTGACTGGATATGAATAGTGAACCTCGCCATCAATAAATAATTTATATCCTTCAATCCGTATATTTACCTTAGGGTTTTCTGGTGATAGGCCAGGTTGTTCCATCACAACAAATACATCGCTTTCTGTTTCAAATACATCTATATTTGGACCTTTTCTAGGCATAAATTTATTGATCTCATTGAAAAAATCATCACCAAGTACTTTTTGAAGTTTTTCTTGCATCCCCCTTAAGTCAAAATCCCGATTACTCATAGTCGCTCACCCTTACTAAATAGTTCGGAGTTATTATTACATCCTATTTTTAAAAAAGTAAAATATACTACTATTTTTAGTTGCCCTTTTTTGCTAAAAAGGACATGCAACCATACCAAACTTACAGTACTTACATAAAGTATAGTAATTCTAAAGCGAGGGAGGTGGTATCTATGGGAGGATACGGCGGCTACGGAATGGGCAATAGCTTCGCATTAATCGTAGTATTGTTTATTCTTTTGATCATTGTTGGTTCAGCTTACGTTTACTAGTTGGTGGTTTATCTTTTTCCACTATTATCTTCTACCTCCTTTTTTATATACCCGCTACCGTTTAGCGGGTTTTTTCATTTGCAGAAAAATAAAAAAAGTTAGGCTCCATTCAATAATGAATGGAGCCTAAAGTCTCACCTATTAAATTGGTTTAGTTGACCCATGCTGCGCCAACGATAATTAACAGGATAAACAATACTACGATTAAAGCAAAGCTGTTTACACCAAATCCATAGCCAAAGCCGCCGCCATAACCATATCCGCCATATCCTCCGCAGCATCCACCGCCGAATCCGCCATATCCGAAGCCCATCTAAATCCCTCCTGAAAATTATTAAATACTTACAATAATAAACTATGTTGTACAGTCTTAAATGCTATGGGCATATCCCTATTTTCAGAAAAATTTCAACACCTTTTTTCATTATTAAATATGGTCATCTAACCATACGAAGCCCCATGTTTCTTCATATCTTATGTAGTGAACATATAGTTCAATAAACATTTGGAGAGGCACTCCAAGATTTGAAAGGAGCTGAAATAAATGTTTGGATTTGGATACGGCGGTTATGGCGGTTATGGCGGTTTCGGTGGCTATGGCGGTGGATGTTGCGGCGGCTATGGTGGGGGATTCGGTTATGGGCGTGCATTTGCGTTAATAGTTGTATTATTTATTCTTTTGATCATTGTTGGTGCTGCTTGGGCATATTAAGCAGGATCAAGGAAAAGGCTGACCCATTTGGAATGTCAGCCTTTTGGTTTATATATTATTTTTGATCTCTTGGACCATTTTTAGAAATTCCTCCGGGTCGTAAAAATCCTTAATCGTCCAATTTTGTTCAATCCACTCCACCAATTGTTGCGGTGTATTAAAAAACTCGCCACTCCGATCAGCTTTCCTAAGCATGTATCGGCCATTATCGTGATCAAATGTAACCTCACATGGTTCTGCGCTGCCTTTACAGCTTAAACTAAATTCCAACAAAACCACCCTCTCATTAGAAAGTTGTAACCGTATTCTTAATTATATTTGCGCCTTCTTGTCAGCACAATATATATTTTTTAAATATTTAAAAAACTATATAAGGGGGGTATTTCTTACTTTTTAATTTGGAATTTCATCGTTACCGCTTCGTTAAGTGGCTGTCCGTTGGAAAGCGGACACTCTTATTTTCTGATTGTTTTGGTGCTGAATATTGATAGATAATATCAGAAACATTGATAAGTTGGTCATCTGATGTTGTTCCCCTCATATATGGAATGGCACCATATCTCCAAGACCGTACATTTTTTTCTTCAGCACTATTATATATAAGCTGCTTTAAGTTTGCTTCCAAATCATGATATTTATCTATATAACGTATCGTAAATGTCTTTTTATAATCCGCAAATTGGGTTTTTACCATTTTTCTTAATTCAGACAAGCTAGTAGCTGTATTCTCCGGTAGTAAATATTGTAACCCAATGGTATTCATTAGTGCCAGATAACGGTCGTTTTCATTGGGAGTAAGCAGCTTTGCCTGCAATAAGTCAACATAAGGTTTCGTTGACGCCGGATATGGTTTTTCCTCACCATTAACTCCGCCGTTTTTCCAGCTATGATTTTTCAAAATTTCTTTATCTGTTAGTAAATAATAATCATAAAGAATGCGTCCTTTTTCATCAGGAACCGGGTCGTCCCATGTTGCATCCAAATGGTACCAATTTCCATCCAGCTTCACTAAATTCCAAGCATGGTTTTGTGTAATGAAGGCTTGGCTGCTAGCTGTACCGCTGATTAATCGTACATTAATACCTAATTCCTTTAACATTTTATAGACAAGCATAGCATATCCATTACATGCAGTAATCCCTTTGGTTAAAGCTGGATAAGGAGAATTATTTACTAATTGAGTATCATAAGCCAAATTTTGCACAAGATAATCATGAACAGCTTTTACCTTTTCATGATCGTTCATAGTTGGCTTGATAATATTGGCCAAGATGGATTTTACTTTTTGATCGACATATTTCATTTCTTCAGCAGATTCATAATATGAATTTTTAATGGTAACTGTTACATCTGTACCGTATGCTTTGTACGAAATATTTACACTGCGATAGGAGTAATTCAAATATTCGTCTTGTGCGATTGCTTTTGAAATGTAACCGCTAATCATATCTATCAATTTATTAGTCGACCCTTTGTATTTAATAACAACAGTTACTTCTCGTTTTCCCATCGATTCACGAACAATTTTTTCGATATCGGTTAATGAAGCCGCTTTATATGTATGTATTGAGGACGAATCATTAGAAGGCAATTTAAATGCCTCTGCATAAATTGGTGTCGCGGTTGTTGCAAATAAACTTACTACCATTAATGGAATGATGAACCATATTTTCAAGAATCTCATGACAATACTCACCTTTTCCCCAGATCTTACTCTTACTTTACTAGATTTATCCCAGCATACCAAGAGATTTTTAAGTTGAAATAATTAGATTGGTAGGAAAATAATTGAAAAATAAATGATTAATGGCAAACAAATAAATTTCCAATTTCAACATCAATTGAAAATAACAGCATATCAATATCAAAATTTTCTTTTTTGATATCTTCTATTTCTTGAACAAACTTATTCTTTTCTTCCTCCATATTTTGACGTAAAGGGGATTGAAGCTGTTCTTTTAAATCCAACATAAAAGTAAGTCTACTATTGCAACGCTCCAATCTTTTTGTCAGTTCCTTTATGAGGAAAACATTATGATCCTTACGTGATTCTAATTCCTCTTTCCAAATTCTAAGTTCCATTTTATTCATTATGATCTCTCCTCTTAAAGATTAGACTTAATGCCCTGTCCATCTGTTTAATTCGTCTACAATATTTATATTATACTAAATATTTTAAAAATTGAAAATAAAACACGACAAGCCTAATGACTTGTCGTGTTTTTCCTTATCGCCAACGTATGGCCATATCCAGCTGACAGCATTTTGATCCCTTTACATCCGACCAAAACTTAAGGTGAATTCCGTCTGGATTATACGTTACTTTACTGTTTGATTTCACGCCAATCGATTGAATAAGCCGCTCTACTTCCTTTGTATCAGACATTTGTGCAGCGCTCATAACCTTGGTTGCAAACGGTTTTGAATCAGCCATATAATTCAACACCTTACTTGCATCACGGAGGAGCTGTCTATAGGCAGCTAATGATTCGCTAAAAATAGTAACGTCAACACCATTAGGTCGAATATATGAAAATAAGTGATGGCTGGAACCTGGAATATTTTGATACGTTCTATAACGATAGAAATTACACAAATGATTTAAGTAATACGGATGATAAATGTACTCATATGGGTATTTCCAATAACTGTTAGGAGCATTGGTTGGAAGATAACTGGCTGGATAATGTTGAAAATATTTCAATTCATCCACCCCTTTTTCAAATACACCCCGACATATTCGTGTCCGGAATTTTTCGAGCTCCTCGAAAAATTTAAAGTATTTTATTATATATGCACCTACTCTTTATGATATGAATATGCAACTTCCCCGCCTTTTTTTGCCTCACCTTGTATATTTTCCTTGTCCTTTTGCTTCATTAATACTTCTCGAAAAAGCAAAAATTCTTCTTTTCTCACAACAAACTGCTCCAGTTCACCATTTCTTAATTTTTCAATAACGGCTTCAAAATCTTCCCTTGTGTTTTGCAAGGATCTTCACTCCTTTTTTATAATGGATAGCTTTTCTAATTATAGATTATAGTTTTTTTAGCAAACTACTCAATAAGGAGGTGTCGAAAATGACAAGTCGCAATAAATTAGTAGTGCCAGGGGTACAGCAAATGTTAGACCAATATAAAGAGGAAATTGCACAAGAATTTGGTGTTAAGCTTTCAGCAGAAACCGTTTCTCGTGCTAATGGTTCGGTAGGCGGAGAAATAACAAAGCGCTTAGTACAACAGGCACAGGCAGAATTATCAGGTAATCAGTTTTAAGTGACAATCAAATAAATGGCTGAATTGGGCTGTCATGGACAGACAGCCCTTTTAAGAAAAGGATTTTAAGAGAACAACATTCCAGCACCCGCTGCCATAAATAAACCCACAATGATTGTTGCCCCCATAATTAATGCTTCCACAAATGTTACTTTTATTTTTACCAAATTCATCTCCTCCTTATAAAAGATAAAAAGGAGCCTGTATATAGACAGACCCCCTACACTGAAAGCAGCAAAAAGGAGCCTTGTCAAACCAACGGCATAGTATACCCTTGGTGACAGACTCCTCCTAATCAAGCAATTTTATTAAATTCCCTAAATTATAATATAATTATAATTTTTAATCAACCGTTAAATACTGCTAAATATTCATAACAAAATAGTGTAAATTAATTATATTTTCTTGTTGCATTTTCATTTTTTACATAGTATACTTAGATAAACAGTTGATAGTAGCAAATTTCTCACTATCAGCCCCCTGTCCCCACCCCCTTAGGAGCTTATCTACCCCGATAAGCTCCTATTTTTTATGTGCATTAGACAAACCTGACCCTTAGTATACTAATGTAATCATCAAAACAAGGGGGCTAACTAATGTTGAAACAAATTGATTGGCAAATGGTTTCCTTTGTTACTGCCACAATCGCGATCGAACACTGGCTTCATTCGATTTACGTGCCAAAGGTTTATTATTTTGACGTTAAAATGAAATAGCATTAAAGCTTACTGCTAAATAATTATCGCGTAAACATCACATATTAAAAGAGACAAATAAAGGAGGCAGTGAGCAGATGGTGAATGAAGATTATAAACAATTGGTTAGAAATAACGATAGAGGTACGTATTTAAAAGGAGCTGGTAAAGAAGAAAAGGACCCTGGCAAGAGGAAATAGCAGGTCCTATTCTTAGAAAGGAAAATGTAAAGAAATAAAGCATATTAAAGACAGTCAGTTAAAAGCACTGACTGTCTAATAATGAACAATTTTCAATGTCATTAAGCTTGTTGAAATGCCAACAACAAGTATGGTGATCATTGAAAGTATAAGTGTTTCCTTTGAAATTAGAAATCCACCTATGGATACAACGAGAGTGTCGATGAAAAGAATAGCAACCCCTACATTCAAAGAAAAAAAGTCAGCGATAAATTGTGCGAGTAAATCAGTTCCCCCAGTGCTCGTTTCAAAGTGCAGCATCGTTCCTATCCCGATGCCGACAAGCACCCCACCCATGATTGAACTTAACAATGGGGATGCTAGGGTATCAAACATCTCAACATGTCTTAACGGTGCAAGGAAATCGATAAGAAATGAAGAAATCAAAAACCCATGTATACTATTGTAAAAGTAAGTACGATATCGATACCAAGCAAAAATAAAAATTGGTATACTGCACAAAATAATGGTAAGTCCCGCTTCAAATCCCCACAAATAATTTACAATCAGTCCAATTCCAATCATTCCCCCATCAAGTAGTTCATTTGGAAATAGAAACAGGTTAATACCAATAGCTACCGATACACTTCCAACAATAATTGCGATTGTTTTTTTCACAAAAGACATATAGCACTCCTTCTCTCATGACGGATGTGCTACATATATATGTCCTTTTGTCTTTCTTTAGAAATTAAAAAGACTGTTTACAAGTATTCAAATCCCGACACTTGTAAGACAGTCCCTTTTTATCATTAATCTATGTATCCTTTTTCTTTTAATAAAGTTTGTGCTTCTGTTTCCTTTTCTTCTTTAATTTGATACTCTAGTTTTCCCTCGACAATCTTAGCACAACGACCACCGAAAGGTTTTAATAATTCTTTAATTTCCTTTACATCAACTTCAGTTTTTAAAGCATAATTTACTTTCATTCTTATCCCTCCTATCCCTTATTATAAAACTATACGTTCATTTCATCCAGCAACTCTTTGGCAGCCTGCCTTGGATGTGAATGATTGCTTATTGAAGATATGACGGCAACTCCATCTGCACCAGCCTTGATGACGGACTGGATCAATCCTTTTTTTATTCCGCCAATGCCGACGATTGGGATTGAAATGTTATTTTCTCGCATTTCCATTATAATATTAGGCCCTTTTACCTCGCGTATATCCTTTTTTGTCGTTGTTGCAAACATCGGCCCAACCCCTAAATAGTCTGCCCCTTGCAATATGGCGGCTTTAGCTTCAGCAAGATTGTGAGCTGAAATACCAAGGATTTTATCACCGATGCTTTCTCTTACTTTTTCTGCATCTTCATCCTCTTGACCAATATGAATCCCGTCAGCATCAATTTCATGTGCTAATTCGAGATCATCATCCACAATAAAAGGCACACCATTTTGTCTACAAATATCCTGAAGCTTAAGTGCAAGTTCTTTTTTATCCTGACCAATTTTTGCACCTGCACCTTTTTCACGAAATTGAAATAGCGTAATGCCACCAGCAATCGCTTCCCGTAACACAAGGCACGGATCGATGTTGCAATTATTGCTGCCCATTACAAAATAAAGTTGAAGTCTTTTTCTTAATTGTTCCTCGTTATATCTCATTTCATCACAATTCCCCTCTTATTAAAAGCCCAATGATTGGTTGGCCCATGACCTGAGCCAATATGCAAATCATCTTCGATGGCTGCTTGAATAAAATCTTTAGCAACCTGAATGGCCGAATCAACCTTGTTCCCTTTGGCTAGCTGTGAGGTTATCGCAGCAGAAAACGTGCAACCGGTGCCATGTGTATTCTTTGTTTCAATTCGTTTGCTCTCATATTGGTAAAAGTCTTTTCCATCATATAAAAGGTCAATCATTTGCTCCGCATCTTCATGTCCGCCTTTAATCATAACGTTTCCTGCACCCAAATTGTAAATCATTTTGGCAGCTTCTTTGCGATCTTCAAGTGACTTAATCTTTCTACCCGAAATTACTTCCGCTTCCGGAATATTAGGAGTAACAACGGCAGAAAGAGGCAATAAATATTGTTTTAAAGCAGCTATGGCTTCTTCCTGCAATAATGGCGCTCCACCTTTAGCGATCATCACGGGATCGACTACTAGATTTTTCCACTGGTACTTTTTTATCTTTTCAGCAACCACTTTTATGATTTCACTATTAAAAAGCATGCCTGTCTTTACTGCATCAGGCGTTAAATCTGTTCCAATCGAATCAATTTGCTTAGCTATACCTTCAGTACTCACAGGGTATACACCTTGGACTCCGGTAGTATTTTGAGCAGTTATGGCGGTTATAGCCGACATGCCATATACACCTAATTCCTGAAACGTCTTAAGATCTGCTTGTATACCAGCCCCGCCGCCGGAATCGGACCCTGCAATTGTAAGTGCCTTGAAAACTTTCATTTAAAAACTCCTCCATTTCAATTATCTTCAGAAATAAAATATTCAATAGAAAAAGGCCTACCAAAATAGGTAGGCCTTCTGTAATCATCAATAACAGAATAAATACGCTTCCCTACGTTGGTACTAACCAAATCAGGTCCAAGGGTTTGACAACAATAGTCCTCTCAGCCATATGGCACCCCTAGCTTACGGTAATTTATTTTACGTTCTATTTTAGTATAGCAGTACCGACTATCTTTGTTAAGTGAATAGTCGTTATTAGAACCCCTTTTGAAATAACTCTATCGTACAAATCTCCCAGTCTGGATTTGTTTCGCTCAAAATTTGCCGTGCCTCATACTTCGTTTTTGCCTTTACTTTTAATAAATCTATGGTCGAGCCCTTTTTCACCCATACATTATACTGATTAATATTTTTAGACACTGAAATATGCACGTTTTGTGGACTGATATTTTTTTCTTTCCGTTCTATTTTCAAATCTAAATCCAAAGCGTCTAACACCCGATAAAGTGTATCAAGTCGCGGTCGATTCGTTACGCTCGTTAACCGTGAAATAGCTGGAGAGCATAGCCCTGTTACTTCTTCTAGATCCTTTAATGATAGACCAAGTTCTTTCCGTCTTGCCTCAATTGCATTGGCAATCTTTGAATAACGGTTGATATATTCATGATTACTTTCCAGCTTCGTTTTCGCCATGACCTTCCCCCTTCCATCCATCGGGAATTTATGTATTTTTATTATACAATAATAAAACTTTGAAACTGGCGATTATCGTGAATATTTTTGCAACTGATTTTTACATGTGGAATATTTTCGCTAATTGCAGGGAATTCTACCAAATAGTTTTAAAAGGAGGGATACAATGAAATATCGGAAGTTATGGATTTCTCTAAGTTTAGTTATTATTATTTCTTTTGCGATTTTAGGGTATTATGGAGGCCGAATTTATCAAGTAATGCCGCCAATACCTGACAGGGTTGTCACAGAGGACGGTATTGAATTATTCACCGGAGAGGATATAAGGTATGGTCAAAATGTTTGGCAATCGATTGGAGGCCAGGAAGTCGGCAGTATTTGGGGGCATGGCGCCTATGTTGCTCCTGACTGGAATGCAGATTGGCTCCATCGAGAAGCAGTATTTATTTTAAATAAATGGGGTCAAGCACAGTTTGGAAATAATTATGGTGATCTGAATGATGAACAAAAAGCACAGCTTCGGGCGCGTTTAACAAAGGAACTACGGACAAACACATATAATGAAAAAACAAAAGAACTCGTAATTTCTAATGACCGAAGAGATGCCTATGAGTTTTTAAGCCGTTATTATTCCGGATTATTTATGGATAATCCTGATTTTCAAGACTTAAGAGATAAATATGCACTTCCTAAAAATACAATCAGAAGTCAAGAACGCATGGATTTAATGAATACCTTTTTCTTTTGGAGTACATGGGCAACAACAACAAATCGACCTGGCGATGACGTTTCTTATACTAATAACTGGCCAAGTGAAGTGCTAGTTGAGAATCGTGCGACCAGTGAACTGATTATCTGGTCCTTGATTAGTTTTGTGATGCTGTTGGCTGGAGTTGGTGCACTCGCATGGTATTTTGCGGTGCAACGGCATAAGGAGCCCCATCTTCCAGAAGTATACCCTGAGAAAGACCCATTATTGGGGCTTTCACCAACACCTTCCATGAAGGCAACACTGAAATATTTTTGGGTCGTTACTGCTTTGATAGTCGTTCAAGTCGGACTTGGTGCTGTTACAGCTCATTATGCGGTAGAAGGCTCAGGTTTTTATGGAATCCCTATTCAAGAATGGATTCCGTATTCTGTCACACGTACATGGCACACCCAATTAGGTATACTGTGGATTGCAACCGCATGGCTGGCAACAGGGCTTTATATGGCCCCTGCCGTATCAGGCTATGAGCCTAAGGGACAGCGGGGATTAGTCAACTTCTTGTTTATCTGCTTGTTGATCATTGTTGTTGGATCGATGGCCGGACAATGGATGGGCGTATACCAAAAGCTTGATTTCCAAGCAAATTTCTGGTTCGGCCATCAAGGCTATGAATATGTTGATTTAGGTCGTTTTTGGCAAATATTCCTTACAGTTGGTCTGTTTTTATGGCTATTTTTAATGGGGAGGGCTCTTCTTCCGGCGTTTAAAAAATCAACAGAGGACCGCCATTTATTAGCGATGTTTCTACTCGCCTCCACTGCCATTCCGTTATTTTATATTCCAGGATTACTGTGGGGACAACAGTCGCATCTTGCAATGGCAGAATATTGGCGCTGGTGGATTGTCCATTTATGGGTTGAAGGCTTCTTTGAAGTTTTTGCAACGGTTGTCATGGCTTTCCTATTTACAAGAATGGGATTATTACGAACTGGAACAGCAACGTCTTCTGTTTTGTTCTCGACGGTGATTTTCTTATTCGGCGGCATTATCGGAACGTTCCATCATTTATATTTCAGCGGAACACCAATGGGCGTTCTTGCTTTTGGAGCAGCATTTAGTGCATTAGAGGTTGTCCCGCTTGTTTTAATTGGTTTTGAAGCCTATGAGAATTTAACATTAAGCCGCACCAGGGATTGGGTCAAGGAATACAAATACCCGATTTATTGTTTCGTTGCAGTTGCTTTTTGGAATCTTGTCGGTGCCGGGTTATTTGGTTTCTTTATTAACCCGCCGATATCACTTTATTACATGCAGGGACTTAATACCACACCACTCCACGGACATACAGCCCTTTTTGGTGTTTATGGTATGCTCGGAATTGGTCTTATGCTCTTCTGTTTAAAAGGACTGACAGGCCAAAAATATTGGAAAACAAAGCTCTTAAGTTTTTCGTTTTGGGCTATCAATATCGGGCTGGCCTTAATGGCACTTTTAAGTTTATTGCCAGTAGGTTTATTACAAACATGGGCGAGCTTCGAGCATGGCATGTGGTATGCCCGCTCAGCAGAATTTTTACAAAAAGATACTGTACAAACGTTCGTCTGGCTCCGCGTTTTAGGTGATACTATTTTTGCAATTGGTGTGCTAGCATTAGGCTGGTTTATATTAGGATTGAAAACAGGTCGATCATTAACAGGAAAAAATGCGATTTAAATTAGTCGCTGTGGCTAGACACCTAAAGGGGCTGATCAATCAGCCCCTTAGATATTCACTATATCCTTACTCTTACTAGTAAGTTCGGTTAATTGGTAGGCGTTTTCAGATGCGATTTCATTCATGATCTCTACTAAACGGAAATGATGAGTAAAAAAGATAATTTGCATCCTTTTTGATAATTCCAATAATATTTTTAATGTTTCCTTCGAACGAACATCATCAAAGTGGACCAAAATATCATCTACAATAAATGGAATCGGCTCATTTTCTTTCCCATACTTTTCAATGCTTGCGATTCTTAGAGCTAGATACAATTGATCAGTTGTTCCATCACTCATGCCAGCAATTGCAACTTTCTCATCGTTTGTACGTACACCCATTAAGACAGGCTGATCTTTTTCGTCATAGTCAACAGCTAGTCCCGTAAATGACCCCAATGTTAACCTAGCGAATAATTCACTAGCCCGCTCTAGGATAGGATTTTGATTTTGACTGCGATAAAATTCAATTCCCTTTTGTAAAAGCGTTGATGCCAGCTTAACTTGGATGTACTCCTCTGTTACATTGTTTAGTCTAGCAATTACACTCTCTTTCTTTTGCTCCGCCGCAACAGATGCTATACTATTCCCTTGAATTTTTTCTTCAAATTCTTTCTTTACAACTCCATGGGCTTGTTCCATTTCTGAACGAACCGGTTCAATTTCAATAAGTTTTCTGTTTATTTCTTCTAACTCTACATCGATGCGGTCATATTCAAATCTGTCGGATTCCTCCATTAATTCCCCTAGTGAGAGTCCGCCTCCGATATCGAGGAGTTCCTCCTCTATGATTAGCATTTTTTCTTCGTAATCTTTCTTTTGTAAAAATGCCTTTTCAACTTGTTCTAATTCTTCAAGATTTTTACATTCAGCTTGTTTCATAAGGGCATATAAAATACTCTCAGCATTTTCTATCTCACGCACGGTTTCCTTTATACTTGTATCCAATTTTTTAAGTTGGCTATTTAAATTATTAATCTTAACCTGATTCTCTTTTGCCTCCTGGAGATTTGCATTTAACTGCGCTACGACCATATCAATTGCCATTTCATCACACATTAGCGAGTTTGCTTGCAAAAGTTGAAGCACTCTTTTTTCAAAAATTGAAGTTTCTTCGAGAATCGAATCGTGTTTTTTCTCAATGCCAGTTAATTCATCATAAGCTTTCGCACAATCCTCATAAAGATGGATCATTCTTTCGGCGCCAACTACTGAAGTAGATTCAGTAATGCTTGTACCACTAATGGCTTTGATCCATTCATCATGCCAATCCTCCAATTTGCGGTAAATATCTTTGTTCTTTAAAGCAATATTGTTGATGCGATGCTTTATTCCCGAAATGCTATCTTCAAGTCTAGTACGTTTCTGTACATCATCATTGATTTTCTTCTGCTCTTTCTCAGCAATACTTAAAGCTTGTGCCAATGATGTTTGTTCGCTTACCTCAACAAGTGATGCAAGGGCTAAACGCAACAATTCTTTAAACTGATTGATTTTCATTTCTAGTTCATGAATGGTGCTTTCCGACTTTATGAAATCTTGATACATTGCTTTCATTTTTTCATACTTTGCTAACCATTCTTTCATTTCCCCCGGTGATAACGGGATGATGGTTGTCGGCTTCCAAAGTTCAATCCATGAAGTTTCCCAATCAGCCAATTGTTTATTTAGTTCGCCTTTTATTTCCTCAAGCTCGGTTATTTTCTTTTGACAGCTTTTAATATCATCTATATGCTTTTTCTTTGCCCCTACCTTTTCAGCTTCGCTTCTCATCGTGTCAGCAATAGCATCTGCATTAGCAACAAGATTTTCATAAACGCTCTCTATTTCCTTCCCATTTGTAAAACTTCTACATTGTTGTTCATCCAACTTCCCATCCCGCAGTTTTGTACGAATGAGCTTCCAACCTTGATCACGATTTGTACGTATGCTTATTAATTTCTCTTCTGATGGAATTTCAGATAAGGCTTCTAAATGGCGAATCTGCTCTTCAAAATTCGAGATTGCTTCCTTTTGACTGTTGATTTTTTCAATCGTTTTTTCATATTTTTTTAAAATAGCAGCGTACTCTTCTTCAAACTTCTTAATGGTTTCCGCTAAAATAGGAACAGAAAGCTGGATTAATTCTTCATATGTCCCATTCCACAACGGCAGCTGTCTACACGCTTCTTCTATTGCAAGCTTTTTCTGCTTGTATTCGGCAATATGAGCTCTAAGTAATTCCTCTATGTCACCTGCGCGTTTGACCGTATCAATCACAGTCTCCAATTCCTCAATAGTAGGAGGAGTTGGTATCGTATCTAATTCCTCTATTTTCACCTTTAACTCTTCATCAATCGTTTGTCTTTCTTTTTGATTATCTTCAATAGCCTGATCAAGGAGTGGCTTTTGTTTACATAATTCACGAATTCCTTCTTTTTTTACTGCCGGTAAACGGTATTTGTCAATTTGATCAAGTGTTGCCTGATTAGAATCAATTTCCTTCATTAAGCTGATCACTCGATCTTCAAGCAGCTTTCTTTCTCCCTCTAATCTAGGACCTAGTTTAATATTATTTTGATAGCTTTGTACTTCTCGATAAAGGGCATCTATAACAGGCGCTTGCTCAAGGAGACCATCAGGTATCATAATCGTGTTGCGCTCTTTTTCAAAATCATGATAATCTTCTTCGGCTTTCTGTTTTTGTTTATTTAATGACTCAAGTTTTTGGACTGTTTCTATCCTCAACTCTCCAATATGAGCAGGAAGGGCCGGTACTTTACCAAGTTCTATCAGCCTTTTCTCTAGTTCTCTTAGCTTAGCGATTTTGGGTAAGGTAAGCTTTATTCTTTGTAGTTTTTCTCGTTCACTTCGTAATGAGATGATCTCATTGATCATATTTTCAATTTTTCTTTTGCCCTCATTATACTGTCTTTCAAGCTCTTTCCACGCTTGTACCTTCAACTGATATTGTGCTATTTCTTTATTTAGCTCTTTTTCTTCTTTTAACAATCGGTTGAGTTCAGGGGTTGAGCCTCTTTTTTTATAAAGGTCACCGGATTTTTTCTCGAGCTCTTCAAAAACTTTGCGGAGCATATTAATGCCCGAGGCTGCGGAAAAGATGCTTTCACCAACATTCCCACCGCTTTCGAGCAAACTCTCCCCGCCTTCCCTAAGAGTTTCATGGTTAAGAGCAAACATATTAGTAAATTGTTCTTCAGGAACGCCATTTAAAAAGTCAGCAACCAATGTCTCACTAAGTGCTTCTCCATGAGCGTCAATAATGGTATTCTTTTTTCCTTTTCTTCTTGTAAAGTGCAATCGTTCCCCTTTATGGTTTTCAAGCTCGCCTTCAATTCTTAGCTTTGCATTGCTATGAAGAAAAGAGTCCATTGTTTGCTGTGGAAATCCATAAAGAAAATGGTTGATGGAACGCAATGCTGTACTTTTCCCTGCTTCATTTAAACCATAAATCAAATGAAAATTTTTAGTTGGATCAAAGTTAATTTCATAATCGGTAAAATGACCGAACGCCCGTAAATTCAAATAATTAAAGCGCATTACCCTTCCACCCCCGACTTTGTTAAATAGTATAGTATTAAGTCTTCAACATCATGGAGTCTTTTTCTAATTATATCTGTATTATTAAAATCAAAGCCCTCATCACCAATTTTCAAATCATATGGTAATGCCTGCTGAATATCTTCAAACTCGGCAAGTAATTCTTTAATAGCTTCATCATCATTTTCAATGTTGTTTATAAAATCTAAAATAACGGCCACAGGCGTATGTTGGGCCTTCAATTCCGCGATGTTCATGAGAAATGACGTTTCAATTTTAATCTTTTCTACCCAAATATCACCCATACCGACCTCTAATGAAGTAGCCCGGATATTATTGATAAAATGCTCTTTTGTAACAAGAAGCTCTTGGTGTGCCTTTGTGGAGCCATAAATTCGAAAGCGGACAGCTAAGAAACGACCTTCTGCACCTTGATATTTTTCCTCTAATGCTTCACGGACTTGATTGATGATTTCTTCGGTACTTTCAACCCCATTCACATCAATTTCACATAATTCCCAGCGTAATACATCAAGTGATAGATGTGTATAGGAAGTGATTTCTCCATTTTCAACTGTAACCAACGTACAACCTTTGTCACCTGTTTCTTTTATATGTCTACCTTGAATATTTCCTGAAAATAATATCACAGGTTCCCACTCATGAAGTACCTCTCGTAAATGGATATGTCCCAATGCCCAGTAATCATAGCCTTTTTCCTTCATATCATCTAGCGAACACGGCGCATAGTTTTCATGGCCTTCTCTACCGGTCGCACTTGTATGGAGAATACCAATATTAACATAGCCATCGATTCTCTTAGGATAGTTTTTCACTAAATTATCTTCAACGGAACGTGTAGCAAAGCCTTGGCCATGAATAGCAACCCCCAAATCATCCAGGATAATGGTTTCCGGATGCTTAGTTGAAAACTCTATGACATTATCGGGAAGTTTTAATTCCTTCGTTATTAAACTAGCAGCATCATGGTTACCGCGGATCAAAAATACTTTAATAGCCTCTTTTTGTAAGCGGACCATTTGACTGGCAAAAAACAACCCTGTGTTGTAATCCTTCCAGTCACCATCGTATAAATCACCGGCAATGATGATGAATGAAACCTGTCGTTCAATCGCTGTATCTACTAAATTTTTGAAAGCATCTCTTGTTGCATTCCGGATCTTTTCAACCGGCGCCCCTTCATATTGCTCCAGCCCTGTTAATGGACTATCAAGATGGATATCTGCAGCATGAATAAATGAAAATGGCATCATACATCCCTCCATTTATTTCTTAATTATACTTGTTAACCTATTATACCAAACAGACGTTCTTTATTTCAATTTATTTACAATAGAAAAATTCACATAACTTTTAATAATCTTACCAATCTTTAAATGGTAAAATAAAAGTATTAAAAATAGGGGGGATTTCAATGTTCAACAAAGTACTAGTAGCCTATGATGGTTCAGAATTAGCAAAAAAAGCTCTACAATTAGCAATCCAATTTTCCAAAGGTAATCCTAATTTGCAGATCGAAATCGTCCATGTGTATCAAATTCCAACAGTTGCCATTGGCGAGGGATATTATACTCCTACAGCACAGGCGGCCCTAAATTACGTGGAGACTGCTGAGAAAGTATTAGCAGAGGCCGAGGAGATTGTATCGGCTGAAACAAAAAATTATCATGCTGTTTTAAAGGATGGCGCTTATGCTAGGAATATAGTGGAACATGCCGGGGAAACCGGTTGTGATCTCATTTTAATTGGCAGCCGTGGACTAAGCGGTCTTAAAGAATATTTTCTTGGCAGTGTTAGCCATAATGTAGTGCAAAAATCTAAAGTGCCTGTTTTTGTTGTAAAATAGTTTATATTTAATACTATTCCAAAAGTTGTAAAACCTCCTTGGTAAACTGTGTTCGACCGAGGAGGTTTTCTGCTTTTAATCTTATTTACTTGCTATATATTCTTCCAAAGTACAGCCTTTTTGATAGATCTCTGTAGCTGCGTCCGTGCCGACAAAGCGTATATGCCATGGTTCGTAGCTATAACCTGTAATGGCTTCCTTCCCTTTTGGATAGCGAATAATGAAACCAAACTTATGGGCGTTGTCCCTTAGCCAAATTCCTTCTTTCGTTTCACCGAACTCTTCGATTACATCAAAACCAACATATTTTGATGTTACATCCATTGCTAACCCAGTTTGGTGTTCACTTTGTCCAGGTACTGCGCTTACCTTCCGAGCCCCTTCTTCCCCGTTTTTAGCAACACTTGCAGCAAATACTGCTTCTTGGCGGGCATAAGAACGATAACCAGAAGCCCCCAAAAGTTCAATATTTTCTGATTTTGCAGCTGCAAATAATTGTTCTAAAGCTTTTGCAGCTTCACTACGAACATAACGCTTTTGAACGTCCTCATCAAAAGAAAATGGGATATTAGGAGCTACTAAATCACTTGGCTCATAGTTTTCAGGCAAGGTATAGTGTTTGTTGACTACTACTAATAGATCTGCTGGATTTCCAACAACCTGCACCCCATCTACTTTTTTATCATTATTATTGGTTGTGGGTGCAACAGTTTCTTCGGCTTTTTGATTGTCATGATGTTCTATTACTTCAGAATCTATTAACTTTTCTTCAACTGGTGCGACTTTATTTGCATTCGGTGGATGACTAGCCATCATTTGGCTATTACTGCAACCGGACATTACCAGCCCTATCGTTAATGCGATCAAAGGCATCTTCATTTTTCAAACTCCTTGGTTTTCTAGTCTTTTCTATTGGATACCAATCTATTATACTAAATTTCCGTTCGACTATACATTACATTTTTCGACTAAACTAGAAACCTATTCCTTTGGTAAACGAATTGTAAATGTAGTCCCTTTCCCTATCTCACTAGCTGCTGAAATTGAGCCACCATGCGCTTCCACAAACCCTTTTGCAATCGAAAGGCCTAGTCCCGCCCCACCTTGTTGTCTATTTCTCGCCATATCAGTCCTTGCAAACCGATCAAAAATAGTCGGTAAAATTTTTTCATCAATTCCTGAGCCTGTATCAGAAACTGTGACAATAACCTCTTCTGAAGGAGTATCCTCCTCTACTTTAATTGTGATTTCACCATTTATTGGAGTATGTCTCAGTGCATTATCTAGTAAATTCACGATAACCTGTGTCATCCGATCTTCATCTAATGCTAGAACTATATTGGTTGGTAGAAGTTGTGTCCTAAGTATGATTCCTTTTTCCTCGGATAAAGCCATAAAATTTGTACTGACTTTTTCGATAAAATTGTTCACATCAATAGGTTGTTTATTTAATGGTAGTTTCCCAGCTTCTGCTAAGCTCAATTGCTGTAAATCATTGACCAAACGGGATAATCGATAAACCTCGTCAATTAACAGGATAATCTCCTTTTCATCCGCTTTTATAACCCCCTCTTGAATCGATTCCAACTTACCGCGGATGATTGCAAGTGGCGTTCTTAGTTCGTGAGCAACGTCTGCCATCAGATTTTGTCTGAGCTTTTCATTTTGTTCCAGCTGCTCCGCCATATGGTTAAACGCTTTAGAGAGAGGATAGAATTCATCTTTGTTGTCTATGGTGACACGGTATGTTGTATCACCGGCAGCTACCCTTCGAATTCCTTCCAAAAGCTTTTCAACTGGTTTTGCGAACCCCTTTGTCATTAAAAAACCTACCAACACAGCAATCATACTGCCTATTAAAGTTCCTAATAGAATCGTAATCGTAGTAGAATGAATAAATCGTTTTACTAAGTTTTGCTGAAGGCTATCCTCCCCGCGGATTATGATTAATTCGCCGATTTTTTCTCCATCAACAATTAAATCGCGGTGAATACCTTGGACGTCTGTTGCCTTTTTTCCAGTATAATTGCCATCGGAATCTGCGACAATTTCCCCATTTTTGTCAGCAATCATCATTTGTTGATTGAAAATCACCGGATTACCCATCATTTGGGCATGCCTTCTGCCCATCATCATTTGATTTTCTTGCAGAACTTGTTCTACATTCGCGAACGTACCGTAAGCTTCAAAATAGTTCTCAAAATACGTTACGAAACGATCTGTCATCCCCATTTCTTGATTCACTAGAAACTCTTGAAATTGTGATTTAATCTGATTTTGGAAAAAAATATATTGAAAAACCCCCACCAATACTACGATTGAAGTTACGGCAAAGATAAATTTCGAAAATAGCTTCATAGTTCACCACCAAAGCGGTAGCCAATTCCATATAATGTGTGGATATAATTTGGATTATGAGGATCTTCTTCTACCTTTCTTCGCAAATTACTAACATGGGTATCAATCGAGCGCTCGTAATTGGCATAGGCCTCTCCGAAGGCAACATTCATCAATTGCATACGACTATATACACGGCCAGGCTTTTGCGCCAATGTTACCAGTATTTTAAATTCCGTTGGCGTTAGATTCACTTTTTTGCCGTCTATAAAAACCTCGTAGGTTGAAAGATTGATAGACATATCACCACGAATAAGGACCTCATCATCATGATCTTCATGATCAGCATTAGTCCGTCTTAAAACAGCTTTCATTCGTGCCGTCAATTCACGCAGACTAAATGGCTTCGTAATATAGTCATCAGCGCCCAATTCCAAACCTACTATTTTATCGATCTCATCTGTTTTTGCCGTTAGCATAATGACAGGAGTATTCTTTTGAATCATATGAATTTCTTTAAGTGCTTCATAGCCATCCATTTCCGGCATCATAATATCAAGCAGCACAATGTCAATTTGTTCACTATTTACATAATCCACTGCATTCTTTCCATCAGCAGCTTCCAACGTTTCGTAGCCTTCATTTTTTAAATAGGAGGAAATCATTTCTCTAATTTTCTCCTCATCATCAACTACCAATACTTTCTTTGCCATCTCGCACCACCTCTCATCTTTATTATAAATTTAATCGCAAGATTACGGGTCCCTTTTTATGGATATTGTAGGACAAATACCTTCTATATAAAAAGGCCCCGAGGTTTTGTTCCTCAGAGCCTACTCTATAGAGCTGCTTTGCCTGTATACTTCATTACCACCCCATCATGCCGCCCATTCTGCCCCGTCCCATTCCTGGTCCACCGCCAGGGGCCATTGGACAAGGTCCGTAATTATTGTAGTTCCCTTTGCCAGCACCAGCACCGTTGCCACGAGGTCCAACTCCATCGGCATTAATCATTCCTTCAATCATTGCTTTCATATTTTCAAGCATGACATCCTTTTGTTCTTTTGTAATTGTTTTCTCCTTCACCATCTTATTTAAAGCTGCTTCCCTGTCGGCCATCACTGCTTTTACAACATCTGCTGCCTTAATATCTTTTTCTTTTAAGAGGTCGGCGATAGATTTACCTTCTAGCCTTGCTTTATAGAGTTCATCTGTTGTCATTCCTAATTTTTCGGCAATAATTTCATGCATATTCCCTTGGAAATATTGCCCCATGAACATTCCCATTCTACCGTAAGTTACATTATCACTTGGAAGTACATTAGCCGGGGTATTTGCTGCCAAACCCGGATTTGGAGCTACCATTCCCAACGCTAAACCGCCAACCAACGCAGCACCTAAAACCATCTTTACGACTTTCATGATTAATACCACCCTTCTATTGTTTTTGATTTCTATCTCTACTTTTATAATAGAAGAATAAATTCCAGGCATCGTCAGGAAATTGTTAAGATAATGTTAAGATTCATTTGTACCAAAAACTAAATTAATGATAAAAGATTGTCGTATCAACCTTTCCGACTGCTTCCACAATTAGATCATCAAAGCTTTGCTGCGCAGTTAATTCCAAGGCATCATCGTCAAGATAGGACGATCTTTGTTTTTCTTCCGCCATTAGTTTTTTCTTCACATTTTCGGCATTAATAATTGTATAATAGCGTTGTTTTTCATATTTCCAAAACTTATCTACCCCGAATGAAGCAACCATTTTTTGAAAGGTAGCATCATTAGCTTCATCTTTTTTTAATTTCTCGATTCTTTTTTGCACTTCTTCCTCTTTTGCTGTTACCCCTTTTTCTTTCGCCAAATAATCGACCGCTTTCAATTCAACAATCTGCGAAATCATTGCTTTTTCGGGCGGACAAGAATTTTGTTCTGCCTTATTTGCCAAGGCATTTTGCAGTTTTGCCCGAAAGCATTCATAGTCCATTTCCTCTTGGCTGATTTTTTCGCCACCAACGCTGGCATAAATCTGTTCTTTTTGCTGTTTTATGTCTTCACTTTTTGACTGATTTCCTTGATTTTGAGTTTGCTTCGCTACTGTATCAGCATTCTGACTGCAGCCGGCAAACATTAACAACACCGCAAACGATAATACTGCATATATCAACTTTTTCATGGATTTTTTTCACCTTCAAATGTCATTTTTTTTGATGGTACCTATTTGTTAAAATCTCTTGATAGATATCCTCTAACGTAATCTCTTTGATTTCGATATCCTTCACACCCGCATAGGATTGCAAAGCTTTCAAAACCGGTAGTTTATCTTCATATTTACAAGGCACAATATAGGCGCCTTTTTGATTTATGATTGGTAGGTTCAGTTTTTTGCTTAAAGCTGCTTCATCAATCACATGATCAAATGAAACCTTCATTTTTACTTCATTTTTAGCCTTCCGTTTTAATTCTTGAACGCTTCCCAAGGCAACAATTTCGCCGTCGCTAATGATGCCAACACGGTCGGCCAAATCCTCCACTTCACTAAGAATATGTGAAGCAAAGACGATTGTTGTCCCTTCCTCATTTAATTGTTTCATTACTTTTTTGAACTGGATGGACCAGAACGGGTCCAACCCTGATGTCGGCTCATCCAAAATCAACAATGGTGCCTTTGGCAATAGCGAAATAGCAAAACCAATCCTTTGTGTCATTCCTTTTGAGAAATCACCGACCTTTTGATTTTTATGATCGAGAAGGCCAACGATTTCAAGAACCTCATCTTCATTCTTTTCTGGTATATTTTGGAGCTCAGCAAAAAAGTGGAGTGTTTCCTTTGCCGTTAGATGGGGGTATAATGCCATAATTTCCGGCAAATATGAAAAATATTGTTTTGCTTCTTTCTGAAACGGAGCAATCTCCTTTCCATTAATTTTTATCGTTCCGGAGCTTTTCTGTATTAGTCCAGTCAGCATTTTAATGAGCGTACTTTTGCCTGCACCATTGTGGCCAAGCAAAGCAAAGATTTCTCCCTTGACAATTTCAAGGCTAATATTTTTGACAACCTCAGTTTTCCCGTATTTTTTGCTGATATTTTCAATCTTTACAATCGGCTCTGTCACTGCTGAACACTCCTTTTAAAGAAAAACACGGTTAATAACAATGGAATAATAATCCAGGCACAAATGCCGGTAACCATAATCAATACACTGGAAGCATCGGTAACCATTCTTGTCAGGTCTACAAGGCTGGGACCGAAGATGGTTTCTCCACCTAAATTGACAATCGCCAGGATTCTAACCGAATCAGCTGGATTTAAGAGAATTGAGAATAAAAGAAAAAATGCCATCGCTGATCCTTTAAATAGCGTTGCACCCGCCATGACAATTAAATCGTAAACAAGGATAAAGAAAAACCATAGAATCGTGCTGACAATAATCGCTGTAATTCGCTTGTTTACCAGCACTGAAATGAACATTGAAATGCTTAAAAATGCTAATGCCAAGAGGACAGCTAGGATTACGAAAATGATATAGGCACGCGCATCTTGTATGGACACCTTAAAAGCAACAATCATTCCCATCATGCCAAAGCCCGTTACTATCGTTAGAACGATAGCTGTGGCAATACCAAAATATTTGCCTAAAATAAACTCAACAGCAGTTATTGGTTTTGACAGCATTAGGTTCATTGTTCCGAGCTCCCTTTCACCGGAAATCGAGGTCCCGCCCAAGAGCAATGTAATCATTGGGATAAGAAACAAAATCAAATTTAAAAGGCTTGCTGTCGTCTTATTAAAGCTTTCAAAGCCTAAGCTAGTACTTTTGATAATCCCCAAGTATATAATCGAAAAAGAAAGGACCATAAAAATAATTAAAAAAGTATAAAACCAGCGATTACGAATGGAATCCAGCAATTCTTTTTCGATTAGCACTTTAATTGTGTGTAGGTTTATTTTCATCATCGCTCTTCCGCTCTTTCATGTTTTGTAAGACTTCATTCCAGGTGACCACAGTCCCACTATACTTTGCTAAAAATTTGTCGGCACTCGTTTTGCTTGCAAATGAAAGAAACCCGTAATTCATTGGTGTTTCCACATCCTCTGTGGCGACAAACAAGGCTTTGTCGATTCCAATCCATTTTTTTGTATAAAAATCGCGTACAAACGGCAGCCCCTCAGGCTGATTATCATTGATAAACATTGCCATACAACCAATATCATCAAACTTATAGGCTTCCCCTCCATCTGTGACAATTTGGGCACTGTATTGATTATCCTGTACCATCATCGTACATGCATCGCAAATATCAACGTCTTCATCAATCATTTGCGGGGCAAGCTCAGAATGGGACCCACATGCTGTTAGTAGCAAAAGAAGGGCTAATATAGGTGTAAAAAAGCATAAAATTTGTTTCAACAGACGTTCCCCCCCTCAACTTTCATCATCAACCGCCAAAACGGTGGGAAAGGCGAAAAATAAAGACCATACTTAAAGCAACAATAAGTAGTGATACTGAAAATGTAATAATGCCTGCCAAACGACTTGAATTTGTTCTCAGCTGATCCAAATATACCTTAGAATGACTGTCCGCCGTCAGCGGAAAAGGATCAACAATTTCAGCCCGTTCGATAACTGGAAACATTTTATCAACTGTCTCAAGCAGTTTCGCAGTTGGACTTTCGACAAATAATCGAAAATGCGGGTACTTGTACATAAAAAATTCAAAGGCATTGCCTGAATGGTATGCCGCATCGCCAATCCCATCCTTTTCTATATCAACTCCCGTATATTCACTCCAATAGTTTCCTTTTTTACCTTTATGCCATTGATCTCTGTTCTTTATTTCATTGACAGAAACTTGTTGCAAATTATCGAGAAAGCTATTTTCATAGATTACATCATCCCAGTTGCTGCCCAGAATCTCCATACCGATATCATTCTGGACAATTGTATTATTACGAATCACATTTCCTCTTGATAAATCTGAATAAATGCCTATTGAATTTTTAAAAAACAAATTGTTTGCGACAATACTGTCTTCCGCTGTTTGGAAAAATATCCCAAAATTCCGATAGCCGCGATTATTCTCAAAGATATTATTTTCGAGCTTAATTTCTTTTGAGAACATAATTGCTGCGCCGGAAACATTATTACTAAAAAAATTATGCTTAAACGAATTATTGTCGGACCACATATAATGCAAGCCATAACGGACATTTGTTACTTTGTTATTTGTAGCAAGAGTTTCATCGGCATGGTCAAAATACATACCGTCCCGTACGTTTTTGATGGTATTGCCAGAAACCAAAATTGCTTTTGTATTGAAATAATGAATGCCATTACCGCGCTCTGACAGCTTTTTGGACTTCAAACCATCAATTTGATTATTCTTTATAGAAAGGTTGTTGGAACTATCAATATAAATGCCAAATAATATATCTTCCATTCTATTATTTATAATTTGAACATGATTACTCTTATCCACTAAAATCCCGGCATCATTAGCAAGGAAGTTGTGGCCGCTGCCCTTGATTGTAAATCCCTGAATAACTACATTCGGGCTTTTTATTATGATAACGTGTTGGTTATGATCCCCTTGAATGACAGCTTTTTGTTTTTCCACAGATTGTAATGTAACTGCCTTGGTTATCGTTACTTTTTCCTTGTAAATTCCCGGAAATACAGTAATAACATCACCATTTTCAGCATCTGCAAGAGCAGCGGTAATCGTAGAATATGTTTTGTTATCCCCAACTTCAAGCCCAGCCGCATAGCCCTTTCCTACAAGCAATGTGCCAAGGATAAAAAGGCTGAAGATAAAAAAACTTATGGTTAAGCAGCTTTTTTTGACCATAGTTTTCCACCCCAAGTACCAAGGAAAACGCCGATGGCACTGAGCACAAGAAAATAAAAGCCAGTACGAAATGAACTATAGGTTGTAAAGTTCGCAAGCTGATTTTGACCAACAACCGGCGGTACAAATGGGTCAACCTTAATCGGTGCATCTGCTGAAAGCTGAGTGCCAAATGTATTGAGCCAGTGGTACATATCATAAATTCCAAGTGCACCGCCAATGACAAACAATAAACAAACAAGGTAAGCTACTTTTTTATTGCCAAGTATCGCAGCCAAGGCAGTTAAAGCGACAATACCCCAGATAATATAAGGAATGTACTGCAATTCTGGAAATCCCGTTTCACTAATTTCCGCCATACCAATGTAATGATTTAAGTTGTTTAAAATATCAATCTCACCAGCTAATTTAAATGGATAAACTATGATTGCCAGTCCTTCAGGGTATTGTGGTGCTTCTAAATCCAACCCCCACCATGGCAATGTTGCTGAAATTCCAAGAAAAGCAGCTCCTGCTAGTAACAATATTCGACTGATGGCTGATAATTTTTTCGTTGCATTCATGATCGTGCCTCCGTTTAACATTTATAAATGCTTTCATTAGCGCTATTTTCATTAGGGAAAAGGGAGGAAATTTCCTCCCTTTCTATTATTCTTTTGGTTTAACTAATAAATAACCTTGCATTTCTTGGTGCAGTGCGGAACAGAAGTTAGTACAGTAGTAAGGGAAGACCCCTGGCTTATCTGCTTTAAACTTAATGGTGCTTGTTTGTCCTGGCTGGACTTCAAAGTCAACATCGTAAAGGTTAATACCAAATCCATGGGTGATGTCTTGGTCAAGGTCGATATTCGTTAAATGAATTGTGACTTCGTCTCCTTCATTTACTTTAATTTCATCAGGATAGAAGCGGGAACGGACTGCGATACCGTATACAGTAACTTTATTGCCGTTTCTTTCAACCCTTGCATCCTTTTCAGACCAGATGGCATCTGGATTCTTTTCATCTTTCGGATAAACCTTAATTGGATTTATCTTATCCGCTTTTACAATTTGTGCATAATGCGGTTCTGGATCGATTGGCGCTTCATTGATAATTTCCATTTTGTCACCGGAAATATCAATCAGCTGCATATTTTCCGGATGGGATGGACCTACTGGTAGGTGACGGTCTTTTGCTAGTTTATTCAAAGCAACAAAGTATTTACCGTCAGGGCTGACCGTATCGCCCTCTGCCGCAGAACCATGGCCTGGACTGTAGTGAACAGTTACTTTATCTTGTACTTTCCACTCGCCAAGCTTCCATTTGGCAACAGCACTTTCAACGAATAATGTTGTATAGGCTTCACCGTTCGGACCAAATTGGGTATGAAGTGGTCCAAGACCAACTTCAATTTCAGCAGCTTTTACTGAATCATAGTTTAAAACTGGAATACCTCTTACTTCACCTTTAAAGTCTTTCTTTTCAATCGCTTGCTTAAATTTTTCAAAATCATATGCCGTTACAATTGGAGAAAGCTTACCATTTGCTACGAAATATTTTCCGTCTGGTGATACGTCAACACCGTGCGGGCTTTTCGCAGCCGGTATAGCATAAACGATGCCAGGGACTTTTGCCGGGTCAATGACTTTTTGACCATTTACTTCTTCAATCTTGCCTTCTTTCATAGCTTGCTCTGCAGCTTTCCAGTTTACAGCAATAATATAGTCCGTTTCATTTTTCGAAGCATTAACCTCAAGTAGATGTGTTGCTTCTTCGGTATTATAAGTTGTTAAGAATGCCCAGCCATTGGAAGGACCTTTACCTGCATCAGATAAGTCAAAGTTCCATGGTGGCAACTTTAATTGCCAAGCTGGTGTCATATGGCCTGTCTTTTTATCAATACTAATGGCCTGTAATGCTCCATTATAGGATTCACTGTATTTGTCAAGCTCTTTATAAGAACCATCCATTGGGACTGAAAATCTTGTTCCCATCATAAAGTACTCTGAATTTGGAGTCACGAATACCGCTGAGTGCGGGCCCATAATATTCGGAATCGGTCCGAGAATTTGTTCAGTATGGAAGGTTTTTAAGTTAATCATCGCCGCGCGGTTGTTGGCATTATCATTGATATATAAAAATCTTCCATCATAATCGCCATTCGTTTCACTTAAAGAAGGATGGTGGGCATCTCCCCAAGAATAATCGCCCATCATAGCCTTTGTACGTTCATCGAAACCGTAGCCTGTAGCCGAATCCGGTGAAAATACAGGAATAGTTCGAATTCTTCTTAATGATGGCACGCCAATTACAAATACTTGTCCAGAGTGACCGCCTGATGAGAACATATAATATTCATCATGCTGACCAGGTGGCACAAACGCTTTATTTGCCGCTGCCGAGATTTGTGGACTTGCCGGATTTGGACTATCTTTTGATACGCCAGGGATTACTACATTTCCAGCAACCATACCTGCGATAATCCCAATCACCATTGGTACATACCATTTTCCAAATTTCATACTGGTTTCTCCTCCGTCAATTATTTTTCACCGTAACCTTTAATTAAGCTGATTACCTTTTCTTTTTCATCATCAGTAAGCGGTGATGAGCCTAAAACAGCTGACATCGTCCCTTCTGGTGCATTTAAGAATTCCTCAAGGCTTTTCCCAAATCGCTTTGTAACATCATCATAAGCAATAGCTAAATCAGGAGCTGTTCCATTTCCTTTTTCTCCAAGAGGACTAACAGCATGACATTGAATGCAACCTTTTTGCACTAAAATATTATCTGCCTTTCCTGCTGCAGGAGCAGCGGCTGTTCCAGATTCAGCATCAGAGGTTTGTGCTGTTGCTGAGCTCTTTTCTGTTGTATCAGCAGGAGCCGCTTTTTCCTCCGCCGTTTGTGGCGGCGGTTCTTTCGTTGCACTTTGTTCGCCATTATTAAATAAAAGAGATCCCATAAATCCAATCACAATACCAATGACCAAAAAAAGCGTCCACCGTAAACCTTTATTCACTTCCAACCCTCCTTTTCAAAAACTAATTCTTTTTACGCGTTATTTCTTCATCGGGCCCTAACAGATTATGCACAATTTCTGCACATAATCTGCATACACAAAATATAGCAATATACCACTACCCCTACCCGTGATGAAAATCACGAAAACTCGGAGGGTATATGTCGATTTAGTGGCGTTTTAGTGTTGTAATCATGTTAGAATTGTGAATAAAGCGTGAAGCTATTGAGGCTGTAGAAGTTGGTGGGGGAAGCATAGGTTTCTG
The DNA here is from genome assembly GCF_054301215.1 of Schinkia acidoalkalinis. Next base: position 877,870 of record NZ_CP182573.1, read on the forward strand.
GGGAATTGTGAAAAGCATATATACTCCACCAAATCATTTCATGGCATTGATAGGTAACCGTTCAGCAATTACAAAAACAAAAACCGCCCAAAGTGGTAAACTTCGAGCGGTTTCATATATCCAATGCCTTTTTTACACTTTCCTTAACAATAGCTACAATCTTTTCTTTCAATGATTCGTTTACTACCCTTTTTTTGTAATCATTTTCCAGCTCCTTTATTCTAATTTCCTTTTCGCCTATCAACTCTTCAAGCTGATTAAAACTATACTTGCCTGAACGGATATCCAATAGTAAGGCCCTCATTGAATCCTCCACATTATATTGCATCGCCTTTTTAAAGGAATTAAATGAATGATTATGGTACCGTTCTAAAAAATCAAGGATTCGAAATGCACTCATGGCATGTTTGCATGTTGATATAACAAAATTAGCGCCTTTGTCCTTATCCCGGTAGTAATCCTTCATTTTCCGCATATACATTCCAAAGCAGGCATCATAAAGATAAGGGATATTTATCTTTGCAATTTCCTCACGCAATGAAAAAATCTTTGAAAATAACACCTCATCATAAACCACATATTCCTCCGAAAAAAGCACTTCCATAAAATTTACATTTGATTTATACAACAGGTTTGGTAATTTGCGAATGTCATGATATTCAATATCTTCAACATCGCCAACATATGCATTAGAATACTGCCCGCCATCATACAGATCATCAAAACTAGGGTAAAAAAATACCTTATAATCTTTATCTGACTGTTTTGTGTTGAGATTGTAATTATGGCTGCCAACGAGTGCTTTGAAACAAAGTTTTCTTTCTAACAAAATGGTTTTCACCCCTATTTAAACCCAAACCCCTTACCTTCAATAAACCCTCGTAAGTGTGCCCTTCTTGGCGCTTGATAAATTTTACTTACATACTCGGACCATGTTTCTGAACGATTGCCACTGGATCTTGTTTCATAATAATCTTTCATGACATGATCATATTCTAAGATACAGTTCTCTTGCCTATCATTTTGATACAGTTCCTCATGTAAAATCGCATGTAAAGGCAAACGTGGCTTTTGTTCCGGAATTTTTTCTTGATCCGGATAGCCCAAGCACATCCCGAAAACTGGATAAACAAAATCAGGTAGGTTCAATAATTCACTTACTTCTTTACTATTATTTCGTATGCCGCCGATATAGACGCCGCCAAGGCCAAATGATTCCGCAGCCAGCATGACATTTTGGGCGATTAAAGCTGCATCAACTGAAGCAACCAAGAATGGCTCAACTGTATCAAGATGCTGCTCGACATTTTGTATTTTTGAAGAGATAAAAATTCTGTTAAAATCCCCACAAAAAACGAGAAATACAGGGCATTTACTGACGTGCTTTTGGTTTCCGCAAAGCTCCGCCAACCTTTCTTTTCGCTTATAATCTCTAATCATTATGATGGAGTATGCTTGTACATTACTTGAGGTTGAGGCCCATTGTGCTGCCTCAATAATGCTTCCAATCATTTCATTTGGAATATCTTTATCCAAGTAATGACGGATAGATCGGTGGTTTGACATTACCTTCAATATCTCATTCATAAGATCACTCACTCCTAAATACTTCTTATGCCTCAAGTATATCCCTACTTAGGCAAATTTCAAAAAATAAAAGGCCTATTTTTACATAAGCCTTTAAATGATTTTGTATTTAGTTATTTTTTCGATTTTGAAAAGCGATAAGAGTATTGATTCTGTGTTGACGAACAACCTCTTCAATCTTACTTACAGGTGCATTTTCTTTAAAAAGATTAATGATGGCAGTGTGTTCTTCAATCGATTGACGGGCGCGCTTAGGAACAAATGTAAAAATTGAGCGCCGGACGCGATCCAAACGCTGCTGGGCTTGCTCAATTTGATCGATTAAAAAAACGTTATCGCACCTTTCAAAAATAACTGCATGAAATTTTCTGTTTAGCTGACTAAACTTTTCAAATTCAAAATTTGTTAAGGCCTCGTTCATCTCGTTGTTAAGTTGTTCGAGTTCAGTAAGATTTTGAGCGGTAATATTTCCAGCACTTAGTGAAGCTGCATATCCTTCCAAGACGGCGATAACTGAAAGAACTTCTTCATACTCCGTTTCGTTAATCGCACTAACGATGGCCCCGCTATACGGCTTGTATTGGATTAAACCATCAGATTCTAAATTTCGGATTGCCTCACGTATTGGTATTGTGCTTGTCCCAAGCTCTTTAGCTACTTGATCGATGACAATTCGTTGGCCTGGAACATATTCACCGTCCAAAATCTTTGCTCTTAAAAACTCGTAAGCATACTGTGTTTTGCTAATGGTTGGATGTTGGTTTTGGTTAGTGTTTTGGTTATTTTCCATGATTTAATCATATTCCAAATCGTATATGATATCAAGCGTTTTTTCACCAATTTCCAACAAGTACCTATTTAAAACGTTGATGGATATTATTATGTTTATATGTTCCTGCTTCACTAAATTCTACAAGCTCCATGGATAGCGCCAAAAACCTTCTAGAAAATAGCTCTGCAAAATGTTCCTTGATTACGTCAAACAGCTCGTCACAAGTACTTTTTTTATCCTGCTTACTTCGTCCGGCCCCAATCTTAAGGGTCACATGGACGAACGCATCATCCTCTTTCCCGTCTGCAACCCGATAATCTTCTAGTTCAATAGCTCGAGAGCGCAACCCTCCGATTGGAAAAAGAGGGCTTTTCGATATAATAACCCCATTGATTTTCTCAAGTAATAAAGGGATATTCGCCTCGGCTTTAATATTATTCGTATATTCAACGATAATATGCGGCATCTTTTATCATCTTCCTTCCCTCGTACTCTTAAAAATTATCGACCTGCTATTGTATTAACAAGCCGTCCAATATGATTAATTTCCGTAACAACTTCATCCCCAACTTCAACATTTACAGCACCTACAGGTGTTCCGGTTAAAATGACGTCACCTTTATTTAGTGTCATGAAGCTGCTTAAATACTCAATAAGCGCTGGTATACTAAAGATCATGTCCTTTGTATTACCTTCTTGTGTTAATTTACCGTTCACATATGTTCTTAAGGCTAAATTCATTGGATCTTCAATATCTTTTGCATCTACAAGCCAAGGGCCAATCGGAGTACAAGTATCCCTGTTTTTCACCCGCAAATTCGGACGATAGTAATTTTCTAAATAATCACGGATGGCATAATCATTGGCAACAGTATAGCCGGCTACATAATCATAAGCGTCTTCCTGCCTTACATTTCTAGCCTGTTTTCCAATGACAACGGCAAGCTCACATTCATAGTGCATAAACGTTGCATCAGCTGGTCGGAACGTTTGCCCATAGTGTCCAATAAATGTACCTGGTCCCTTTAAAAATACAAGCGGTTCTGTTGGTGCTTTAAATGCCAACTCCTTCGCATGGTCTGCATAATTCAATCCTAGTGCAAACACCGTTTGCATCTCGACAGGTGGCAGCCAGACTACTTCCTGTTCCTCCACGATGCGGCCGTCTTCCAGCTTTAAGCGGCCTTCCACTTCAACAGCTTCATGAATGGCTCCAGAGAAAGCTACACGTGCTCTTTTCATCTGTTTATACCTCCTACTCTTACTTCATTCTCATGAACAACCGTATTTTCCAAGACGCCAACTTCAGCAATTTCGATACGGACTTGGTCGCCCACCTTCACTACTGGTGCATTCTCCGGTACGCCAACCAATAATGTGTCACCTTCATGCAATGTCATAAAATCAGTAACATCAGCAATCAATTGCGCTACAGAGCGAATTAAATTTGCTGTCGTATTTTCTTGGTGCAATTCACCATTAACGAAAACACGAATAGTTAGTGCATCGGGATTGGCAATTGCCTCACGGTCAATGACCCAAGGACCGACTGGACAAAAGCCGTCACGGCATTTTTGGCTTATTGCCGGACGATATACGCTGCTATGCGGAATACTTACGTCGTTCACAACAGTATAGCCGGCTACATAGTCCAAGGCTTCCTCTTTCGTAACCCGTGTTGCTTTACGCCCAAATACTACTCCCAACGCAGCACCTACCTCTAATTCTTGAATATTGGTAGGCATAGGGATTGGCATTCCGTAGCCAATGTGGGTATTTACCGGTTTAATATAAAGAGTCGGTGCCTTTGGCGGAGCTTTATATGGGTCCTCATGAACTGCTTCACCCAGTCTCTCCAATGCACCTTGATAATTTAATAAAGTACCGTAGACTGTTCCTGAAACCGGCGCATCCAACTTTAATTCTCGTAAACTTGTATTTCTTCCTTTTACTTCTACTATTTGATTCTGAGCATCTACGACAACAGTTTCCGCTTGAGATATCCCGCTGAATTTGATTTTCCCATTGCTCAATTTTTTCACCTCATCTTTTTTATTAATTCCGATTAAATACAACTAATTTCATTTCCGTCATTTCTTCAACCGCATATTTTATACCTTCACGACCCACTCCGCTTTCTTTAACGCCACCATATGGCATATTATCAACACGGAATGTTGGAATATCATTTATCATAACTCCTCCAACATGAAGCTTTTCTGCTGCATCAAGGGCTGTATTCACATTATTCGTATAAATACCCGCCTGTAATCCATAACGTGAATCGTTAACAAGCTCTATCGCTTCCTCCACAGACTTCACTTTATTAAGAAGAACGATTGGGGCAAATACTTCCTGGCATGATACTTTCAACGCTTTATCAGCATTTAAAACAACGGTTGGAAGTAGAATATTTCCTTCGGCAACGCCACCTGTAGCAATCTCTGCACCGAACCGCTTTGCTTCTTCAATCCATTCCAATGTCCGCGTCACATCACCTTTAGAAATTAAAGCAGATACATCTGTTTGTGGATCCAGTGGGTCTCCTGCCTTAAGTTGTTTTGCTGCTGCGACAAATTTTTCTACGAAGGATTCATACAAATTTTCATGAATATAGACGCGTTGTAAAGAAATACAAACTTGACCTTGATTTGAGAAGGCACCTATTACTGCGCGTGAAACAATTTTATTGATATCGACTCCGTCATCGACAATAAGAGCAGCATTTGAGCCAAGCTCAAGGGTAACCCGCTTTAGCCCTGCCTTATTACGAATGCCGATTCCAACAGCCGGACTACCTGTAAACGTAATCACCTTGACACGGTCATCTGTTACTAATTTATCCCCTACTACTCTACCACTACCTGTAACAAGGTTAAGGGCACCTGCAGGCAAACCAGCTTCTTCAAGCAACTCTGCTAGAAAATACGCGGATAAAGGGGTTTGTGAAGCAGGCTTTAAAACGATTGTATTTCCAGCTGCAATCGCTGGTCCAACCTTATGTGCCACTAAATTCATTGGAAAGTTAAATGGAGTAATCGCTCCTACTACACCTAACGGCTCGCGTACAGTATATGCAATGCGATTTTCCCCACCTGGCGCTGCATCAAGTGAAAGCGTTTCCCCATGAATCCGTTTTGCTTCCTCAGCTGCAAATTTGTACGTCTGAATCGTACGCGCAACTTCTCCTTTTGCAGTTGTAATTGGCTTGGCTGCTTCTAATGCAATAATGCGAGCTGCTTCATCAGAACGTGCTTCATAAAGCTGCACTAATTTTTCTAAAATCGCTGCACGTTTATGGGCAGGCATTTTAGCCATTACTTCACGAGCATCGTACGCAGCTTCAATCGCCTGATTTACTTCTTCCTCAGTTGCTGCAGGAATTTCCGCTAATACCTCTTCAGAATAAGGAGCTGTCAAAGTAGTATAAGAATTCGTCTCTACCCATTCACCATTTATAAATAATTTCTTTTTAAGTACCATTCACGCTCTCTCCTTTTCAACTAAAATATTTACCTATCAATGAAAACCTCAACATAGTTTTAAAAAACTGCAATTATTATATAGTAAATCATATATTAAATCATATATGATTTCAAGCGTAATTATCAGATTCGCTCAATTTGTACTTGAACTTCAGTAAAAAATGCCTTTTGATCACTGGAAAGAAATTGGTCAATAATCGCCCGTTCAATAAAGTCTCCCTTTATTTTGTAGTTATTTTCTTTAATAAAAATCAGTAAATCCTTATAATAGTCTGCCGCTTCACTTCGCTCACCACGATAATAAATGGATGCATACTCTCCTTCTGGAAAGGAGCTGCTCATTGTATGCAATAAATCTTGCTCTTCTGTTTCTTCCAAAAATAGAAAGATTGAATTGTATTCTTTAAAACAATTTTGTAGAACATTCGAAATCGTCCGGGTGAAGCCTACTTTTCCAAGAAAAATTGGCGTTCTAACGCCATATTGATTTTTAAGTTTTCGAAGGGCTAACTCTAGTTCATCTACACCCTCAATTTTTTGTTGCAATTGGACCAACATTCTTTTTGGGAGGTATTGAACGACGGGAACCCCTATCGTAACATTCTTCCGACTCCCCTCTATTTCATAAATTCTCCCCTCAAGCCATGTTTTAATCTTCTTTAATTCTTTTATCCTTGTTTCAATCGATACATGGTGATTCTTTAAAGAATCTAATAATTCGTTTATATTTCGGCTCTGAAGCTGTTGTTTAATTTCTTTCAACGGTACCCCTAACGTTTTTAGATAATGAATAATATCCAATTGCTTAAATTGCTCAGGTGAGTAATAACGGTAACCAGTTTCTTCATTGACTTCGATTGGTTTGAAAAGATCTATTTCATCATAATAACGAAGAGTCTTAATTGGAATGTTGTGCAATTTTGACAATTGACCGATGGAAAATTTATTTTTCATTTCTATCACCTGCTTATCATGTAGATAACAACTAATCTCATTTTATTTCAATTTTCGTAAATTTCAAAATAAAAAGCCGACCCAATGGGAGCCGACCTCTTATTGTTATTAAGCTTTTTCTAATCTTTTCACTATTTCAATTGGAAGTAGCTGGCCCGTTACAATATCTTCTACAGATACTGCTTCGTTTCTCCAACTTTCTGGCGGCAAAGCACCCCAGAAAGTTGCTCTTTGTGGGTCATCAAGATGCCACTTCACTGGTTCAAAGTCAGGGTCGTTTGTGAAATAGTCGCCTGTATATAGCTCAATTCGATTTCCATCATGGTCACGTACATATACGAAAAACGCATTAGACGTTCCATGTCTTCCTGGTGAGCGTTCAATATGGGCATGATAGCCTAATGATGCTAAATGGTCGCACGCGTCCAAAATTGACTTCGCATCATCCATCCAAAATCCTGTATGATGATAACGGGGGCCTTTTTCACTAATAAGCGCCAGATCATGTACGCTAGGTTTACGGTGCATCCATGCAGCCCAAATATGCTCATTCTCTTCGTAACCGTTTACAGTAAATTCAGAAGTTCTAAAGCCCAAATGATTGCTATACCATTCATATAAATCATCAATATTAGTAATTAAACAATTTGCATGGTCAATCCGTTTAACTTTTGAATTCCCTTGTAAATGAAACTTTTGCAGCATTCTTTCTGCCCTATCCATTTCATAGAAGAACTCTACCGGCATACCGCCTGGATCTTGAATCCGTAATGCACGTCCTTGGCCTTTTTCCTCACCGGCTTCAATCCAAACTTTCTTTACACCTAATTCTGTAAACAGTTCATCAAGCACATCTAAATCTTGATCACTACCAACACGATAGGCAATGTGCTTTAGGCTAGCTAGTTTTCCTTTTGTCAAGACTAAGCAATGATGATTGGCATCTTCAATGGCTCTTAAATAAATATGTTCTTCATCTGATTCTGTTTCAATAAAGCCTAAACCAGTACAATAAAACTCTCTCGCACGATCTAAATCAGTCACAGTCACTTCCGCATGGTGGAAACGAATAATATCAACGTTTTTCTTCATTATATCCTCTCCTTTTATTATAGTACCCTAATGATTTACTAAATAAATGATTTAGTAATTTAGCAATCATCTTGTATATTTGTTTTATACTTATAATATAAAGTATCCAGTTACCGGAGAGTCAATAATTTATTTCAGAAATTTCTACCTTTTAAAAAAATTCATGATATTCTATTATCATTGAAATCGTATATTATTTCGTATATAATATTAGTGACATGGTATGATTTTGTTTCATACTAAAATAAGTTGTTGTATACAGGGGGAAATTCACGGTGGAGACTATTTTCATTCAACATTCAATGGTTAAATCACAATTAATGAATTCTGAGCCTTGTGTTTTGGCGCTTGGATTTTTCGATGGAGTCCATCTAGGCCATCAAGGATTGATTCAAACCGCAAAAAGGATTGCAGCTGAAAAAAATGTCCCAATGGCAGTGATGACCTTTTATCCACATCCAAGACAAATTGTAAATAAGAGCAACGCTCCCGTGAAATATATAACCCCTTTATATAGAAAGCAAGATGTTCTAAATAGCATGGGTGTCGATCGGCTATATGTTGTAAAGTTTGATCCAGATTTCGCAAAGCTTAGTCCAGAAGAGTTTGTCGAACAATATCTTATTAATCTAGGGTGTTTACACATCGTTGCCGGTTTTGATTACACATACGGCTACAAAGGACAAGGAAATATGGAAACGCTTATAAAAGCAGGTGAAGGACACTTCGGTGTAACGGTAATTAAGAAAATTTCCCACAACAAGGAAAAAATAAGTTCAACCTTAATCCGGCAATTACTTCAACAAGGACATATGCAGTTAATTCCAAAATATTTAGGGTGTTATCATAAGGTAAATGGACTAATCAAGCGATCTTTACTCTTAAACGATGGCGTACAAGAATTGGTCATTAGAGTTGATTCCGATTACCTGCTACCGAGCGAAGGACAATACCAAATTCAATTAACATGTCACAATCTATTCTACAACGGAATCATTGAAAAAATCGTAATAAAGGACCATTTTAGTCATCTCTATGTATATATATATGAAGATTATAATCTATCAATTGGAAGCCCTGTTAATATTAAATGGATGGAATTAATCTCCAATACGAACAAAGGACAGCAAATTGAAATCGAAAAAGAAAACGTTTACGCTTTATAGAACTATATTACAGGGCTAAATATTGGACACACAAGACATTTTTCTTAAAAAATTAAGAAGCAAGGGGCTCCCTTGCTTCTTTCAGTTTCTAACTATTTATTTACCATTGGTAACTGGTTCTTTACTTTCTTCCAACACCATTTGGTCTAAGAACTTTTTAACTAGAGCCATTTCAGTTTCTTTATCAGCAGTCGTATAAGTATCCATTGTTACACGGAATGAATCGATTAGATAGAAACGCTCATATAATTCACCACGACCAGCTAAATCTGAACCGATGAAGTCCCAAGCTAGACGGTTTACTTTAATTTTTTCTAATGCAGATTTATTTCTAGCTTGATAGTACTTATCGATAAATGGTCTTAATGGACCTTCCATATCTTTCTTAGATGGAGTACATAAGAAACCGCCGCCGCCAATAAGTTGAATTAATTCGATGGATCTCGGAATCCATTTTGGCATTAATCCTCTTAAAGCTTGTAATGGCCTACCGTCAGGAATTAATACACCATTCACTCCATTTTCCTTAGCACCTTCAATTGCTGAAACAATCGCAGTACGTGTTAATTCTTTATATTGCCAGATTTCACCAAGCTTTTCTTTAATATGGTCAAATGCATTAACACCGTTCATGTCAGCAATCATGTGACCAATACCGAATAAGAACTCAAGCTTTGTAAGCGCTCTCGTCATTGCTTGGAATACGATATATGCACCCCAGTTTACTTCTGATGTTACTGCACGATATAATTCAGTATTTCCATCGATGAATACACGGTCCTTCGGAATATGACAATTATCAAAGATTACAATTGCGTCTTGCTCATCAAAACGACTTGATAGTGGATAATCAAATAAATCACGTTGCTTACTGAAAGAATCACGGTTAAGCAACATCATTCCTGGATGATCCATTGGAACCGCAAACATTAACGCATACTTTGAATCTTCAGGACGGATTCCTTGACCTGCTCTTGAAGGATAGATGGTCATTTCATCAGCAAACGGTGCTAATGTACCTAACATTCTAGCTCCACTTACAATGATGGAATCTTCGGTTTCGCCAACCTTGTGAAGGGCTAAATCTCCCTCACCTTGCTGTGCTTCTGGTACCGAGCGGTCCACTTGTGGATTAACGATACAGTGTGTTAAACATAAATCATTGTCCCGAATATATTTAAAGTAGTTTTCTAAATTTTTACCTTTTTCTGATTCGCCATATTTGTCCCATACATCCGTTCTGCTGGCATAGCAGGCAAATGTAATGTTTAAGTAGTCCGGGCTACGTCCCATGATTCCTGCAGAAGCTTCAGACCAAAGTTTAGAAGCTTTGTGTAATTTCCATAAATCGTCTTTAGATTTTGGGAACATAAAAGCGGTTCCAACTTTTTCGCCGTTTTCATTTTCAGATAGCATAACCTCAGGATGTAGATATTGTAAGTCATACAAGTGAGCAATTGATTCTGCTCCACCTTTAAGTTGTGGGTGTACTGTAATGTCTTCAATTCTTTCTCCGTTAAGGTAAATTTCGCGTCGGTCTTTTTTTAGCTTTTCTAAATACTGTGCTCCTGTACGTGCTGGCATGAACAACATCTCCCTTAATTGATTTTTGTCAAAAGTTGAAATATTTTTAATATTTCTTTTCCTTGTTTAAATCATATATGATTTAGGAGTGTTTTGCTACGACACTAAAGTTCTAAAATTATAATTTTATTAAACTTAAAATATCTAAATGTTTATTTACTGAACTATCAATCAAAAACAAATTCTCCTTTCAGCACTAAAACCTGAAAAGTTAATCGCAATTGAAAACTCACTTCAGGCTCTCTTAAATCAATACCTAAACAGTTTTCGATTTTCTGTATTCGATATCGTAATCCTGTTTTAGATAAAGCAAGATCTTCCATTGTTCGTTCGAGGTTGCCTCCATTTTGCAAAAATACATATAACGTTTTGATGAGCTCTGTATCTTTATTGCCACCATTATTAAGCAAAGGATTCAGCATATATTTCGCTTTTTGGATAATCACATTTTGATCCTTAGAATGAAGCATCATTCCGACTAATCCCAGCTCATTAAACGAAACAGCCTTTTTGTGCGAATTTGCCATTTCTATAGCGCTTAATGCTTCCTGGTAATGTTCAGGCGCATCAATAATATCTTCAGCAAGAGAGCTTATTCCAATTAGAAAATTAGCACCCCGATATTTTGTTGTTAAATGGTAAATAAATTGATTACATAGTTTTTCAATCGTATGTTCAGAATTCCTTATTTGTACGTACAAAACCGTATCGGCAGCCCGTTGACCAATAATGACCCCGGCCTTTTTTTTGTTAAAATATTGGACAGTTGTATCCAGCAATTCTTCGTAGAAAATGAGTTCCTTTTTTAAAAAGTCATCCAAATAATGATGTTTTAGGATCACAATATAATAAGGAGATTCCAAATCAATATTAATGAATCTACCTCGCTGCAAAACTTCTTTTTTCGATGCAAACTGCCCGTTTAATATTTGTTCGAAGAAATATCCCTTCATTCTTTCCATCGCTTCAAAGCTTGTTTTTTCGTTTAAAAGATGTAAGGAGGCAATAAAAGAGAGGCGATCCAAAACCATGTAGTCCAATTCCGGCAATGATTGACAATCCACTTGATAAACAAACGAACAATAACCAAACATTTTTTTCTGAACCATGATGGGTGTCATTAAACGTGAATGCTCTCTTGCCTTAATTTTCCGCATGTTTGAATAAGAAATGACGCTAGTACCGATTTCATATCTTCCCATCCATTCAGAAAAATCCAGCTTGATGTTTTCCAACTCATCCTTGGACAGCCCAGCATAAACATAGTCCCTAAAATTTACATCCTCAATGATAATTGGAATCCTTAATGTTTTCGAGATGTCATCAATAATCGACTGCAAGTCACTACCATTGATTAATGCCTGAGTGATCCTTTTACTTATTTCCGTTGCTTTGGAAAGGTTATTCCGCTCTTGAAGTAATGCTTCATACGTTCTTTCCAACTCTTTTACGATTGTAGAGTTTTCATAGTACTTTAATTCTTCATCAGCTTCGCCATTCCAACTATGAATCGATTTACCTACATATTTACACTGATCCTTCCCCATCCCTTTACAGGATAACTCCTTAAAGATGACCGTATGCCCACAAATAGTAGAATAATAGCCGCTCGCATAGCCAATCAGTGTATAACAAATAGGCACATCAGCAATGCCGAATTGGCGCATATGCTCCTCCGCCTCATAAGAATGAAACCACTCTCCTTCTACATAGACAGATTTGACTTTGCAATCAACGTCCCATTCAATATCTGTCTTTACTGTTTGAACCTTTGTATATCCCTTGATCATATGCTGGATGGGACCCTCTTTAAGAATCTCCTTGATTGAAGGTGTGTTTTTGTTTGCCCATGCCTTTTCCGCATCATAGGCTCCCATATTCCAACCATATCGCAATAAAAACCCCTTTACCCGCTCCATGCCGATATTATCTATTAGTTCTTTTCTTAATGTGCCAAAAACAGAGGATGGAGTTAATAAAATTCGTTCACTATCTAAAAAAATAGCACCATCCTTTTGTTGAATATGTAAATCATGAAATATTTTATTGACCATTAAACCCCCCTCTTCCTTTTAAAAAATATTCTATTCTCCCTATATTTTTAAATTTTTTTTGCACTTTTTGCAACTTTCAAACAAAAGGGCGTACATTCATTTTATTGTGAGCCTACTTCATTATAGAAAATGACTACATTTCATTCCCACACAAAAACACAGGAAGAACCTTCCTTCGGGCAGTTCCTTCCTGTGTCGTATCACTTGACTTTTTTTATGCTGTTGTACTGGTTTTGCCAAAATAGGCCTCTTGTACCCTTGGGTCCTTTAGTAGTTCTTTTGCTGTTCCTGATATAGCAATTTTACCATGTGCTAGGACACAGCCTCGATCCGCAACTTTTAAAGCTGCTTTAACATTTTGCTCAACGAGGATAATCGTTGTCCCCATTTCATCAGACAATGTTCTTAATATATTCATAATATCCTTAACAATGAGCGGAGCAAGTCCTAAAGAAGGCTCATCTAACATGAGAACTTTAGGTTTAGCCATAAGGCCTCGACCAATTGCCACCATTTGCTGTTCCCCTCCGGATAATAAACCACCTGGACGATCTAGCATTTGCTTTAAGCGTGGAAACATTTCTACTATATCTTCGTAATCCTTCTGAATAGTTTTTTTGTCCTTACTATATCTATGGTAAGCACCCAGAAGAAGATTATCTTTTACTGAGATAGATGTAAATATTTGACGTCGCTCCGGGACTAAACAAATCCCCTTTGAGACAACCTTTTGGACACCATCTTTTGTAATATTTTCATCTCTTAAAGTTATGGAACCTTCCTTAGGAGAATATATACCTGCAAGAGTACCAAGTAAGGTACTTTTTCCAGCTCCATTAGAGCCGACGATGGCTAATAACTCACCTTGATTAAGCTCAAATTCTATCCCCTTTAAGACGTGGAGAAAACCGTGATAAGTGTGGAGGTTTTCAACCTTTAGCATAAGATCTCCTCCTCTTCATCACCCAAATATGCTGCAACAACCTTTGGATTTTGGTAAATTTCGTCTGGAGTCCCCTCACCAATTTTGACTCCATTATCGAGTACAACCAAACGATCAGAAATGGACATAACCGTCTCCATATCATGCTCAACAAAAATAAAGGTCATGCCTTCTTCCCTCATCTTCAATATGACTTCCACTAGCTGTCTAGACTCTTCGGAATTCAAACCAGCCATTGGTTCATCTAGTAAAATTAATTTCGGATTGGAAGCAGCTGCTCGTGCTATCTCTAATAATCTTTGATTCCCATATGGTAAACTTTCAGAGACTTCATAGGCCAGGTCTGCAATCCCGACACGCTCAAGGCATTCCATCGCTTTCTTCATTATTTTGTGTTCTTCTTTAACAACCATCGGAAGACGAAACCCAGCTGTAAACATGTTTGTTTTCATTGTTAAATGAGCACCAGTCATTACATTTTCAATAACCGACATATTACTAAATACTTCAAGGTTTTGAAAGGTTCTTGTTACGCCAGCTTTTGCTATTTGATATGGTTTCAAACCTGTTAACTTTTTTTCATTAAAATAAACATTCCCTGACGAACTTGGTAAAACACCGGTTATCATATTAAATAATGTCGTTTTCCCAGCACCATTCGGTCCGATAACAGCGAAAATTTCACCCTTCTTTACTTCAAAAGAAACGTCATTAACAGCGAGGACCCCACCAAATTGCCTTGTTAATTTTTCCACTTTTAATATCGTTGTATCCATCATGATTGGTTGTCACCTCCGGAAACTGCTCTATTAACACCAACCTGGAATGCATGTTGAACGTGCTTTTTCTTCTGAAAGACGGAAAATAGTTTTTCTAGCTGTGGTGATAAGCCGTTAGGCATATAAATCAGCGTGATGACTAACAGCACACCGAAAAATACAATCTCAAACTCTCCTCCTGCATTTGGTAATAAAACTGGAATATAGTGTTTTAGCAATTCACCTAAGAGTACATAGGTGGCTGCCCCTACAATCGACCCCCAAATCCGGCTGGATCCACCAATAATAACCATAATCAAAAAGAAAATTGAGGTATTTACACCGAACAACTCAGGGTTGATAAATGACACATAATGAGCTAGTAGAGAGCCCGCCAACGCAGAAAACATTGCACTTAATATTAGAACTTGAAGCTTATAGTTCATAATATTGACTCCAACAGCATCAGATGCAATTTCACTACCTTCAATTGATCTTAACGCACGTCCGATTCGTGAATGGATGACATTTCGCGAAAAAATAAGTCCGATGATCACAAAAAACCAAACTAAATAAAAGAAGCGTACATCATTATTAAATTCAAAACCAAACAAACTTATCGTAGGAATACCAAAAAATCCATTGGAACCACCTGTTAGATCACGGAGCTCTTTGAACGCTGTATAGATAATAATTCCAAAGCCTAATGTAGCTAATGCTAAGTAGTGCCCCTTTAATTTAAAGGTTGGGATTCCAACTATTAAGGCAACGATACCGGCAACAACCATTCCCACAATGATTGCCATCCAAGGAGAGACTCCGTAAGTTGTTGAAAGAATCGCTGTTGAATAAGCGCCAATACCGTAGAATGCAGCATGACCTAAAGAAATTTGACCTGCATAACCAACCAACATCGTCATTCCGTTACAAACAAGTGCATAGAAGCCAATCATAATCAGAACTGTATAAAAATAATTGGACTTAATGAATATTGGCAGGAGTAATAGTAAAACGGAAAAGAGAAGGATTCCAATAGGGCCGTTATTATAAATATTTTTCAGTTGTTTTTTATGCATATCCAATCCTCCTTATACCCGTTTACCTGATGCTTTTGCAAATAATCCTTCTGGTTTTAAGAATAAAATAGCCAATAACAATGTAAAACTTACAGCATCTTTTAACCCACCCGACCAAAGACCTTCAGTAAACGATTCTAGAATTCCAATAATAAATGCACCTGCAATCGCCGCCGGGGCATTTGTTAATCCCCCTATAACTGCAGCCACAAATGCTTTCAGGCCAAGCATCATTCCCATATCGTAGGTCGCACCTGAAATTGGGGCAATTACAATTCCTGCTAGAGCCCCCAGTCCCGCACTTATGGATATAGTTATAAGTGACATTTTCTCTGGATTAATCCCCATCAACCTTGCTGCAAATACATTGACCACGCAGGCTGTTAAAGCTTTTCCAACATAGGTCTTGTTGAAAAAGTAAATCATAGCGAACAAAATGATAATTGAAATAGCGATTGCCCATATATTTTGTGGCAATAGAACCGCATTTAAGAATTTAATCGGTGTATTATCCGTGAACGGCGGTAATGCCTGTGGTTGTGTTCCCCAGATTAGGATCGCTATTCCACGAAAAGCAATCGATACACCAATCGTGATAATAATAAGTGTTGGTACTGAAGAATTTCGTGCCGGATAAATTGCTACTCTTTCAAACAATGCACCGATGCCAATAACAATCATTATACTTAAGATAACGGCTGCCCATAAAGGCAGCCCCATCTTAACAAATGCAATACTAATCAAAGCACCAAACATCGCAAATTCACCTTGTGCTAAATTTAAAACACCAGTGACGTTGTATATGATTACAAAGCCAATAGCAATTAAGGCATAAATAGATCCGATTGTTAATCCGGAGAATAATAACTGTAGCATTTGACTGAGAACTTCCATTGAATACCTCCATTCTGTTATTCGGTGTAACCCTGATTACTCTTTATCCATTAAAACCCATTTACCATTTTCTACTTTCACCATCACCATATCGTCAGTAGATAAACCATTATGATTTTTAGGACTTACGTGGAAAACTCCATCTTGCCCAACAAATTCCCCAAGGTCATTTTCGAGATAATCTCTAATAGCCGCTCCATCTGTACCTACTTTTTCAATAGCTTTAGTAACCATCACAAATGAATCCCAAGCGTGACCAGCAAATAAGCTTACAGGTTCATTGTATTTTTTCTCAAATTGCTCTTTAAATTGAAGAAGCACTTCTTTTTGCGGGTCGCTGTCAGGCAGTTGTTCTGCGACAATAATTTTTGCTGATGGTAAGATTAATCCATTCGCCGCATCACCTGCTAGTTCAAACAATTGTACAGAACTAATGCCATGACTTCCGATGATAGGCAATTCAATTCCTAACTCTCTAATATTTTTAACAACTACTGATGTTTCCTGAACAGTACCCCAAACAATGATTGCCTGTGGATTTGCCTTTTTAACCCTTGTTAACATTGGCTTTGCATCCTTCACAGTGACATCAAACTCATCTTCAATCACTGCCTCAACTCCATATTCCGGAGCTAGTTTCTGAAATTGTGTATGTCCACCAGTACCATAGTTATTGGCAACATTTAACCAAGCAACTTTTGTAATACCTTGAGCTTTTAAATATTGTAAAATTTTATCAACTGCATGTGTATCATCCGGTGATACTTTAAATACATATTCACGTGGTGATCCGTCTTCTTTTTGGTAGATTTGTTGACTTGCCGCTGAAGCGATGAATGGAACTTTATTTTGTTCAGCAAGTGGAAGCATTGCTAAAGCATTTCCGCTTATTGAACCACCAATTACTGCAGACACCTTATCTTGAGTAATCGCCTTTTTCATAGCCAATACTGCCTCATTTTGATCTGACTTATCATCGTACGAAATTAATTCAATCTTCTTCCCGTTAATGCCACCCTCTTGATTCTTCATGTCAACTAACATTTTTGCCGCTTCCATTCCTGGTGATCCAAGCGGTGCAGCTCCCCCAGAAGTTGAAAAAATTGCTGCTATTTTAATAGTATCGGAGTCTGATTTCGTTTCATTAGAATTTGTTTCACTGCTAGAACTACAGCCAAATAACAATATTGCACTCAATACGAATAAAATTAAAAGAGAAAGCTTTTTCATTTTTACACCTCATTATTTATTTTTTCTAAATCCCTTTGAATCTATTTATTGAAAACGTTGTCAAAATGAAAAACATAATAATGATGCAACTTCTATTTTACCTTCAACATAATTATGAATATAATTTATTTTCTGATATTTATAATCAAATCATGGCCTTTTTCCTAAAATTCAGCGGCATTCATTTTCTTGCTTCCAATTTCTAAAAGCAATCATCGTATTTTTACGGTGCTGTCGCACTTCTTCCTCGATTTTAAATGAAGGTGCTTTTTCTTTTAAAAGGTAAATAATAGAGTTGTGTTCCTCAACCGATTCACGGATACGTTGCGGTACTAAAGTAAAAATGGAGCGCCTAATCCGATCCAATCGTTGTTGTGTTTGTCGAATTTCTTCTATTAAAAAATTATTGCCACAATTATCAATAATAATAGAATGAAATTTTCGATTAAGTTGATTAAACTTATCAAATTCAAAGTCATGTAATGCCTCATACATTTGATCATTAAACTTAATCATTTCATCCAAGTTTCGGGAGTTTAAGCGTTCGGCACTTAGTGCAGCGGCATAACCTTCTAAAACGGAAATAGCAGACAGTATCTCAATATATTCTGTTTCATTGATAGCGCTTACGATAGCACCGCTATAGGCTTTATATTGAATCAATCCATCTGATTCAAGATTACGAATGGCTTCACGTATCGGAATCGTACTTGTTCCAAGCTCTTTTGCAATTTGATCGATCACAATGCGCTGGCCTGGCCCATAAATGCCTTCAAGAATCTTGGCGCTTATGTATTCATACGCATACTGTGTTTTGCTAATTGTTCCCCTTTGACGTCGATTCATCTTCTTCTTTTCCATAAATTTTTTCAATCAGCTATTCACGATGTCTTTTGAAATATGGCAGCTATATGTCACCTCCGCGGTATATTTAGTTGTTCTATCTGAATCATATATCACATCATATATGATTTCAAGTGTTTTTTATACATTTTTTACAATTAAATTTAAGTATGAATCGTTCAATCTTGCACTATTGCTAGTTTCAATAAAAGCTAGAGAGAATTGCCCCTCTAGCTTTTATCTTTCCTCTTTATTTTCCAAACTGTGGAATGTGGTGATCACCGATAGCAACATGGATCACCTTTGGCTCAGTGTAGAATTCAAAGGCATAATGACCACCTTCTCTACCGATTCCACTATCTTTTGTCCCGCCGAAAGGAATACGCAAATCGCGGACGTTTTGAGCGTTGATCCAGATCATACCAGCTTCAACTACGTCTGCTACGCGATGAGCTCTTTTAAGATTATTCGTCCATACGAATCCAGCAAGACCGTATTTCACATCATTTGCAGCTTTGATTACTTCTTCTTCATCTTCGAATTCAATTACAGCCATAACTGGTCCGAAGATTTCCTCTTGAGCGACTCTCATATCATTGGTTGCATTTAATAGAATCGTTGGAGGTACGAAGTTACCTGCTTTTACTTCTTCCGGTATTGTTCCCTGTACTACTTCGCAGCCTTCTTCTTTCGCGATTTCAATATAGCTTTTTACTTTGTTATAGTGACCCTTTTCAACTAGTGGACCAAGTTGTGTAGATGGATCCATTGGATCACCGATTTTGATGTTGATTACTCTTTGTTTTAATGCTTCAACAAATTTATCCTTAATCTTCTTATGAAGGAACACACGTGAATTTGATGTACAACGTTCACCATTAAAAGAGAAGATTCCCCATACCGCAGCATCTAGAGCACGGTCAAGGTCAGCATCTTCGAACACGATTAGAGGTGATTTACCCCCTAGCTCCATAGATGTTTTCTTAAGCGTATCTGCTGAATTTTTGATAATAATAGAACCAGTCGTTGTTTCACCTGTGAAGGAAATAGCTTTCACATCAGGATGCTTCACCAATGCATCACCAGCTGTTTCACCGAAACCGTGAACAACGTTGAACACACCCTTTGGTAAACCAGCTTTATCAATAATCTCAGCTAATTTATTTGCTGTTAACGGAGATAATTCTGCTGGTTTTAACACTACAGTATTACCAGTAGCTAATGCAGGTGCTACCTTCCAAGTTTCCAGCATAAACGGAGCATTCCAAGGTGTAATCAGACCAACAACACCTAATGGCTTATAAACCGTGTAGTTAATGAACTCATCATCCATTGGGAACATTTCACCATGTTTTGTTTCAATCATTTTCGCATAGAAACGGAAGTTTTCCGCTGCACGTGCAGCCTGGTTTTTTGTTTGACTGATTGGTAGACCAGTATCTAATGATTCAAGGAAAGCGATTTCATCATTCGCTTCATCAATAAGATCTGCAATTCTATTAATATATTTCACACGTTCTTTTAATTTCATCCTAGTCCAAGGACCGTTTTTAAAAGCCTCGTTTGCAGCCGCAACCGCTTTGTCCATATCCTCTTTGCGACCTTCAGCGATATTGTTAATCACTGTATTTGTAAAAGGGTTTGTATTTGAAAATGTGGTGCCTGCCTCGGCATCAACGAACTGACCATTGATGTATAACTTGATATCTTCTAATTTTTTATGAGTATTTAAAGCTTTTGAATCCACTGTTTGGCTTTGCATCATATTCACATCCTTATCTGTCCCATTTAACCAACTAGGAATCTAGTTAATTAAATGGGACGTTTTAATTATTTTATTAGCTATTATTTAGTTACAACTTTTTCAGGAAGTTCTACATGTCTTGATAATACATTACGAAGTTTTTCTTGTAGTTCTGGTGTTGGAAGAGCCATCGGTCTACGTAAAATAGGTTTAGCAATACCCATCATTCCCATAGCAGCTTTTAATGGCGCAGGGTTTGTATCTTCAAACAAAACATCATTTAATTCCATTAATTCAAAATGATGATCTAATGCGCCTTGAATGTTTCCTGCTTCATAATCATTGTATAGATTAGCAATCTCTTTAGGAAGAAGGTTTGCTGTTGCACTAATGTGACCAGCTCCACCGATAGCTAACATTGGGTAACATAATAATTCGATACCAGAATATAAATTGAAATCTCTTCCACACTTTAATAACACACGGTTAACATGTTCGAAGTCTTTATTAGATTCTTTAACTCCAATGATTTGTGGAACATCTTTTACAAGACGAGCTAATGTGTCAACATGTAGATTTACTGCTGTTCTACCAGGGATATTGTATACGATGATTGGAACATCTACTGTTTCAGCAATAGTTCTATAATGATCATATAATGCATGCTGTGATGGTTTGTTGTAATAAGGAACGATGATTAATACAGCATCTGCTCCAATTTCTTTAGCCTTTTGAGTTAAGTAAATGGTTTCATCAAAATTAACAGAACCAGTTGCAGGAACAAATGGAACTCTTCCATTAATTACTCTTGCAGCGTTTTCCATAACTTTTACGCGCTCTTCCGTTGTTAAAGATGAAGGTTCACCAGTTGTACCACATACAGAAATTGCATGGCTTCCGCTTTCGATTTGCCAGTTGATAAGTTTCTCTTGTGTTTCAAAATCGATTGAATAATCTTCGTTAAATGGTGTAACTACAGGTGCTATGGATCCTCTTAATCTCTTTTTCAATTCTTTGTACATGATTTATTCCTTCCTTCCTAATACGAATATTTATAGAAAATTCATTTAATTTACTTTACATTTAAATCATATATCAAATCATATATGATATCAATAGATTTTTTAAAATCATATATGATTTTTTTATTTTTTGAACAAAAAAATAAAAGAGAGCCTAAATGACTCTCTTTTATGAAATCTATTAGTCAACAACTGTAAAGGTAACTTCACCTATGCCATCAAATTTACCTGATACAACATCGCCTTTAGAAAGCATAACGGCACCAGTGATACCGCCGGTTAAAATGATATCGCCTTTTTTCACCTTTTCCCCTTTACGGGCAAGCATATTGGCAAGCATTGCAACCGAATTGGCTGGATGCCCAAGAACCGCCGCACCTGCTCCAAGTTCTTTCATTTCACCATTAATTGTAATCGTTGTACCAACTAAATCCAGTTCAAATTGTTCCGGTTTTTTCAAAGTTGTACCAAAAACAACTCTAGACGTTGAAGCATTATCGGCTACTACATCCGGAAGTGTGAAATTAAAATTTTCATAGCGGCTATCAATGATTTCTAACGCCGGAAGCACATATTCAGTCGCGGCTAATACTTGGGCCCCCGTAACACCTGGTCCTTCTATGTCTTCTCCCATGACAAAAGCGATTTCCGCTTCAACTTTCGGATGAATCAAATCACTTAATTTAACTTTTCCACCATTATCAATCAACATATAATCAAACACATAGCCATAAATTGGATCTTCTACGCCCATTTGTTTCATTTTTGCAAAGCTTGTTAAGCCCATTTTGGGTCCAACGATTTTTTTGCCTTCGCTTAATTTTGTTCTAACAATTTCTTCTTGAACTAAATAGGCTTCATCAAAGGTTAGGTCAGGCTTAATAGATGCTGTTACTTTAACAACCTCATGTTTGCCAGTCTCTGCATCCAACAAATAGGTTGCGATATCTTTGATTTGTTCTTTTGTTATCACGATTATTTTCCTCCCTAGCCAATAGTGACATTTTTACGTTTTGCTATTTCTGCGGCCACATCAACGATCATATCTTCTTGACCACCGACGATGTGCTGTTTGCCGAGCTCAATTAAAATATCACGGGAGTCAATATTAAACCTTTCAGCAGCTCTTCTTGCATGCAATAAAAAGCTTGAGTATACTCCGGCATAACCAAGTATTAAGCTATCCCTACTAATGACTTGCGGTTTTTCCAATAGCGGTGCAATTTGCTCCTCCGCAATATCCATCATCTTGTACATATCGATTCCTGTATGAATGCCCAGTCTATCCAAAACAGCTACTAATACCTCTGTTTGTGTATTTCCAGCACCAGCCCCTAAACAGCCTAGACTGCCATCGATTCTTGTCGCTCCTTCTTCAATCGCTACAAGTGTATTAGCCATTGCTAAGGACAGATTGTTATGCCCGTGGAATCCAACTTCTACAGAAAGACTATCCTTTAAAGCACGAACTTTTTCCGATACTTGGTGTGGCAATAATGCCCCTGCAGAGTCTACTACATATACTATATCAGCGCCATAGCTCTCCATTAATCTAGCTTGCTCAACTAACTTAGCTGTAGGAGCCATATGTGACATCATCAAGAATCCGACTGTCTCCATACCAAGGTCTTTCGCGAGCTCAATATAAGCAGGGGCAACATCCGCCTCAGTGACATGTGTAGCTACCCTGGCCATCTTTGCTCCCAACTTAGCAGCTTGTCTTAAATCGGTCTCTAAACCAATTCCCGGTAAATGCAATACAGCAATCTTTGCATTTTTCGCAGTAGCAGCAGCTGCTTCAATTAATTCAAATTCATTTGTCAATGAAAGACCATATTGGAGCGTAGAACCTCCCAATCCATCGCCATGTGATACCTCAATATATGGTACATTCGCTTCATCAAGTACTTTCACAATATTGGTTACTTGTTCTACCGTATATTGGTGTCTAATCGCATGACTGCCGTCACGTAATGCTACCTCTGTAATAACTATATTTTTATTTTTATTTGATTTCATCTTCATTTCCTCCTTTCTTATGCAGTCACATTCGCTAACATTTTAACTGCCCATTGTTCAGCAACTTGAACTGATGCAGCCGTGATGATATCCAAGTTTCCTGCGTACTTAGGCAAATAATCACCGGCACCTTCTACCTCAATAAGGACCGTCACTTTATTTCCTTCAAAAAGGGGATCCTGTCTAACCCTATAACCTGGAACGTATTGTTGCACCTTTTTCTCCATATCGCGAATAGCTTTCGTAATGCCAACTTCGTCAACGGTTTCTCCTTCGACAAGCGCATGGATTGTATCTCGCATTATTATTGGCGGTTCAGCTGGATTGATAATCATGATTGTCTTTCCACGCTTTGCACCTCCGATAATTTCAAGCGCACTATTCGTTGTTTCGATAAACTCATTAATATTTGCCCTTGTTGCAGGACCGGCACTTCTACTAGAAACTGTAGCTATAACCTCAGCGTATTCAACCGGTTGAACTTGATTAATCGCATGGACAATCGGAGTCGTGGCTTGGCCACCACAAGTAATCATATTGACATTATCATCATCTAAATGTTCGCCAATATTAACAGTTGGCACAACAAATGGACCTACTGCAGCAGGGGTTAAGTCAAGAACCCGTTTTCCTGCCTCTTTTAATAATTTGGCATGACGGAGATGCGGCTTTGCTCCAGTAGCATCAAAGACGATATCTGCCAACTCTGGTTGTTCTAGAAAACCATCAATACCATTATCAAATGTCACATAACCGAATTCTTTAGCACGCTTTAATCCATCAGATTGTGGGTCAACACCAATAACTGTTGTCAATTTTAGATTTGCAGATCTTCTAAGTTTGATCATTAAATCCGAACCAATATTACCTGAACCTAAAATAGCGACTTTCACTTTACTCATCAATAGACAACCTCCTTTATTACTTTTGTTTTTCAAAATTAACAGTGACTTGGCCTAAATGTGCAAACCGCGCCGTAAATGTATCACCAGGCTCTGCCACGACCATTGCTGAAAGTGCTCCCGACAATATTACTTCTCCCGCACGAAGTGGAATATCAAACTGTGATAATTTATTTGCAAGCCATGCCACACATGTTGCCGGGTTTCCTAGTGCTGCAGCCCCTACACCAGTGTTTGCTAGCTGGCCGTTCTTTGTTAAAACCATACCGATTTGTTCTAAATTAACATCTTCTACTTTTGTTGGTTTCCCGCCCAACACATAAAGACCACTAGAAGCATTATCAGCAATCGTATCTGGTAATTTTATCTTCCAATCTTTAATTCTACTTCCGACGATTTCCAACGCAGGAACAACATATCTTGTTGCTTTTAATACATCAAGAGTTGTAACATTTGGACCTATTAAATCTTCTTTTAAAATAAAGGCAATTTCACCTTCTACCCGTGGTTGCAGAATTTGACTCATTGAAATCATTCCGCCGTTTTCTACAACCATCGAATCTAACAAATGTCCGTAATCCGGTTCATCTACACCAAGCAGTTTTTGCATAGCAAGAGATGTTAAACCAATTTTTTTACCTACTATTTTCTGTCCATCAGCTAGCTTTCTTTGAATATTCTCAAGTTGAATATGATAGGCTTCAACCGGTGTAAGATTTGGACTGACTGATGTCAACGGATCAATCCCGACACCGGTCAATTCCGCCTCTCTTAGTTGATCGGCATATTGAATTGTTTGAGTAGTCACGTGCTCCACTCCATTCTCTTTTGTTAGTATTTTAACGTTACATTTGAAAACTCAGAATAGAAATCGATACTATGCATTCCACCCGTTCTACCAACACCACTATGTTTCATTCCACCAAATGGTGTGCGTAAATCACGAAGGAACCAAGTATTCACCCAGATTACTCCAGCTTCAAGATTCTTCGTTACGCGAACGGCGCGTTTTAAATTGCTGGTCCAAACTGTCGCAGCAAGCCCATAATGTGTATCATTTGCTTTTTCAATTACTTCATCTTCTGTATCAAATGGCATTACTGTAACAACTGGCCCAAAGATTTCTTCACGTACGCAACGTGCATCATCATGTAAACCAGTAATAATCGTTGGTTCTAAGAAATATCCTTTTCCCAACCCTTCAGGTCGTTTTCCACCGATTAGAATATTTCCACCCTCTTCCTTTGCACTTTCTACATAGCTTAATACTCTTTCATAGTGCTCCTTACTAACTAGTGCACCAGTTGTAGTTTCCGCTTCTAACGGATTTCCTACCTTCAATTCTTTTGTTTTTGCAACAAATCTTTCGATGAATTCGTTATAAATTGGTCGCTCTACATATATTCTTGATCCACAAAGACAAACTTCACCTTGGTTGACAAAGCTTGAGCGGATTGTTGTTTCGATACAATCATCCAAATCAGCATCAGCGAAAATGATATTCGGATTTTTTCCTCCTAATTCAAATGAAAGCTTTTTCAAACTTTTTGCTGCTGATCTCATAATCGCAGAGCCTGTTCCTGGTTCACCGATAAAGGAAATGGCATCAATGTCAGGATGCTCTGAGATGGCTCCACCAGCAGAATTTGGTCCAAAACCATGAACAAGGTTCGCAACACCATCAGGAAGTCCTGCTTCTTTCATAATTTCCATTAATACTGTTGCCGTCATTGGCGTCCATTCAGCAGGCTTAATGACACATGTATTTCCCATTGCTAAACAAGGTGCTAATTTCCATGTTAATAATAGTAAAGGAAGGTTCCATGGTTTGATAATACCTACTACCCCAACAGGGCGGCGTAATGTATAGTGCAATGCAACATCGTCTTGTTCATTTGCATCTGTGTTAACACCAACAATATAGTCCGCATAAAAATGAAAGTTGTATGCTGCACGCGGAATATCAATTTTATTGGCTAAAGAAAATGGTTTACCCGTATCCATTGATTCTAAATAGGCAAGTTCCTCTTGTCTTTCTAAAATTAAATCACCAATGCGGCGTAAAATTTTGGAACGCTCTTGAACTGTGTACTTTTTCCATGGTCCATTTAATGCTTTCCGGGCAGCAGCAACTGCTACATCTACCTCCTCTTTACCTCCCTCATGTACGATTCCCAATACCTCTTCCGTTGCAGGATTAATATTTTCAAATGTTTTCTTGTTAAAAGAGGATACATATTCTCCGTTAATAAAATGTAAGCAATTAATTGGTTTTACAGGTGCACTCACTTTAATTTCTTCAATCATTTTTCTAATTCCTCCCTAGATTTTTTAACTATTTTACGACAATTCACACAATTATGATAACTCCGTAATGTTGCACATACAACCTCGTTGTTGCTTTATATGAAACAATAATAATTTTTTAGAAATTTTTTTCAAAATATTCATTTGTTGGAAATCATTCCTTTTCAAATACGTTTTTTTTTGATATTGTTTTCCATAGAGATACGTCGTTTTTCTATATGAAACTATGAAAGGATGTAACACGTTGGATACAATTGATAAGGATGTAAAGGACAATAAGGACAATCTGCTATCTTCTGTTAAAAATGCCCTACTAATCTTAAAAAGTTTTTCGATGGATGAACCTGAAAAGAAAATTAGCGACCTTGCAGCGTCGCTGGGTCTGAATAAAAGTACAGTTAGCCGGACAATGGCAACTTTAGCAAGTGAGGGATTTGTTTACAAAGACCCCGAAACAAAAAAGTATCGGTTAGGTATGACAATTATCACGCTCGGCGGCATCATCAATAACAACATGGACGTTTACCGTGAATCACAACCAATTTTAAGTAAGCTCGTCCATGAAATTGATGAAACGGCACATATATCAGTTTTGGATCATACAGATGTTATTTATATCCAAAAGATGGAATGTAATCATTATGTAAGAGCTTTAACACATGTCGGTAAAAGGAATCCATCCTATTGCACGAGTTCTGGCAAAGTGCTGTTAGCCCATGCAGATGAAAGCCTTGTAGAGGCAGTAATCAATTCAGGGCTTAATAAGTTTACAAATACTACGATTACTGATCCAGATAAGTTAAGAGAACAACTAAAGAAGATAAGAGAAGATGGATTTGCATATAGTCTAGCTGAATTCAACGAAGGTGTGCACTCGGTAGCTGCACCAATTTATGATTATACAGGCAAAGTGATTGCCGCTTTAACAGTAGTAGGACCAATGCAGCGCATTCAACAAAGTAAAATACGACCGCTTGCTAAAAAGGTAATGGAGGCAAGTATGGAAATATCCGATAGAATGGGGTACCGGCGATAAAAGTGATTTTTAGGGCTGTCACTTAGACAGCCCTAATTCTTTTATACTAATTGTTCTATCATCTGAAGCGCTGCTAGACAGCATTGCTCGTCTTCTTCTGAACTACCACCGCTTATGCCGATTCCACCAATGATTTTCCCTTCTACTTTAATAGGGAAACCACCGCCGAAAATTACTAGATTTGGAGTATGAACAATTCCATTTAAGAGGGCTGGTTCATCCTTAATCATTGGATACCAATCACCAGTCGGTTTTCCAAAAGCAATTGCCGAATACGCTTTGTTTTGCGAAATTCCCATACTAAGCAATGGGGCATGGTCCATTCGTGAAAAACAGACTAAGTTCCCACCCTCGTCTACAACAGTAATATTAACCGCTATACCCAATTCCTTTGCTTTATTTTCTGCAGCCACAATCATTTTCTTCGCTAGTTCATTAGGAATAGAATATTTTTCAATCAATTTCATAAAAAAACTCCTCCTCTCCGTGTTTCATTTAGAACGTCTTTTTTTAACAGATTCACCTGCAATTCCCCAATGCTCCGGCGGCATTTCGTTAATAAGTACACGAACGGATTCAATCGGTGCATCCAATGTCTTACTGACTGTTTTTGTCACTTCCTTAATTAATTCTTCTTTCATTTCAGCTGAGCGTCCTTCAATAATATTAATCTGAATAAGAGGCATTTTTTACACTCCTTATATTTTTTTGTAATTTGCTTATTCTAATAGTAAAACCTTTTTTTTCGTGTAACAACATAATCGTTGCTCTATATGAAATAAATGAATGAATATTTTTTATTTTTTTACTTTTCAAACACATACAGAAATGATGGAGAAATAGACATTCAAAATTTTTTTAAACATAAAAATATGAAAATTTGTATATATTTTTTCGAATTTTTGCTAAAATCATTTGTATCACATATAGAATCATTGTTGTTTTATAGGCAACAACTAATACTAGGTACTAAGGGGGAGATGTCGTTGGTAGAAAGAAGGATTCAAAAAGTACTGGTGGCCAACAGAGGTGAAATTGCAATCCGGGTGTTTCGGGCTTGCACCGAACTTGGCATTCGTACTGTAGCCATTTATTCTAAAGAAGACACTGGTTCCTACCACCGTTATAAAGCAGATGAAGCTTATTTGGTTGGCGAGGATAAAGGTGCGATTGATGCTTATTTAGATATCGAAGGGATTATCGAAATTGCAAAAGCAAATCATGTTGACGCCATTCATCCTGGTTATGGATTTCTATCCGAAAACGCCCATTTTGCGAAGCGTTGTGGTGATGAAGGCATTATTTTTATCGGACCTTCTGAGCAACATTTGGAAATGTTTGGCGATAAGGTAAAAGCAAGACATCAAGCTATATTAGCGAGTATTCCTGTAATTCCTGGTTCTGATGGACCTGCGAAAGATATCGAGGAAGTAAAGTCATTTGCTGCAAAACATGGCTTCCCTTTTATTATTAAAGCTGCACTTGGTGGCGGAGGTCGTGGAATGCGCATTGTTCGCCATGAAGATGAACTCGTTGAAAGTTATAATCGTGCGAAGTCAGAAGCAAAATCTTCATTTGGAAATGACGAAGTCTATGTAGAAAAATATATTGAAAACCCGAAGCATATTGAGGTGCAAATTCTGGGTGACAAGCATGGAAATATTGTTCACTTATATGAACGTGATTGTTCCGTACAACGCCGTCATCAAAAGGTCGTCGAGGTTGCACCAAGCATATCTCTTTCTTACACTTTACGTGAGAAGATTTGTGAAGCTGCTGTTCGATTAATGGAAAATATTAACTACATCAATGCTGGTACGGTAGAATTCCTTGTTACGAAAGACGGAGAATTTTACTTTATTGAAGTTAACCCGCGGGTTCAGGTTGAACATACCATTACCGAGATGATTACCGGGGTTGATATCGTTCAGTCACAAATTTATATTGCCGAGGGACATCCTTTGAATAGTAAAGAAATTGGCATCCCAAATCAAACTTTTGTGAAAACACATGGGTATGCCATTCAATGTCGTGTGACAACAGAGGACCCGGAAAATAATTTCATGCCAGATACCGGCAAAATCACAGCTTACCGTTCTGGCGGCGGTTTTGGCGTCCGTCTCGATGCAGGCAACTCTTTTGCGGGAGCTGTAATCACACCATTTTATGACAGCTTGCTTGTGAAAATTTCAACACACGCACTCTCATTCGAGAAAGCCGCTGCTAAAATGCAACGCAATTTAAAAGAGTTTAGAATTCGCGGCATCAAAACGAATATCCCGTTTTTGGAAAATGTTATTACACACGAAAAATTTTTAACGGGCCATTATAATACAAACTTCATTGATCAAACACCGGAGCTTTTTATCTTCCCAGAGCGTAAAGACCGTGGTACCAAGATGTTAAGCTTTATTGGAAATACGATTGTAAATGGTTATCCGGGAATTGGCAAAGAAAAGAAACCACTGATGAAAAAGCCAAGAATGCCAAAGGTAAAACTATCAGATGCATTCCCAATAGGAACAAAACAGATTCTTGACCAAGAAGGTCCAGAAGGTGTTGTAAAGTGGATTAAAAACCAAAAAGAAGTATTATTAACAGATACAACCTTTAGGGATGCCCATCAATCGCTGCTCGCAACTCGTATTCGTACAAATGATTTAACACAAATCGCTGAGCCTACTGCAAAATTGTTACCGAACCTTTTCTCAGTTGAAATGTGGGGCGGTGCAACCTTCGACGTTGCCTATCGTTTCTTAAAAGAAGACCCATGGGTAAGACTGCAAGAGCTAAGAGAAAAAATGCCGAACTTATTATTCCAAATGCTCTTACGTGCCTCTAATGCAGTTGGTTATAAAAATTACCCAGATAACGTTATTAAAGAATTTGTGCAAAAGTCAGCAGAAAACGGTATTGATGTATTCCGAATTTTTGACAGCTTAAACTGGGTTAAAGGTATGACATTGGCAATCGACGCTGTAAGGGATTCCGGGAAGATTGCTGAGGCAGCGATTTGCTATACAGGTGATATTGAGGATAGTACACGCACGAAATATAACCTTGACTATTATAAAAAGATGGCTAAAGAATTAGAAAATGCCGGTGCCCATGTACTAGGTATTAAAGATATGGCTGGACTATTAAAGCCACAAGCTGCCTATACACTTATCTCAACACTTAAAGAAACGGTTGATTTGCCAATCCATCTTCATACACATGATACGAGCGGCAATGGAATCTACACGTATGTTAAAGCAATTGAAGCGGGTGTCGATATTGTTGATGTCGCTATAAGTTCAATGGCAGGTTTAACATCACAGCCAAGTAGCAATACATTGTTCTATGCACTGCAAAGTCAAAGCAGACAACCGAATGTGGATATTCAAGCACTTGAAAAATTGGCCCATTATTGGGAAGATGTTCGCCATTACTATAAAGCATTCGAATCCGGGATGATCGCGCCCCATACCGAAGTTTACAATCACGAAATGCCTGGCGGACAGTACAGCAACTTGCAACAACAAGCAAAAGCTGTTGGCCTTGAAGGCCAGTGGGATGATGTTAAGCAAATGTATCGCAATGTCAATGACATGTTTGGCGATGTAGTAAAGGTTACTCCTTCATCTAAGGTAGTCGGTGATATGGCCTTATACATGGTCCAAAATAAATTAACAGAGCAAGATGTGATTAAACGGGGTGATGCCCTTGATTTTCCTGATTCAGTTGTTGAATTCCTCCAAGGATACCTAGGTCAGCCATATCAAGGCTTCCCTAAAGATATCCAAAAAGCCATTTTAAAAGGCCGTAAGCCAATTACAGTTCGCCCTGGGGAACTGTTGGAAAATGTGGACTTTGCTGCGTTGGAAAAGGAGCTAGAGGAAACGATTGAACGTGAATCTTCGGATTTGGAAGTCATCAGCTATGCATTATATCCAAAAGTATTCGAGGAGTATCATCAGTTTTATGAGCAATACGGTGATGTGTCCGTTCTTGATACACTTACATTCTTCTACGGAATGCGCCTAGGAGAGGAAATTGAAGTTAAAATCGAACAGGGAAAAACACTAATCGTGAAGCTTGTATCTGTCGGTCAGACCCAGCGCGATGGTTCGAAGGTAGTTTATTTTGAGTTAAATGGTCAGCCACGTGAAGTAATTGTAAAAGACGAAAGTATGAAATCAGCAGTGGCTGTTAAGCGGAAAGCAGAAAAGAAAAACCCGAACCATATAGGTGCTTCCATGCCTGGTACGGTAGTGAAGGTATTAGTTGAAAAAGGCGAAAAAGTGAAAAAGGGCGACCACTTAATGATCACGGAGGCTATGAAAATGGAAACAACTGTTCAAGCTCCGTTCGATGGAATTGTTGTCGATATTCATGTAAAAAGTGGGGAAGCCGTACAAGCGGATGATTTGTTGCTTGAATTAGAATAAATTCAAAAAAGGCTGATAGCTTTATTATAAAAGCTATCAGCCTCTTTCTTATCTAAATATTTTATTCTTTTCACGGCATGGTTCAATAACCATGTCTGTTGTTGGTTTACTTTGACAGGCCAAACGGTACCCTGCTACGTGATCTTCATCAGGTAGAACAGATTTGGAAGAGATTCCATCAATTGTATCTCCTGATACAACTTTTACTTTACACATTCCACAGCCGCCGCCCTTACAACCGACAAAAATACCACCCGCTTGGCGTTGTGAAGCATTTAAGATTGTCTCATGTTCTTTTACGATGATTTCCTTTTCCCGTACAACCACTTTAAATGTGTTCATTCCCTTACCTCCATATCTATTCCATTCCTTTAGATGTTGAAGGAAGCTCCCCCTATAATTTGGTAACGCTTTCGAGCATCCCCAAATCGAGAAACTTCCTTATTATATAAATATTATTTTTTAAGAGAAAACAGTTGTAAATCTCTCATTTAGCTCTCTTTCAAAGTAGAAAATCGCCTTACCGATCGTATCTTCTGTCCAAGTAATAGTTGGTGAGTCAGGATAAGTAATATAGCCGCCACAGAATACTTCATTACGGTTACCTGATGGGTCAAAGAAATAAATTGTTGTACCTCTTGTTATGCCATGGCGTGTTGGTCCTGCATCAATCATAACGTCATTTTTAGCCATAATATCAGCCGCATTTCTTAGCTCCACCCATTCATCCAACCAGAATGCAAAGTGGTGAAGTGCTCCATTAGGACCTTTGATAAGAGCGATATCATGCGCTGTATTTGTTTTGAACAACCATTTAGCAATCACTTGGTCGTTATTTGGGCCGGCAACTAATTGTTCACTCACACGGAAGTCAAAGATTTCTAGGAATATTTTTTCAGCACCCTCAATATCGTCCCCGGCAACTAATAGATGGTCAAGTCGTGTTGGATGCATTCCCTTTAATCCATCTGGCCATGGATCTGGGTTCACTAGCGGTAAGCCATTGCCCACTACTTCAATTTCGCTATAAAGCTCCATCGTTTGTCCAGTAGGTAAAACAAATTGCACCGCTTCCCCTTCAGCAAGGCGAGCACCAGCTGCAATACGCTTTGTAGTTATACCAAAGTTATTTAACTTTTCTTCATATAAATCTAGATCAGAAGCATATTCGCATTTAAACGCCAAATGGATTAAGCCAGCTGAATCAGTTTTTTTCAAAATAACACTATGATGATCGTGCTCATCCCATGCTTTTAAGTAGACTCTATCTTCTTCGCGGGCTGTTTCAAGTAAACCGATTACATTTTTGTAGTACTCAATAGACTTTTCCCAGTTTGGACAACCAATCTCAACTCTTCCTAAGCGCATGATAGCCATTACAACATTCCTCCTAAAATTAATGTTTTATTAATTAATAGATTAAAATATTTCAATTCTAATTCCTACATACTGAATATTCTAATTTTTATTTATTTTCAGACAGTAACATACAGTATAAATCATCCTATAAATCAAATTGGATTTCACCAAGGATAATTAACGTTTGAATGGCCAGAAAAAGGGAATAGCTAGTTGATGGTTGACGAATATCGACTGATAGAATATCCTTTATTTTTTCTATCCTATATCGTAATCCACTGATCGATAATGCTGAACTACAGGCAGTTTGCTCTAAATTCCCACCATTCAAGATATAGTGGTAAAGGGTCTTCGTTAAATCCATCCCTTTACGATGATCGTAGTCAAGGATGTCTGACAGCACTTGTTTCGAATATTTCCTTATCGCTTCTTTATCGCCAGTCTGCATTAAAAGCCCGATTATTCCAAGCTCTTCATACAATGTTAGCGGTTTTGACTTTGTACTAAGTTTTACCGCCGTAAGTGCCTCATCAAATTGGTTTTTTGCGGCTTCAATTTTTTGTTGACAGGTGCTGATTCCACCACAAAAAGTTGATTTAGTATATACATTTGAGCAAAAAAACAAAATCTCTCCAACTAGTTCTTGAATTTGCCTATTTCTTTGCAGCAAAACATCATTTGGTATATAGAGCACAATGTGATCACATTTATTGGTTAATAGAATAGGGATTGACTCCTTATTAAAAAACTCTGTTAGTTTCGTTATAATCTCATCTTTCCATTCTATTTCCGTTTTCATATTCTGACCTTCATTACAGATGTTAAGAACAACAATATGAAAGGGTTTTGAAAAATCCGCATGAACATATTGGCCCATTTTCATGATTTCTTGCCTGCTTAATCTCCCCGCTATTATTTCTTCCAATATATTACCGCGCATCCGTTGTTCTGCTTCAATAGTGGTCCTTTCGTTTAAAAGGTACATCGCACAAACGACGGAAGACCTGTCAATCATCATCTTTTCAAGAATAGTAAATTCATTAACCGGACGAATGATGGAACAATAACCTGTTATTTGATTATTTAATAAGATAGGAATGAGTAAACGAAAATGGTTTTGGGAAACCGGCACTTTAGCTGGTTTAAAATTATGAAAAAAATTGAGTTTAATCTCGTTAAACTGGTGTTTCTTTGTCTTAACAAAACATTTCATTTGCTGATTATATTCATTTTTCTCATCTTCAATTAACCCTGCAGCAGCTATAACATTAAATTGCTGATCCTCAATAAGAATGGGTGCCTCTAATGTTTCATGAAGTACCGTAGCGATGGATTGTAATCCATGGCCCTGGACTAATTCTCTCGTCAAGCGCTTATGAATAATATAGGTTTTATTTAAATTATCCCTTTCCTCTTTAATTTGTTCATAAGCTAACTCTAATTCTTTAATCATACTAGTTTCGTTGAAATTAAATAATTCTATAGTCTGTGAATCTTTAAACTCACTAAGTGGTTTAGCAACCCAATGGCAGTAATCATCACCTTTTCCTTCACACTTTATTTCTTTGACAATGACCATAAATCCCAGTATTGTTGATATATAGCCACTGGCATAGCCTACCATTTTATAACAAGTAGGTTCATCGCTTATACCAAAATACTTCTTATGCTCTTCTGCTTCATGGGAATATTTCCAAAGCCCTTCCATATAAAATCCATTATTCTTTAAATCAATTTCTAAAGTATTGGTTTGAACATGAAGATGGCCTTGTTGCATATGCAATTTTGGTCCTGCCAAAATCATTTCCTTTTTTGAGGTATAGCTATTATTTTGTAAAATTACTGTAGCGTCATGCACACCGAGACTCCAACCATGCAAAACTAAGAATTGATTAGAACGCTTCTTTCCAACCATATCTATTAAATTTTTCCGCAGCAAACCCATCGCGGCTGTTGAAGTCATGAAAACCCTTTGATTGTTGAGGAACATCTTCCCATCTAGCGGAAACGGAAAAACAGTATCTTTTCCAATAAAAGAATCAATTTGCAAAATAATATCACCCCAAAATAAATAGATTTACATTTTACGTAATCTTCGTTCATGATAACGCTTTCTTTAATGGTCGAAATATTATACATTAGTGTGAATTGTCAGTATATTAAATATAACAAATTTTGTCATATGTACAATGATATCGTTGCTCTATAGTGAACAAAACCTTTTAAATTTTATAAATAAAATCAAAAAATTTCAGCAGGATTTGTACACCTGCTGAAATTTGATTAAAATTCATCTAAATAGATATGATTTCCACGTAATCCTTTATCATGTAGCACATCTGTTACTGTTTCACACATTATCGGTGGGCCACATAGATAAGCATCCATCCCTTGACATGACTCCATGTTGCTTTTAATCACATCTGCGATAAAGCCCTTTTCACCAGACCAACTTGATCTGTCTGATAGATTTGATAAGGCGGGGATAAAGTGGAAGTTCGGATATTTTTCTTCTAATTCAAGCCATTCCCCTACAAGGTATAAATCTTGTTCCGTTCTAGCCCCATAGAAAAACCATGCTTCGTGCTCGAAGGATTCAGAAAATACCTCTTCTATCAAAGCTTTAATTGGGGCCATTCCTGAACCGCCGGCCACAAAAATCAAATCTCTATCACGATCCCGCAACTGCATTTTTCCATATGGACCTGATCCTGTTACTGTTTCCCCAACATCTAAATCACACATATAGTTTGAGCCGAGACCATTTGGTATTCTTTTAACGTGAAATTGCAGATGATTTCCTTCTTCAAATCTTGTAGCTGCTGAATATGCCCGCGTTTCCTCTTCCTGAACTTGAAACTCAAAATATTGGCCGGCAGCATATGATATCGTATTTGAACTCTCTAAATGGAGCTCGATGACATGAATATCCGGGGTCACCTGTTCATTTTTTATAACAGTTGCTTCGAAATCAATAACCGGAAAAAATGTAACTCCTTCTTCCTCTTCTTCCTCAATTTCGATTACAAGGTCACTTTCCGCAAGCGTACTACAAAGAAGAACCATCCCTTCATCTCTTTCGAAGGAGAGAAGAGAGTACTCGGATACTCTCCCCATAATTTCATAATTTCCTTCAAGTACTCTAGCTTTACATGCACTACAGCTGCCATGTCGGCAGCCATATGGGGTTTGAATCCCATTACGGATAAGGGCGTCCAATATGGTTTGGCCTTCATTTACTTCAATTTGCTTGCCGATAGGTTCAAGAGTGACCTCGTATGTTTCAACTGTTGTTTTATTCATTGCCATGAGCCCCCTTTTTAACAATTTGAATTGGTGCACCATTTGAAATTCCCATTTCAGTCAATGTCTTTTTCTCATCAATCTCAACTTCTGTTCCACCAAGATGCGTCACTAGTTTATACTGACTCTCTTGTTCATTTAAATTCCATAGGTTTAAACCAGCTTGTTTCAAATCTAATCCAGTCATATCATACTTCGCTCGCATCGCGATGTATGTCAATAGCTCATCACCGCCAGTTAATGATGCAGGTACAATGTGCACCAACAAATGATTTGGATTATGCAAATAACTAATAGACATTCAGATTCACCTCCAAGATAACTTTTATTCTATTTCTATCAATTAAATCTCTTATCAAAATTTAGTGCCTGACGATATTGGATCCAGCGCAATCTGTCACGAGAAGAGTAATGCTCCCCAGCTTCCTCCGGACTGAATCCTAAATAATTAAACAAATCTCCCGGAAGATTTTCACCATATTCCCCACCGACAAACGCTTCTGCAGGCCACCAGATTTGAACATATTTATGCGGTTCCGATTCAAAAATATGCTTACACCCCGGTGAACATGTCATATGAATATCGCCGCCGTATTCACTATACTGTGTCCATTGCTGTGTCGGTTTATCTGGATTTGGAAACTCTAATGGAATTTGACAAACTTTACAGATTGCCGGAATTCCCGGGCTAGTCACGGCAAGTGCATGATCACCTTGACGGCGGAAATAAGACGCATAATATTGATCGAACGTATCCGGATATTCATTTGCCAGCCATTCGTAATCATCCGGCTGCAACTTAAATGTTCTAAATACATTGGCATGTTTATAGTGATCTAAAATTCTCATCACTGCATGAGAATAATGCTTCTTCTCTTTCACGCTATCTTCATAATGTTTCGGTGGACGGATGCCATACTTCTTTAAATCTTTAAACAAGCCATTGAATATTTGGTCTTCTATATAGATTTCAAAAGCTTTTTGCCAAGAAATTGGGCGGATGCGCGGATAGTAATCAACTAACACAGAAACAGCTGAGAAGATGCGATAGCCCCTCCAATACCATTTATCAATCCATTTTTGAACGACCGGAACATTTCTCTCATCTTCTTCCAGCAGCATTTTCAAAGCAGACATACCAAGCGCCATATGTCTTGATTCATCTGACTGAACTGTTTTACCAGTTGCTGCGAAATGATCATCACCAACAGCTGCAGCTGATGATGCAAACGGCAGGAAGAGAATATTTGTGAAACAGTATTCAAATGCAAAAGATATGGCAATTAAAGCTTCGAATGGGCCAGCACTTAGAGCATCCTCAAAGAACGACTTTACAACGGTGTTAAACCAATGGTTTTGATTTACTTTTGCATACGAATGCAAACCATCATAATATTTACTCATATGGGCATAATGCTTAATTTCAATTTGCGCATGGCGCAATTCATCAATTGCTTGCGCAAAGGTTGCAAAGCGAATCGCTTCAATCGGGATATTCCTTCCAATGTAAGCCATTAAGCGGTGGGCTTGGTACTCCCCTGGTTGAACAGCTACCGCAAATGCTTTTACCCCCTCATACCACCTTGAATCTACTACTTTTGCATGACCATGATTGGCTTCAAAAGCATTGACAACCGAGTTGTAGATAGAGTCTTTTTCTGATTGCACTTTTACATATTGATTGTAGGTCATCCGGAATGGATCTTCCCATTTTTTAGGGTCTTTTAAATAAATGCCTTCTTTTTCAATCAATGGATAAACTGTTTTTAAATCGAAATCTTTCGGTTCCCACATTAAATCTCTTGTTAAATATTTATATTGATCCTTTGAGCTAAGCTTTCCTTTATTTTGATCCTTCGTAATCACAGTCAACAAACTCACTCCTTTTTAGTCAACGTTATTCCAGCGAATAATTAGTTGTTCATCATCCATCTCTTCCATAAATCCAAAATAGGATGCCATATAAATATGAAGCTCATCCATAGACCAATCTCTACCAAGATGCTCTTCGACAAGACAGCGCTTAATAATCAATTCATTTGGGGCTTTAAGCTTGATAAAAGTGGAGAAGTTATCTACCACTACACCCGCATTCTCTTCTTTAGCGGCCTCAATAATTGCCGAAATAACATCACCGCCGCTGCTATCTAAATCAATCCCAACATATCGAACTGTATTTACAGCCATATTCATTCTCCTCTCATTATCTTGAAACAGTTGAACAGAATGGAATTCCGCACTTTTTGTATAGTGGCAAGATATCTTCTGCTTCAATCTGTTTCAATGTTTGCTCTACGTTTATGCCAACATTATGTTTCTCGAATAAAAGGCCTAATGCTAAAACAGCATCATACGCCTTTGGATACCATTTATTAACCCATTCTTGGATAACATCTGCGTTATTTTCATCAACATCAGCAGTTGAACGAGGGTCTGTTATTGTTCTACCCCAACGATAATCTCCTGGCCAACTTTCATAACCCAACGTATTTAAGTAATCCCAACGTCCATTTGGATTATCTTTTGCAAAAAGCTTAAAGAGGGTAAAGGCCCAGTCTGCCTGCCATTTCATTTGTTTATTAATCGTCAAATTAAGTAGTGATAGATGGTAGTCTCCATGTTTCGTAGCTTCTTTTGTTAAATGCTTATACATTAAATTGCCTAATAATAGATCTAATGTAAGATTTTCTGCTAAAATAACTTCCGCCCAATCATTTGTTACAAGCAATTGTTCCGCATAAGAACGAAGTGGCTGATAAGCAGGTTCATTTAATAGAATCTCTTTACTATTTTCAAGGAAATTACCATGGTGTTCTTGCATGTTCATCGCCCATTGGGTAATCCATTGCGCTCTTCCAGTTTTGTCGTACGCTTGGAAGGTTGCACATTGCTCAATCGGTGTCCCTAATGCATATCTAATAACATGCTGCATTTGTACATTTTCCCCATACTCGATATGGCGGAGTGGTGTATAAATATCCCTTAGGGCGTCCACCCATACTGTCGGAAGAGTTTCAATAATCCCAAGCTCTTTAGCATTGTTAAAGCCATTCTCCACTTCAATAGCAAGATTCTTCCGATCACGGGTGTATGTCGTATACCAAAGTCGCTTAGGATCTCTAAAAGCTTCCCAATCAGAAGATTTAATTCTCGTATAACGCGGATCATAAAGTTCATAATCCCTTTCATCAAAATTATGACGATAATGAAAATGAGCATATGTTTGCATTCTTAATGTTACTTCTTCGTATTCATTTTTCGTATCCCATGTAAACGGCTTTTCTCGAATGGGTTTAATTTGTGATGATTGGTTTGTACTCATTTAGCTATTTCCTCCCAAACATTCTAATTTATTTAAACTAACTCTTTGTTGTACTTGATAAACCCATTTTATTGTAAGTGCT
Organism: Schinkia acidoalkalinis; assembly: GCF_054301215.1. The sequence goes on from NZ_CP182573.1 coordinate 917,834, forward strand.
TACATTTTTATACAACAACAATTGTTTCATTTTTCTAAATATTTAGCATTAAAATGTTTGTTAAATCTAATTAACTGTATAATTGCTACTATTATTCTAGTTTTATGAAGGAAATGTATAAAAAAAGGTAAATAATATATATAAGCTATAAAAATATAAAAAGGTAAAAAAGGAGATTTAAGATGAAAAAAATTTATCAACCACAAGATTTAGTGGAGGTAGCAACTAACGGCACTGTTCCTCCTAATTGTGATTTAACATTACAATTACAACCAACCTTTTCCGATGACGGTGTGGCACGTGGAGTTTGGCAAGCCGATGAAAAATTTATGAATGGAATCGGGGTAGTAATGGGCGGTTACCTTTCTGCAGCAGCAGATACGATGATGGCTTATGCTATCGCTTCAAAATTAAATAATAATCAGTCATTCACATCGATTGATTTACACACTACTTTTCATAGACCCGCTATGGTTGGGGAAATAAATGTAGAAGCAAGAGTGGAAAGATTGGGAAGAAGGACTGCTTATGTTGTCGCTGATGTGATTCAAAATGATAAAAAAGTAGCAAGTGCAGTCTCTTCCGTGATGATTATGGAAAAATAAAACAAGTAAATCCGTAAAAAATACGGCGTCCAAAAAGTCTAGATAACAGACTTTTTGGACGCCTCTTTCCATTTAGTTAAGTTTCTTTTTACGATAAACCATACCTTCAGCGGTTGCAATTAATTGATCCTGTTCATTTCTAACTTCCATATGATAGAAACCTAATTTAGGATTTTTAGATACCTCTTTGGCAACTGCAATTAATTTGTCGTCAGAAAAACCAGCTGCTATAAAATTCATATTAACATTTATTCCAACCGCTGTTTGATCATATGTGTTACTTGCAATTGCAAATGCAACATCTGCAAGAGAAAAAATCACACCACCATTAACGGTATTATGAATATTTAGCATATTATCGGTAATATTCATCGATACTTTTGAATAGCCCTCTTTAACCTCGTCAACCGTTATACCAAGAAAGTTAGCAAACGGATCCTTCGTCACTCTATCCATAATCTTTGTGTCCACCTTTAAAGTCCCTCCTTATTTCTTAATTACCCATTTCCCATCTTTCACTTCGGCCAATACCATGCTATCTGCCTTCAAGCCATTATGGTCTTTTTCTGAAAAAGTAAATGTTCCCGTAGCTCCGATAAATCCTTTAATATTTGTCTCAAGATAGTTCCTTATAGCTTGATGGTCAGTTCCAACTGCTTTAAGTGCTTCCACTGCCAACAATACATTGTCATAGCCATAAGATCCGAAATTTGTAGGCTCTCCTTTAAATTTCGCAGTATAAGCGTCATAGAAGTTTTTAATAACTTCGTATTGTGGGTCTGCCGCGTCAATTTGAGTTGGGAACAGTAGTTTTCCTGTAGGAATTACAACACCCTCAGCGGCACCTTCAGCAAGCTCAATAAAAGTATTGTTTGCAATACCGTGGCTTCCAATATACGGAATTTTTATACCTAATTCTTTCATATTTTTTGCGATAATAGCTGGACCTGGATTTGTTCCCCAAACAATTAACGCCTCAGCTCCTGAACCGTTAATTTTTGTTAATTGGGCACTCATATCAGTGTCATTTGTATTGTAAGATTCAGAAGCAGTAATTTCTAAACCATATTTTCCCGCCAAAGCTTTTAATTGCTCCAATCCTGCAGACCCATACGCGTTTGAATCTGTCAGTGTGGCAATTTTCTTAATACCTTGCTCTTGTAGATACATATATACACGTGTTACCGCATGTACATCTGAATGTGGTGTCTTAAAGACCCATGTCGATTCCTCAACTGGCTCAACAATCTGTGCAGCAGCTGCGGCTGAAATCACTGGGATTTGATTTTCGAGGGCCAATCCTTTCATTGCCAAGCTTGGACCAGTTGTTGATGTTCCAATGATAATATCAACCTTTTCGTCATGGATTAAGCGATTCATTTCTTCGATGGCCTTTTCTTGCTTTGATTCATCATCTGCTAGAATAATCTTTAAAGGCACACCATTAATCCCGCCATTTGCATTAATTTGTTCCTCGATAAGTAAAGCTGCATTCCACTCAGGTTCCCCAAGAGGACTTGCAGGTCCAGTTTTTGAATAGATTGCTCCTATTTTGTATAACTTTGGTGCTTTGGATGTTTCTCCATTTTTGTCATTCGCAGACTCAGAAGTATTACCTGTTTTTTGCCCTCCACAAGCTGTTAGGACCATTCCTACTAACAGCAAAATAATCCCAATATTCAACCACTTCTTCATTTAAAACACCTCATCTTTTAAGTTTATTTTAGTCACATTATTATTTGTAAGATTCATAATAAACAGAAAATTAAACACAGTTCTTTCCATTTAGTGAATTCCAAATAACTAGTAAACATAAAACCTATTCTTTTTAATCTATAAGTTGACTATCCTACTGCATGGCCTAAAAATGCTTCTTTTACATTTTCATCATGCAATAATTCTTGGGCGCGCCCTTCATTCACAATTTCCCCATGCTGCATAACATACGCACGGTCAGCTATTTTTAGTGACGCAAACACATTTTGTTCTATTAATAATACGGTAGTTTGATATTGGTCTCGTAAATTTTTCACCAACTCTAATACCTCTTTCACAATAATCGGTGCCAGGCCTAATGATGGCTCGTCTAAAAGTAATAGTTCAGGCTTTGACATGATTGCTCTGGCAATGGCTAGCATTTGCTGTTGTCCACCAGATAATGTGCCTGCAAGTTGCTCCTTTCTTTCTTCCAAAATTGGAAAAACTTCAAAAAGCTTCTCAATCTCTTTGATTACATTATTACGTTTTGTTTTATGATAATGATGGTACGCACCAAGATGTAAATTATCAATTACACTCATCGTAGAAAAGACTTGGCGATGCTCAGGTACATGAATGAGATGACGCTTGACGATTTTTTCAGCCGAAAGTTTCGTTATGTTCTCTCCTTTAAAATGAACTTCACCGGATGCTGCATTGTATAATCCCGATATTGTTTGCAGTAATGTAGTTTTCCCAGCACCATTCGCACCTAGTAAAGCGACAATTTCTCCTTTATTTACATGAAAGGAAACGTTATTTAAAGCTTTTATTGGGCCATAACTAAAATGTAAGTTTTTAATTTCTAACAATCGATCCTGTTCCATCCTCTTAATCATCCCATCACCTCCATTTTCTCTTCGTTTTCCTCACCAAGGTAAGCGGCAATCACCTTTTCATTATTTTGAATTTCCTTTGGTGTGCCCTCAGCAATTTTCATGCCTTGATCAAGAACGATAATCTTATCGCAGATACCCATTACTAAATCCATATCATGTTCAACGACAAAAATGGTTATACCCTTATCACGTATTTTCTTTATTAATTTGCTCATTTCGTGGGTTTCCTGATGGTTTAGACCTGCTGCAATTTCATCCAAAAGTAAAAGATTAGGTTCCGTAGCAAGTGCCCTTGCTAATTCTAGTAAACGAAGTTTCCCTAATGGTAAACTGCCAGCACTTACATCATACACATCCTCAAGTCCTACAAATTTAATTTGGTCCATTGCCGTATTATAGATAATTTTTTCTTCCTTTTTCGCTTGTGGCAAACGTAAAGCTGCAGCAAACATACCTGATTTCGTTCTTGAATGGTGCCCAACCATAATATTTTCCAAAACCGTCATATTTTTAAATACCTGTATATTCTGGAATGTTCTTGAAATCCCCAATTCACATACTTTATAGGATGGCAGCTTGTCAATTCTTTGTCCTTGATATGTGATTAATCCAGTTGTTGGTGGGAATACAGCAGAAAGCATATTAAACATTGTACTTTTCCCAGCGCCATTTGGGCCAATCAGGCCAACAATCATCCCTTCTTCAAGAGTAAATGAAACATCACGGTTAGCGACGACTCCTCCAAAGCTTTTCGTAACGTTTGCAACTTCTAGCAGGTTTTTCATTCTAATCATTCCCCTCTCATTTTACATTTGTGCATCTTCAGAGACTTTGATTTTCTTGGATTTCATAAGCCAAGAATAGAAAACCTGCGCAATGGATGGGAATAATCCTTTTGGTAGGAAAATGATAACCACCATTAAAATAAATCCATATAATACATGTTCAAAATCACTTGTAATAAAAGGAATATGTTCTCCTAGAATCTTAACAATAACGCCGATTAAAGTAATTAACAGAGATCCAATAACCGCTCCCCAGATACTTATACTTCCACCTAAAACTACCATTGCTAGAAATACAATGGATGTTTCAAGTGTAAAAGATGTAGGCGAAATACTATAGCTCATATGTGCCATAAGCCAACCTGCCAAACCTGAAAACATCGCGCCTAAGATAAAAACTTGCATTTTATACTTACCGGCATCAACGCCCATTGCACTTGCGGCAATCTCACTTCCATGTATAGAACGAAGGGCACGGCCTATTCTGGAATTAATAATATTCAAAGAAATAATGATGATCAAAATAGCAAAAGCCCATACAAAGTAGTAATAAGGTGTTCCTGACATAAGGTTGTAGCCAAAAAGTTGTACCTTAGGTATTCCAAATAAACCAGATGCACCCTTTGTTACTGACTTCCATTCAACCAATAATACATGAACGATAATCCCAAAGGCTAATGTAGCCATTGCTAAATAATAGCCATTTAATCGTGACATAGTAAAACCAATTAAGAAAGCAACCACTCCCGGAATGAACAGAGAAAAGATTAATCCAACCCAGGGATTAAGGTGATAGGTGGTAGTCAATACAGCCGTTGCGTAGGCACCAACTCCATAAAATGCTGCATGTCCCAACGAAATTTGACCTGCAAATCCCATTAATAATCCTAGACTAACTGCTACTATAGTATAAATCCCTGCAAAAGTTGCCTTTGTAACGTAAAACGATTGAGAAATAATCAATGGAAAAACAGCGATAATTAATACAAATACCAACAATCCAAGCCAATTTGTTTTTTGGAGACCCTTCAAACTATAGTCCTCCTTTTCCAACATTCTTTTCACCCATGATTCCATACGGACGTATGAGCAAGATGATTAAAATCACACTAAATACAATTGCATCCTTCATTCCCGAACTTATGTAGCCTGCACCCAAAGATTCCATTAATCCTAGAATCAATCCCCCGATAACTGCACCTGGAGCACTTCCTAAGCCACCAAGTATACTTGCAGAAAAGCCTTTAATACCAAGCATCGATCCCATATCATAGGCAGGGAATAGGATTGGAGCAATAGCAAGTCCTGCAATGGCCCCTAGTGCTGCACTTAAAATAAAAGAAAAAGATGACATTTTAATTGGACTAATACTCATTAACCTTGCAGCGATTGGATTGGCAGAACAAGCACGAAAAGCTTTCCCAATCATCGTCCTTTCCATTATGAAGAATAATAGAGTCACACATATCAGCAGAATGACCATTACCCATATACTTTGAGGTGTAATGGCAGCACCTAATATATTTATAGGTTCATTATTCATAAAGGGTTCGATTTTTACAGGGTTTTTCCCCCAAATCATACTGGCAATTCCCCGTACAAAAATGGATGCCCCAATGGTTAAAATTATTAAACTTAGTGCATCTGCCTTTCTAGCTTTTCTGATAACGGTTAATTCCAAAAGATAGCCAAGGATAACTACAATAACAATGGTTAACAAAAATGCGAATAGATAGGGTACTCCCATTGAAAGCAATGTAAACATGGTCATACCGCCCAACATAACAAACTCTCCTTGGGCTAAATTAATTACTTTCGTTACGCTATAGACCGTTACAAATCCTAGAGCAACAATCGCGTAAATACTACCAATCGTTAAACCAGTAATCAAAAATTGCAAAAGCTCTCCCAATCATTTCACCCCTTAATTTTACATGACGTTTTTATCACGGTTTATTAAACTGTGACACATTTAGAATGATACCGTTTTCATGACATAATTGTCAATAATATTTTAAATATTTCTTAAATTTATTATACTTTTATGTTTATTTTATAAATTTACAAAAAAAATAGTATAGGCCTACTCCTATACTACTAGCAATTAAAGGTTTTAGAACTTATTAAAATAAGTAATATTGCATTTATCTTTATTCCGTTTTTATAACGTTTTATTTATAATTTTACGTTAATTTTTCAAAAGAATTTATTACATATTTTGCCTCGTGAATCATTCGATCCAATAACCCCTCTACAGTCGGAATATCGTTGATTAGACCTGAAATTTGTCCACCATTTATAAAGCCTTCCTCTAGATTCCCATCAACCGCACCAATTTTATGATATTTTTCGCTTGTCAGTTCACTGAATTTTTCCAATGTATAATTTGAACTATCCTCAAAGTCTAATAGTTTTTTGGCATAAGGGGTTTTTAAAACACGGCGTACACGTTTTACAGTACGTCCCACAATGACCGTATCAACATCAGTGGCAGATACTATTTTATTCTTGTATTCTTCACTGAAGGGGGCCTCTTGTGTAGCTATGAACCGAGTTCCAAGTTGGACACCACTGGCACCTAAGACAAGCATCGCTGCTAATCCACGACCATCCGCAATACCACCTGCAGCAATGACTGGTACTTTAACCTTATCAACAATTTGTGGAATTAATGTTAAAGTTGTACTTTCGAAATTAGAGTTAATGCCAGCTGCTTCATAGCCTTCTGCAACAATAGCATCTGTTCCTGCAGCCTCAGCCTTCAGAGCATGCTTTACAGAACCAACAACGGTCACTACCTTTATACCAGCATTATGAAATCTTTTAATAAATGGCGTTGGATCTCCTGCTGATAATGATGCAACAGGAACATGATGACGAATTATTAGTTCTACGATCTCTTCTACGTATGGGGAAACACCAATTGCAATATTAACAGCAAAAGGCTTGTCCGTCAGTTCCTTTGTCTGTACTATTATTTGCTCTAGCTCTGGTGGTGCCATCGTACCAGCACCAATGGTTCCCAATCCACCAGCATTTGATACCGCAGATGTTAATCTAGCATTACTTATATTGCCCATTCCACCTTGAAATATTGGGTATTTAATTCCTAAGGATTCACAAAGTATATTCATTTTTTACCACCCCGTTAAAAAAGTGTTATAATAGCCTTGTATATAAATTACCATAATTAGGGGGAGTTGGAAATGCTTTATCCATATAAAAATAAAATGCCGAAAATTGACGAAAGCGCTTTTATTGCACCAGGTGCAAGAGTAATAGGTGAGGTTACTATCGGAAAGGAATCTACTATTTGGTTTAATGCTGTACTCAGAGGTGATGAGGCACCTATTATAGTAGGTGAAAGATGCAGTATACAGGACAACAGCACATGCCATTTATATGAAGGCCAACCACTTACGATTGACGATGATGTAACTGTTGGGCACAATGTAATCCTACATGGCTGTACTATAAAAAAGGGAGCACTTATTGGCATGGGGTCGACAATTTTGGATGGAGCTGAAATTGGTGAGTACACCATTATCGGGGCAAACACCCTTATACCACCTGGCAAAAAAATTCCACCACGTTCATTAGTTGTAGGTTCTCCGGGAAAGGTTGTTAGGGAATTAAACGAGAAAGATTACGAACTTCTTCAACTTTCAGTTGATACATATGTCCAAAAAGGTAAAGAGTATAAGGCACAACTATCAAATCTCTAGACGAAAAAAGAGGCTGTTTCAGCCTCTTTTTAAGCTTTTTCAATTATTATTTATCATAAATGGATGACTTAGCACCTCATACTCACTGTCTTTTTTATGCATCTCATTATCTTTTTCAAATACACTTTCAAAAAACTGATTTGCAGGCTCTGCCAGTGTCTTATAATAATCGCTAAATAAGGCTGCTGCGTGGCCTCCCAGCCATTTAGAAGGCAATAATTCCTCTGGTAAACCGGGATCAATAAACAAAAATTTACGATATTGATGCACTAATTTTGCTCTTTCAACAAAGCAAGCAGCATCTGTCATTTCGCCACTCGTAATTTTATTTTTATCAATCACATACTTTTTACTGTAAACACTAATAAACTCTTCATATTTCGCATTAATATTATCGATATCCCAGCATGTTCTAACAAGCGTTTCGTTTTCCGCTGGTCCTTTATACTCTGATACAAAAAAATGCACATACTGCTCGATATTATACTTTTTTATTAGTATTTTAGCTTCATCCTCTAGGTTATTAGGAGAAATCCAGCAGCTATTTAAAAGCATTCCAAAACCACTCCACACCAATTCCTGTCGCAACTCATCACGGATGCTTCGCTTTTCTTCAGGAATTGTATAGGTTAAAGTTCTCCAATAGCCGTCCCATTTTTCGGGATTTAACTTAAAGATCCTTTTTGCCGCTTCCTCAATCCGGGCAACTCCCATTTTTGTAAGTGAATAATAACTTTTATTCCCTTTTTTTGTAGAAGTAACCCAGCCCTGTTTCCCCATTCTTGAAATTGCTGCTCTAACCGATTGATCATTATGACCAAATTCTTCAAGCAAACGAATTAGACTACCTATCCATATTTCATTACCATAATGGCTTATATAGTCCCCATATAGCGTAAAAATCATGGAACGCGTATTTATATTTGTCACCTAGACTCATCCTTCTTTTTTTTACTATTTTATATATTATAATAATTTGAGGATGATATCAAATATCTTTCAACATATTTCTGAAAAATAGTTATTCCACTACAGATCGCCATTTAACAAGAGGCATCACTATTGTCCTATAAAAATTGGCGTTCTTTTTTCACTAAAAGCGTTCAACGCCTCCATTCTATCTTTAGTAGGGATTGTCATTTCATAGGCTTTTGCTTCAATAGCTAGCCCTGTTTGCAAATCAACACTCATGCCATAATTAATAGCATATTTTGCTTGCTGCAAGGCAACAGGTCCATTTTCCAACATCCGTTCTGCAAGTGAAATGCATTCGTCCATTAAGACACTCTGTTCAACCACTTTCGTTAATATGCCAAGAGTATTTGCCTCATCCGCTGACACTTTCCTAGCCGTTAGGATTAACTCTTTTGCTTTTTCCTCACCAATCAACCTTGGGAGACGTTGAGTCCCTCCTGCACCAGGAATAATCGCCCATTTTAGTTCGGTAAGTCCCATATAGGCTTCCTTTACCGCGATTCTAAAATCACATGCCAGCATTAACTCAAAGCCACCACCAAATGCGTAGCCATTTACAGCAGCAATGGTCGGTTGCGGCAATTGGGCAATATCATTAAACACTGTACGAATTTTATTGACGTTTCTACGTACCTCTGATTCTGGCAAAGATTTTCGCTCTTTTAAATCCGCCCCAGCACTAAAGGCTTTGCTTCCTGCTCCAGTAAAGATTACCACTCTTACTGCTTTATTTGTACGAACTTTTTCAACTATTTCTCCAAGTAATGACAAAGTTTCATAGTCAAAACAATTTAATACATCAGGACGGTTAATAGTCACAAATCCAATATAATTTTCTACATGAAACGTAACTTTTGTCATATAATAGCTCTCCTTTTTTTACGAAAATTGGTTCAGCAATGATACTAATCTACATTTTCGACAATTGTTGCTATTCCTTGACCAACCCCAATGCACATTGTAGCAAGTCCGTATTTAACATTTCGTTTTTTCATTTCATAAATAAGCGTAGTTAGGATTCTAGCCCCACTCGCCCCAAGTGGATGCCCAAATGAAATAGCTCCGCCATTAACGTTTACTATTTCCTGATTTAACTCAAGCTGCTTCATGCATTCCAGCGACTGAGATGCAAAAGCTTCATTTAATTCGACTAAACCTAAATCATGTACAGATAGTCCTGCCCGCGATAATGCCTTTCTAGAAGCATAAATCGGACCCAATCCCATGATTGCAGGCTCTAATCCAGCTGTTGCTGAAACCTTATATTTTACTAAAGGTTTAACACCTAACTCATAGGCCTTTTTCGCTGACATTAATAATAGAACTGATGCGCCGTCGTTGACACCTGATGCATTGCCGGCTGTAACTGTACCATTTGGAAAAATTGGCTTCAGCTTAGCGAGAGTTTCAAGTGTAGTTTCTGGCCTTGGGTGTTCATCCTTATCAACAATCACTTCATTTCCTTTGCGATCATAGTAAACTACAGGAATAATTTCTTCCGCAAAGCGATTTTCTTCTACTGCCTTCTTGGCTTTCAATTGACTTTCATAAGCAAAGCAATCTTGTGCTTCTCGTGAAATATTAAAACGTTGCGCCACGTTTTCAGCAGTTTTTGGCATTGTATCAGAGCCGTACATTTCATGTAATTTTTCATTTGTAAAACGCCAACCAATCGTTGTATCGAACATCTTTATGTCTCCGCGTGGATATTCGCCCTCAGGCTTTGCCATAACAAATGGAGCACGTGTCATGCTTTCTGTTCCACCAGCAATGAAAATATCTCCCTCACCCGCTAAAATGGCTCTTGCAGCATAATTAACTGCATCTAAACCAGACCCACAAAGGCGATTAATCGTTGTTCCACCTACCTCAATTGGTAACCCAGCTAAGAGCGCTGACATTCTTGCAACATTGCGATTATCTTCACCAGCCTGGTTCGCGTTTCCTAACACAACCTCTTCAATTTGGTCTACTGGTACGTTTGGGTTTCTCTCAACAATTTTCTTAATTACAATCGCTCCTAAATCATCAGGACGGACCGACTTTAAGGCACCTTTATATCTTCCAATCGGAGTTCTCACTGCATCAACAATAACTACTTCGTTCATTACTACCAGCTCCTAACTTTATTTATCAGAATAATCGTAAACACCTTTTCCTACTTTTCGACCTAAACGACCAGCTTTTACATACTGTTCTAAGAGTGGTGCTGGTCGATATTTTTCACCTAATTTTTCATGTAAATATTTTAAATTGTTTAAGCGAGCATCTAATCCAACTAGGTCTACAAGTTCAAATGGACCCATCGGAAAATTCAGACCAAGTTTAATAGCCTTATCAATTTCTTCAGGTGTTCCGATTCCTTCCTGAAGCATATAAAATGCTTCGTTGCCAACCAGCGTGCTGATTCTGCTTGTAACAAAGCCTGGAAACTCATTGACAACGACTGTTTCTTTCCCCATTTTTTCTGATACTTTTCTAGCAACTTCAGCTGTTTCTTTGGCTGTCTCTAAACCGCGAATAATTTCAACTAGAGGCATTTTATGAACCGGATTGAAGAAATGCATCGCTATGACTTTTTCAGGACGTTTCGTATACGAAGCAATCTCAGTAGGGCTCATCGTAGATGTATTGGTTGCAAAATAACATCCTTCCGGTGCATTTGCATCAATTGTTTCAAACACATTCTTCTTGATTTCTTTGATTTCAGGCACTGCTTCTATAACCATATCGGCTGTTGTAACAGCATCCGCTAAATTTGTTTCATATGTTAAACGTCCTCTAGCTTCTTCAGCATGTTCAGCTGAAAGCTTTCCACGTGCGATTCCTTTATCAAAAATACTATTTAATTCAGTTTCTGCAGTCTGCAATGCTTCTTGTTTAACATCTACTAGCTTTACATGAAAACCTCCAACTGCAGACACATACGCAATACCTCTTCCCATCGTTCCAGACCCTACAACAACAATATGATTAACCATAATTTCCCCCCACTATCTTCCTATTTATTATGTTGAAAAAACGAACGAGCCCTCTTTATGAAAAAAGGTGCTCGTTACTTAAAAACAATGATTTTCTAATTAAATTACACACCTAGTGGATTTAATGGCTTGTTGCCATAATATGAAAGAACACTCTTTGTTTCTGTATATAAATCTAGCGTTTCAATACAAAGTTCACGCCCAAAGCCGGATTGCTTATAGCCCCCAAAAGGTGTTCCAGGAAATGCTGAGAATGGGCAGTTAACCATAACAATACCAGCACGGATTTGGTTGGCAACCCGAGTAGCTGTGCCTTGATCCTTTGTCCAAACTGCAGAGCCTAAGCCGAATTCAGTATCATTCGCAAGTTTAATAGCCTCTTTTTCATCACTAAACTTCATCGCTACAACAACAGGACCAAAGATTTCTTCTTTAACAACCTTCATATCATGGTTTACATTTGTAATGATTGTTGGTGCATACCAATAACCATCTTCATAACCTTCAACAGTCACTTCGTGGCCTCCAGTGACAACTGTAGCTCCTTCTGCAATCGCTGATTTTACGTAACCGTCAATGACTTCAAGTTGACCTCTATTGATAATAGCTCCTACTTGAGTTTGTGGATCCATTGGATTACCTAAACGCAATTGCTTTGTTTTCTCTACAAATTTTTCCATGAACTCGTCGTAAATATTTTCGTGGATATATAAACGTGACCTTGCTTCACAGGATTGGCCTGTATTATAGAAAATCCCAAAGATAGAACCATATACGGCTGCATCAATATCTGCATCCTCGAAAACGATATTTGGTGATTTACCGCCAAGTTCAAGCGTGATTCGCTTTAATGTTTGCGATGCTTTCCCCATAATATCTTTACCGATTGGTGTAGATCCGGTAAATGCTACTTTATCAACATCAGGGTGTTCAACGATGGCATCGCCAACGCTTGATCCTGGTCCTGTCACTATGTTAACAACGCCTTCTGGCACTCCCGCTTCATGGCAAATTTCAGTTAAAACAATCGCAGTGAGCGGCGTCAAACTTGCAGGCTTTAATACAACCGAACAACCTACAGCAATCGCAGGTGCGATTTTCCATGCTGCCATCATCATCGGATAGTTCCAAGGGATAATTTGACCACAAACACCTACTGGTTCTTTTTGGGTATAGTTAAAAAATCCGTGTGGCAAATTATTAACTTCACCACGGTGGGCTACAATTGCAGCAGCATAAAATTCAAAATCTTCAATCGATTGCATGACTTGTCCTTGGGCTGCCGATAATGATTTACCGCTGTTAAGCACTTCTAGTTCTACTAATTCATTGAAACGTGCTCTCATAATAGAAGCAATTTTATTTAAAACCCTTGATCTTTTGTTGACAGGGAATTTTCTCCACTTTCCATTATCAAAAGCATTACGTGCTGCTTCAACTGCTCTATTTACATCTTCCTTTGAAGCCTTTGCTACTTGCGCAAGCACTTCACCTGTAGCAGGATTATAAGTAGTAAATGTTTCTTTGGATAACGCATCAACACGTTCTCCATTAATAACCATTTGATAGTAATCCCTTTTTAGTTCTAACCTTTCCATCTTTTCAACCTTAACTGTTGTCATATACAAACACCCCTTATTTTTTAATATCCTTGAAATACAGGTTTTCGCTTTTCTAGAAAAGCTGCTACACCTTCTTGGTGATCCATCGTTAAACCGGCTGTTCTCTGGCCTTGTGCTTCTTTTTCCAGCATTTCTTCCAAATTGCAGTTCCAGCTTTCATTTATATAACGTTTTATTAATCCTATTGATTTAGTTGGCATTTTAGCTAGTTTTTCTGCAAAAGCTGAAACCTCTTCCTCCCACTGTTCAAGTGCAATCACCTTTGTTATTAATCCAAGTGATTTAGCTTCCTCTGCTGAGATCTTTTCTCCTAATATCGCTAATTCAAGTGCTTTTGCTTGGCCAATTAACCTAGGCAAATAATACAAGTTCCCTGAATCTGGTATTAATCCAATGTGAATAAACGCTTCAACCAAACTAGCCTTTTCAGATGCCAGGCGGAAATCACATGCTAGTGCTAGACTTACCCCTGCGCCGGCAGCTACACCATTAATAGCTGCAATGACCGGCTTTTCAATCGCTGCCAGTTGTTTGACCATTGGATTATAGCGATTTCTCAAAATTTCTCCATGATCAGTTTCCTCACCGAGACCTCCAAGATCCTCGCCCGAACAGAAAGCACGGCCTTCCCCGGTAATGACTAAACATCGAATCTCTGAACTTTTCGCAACATCTTTTAATACTTGACCAATTTCTTTGTTCATTTGCTCTGTAAATGCATTTAATTTATCAGGCCTATTTAAAGTAAGCCAAGCTACACCATTTCTTATATCAAATTTAATAGTTTCAAACATAAAGCCCTCCTATTTCCCTTCAAAATTAGGCTTCCTTTTTTCGATAAACGCCTTCATTCCTTCTTTCTGATCTTGGGAAGAAAATAATAGGTAGAAGTTTTTTCTCTCAAATTGCATTCCTTCATATAAGGAGTAATCTACTGCCTTAAGAACAACCTCTTTAATCAACCTTAGAGAAAGAGGGGGCTGCTTAGCAATTTGTTTAGCAAAGCGGACCGTTTCTTCAAGTAAGACTTCCGGTGCAATGATTCGGTTAATGACACCATATTGTAAAGCCTCTTTGGCTGACATGGCCTCACCGAGCCAAAGCCATTCTAATGCTTTCGTCTTCCCCATTAATTTAGTTAAACGCTGTGTACCGCCAGCTCCAGGCATTACACCTAGTTTTATTTCAGGAAAGCCAAACTCTGCATTATCGGCAGCGAATAAAACATCACAGCATAGTGCTAATTCGAACCCTCCGCCTAAAGCAAAACCGTGTACTGCTCCAATAATCGGTTTTTTAATAAGCGCTATACGATCCCAATCTGCAAATTGATTTAATAATTCTAAAGAAATCGGATCATCCTTAGCCATTTCATCGATATCTGCACCTGCTGCAAAGGCTCTGCCTTCGCCGGACATGAGAATCACTTTAATTTCATCATTTTGATCAAATTCTTCTAATGCTTCAACGATTTCTCGTACCATTGTGCGGTTAAGTGCATTTAGCACCTTTGGCCGATTCAAGGCAATATGACCAATTGATTCATTTCTCAAAACTTTAATATATTGATAATCACTCATTTACTTCCTCACCAATCATTAAAGTAACGATGCCTTTTGCAAAGGACATTAAATCTTTGCCAGACGCTTTCGCTTCCTCCGTTTTCATAGCCGCTTTAAATGTATCCATGCTTTCATAATACATTTCGCACATTAGGTAGTATTCACTTTCGCCACCCATTGGGCTGCCAACAAATTTAGTAACATCCATTTTTAGTAGACCAGGAATCTTCTTAGTAATTGGTCCATGTACTGAAAAATAATGGTCGTCAAATTTTTCTTTATCTTCCGGGTGTTTATATAAAGCTACAAATTTTATCATTCTTTTAACCTCCAAAAATTATAAAGTAGAAATCGGCTTCATTGCTTCAAATGGATTTTTACATTCTTTGCAATATAAGAGGCTTCTGCATGCAGAAGGACCAAATATATTTTCTAATGTGTTATAGGGTGATCCGCAATAAGGACAGTCAACTTGCCAAGACCCATCACTTTCAAGTTGTTTTGGTGGGGGAGCGATTCCAAACTTTTTCAAAGCTTCTCTCCCTTTTTCTGATATTGATGCGGAAGTCCATGGAGGGGTATTGATGTAGTTAACCTCAACCTCTTCCACTTCATTAATTTCACTTACTGCTTTGATTACGTTGTCTTTTATAATTCCTAATGCCGGGCACCCTAAAAATGTTGGAAGAAGGTCAACGATTACTTTGTTTTCGAGGATTGTAAAATTCTTTAGCATACCTAAATCAACGATATTAATTGTAGTAATCTCCGGATCATAAACTGTTTCTATTTGTTTTCTAACCTTTTCTTCTAAAGATTGTGAGGTTATCATTTTTCACTCCACCTTTCCAATTATTTTCCAACAATATATACTGCGGTATAAATACTAGTAAACTGATAAACCAATAAACTCTTTGTATAAGGCTACCGCAGCATATATTTTTGCCTTTATCTTCCTTTACCAAGGTACAGCTGGATTTAAGTTGTAAACTTCTGCAAGCGTATCAATCGCTTCTTTTAAATCCGGCGTATGAACACCTGTTCTTCCATCCCCGCGCACCATACCTGGCTCACCTGGATACTCCAGATTAAGATGTTCAAAAGCATCTTTAATGACCGCGATAAAACGTCCTTTTAATACCTCTTCACTATCAATCAAACCGGAATTGGCTAATACTTCACGATTAGATCCAAGTGAAAGTAAACCGCCAACATCCTTCCAGGCCTTATCTATAGCAGCTTTCATTCTATCTCTAGCTTCACCTTGAGCATTGACTAATTGATAGAACCAAGTTTTCCAATGCATAAAATGATAAATTGATTCTGATTGGACCCTAACAGCCACTTGTGCTAGCGGTTCATAAGAACTAGTCTTTAAGGATTCAATCTTATGCTTTTTCATTACTTCATAGAAATAGTTGCGAACAACTGTAAAGGCCCAATCATAATTAGGTTCTTGATATAACCAATGACCAGAGCCGTTTACCTCTTCTAAAAGAATGGCATTTTTGCGTACAGCCTCTGAACGACCATGTGCTAAATCATCAGCTTTTCCTTCACCAAGTTCTTCAAGCAGTTGGTAATAAATAGCTGCATGTCCCATTGTATTTTGGTTAATTGAAGAGTAGGCAACATCCTCTTCAATATGGGGAACTAGACCAAGCCATTCGGTTCCTCTAAAGGAGATAAGTAGATCATCATCAGCTAGTTGATACAATAAATCTACTAAAGCCTTTTTATACTCTATATTCTTTGCATCGTTTACCTCATTTGCTGATGTAAATTTCATTATTTCACACGCCCCTTACTCCAAGACAGGATTTCTTGCTCATCCAACATTCCCTGCTCTGCTTCTCTCCAAATTCTTGCTAAATAGCCATATCCTTTTGTTGTACGATAATCCTTATTATCGATACGCTTTAGACCTTGACGTTCCTCCGGAGTTAACGAACGAATATCTGATCGCCTTACAACCCATATATCGCAAACGTCTTCACGTCTTATGAAATTTTCTTGGGCCATTACCATTGCAATTTCATGATTTGGCGCAAGCAATGTGAATTGTTCTTGCACTTGAGAAGTCGGTGTTTTCCGACTAAACACTTGAAATTCTTCGTAAAATTCAACCTTTGTTCCCATGCTTAATTTCCCTCCTTCTTTTTCAATCACACGAACTTAAAACTTAAAACTTAAAAACCTACTTCACTATTTAAACCTAATGCTTCACGCACCCATGCATTATTATCATAAGAAAGCTTTCTTAAACGCAGCCTTTTTTGTGACATAGGCCCTTCATTATGAATAATCTTTTTGAAATATTCCCAATCCGGTTGTTTATATATCCAGTTCTTTGTTTCTGGATCTAAATGAATCGTTTCATCTGGAATTGTTAAGCCAATCCCTTGAATTCTTGGTACATATTTAGTAAGATAGAATTGTCTTAAATCTTCATTTGTATTTTTTCTAATTTTATATTTGATTGTTATATCTTGTTTCGATGATCCTGTTGTTGCAGCACTTGGAGGTCCAAAGAACATCATTAATGCCGGCCACCAACGATTTAAAGCATCCTGGATCATCGCTTTTTGTTCTTTTGTACCTTTTGCTAAAGCTACTGAAATTGCCTCACCATGTTGTGCGTGGAAAACTTCCTCGGCAGCGATACGTTTTAATGCTCTTGCATATGGTGCATAAGAAGCATCTAACATATTTGTTTGTGTAATAATTGCTGCGCCATCAACCAACCAGCCAATTAAGCCACCGTCAGCCCATGATTCTGTTTTCCAATGGAAAACATTATGAAACTTTAAATCTCCTTTAAACAAATCCTGCATTAAATCTTCACGTGTTTTTCCTAAAGGTTTAATTAAATCTTCCGCAACTCGTAATAACAGTTGCCCATGTCCCATTTCATCCTGAACCTTTGCCATAATTCCAAGCTTACGATAAAGTGATGGTGCTTTTGGAGTCCATTCCTTTTCTGGAAACGCACCCATAATTTCGCTGATACCGTGCATAGAGATCAACTTAATTAATGTTGTCCGATACTCTTCGGGCATCCAGTCATCAGCTTCAATTTTTTCACCAGCTTCAATTCTTTCCATAAACGCTTTGTACTTCATCTCTTCTGATGAGTTCACTACTTGAAGTGCCATTTTAATTCCACCTTTCCTTATTTAATCCGAGAAAACTCATATTTTCATTTTTGTATGACGTTTTCTTAACGTTATTATAATATTGCGTCATATTAATTACAAGTATAATTTGTAAAATTTTCAGACTTTTTATTTTTTAATCTTGAATAAATACTTATACGCCGACGCTTACTTTTCTTTTATCGATAACTCTTACAGCTTTCCCCTCAGATCTTTGGATTGATTTAGGTGGATGAACTTTTACATCCATCGAAACTAGACAGCTGTTTTTCATAATATGTTGGACCTTCTTTTTAAGTTGTTGAATGATTTCATGGTTCATATTTCTATCTACTTGTTTATAAATATCATCCGTTACTTCAGTATTAAGTTCAATTGCATCCATTGTGCCTTTTTTCAACAAGTGTACTTGGTAAAACGGTGCTAATTCATTTACCGTAAGCAGATGATGTTCAATTTCTGACGGGAATACATTCACACCTCTAAGAATAATCATGTCATCGATACGGCCTTTCACTCGTGACATTCGGATCGTTGTTCTACCGCATTTACACTTTTCTTTTGTAATCGATGCAATATCGCCTGTACGATAACGAATCACTGGGAATGCTTCTTTTGTTAAGCTTGTAAACACAAGTTCTCCATCTTCTCCGTCTGCAACTGGCTCAAGTGTTTTTGGATTAATTACCTCAACGTAGAAATGGTCCTCCGCAATGTGCAGTCCATCCTGTGCATCGTGGCATTCAATTGAAACTCCTGGTCCCATAACTTCACTAAGACCATAAATATCACAAGCTTTAATATCAAATTTTTCTTCAATTGTTTTTCTCATTTCTTCTGACCATGGTTCGGCACCAAAAATTCCGTATTTCAAGCTTGTTTTGCGAGGGTCTAATCCTAAATCCTCCATATGCTCCGCAATGTTTAGCACATAAGAAGGAGTTCCACAAATAACCGTTGGTTCGAAATCTTCAATTAATGTAATTTGTCTTTCTGTGTTACCGCCTGAAATTGGAACAGTTGACATTCCTAAATATTCACTGCCATAATGGATTCCTAATCCACCGGTAAACAATCCATATCCATACGCATTGTGTAAAATCTCTCCTGGTTTTCCGCCAGCAATCGTAATCGCTCTCGCGACAATCTCGCTCCAGTTTCTTATGTCATTTCTTGTATAGGCAACAACGGTTGGTTTACCGCTTGTACCAGATGAGCCATGAATACGGACAATTTCCTTGCGATCAACTGCAAAAAGTCCGAATGGGTAATGGTCTCGTAAATCTTGCTTTTTAGTAAATGGAAGCTTTGAAATATCCTCCAATCCACTAATATTTTCAGGAGTTATATTTTTCTCAGCAAATTTCCGCTGATAAAATGGAACATTTTTATATACCCTTTCAACTGTTTCCTTCAGTCTCTCTGATTGAATCTTTTCAATCTCTTGTCTACTTTCTGTTTCAACATCATGTAAAATCATCATTTTTCCCCCTTTATCGACTCTTCACAACAGCATTTCGACATAACATTACATAAAAACGTTTTCATCATTAATGCAAATAATACGCCACACTTTAATTGTATGACGTAATATTTACGAATATTTTATTTTTGTAATGTTTGTATAAAATTTACAACTTTAGTAATGTATTTGTCAATACTTTTCATAATTTTTATACTTTTTATTTTTCTTTGTTCAGTTAATTCATATTAAAAAGCTCACATAATTAGATCAAATCTATAATAATTTCATTCCCTAATTATACCACCTAGGGAATGTATTTTTCACTTAATTTTCAAATTTTTTAAAATATTATGTTATAATGTTTTAGTAAATATCATAATTTATAGAAGCTTTTCTATTTTATACATTAATAATTCTAGAGATTTATGAGGATCATTGTTGAAAAGAGATGAAAATTATTGGAGAGAGATGACAGCCGGAATGTCGGTGCAAATATAATAAAAATAGATCGTTTACTGGGGATTTATATTGTAACGATCGCTTTATTCTTTGTATTTACTTATTTTTTCCCTATAAAACAAATGGATGTAGTTGTAAGTATCCTTATTTTTATATTTTTACTTTGGTCGTTGCCTGGATTACAAGGTAGTTTAAAAATAATTACGTATCTATTATTTATTTTTGCTATTATTCTATTTATTTATGTTAAAGCACCTATTGGAAGTTGGCTTGCGGGAGTCAGAGTTAATTTAACATTGGTTTCCATCTTTGCTTTGGTACCGCTCTTAGGTATACCTGTGCGATTGGGGGGATACTTGGATTCTCTAAAAATACTTTTTACACGACTTAATCCAAAATCTTCTTCAGTTTTCCTTATAACCGAGGTGCTTACGCACTTGCTAGGAGTGGTATTGAATGTAGGCTCAATCTCCATTGTCCATTACTTGTCAAAGGCCGCACCTATTCAATCACCGCGTTTATTAGTAAGTGCAGTAAATCGAGGCTTTATTAGCGTCATCTTCTGGTCGCCTTATTTTGCGGCGATGGCCGTTATTCTTAGTATGCTACCAATCACATGGGGTGCGATACTCCCTTATTCATTGGGTTTTGTTCTCATTAGTTTTTTGGTGAGTATTATTGTTGATTGGCCCTTTATTCAGAAAGTGGAGGTTGGCTTTGCCGCCGAGGTTTCAGCAACAAGTGAAAGTTCTGCAAATGGGGAAATGATTTCTTCAAAGAAAAAACTAGTGGAGCTATTTTCATTATTGTTATTTATGATGTTGGCCGTTTTAGGAGTAGAATTTTTTTCTAGTTTGAATATGTCGATTATTATTTGTCTTGTGGCACTTTTATTTCCCCTTTTATGGAGCTTGATTTATAAAAAGCAAAGCGGATATGTAAATGAGGTAAAAAACCATGTATTTCAAACATTACCGCGGATGAGAAAAGAGGTTGTTCTCTTTTTTGTTTCCGGCTTTTTTAGTGCTGCCTTTGTTCAAACCAATATTAGCGCTGCCGTTATTCAAAGCATGAATGAACTATTTGGAGGCTTTCAAATTGGTATTGCCTACTGTATCGTATTTACACTGATTTTTACCTCAGTTGTAGGTTTGCATCCGATTGTTTCGATTACCATTTTTGCATCCAGCTTTAATCCAGAGTTGCTTGGGTTTAGCACAGAATATTTCGCAGTGTTACTACTGGCAGCCTGGGGCATTTCCAATTCAATCTCACCTGCAACTGCTTCTAATAATCTGCTTGCTAACCTGTGGGGAGAGGATATAACAAAAGTATCATTGCGGTGGAACTTAAAATACGGCTTGGTGATGGCCATCCTGCTCCCTATTTATCTTGAAATTTTGCAGGTCTAATATAAAACATCGTCATCAAAATAACGCGAGCAATATTAAAAATTATGGCATTTTTTGATGACGATGTTACATTTTTTTCGGCAACATGACTTAAAGAACCGCATCAGCAGCCACTATTTCAAGAGTTGAATTTTCGGCTGCTGATAAATCAAGTTCGTACGGTTTGATTTCTTGACCTTCTTCATCTTTAATCATCCTAATTACAGGTCGCCCTGCAGCATTAAAATTGTACTTGGCAACTATTCCTGTTCTACCATCATTTAATTTAACAGTTAGCCCCTGTGGATAAATCGCAATACAGTTTTTAAACAACTCAATCTGTTTACTTTCAAATTGTGTTCCACTTCCAGCGATTAATAGTTCAAGACCTTTATGTGGAAGTAGTGAGGTTCGATAAGCTCTCACATTCGTAACCGCTTCAAAGACATCCACTACACTGAGTATTTTAGTATACTTATGAATTTCATCGGCCTTTAATCCACGGGGATATCCTGAGCCATCCAATCGTTCGTGATGCTGTAATGCGCAATGAGCTACAGGCAATGGAATTTCATGTACTTTTCTAAGAGTATCAAAACCTAAGGTAGAGTGTGTCATGACTTGATTATATTCTTCCTTTGTTAATTTTCCCGGTTTATTTAAAATTTCCAAAGGGATATATACCTTGCCAATATCATGGAGTATCGCTCCTAAGCCAATTTCCTCTATATTTTTCAATGGTAAACCGTTCTCAATTGCCAATTGACATGCGTAAATAGATACGTTTAAGCTGTGTGTATACACATAATTTTCATGAATTTTTGCTGCGGCCAATAAATTTATGGCCGTTCTATTTTCTGTTAAAGAATTCAATATATCTTTAAAAATCTTTTGAAAACTGCGAATGGCTCGCCCAGATTTTATCATTCCTTGGATATTAGGCTTATTACTGCTTAATTCTGCGAAAGTTTGAAAACCCTCTGTTATCGTACTAATAGCTTCAAACCGTAATTTTTCAGGAATAGATTCAATAATTTCTATCCCTTCTGATTGGATATCCTTTATGTAAATTGTTGTAATATTATATCTCTTTAGCTTATGTATTAGATTGTCCGTTAGTTCAACGCCTTCAGATAATAGTATTTTACCTTTGCTATTATAAATGGATTTACCTAATTTAACACCGGGCTGACAGCAATAAAGACTTACTAGCCTCATGCAACTACTCCTCTCTTTTCTTAGTGAATAATCGATTCTCCTATTTTAATTCTAGTATACTGTTATACTACATAAATCGACAAGAGGAGTGAAAAAAAGACTACTAATCGTGGATTGTAGTCTTTTTTCTATCTAAAAATGTGAAATAATTTTTACAGCATTTTTAATGGTGATGATGCCCTTGTGGTTCCTTTGATGGATTTGTGATTTCGAATCCCTCTTCGGGAACATAAAAATATTTAATCCAAACTCCATCTAAGAACTCTTCATTTTTATCCAATAGAATATCAATGCCTTTATCTGTTTTCACGATTTCATCATGTTCTGTCGGTGTATCAAGTTTAAGATCGTAATGGGCATGGTCGCCATGCATATGGCTTATGTATACGCGAATCATTTTTCCTTCTGCTTCCACACCACTTAACATTTGATTTAGCACCTTTGCCGCATTACGGTTAATTTTACACTTCATATTCCATTCCTCCATTTTTATTTATATAATCTTTATTTTACCCAAAATCCTTTAAGGGCTAATCTTGATTATACTCTATTTGGAGTAAAAAAATGAAATACAACCCGCCAGTATGGCGGGTGAAAGTAATTAAATGTATGGGGCTCCATAATGACGGAAATGTTCAATTTCCTTTACATTAATAGAAACGATTCGATCCGTTTTCGGATTATAGACTACAACGGCTTGAGCTTTAATACTATCTTGCGGGGAACGCAATATATATTCATAAATTTCTCTTGTTTTTGATGGAGAAACTTGCCTTTTACCTACAAGTTGGTAATCTGTTACCTCATAGCCGGGATAGGCCATTTGCGTTACTTCTAATAAATATTTCCCCCATTTCTCTTCTTCAAGCTCTGGTGAAGGAATAATTTCGATATTGATTACACCAATAGTAGGGTCGGCACCTAGTGTCATAAAGGCCTTGCGATGAAGATTGATTTTATTCGCAGGATAGCCGGAGACAGTGTCGACGACAGTTACAATAACTTCTCTTCCCCCTATTGTTGATAAATTTCTAACTTTAAGCGACTGCCCACATTTAAATGGTGAATGTTCCCCTACAGCAGCTGTCATAAAATCATTTTTCGACCAGGGAATCCCACACTTTGTAACTTGTCCCCCGTCCGTCCATGTTGCTTGACCTCTAATTGGATGTTGGCGGTTTATATATTCAGATAGGGGTGAAAACTCTCCACTTCCGCTATATTTATAATGGTTAAAAACGGGATATGCATATATTCCATTTGTATACGGATAAATATTGGAACTATAGTTACCTTGAGACCACACCCTATTCCCTCCTCCCAATACACATATTTTTTGATAACATATGCCGCTAAAAGGTTGACCTGTTACAAAATGTTGCAAAAGAAATAATAGTGTATTTTTATATTTATTCTACAAAATTGTGAACAAAAAAAGGATTTTTAAATAAAAGTATCGAATAATTATGAGAATTAAGAATTTATTGAGTGGAGATGATTTTAGTGTCGGTTGAAGAAGGAAAGTTTCTTGATGTAAAAGGGGTCAATACACATTATCATGAGGATGGTCAGGGTGAGGCAATTCTACTTATCCATGGTTCCGGTCCAGGAGTATCGGCTTGGGCTAACTGGCGTTTACTATTCCCAATCCTTTCCCAACATTATCATCTTTATGCACCGGATGTTGTTGGCTTTGGCTACACAGATCGACCTATAGGTATTCAATATGGAATCGATGTATGGTCAGACCATATGATTGATTTTTTAGAAACTGTTGGTGAAAAAAAAATAAATATTATCGGCAACTCTTTTGGTGGTGCCATTGCCTTACATATGGCTAAAAAACGCCCAGACCTTATCAACAAACTTATTTTAATGGGTAGCGTTGGTATTGATCACCCAATTGCTGATGGCTTAGACAAAGTTTGGGGATACGAGCCAAGCCTTGAAAATATGAAAAACCTCATTAAGATCTTTGCCTATGACCAAAGTATGGCAGAAAATGATGATTTAGTTGAAATGCGTTATAATGCAAGCATCCAAGAAGGCTTCCAAGAATCATTCTCCTCAATGTTCCCTGCACCACGTCAAAGACATGTTGGCGCTATGGCTTTAACAATAGACCAATTACAAGAAATCAACATCCCTGTTTTATTAGTTCACGGTAGAGATGATAAAGTTATTCCATTAAAAGAAACAAGCTACAGATTAGCCCTTGCATTACCAAATGCCCAGCTTCATGTATTCCCTGAATGCGGTCATTGGGTGCAAATTGAAAAAACAAAAGAATTCGCAGGCCAGGTTATTGAGTTTTTGAAATAAGTTTAGAAAATAAAAAGTCAGAAGCCGAAACAGATCTGGGGCTTCTGATTTTTTTGAACAATTACGCCAACGATTGAATACATTCCACCTGATTATTTTTCGGTGAATTGACAATTGGTGAAACCTCGTATGCAAGCATATCTTCCGGCGGGTAGGGTATTAAAAGCTGTTTTAAACGTCCGGTATCTTGAATGGTACGATCAAGCCATATTTTTTGCGCTTCCTCTGAAAGGATGACTGGCATCCTATCATGGATATCCATCATAATGGTATTAGGCTTTGTAGTGATAATAGTGCATGTATGTAAAACAGTCCCCTCTTTTTCCCATCGGTCCCACAATCCCGCAAATGCAAGTAGCTGCTTCTCTTTACGAGTCATCCTAAATGGCCGTTTATTCCCTTGTTCATCCTTTTTCCATTCATAAAAACCATCCGCGACAATTAAACAACGTCTTCGCTTCAATAGGCTCTTAAAGCTCGCTTTTTCCTCGATTGTTTCCGCTCTGGCATTAATCATTTTATATCCAATCGAAGGGTGATCTGCCCACGATGGCACTAGGCCCCACTGCAAATATCCGCCTCGGTTGTTTTCACCATCAGATACAATCGATAATACATTGTGGCTTGGGGCAATATTGTAGCTTATTTCATAGTTAAGCTCTTCCCCATTTACGATGTTAAAAAATTCAATTATTTCTTCTATTGGCGCTGTTAACGAGAACCTACCACACATTGGCACCCATCCCCCATCATTTACATACGGTCGTATTATACTATTTCAATTTATTAGTCAGACTACCCAACTTTTCTATTTCAACAGTCATCACATCATTGCTTTTTAGCCATACTTGCTGATCTTCAGGATACCCTAAAATAACGCCATCAGGTGTACCGGATAAGATGATATCACCAGGCTTCAACGTCATATATCCTGAAATATAGCTTACCAATTCATCACATGGGAAAATCATATATTTTGTATTAGAAGACTGTTTAGTTACTCCATTCACTTTTAGACTAATATCTAATTCATTTGGATTACCAACTTCATCTGCCGTAACTAAATAAGGGCCAATTGGACAGAAGCCGTCACAAGATTTGCCTAAAAGCCACTGGACAGTCCTAAATTGCAAATCACGGGCAGAAACATCATTTCCATTACAATAGCCAAATACATAATCTAATGCATCCTCCTTAGATACATTCTTTGCTTCTTTCCCGATTACTATGACAAGCTCAGCTTCATAATCCATTTTTACAGCATCAAAAGGAATTTCAATTGTATCACCATGACCGCAGATTGTATTATTATACTTATTAAATAATACAGGATGGCTAGGTACTTCCATATTTGATTCTTCTACATGCTCTTTATAATTTAGTCCAACACAAATAATTTTCCCCGGATTTGGCACACATGGCCCGAACTCAATATCAGATTCTTGTAAAAATAGCTCCGCACCTTTCATCTCAGATACAGCGTTTACAATTTGATTAATAACATCAATTGCTTTGTTCCCCTGTTCTAAAATTGCCTTAATTGAGCCTGGATTTTCAAGACCTGCCGCTTGTGAAGCTTTTTCAAGGTCTAGGATCACATCATTTGTTTTAACACCAACTTTTAAATTCCCCTCTTGTTTAAACGTTACTAATTTCACAACTCTTCCTCCCTCTTTATCACTCTATTGACAATAATACCATATTTCTATATAATGACGTTATTCTGGTCTGTTAGCTCAGTGGGAGAGTACTTGCTTGACATGCAAGGGGTCACTGGTTCGAAACCAGTACAGACCATACAATAACAGGAGCCTGTAACCCTGGTGTATCAAGGATTACAGGCTCTTTGTTTTTGAATTCGTTCTCCCACAACCTTATGCATAATTTTTATTCTCTCTGATTTCCTTTACTTTTCCATATTCAAACATGACAACTCTCTGGGCATTCTCTGCCACCTTTTTATCATGTGTTACCATAATGATAGTGTGGCCTTCTTGATGTAATTGGTGAAAGACATCCATTATAATCTGCTCATTCTCATCATCTAAATTACCAGTAGGTTCATCAGCTAGTATAATAGCAGGATAATTGATAAGCGCTCTTGCAATACATACTCTTTGTTGTTCACCACCCGATAGCTGACTTGGGAGATGGTTTAACCGTTGATTGAGACCAACGCGAACCAACGCAGCTGTTGCTTCTTCTTCATCATGAATACTATGGTAATATTGGGTTAACATAACATTTTCTTTTGCTGTTAAATGAGGAATCAGATGAAACTGTTGAAAAACAAGACCTATTTTTTCCCTGCGTATTTCAGTCAATTGCTTTTTATTTAATTTCGATGTTTCAACTCCATTTATATTAACGGTTCCTTGTGATGGATTATCCATACACCCCATAATATTTAACAATGTACTTTTTCCCGAACCAGATGGACCCATGATTGCTACCCACTCACCTTCCTCAACAGATAAATGGATATCATTTAAAACATGGAGATTACCATAACTCTTTGAAACACCATTAATATCGAGAATACACATAATCGTTCCCCCTTTAATTTCCCTTTAATACAATAGCAGGATCAACTTTCATAATTTTTCTAACCGGAATAAAGAAAGAAATTGCTACGATAATCAACGATAGAACATAAGTCCATGGGACAATCATGTTTTGGAAGGCAATCGCTTCATGGAAAACACTTAATCCAATTAACTGAGCTATATAATAAGCGGCAACTACCCCAAATGTACTGCCAACAATACTGATAATCATTCCTTCTGCAAGAAATTCAAGAAACAATAGTTGATTAGAAGCTCCTAGTGCCTTTTTTAACCCAACTTCTTTTCGTCTTTCATAGATCATACTAATCATAGTAGTTGTTACAGTAAGAATCGTAATGATGAAAATGATAATCCCAATTAGGCGAATTAACTTTTGAATTTTAATAAGCATTTTCTCTTCGGATTGTTCCATTTGTTTAATAGGACTAATTTTTATGTCAGAAATAGATGATTGCAGTCTATTTGCTTCTTTTTTCAAATCAGAACCTTCTTTGCTTAATAAGCTTAACAAAACAATATCTGAGGATTTCCTATCGGTTACATCTTTTACCAATCCCATATTCGCAAAAATCTGATTGTCTTCTTTACCTCCCGAGGAAACAATTCCTTTGACTCGTAGGGAGAAATCTTTTTTAGTAGAGTTTGTAAATTTAATTAATGAGCCCGGTTTTAAATCATACTTTTTTGCTATATTAATCCCTATCAATGCTTCTTTCACATTACTTCTATCCTTAATCCAGTCCCCAGTAACATTCCAATACGGACTTACCTGCTGCATTTGATCAAGCCACGTACCGACCAATACCAAAGGTTTCTTATCTAATTGAACAACTGAGTACTGAAAGGGGGCGATACCAACTAGTTTATTTTTTTTAACTTTCGAACTGATTTCATTAACTTTTTCAATTTCTATTTCAGATTGATTGGCTGGTGATATAAGAATATTTGCCCCATATGCTCGAAATTCTTTACCCATTTTTTCATTTATATCGTAATAAAGGTTTACTAATCCACCTATAATACTAGTCCCTAAAATTATGGCTAGTAACGCTACTGTTGTTGGTAGTTTTCTATAAAGTAATGCACGAGTAACTAACCTTGAAAAAAGCTTAAATTTGTGCATTTTTAACTACCTCCCTTGAAGTACACTTATTGGGTCTAGCTTGATAATTTTTTTAATAGTGGGGTAACTTCCTATTGTAGTTATGATGATAGAAAGTAAGACAATTAAAGGTAATCCAATGAATTTTATTTTAATAACTGTTCCAAATATATTTTGGCCCATGAATTGAGTTATGAGCACTCCAAGTCCATAGCCTATTATTCCTCCAATGACTCCACTAACGATTGCCTCACTAATAAAAAGTAATACAACTGAGTTTTCGGTTGCTCCAATTGCCTTCATTAATGCAATTTCCTTTCCACGTTCTGAAACCTTACTATTCATAAGACTTGTAATTCCTAGAGCTGAACTAATGATAGCTACAAGGGAAATGATCAACATCATAAACTTAATCTTGTTTAAAATTGCTCCCTCTGATTCAGCTATTTGCCTAATTGTTTTTGCTTCAGAGCCTTTGATTACTTCTTCTATTTGATAGGCGATGGAGCTTGCATATGCTGTGCAATACCAATCTTCATAATCTTTTTCATTTAAATAGGAAGGATTTTCTGCGGCCTTTTTGGCCAATTCATTTTCGGGAACGGTTAAAGCACTAATCTCCGCATTACTAATTTTTCCTGGTAATTCTAAAATAGTTTGCATAGTATTCAATGGAACAAAAATGGTTTGATTATTTTCTTCGTCAGCATTAACAATTCCAACAACATGAAAAGAAACTACCTTTTGATCTTTTAAAGTATTAATTTGGACCATTAGGTTGTTACCTTTTATAAGGTTATATTGATCAGCTAATTGTTTTCCTACAACAATTTCATTACTATTTTTATCCTCATTTGGCCATTTACCATTAAGTTTCCACCATGATTTCATTGTGGAAAGTCCAACATTATAAGTGTTGCTACTACCTTGTTTAATAGATTTGGAAAACCATGTGCCCATTAAACGTACTTGTTCTTGATTGGCTCTCAGTTCACCTTTTGTCTCAAGATAAGGCACAAAGTTTAGGATATTATTTGCCCAGAATATTCTTTTTAGTTGATATAAATCATCCTCTAGAAGAAACGCTTGCTCCCCAAGTGGATTTAAATTCAAACCATTTATTTCCACCGGAATGGTTTCCATTTTAGGTTCAACTCTAATATTTGCACCATAAGATTTTAATTCTTCATTCATCTTATCTCCAATATCTAATGAAAAATTTAACATGAACGAAGCAAGGGAAGCCCCTAGCGCAACGGTTAAAATTATTAAAAGTTTATCCTTAAAGCTTCTTGTAAAAGCTTTATAAAGTAAACGTGTAAACATGTTGCCACTCCTTACTGAAATAGAGACTTAGATTTTTCTAATTCAGACACTTGAATATCTAATCCTTTGTTATCTTGGCTCTCATATGCCATTGTAATAGGATTACATCCACCCGGAAGTCCAATTGTATTGACATTGATTACAGAATGACATTTTTTACATATTATTTGATCACCTTTTTGATAATAACCCGCAACCCCACAAATCGAACAAGCATCTAATGCAACTGCATAGTTATTTTCTGTTTTGCTTACAACCATAAAACGAGTTTCTGTTTGATCGGGAAAGGTATATGAAAAAATATTTAAGCCTTTTTTTAACTGATCGTTGGAAATATGGATATGCCCCTCATGAGCAGTAGTTTCAATTGGTGGCTTTATGTTAAGTTCATTTGCCTGAATAATCTTAGAACTAACTAGAAACGAAAAAAAGGCAATATGAATAATCGTAAGACTATAAAACCATCTTTTTAATGTTAATGACTTGGCAATCACCTTTCGTTTGTCTGCTGGGTTAAGAAAGCTACCATCCTTAGCTTTTGAATGATGATAAATCAAAATAGAGGCTTTAACTAAAAACAAACCAATAGTTAAAGCTAGAATATAGAAAAAATACTCCTTATGGTTTACTACTGGAGCTAAAATTTCTAGTGCCCACATTGTAAGGGGTAAAATCCGCAGGCTAAATAACATTTGAAGGAATTCTGTTAATTCCTTAGTAGAAAGAATCAGAAATTGGAAAAAGACAATAAAGAATATAAAATGCACGTTTTGTTTTTGAGCAAGGCGTTGGATTCCTAAAGCCATAATATAAAGAAACAAAACCGTTATGGCAGTTACAGCCACTTTCCCAATCCACTCAGAGTTTATTCCATTAACTAGTCTCAGTTGAGGGATAGCCGTTAAAAGAATTTGCTCAAATTCCAAGGCAATTGCAAATGAAAAGAGAAAAAGAATAATTTTACCAAACCTAGTCTTATTTTGTCTATACAGTAAAATGACAGAAATCATACCTAAAAGAATGGCAGAAAATAAGAATCCTTTTTCTACTAAATCTATCATTTCCATTCGGATTATATATTTTTTTGTAAGATAAAGAATTATGGCAGTAACGATTCCTAATAAACTTCCATAAAAAAGCGAAGGAACCAATCTTTTATGTTTACCTAGCGTTAAAAAGCTAGCCAAAAGCATGATTATAAAGAGAAATTCAATACCAGTTTTAATCAAGAAAGATAAGAATTGTAGCATCTATTTCACGTCCTTTCTTCAAATGTAAAAGAGGCAAGAAAGCTCTTGCCCTTCACGTTATTTTTTTGGCATATATGGAAATTCCCATTCCACTTCGATTGGCTTTGTCCAGAACTTACCTTCTACACCACTACCTTTATCTGTGTGTAGTAAATAGTTTTGCTTCTCTGGTGACTCAATAGATAGACTTACTTTATACTTTCCTGCTCCGAACATTTTTACGTTTGAACCATAATGTGGACCATCAGCAGCATTCATAGGCATGAATGTTCCAGAAACTTCTTTTCCGTTATCCAAGTTCTTTAATTTATAGTTTACTGTTAAGAATGGAACCCATTCTCCGATACCAAATCCAGTTTTATTATCTTGTGTCGCTTTAATATCACCTTCAAGATGGATATCAGCTTCATTTGGTTGTAATCCGGCTTTTTCAGGAGGATACATTTCGGCTGCTTCAAAGTAAACGGCAGCAATATTCAGCCCTTCCTTCTCAATGGGATCACCAATCGGAATCTCTTTAACAGCTTTTGTTTGTGTAGTACTTGCTCCATGATCTGAACTTGTGGTTGTTTCATTTGTGGCTTTATCCCCGCATCCTGCCAATAAAATAAATAAACTAAAAAATACTGCTCCGAAAATCCCTTTTTTCATGATTAACTTACTCCTTTTTCGATTGAATTTATCTTCACTTTGTTTTTCCTAAATGAGATTGCTAGAATCGTACTTAAAATGATAAGTGCTTGAACGCCGATTCCTTCCCAACTTGGATAGATTCCTAAAGATCCATTAATAGGAAATCCGGAAATGATTGAGTTACTTAAAAATCCCCCAGCTTGTAATTCTTTAATTCCTTCTCCAGCAAATATAAATGCTAAGACATAGAGAAGGGTGCTTGAGAGGATAAAGAATAGTCTTAACGGTAACCGGGTACTTGTAAGACGAATGATATAGAATAAAATAATAAGAACTACTGCCCCGGAAACAAAACCCAGCCAAATTGGTAATGTTGATTCAGAAGAATCTGTAAGTAATGCTTGATAAAATAATACCGTCTCAGCACCTTCCCGATACACCGCAAGGAATGCAACTAACCAAAGCATCGTTCTTTTTCCAGTTGAAAGGGAATCCTTTATTTTTCCTTCTATGTAATTTTTCCAACGTTGCGGATTAGCATTTTTAAACATCCAATAACCCATTGAAAATAAAAAAGCCGTAGCAATTAACAAAACAATTCCTTCCATTGCTTCCTGAGATCTACCGCTAACATGAATAAACGACTGAAAAAGATAAGCGGTAGCAAAACTTGCTAAAATGGCAACTATTGAGCTTTGATACACTTCTTTTACTCTACTTGTATTCCCAGACTTAATTAAAAAAGCAACGATCGCAGATATAACCAGAATAGCTTCGATCCCTTCCCTAACAATAATTAGAAAGGAATAGAACCATAGCCCTCCAGTACCTTGCTCTGCTTTAATCAATGTATTTGCGTCCGTATTTAGCATTTTTCTTAATTCATCTACATCTTGTTGGATTTTACTAATGTCATCCCCTGTAGTGATTTTCTTTTTAATTTCGTTAAATTGGAATTCTATCTCAGCAGCACGTTTTGCAGAAATATTTACTCGGATTGCTTGCTCCATTCTGTCGCTTTCAAAAGGTCCAAAGTATGCTTCATTTATCAACTCTTTTGCCTTTATTTGGTTACCTTTTTCATATTCATCCATTGCTTTATTTAAAAATCCATCTATATTGGTAACCACTTGATTCCAAGAGCCGTCTGCTGCAAAGACTTGATGAGATATAAATAGAAAACATAGTAAAAATGGTACGATCTTCAATACATTTAATTTTCTCACGACATTTCCCCCTTTCGATAAAAATGATAATCATTATCAATGATAACGATTATCATTTTAGATGAAGATACTATCACTGTCAAGTGGTTTGGGATTCCTTGATTAGGCTTTGCCCCATCAGCTAAACAGCATGTCCTCTCTAGAATAAAAAGCGACTGCCCATTGTCGAGCAATCGCCTACGTATTCTATAAGAATGATCATGGAGTTTTATTGGTCATTGAAGACTACGCCAAAAAATGAAATTTGACTCCTTATACTTGTTTTATTTTTCAAAATGATAAGGTACTGTCGTTATTACTACTTTTCTTCGAAGTAACAGTAGAGTTCGAATCATGATACCCGATTGATTATGAAGAATATTGTGCCACCCTTTCTTCGGAATAAACTGTGGGATGACCACTGTGACTTGATAATTCGCTTCACTAGCTTTGAGTTCAACTTTGTCAATAAATTTGGTAAGGGGATTGATGATACTCCTATAATAGGAGAAAAGTGTCACTAATCTGATATCAGGCTGCCATTTTTTCCATTTTTCCTCAAACCTTTTTTCATCTTCTCGATCAAATGAAACATAAACCGCTATAATTTGGTCAGGAGACAGACCTTTAGCATAATTTAAAGCACTCTCCACTCCTTTAGTTATACCCGCCACAGGAATGATAATAACGTTTCCCTCGATAGACAATGAGGAATCAAAAGTTTTAACTCTAAGTTGCTCTCCAACCTCTTCATAATGCTTTCTAATTTGGTGGAAAACCAAAACGATAATCGGTACAAAAACTAAGATAGTCCATACTTGCGCGAATTTTGTAAAAAAGAACATGATGGTTACAATAAAGCTAATGATTGCGCCTATTGTATTAATAATAAATTTACGGTGCCATCCTTCAGGTTTTTCCCGAAACCATTTTACCATCATACCTGTCTGTGACAACGTAAATGGTACAAACACTCCAATTGCATACAGTGGAATAAGATGTTCTGTTTCTGCTTGAAAGGCAACGATTAAAATAATTGAGGCTATTCCAAGTATGATAATACCATTTGAATAACCTAATCGATCACCTCTACTTAGAAACATCCTTGGAATAAACTTATCTTTTGCTAAATTCACTGCCAGCAATGGAAAAGCAGAATACCCCGTGTTTGCAGCAAGGATTAATATTAATGCTGTTGTTCCTTGTATAAAAAAATATACGTAATTCCGGCCAAAGGTTGCTTCAGCTATTTGAGAAACAACTGTTACTTTAGCACTTGGAGCTATGCCATAATAGTATGCTAAAAATATGATGCCGGAAAAAAGGATCGCTAGTAAAGCCCCCATCATCCCTAATGTTTTTGCTGCATTATTTGGTGCAGGATCTTTAAAGTTAGGAATAGCATTTGATATCGCTTCAACACCCGTTAAAGCAGAGCTTCCTGAAGCAAACGCTCTTAATAGAAGAAACAAAGTGATTCCTGCTACAGGGGTCCCTATTGGGCTGTGTAATTCAGGTGAAACATCCCCTTTAATAATATTATAAATACCTGCTCCAATTAAAATGAATAAGGCTAGAACAAATAGGTAAACTGGGTAAGACAAAACGGAAGCCGATTCCGTAATGCCCCTTAAATTTAATATAGTAAGGAAAATTACAAATACAATAGCAATTTCTACATTAAATCCATGCAGGGCAGGAATGGCAGATGTGATTGCATCCGTACCGGCAGAGACACTAACAGAGACTGTTAGGATATAGTCTACCAATAAGGATCCTCCAGCAATTAAACCCGGATTTATTCCTAAATTACTTCTTGATACTACATAGGCGCCCCCTCCATAGGGATAAGCAAAGATAATTTGCCTATAAGACAAAATAAGGGCTGTTAAAAGTACTAATACACCGATTGCGATAGGAATGGAATACCAAAATGCTACCGCACCTAGCGTTGCTAAAACAATCAAAATTTGTTCCGGACCATATGCTACAGATGACAATGCATCAGATGAAAGAATAGCTAGAGCCCTCGTGTTGCTTAGTTTATGTTCTCCAGCTTCAGTTGTTTTCAAAGGTTGACCTATTAAGAACCTTTTTATGGTTAAAATCATTTATTTAAGCACCACCTAAATAGAGTCCATTAGGTTATATGTTTCCCTATTGAATAACAATTTTTCAAAAAGTTTAAGATGTAACAACAATAAAAAAAGATTGGAAATGAGGATTAGTCCTTCGCTAAAGTACAAGCCACCAGTAAGTTACGGAATATACTGAATATGAAATTGGTGTGTAAGGGGGGTGAAACCATGAAACCTTGGTTCAACACTTCTTGTATTAGTGAGCAGGAAGTTAGTTTAAGTAATTCCATGCGCTTGGTTTGGGAACAACACGTATACTGGACAAGACTGACTATCATAAGTCTAGCTTTTAATTTACCTGATGTAGAATCTACTACCGCACGTCTTCTCCGAAACGCCACAGATATGGGAAATTTACTAAAGCCTTTCTATGGAAATAGAATAGCCGCGAGGTTTAGCGACTTAATAAGGGAGCACCTGTTAATTGCTGTGGAACTTGTCAATGCTGCAAAAACTGGCAATCAGAGAGCTGTAGCAGCTATAGAAAGAAGATGGTACAAAAATGGAGAAGAAATTGCCGAATTTCTAAGTAGAATAAATCCTTTTATTTCAAGAGATGATTTCCAAGAAATGTTTTTCGAGCATCTGGCTCTTACTACACAGGAAGCGGTATTTTTAATCCAAAACAATTTTCAATCAAGTATTGCTGTGTTTGATAAAATTGAAGCAGAAGCTTTGCATATGGCAGACACAATAACTGCTGCGATTGTGCAACAATTCCCCAGAAAGTTTCAAAAATAAAGTAATGATGATTGTACCATAAGAGAATGAATGGCACTAATTTTAGTGCCATTTTTATTTTGTGAGCAAGCCTTAAACATTTATCGTAATCCACAACATAATGATGACCCAAATTAGAATAATGAGTGAACCTACTACCCAGTTTTTCGGCTTACCTTTTTTCATCATTTCTTCTGCTTTACTTTCACATTCCGATAGTACTTCATTTGGTATCATCTTTAATGCAAACATTATTCCTAATGGAACAATGATAACATCGTCTAAGTAACCGAGAATTGGTATGAAATCTGGAATCAAATCAATGGGGCTAAACGCATACGCTACAACACAAGCTGTAAATAATTTCGCATACCAAGGTACTCTTTCATCTTTATAAGCCAAGTAAAGTACAAAAATTTGTCGTTTTAATCGTTTCGCCCAAGCCCTTATTTTCCTCATAATTTCTCCTATCTATTCAACTTTTCTGCTTACGTTAGTACAATAATTTCAACAAGAAAGGCGCTAATCCTTCTTGAATTAACACCTCGCGTCGTCATTCCTGGCAGCGTAGGAGGGGCCCTTTTAAAGGTTTCGATTTATAATGTCGGAAAACCCTCCCACTGTTTCCTATACAATGACTTTAGTAAACAAAATAGCTTGACATTCATAAAATAAACTAAATTGATCAAAAGAGGTGCTTAAATTGGCCGTCACTATTATTACAACTGGTCCACACCCTTCATCTCCCGGGGCATGTATGGCACATTATAATCACAACATCATTAGCCACACTCCCCAACACTACTATCCAACTCACAATCATATGATTAGCTATAATGTCCCACCATTTCCAACATGGACACCACCAGTTGGTTACTTCCCTCGCTTTTATTAAAACTCAATTAGCTATTGGGTTGTATGTAACATACAACCCAATAGCTCATTTAATGAATATCGTTTTACATATTTTGGAAATAATAGTTATTAGTATTATTTAAATGGAGGTCGCCTTTTTTGAAACAAAAGCAAATCGCCTTGGTACTAATCATCATTTTATTGAATATTTTTAATAAATCATGGAAGGACATTACCAAATATTATAAAAATTTAATCCTAGTATTAGGATTAAATGCTTTTTATTATTACCTTTGCAAAAGGCATCTCGTCTGGGAATTTAGGCCTGGAGAGTTCTCATGGAGAGGGTTAAGAGCATTACATACTTTTATTGTGACACCATTGGTCATTCTTTTGTATTTATCGAAATTACCCAAAACTTTATCAAAACAGATAGTTTATACTATAAATTGGACATTGGGATCCATTATAGGTGAGTATTTTTTACATAGGCAAAAAATGATTAAGTACAAATATGGCTGGAATCTATTTTGGTCAGGACTTCTTTTTTTTAAAATGTATGTTTATAGCAATATTTTTACTAAAAATCCTTTTTCAGCTAGTATTCTTTCCCTTTGCTCTATTATTTTTTTCATTTTAAAATTCCATGTACCCTTAACGAAAAGACTCTTAAAAGGGCCCTTCCATATTTTTCTCCCAAAAAAAATAAAAATTGTTCAAAAGTATAAAATTTGTATTGGGGCTTTTCCTAAGAGATTATCCAACAAAATTAAATCAATTATAAAAAATAAACACGTAATTTTGTGAATTACATTCCCATTCTTTCCACAGACACGTTGGATGTCGGATAATAGCCAGTGGCAACGGCGGGACTTGCCATCAAAAGTCCCGCAATGCCTTTGGTGAAGGATACAGAGTAAGCCAAAACCCTGAAATTTAGTTGGATCTATTCAGTATGCGTCATTTACATTTATCAATACATTTGATTAACCGATTTTCAATATCTACAGCAATTTCTTTAAGCTTTTCATCTTCTACCATCGTGATTAGTGCTGTAGGTTTGGGCATCCCAATTTTGATAGTACCTCCATCATCATAGACAACAATTTTACAAGGCAAGAAATAACCTACCATTTTATTTTGCGTGAGTACACGCCCCGCTTCATGTGGATTACATACTTCTAGAATTTTAAATGACTGGTTAAAGTCAACGCCCTTTTCTTGAAGCTTATCTTTGATATCAAATTGCCAAAGCACACCAAACTTTTCTTCTTTTAGGTTTTCCTCAATGCTTTTTACAGCATCATCCAGTGTTTTACTAGTTGTAATCGTATAATTAAAATCAAGCATTAAAAATTCCTCCCACATTTGTTATTGAACAATGATTAAATACACGTCATTTCCAGAAAATCTTAAGCTACTATTACACCGTAATAGTTTGGTGATTTTCACCAAGATTATTTGTTTTTTATAAAATATCCACCCAAATTTTAACAGTTGTAGTAAAAATCAGGATTGCTAAAATCACTTGAAGAGTTTTCGTAGTTGCTTTTTTACCGGCCTTTGCTCCAAGCGGTGATGCGAGCAAACTTGCAACCACGATAATGAAGGCAGGAAGATATTCTACCTGTCCTGTTGAAATTTTCCCAACTGTAGAACCAATGGATGAGATAAATGTAATCGCTAATGATGACGCGATCGTCATTCTAGTAGGTATCTTTAATACAACAAGCATGATAGGCACTAATAAAAAGGCACCTCCCGCACCTACGATTCCTGCACCCAGCCCCACAATAAATGACAGAGCAGCAGCCAGCCATTTATTAAATTTTACCTGTTCAAGCGGGATATCATCGATACCCTTCTTAGGAATAAACATCATCACTGCTGCAATTGCTGCCAACATACCATAAATGATATTAATTCCACCTTCTGACATGATATTTGATCCAAATCCACCAATAAAACTACCTACTAAAATACTAATTCCCATGTAAGCAATTAATTGTTTATTTAAATATCCGCCTTTTCGATAAGCCAATACCCCGCCAATTGTTGCGAAAAACACTTGCATAGCAACAATACCAGTGACTTCATGTGCACTAAATGCTACAAGGCCAAATAACGGCGGGATATATAAAAGCATCGGATAATTGATGATAGCACCGCCAATACCAAGCATCCCTGAAATAAAAGACCCAATAAAACCAATTATAAAAATGATAATAATAGATCCGAGGTCCATAGATTTACCTCCTTATTTAGCTAACCTGATTACCCTATATGATGAACAGCACAACGGTTTGGACCAATTTCTAGTTCTTGCATTTTTTCAGCATCTGCTGACAGCATACCGCGGTTAATGGTAACAATTTCCTCAAAGTTTGGTGGTTTTACTGAACTAGCTGATTTTTCAACTTGGTCAAGGAAGTCCCTTTCTGGTGTGTTAAACATCTTCTCATTTCTTCTACGAATATCCCCAAGTGTTGCTCCAATAAAACCGGACTCATTCTTTTCATCGTCTAAGCTTGCATAGTGGCCTGGAAGGACAATTACGTCATCCGCAATTTCTGATATCTTGGAATAAACAGTATTGTATAAATCCTTTGCCCATTCTCTTACCTTATTACCAAGGTCAGGACGTCCTAATCCGCTCACAAAAATAGTATCTCCTGAGAATAATAGCTTGTTATTTACAAAGAATGATACACTTCCTGGTGTATGACCAGGTGTTTTAACCGCTAATACCTCAAGTGTTACATTTTTAAATACAATTTTCTCATGCTCTTCTAAAGGATTGAAGTCAAATGTAGCCCCTTCACTTTTCATCAAGTAGTAATTAGCCCCTGTTTTATCAGCGAGCACTTTACCACCCGAAATATGGTCTGCATGGAGATGGGAATCAACAACATGCTTAATGATAGCCCCCGCTTCTCGGGCTGCCTCTTCATATTGCGTTACAAATCTTGAAGGATCTACAATCAGTGCTTCCCCTTCGGAAACAACCATATAAGAAAGACAGCCTTTGCCTACACGAATAAACTGGTAGACCGTCACATTTTGATCTTCATAGACTTTTGTTTTGTGCAAAAACTCGCTCCACGATTTCATCCCGCCTTCTAAATAAGAAGAGCTTATGCCGGCTTCATCTAAAAATTCAGCTACCATTTTTGATGAGCCTTCCTTGGCGCAAACAACGAGAATTTCCTTATTAGTAGGCAGCTTATCTTGGATAGGTTCAATTCCATCTAATAATTCGAAATATGGTATATTGAAATAATCGAAGTTTATTCCTTCTATTTTCCAATCATTAAAATCACTTTCATTTCGAACATCTAAAATGAATAATTGCTCTTTATTTAAAACTTTTTCAGTAACATCTTTTGCAGTCAATATATTTACAGTCATCCTCCATTTACCCCCTATAGTATTTGTTGTTGCAAAAAAATTTATATTAGAATGTTAACGTGATATCTGCATCTTTTGCATATTCTAGAAATGTTACTGCACCGCCAACCTCTATTCCGTCGACAAATATGTCTTTTTCTAGTCCCATTACATCCATTGTCATCTGACAGCCAATAAATTTCACACCCAGCTCTTGTGCCATGTCTACTAATTCGGGAATGGCAGGAACATTTGCTTTTGCAAAACCTTCTGCAAAATGTTCTTTTCCCTCAGGCATTGGAAGTTGTTTATTTGCTTCCTTGTGAATTAAGTTTAATCCTTCAAACGTAAAGAAAATTGTAACTTCCATATCGGTTGCGGCTGCGGCCGTAGCAATATTAAACACCTTATATGCTTCAAATACTCCACCATTACTTGCAATAATCGCGACTTTTTTACTCATTTCAAATTCCTCCTAATTGTTTATACACAATTTTTATTTATTAAATCCTGTCGTTTTTCCAGTCCATTGACTCATACCAGGTATGACATTGAAAACTTGAGCAAAGCCTTTTGCAGAAAGCTTCTGAGCAGCTAGGTCACTCCGGTTACCAGTACGGCAGATTACATAAATTTCATCCTCTTTATTTAGTTCATTTATACAATTTTCTAAATCCCCTAACGGAATGGATAGTGCAACTGGAATATGATTAAAACCAAACTCTGCTTCTTCTCTTACATCCAGCACAACAATCTCTTCATTGTTTTTTAATTTTATATCCAATTCTTCATTAGTAATAACATTGGGGTGATTTCTCTCAAGTGTTTCATCATTTGAAGACTTTCGAATATAATGCTTCAGCACCTGTTCATCTTCCAGTGTACCTAAATATTGATTCCCCGTACTTTCTGCCCATGCTTTAATATCAGCTTTTGAGCCTTTATCAGTTGCTTGAATTTCCAATACTAGACCAGCCTCAAGATCATTTATGGCCTTTTTTGTTTTTACAATTGGCATAGGACAAGATAATCCTTTTGCATCAACAATTACATTAGCCTTTATGTTATTCATTACAAACCTCCATTTAGCATCTCTCATTATATATATTTACAGGTATGGGTATTTATAACTTAAAAAAAATTATTCTACAGGCCCTTTCCAGGCAAGCATTCCGCCTGTCATATTTTTCACCTTATACCCATAGCTTTCAAGAAATTGTGTTGCCCTACCACTTCTAGCGCCGGATCGACAAACGATGATATAGTCTTTTGATTTATCCAACTCATTCATGCGAAACTCAAGTAATCCCAAAGGAATATTATCAGCACCAGGAATTTTCCCAGCAGACACTTCATCTACCTCACGTACATCAATTAGTTTTAATTCTTTACCATCTTTGAGTAATTCTTCTAGTTGTTTAGCAGTTATCGTTTTCACCTTTTAAAGACCTCCATATGGTTATTGTTTACTTTAACAGCATTCATATAGTAAACCTCCGAAGTGTTAATTTCATACAATTTTGTAACCAACTACTTTTGAAAAGTTATCTTAAACAGTGATTAATATCACTGACAAGTTTTATATTATACCCCATTGGGTATTTTGTCAACATATCTAATTTAAAAACATAAAAAGATGTTAAACTGTCTACTGTCCCCAGTGTTTCTACCAGTTTATCCAATGCCCTTCTTGATCAATACTTGTCAGTCGAACCCAGCCATTTTGCACTTTTTGACGAGTTGCTGAATCAGCGTTTAATAGGCGTTCCACATGGCCGCTAGGTGCTTCAATTACGATTAGTAAACGAAGTGGAGAGTGATAGGATTCAGAATCGGATTTCATCACTGATTGCCAAGGTAGTCCTGCTAGCAAATCACTAGCGTTTCCCTGCATTACACCTAGACCAGCTGTAACGGTTTGGGTAGCTTTGTTTCCGCTGCCATAATAATGCGGTGCGACAGTTGACGCATAATATTGTAGATTAATCATTTGCGCAACCGTAGCTGGGCCTTTCATAATGTTGGCTAAAATTTCACCACTTTCATCCTGTTTCCAATCATAATTATGAAGGAATACTCGACCCTCCAAGTCACAATCCTGGGTAAGTTCACGTCTACCTATGATAAAAGCGGCATTCCGCGCTAATCCCCATTCTGGGCGAACCTCACTCCAGTCCTCTGCCAATCGGTGTGCCTCAACCTTTGGATTTTTTAATTCCAATTTTAAATTAGGTAATTTTGACAAACGTACTGCATTAGAATTTTGACTCACTTTTGATAATATTGCTTCAATAAGGGCAAATGCTTCTTGAGCTGGATTTGAAAGTTCAGGGACATAGAGCCACTTTAATTCATCCACAGTTGTAATATGCTCGGCAGCTATGAATACCGTTTCCTCTGGAATTTTTATCCCTTCCATTGATAGGGACTCCCTTACCTTTGGCAGATTACACAAGGTTGCTAACACTCTGGCATTGAACCCACCAGCAGCCCCACCACAGGCACCACAGTCAAGAGCAGCCCCATAAGGATTGTTTGTACTATGACTTCCGTGACCACAAATCACCACTAATGGGGCAAAATTATTTGTAAGCCCCATCATTTTCAGAGATTGCCGTACATAGTTCACTTTTTCTTCCTCGGAAAAACCAATCGGTATTTCTGCATTTTTTCCGTATACATGATCAAGTGTGACATTTGTTTTTGGTTTGGATAACCAGCTATCACGGACTTGTCGTATAAAAGATCCAGCTTTTTGTGGAAAAAAGCTGCGGCCCAACATTTGTAGACTAAGCCATGGACCACTTAACTCTGGTAACAAAAGGTTCGCCAACACGTTTTGTTTCATCTTTTTAAATGTATATCCAATCGATTGAACTACTTGTCGACGTTGTTTATATTCGTTTTGCTCTGAATCACTCGTTATTTCAATTACTTTATGTTTCGGTTTAAGAATAATTGGCAAAGATGAGTGACTAGAGTGGCTCCCTAATTTACTAGTGCTAATCGGTAACCCAAAA
Source organism: Schinkia acidoalkalinis (assembly GCF_054301215.1). The sequence goes on from NZ_CP182573.1 coordinate 960,899, forward strand.
AATCCAGCAACTCCATAGGTTTCAAATGGGCCTTCCTGTTCAAGTTGACGTCGAAAAGGCTCTGAACGTACGTCAATACAGAAGGCAAACTGGGCCAATGGTGGTTGGAATTTTGTTTTGTTCCAAACACCTTGCCTAGAAGTGATTTTCCCTCTTAGCTGGTATTCATATGTTTGTTCCCATGCTTCTAGCCAAAGTTTTCTGCGCACCACGTGATCAAAACAGCTGGAGAATCTTATATACTCAGTTTGATTAGAAAATGATAATCGACTCCATTCTTCAATTGAAAGCTCCCCCCAATGAATCCAAGAAACTATCAGGGCAAGTATTGAGTCTTTTTTCTGAGAACCTTGATTTAGCAAATGAAGATATGGTTTTACCAATGCCCACTCCAAGGAAATTCTAACTGCTAAATACTCTGTTATACGTGAATATTCCTCCCCATTTTCTTGTGCTCGCCAAAGCAAGATGCCTGCCCATCCAGGTAGTTGCAGCAAGTGGCCCTCTAGATAATTCTGTATATCAGACTGCGGAATTCTTAGTGCTGACAATGCTTTTTCTAAAGCAATATTCGCTTCCTTTGGCCAATCCTTTAAATATTTCCGTTGCTTTCTACTTAGTGCTGGATCGTGCTGAATAAGCTGATGCCACGCACGATAAAACCCAATCTCTTTATTTGGCATTGTCCAGCCTGCTTGAGAATCATCCGAGTATAGCTTACACCATTTGATGACTTGATGATTGAGGCCATTCGTTACATTCATACCAAATGTATGATCCAATACCACACTTAACGGTTGTCTTTTTTCTGTTTCAAAACTTCTTAACTTAACACTTTTAAATTTGGAAGCTAGTTTTTTTAGCTCTTCTGATTCCATAAGATTAGCAGGTAACTCCTCTAGCTTTAAGGCTGCACGACAAAAGCGCTCCGCATACTCCCGCGGGAAATTAAAAGATTGTGAGTCGAGCCAACGCTCGAGACCCGCTTTAAGAAACTCTTCATCTATTTCATCATGGCTTTTTGCGTTAAGAACCATTCTAGCATTAGGAAAAATATCAATATCATGAATATTTTTTAACCATCTGGCTACCTGTTCAAATGATTGTTCTTCAAGTCCTATCCAGGGATTACGCGCAGCAAATGTTGAAATAGGTGAAAGTGGGACAATGACCCTACTAGCTGACTTGACTATATCAGGTAAATTAATTTTTTTTATAAAAGAGCTCTGATTTTGTATTTTTGGCTCTTTGGATAAAGCTGACGGTACGCCCATCATGAACTCCCTCCCTAAGATAAATATTGTTTAAGATAATTTGGATGACTTTCTACAGACCTTGTTTTTGCTTCTCCTAATCGTACGGCCCAGAGATAAAGAGTAGCAAAGGCTGCAGATGAACGATTACGTGTTATCCTTATTCCAATTTCACTACAAACCAACAACATTAAAACAATGATGGTTGCAGCCTTCATTGACGGCTCCGCAAATTGATAAACAGATGAATGAAGCAAATCATCAAATAGTTTATGGATGAGTAGGTATCCCATTACGAATCCACCTAATAGGGTCATACCTGCTACCCGGCTTATTTTCCCAACCCCTGAAGAAACAAGTCGTGTCCAAGAAAATGATATGGACCATCCAAAGATTAAGGCACTAATTAATGTATATCCCCCATAGGGAGCTAATAGCCAATACATAACTCCAACAAACAAGCCCAAAGCGCGTCCGCTATGTTTCCATATCTTTGATGATGTTTCATTTACACTGAGCGATTCTTCATGGTGATGAACCGCAGAACCACTTTGTAAGAAAAGCGTTGCTTTGAATAAGCCGTGTAGCACAAGATGTATAATGGCTGCAATATACGCCCCTAATGCACATTGAATGAGCATAAATCCCATCTGCGCAATCGTAGAACCTACTAACTGACGTTTATAGTCAACCTGAACTAAACTTATTCCAGTTCCAATCAAGACAGAAATACTAGCAAAGATAAGCAAAATCATTTGAGAGATATCACCATTAAACAGCGGTGAGAATCTAGTTAATATGATTCCACCGGCATTTACTAAGCCAGCATGCATGATTGCTGAAACTGGAGTAGGTGAAACGACAGACTCAATTAGCCAACGCTGAAATGGCCATTGAGCAGCGGGAATCATGACTGCTACTATCACCAATAAGTTAATCCCTGTCCTCTCCCAAGAACTGAGTGACAATAAGTTTTCATTAGTAAGTACATGGGACATCTGCCAGTTTCCCGTCACTTGATAAAGCCAAATTACAGCGCTGAGGAAAGTGAGCCAACTAACTGCAAATAAACGGGCCGTATAGGTTGCGACTACATTCGTTACCTTCCATCCTCTGTTTAAACGTAGAAGGAATATCAATCCTGTAAGGGTTAGCCCCCAACATATAATCAATAAACGAAAATCATCACTTAACCAAGCAACAGCTGCAAAACCTGTTGTGAATGTAAACAATGGAAAGTATTTTCTATATGAATGATCCCCAAGCAAATATCGTATAGTGAACCTTTGAATGACTAAACCGACCGTAAGTACAAAACAAGCCACCAGCCAGGCAAGGCGGTCCAGATGCCAAGGTCCAAGAATATTATTCACTTCTGAATTAAAAAGACCCATTAATGCAACTACTGGTGGTAAAGCAACCATACCGACATGTAAACGAACAAAATGTAAAGGCACACGTTTGTGTAATAGCAATAATCCACTTATCCCGGATAGAATGAGTAATACGAAAAATAACGTAAGTAGTAATGATGTGCTAATCGAATACATTTGCTTTCCTCCTCAAACATTTGACCAAATTAGAAAGACACGACTTTCTAATTAGTATAAAAAAAACCGACAAATTCAGAAGTAAAGCGGTTTGGTCCCACTTATACTGAATTGTCGGTTTATCTTCATCTGATCCGTCAATCTTATGAAAATCTCCCTAGAATATTTAATATCTAAACTAATAATTTTTTTCCAAATCATTATGCAATTTAAAAACAATAACCCGTTCCCCTGTATTCGTACTTATATCAGTATGAAAACTTTTTACTTCTTCCCCAGTTATTGTTAAAACCATTTCCTTTAGTTCCTCTATACCTGATTCAACTAATTCGGAGCGGGCTTTTTTAATTAATAGGATGCCCTCTTTTGTTTCACAAACAGAATGTTCAGCAGGTGTTAAAATCCCTTGCAGGTTCACAATAATCATATCTCGTAAAATATCTGTTTTAACAGCAATCGACCCACGTCCAAGAAAGTCCTTTTCCCATTGAGTAATCGCCTTACTAATCTCCGACTCAACAGACCCCTTTGTTTTTTGTTTCATAAAAACAACCCCCTATAACAAAAATCGGTATACTTCTAAACTAATTTCCCAAGTTTAGAAATATACCGATTTATTTTATTCTATCCTTCATTTTCTAAATTAGAACTTTTTCATACTACCAAATTGGATATTTAATAGGATGCTAAAGCCTTTAAAGTAAAAGAAGTTAAATAATATCACTCGGTTTTAAATTTAGTAATAATTTATACTAAAACAGTAGAAATGTCAACAAAAAACCATCTCATGTTCCCCATATTTTAAGTGATTTCATTCAAAAGATGGTTATAGTCGTGAATGATTATTTTCCCGTGATACATGGATAGTACTTTATGTTTCCGAAGATCATGTAACATTCTATAGACAGTTTCGCGATTTGTTCCACAAAAATAAGCTAAATCTTGAATTGTTAAGGGCGTATTACATACTATATCCCCATTGTCTTTTATGTCTCCAAATTTCTTTGATAAACGAATTATGGTTGAATAAAGTGCTCCTTTTTTCCCAAATAAAATCAAATCACGGAATTTTGATAATGTTTCTTGATATTCCTCATTCAACCACTTCATATACTCATTCAATAGATTATGATTTTGTAGCAATTTCTTCTCAAAATAATCTTTTTTGATGACGATTACCTCACCATCTTCAAGTACGACCGTATTCGATGACCGTTTTCCGTTATTTACAAATAGCATTTTTTCTCCAACCATATCTCCTACTGAATAAATACAAAAAGATATCTCTTTTCCTGTATGGGAAACTCCACTCTCCCTAATCCAACCTTTTTGAATAACATATAATTCATTTGCCGGCATTCCTTCTTGAAATAAGAAGGTCCCTTTATTTATTTTCATTGTTTGATTTGATGAATAAAGCATGTCTCTAAACTCATTGGAGAAACTTTTATTTTGAATGTTGCTCATCATTAACACCCACTTTTGATAAAATCTCTTCAATGAAGCCCACTTAGCAGCTTATACAAGCTATGATTAAAAACAAACTCGATTTTTTGTTAAGTTAATAGGTTCACCCAATAAATCTCCTTGGACAAAAGGCACTCCGATATATTTTGCGAGGGCAAGAGAAGTGGGTTCCTCAATTCCACCTAACACTACATGAATATCGTTGCGATATTTATTCACAAACTCCCTAATAATCCTTTGATTTTCTTCAGAATTCATTAGATTTTTAGCGAAAGATTTTTTCAATTTAATATACTCTGGCTCAAATATTGCAATTTTCTTAAACGTGGTTTGTTGGCTATCCACATCAACAAAGCTAATCAGAAAACCGCTTTGCTTCAAGAAAGAAAGAACTTTTTTTGATTTGGATATTTTTTCCATTATTTGACTATTTTTTTCATGAATTTCAATTACTGTTCTTTTAGTAGGAATCTCAAATTTCTTAAAAAGGCTATCAATAAAATATTTAAAATTTGGATGACAAAGAGTTGAAGTAGAAACTTTAAAAAATAAAAGTTTGTTTTTGCTATGAATATTTGCTATCAAAGATTGCTTCATAGAGAATGTTTCCGCTTGAAATATTTGGTTATGGTCCTTTGCCACTTTATTGCATAAAATATTACTTCCAAGTATTTTGTATTGAAGTAACACTTCGTATCCATGGATGTTCCAATCAGCAAGTCTAAACAATGGCTGATATAATTGGCTAGTACTATTTTGAAAACCCACAATTTTCTTTAGTAGTCCGCTCATATGACCTCCCCCATTTCCAAAAATTCAAACAAAAAAGTTTTTTATAGTAATTAATTTATTAAATTTTGTTTTACATCTTTTATATTTATGGGCCTTATTTTACCAGTTAAAAATTTATCAAAAATATGATTTTTATCACATTTTTGCGGAAAATAGCATTTTTTTGGCATATTATGTTTGTAACAATCATAAAGATATATGAATGTGGAAATGGAATGATTAAATGGTGCAACAATTTAACAAAGGACAATTTCCACAAGAGGTTTCATTACGTAAATAATCAGGATTATGAATAATGATATTTCTATGGAAAACTGATAAAACTTTTCGGTTGCTGAGATCCTTTAACATACGGTTCACTGTTTCACGAGAAGTACCGCAAAAATAAGCTAATTCTTGATTATTCAAAGGCATATTAAGAACAATATCACCGTTTTCCTCTTCTACACCGTATTTATTTGCTAGACGAATAATGGTTGAATAAAGAGCACCTTTTTTCCCATACAAAATTAAATGGCGAAGTTTTGTTTGTGTATTTTGAAAGCGCATATTCATCCACTTAATATATTGAACCGCAAGATCACTGTTTTGCATTAAAGTCTGTTCGAGATACTCCTTTTTAACTACGTAAACTTCCCCATCTTCAAGTACCTTCGCGTTCAATAAATGTTTTACTTTGGCTGTAAAAAGTGTGATTACTCCAATAATATCACCAGTTGTGTATATCTCGAGTGCTAACTCTTTTCCTTCATGGGATATTTTACTTACCATAACCCATCCATTTTTAACAATATACAATTCATCAATAGGCATACCTTCTTGACATAAGTAAGTTCCTTTTTTTATCTTCATGACATGTTCAGTATTATAGAGTATTTCGCTTAACTGACTAGAAGGAAAGTTTTCGAAAAAAGTTTTCATACTTATCACCTGAAATTAAATTATTATTATTTTTGATTCATGAGGAGTAATAGAAGAAGTAACACTTTTGATACTTTCTAATCTATTATTTCGCTTTAATACCAGCAGTGACAGGCTAGGCAAATTTTCCATTGAGATTCAGCAATTTAATAATTATCATTTATTCATTATATTACTATACAACCATGGAACACGTCATATATTTTAACTTATTCAAATTATCATTTGAATATTGATTGGAAAATTGTTTATAATATATTCAAACGTTCATTTGAATAAAAATAAAGGTGTGAAAATGAAATGGTCACAAAAGATACATGCGATATTTATTGCTTTAACGAAGATAAGGTGAATCGGATCCAGAGTGAAATGCCAAAAGAGGATTTAGGTAGTGTGGCACAACTTTTTAAAGCACTTGCAGATGAAAATAGAGCAAAAATTACTTATGCCCTATGCCAGGATGATGAGCTATGTGTATGTGACGTGGCCAATATCATTGGTGCGACTGTTGCTACAACATCTCATCATTTACGTACTCTTCATAAACAAGGGATTGTAAAATATCGAAAAGAAGGCAAGTTGGCTTTTTATTCGCTTGACGATGACCATGTAAAACAGTTAATGGACATTGCATTCGCACATACTAGAGAGGTAGAAATCAATGTCTGAACAAGCTATTTTAAATAACCAAGATACCAAAACTTATAGAGTACAGGGCTTTTCCTGAGCAAGCTGTGCAAAAACATTCGAAGAGAATGTGAAACACCTGGATGGTGTTATAGATGCTCAAGTTAATTTTGGCGCCTCGAAGATTACAGTATATGGAAGTACAACAATTGAAGCACTCGAAAAAGCAGGTGCTTTTGAAAACTTAAAATTGCGGGACGAAAGGGAACAAAGAATCGAAAGGGAACCAATTTGGAAGCAAAAAGAAAACCTTAAAGTCTATGTTTCTACTTTATTACTGTTGATTGCTTGGTTTTTAGGTCAGCATTACGGTGAGGGAAATATTTCACCAACGATTTGTTATGCAGCATCGATTCTAATTGGCGGTTACACATTGTTTAGTAAAGGCCTTAAAAATTTAAGCAGATTTAGGTTTGATATGAGTACGCTTATGACAATTGCCATCATCGGAGCTGCGCTGATTGGGGAATGGAGTGAAGGAGCCACCGTTGTGATTCTTTTTGCCCTTAGCGAAGCGTTGGAGCGTTTTTCAATGGATAAAGCCCGTCAGTCCATTGAATCATTAATGGATATTGCACCAAAGGAAGCGTTAATAAGACGAGGAAATCAAGAGTTCATGATTAGTGTGGATCACATTCAAGTTGGCGACATTATGATTGTAAAACCTGGACAAAAGTTGGCAATGGATGGGGTCGTCGTTAAAGGGACTTCTACTCTAAATCAAGCTGCGATTACGGGAGAATCGGTACCTGTTACAAAGACTATTGATGATGAAGTGTTTGCCGGCACACTAAATGAAGAAGGATTAATTGAAGTAAAAGTAACAAAATTAGTGGAAGATACAACGTTGGCAAAAATCATTCATTTAGTTGAGGAAGCTCAAGCTGAACGCGCGCCCTCTCAGGCGTTCGTTGATAAATTCGCAAAATATTATACACCAGTCATTGTTGTCTTAGCCTTTTTGATTGCAATCATCCCGCCATTATTAGGCGGCGATTGGAGCCATTGGATTTATCAAGGGTTGTCTGTGTTAGTAGTTGGATGTCCTTGTGCCTTAGTGATCTCCACCCCCGTTTCTGTTGTTACTGCCATTGGAAATGCTGCAAGAAATGGAGTATTAATTAAAGGCGGCATCCATTTAGAGGAAGCAGGTTCTTTAAAAGTCATTGCCTTTGATAAAACAGGAACACTGACTGAAGGCCTTCCTGTAGTGACAGATATTGAAACATTTGGCGAGGATGAATTTAAATTATTGGCTATAACTGCAGCAATTGAAAAAGGGTCCCAGCACCCCCTTGCTTCAGCGATTATGAAAAAGACAGAGGAATCCGCAGTAAATTACCAAGATGTTGTTGTCGAAGACTTTCAATCTATAACTGGAAAAGGGGTAAAGGCATACGTAAATAATGAATTGTATTACGTAGGAAGTCCTTCCTTTTTTGTGGATATCATCGCGAACGGCATTGATAATCACGCTATTACGGAAAAAATTTCAACCCTTCAATCACATGGGAAAACAGTCATGATTCTCGGAACAGAGAAGAAAATTCTTTGTTTAATTGCTGTAAGAGACCAATTGAGAAGTACATCAAAAGAGATTATTCAAAAACTACATCAACTTGGAATCGAAAAAACAGTTATGCTTACCGGAGATAATCAAAGAACAGCACAAGCAATTGGAAAAGAAGCAGGTGTGTCTGAAATAGAAGCTGATTTATTGCCAGAGGATAAATTAAACTTTATTAAAAATCTCCGTAAAAAATATCATAGTGTGGCGATGGTTGGTGATGGCGTAAACGACGCACCAGCACTTGCCGCATCGACAATTGGTGTTGCAATGGGTGGTGCTGGAACTGATACTGCACTTGAAACCGCTGATATAGCGTTAATGTCCGATGATCTTAGAAAATTGCCATTTACTATAAAATTAAGTCGAAAAGCGTTGGGAACGATTAAGCAGAATATTACTTTCTCTTTAGCAGTAAAAGCATTGGCATTGCTTTTAGTCATACCAGGTTGGTTAACCCTTTGGATTGCGATATTTGCAGATATGGGAGCAACGTTGATTGTGACCCTAAATAGTTTAAGATTATTAAGAGTGAAAGATTAAAAAAAGAGAGAAGTCGATTTAATTCACTTCTCTCTTTTTTCATTTATTTTTTTACTTACTATTATTTAATCGCATTTAATTGGTCAAGATAGCCTTTTAATGTTTCTTGGTTCATTGGTGCGAATCCTGTTTCACCTGCGAAATCATCAGCATTTTCTACTACGAATTTTGCATAATCCAATACCTGTGGTTTTTCTTTTGCATAATCCACATTTAGGTAAGTAAATACTGGGCGAGTGAATGGTGCATAATCTTTATCTTCACCAATCGTATCTAAGCCTGGTGCAACTGGGCCATTACCAAAGTCTACATTAACAGCTTGTAATTTGTCTGTATTACTTGCATAGTAACCATAGCCAAAATAAGCGATCGCATTTTTATCTTTAGATACCAAGTCTACTAATGTTGAATATTCTTGTTGTAGATTAATTGATTTAACTAATGGCTGTTCATCAAGAATGTTTTCAAAGAAAAATTCGTATGTTCCATGGTTTTCATTTGGTCCAAAAAACTTCACTTCTTCTTTCGGCCAATCAGGACGAATATCAGACCATAACACTTTATCATCCGCTTTTACTTTTCCAGAAGTAAACATCTTAATAATTTCTTCTTTCGTCATATCTTTTGCCCATGTATTTTCTTTATTAATAACAATCGTTAAGCCATCATAAGCAAGTTTCATTTCTAATACATTTTCACCCATCTTCATGCCTTTTTGTTCAAGCTGAGAAATTTCCTCATCTTTGATTGGTCTTGAAGCATCAGAGAAATCAAGTTCACCTGGAATAAACTTTTTAAAGCCCGCTGATGAACCTGCACGACCTACTTGAACACTTACGTTTTCTTGGGCTGTTGTCATATACTCTTCAGCAAGGCGTGCCATTAATGGATAAACAGTACCTGAACCATCAACAATAACGTCCCCCTCTAATTTTGCAGTCTGTTCCGTTTTATCTCCTGGTTGTTCGCCTTTAGCCTGTGATTCAGTTGTCTTTTGTCCACCACATGCAGCTGTAAAAGCAACTAATGCTACCATTACCAGCATTAAAATCAAGTTTTTCATGTTTTTCATTTCCAAATTCCTCCTATGTACTTTTCTATCTTTCTCAAAATCTACTTTACTTATTTTGTATTAAATACGTATAAAGCTAATATTAATATTTTGTAAAACAAGCTTTTTTTAAAATTTACAAAACAAATCATTTTAGTTCTTCAAACTTATACCCCACTCCTCGAATAGTCCTCACGAATATAGACTTCAAAACGTTCAGGAAAGATTTTAAAGTCGCCAACTACTATTTTATCTTCATTAGCTATTTCTCTAATTTCTTCATTATTTACTAACAGATTTCTTCTCAGAATCGCTTTTACTCGCGCAACCACTTCTCTTGGACTAAAGGGCTTCGTCATTAAGTTTTTGTAAAGATATCATGGGAAATTTACATTTTTTTAAGTGCATCTTAATATCCAGTTAACATCAATGTTTTATCCTAAAGGTAGAAATTACTGGTAACGAATAAAAATAAATAGTGATGGAGGATTTCGAATGATGAAAATAAGCATTCGGAAAACAATGATCATGCTGATACTTGTCTCAATAATCACTGGATAACATGTAAAGAAGGTGAAACCAATGGATAGTCATATTAATAGTCAGTTATTCTCGTCGGTGGGAAATACTACCTTTTACTCATATTTGAAGTATTTAAACAATAGAAGAAAAAAAGAACTTTTGAATTATAAACGATTTATAGAATTAAAGAAAATAATGGAGAATAAGTCATTAGATACATTTTTTCAACCGATTCTAAAATTAGATTCTGGAAAGACAATCGGCTATGAAGTATTAAACCGTCCCGCAGCTTCAAGCCTTTTCCCGAATACTGAAGCATTTTACGATTTTGTTGGCCAAACAGATCAGGTATTTTCTTTTGAATGCTTTTGTAGAAATTTATCCCTCACACGTTTTATCGATAATTTAACAGAAGAAGCACGCCAGAATACCTCATTGATTTTTATAAATATTCATCCCAAGGTGCTATTAGATGTCAATTACCAAAGCGGTGAGACTCTTCAACTTTTATATGAACTAGGTATAGAGCCTAGACAGGTTGTTTTTGAACTGACAGAGAAAAGTGCAGTTACTGACTTTTGTTTGTTTGAAAAAGTGCTCTCAAATTATCGTTCACAGGGCTTTCGAATTGCAATTGATGATGTAGGATCAGGATATAACAGCCTCAAAACATTAATATATTTGAAACCTGAATTTATAAAACTTGATCGATCACTTATCCAAAATATTGAGCAAAACCCAGCGCAACAACAATTGGTTACTTTAATCATCGAATATGCTAAACAATCTTTTACAAAAGTTATTGCAGAAGGAATAGAAACAGTGAATGAACTAAGGTTTATACGCGAAAAAGGGGTACATTACGGTCAGGGATATGCTCTTGGAAAACCAAAAGAGGATGTAAGACCTGGGAGTATGCCGCTTTTACCTATGATGTCTCTCGTGCAATCAAGAGAAAGCCGGTAATTAAACCTAAAAAAAGCCTTAGAATGATTGTGCACCAACATGTTATCATTGTTGGATCAACAATCCAATTCTACGGCTTATTTTTTTCATTTAACTCCCAAAACCCAGCTGATGAAAGGCTAATGCCATTCGATAATAGCCTGCACAATTGGGATGAATCCCTCCGATTGATAATAATTCGTGTTCTCGTCCTTTAAATACACTATGAATATCTGCAACCCTAACATTTTTCTGGCAATCGAATTTAGCAATCAATGAATTAAACATTTTAATCTCTTGATCTGCTATAGAGATATTAGGAAATGGGTTATATAAATTCGATAATCGGATGATGTAACGGTCTTGTTTTTCCATTTGATAAATTTTTTCTAGTATTGCGGAGTAATTTCGTCGTGATTGTTCAATAGCCTGCACCAAAATTCCATCATTATGATGAATAGTAAACTGCTTGGCGGCATTTATTAAATCATCACCGCCAGCAGTAATCGTAATGATATTTGCATATTTTACAGCTTCCACAACAATCGGGAGACATAGCATTGATAATACGTCTGCTGTCGTTGCACCTGAATGGGCATATTTCTTATATTGAATACATGTTTGTAAAGTTTGCTCGCTTAATTGTTTATAATATTCAACAAACGCGGGCTCAAAAGCTGGAACCCCCACACCAACAGTTAGTGAATCGCCTAACGCAAGATAACGCAATGGATTGGTTCCCATATTTTCACCTCAATTGATTAATTTCCCCTGAATGTTCAAGTGGGATAAAAACAGAACAATTTCTCCCATTTTTCTAAAAAAATAGTCTAAGTTACTATTTAACTCAGGTTGTAATCGATTTGGACAATCGGTAATGATTCCATCAATAGGCATCTTCTTCAATTTTTCATATATAGCCCTTTCATTTACAGGCCATACAAAGTTTTTAAAATTATTTTCTTTATACAGTTCAATCATATTTGGGGTTGCCCCTAAATAATGAATATTAATAAATTCACAATGAGTTAAGGATTTTAGTTGTTCTTCATAAGGAGGGAGACTAGCTAGGAAGCCTTTTGGAATCTCTGGTAGCAACTTGTGGAGCTTTTTTAGTGATATCGGATTAAACGATTGCACAATAACAGAAGAATCTCCTCTGTTATGCAAATTCCATTCCATTAATTCTCTTTTTAACTTTTTTTCAATACCCGGATACAATTGGGGATCTTTTAATTCAATTAAAAATTTGATTTTTCCATTATATCTTCGGAACACTTCTCTTAATGTAGGAATTCTCTCATATTTATAACTTGGATGAAACCAGCTCCCTGCATCCAATGTTTGGAGTTCTTCCAGTGTAAAGTTTTTCACAAACCCTTTACTGTTAGTGGTACGGTTGACCTTCGTATCATGTATAACGACAAGCTTCTGGTCTTTCGTCATTTGGATATCCATTTCGATATAATCCGCTTTTAATTGAAGTGCTTTATCAAATGCGGCTATTGTATTTTCCGGGGCGATGACAGAGGCTCCTCTATGTGCAATACAAAGAGGATTCCCTTGGCGGCTAGAATGATCGTTTAGGCCAACAATTATTAAAAGTATATAAAGTATAACAAGGTACATTCGTAAGCCACCTCGGTTATTGTGACACTCTTTTTCATTTTAAAGGTTCTTCTCTACTATATGTGTTAACAAAAAATGGGTAAAGGCTGTTTCACTATTCTGTGCGAGTTCTGATTTAAAAAGCTATGAAATATCCTTACAATGAAAAGAGGTGTTGTTAAATGAAAAAAAAATGGATTTCTCCTTATTTTACAACGAAAAGTTTAAATCCAGAAAACCAGGAATCACCGATTCACTTCCTTTACAAATGGCAAACCCCCACTGAATATTTTTACCGTAGAAATCATTTTCCTTATCCTGTTTTGTCTGAAAGAAACTTTTGGCTGCAAGTTGTTGGTGAGGTATCCCAGCCCATTTCAATCCGATATGATGAATTACCGTCAATGCCGATAAAAACCTTATTAATACCACTGGAATGTGCGGGCAACAAAAGAGCAAATTTCAATCCAAAAGTATATGGTGAACAATGGGAGGATGGTGCTATAAGCCAAGGGAAGTGGACTGGAGTACCATTGAAGTACATCCTTCAAAAAGCAGGTATTTCAAGTAATGTAAAAGAAGTCATCTTCGAAGGAACTGATTTCGGTACAAAACCAACACTCCATGGAAGCATCCCTTTTGTAAGAAGTCTTCCAATTGAGAAAGCACTGCATATGGACACTATTATAGCTTTTCAATATAACGATCACCCTCTTACTTTAAAGCATGGCTATCCTATGAGATTGGTTGTACCTAATTGGTATGCGATGGCCTCTGTTAAATGGCTACGAAAAATCACCGCCATCAATCATACTTTTAGTGGACCTTTCCAAACCGATGATTATGTATATTATCCCTATAAAAGCAGTGATAAAGACAAACTTCCTGTAACCATTATGAATGTCAACTCCACTATACAGAAACCGAAAAATTACTCCATTCTAAATACAGGGACACACCAGATCAAAGGAATTGCTTGGACAGGGAAAGGATTTATTACAGAGGTGCAAGTCAGTTTCGACAAAGGTGAAACTTGGCGGCAGGCAACTATTAATAAAATACCGCAAGAGCAATACTCTTGGATAAATTGGTCGTTTGAGTGGAAGGTTGACAAAAAAGGTGAATACACCATTTATGCAAGAGCAAAGGATTCAGAGGGGCGAATTCAACCGCTGGCTCCGTTTTGGAACAGAAAAGGATATGGTTATAACGCTGTAGCAAAGGTAGATGTAAAGTTTGAATGAATGGGAAGCCTGTACCTTTTATATAATACTAGATACAGGCTCCATTAATTATTCTATTATTCCTCGCCAAGCAAGCATACCGCCCGCCATATTTTTAACTTTATATCCGTAGCTTTCAAGAAATTGTGTAGCAAGGCCACTCCTACCACCGGAATGACAAACAACAATATATTCTTTTGATTTGTCCAACTCGTTCATTCGAAATTCTAATAATCCTAATGGAATATTTTCTGCACCGGGAATTTTCCCAGTAGCAACTTCCCCTACTTCGCGCACATCAATTATATTTAGTATATTGCCTTCATTTAGAAGTTCCTCTACTTCTTTAGCAGTGATATCATTCATTAGATCTCCACCTATCCTTTTCATTAAAACATATCATCCTTAACCTGACTGACAAGGTTTATAATATAACCCGTGCGGGTATAAAGTCAACATTTTCACATAGTAAATATAATAATGGCATCTACCTAGGAATGTCAAAAAAAAAAGCCCTAATAGGGCCTTTTTATAAAACATCTATATCTTTTATGCACGTTCAAACATTTCACTAAAACTTGACCAATCGTTTATAATAATGACCTTTTCCTCGACCGTAATAATATCTTGCTTTTTTAATTTTGAAATCACACGGCTAATACTTTCTCGAGTTGACCCTATGATATTGGCCAACTCTTGCACTGTTAAAGGAATTTCGATTTTGATTCCATTTTGCGTTTCGATTCCAAATTCGCGGGCAAGCCTTTCTAACGTCTTGACAGTTTTGCTGTAAACATCAAGTAAAGCTAGGTCGCGTAAGGTGGAAGTAAAGAAGCGCAGTTCTGTTCCCATTAAACGAATCATGGCTCTTGATAAACCCGGATTTATGGCGATTGCTTCCTCTAAATCAGAATTTAAAAAATATAAAACCTCTGTAGGCTCCAACGTTTGAGCAGTTTCATTATAGGAAATGTTTGACTTAGTAAACAAGGAATTTTCCGCAAAAAGACTTCCAGACCGCTTAATACCAACAACAATTTCCTTTCCTTCCTGACTACTCTTTTTAATTTTCACAATACCGCTTTTTACAAAGAAAACGGCTTTTGCTTCATCCTCTTCGTGAAAAATATACTCCCCTTTTTTATAGGTAGCCGCTTTAACTTTTGAAACTAAATCGCTCATGATATAATCAGGCAAGTCTTTAAAAATAGGGAGGCCCCTTAGAAACTCTTCATACATTATGCTTGACCCTCACATTCTTAATTTTCTATACTTTTAATTATCCTTTTAAGTATAAATAATAAGTGTGATATATATCACACTTATTGCATATTCACATATTCTTCACAATTCGGTTGATTTTTAATAAAGGATTCCTCTAAAGAAGTCCGAATCCCCACCTACATTCATACAATTTTAAAAAATAGCAGGGACGAATTGATTCTAAATTCGTCCCCGCTATTTTCCGTTGTAATTATTCTTGATAATTGCACACCTGTTTTCACCTTACAAAAATCTGTTAACAATTATATACGAAGTACAAGATACTGGCCTTGTCCAAATACATTTTTAACATAATCGATTTTTGCATGATCCAAATAGGCTTGATCCTTATTCTTTACTAAAAATTGAACCCCGCTTTGTTCAATTATTTCATCATCATCTGAAGCTGACTCCTCCAGAGCCAGTCGTAGTTTTGGCCCCCCTCAGCAAAGTTCCATTGTTAAGCGAATTAATGGCATTTCCCCCGTTTGAAGGATATCCTGATATTCTTTCGTAATCTGGTTAATCGCGGTTTCGGTTATTTTTACCATAAAATAAACCCTCCGTAAAAAAGTTTACTACTAACTAATAACCAACAATAGGATGTGTCTGAATATATACCTTTGTAGGTATTTTATTAAATAGAAAAAGAAATGTCAATGATGAGACTTTTCTAAGAGTGATTCAGTTTACTAAAATGTTTTCGATCTTTTTATCCTTTTCATTAATCCAATAATAATGAATAGAATCGAGATATCCAAAGCAAAAACGTTGATCCAATTATTGATATTAATTTCGAAAAGGTCCTCTATTAATATGACTGGGATTCTTGTGATTGGGTCTTTAAGCAAACCTAATATGGCGATATGTGCAATGAGTCCGGATGCAATAACCTGTATAATTGATGATTTTGTCAAGATATAAAAAAATGAATCCAGTAGAAGAAATACAGTAGTGATGCTTAAAAAAATGCCAATCATTATAAATACGGGATTCGTTGACAGCTCTGCTGTAATTAATACACTATCTATGCATATGGTGAAGTCTGTCATTAGAATGATTAGCATCATTTGTACGATTGTTTTATTTGGTTGATTCCTAGCCCCACAATCCTTTGGAGTTAAGAACGCTAAACGGAAGGCAATATATAGAAGAATCACTCCCGTAATAACACGAAATCCGGGTATGTCTTCTAAATATTGTATAATACTAACGTACAAAGTTCTGCTTAACGTTAAACAAACAACAATATTGAGAAACAATGTTCTAATCTGATACCCGTACTTCCGGATAATGGCCGAAATGATCAGAAAATTATCAATATCGTTGATAACATTCATAATATAGATTCTCAAAATGTCCCCCAAAATATGCCACTCCCAGCCAAACTTAGGAATTTGCAATAAAAATTACAATTCCTTTCTAAATGACTATGTCTGTACGATTGAAAAATTACAAAAAAGAGCCTACTATTCGCAGACCCTTTCTTGGTGTATGTATATCGCTAGGCATTCGTATCCTGTAGGTTACATGCTGGGATTACTATTGCTTGTAGTTATCTATATTATAATTAGGATTCATGAGTTGTTTTTCGAGTAGTAACGCTTTTTCTTCTTCTTTTTTAGATATTTTCATCACAATTTTCACTGTTAAAAAAGCACCGAGTATAAAAATTGCCACAATAATTAATGATGGAATATATTCTAGTTTATTATCTGGAAAATATAAAAAATTGCCCAATTGATACCCCCCCTTCAAATCATGTAGTCGCATTTTACTTTGTCTTTTATTATAATGCATTTTACAAATCCATACCAATTTTCTGTTTAAAATAAACAACGCCCGAGGCGATAAGCCTACGAGCGTCAACATCTTCTATTCAACTGCTTTTTTCATTTCAATAATCAAGATGTGCGATGTTTCAGTTGCATGTATTGTGATGTCTTCTTCAACAATCTCCATTCCATCTCGTTCAGTTAACTCAATTTCATTAATAACCGATGTTCCTTCAATTTGAACTAAATAAGCTTGCCTTCCTTCTTTTACAGGGAAGCTAATCTCTTTTCCTTGCTCGAGTTCTAGAGAATAAATGTTGGCATCCTGGTTAATTTTGATTGGGGCCTCCCCGTCTAAACTGGACACCATGTGCAACCATTGATTCTTTCTGTCTTCCCATTTAAAGCGATAATCACCATAGTTTGGCCTATAGCCATTTTGATTTGGAAAAATCCAAATTTGCAACAATCTGAGCATATCTTCCCCATAATTATACTCACTATGAAGCACCCCTGTACCTGCGCTCATGTATTGAACCTGGCCGCGGGTAATTGTATTTTTATTACCCATACTATCACTATGGGTTAAATCTCCGTTCACAACATAAGAAATGATCTCCATATTGCTGTGGGGATGCGTTCCAAAACCTGTTTGCGGTTGAATTAAGTCATCATTGATTACCCGTAAAACCCCAAACTGAATATTATCAGGATTATAATATTCAGCGAAGGAAAAATGAAATTTACTTTGTAACCAGCCAAGGTTACTGGCCCCCATGTTGTTGCTATCAATTTTTCTTAACATTTTTTTCACTCCATTCGATAAAACAAACTATTGCTAATTAGTATATTACTAATTTGAGATAATAACCTAAAAAAATATCAAGCTTGAGCATGATATCCTAATTTTTTTAAAAGTTCAATTAGCAGCTTTTTTTCATTGGAATCCAAGCCACTGCATATTTCTGTAATGGCCGCTTTATGTTTCGGAAATACTTCATTCATAAATTCAGTGCCTGTTGGTGTTATGACAGCATAGGTAATACGGCGATCCTTTGGACAAGGTTTTCTCTCTAGTAATTTTTTCTTTTCCAATTTATCGACCACATACGTAATACTGCTGCTTGCAATTAATACTTTTTCACCGATTTTTTGGATAGGTTGATCTCCTTTACTGTAAATCAACTCAAGCACACCGAACTCCGTCGGGTTAAGTCCTAAACACCTAATATCCTCTTCCACTCGCTTTTTGATTGATTGCAAAGCCCGGGATAAGACAACAAAGACCTTTAAAGATAATTCCTCTTCGATATATTTTTCGTCTTGAATTTCCATGAATATCAATCCTCTTCTTATCTCGAATTCGAGATAATTATACATTAAATGATTTTTCAATGTCAATGAATGAGGCAAAATAAAAGCCAAATTTCCTGCTGACATTAATAGGAATTTGGCTAAAATATGGATTATAAATCGTTTATAACAATATAAGTTGCCTTTGCTGGGCCGTGTACACCCACCACAAGGTTTAACTCGATATCTGCAGAGTTACTAGGTCCACTGATAAAATTAACAAGAGATGGCATATGGCCAGTTTTTAAATATTTTTCTCTTATTTTTTCTGTAGCTTGGGTCAACCTCGGGACAAGCGTACTGATTGGTACAAGTACAACTAAGGCTTCCGGCAGAAAACCTACTGTTCTTCCTCTTTCCTTGGCACTATACAACACAACGGTTCCCGACTCAGCAAGGGTCGTCTCACTAATGGTAATCCCAATATTAGCATGTTCCGCTTTTTTTACGTTTTCAGTCCCTTTTGTGTAATCCCATTCATAGACATCAAAGTTTTGACTAGGCCATTCCTGCTTAAAAAGAGAATCAAGTCCCCATTTGGAGAATCGTTCATCCTTCCAGGTAACGATTGGACCTCCGCCGTAGTCGTTTACTACCTTAGCTAGGGTCGAAGACAAGCCGCTGCTATCGGTTGTATATAGGCTTGTATGGATTTTTTTACATTGTTCCTTTAAAAGCTCAAGCAGTTCATCCTGTGTTGCATTTTTTAACACTTCCAATTGTGGCATATATTTCCACGCTGGTCTATCTAACGGAGAAGAAATCCGTGAACGCCCCAATCGACTGGCAATTTTATTTAAAAATTCATCGCGGTTTTGGATGGTTCCACTCATGTTATTTCCCTCCTTTATCACGGTTTTTAAACCAATCTCTGAATCTCTCTTTATTTGGTGCTGGAAACTCACGGCTTTCAGTCCAAGCCTTCAATGGTCCTACACCCTTCGTGAATTTTTCCCCATCTGTAAAAGAATTCATTGCAGTTGAGGCAAGTTTAGAGCCAATATTATAAAGTGCTGGCGAAGATGCACCGAGCCCGAATGCCTTCATAGCCATTTTTTCCGTAAATGGTGCCTTTCCTTCTTTTTCAACGATAATTTCACGATGCTTATGAATAAGGTTGTGCAACGGAATTTTCACTGGACAAACCTCAGTGCAGGCACCACATAGTGTGGATGCATATGGGGGTTCTTTATATTTCTCGTAGCCCCCAAACAGCGGTGATAACACAACCCCAATTGGACCAGAATAGATTGAGCCGTAGGCATGACCGCCAATTTGACGATAAACCGGACAAACATTGACACATGCTGCACAACGAATACATTGCAGCGCAGCCTGGAACTCACCGCCAAGAATCTCGGAGCGGCCATTATCGAGAATGACTAGATGGAATTCTTCGGGACCATCCACATCAAACTCTTCTCTTGGTCCTGACACCACCGTTACATAGCTGGATAAGCGTTGACCAACTGCACTTCTAGTTAGCATAGAGACCAACACGTCTAACTCTTCAAAGGTTGGAACAATTCGCTCCATGCCCATGACAGTAATCTGTGTTTTCGGAAGAGATGTCGTTAAATCCGCGTTGCCTTCATTTGTAACAATCGTAATCGAGCCTGTTTCAGCTACAGCAAAATTACAGCCGGTAATGCCAATATCCGCCGTTAAATATTCCTGCCGCAGCATTTTGCGCGCATGTCCTGCCAACTCCACAGGCTCATTTGACTTTGTATAGCCCAGTTTTTTCGCAAAAACATCCCGAACTTGATCTCTGTTTTTATGTAGAGCTGGAGCGACAAAGTGGGAGGGTATATCCTCATCCACTTGGAGGATATATTCACCAAGGTCAGTCTCAACAACCTTGCAGCCATCTTTCTCAAGAGCAGCATTCAGGCTAATCTCTTCTGTTACCATTGATTTTGACTTGACAATTTTTTTGGCATTTTTCTTTTTCACAACTCCACGGATATACTCCGTCGCTTCTTCTGCTGTTTGTGCGAAAAAGACATGTCCGCCGCGCTTAGCGACATTTTCACTTAATTGCTCCAAATAATAATCTAAATATTCTAGAACGTGCTGGCGAATTTCCTCAGCATGGGAGCGCCACTCTTCCCAGTTTCCAAGCTCCGCAGCAGCAATCCTTCTTTTCATTTCAATGCTATCCTGCGCACCAGCAACCGCGCCGCGCATAAAAGAATCTTCGAGTCCCTTATCAACTCGAGTCTTGAATGGTTGATTGCTAATTTCAATTGCCATCTGAATCCCCCCTATTTAACGACTATTTAATACTTCAGCTATATGCAATACCTTTATTGGTTTCCCTTTCCGCCCGATGCGGCCGCCAATATTCATGAGACAACCGGCATCAGCGCCAATTAGGTATTCAGCTCCGGTTTCCTCTACATGACGCACTTTTTCATCAACCATTTGCTCTGAGATATCAGGCATTTTAACGGAGAACGTACCCCCAAAGCCGCAGCATTTGTCCTTTCCAGGTAGGTCCGTGACTTTTAACCCTTTAACATTTTTTAATAGGATCATTGGCGGCTCCTTAACCCCTAAAAGCCGAGTCATGTGACAGGATGTATGATATGTAGCCGTACCCTCAAATTTTGCACCAACATCCTCCACTTTTAGAACCTCGACGATAAATTGGGTAAGCTCGTACGTTTTATCCGCTAATTCATTTGCTTTCGGCTCCCATATTGGATCGCCCGCAAAGATATGTGGATATTCTTTGAACATGTAAGCACATGAACCTGATGGAGAAACCACGTATTCAGCATCTTTAAACGTCTCCATCATTTGCTTCATAGCTTCTTTCGATTCTTTTACATACCCGCTGTTATATGCTGGCTGCCCGCAGCAAATTTGTGATTCCGGAAAATCAATTTCACAGCCAAGTCTTTCAAGCAATTCAACCGTTGCTTTGCCAATATTGCTTTGAAACATATCTACTAAACATGTAGCAAACAACGAAACCTTCATATTTTCCATCTCCCTGTTTTATTAAGTATGGTAATCAGGTCATCTGATGACTTAAATAAAAAAATAATTGTATTGATTGTTTTATAATACAATAAAAAAGCTCGTTTTTTAAGCTAATTCAAGAAAAAATCAAAAAAATGCAAAAACATGAAACTTTTAATTATTCATAACTTGTTGATTAAAGTACTGTTCTAAACTATTTTCAACATTTTCAAGATGAATAAGCATCGCTTCTCTAGCCTTATCCTCATTTTGAGCTTTTATTGCTTCATAGATTGCCACATGTTCTTCGTAAAGAGTAGTAAAATTATTATCCTTTGAAAAAATCCATACCTTTCGAATTTCCTGAATGCTTTCACCCATTAATCCCGAAACATGACTCATTAAACCAATCAATAATCCATTATTGGATGCTTCTGTAATCGCTAAATGAAACTGCAAATCTGCTGCTTCTCCGAGCTCTTCATTACCGCTTTTCATATTCTGGAGTACATTCTCCATTTTTTGAAGCTGCACATCCGTTCTTTTCTTTGCTGCTGCAGCCGCTGCACCAACTTCAATAATCTTCCGAACCTCCAGTAAATTAAAAATATCCTGCTTGTTCATGAGAATTGCCATCGATAATGGAAATGTAATTTGACTTGAATCAAATTGTTTGACGTAGGTTCCTTCCCCTTGTTTCATTTCCACAAGCCCCATCGCTCTTAAAGAAGTTAATGCTTCCCGAATAGCAGACCGTCCGACTTGGAAGTTTTCAGCCAACTGCTGTACCGAGTCAAGCTTGTCACCCGGTCTTAATTTTCCAGAGCGGATCATTTCGTGAATAGCCTCGGCCACCTCTTCATAAATCTTCTTCGTTTTAATTTTTTTATAATTCATTGATTCACCTCTAGTGCGAAACTGTAGTGTTTTGCGATTGCTATAATGGTATTTCCGTTTCATTTACTAGGACTACTTTACATTTTATTAAATTCATGAATAAAAAGCCACCAACTGTTACCAGGTGATGGCTATGTTATTTCAAGTGGAATCCCTTATGCCAATCTCATCTTGAAATTTTCATAATTAAATTTATGAACAACTTGGCAATCTCCGTTTTTATCACGAACAGCAATCGATGGCAGCGGCATTCCGTTAAAGGTTGTATTTTTTACCATCGTGTAAATTGCCATGTCACCAAAAACTAAACGTTCGCCGCCTTCTAACGGCTTGTCGAAGGAATAATCACCAATTGTATCCCCGGATAAACATGTTTGTCCACCTAAACGATACGTATAAGGCTTTTCACCTGGTTCACCTGAGCCAATTAACGGCGGGCGGTAAGGCATTTCCAAAACATCAGGCATATGACAAGATGCAGAGGTATCTAAGATTGCAATTTCCATGCCATTTTGCAATGTGTCTAGTACCGTTGTAATCAGGAATCCGGCATTTAAGGCCACTGCTTCCCCTGGTTCTAAGTATACATGCAACCCGTACTTTTCCTGCATACGTTTAATGCATTTTTCTAGTAGCGGAATATCATAATCTTCTCTAGTAATATGGTGGCCGCCACCGAAGTTAATCCATTCCATTTTTGAAAGCCATGGTCCAAACTTTTCTTCCACAGCATCGAGGGTTTTAGCCAAGTCATCAGAGTTTTGCTGACAAAGCGTATGAAAATGCAACCCTGATATCCCTTCCAGTTGCTCTGGACGGAAATGTTCAATTGTAACACCAAATCGTGAACCCACTGCGCAAGGGTTATAGATATCATGTCCAACTTGCGTAGAACATTCTGGATTAATGCGCAAGCCGATTTTTTTACCAGCTTTCAATACTTTGTCACGATACTTTTCCACCTGTGAAAAGGAGTTAAAGATAACATGGTCACAGTATGAGATGATTTCATCTATTTCATCTTCACGGTAGGCAGGGGCAAAGACGTGATTCTCTTTGCCCATTTCTTCAAACCCAAGTCTTGCTTCATATAAACCACTTGCTGCCGTGCCGCTCAAATATTTACCAATCAGCGGATATAACGTATACATTGAAAATGCTTTTTGGGCTAAAATAATCTTTGCTCCTGTACGTTCCATGACTCCGTTTAGGATCTTTAGATTTCTCTCTAGTAGCCCTTCATCTACTACATAACAAGGTGTCGGTA
Organism: Schinkia acidoalkalinis; assembly: GCF_054301215.1. The sequence continues at coordinate 984,553 of NZ_CP182573.1, forward strand.
ATTCTTCAAATCTCATCTTATCCTACAAGCTCCGCTTCTTTCGCTGACTTTTCTTCTTTGGGAAGCGCATCAACAAGCTCAGGGTTCAAGTTTTCTTTCCATGGAAGTCCCCACTTGTTTAATGCATCCATAAATGGATCTGGATCAAATTCTTCAATATTGTATACACCTGGCATATTCCATTTGCCAGTTAAAATCATCATCGCACCGATCATTGCTGGTACACCAGTTGTGTAAGAAATAGCCTGTGAGCCAACTTCTTTGTAGCATTCTTGGTGATCACAAACATTGTACACATAATATGTTTTTTCTTGGCCGTCTTTTTTGCCTTTAAAGATACAGCCGATATTTGTTTTTCCTACAGTTCTTGGACCAAGTGAAGCTGGATCAGGTAATACCGCTTTTAAGAACTGTAGTGGAATGATTTGTTTTCCTTCAAATTCAATTGGCTCAATTGAAGTCATACCTACATTTTCAAGACATTTTAAGTGCGTTAGATAACTTTGGCCAAATGTCATGAAGAAACGAATTCTCTTAAGTCCAGGCATGTTTTGTGCAAGAGACTCAAGCTCTTCATGATATAACAAATACATATCTTTCTCGCCGACTTCATCGAAGTTGTAAACGCGTTTAATTTCCATTGGCTGCGTTTCAACCCATTCACCGTTCTCCCAGTATCTTCCGTTCGCAGAAACTTCACGAATATTGATTTCAGGGTTGAAATTTGTTGCAAAAGGATAACCGTGGTCACCACCGTTGCAATCAAGAATATCGATATATTCAATTTCATCAAAATAATGTTTTAATGCATAAGCGGAGAATACACCTGTCACACCTGGATCAAAGCCGCTGCCTAAGAGAGCTGTAATGCCAGCCTTTTCAAAACGCTCACGGTATTCCCACTGCCATTTGTATTCGAATTTTGCTGTATCTTCAGGCTCATAATTTGCAGTATCTAAATAATGTGTTTTCGTTGCGAGACAAGCATCCATAATTGTTAAATCTTGATATGGCAAAGCAAGATTCATTACGATATCTGGTTTTACCTCGTTAATTAAAGCTATAAGTTCATCTACATTATTTGCATCAACCTGTGCAGTTGTAATTTTTGTTTTACCGCCGTCTAATTTTGCTTTTAATTCATCACATTTTGATTTTGTGCGACTGGCAATACAAATTTCCTCAAATACCTCACTGTTTTGAACACATTTGTGAATTGCTACAGATGCTACCCCGCCACAACCAATGATAAGTGCTTTTCCCATTTTCCTATCTCCTTTTCGTTTTATTTTTCAAAGCAAAGAGGAACCCTGACAACATTCCGTTGTTTTGCTACTAAGGTCGTTAGAAATTTTTCCAAATAAAAAAGCAAGTGAAACAATCGCCTATTCGCGCATCACTTGCTTGATATATTCATAAATATTAAGAAAAGCATATTAACAGACAGAATCATTATGACCTTTTTTACAGCCATAAAATTCTACTAATCTTATGGAAAATGCTCTTCTATATTCAAAATATATCATTAGGTTCAGAGTCTATATAGCAAATAATTACTTTTACCACTCTTATTGACCGTTTCACAAGTTGATGTGCATATGCACTGGTTGTAAAGTAACCAACTTATAAAATTTGAGCTTTTAACTCAATCAATAAGGCAACTAAAGTTGCCAATCGGCATTTGACCCGGCTGTCCGTATGGCCTTAACTTTTCCGAAGAAAGTGGTCAAAATTATCTGCTTGGAAAGACTCTGATATTTATATTTCGAATATCTGCTTTCCATCAATAATAACTCCATTATATTATCAACAAATCACAAAAATATCAATAAAAAAATAAAATAAATTATAAAACCTAAAATTCTGAATATATTTGTAATAGTCTAATGGCTGCAAACCCTACTTGTAGAGCAGTTTGGTGTCCAATTATTTAATTTCTTCCATATCCAGATTGCTATATACCATTTCTTCCTCAACCTCCTCGATATCCCTCATTTGGTGGGCAATCCTGGAGGCAGCACAAGCACATATGCTGGCAACGAGATCATCTAAGAAGGTATGAACCCCTTTGCCGTCTTTCGTATCCAGCTTTTTAATGATTCCAATTTTATTTTTGTCTAGGTAGCCATAAGTTGTTACGGCAATACTTCCATATGTTAAAACCGCTCCTAATCCAATTGTTTCATCGATTCCAAACAAACCTTCATCACTTTCAACAATCGATTGCAGCGGTTGGGATAATAACTTCTTCTCAGCAAGGCGGTCTAATTCAATACCAACAAGAATGGCGTGTTGGATTTCCCGCTTCCTTAGTACTCTCTCGACTGAAAAAATGCAATCCTCTAGGGTTAGCCCATGATTGAAAGGCACTTGCATTTCATAAACGATTTTCGCTATTTCTTCTACAGTTACACCACGTTCTTCCAACAGGTTTTTTGTTGCTTTTTGAACATCACGGCTATGAACCCTTTTTGTCATCTTTGTTTATCCCCTCTCAAATGTATAAATTACGTACATTATACCATGTCTTTTTTTATTAATATGAGGATTTCATAAGTATTAAATAATTTGAAATTTTGTTATAATATTACGGTATCGTATTTTGGATTAAAAGGAGGCGCTGCCCGTGAAATATGGTATTGCAATTTTCCCGTCAAAAAAGCTTCAAGATTATGCGAATTCCTTTCGAAAACGTTACGATCCACATATTGCTTTAATTCCTCCACACGTAACATTAATCAATCCTTTTGATTCATCTGAAGGAGAAATAAAGGAATATATTCAAACCTTGAATCATATAGCAAAAGATTTATCACCTATCACCCTTGAAGTTTATAAAGTGAAAACTTTTCATCCAGTAGTCAATAAAATTTATTTAGCGATAAAGAAAGATGAAAAGCTTTTAAATCTGCATAGAAAACTGAATGCAGACATATTTGCAACAAAGAACAAAAGTGAAAGCTTCGTACCGCATATCACCATTGGACAACAACTCTCAAACCAAGAGCATTCTGATGTGGTCGCTCAACTTACAATGATGGACGTCTCCCATACTGAAACAGTTGACCGTTTCCACCTGTTATTTCAATTAGAAAATAATCAATGGACGACTTACGAAACGTTTCACTTAGGAAAGGAATGTTAATAAAATGATTGTAAAAATAGTTACAGCTCCATATGAACTAGTGGACGCCTTTTCAGTAAGGAAAAAAGTATTTGTTGAGGAACAAAAGGTTCCAATGGATTTGGAGATCGACGAATTTGAGAATTCTGCTGTTCACTTTGTCTTATATGACGGCAAGGAGCCAGTTGGGGCAGGGAGAGTTCGCGAGCTAGGAGATACTCTTAAAGTAGAACGAATCTGTGTGCTTGACACTTATCGTAGCAAGGGCTGCGGGAAGCTAATTATGGAAAAGGCAGAAGAAATTGCTAAGGAAAAAGATAGTAAGAAACTGAAACTCAATGCCCAAACCCATGCGGAAGGCTTTTATAAAAAATTGGGCTATGAAACAATCTCCGGTATTTTTATGGACGCCGGCATTCCTCATGTGACCATGGTTAAGACGTTTTAGACTTAGTAATCTTATCGTGGCAGCTTTTTTGTTTATAAAATAAATAGCAGAGTTTGTGAATCAAAATCACCTCTGCTATTTTTTATTGTCCGTTTCAGGGCATCATTTGGACTTTGTCCTCTGGTTTCCTGCTTGCATTGTCCGAATTGTTTGGCAGCAGTACGTTTGTCCAGGGGACTTCGCACGGCACTGCTTGTTAGCCGATTTGCGTGCCATTTGGTATATCAGTATCTGGTTTTAGGAGAACGACATCGCCTTTTTCAGAAATGCCACCAAGGACGAGCACTTCAGAGCTAAAGCCTGCGATGTGTCTTGGTGGGAAATTAACCACACCTACTACTTGCCGTCCAATAAGAATTTCTGGTTGATAGCGTTTCGTTATTTGCGCACTAGTTTTCTTTATGCCAATTTCCTCTCCAAAATCGATTTCCATTTTAATTGCCGGCACCTTTGCCTCTGGGAATGGTTCTGCTTTCAAGAAAAAATACCAAAAAAATCCTCCGCCAACATTATTAGCAAAGGATTTAATCAGAATTATTATACTTATACACATTCATTAAAGTTTTTTCCTTTTCCTGTTAAATCCGCCTCGTAGTCTTTACCTTCACTCTGGACATCGGTAAGATCCAACTCTGACTCATCCTCATTACTCGATTTTTTAATACAATAGTTTTTTGTAATAAATTTGGCCTCTTTATATTTATCTTCATAATCCGTTTTACCTTTAAGCTTGGCCCGCATCGTAATCTTTTCTACAGATTTCACCTTAAAAGGTGATCCATCTTTTCTTATTATCCGATTGGTGTACTGATTGTATTGCTCATTGTTAATAGGTAATATATAGCCCATTATTTCCCACCTCCTGTGGTTTAGAACGCCTTTTCAACTATGGATACATCCATGTATTTCCATTGCTTCTATTATTATTATCGGAAAAAATATCCTCTTTTTTAACAGAGTTAGGTAATTATTATTTAAAATATCAAAATTCATAAAAAAAACTGCCAAAAATGTGGCAGTACAGTAGTTTCCTTTTCTATCTTTGTTTTACCAATTTATGGACACAGCTCTTCACTTGGCTACCTTTCTTGTCTTCATTTCACCAATTTGTGGACATGCTTCTTCACTTGGCTACCTTTCTTGTCTTCATTTCACCATTTTGTGGACATGCTTCTTCGCTTGGTTACCTTTCTTGTCCTCATTTCACCATTTTGCGGACATGCTTCTTCACTTGGCTACCTTTCTTGTCTTCATTTCACCATTTTGCAGACATGCTTCTTCACTTGGCTACCTTTCTTGTCTTCATTTCACCATTTTGCAGACACAGCTCTTCCCTTCGCCGCCATTCTTGTCTTCATTTCACCAATTTGCAGACATGCTTCTTCACTTGGCTACCTTTCTTGTCTTCATTTCACCATTTTGCGGACATGCTTCTTCGCTTGGCTACATTTCTTGTCATCATTTTTCCAATATGCAGACACAGCTCTTCCCTTGGCTACATTTCTTGTCTTCATTCTAACAATATGCGGACATATTCCCAATCATCTCAACTTTTCTGTCTTTAGTCATTAGTCAGCTAGCAGAATAGATTCACTAACCTAAAAATAAAGCACCATACCCTAAAGCCCCCATGATGACAAAGGCAGGGTGGACTTTAAACTTTTCCAATAATAATGCACTGATAATTATTAAAAAAATCGTTTGCCCGATTCCTACTCCTTCATAGGACGTGATAAAAAAGCTATAGGCCATTACACCTAATAAGATTGCAATCGTTGGTCGAACCAGCATTGTCATATTCTTGACTCTTGGTGAATCTTTAAATTTTAACAGAATACTTAACAAAACAATCATCAAAATAAGCGAGGGAGCTACTGTCGCTATAATCGCTACCAATGCGCCGAGTACACCGGCGACTTCATAACCGATATAACCTGCCATTTTCGTTGCAATCGGACCCGGCAATGCGTTTCCTAACGCAAGGACTTCACTAAATTCATGTACTGTCAACCAACCATAACGGTCAACTACTTCATTTTCAACTAACGGGATTGAGGAGGGGCCACCGCCATAACCTAGAGTACCTGGAATAAAGAAGGCGAGGAAAATGCGCCAATAAATCATTGATTATTCCCTCCCTTGCTATATGTATGTAACTGTCCCTTTTTCGGTGGGTAGGCTAACGCAATCAGAAGCAGGGCTGCAATAACAATTCCAGGGTGGACGCCCATAAACTGAATGACAATTAGTGATGTCGCTGTTAAAAAAATTGTTTTCCACAAGCCTTGCCCTTCCTTGGACTTTTTAAAAAAATCCCAAGCCATTTCTGCAAGCATGACACCGACTACCGGTATAACTGCTTTTGTCATCCCAGTAACCCATGGTTGATCTTTAATTTGAGATAGTGAGGCTAGCAATAGAATCATTAGTAAAATCGTCGGTACAATCGTAGCTAAAACAGCATTGATCATCCCAACGCTACCGGCAAGACGATAGCCGATATATCCAGCCATTTTCGTATTGATTGGCCCTGGCAATGTATTCGCTAAAGCAAAAATATCCGCAAATTCATCATCATTCATCCACTTAAATCTTCCAACAACTTCTTTATGTATAAGAGGAATGGATGATGGTCCACCACCATACCCCAGCATTCCAGCGCGAAGAAATGCGATAAAAATTTGCCATTGTAGCATGATTTTTCACCCTTTTAATAAACATCCATAAACTTACAATACCAAAAAAAAATGCCAGAAGCTATGAATTCTAGCTTCTGGCACTTTTTATACCCAGCATTATTTTGTAATTAATTCTAAATCAGCTGGAATGAATTTTTCTACTTTTTCACCTTTTACTACAGAAACAGCTGTTGCCACACCTTTTTCACCAATTTGATCTGGTTTTTGGGCAACTGTAGCTGCCATTCTTCCCTCTTGAACAGCTTTAACAGCATCATCTGTTGCGTCAAATCCAACTACTACAACATCTTTTAGACCTGCAGCAGTAATAGCTTCTAATGCTCCTAGAGCCATCTCATCATTATGAGCAAAAACAGCTTGGATATCCTTATTACTTTGTAGAATGTTTTCCATAACTGTTAAACCTTTGGCACGGTCAAAATCAGCAGCCTGTTTTGCAATAACTTCTACGCCGTCAACACCATCAACCGCGCTATGGAATCCTTCTCCACGTTCACGTGCTGCAGAAGATCCAGGAATACCTTCTAATTCAACAATCTTTCCTTTGTTGCCAAGTTGTTTAAGAATAAATTCGCCAGCCATTTTACCTCCGGCAACATTATCGGAAGCAATATGAGAAACAACTTCTCCACCCTCTGCACTGCGGTCAACAGTAATAACAGGAATACCTGCATTATTAGCTGATTCAATTGCAGCCACAATAGCAGATGAGTCAGTTGGGTTAATAATTAATGCATCTACGCCTTGCTGAATTAAATCCTCGACGTCACTTGTTTGCTTTGCAGGATCATTTTGCGCGTCAATCGTTGTAATTTGAATACCTTCATTTTTAGCTTCCTTCTCTGCACCATCTTTAAGCGTTACAAAGAATGGATTATTTAATGTGGAAATAGAAAGGCCAATCTTAATATCTTTCTTATTAGCATCAGTAGCCTGATTATTGCCTTCTGTAGCTTTATCTGACTTTGTTCCTGGTGCTTGTGTTGAACAACCCGCAACTAAAATCATACTAAATGCAGCTAGCAAAAGCACTTTTAACCAATTTTTCTTCATCTAAAAATTCCTCCTTTATTATTGGTGTATTCGTTCCATTATGCTGCTTTTTTTCGATCCAACAATACGGCTAAAAGAATGACACCTCCCTTAACAACTTGTTGATAAAATGATGAAACATTTAATAGGTTTAAACCATTATTTAAAACCCCAATAATCAGGGCACCTATTATTGTACCGAAAATCCAACCTCTTCCTCCTGATAGGCTTGTTCCACCAAGGACGACAGCTGCAATTGCATCTAATTCATACGCTGCTCCAGCTGTAGGCTGTGCAGAATTAAGACGTGACGTTAAAATAATTCCAGCTAAAGCTGACAAGAGCCCAGTAATTAAATAAACCCAAATTTTTACTCGATTGGCTTTAATTCCGGATAAGATTGCTGCCTCTTCATTACCGCCGATTGCATAAACTCTGCGTCCAAACGTTGTTTTCTTTAAGATAAAGAAAAGAACGAAAAAGCTTAGAAGCATCCAAATAACAGGAACAGGAATACCAAAGAAGTAGCCTCTTCCCATTAGCACGAATGAAGCGCTATCAGAAAGCCCTGTAATTGGCTTTCCATCTGTATAAACAAGTGTCAAACCACGAAAAATAGTCATCGTTGCTAGTGTAGCAATAAATGGAGCCACTTTTCCTTTGGTAATAATAAGTCCATTGAAAGCCCCCATTAAAGCACCAGCAAGTAAGCCAATGACCATCCCTAATATAGGATCCATACCGCCGGAAATAAAGCCTGCTGTTAATGCAGCTGATAAAGCCAAAATGGACCCTACAGATAAGTCAATGCCGCCGGTTAAGATGACAAAGGTCATACCAAAGGCAATTAAGGCATTAATGGATACTTGACGTAACACGTTTAAGATATTATTTAATGATAAAAAATTAGGACTTAATATCGCCAAAACAACGATAAGAAGAACTAGACCAATAAGCGAACCTAGTTTCTGTAAGACACCCGAAACTTTTGAATTATTCATTTTCCTTCCCTCCCGTTGCCGCTTGCATAATCTTTTCTTGACTCGCCTCATCACGGTTAAGAATAGCCCTGATTTTCCCTTCATGAATCACCATGATTCGATCACTCATCCCTAAGATCTCCGGCAATTCAGAAGAGACCATTATAATGGCAACACCTTGTTCTGTTAATTCATTCATAATGTTATAAATTTCTTTCTTAGCACCGACATCCACGCCTCTTGTCGGCTCATCTAAAATCAAAATTTTCGGCTGAATCCCCAGCCATTTTCCAATGACAATTTTTTGCTGATTCCCTCCGCTTAGTGATTTAACAGCTTGTTCAGCCCCCGAGGTTTTGACATGGAGTTTCTCAATCATTTCATTGACAAATTCGTGCTCTTCTTTAGCTGAAATAATTCCCTGTTTAGAAAACCTTGACAAATTAGGGAGTAGGAAATTTTCGCGAACAGATAAGTCCAAAACCAAACCTTCGTCTTTACGGTCCTCTGTTATAAAACCAATACCTGAATGGATAGCATCATAAGGCGTTTTAATATTCACTTCTTTGCCATCAATATATACTTTGCCTTGTTGTTTGTGTCTGTATCCAAACAAGGCTTCCATAATTTCAGTTCTACCGGCGCCCATTAAACCAGCAACACCAAGAATCTCCCCTTTTTGAACGGAAAACGATATATTTTCGAAATGCCCTGTACTTGTAAAACCTTCTACCTTTAAGCGCTCCTCACCGGGGCTTACGGTTCTTTCAGGAAAACGTTCGCCTAGCTGTCTCCCTACCATCATGCGAACAATCTCATCAAAATCAGTTTCTTTGATTTGTTTTGTGCCTATAAATTGGCCATCTCTTAGAACAGAAATTCGATCACATATCGCAAAAATTTCTTCCATTCGGTGTGAAACATAAACGATACCAACACCATCTGCACGTAAACCGTTAATCACTTTGAACAGCACTTCAATCTCACGTTCCGTTAAGGCAGCTGTCGGCTCATCCATAATCAGCACTTCTGTATTGGCGGCAACTGCTCTTGCAATTTCAATCATTTGCTGTTGTCCAACAGAAAGCTGTCCTGCCTCGATATCCGGATCAATCGTCACACCAAGGCGATTGATGTATTCTGCTGTTTTTTCCTTCATTTCCTTCGTCTTCAAGACACCAAAGCCACTAGTTAATTCTTTTCCTAAAAACATATTTTCCGTTACTGTTAAATTGGGAATAATATTAAGCTCTTGATGGATTACAGCAACACCTGACTTTTCCGCCTCTTTAGGACCTGAAAAGTTTACTTCATTTCCCTTTACAATAATCGTGCCGGAATCACGTTGATAAATGCCCGTTAATACTTTGATTAATGTGGATTTCCCAGCACCATTCTCCCCCATAAGGGCATGAATTTCTCCCGGCATTAGTTCAAAATCTACATTTTCCAAAACTTTAATTCCTGAAAAACCCTTGCTAATTTGTTTCATTTCAATAAGGGGTTGCTTTGTTGTTTCCATTAAAAAATCACCCCAGCCTGTAAAATTATATTCGCATAAGGTGTCGTCTCACCTGTGCGGATAATGGCCTTAGCATTTTTAGTTAATTGTTTAAATTGTTCATGATCAACGTAAGTTGTTGGTTTATTTGGTAATAGTTTTTCTATTTCTTGTTTTACTATTACATTTTTAGTACAAATTTCATTTGCAAGCGTTATCTGTTCAACTTCCATGTCATCTATTACTGCTGCTAATGTCTCGACAAAGCCGGGTGTACCGAATTTTAAAGCAATATCAATCCGTTTAACACCGCTTGAAATGGGAAGACCGCAATCGGCGATAACAATTGTATCAGTATGTCCTAGTTCAGCTAAAACGGCGGAAATTTGACTGTTCAAAATCCCTTTCTTTTTCATTGTTGTATCATCCTCTCATGCTGTCTAAAAACTGCTCCACCTCTAGGATTGTTGGCATACCGCTTTGCGCACCCAACTTCGTTACGCTTAATGCTCCTACGACATTAGCAAAACGACATGCTTCCTCCACCGTTCTTCCTTCTGTTAAGGCAAGCGCAAATGCTCCATTGAAAGAATCCCCTGCACCAGTTGTATCCACAACATCAACCTTAATACAGTCGATGTTCATTTCTTGTCCGTCTTTTACATAGGTTAGCCCTTTTGAACCCTTTGTAATAATACATTTTTCCAGCATGCGATTTTTTTGTGCTTCGGGAAGCCCTGAAAGCAACTCAATAACCTCCAGTTCATTTGGAGTAATATAATCAACGCTTTCTAAAACTTCCTCAGAAAGTTTCATAAAAGGTGCTGGGTTTAGGATCACTTTCAGCCCATGTTTTTTTCCAAGTTCGATAGCTTTTTTCACAGATGCCATTGGGATTTCAAGCTGCAGAAGCATTGTCTGACAATCCGAAATGGCATTTTCATATTTAGCTACCATTTCTGGTGTCACCTGATAATTTGCTCCAGGTACAACAATGATATGATTGTCCCCCTCGGCGATCGTGATTGAAGCGGTACCTGTTTGGTAACCTGTAACCGGTTCCACACAATCTACATTTACCCCTTGCTGTTTAAGATGACTAAGGAGTTCTTGTCCAAATAAATCCTGGCCTACACAACCAATCATAGTTACATCTGCGCCAAGTCTTGCAGCGGCAACGGCTTGATTGGCTCCTTTCCCACCAGGTATTGTCAGAAAGGAAGTGCCAAGTACGGTTTCGCCAATCTTTGGAAAAATATTTGCACTTGTGACCAAGTCCATATTAATACTGCCGATGACAACAATTTTACTTTGAGTCACACAAAACACCTCACTATGATCTTGTTGATTTTCGTTCGATTAATTTCACTGGGAATGTATAATTGCTTTTAGGTAACGGTTTTCCTTCAATAATTCCTAAGAGCATCTGTGCTGCCGTTGTTCCAATCTCATAAATTGGCTGGGACATCGTTGTTAACTCCGGTGTGGTGATTTCAGAAAGCACTATTCCATCAAAGCCAACCACAGATAAATCTTCAGGAACTTTTCTGCCCAACTCCTCGGCAGCTTTAAGGACTCCAATCGCCATTAGGTCGTTTCCGGCGAAGACTCCATCGATGTCCGGATAAATGGTTAACAAAGCTCTCATAACCTGAGTGGTTTTTTGTAAATTGAATTCCCCATTTACGATTAAATCTGGTTGAAACCATGGCAATTCCTGAACTTCATCTACAAACCCCAGACAGCGTGCATCAGCGTTTAATACATTGTAGGGTCCGCGGACATGAGCAATTTTTTTACATCCCTTGTCGATTAAAAACCTAGTTGCCGCACGTGCACCTTCATAATTATCTACACCTACAGTTGGCGTTGAATCATCAATCGGCCGGTCTAGGGCTACGATTGGGACTCCGATACCTTCAATATGTTCCTTTTGTAAAGTACTTGTGACGATAATAAAACCATCTACATATTTCTGTTTAAGAACATCAATATATTCCTGCTCTTTTAGTATTTCACTATCCGAGTTACATAATACAAGTGTATAACCTGCTTGATTTGTTACATCTTCTACAGCTCTGGCCAGCTGCGGAAAAAAAGGATTCGTAATATCAGGTACAATAAGACCAATCATTTTTGATTGCTTTTTAAACAAGCTTCTTGCAACAGCATTGGGCTTGTAATTTAATTGGTCAATAGCATCCATTACCTTTTTTCTTGTATCCTCATTGACATAACCGTTATTATTTATTACCCGCGAAACCGTCGCAACAGAAACCCCAGCTTCTTTTGCGACATCTTTAATTGTACTCAACATTACCACCTGAGATTCATTTAATGTGTAATCGGTTACAGCAGAAGCTAAAAAAAAGAATGTAACCCGTTACACACAGTATAAATATATGATTAAATACTAGTCAATCTTTTTTTAACATTTTAAGTATTTTTCTTTCAGCGGATGGCAAGTCCTCCTTCTTCATCTATTCGTGCGACGATATTTGTCATATCCTTCGTAAATTTATATCTTCTCTTTCCAATTTGAATCGTAGTTTCTGCAAATACATTTTTAATGATGATCGTTTGATCGTGCGGAACAGTAATGAATGTTGGTGTGCCCCCTTTACTACCGGCTTCATTTATCGTAACGCCTTGACCTGCAAAAACTCCTCCACCGCGCAGGAAGCCATTTATCTCTATCGCTCCAAGGGCATAGATTGTGCAGTTATAACAACCTTGTTTGGTAATTACCACATCACCTGAAGAAATAATAAAACTATTCATCACCGAAGGCGATTGGACAGACACACCTAAATCACAAGGTATATCCAAAAGTTCAAGCAGTTGATTTTCTTTTATTATTTCAACAACTGCTTTATCGATATTCCCTGCGATAATTTCACTGGATATGACATTACTATAATGGATAGCAGATTGACCTGCCTTTAGTTTTGCCTCACTTGTTGTACCTTTTACTTCTATATTACCGATTGCTGTAATTTCCATGTGTTCTTCAATGTTCCCACTAATTAGGATATCACCATTGAATTTAATATTTCCTGAGGACATGCTGACATCACCTTGATGCTCCAGTTTTGGAACAACATTAACAATGACTATATTCCCCCGCTTCTGTGTCGATGGTCTACCCATTGAAGTTGCTACTATTTTACTATCAATAATTTTAGCACCATCTCCAACTCTCACCTGCAAAGGCAGAACTGGTTGCGGTGGTATACTTTCCCCAGTAACAGCCTTTCCTTCCTTTCCTGGGACTGGGTCATGAATAATCGCAATGTCTGTCCCACTTGTAATAGAGGGAATATCCTTACCTTCCCTAAAATCGATTGATCCATCCTCTCGCTCTTTAAATCTTTTTCCCTCATTTATTAAAACTTTATACTCTAACCATCCATGTTTTCCTTCAATCGGAGGCTCACCTTGTGCAATAATATATTGTTCATTCACTTCAGTACTACATGCTTTCTCTATTTGTTCCTCTTGGATTCCATAAGAAACTCCCATGCTTTTTAACTTCTCATGAATATCCACTGTTGTTAATGTTAAATTTGGGTTAATTTCTTGTGTAGCTTCTAATGTGATTTCAGATGCTGGCTTTTGATTGCGAAGGACATATGTGGATATGCTGCCTGGAATAACTTTAATCGTTGCTGTTACTTTATTTTTCGCTAGTTCGATACTCCATTTGGTTGGTATCTCTTCCTTCTTAAATTCAAGTTTTAACTTATCTTTTTCAGAAATCGTGGTTTTTTCTTTCATAAGCGTATTATTTTTATACAGCTGGATTGTTGCTGGTATATGAACATATAGTTCCCCTTCGTCGGGGTCGCTACAATGAATTTCACCATTTTCAACCCAAACTTTTCCTATTTTTGCTGTCCCCCGATCTGTTGATTCAAATGTAGTCTCCTTTTTAACGGGCTTACTTTTGCTTGATATTCGAACTTCAGCATCCAGAGAGCCTAGAGATAATATTCCTTTTCTGCCTTTTTTCAATATCTCAATCGTTACCTCTTCTTTTGTTTGACCTAACTGTTTTAATCCTTTTTCAATAGCTTCATCAACCGTCTTGGCTTTGAAAATAATTCCTCTTTCCATCTCGTCACCCCCGGTCAAATATATGCAAACGTTTCCAACATTAGCTTCATCTTCTAAAAAAATAAAATTAGAATAGAAATGCTCTCTATATGGAATATTATACCGTAAAAATATCAATCTCACAATCTAAGCAATTGGAAAAAATAATACTTATTCAGATTAAAAAAGGACTCCCTTTTCCGAGTCCTTTCAAAAAACTATCGAAGCAAACCTTTACTTCTTTTTATTAGTTCCGCAACCACATCCACTTTTCTTTTTCGTAGTTGATGTCTTTTTTTTGTTGGTAGAGGTTGAGTTATTATTTTTATTCATAAAAAGCCTCCTTGCGTCAGAAGTATAGATATTATAGGGTATTCTATTCAATGGAAAAGCAATGGGGAAGGGCAGGTTGACCAACTATTGCAAAAAGCTATTATTCGAGCATTTTCAAAAGGACAGCTTCTAAAAATGAAGCACAGCCAGCAATCGCCAAGATTACGATAATGGGAGAAAAATAATCTACCAAATACGAATACCCTACATATAGCAGCACCGCACACCATATACCTGTACACCAATAACAACTTAATAATTCCCCTATAAATTTCTGAATTCCCGTACCTTTTAGTTCAATATACGTTTCAACCGTTCCATCCTCCAAAACCTCTTCATACTCACGATGAAATGGTTTTCTAATAAAACGAGTAACCTTATCATGGATCATCAAGCGGGTGAGTCGAAATGTCGCTAAGCATAATAGAATAAATTCAAAAGGGCTATCAATCATAACCTCTCACTTAACCTTTTTAATACAAGCGCTTCAGCCCAAAGCGGCAATCCCTTTTCAATTTGTCCATTCCATTCTTCGTCTGATAATAAGCCCTCTTTATACAACCAATCAATAGCAGCTTTTTTCCAGGAGCCAACTGTTTTATCTGCAGTTGAGCCCACAGCATGTGCCCCTTCTCCTGCTATTTGCCTAGTTTTCACCTCATTTAAAAACCAATCCTTCGTAATACCAGTCCCTGGACAAGTCTTTGGTGAGTGTTCACGATGGAAAACAACATCATGTAAAGATAATTTAAACTTATCAATCAGTACTCTAATTGCGGCGATAATAGCATCTAATTGTATTCCCTCCAGCTTTTCTTCACCATTATCAAAGTTGCCTATCATTTCGAACATAATCCCGCCTGAATTGTACCCAGTAATTCCGGCAGGATCCAATTCTAGAGAGCGTCCATCCCAGATAAGTCCATCAGGTGCCACACTAAAATGTTGACCAATATCACGCCATCCTCTTGTTTCAGTATGATACCGCCACATCGCGGCAATGGTTGCTTCACCTCTATAATCGGATTTTCTTGGCTTCCAAGTATGATGCAATTGAATATGGGTTATTTTTCTTTTAATTGACACAGATTGAATGAAAGATTGAAATTCTGCAATTGTATAAGACTTAAAATCACGTACCATTATTTTTGACTCTCCCCCCTCCACTTTTGGAATAAGCGTTGGTATACAGCTGCCTGCGCCCATAGTGGCAAAGGTTCCTCAATTCGCTCTTTCCAATATTCTTCGGACAATAAACCTTCTTCAAATAACCAATCCACCGCTTCCTTTTTCCACTCCGCCGTTCCAAAAGGATAACCAGATTTACGCGCCATTTTATTACCCCTTTCCTGTGTGTGTTATAGATAAATGATCTTCCATAAACCTCTCATATTACAAATATATTTTTTTACAAAAGAAGTGCTATTTAGGTTCGGCCTTTTTCTATTTTTAGCATTTTCACAAAAAAGCAGCCCTACAATAAGAGCCGCTCGGTCCTTTCTTAAAATAACCATATTCTGCAGTAATTTCCCACTTCCATAAATGGCAAGTCAAGAAGCAATTATTCTATCTAACTCATAACCTACTTCGGCTCAATATTAGGTAAGATTCTATTTACAAGGTCTGGAGATAATGGGTTAATTACACAAAAGCAGTTCAAATCAACGGTGATACTGCATGTTGTTTTTAACAACGAATAGATTTCATCACATAATAGCGTTGGTAATCCATCCATATCAACCGCTTCAAGCAACGATAAAGTGGCACAGCATTTTTCCTCTTTTAGCTTTTCCAACCTGAAGAAATGGGTCTTAAAACAGCCATATTCATCGATACAAAATGCTGAAAATGGCTTACAAGAATTATTACCGAATAACAAAAAGGGAATTGTATCAGGGGTAGGGGTCATACGGATAAATTGAAATTCCATATCACGCTCAGATATCATTTTCTGTTCTTTTAGGAGCCTCTTCATGGCTATACAAATATTATTTTCTTTTTCCATACATTTACCATCCCTCCCACTCATAATGGAAAAATAAGATCATCTCATAATATTGTATAAGCCAAGAGGTACAAACGTGTGGGACAAATGCTTACATTAGGATTATTTTCAGTTCACTCCTAAATGGGTTCCAAATAAAATTTAATATTCCGGGCAGCCTTCATCGCATTCATCTTCGCCTCCTCAGCTGTATCTCCTGTTGCCATGATGTAACCATACCTGTGCCCCATAGATAGTGGAGGTGTCATCGTAGACCCTTTTCGTGGTTTTATATAAACCTCAAGAACCCCAGGTTGTGCGGCTGCTTTATTTTTACCAGTTACCTTTAACAGACATCCATATGAGCCAATCACAATATAGTGAGTGTAAATATTTTTCTCGAATTTTCTTTCCAATGCCGGCTCTTCTCCTAGAAAAAGCTTAATCGTTTCTTCAACAAGATTAATTCCAAAAGCCTCTTCAATCATTCGATTCATAGCTCCGCCAGAAATGCGGGGATTTATTTCAATAAGCTTCCAATTATCGTTTACATACCTTAATTCGAGATGGCAGCCAGCATTGCTTACTCCTAAATCATGAATGATGGATGAAACGGCTCCATGTAACGATTGATACAATGGATCACTTACATTTACCTGCAACTCATAACCAGTTATGATAAATCTGGATGCTTTATTCGTAAGTTCTTGTTTAATCATAGCAATGATATGGACCAGACCTTTATGGACGACCACCTCAACCAAATATTGAGGGCCAATTAAATATTCTTCAATCAAGATTTTCCTATTTGGAAACATTCTTTGAAATTTCCTTATTACATTTTCCATTTCAAGCCTATTATTAACTAAATAAACATCCTTTGAAGCTTTAGAGACTGGTGATTTAATAATGACTGGGAATTTATAATCAAAATCATTTATAAAAGACCGCAGATTATCTGATGGCTTAAATATTTTATAAATTGGAGTTAATGCATTATTTTTTAATGCCTCCCTTGTTTTTGACTTATCCTCCATTTTCTTGATAGCCGTTATAGATATGTCGGATTTACATAGCTCATTTGATAAACGTGCAGCCATTGACACAAAAGGGTCTACAAAGCTGATAACTGTTGCAATCCTTTCTCCTTGGTCTTTCAGCTTTATGATCACGTCTCTAACGTCATCTTCCGTTATTTGTTTCAAAAAAAATAGTTGCTGTACATCAGTAAATTCATCACGTTGGCTCATAAATTTATTACTTTCAGTTATTAATACAACAGAATACCCCATTCTTCTTGCGGCCTTAATAGCCTCCCTGCTGGAGCCTGACTTTGTTGTCTCAATAAAGATTATCGTTTCCACTTCATTGTTCACACTCCAAAATCACACTTTTTTTATCGATATGCCAATGCTCTCTATATGTATAGGCAGACTCACTATTTTCCAAAAAACGGTAGTGGCGATTATCATGCTAATTAAATGCTACATTTCATGAACAAGTAGACAACTCCCCATACAGCTTTTCCAACCCTTCATACTCTAATATAGACAGAATATCGTCTAATAAAAGAACGGAGGGTATATTTACATGAGAGGTTTTGATTTAAATGAATTTGGTTTTCAAGAATCTTTCGAGAGAGAAAATCCAACGCAACGTATGAATGCTGGACGCCATACTCATCAATCCAGACGTCAAAAACGCCGCAAGCACTACGATCAGTATGAACAACATGTGCACTGCGAGCAGCATGAGGAAGAATACGGTCAACACATGCTGAATAATCAGCACGAGCAATACAGCCAGCATAAGCACCATAATTATCACGAACAGTTCAATCCCCACGGACACCATGACCATCATGAGCACCATGAACACCACGAACACCACGAACACCACGACCATAAGAAGAATGATGAGGATTGTATTTGCGAAACAATTAAGAAAATCCACAAAGCCCAAGTCGAGGCAGATCATTGTGATTGTAGAGTAAGCTGTGAAAAATCAATTCAGCAACTCCTTTCTGGGTCAAAACATAAACAAACGGCAAACACAATCCCATTTTCAATGGATTGTGGATGTGAAACATTTTTTGGAAAAGCACCCGTGTACAATGAGCACGGCCACTTTTGCATAATTGCCAGTCCATTTTTTAAAGTGAAACAAGTAAAAGAAAACTGTTGTGTAGTATTGGAGCTATTATGGCCAACGTGTGATGATGAACCATTTCAGGACACCTTCAAAGAGAATGGACATTTCGAATTCCCATGCTGTTTTGATTTTAACGGTTTTGTTGGAACAGGCGCATGTATAACCGTTGATCTCAAATGCTTTTGCAGTATTTCCTGCCACAAGCCAACAATGGTTGAGCATGCAACCGAAGAGCAACTTCACGATATTTTCAAAAATCACAGGCATTGCCATAAAAAATAGCCATATTATAAAGGGTGAGTGCCATACTCACCCACTTTTCCTTTATTAGTGGAAAACCCCTTTATTCATCATTAATTTTATTCCAAAAAATATAGTCATTTACCCACACACTACAATCACCCATACATATTCTGTTAGAGACGATAGTCATTAAATATAAAAGTAAAAAGGAGAGGTTGAGGGTATGAGTTGTGGAAAAGGTAATCAACGCCCTGGAATGACTAGTAATTGTGTATGTGATGTCGTAAGGGCTATTGCTGAGGCACAAAATGAAGTCATCGAAAACGTTTGTGATGTGAGCTGTGAAAGATCAATTGAAAGCTTGCTGGATCCAGCCGCAGCCAATGATCTAAATACAGTACCTTTCATTCTTTATGGTCAAGATTTAATGCCATTCAAAGGATTTGGTATTGATTTCTTACGAAATAAAAACAACCAAAACAACGTACAGTTCGAGTGTATTGAAAGCTTTATCTTCCGGGTAAAAACTGTCGATGAGGACTGCTGCGCTGTTATTGAGTTATTAGCCTTCGGTCAAAATCAAGGCGGTGGCGGTGGCAATAACAACAAGAATAATCAAGATGAAAATCCTTGCAATCAAATTAACGGCCAAAAACTTGAAGATCTTGTCGGCACAGGGATTTGTATTACAGTTGATTTATCATGCTTCTGCGCCATTACTTGCTTACCAGCGGTATCATTGGCATAACAATGAAATTATCTTTTAGGGCATCAGTTTGGAGTCAACTCCAACTGATGCTAAAAAATATAAGGAAAGCAAAAAAAGACTGCCAGAATACTGGAAGTCTTCTTTTGTATTATCCTGGAAGATGGATTGTTTTAATATGCCGTAAATTCACAAAGGATGGAACTTGTTTAGCCGTAATTAATTTTACAATATTATATTCAATAGCATTTAATTGACCAATTTTATTAGTGTCCTGCCCCAAATCAAAAACGACAATTTGATTCATTAATTTTTTCAACTGTTCTTCAAAAGATCTAGCTAGCGGAATACTAAATGGATTAATCGGTAAATCCTCCCTGGAAAGGGCATATGGAGACTGTTGATGATGATAAGGTGTTAGCCATTTTAAATGCTGAAGGGATACATAAACCGTCTTATATACCGGCGAGAAAAAGACAACATAATTATTCATAACGCTTACAACATAACCATGGATTGATTGTGAATTAGCAATATTTATTTCAGAAAATACTCCTCTGGCATTATTTAATATTTTACGAAATGACAATGTTTCGTTTAAATAATCGTCCATTATTCCTTCAAATGGAGCTACATCGGGTGAATCATCATCCTTTTTATTTATTTTCTGAATATGAATAGATGGAATATACAAAAAGTCCCTGCCATTAAAAATGACAATGATATCTGTACCTGTTGCAATCAAAATTCCCTTATGGATAATGTTTCCCGAAACTTCTACATAGATTTGTTCATTTATAAAGTCCTTTAATAGTTCCAATTTCCCTCCTCCTTCCCACCTCGTAAGGAACCCATATTTAATTGAATCTTAAATGAGTGCACTGATTTTTAGTTTCAATGCACTCATTTAAGAGCTTGAACTCATCTTCTTTTTTTTCGATCTTGTTGTTTCTTTTTATCAGCAACAATGGAACTAGTAATCTGGTTATTATTTTCGTTACTATTCTCATTACTTTCAGATTGATTTTTTTGTCTAATGCTCTTCACATGGTATTTACTAACTCTTAATACTTCATCACGAACAACTAAGATTAAAAGGCTGTCACTTGCATCAACTAATACGCCTTCCACACTTTCAGGCCCACGATTAATAATGACATAACTATATTTCAGTTGTTCGAAGAGCTCATCAAATCCACCGTCATCTATAAATGATGTTTCAATATCTTCCTCACGTACTTCTGCTTTATTTTCATTTTCTTCGTTGCTGTCTTCATTCTCTTTCTTGTGGTCAGCATTTCCTTCCACTTTTACACTCACACCTTTGATATGATCAAGATTGTAATAAACAACCCCATCCTTCGGTTCATGGAGGACTAAGTAATCGTCAGTAACGGCTAGTAATCTACCCTTCCTTGAATCAGGGCCGCCCCGATTAATTTTCACATGTTCATTGATTAAACTTTCAAGTAATTCTTGAAAGCTGCCCTGATCCTCTTCCCCACCATCAGATGTCATTGTTTCCATTGAATTCGTTTTAGAATCTACAACAACGCTTTTAATATGCTTTGTTTTATAATATATAAAGCCATCTTTTTCATTGTAAAGCATAATAAAGTCAGGTCTCACTGCTAACAATAATCCATTCCATGCTTCCGGTCCTGCTTTATAAGCCTTTACTTCCCTTCCAACCATTGTTGTTAAATATGAACTATTCATTGTATTTTCCATGTTATATATCCTCCCTAATGATATTCGTACCTAAGGTACATCTGCATCTGTATTATATTAATATGTATCCCAAGATTTTTTGGTTTGCTATAAATAGCCTATTTTTGAAATTACTTTTAATAGGACAAAAAAAGACTACAACATAGTTGCAGCCTGGTTTTAAAATATATTGAGGTTAAAAGCTTTTGCGATTGATTGCAACGATATCTTCAATTTTCATCTCTACACGATATGGCTTTCTTCTTTGCATTACATGGACAATCCCATTGGTATACCCGGCAACAATTCCTTGTATGGTTAAGTCATTCGTTTTTATTTCGCATTTCATTTTCGGTACAGCAGCTGGTAAATTGACAAGATAATCAACTTTCTCTTCAATCGTCATCTCTTTGAACTGTTTTGCACGTTTAGGTTTAGCTTCATCTAGCTCTTCAAGCACCGATGGTATATCGAATTGTGGCGGCTCCATTTCTTGTAGTTGTTCTTGCTCTGATTGTTGCCTTAATGCTTGCAGCTGTTCAAATACAGGTAATTGTTCTATGTTTCGTGGTTGTCTGTACTCCACCGGTTGTGGTTGTTCCACAATCCACGGTTGCCTATATTCCGGTTGTTGTTCTATAATCCGCGGTTGTCTAAAGTCTTGCGGTTGCTCAAGGATTCGCGGTTGCCTATGTTCTTCCCAATTTTCATGATTTTGAGTGTTTAGCACCTGTAGATCTTGTTCTAATTTCTTTTTCTGTTTTAACATTTTTTGTTCCTGTATTTGCTGATGAATGTTTGTGAAAGTATTTTTCTTTTTTGGTACGGCAATTGCTTTTCTTCCCTTTTCGATACTTGAATTTATACCAAATGTAGCCGCTGCGCTTTTTTTCCGTTTTGGAGGTTCTTCAACTTCGGGAACTAGAGGCTCTAAATTTGCTTGTAATTGGTTTTCTAAAACTAATTTGTTTTGAATGTGTACTGGTTTCCCTACAATAATGTCTTCTAATGCAGGTAACTTTTCTTTAAGAAGCTGCTCTAAAGGCCTGATAATATTTTCTATTTGATTTTCAACCTGTTCCGGCTTCTTCTCCATTATCTTGTTACTTAAAATCTGCTCAACTAGTTTCACTTTATCTTCTCCTATATTTTCAACTACGTTCGCTTGACCCTTTTCAATCGTAACAGCCGGTGTTTGTTGTAAATCATCCGACGCAACCGGTTTTGGTATATCCTCCTCCGTCTGTTCTATTGGTTTTTGAACCAATTCAACCTCAATCGGTTTCGGTTTTTCTTCTTCCATATTTTTGATTAGTTTTGCTCTCTTTACTAGGATCTTTTTTTTTCGCTTCGATTTTACTCTTTCTGTTATACTACTTTTAACTGGTTTTTCTTCATCTATAATTTCAATAGGATCCGGTTTAGCTTCAATATTAACTTCAGGCAGTTTTTTTAAAGGTACAACATTTTCCTCCATCAGTGATTCTATCGGTACTTTTTGTTCTTCGACTTTATTTTCAGAAATTGGAGAAATAGTCGTTTTATCATTTTTTGGAGTTCCATGTGTGACTCCAAGAGATCCTGGTTTCATGACAGGTGTTCCTGGTTTCATCACATAAGATTGCTGCATTTTGGGCTTTGCTGTTGGATAAATTGGCTGCGAAATATACATTAGAGGTTTACTTGTTGTATCATTAATATTTTTTCTCATTTTGATCCCTCCCCATACTTGTAATCTCGTAGCTATCTTATGCTTTTAAATTATGTATCGTGCCCACTTTTTTTAAAAAAAGTACTTTACCACATCTGTCAGCAATGTCAGCAAGATGCGGTAAAGTACTTTTTGTTTTTAGTAGCCCATGATATGATAACCTGAATCTACATGGATATTTTCACCGGTAATTCCTCTAGATAAATCACTAAATAAGAACAACGCAGTGTCTCCCACCTCTTCAGGAGTTGTTGTCCGACGGAGCGGTGCCCTTTCTTCAATTTCTTTTAATATCGTATTAAAATCACCAATAACTTTTGATGACAGCGTTCTGATTGGTCCGGCTGAAATGGAGTTTACTCTAATCCCATACTTGCCAAGGTCGCTTGCTAGATATTTAACACTAGCATCTAAAGAGGCCTTCGCAACACCCATAACATTGTAATTTGTGATGACCTTTTCACCGCCCAAATAGGTTAAGGTTACTATGCTACCGCCTTCTGTCATTAAATCTTTTGCAGCTTTAGCAACTGCCGTTAAGGAATAGGAGCTGATATTTTGGGCAAGCAGAAATCCGTCTCTTGTCGTATTCATATATTCGCCCTTTAATTCTTCCGTTTTTGCAAACGCAATACAGTGGGCTATACCATGAATCGTACCTATTTCTTCTTTAATTTGCGAAAAGGCTTGTGCAATATTTTCGTCACTTGTCACATCACACGGTAGAACGATTGAATCTTGTCGTTCCAATGACTCTGCTAATTCACGAACGTTACTTTCCAAACGCTCACCTGCATATGTAAAAACTAATCGCGCCCCGGCCTTATGTAAAGATTGGGCAATTCCCCAGGCAATACTTCTCTTATTCGCTACCCCCATAACAACATATGTACGTCCTTGCAATGACAGCATATAGATACTCCTCCTTATAGTAGCCTGATACCAGGCTACTGATTATATTATAATAATTCGATTTTCAGCAGCAAATTCCTTCAAAACCTAATCACCATGCTCGAATACCATACGTAATTCATCTACATACTCCCTTGAACCCGTAACAATTAATCGATCATTTAGCCTTAATTCAGTATCCCCATGCGGGACGATGGAATCTGTTTCGCGAAATACGCGAACAATGATGACATCCCCTGTAAAAGGAAAGTTTCTAAGCAAAACACCATGATAATTAGGATTTTTCATATTAATTTGATGGAGTGCACTTTCTTCTTTCGTGAAAATCGTAATAACACTTGGAGTCTCGATTAGTGCTTTTAATAATGTTTTTGCTGAAAAGAACACGGATAGGATGTCAATGTTATGGTTACGTAAAAGCTTATCATAAACTGGGGACTCAGCCCTCGCAATAACACGCTCTACCCCATAATGTTCCTTGGCATAAATCCCAATTTCCGCATTTTTTGCCTCATCACCAGTAAATAAAACTAAAATATCCCCCTCAAATACGTGATGGCTTTCAAGGGTTTGAATCGTATAATTTTCAATTTCAACAATATGAAATACTGGGTTTGAAACTTGTTTATCAATCTTTTCCTGCTTCATATGATAAATAAATGTTTCATAATAATCCGGATCCAGCTCTCTTGTTACCGGCAATGTCATTTGATTGGCACCAATAAAAACGACCTTTGTCTTTTGAAAGATTTCTGGTTGCTTGGGAAATAGCTTTTTAAACAAAATTGGTGAAATGATGCATGAAATAACGGCAACTAGTATTAGCGCCCCAGATTCCTGGGTTGTAAGCACGCCAATTCTTTCGCCAATTGTCCCTGCAGCAATGACAAGAGATAACGTCGATGTTAATAAAAATCCTGAGGCAAAAATGGTCCTCCAGTCGTACCATTTTCTTAATACTACAGCCGGTAATAGCTTTGATATAAACAAGGCAACAAGTAATAGGGGAATTAACAGCAATGTTTTTGGGTCATTAAATAAGGCCCATATATCCAACTTAACACCAATCATCACAAAAAAGATGGGGATAAGGAAGCCATATCCAAACGAATCCAATTTATGAACCATCTCTGGATTTGGTGATAACAATGAAACAAGCGCGCCTGCTAAAAACGCACCTAGAATATTTTCGGCTCCAATCGATTCTGATAATGCAACTAAAAAAATAATGAGAGCAAATACTGCTCTTGTGTCAATTTGAATCGTACCTTTTGACATTGTTTCCAAAAATGATTGATTCCTGAAATACTTTCCAATAAAATACAGAAAAACACCCGCACCAAATAAAATCAAGAGAAGCCAAGTATTTCCTTGACTCTCGCTATACATTGAAACAAATACGGCCAACAATACCATTGTTACCAAATCAGCGATGACCGCTACTAATAGAATGGTTTGGCCGATTGTTGTTTTCATAATTTGTTCTTCTTTCAATGTCGGTACCACTACACCTAATGAGATCGTGGAAATAATCAACGTCATTAAGAGTGCATTGTCTATAAATCCAGCCCAAACAAAGAGAAGGGATAACAAAAAGGATACTATAAAAATCCCAATAAAATACGTTGAAGCAAGAACAAATGCATTGCCAGTCATTTTCCCCTTCTTTTTACCACCAGCGAACGCCGAAAAATCAATTTCTACACCACTAAGGAACATTAAAAAGATAAATCCTAATAATGATAATGTTTCCAACCACATATCTTGATGAACAATTTGGAAACCACTTTCCCCAATGATGAGTCCCACAATAATCTCCGCAACAACAACAGGCATAAAATTGAGCCTAAAGCGATGCAACAGAATAGGTGTTAAAAAAGCAGCTATAATTACAATAACCAAAGATGAAACAGATGCATGTGCTCCTATAAAACCACACCTCCCTAAATCAAGTAATTCAATAAAAGTGTTGCAAGGCCAAAATAGATTAAAATACTGATTATGTCATTTAACGTAGTTATAAACGGTCCTGAGGCAACTGCCGGGTCGATTTTAAATTTATGCATAATTAACGGTACTAGAGCACCAGCCATTGTAGCGACAGTCAGTGTTGCAAAAATAGAAATACCAACAAGGAAGCCCAATACCAAACTATGCTGCCATACGTCTACTACTATCATAACTAGTATTCCACATATAATGCCAATAATTAGCCCGGTGCCCACCTCTTTTCGAAGCATTTGTATCTTACTGTTGCGATTCATCTCGCCGAGGGCAATGCCCCGAACAGCTACAGCAAGTGCTTGTGTCCCTGTATTTCCGGCCATCCCGGCAATAAGTGGGATAAAAACAGCTAAGATTGAATCTTTTTTCAATGTTTCTTCAAATCGACCAATCAAGCTTGCTGTAAACATGCCAAGAAATAATAAGATAATAAGCCAAGGCAAGCGTTTCCTAGCAGCAGAAAAGGCAGAATAATCGTTATCCTCAACGTCCGGAACACCGGCCAGTTTCGAATAATCTTCAGATGCCTCTTCGTCGATGACGTCAATAATATCGTCTACGGTGATGATTCCAAGTAAATGCCTTTGAAAATCAAGAACAGGAACAGCTAAAAAATCATAATCCCGCATCATTTTAGCAACGTTTTCCTGATCTTCACTTACGGAAACAGATACGATTCGATCATTCATTACTTCTGAAATAAGTTTATCATCATCTGCAATAATTAAATCACGCAAAGACAAGACACCGACAAGCCGTTCTTCATCATCAATAACATATATATAATAGATCGTTTCAGCTTCTGCTGCTTCCGATTTTAAGATTTTCATTGCATTTCGAATCGTCTGGTTTGCCGAAAGCGCGACAAACTCAGTTGTCATAATACTTCCTGCTGTTTTTTCTTCATAATGAAGTAAATCTTTTATTTCCTGGGCCGCTTCATCATCCATAATCGTAAGGTAGTTGGCCACTTGATCTTTTTCAAGCTCATTTAATACGTCAACCGCATCATCGGCATACATTTCGGCCAGCATATCCGCAATATAAGCAGGGTCCATTTCCTGAAGAATACTCTCCTGGTCATCACTTTCAAGATTATGAAATAGTTCAGCCAGTTCGGCTGGAGATAAATAAGAATAAATATGATGCCTAGCCTCTTTTTCCTGATTAACAAAAAACTTTGCTTGGTCATATGGATGGACTTCCAGAAATTCTTTCCGAAAAGCATCGATATCATGATTCTGTAGGGCTTCTGTAAGGTAGGAAGCAAATTGTTCATCCAGCTTCTTTTTGTAGTCTGGCATATGGGTGTTCCTCCTTTTTACATTATTATATTAACGACCATGATAAAACCTTTTTAATCGTAAAATGATGCCTTTTATTTGTCAAACTGTTTCTTCGACTTTTCAAGTTAGATAAATTTCGTTAAGATAGTAAAGGATGCTGATGCATTCGGAAAAGAAAAAGCATCTAGAAAGGAATATTTGCAATGGAAATAGAAAAGGACAAAACTCCTTATCAAAAAATAGATATCACCCTTGTCTTAATTGTGTTGGCTTTGGGATTATTCAGTTTGATTGCAATTTATAGTATTCAACCATCACTCCCTGCTAAACTGCAAAATGTGAACTTTGTAGGTAAACAAGTGATGTGGTATGTAATTGGCTTTATCGCAATTGGGCTTACAATGATTATCGACTTCGATCGCTTTAAAAATTTCTCATGGTATTTGTATGGTTTTGGTCTTATTCTGTTACTTGGTCTTGAGGTGCTCGGACCATCGAAATTGGCACCAGATATTAATGGAGCTGTCAGTTGGTATGTATTGCCTGTCATCGGAAATTTTCAACCAGCTGAATTAATGAAAATCTTTCTAATCATTTTACTTAGTGAAATTATTGTAAAACATAATGAAACTTATCCAGATCATCGCACCCTACGAGAAGATTTTATTTTATTAGGAAAGTTGCTTGCTGTAACTGCGCCTCCTTTATTGTTAATTCTAAAGCAACCTGATTTAGGAACTGCTATCGTGGTCGCGGCGGTCCTGGGTTCTCTTCTTTTAGTGTCAGGCATAAGATGGCGGATTATATTCGGATTAGCAGCTTCTGTCGTTTCCTTTATAGGACTTTTAGTATTTATTTACTTTAAAAGTCCGGAGTTTATAACAACATACGTTCTTAAGGCGCACCAAATGAATCGCTTTTATGGTTGGCTTGCACCACATGAATTTGCCAGTAGTTACGGTTTTCAATTAGTCAAAGCGATGCTGGCCATTGGCTCCGGACAACTAGAGGGAAAAGGATTATTTAATGGCCAGGTTTATTTTCCTGAGGCACAAACCGATTTCATTTTTGCGGTAATTGGTGAACAATTTGGTTTTATTGGCGCAAGTATTCTTATTTCGTTATTTTTCCTATTGGTTTATAGAATGATTCATACCGCACTGGAAAGTCATGATCCATATGGAAGTTATTTATGTACTGGTGTGATTGGTATGATTACGTTTCAAGTGTTCGAAAATATTGGTATGACTATTCAATTAATGCCCATCACTGGAATAACACTTCCATTCATTAGTTACGGCGGTAGCTCCTTACTTACGACCATGATTTCCGTTGGCATCGTTTTAAACGTCCGCTCGAGAACACGAAAATATATGTTTGGAAGCTAATGGGAAGAATTGTCTGTGGAAATAAATGAAATCGGCGGGATGCGCCGATTTCTATTTTTTATCTTGATTTTACTCAGGATAGGGGTGGAATGTTGAAATGTACGATGTAATTGGTGATATCCATGGCTGCTATGATGAATTTGTATCCCTTACAAAAAAACTTGGCTATGTTTGGGACAATGGTTTTCCTGTCCATCCTTATGATAGGAAACTCGCGTTCGTTGGGGATTTAACTGACCGGGGACGGGAATCCATTCATGTAATGGAAATGGTATATAAACTTGTCGTTGAAGAAAAGTTGGCCCACTATACACCAGGAAACCATTGTGATAAGCTCTACCGCTATTTTTCAGGAAGAAAAGTACAGATAAAAAATGGGCTGGAAACTACTGTAGCTGAGTATGACGCCCTTTCTCCAAAAGATCAAGCAAAGGTACGCTCTCATTTTATGAAGCTTTTTGAGCGTGCACCTTTGTATCTTCAGTTGGATGATGGAAAGTTAGTCATTGCCCATGCCGGCATTCGCCATGATTATATTGGAAAAACAGGAAACAAAGTTAAAACATTTGTTTTATACGGTGATATCACAGGGGAGACAAACCCCGACGGCACTCCCGTCAGGAGAGACTGGGCGAGGCAATATCATGGAGATGCTTGGATTGTATATGGCCATACCCCCGTTGAAAAGCCTCGAAAAGTGAATAAAACATGGAATATTGATACCGGCTGTGTGTTTGGCGGTATGCTAACTGCTCTACGATATCCAGAAATGGAAACGGTGTCGGTTCCATCCACCATGCCCACAGTACCAGAAAAGTTTAGATTATTTGAAGAATAATAAAAAGGGAATCCGAGTGTTCAGTTTAGAGGCACTTGGATTCCCTTTTTACCCTATCACAAGCTTTTCCATATCATCTGGCAAAGGTACTGTAAAAGCAAATTCCCGCTCAAGTAATGGATGATAAAACATGACACATTTGCTGTGCAATGCTTGTCTCGCAATTAAATCCCGCTTCCCCCCATATAAATCATCTCCCATTAACGGATGACCAATGGATGACATATGAACGCGGATTTGATGTGTACGACCTGTTTCTAATTTTAACGAAACTAATGTCCGATCAGAAAACCGTTGTTTCACTTCATAATGTGTGACTGCATGTTGCCCATCATTTCTGACTTCACGTTCAATGATACTTTCTTCTTTCCGGCCAATTGGGGCATCTATAGTGCCGATATCATGTTCAACTACCCCATGAACAACTGCTGTGTATTCTCTATGGATACTTTTTCTTTTTTGTTCTAAAGCAAATAAAGAATGAACAAAGCTATTTTTGGCGACAATCATTAAGCCAGAGGTATCACGATCCAAGCGATTGACAATATGTATCGTGGATGGCAAACCGATTTTGTTATAATAATGAATGAGGGCGTTAGCGAGCGTACCACTTTGGTGCTCTCTGGACGGTATCGACGCCATAAATGGCTGCTTGTTAATAATCAGGATATATTCATCCTCATAAACAATCGATATTGGAATATTCTCAGGAGTAATTCCATCATTACGAACTTCCGTTGGGAATTGAATAACTAAATAGTCACCAGCTTGTAAACTTTTACGGACCGTTACATGCTCTCCATTTAAAAGAATATCTCCGCCTTGGAATTTGATATCAACCAACGCCCTTTTTGAAATTCCCTTTTCTTTTAGTAAAAACTCGCGAATGAGCATTCCATCATACTTTTTTTCTATTTTCCATTGCAAAGTAAATGTCCTCATGAATGACCACCGCTTTTCTACAAACTACAAAAATAAAATCTTGTTTCAGGGCTTTCAATAAAACCCTGTTTTTTATAAAAGCGTGCAGATGGAAATGTACGTTCAGTTAATAGCACAATTGCCGTATAGCCTTTTTCCATTAGCCTTATCTTTGCAGCGTCCATGAGCTTTGTACCGATTCCTTTTTCTTGATAGGCCTCGTCCACACACATTTCATATAAATAATAGATATCCCCGCTCCACCACTTTTTTCTTGCACCAATCACAAAACCGACAATCTTGGAATCTTCCGCTTCGATTACAAAACCTTCAAAACCAGGCGTGTTCATTACATCTTGAAAATATTCAACCGCAAGCGCCAATGTCCAGTGGTCATTCCAAGGTTCACGATTAAATACGTTTATAAACATATCAGTACACGCTCTGATATCAGCTTTCGCAAATGGTCTCGTAATCATAATCATCCTCTCGTATCATTCCCCACGAAAGAATCTCGGACTCTGTTCCAAAAAGGAAATGGTCGGTAACGAGCAAAGCGAACTTTTTGATCGGATACACGGCATTGTATTGATTTAACATCCTTATGTAAAATGGTTTTATGATCAACGGTTATTAATAAATCTGATTCCTTCATCGGTCTCAACAATAAAGTATGATGGCCCGGTAAAATAAGTGGTGAGCCAATAGTTCGGAAGACACGGTTATTAATGGACGCCATTTCAGCAACTTGAATGGCCTCAATCGATGGATGAATAATAGCTCCTCCGAGTGCTTTGTTGTATGCTGTGCTTCCCGACGGAGTGGATACGCAAAGTCCATCGCCCCGAAATGTTTCAAATTTCTGACCCTTTATCTCAACATCTATCACAAGTGAGCCCTCTGTTGCCTTGATTGTTGTTTCATTTAATGATAAATAGTACGTTTCTTTCCCACCGTCAATATGACGTACAATTGTTTCAAGAATTGGGTATTCCACTACAGAGAAAGGTGTCCGTGCGAGTTCAATTACAAGCTTCTCCACTTCAGAAGGGACCCAATCCGCGTAAAAACCGAGGTGCCCTGTATGTACACCAACAAAAGCAGTTTTGCTTAAACGATGTTGATATTGATGGAAAGCATAAAGCAACGTCCCATCTCCGCCAATTGATATTACAATATCAGGCTCAGCTTCATCAAATATTAGGTTAAAGTCTAATAAATAATTTTTCATTTTCATTCTTAAGGCATTCGAGGTTTGATCTCCTCTTGAAGTAATCGCAAATTTCATACAACCGACTTCCAATCTTTTATTTTTATGGTAATAGTGTAACACATAAAAGTAACATTTTAATTCAATTGATTTTAAAAACTTTATCCTGCATAATACTATTTGTATGTCATTATCAACATTTCTAGGAGCATATTTATGAGTCAAGAAATTGAAATAGAATATAAAAACATGCTTACAAAAGATGAGTTTGAATTATTGATGAAAAATTTTGCTATATCCCCTGATGATTTTATTAGCCAAGAGAATTATTATTTTGATACTTTCAATTTTTCACTTAGAGCCAAGAAATCAGCTTTAAGGATTCGAAAAAGAGAGGACAAGTATATTTTTACATTAAAACAGCCTCTAGAACAAGGTCTTTTGGAAACTCATCAAGAACTTACAGCTGCAGAAGCTATTCTTTTATTAGAAGATAAAGGGAAACAATTCGTTGATGGGGATATCAAGGATGCAATTATGCAAATGCGGATTAATCCTCTGGACATCCACTATTTGGGTGAATTAACAACCAATCGTGCTGAAATAAAGGATGGCGAAAATATTCTCGTTCTTGATCATAGTTTTTATCAAGGACACGAGGATTATGAGCTTGAATATGAGGTTAAAAAACCAATTGAAGGCAAAGAAAGATTTCTCGAAATCATAAAACAACACCATATTCCATTAAGAAATACTAAAAATAAAATTGCGCGTTTTTTTGAAATTAGACAACAAAAGGAAGACCAAGTATGAAAATTAATGCTGATCATTTAAAAACATTGATGGAAATACAAGCATTGCGAAATTTTAACCGTTCATCCCAGGTATCTATAGAGGGAACAGATCCTTTTTCAGAACTCCTTGAATTAGAGATTGCAAAATTACAAAGCAATGCTGCACAATTAGGACAGGACAATCCAACGGATTTGGCATTAAAGGAATGGCAAGCTTTGCAGCCTAACTTTAAAATTACAAATTACTCCTATCCAGTCCAGGATAAACAAAGCTCGTCATCTAACTTTGACAGTTTGATAGAAGATGTAGCTAAAAAATATGGGGTTGATGCAAAGCTGATAAGTGCAGTAATTAAACATGAATCCAATTTTAACCCCCTTGCTAAGAGCAAAGCGGGAGCTTCTGGATTAATGCAGCTTATGCCTGCTACTGCAAAGTGGCTGGGAGTCGAGAATGTCTATGATCCAAAAGAAAATATAGAGGCCGGTACTAAGTACTTAAAGAATTTATTGGACAAGTATGATGGGGATGTGCATCTTGCTTTGGCTGCCTATAATGCAGGCCCAGGGAATGTAGATAAGTTTAACGGAATTCCCCCATTCAAAGAAACGCAAGCATATGTTAAAAAAGTGTCGGATTCCTATTTTGCTTAGAATAAATAAAAGCGGCTTGAGTAGCCGCTTTTATTCATATTCCCCTTTACTATTTTTCCTTTTAATAAATCTGTATGCTAAATAAGCAATGTAAAGTGGTGCTGCTATGTATATAAGATAAGGAAACTTGGCATACGTATCTTTCCAAATAATATATAAAAGACAACCTAGAAAAATTGTAACAATCGTACCATATTTGGGTAATGGTACTTCTTTTAAGCTTGGAATTTTAATTGTACTGACCATTAAAAAGGATAAAGCCGTAAAAACGACAGTTGTAACAATATTAGGGATTTTATCTCCGAATAATGTTAGGATTGCTAAAATTCCACCTGCTGCTGTAATGGGCACGCCAACAAAATAATGCAAGGATTGTTTAGTCGGACTAATGTTAAACCTTGCTAAGCGATAAGCCCCGAACAACGGAAAAAGTCCTGCCACTACAAAACCCAAGATACCAAAATGAAAAAAATATGTATAGTAAACCAAAAAGGAAGGGGCAACGCCAAATGTTACAATATCAGCTAATGAATCCAGTTCCTTTCCTAAAGAACTATCAGCATTTAGCATCCTTGCTAACCTTCCATCCATACTATCCAGCATCATCCCAATTAATATTAATATGGCTGCATTATTAAATTCCCCATTTGCAGCAAAACCAATGGAGAGAAAACCACAATATAGGTTTCCCAACGTAAACATATTTGGGATGCTTTTCGTTAAACGCATAATCAAACCTCACTTTAGCCACTATTATTAGTATAATTATTATTTGCCTTATATTATTATAACACGGAAAGTTTATAACAATCTTCTTTAAAAGAAAATAATGGCAGCACTTCTAGAAGCACAATATTTGCCCCATCTCGTCTCCATTGCTAAAATATAAATATCATTTCCTGAACAGAAAGGAGATATTCATGATTCTGAACGGTTCGGGTACCAGCAACGAAGTCAAAAATAACAGCTGGAAAAATTGTTGTACACAGCAAATAGAAATTTATGTATTTATTGACCCTCTTTGCCCCGAATGCTGGGCATTGGAACCGATGCTTAAAAAGCTGCAAATAGAATATGGTCATAAATTGAGTATTCGCTATGTGTTAACAGGGCGGTTAACGTCTTTAAATATTTCGAAAAAAGCACCTTCTGAACTTGCTAAACTTTGGGAGCGAACAGCTTCTAGATCCGGCATGTCTTGTGATGGTAATGTGTGGTATGAAGATCCAATATCTAAACCAATTAATGCCTCTGTCGCGATTAAAGCTGCTGAACTTCAAGGCAAAAAAGCTGGCTTACGATTCTTAAGAAAACTACAAGAAGTCCTTTTCCTTGAAAAGCAAAACGTCACAAAGAAGGGGATTCTTATAACTATCGCGGAAACAGCAGGGTTGGATGTTTCAGAGTTCAAAAAGGATTTGCTTTCTGAGGCTGCTTGTAAAGCATTTCAGTGTGATCTTAAAATTACTAGAGAAATGGATGTTGAAGACAGTCCCACTCTTGTCTTTTTCAATAATGATGATATTGATGAAGAAGGAATTAAACTTTCCGGATCGTATCCATATGAAATATATGAACAGGTTCTAGAGGAAATCTTACAAAGAAAACCGATTGCCCAGAATCCACCACCGATTGAAGAGTTTTTAGCTCATTTTAAATTTGTGGCCACAAAGGAAATAGCGGTCGTATACAACTTAACCTGTCAAGAAGTAGAAAAAGAAATGAAGAAATTACTTTTAAAACAAAAAGTCGAACGTGTCCCTGTAAAATATGGAACATTTTGGCGTTATTTGGAGAACGATGATTGATTCAACTGTCTATGGTTGATCAATCATTTTTTTTGAATACAAATAAAAAGAAGGTTAGGAGGGATGCCTAACCTTCTTTTTATGTCTCATCGACAGGGGGGTGGGAGAAAGTTTCACGGTCAAACAAAGGGGTTATGTTTGTTTGTGATTAACTTTACAAACTAATAATAACAAGTTTCACTCCCTTTTACAATTCGTTTGTTAAGCATTTCACAAAACTGTCACTTTCTATACTTACTTCGACAAATTTTTGTAAAAAACATGAATGTAAGCAAGACCGCATACCTTTATTGTAAGGAGGTTTCACACATGAATAAATTTCTAATCATCTTTTCACTTCTGTTTGTTTTTGCATCTTTTTGTTTTTACCTATTAGGTTTAATGCGAATTGTCCCGCTATTTTATAGTGCCATCCCCATGTTTCTCTCCATCTTCCTTATGGTTCACAGCTGGAATAACCGCAATCGCTTTAGAAGAGTAAAACGGAATTCATTTAAAGATAAAGGGACTGTTTCAAAGGTGTAGAATCCATAGCTACACTTTAAAACAGTCCCTATTTTCATGGACTTATAACAATCCTTATACGTTCAGCAATTGTTCCATTTCCGTTAATTTTTGTTCAAATACTTTTAATGCTTCAGTTATTGGTTCACTTGAAGTCATATCAACCCCGGCATGTTTTAATACCTCAATTGGATAGTCAGAGCTTCCCGCCTTTAAAAATTCCTTTACATAGCGGTTCACTGCAGGCTCGCCTTCCTCCAAAATTTGTTTTGATAGGGCAGCTGCTGCACTAAAACCAGTAGCATATTGATAAACATAATAATTGTAATAAAAATGTGGTATTCTTGCCCATTCCAAGCCGATTTCTTCATCAACAACAATTTCATTACCATAGTATTTCTTATTTAAATCATAATACAATGATGTTAGTAATTCAGACGTCAACGCTTCACCCTCACGCGCCTTTTCATGAATAAGATGCTCAAATTCGGCAAACATCGTTTGACGGAATACTGTTCCACGAAAACCTTCTAAGTAATGGTTTAGAATATAAAGCTTCTTCTGCTTATCCTCTTCATTTTTTAGCATATAATCATTGAGCAGAGCTTCGTTGCATGTAGAAGCAACTTCAGCAACAAAGATTGAATAGTTTGCATACGGATAAGGCTGGTTGTTTCTTGTATAGTAGCTGTGGACTGAATGGCCTAATTCATGTGCCAATGTAAAGACATTATTCACATTATCCTGCCAATTTAACAGAATATACGGATTTGTTCCGAACGCTCCTGAAGAATAAGCGCCACTTCTCTTTCCTTGGTTCTCATGGACATCAATCCAACGGTTATCAAATGCTTCCTGGAGGATATTTTGGTATTCCTCACCCATTGGTGCCAAACCTTCTTTAACCATTTCCTTTGCTTCTTGATAAGGAATTTCCATTTTTACATCCTTCACTAATGGTGTATAAAGATCATACATATGAAGCTCATCAACACCAAGGACTTTTTTCCGTAAAGCTACGTAACGATGTAATAATGGCAAATGATTATTTATAGTCTCAACTAATGTATCATAAACGCTTTCGGGAATATTATTCCCATCTAAAGCAGCCTCGCGCGCGGACTTATAATGGCGGACACGGGCATAAAAATTATCCTTCTTAACGTTTCCGCTTAAGGTGCTCGCAAAGGTATTTTTGAATTTACCGTATGTATCATACACGGCTTTAAAGGCCTCTTCACGGACACGACGGTCTGAGCTTTCCAGAAAACGAGTAAAGCGGCCATGAGTAACCTCTACCTCTTCCCCATTTTCATCCTTAATGATTGGGAACTTCAAATCAGCATTATTTAGCATTCCAAAGGTTGTGCCGGCACTCCCCATTACTTCGGAAGCCTGAGCAAGGATAGCCTCTTCACTTGCAGTTAGTACATGTGGACGGCTGCGGTTTAGTTCATCTAAAATATGTTCATAAAGCTTTAATTCTTTATGTTCCTTTATAAAACCTTTAATTTTTGCTTCATCCATCGCTAAAATCTCTGGGTCCATGAAGGAAAAACTGCTCGCAGCTTGGGTATATAAATTTTCTGCACGGTCATGTAATCCTTGATAGCAGGAATTCGTTGTATCCTGATCGTAGCGCATATGGGCATACGTATATAACTTTTCAATTCTTTTTGATATTTCATATTGTATATCTAATGCTTTATATAAAGTATCAGCTGATTCTGCGAGTTTTCCTTGATATTCTCCTATAGATGGAATCATTTCTTTGATTGCTTTGAATTCCTTCTCCCAATCATCATCTGTAGGGAAAATATCTTCTAATCGCCATGTATCTTCGGTTGGTATTTCACTGCGTTTTGGTAATGCTTTCGGTTTTGCTTGTTCAGTCATAATCATACCTCCATATGAAAAAATTTCCTATATTATTAGTATATCATTCGGGGGCAAAAATAAAACTTCTTATACTGATAACCATTAAAGCATAAACTTATTAGTACAAAAAAAGCACTCTAGCAAGTAAAGTGCTTTTTTCATCTTATATTATAGCTATTAACAACTTAATGCCATCATGGCTTCCATATCTTCTTGTGCGTTTCCAATCAGTTGTAAACCAAAGGTATTGACTAATACATCAAGGACACCTTCATTAATAAAAGCTGGAGCCTTTGGTCCAATGCGGATATCTTTAATTCCTAAGCTGAAAAGCCCTAGTAAAATGGCAACAGCTTTTTGTTCGAACCATGAGAGAACAATACTTACAGGAAGATCATTCACTTCGCAGCCGAAGGCATCGGCTAATGCAAGGGCAATTTTCACTGTTGACCCAGAGTTATTACATTGTCCTAAATCTATATAGCGCGGAATTTCCGTTCCAGGGACAAAACCATAGTCGACGTCGTTAAATCGGAACTTTCCACAGGATGTTGTTAAAATAACAGTTTCTTTTGGCAGTGATGTAGCTAATTCACGATAGTATTCTCCACCCTTCCCAGGTGCATCACAGCCTGCAAGTACAAAAAAGCGCTTGATTTTACCATCTTTTACAGCCTGGATTACTTCTGGTGCCAATCCGATGACCGTTTCATGATGGAAGCCCGTTACTAATGTTTCTTCTGATTCAATATTTGCTTCCGGTAATTCCAGCGCCTTTTCTATTAATGGGCTGAAATCATCATTTATGATTTTGGCAACATTCTCTAATCCTGCAACTTCATAAGTCCACATTCTATCTGCATACGTACCTTTAATTGGCATTACACAGTTTGTAGTTGCAAGTATTGCTCCAGGGAATTCTTCGAATAAACGGCGCTGGTCGTACCAAGCCTTTCCTATGTTTCCTTTTAAGTGGCTGTACTTTTTAAGTTGTGGATATCCGTGTGCTGGCAACATTTCGGAGTGTGTATAGACGTTGATGCCTTTGCCGGCTGTTTGTTTTAATAATTCCTCTAAAGCAAATAGATTATGCCCCGTTACAACGATTGACTTACCTTCAATTTTGTTCTGAGAAACACGAACTGGTTCTGGAACGCCTAATCGTTTAACATGGGCCTGATCAAGCACATCCATTATTCTTACAGCTGCTTGACCAACCTGCATCGCCATCTCGATATGCTCCTCAACGTTAAAGTTTGAGTTTGTTAGTGTCATGTATAATGCTTCATGTGTAATCCGATCCACAAACTCATCTATGTAACCTAATTGTCTGGCATGAGTCCGATAGGCTGCAATTCCTTTCAGACCAAAAATGATTATATCCTGTAAGCTTGCGATGGTTTCATCCTTTCCACATACTCCTACAACTGTACAGCCGCCTGGTGCGACCTGCATACATTGGTGACAATACATAATTACACACTCCCTTTTAACATTTCTTTCATATTTACCAGCATTACCGTGATTAATATCACTTGTGACATTAATCACAATTGTTATCATATAGGATGTTAAAGGGTTGCGGTGTGATTTGAATCACACTTTTCCAATAGTTCAAAATATTGACACATCCACCATTATTTTCAAAATATACCCACTGTTTATGGTATTAACCTCAAAAGTACTGCCCGATCAAGTTCACATGCTTGATCAATATTTTCCGGTATAGTAAGATCAGCAGTCTTGCGAAAGGTAGATTTCCTTTCTGTATCTTTTGCTACTATTCCAAGCCTTGCTAATTGCTGCAAATACTCCATGATGGCAAATGAATAATGACTATCTTTTAATGAGGGAAGTTGCCTCAAAGTAAAAAAACCTTTTTGCACCTGCATCTTAAAACCTTGATAAATGTCCTGAAAGGTAATCCTCTCCCCAATTTTTAGCGGGATAATAAATTTTAGCAATATCCAGCCTTGCCACAGCATGGGCCCGGTTTTCAACCAAATCATGGATCTTACAGGAATTCCCGCTTCACCTGGTAAGAAACATAGTGGAATCCCATTTTCATAAAATAATCTTTTATAAGAATCATCGATATACAAATAGGTAATTGACCGAAAGCGTCTCTTCATCGCAAGCCAAGACTTTTTATTAGGATAGTTTTCTGTATCTCTAGAAGTGATTAGCATAGGAAAGGATAGATTATTTGGATCATAAAACTCGGTAACAGCAGAGAATGTATTAGAAGCAAATGGTATGAGCGCTTTTGTAATACAGAAACGATTTGTGGAAGGACAATAGTAAATCATGCGTAGATTATTGGTGGAAATGGAATTTGCCATAAGCAAATCAAAGGATGAAATTTTTATAGTATCAACAGAACTCTTTTTTAAGCGATTTCCGCCTAATATCCATAAGGGAATAATGTTTTCGCGAAGATAGGAAGTTGTTCTTTTCATAAGGAGGCTTGCATCAATCGTTGAGCATTGAAATTCTATTGCAAAATCTTGATTCTGCCAAGTTACATAAAGGTCAGGCCTTTGTTTACTTTTCGGAAGATATTTTTCTACTTCAACATTAATGCCTTGTTTTTGAAGCCATTCATAAAGCTGAATTTTCCCTTTCAAATGGTACTCGGATTCATTTTCCAGCTGTGCTTCACAATTCAACTTAGAAATATGGGCAAAATGCCATATTCGTTTTTCTCCGGTCTTGACTCGAACTTTTTCATGGCAGGCTGGACAAAGTAATGTTTCCTTTTGGGTAAGCTGTTGTAACTCATGTTTTTCCCAATTTCCAAGCAGTGAGACCGTACGGCCACTTTCCGTAATTGCGGTTAACAAAAAAAACACCCCTTTCTGTCTATTTATTTTCGACAAAAGGAGTGATTTTCCTGCTTATATCCATATTTTTATTATAATAATGGTGAAAATAATCGGGCTGTAGACTCATGCAATCGTTGGAGGATTGGCCGGTTTTGATGTTCTTCAAGTGAAATCTCCTTTGAACTTTCGATATCCGTAAGAAAATCTTGAACAAGCGTCTCTGTACTTTTTGTTTTATATAGAAAAGCGTTTACTTCAAAATTCAAATGAAAGCTTCTCATATCCATGTTTGACGTACCGATAGAGGCGAGCTCCTGATCGACGATAATGACCTTGCTATGCAGAAACCCATTGCTGTATTCATAAACCTTCACTCCAGCCTCCAAAAGCTCTCTATAATAGGACTTTGAAGCATAAAAAACAAGTTTTTTATCGGGTTTACTTGGCAGAATTACCCTAACATCCATCCCTGATAAAGCAGCAACTCTTAATGCAGATAAGATATCATCATCAGGTATAAAATAAGGAGATTCAATCCAAATTGATTTTTCCGCCGAAGTGATCATCGCAAAAAAGACATTTTTTATAACATTCCAATTATTGTCAGGTCCACCTGATAATAATTGCACACCACCAAATTCCTCATCGAGGGCAAGCTCTGGGGATAGGTAAATGGGCGTTAGCAATGTAACACCCATCGTGTAGTACCAGTCCTGTAAAAAAATAACCTGCAGGCTTCTAACAGCTTCACCGCTTACATAAAGATGTGTATCACGCCAAAAACCGAAATATTCATTTTTACCTAAATACTCATCACCGATATTTAACCCCCCGACAAAGCCAATATTTCCATCAACGATACAAATTTTGCGGTGATTCCGGAAGTTAATTTGATTGTTCAGGCCCGGTAGTCTCACCGGAGAAAATGGCTCTATTTCTACACCTACTGTTTTTAATTCATTTATATAATTTTTAGATAGCTTCCATGAGCCAACTGCATCATATAGAAAACGAACCTCAACACCGGCTTTTGCTTTTTCTATTAAAACTTCTTTAATATCATTGCCAATCGCATCATCACGGACAATATAAAATTCAAGATGAATATGGTGTTTTGCTTGTTTCATTGCTTCTAAAATAGCCTTAAAGGTTGCCTCTCCGTTTGTTAATACCTTTGTCTCGGTATAAAATGAAATCGGGCTTTTCCCTAACCGATGGGCCAGGCGAAATAAGTTTTTCTGATGGTCACCCATCTTGTTTAATTCCTTCTCATTGATGGGGCGATTACCCTCAATTTTGGAAAAAGCTTGCTCATCCAGCCAGGCTTTTTTTTCGAATTTCTTCCGTTCACGACGATAGTTTTGACCAAATAACAAATAAAAAATAAAGCCAAAAATCGGAAAAACAGCTAAAACAACCATCCAGGCAATCGTTCCACGCGGATTGCGATTTTCTAAAAATATAAAAAAACCTATGAATAATGCTGAAATTGAAATCAAAATACTAAAGCTTCCTACTAACCAGCCTTCCCAGTAATTATGGGTAAGTACCAGTATTACTGTTAATCCGATAATAAAAATTACAATCTGTAGCCTCTTTTTCATAAGAAACTCCTTCAAACATATTTCCAATAAATTATATCGAAGTTTCATAAATTTTCCCACTTATAACTATAGTACTAAAAAAGGTTTCACATAAAGTGAAACCTTCTGCATTACTTTAATAGAAAATGCTGTTTTATTTGCTGTAAAGCATTGCTTTCCATTACTAATTTTCCATATTCATGGACGCGATGGATTGACAATCTCGACTCAAATCCAAATTCAAGGATTTGGCACAAAATATCGTCTTCAACTTCCTCAACTAATTGATCCTCATCGAATCCTATATATAAATAGTATTTACCTTCAAAAAAATACAAGCTGCTATGAAGGCCATCCCCGTCGATATTGTGACTTAAACTGATGACATCTTCAAAATCATGGAATCCAATAAGAAAATAAATCGCTTCCTCATTATCATCATCATCATCTGCAAATGGATAGGCTTCATAATGCTCATTATCTTGATTTGCTTCGTCTAATAATACATTAAGATTCTTTTCCACTGGTAGATCAATATGTTTATCATTTCCAATCGGCAATTCAAGCTTTTGTCCATCCATTGAAACCTGCGCTTTCGTTACTACAATTTCCAAACCCTTATCAAGTGCTTGAACTTGAATCCATAAAGGTCCTTCTATTGCGAAGTCTTCGCTATTGTTAACTTCATCCATCATTTCCCAAAACAATTCTTCACTACGCTCACGGTTATACCAAATTTCTTCTCGATCAAATCCTCGATCCTCAATGTCACGATAAGTTACATAAAACTTTACTGTATACTCGTTAATTCTTTCGATTTCCATAATTCTCTCTCCCTTCTGTTCAGTTTTTTTGAAGGGACTACCTAACCCCCGAGCTACTGCTCTAAAAAATGATAGTTATAAAAACAACATGCCCAATTTTACATAGAAGTAACCTTGTACTTCTATTTTATGATAAAACGAACAATAAGGGAAATAAAAAATGCTAAATAAGTAAAAAGAGGCTTTCACCTTATATATATGTATCCAAACAGCATTAAGAATGTCTTGGACAATGGTAAGCGCTTTTCTTGACTGTGCCTCCTAAATGTCTTATATTGAATTTTGGACATCTTATAAAAATTATAGTTGTTTTAAATAAAGACAAACGAGGGAGGCTTTTTTTTTGGATTTAGAACTTATTACACAAGTACTTATAATCATTGGGATTGATGTTGTACTTGGAGGGGACAATGCCATTGTTATAGCGCTTGCCTGCCGTAATCTACCTGTTGGGAAACGAAATAAAGCTATTTTTCTCGGGACTGGACTAGCAATCATCGTTAGGATTCTTTTGACAATACTCGCTGTATACTTATTAATGATCCCTTATCTCCAACTTGCCGGTGGTATATTCCTCCTTTATATTGCCTACAATTTACTTACTGATGAAGGCAATGATGATGACAAAATTAGAAGTGGTGCTACACTTTTCCAAGCAGTGCGAACGATTGTTGTAGCTGACGTTGTTATGGGCTTTGATAATGTACTAGCTGTTGCCGGCGCTGCTGGGGGAAGAATTTATTTAGTAGTTATTGGCCTTTTAATTTCTATTCCTATAATTGTTTGGGGTAGTAAAATTATCCTAAAATTCATGGAGCGCTTTCCAATTATTATCTACATAGGAGCTGGTATCCTTGGCTTAACAGCTGGTAAGATGATCGCCCATGAAGAACGAATTCAACCTCTCTTAGAATCGTATCAATATTCTCACTATATTATTCCAATTCTTACAATTGTCATTGTCCTTTTAGCGGGTGCTATTAAAAAAACTTCTACGAAACATGCGTAGAAGTTTTTTTGTACTTCAACTTTTTAATTCACTAAACGCTGGGCTTCCTGTAGTTGGAATGTACGTACCCTTCTTGGTAAAAAGCGACGAATTTCATCTTCATTATAACCTACTTGTAGACGTTTCTCGTCAACCATAATTGGACGTCGCAACAAGCCCGGATTTTCACTGATAAGCTTGAAAAGATCCTGCAATGGCATTGTCTCCAAATCAACATCAAGCTCTTGAAAAATCTTTGACCTAGTTGAGATTATTTCATCCGTTCCATTCTCAGTCATTCTCAAGATTTGCTTCGCTTCCTCAATTGTTAATGGTTCAGTAAAAATATTTCTCTCTTTATACGGGATTTCATGTTCCTCCAACCATGCCTTTGCTTTACGGCAGGATGTACAGCTTGGTGATGTGAATAATGTAACCATTAGGGCTCACTCCAATCATATTCTAAACTTTTTATCTAAACACTGACTATTACTTTAAAATTATTTTAATTTTAGTTTAGTACCATTATACATTAAATCGTATAAGAAATATATAGTTTTTAAAATAATTGTTTAATTTTTCTATACAATTTTATATACGATTCCAAACCGATTTAGTTTCAAAAAAAACAAAAAAAGTTTCAAATATTCATTTCCCTTTATAAATTAAAATGAAACCTTTAATTTTAACCAATATTTACAAAATAATTAAGCCTCTTTTCTTTTATGTAAAGATTTTATAGAATAGTAAGTAAGGACAGAAAATATGGGGGTAATGATTTGGTAGGATACTTTATTGACTTTATCATCGTTGCAGCTTTAATTGTTGGTATTACTGCTCTAAACGGTCACATCACACATTTTATTGGATATCGTTTATTCGGGGGCAGCAGAAGAGACTTGCATGCTGACCAAACTCACCAAACACAAGTTGGTTGGAAGTTAGTTGGCGGTAAAAAATAAAATAAAAAGAAGGCGGTTATTTGCCGCCTTCTTTTTATTTTGCGCATTCCTATTTTTCTAATGGCGTATAATCCACACCCGTTGTATACGTGTTGCCTGCATCCCATAATAAGAATTCCTTAATGCCATTCTCATTTAACGCTTTAATTTGCGCCTCAACTTCATTTTTGCCATAGTTTAAATAATTGCCTTTTCCTAAATAAGAGGCCGTAAAATCCTGGATCCACGGTCTTGAAATTGGACGATTTTTTAAG
This sequence comes from Schinkia acidoalkalinis, assembly GCF_054301215.1. Next base: position 1,028,903 of record NZ_CP182573.1, read on the forward strand.
GTATTCAGCTTTTCATTTTCAACCTTTGTATATTCAGTGACTAAACGGTATGGCTGTAAATCAGGCTTAGTAATACCAAAATAAGAAGTCCAATGGCTAGGATAAATCATTGCAGAAATAACATCAACATTAGCAGCAATTTTCGTAAAGTTTTGGCCAATGCCGGGAGCTTCAGGTAATGTTGTCGTATAGCCAAAAATATCTACAGAAATTTTAACATCATATGGCTTTAATTGTTCCCTTGCATAGGCAACAAAGTCGGTTACAGCCTGGACGCGCTTCCCGGTATCATCTATATTGCTATTTTTATATTCCCCCATGCTGTATGTTAAGATTTTGTCCCGTTTCTCAAATCCTTCTGGAAAGCGGACATAGTCAAACTGAATCTCTTTAAATCCTAACTTCGCTGCATCCTTTGCAATTTGAATATTATGTTCCCATACTTCTTTTAAAAAAGGATTTACAAAGGATTCATTCCGACCATTTCTCCAAACAGTGCCATTATTTAAAAAGGAAAGTTCCGGCCTTTGTCTGGCCCAAACGGTGTCTTTAAAAACAACGATCCTCGCAATTGGATAGATTTGTTTTTTTTCAAAAAGCGCTAATAGCTCACGCGGATTACTAATATAAGGCTTTCCAATTGATGTTAGGGGTGAAGTGGCTTCAGGCTGATAGGTAAGATTTCCCCAGTCATCTTTAATATCGATTACAACCGAATTTAAATCAGTATAGTCCATTAAGTTCATGATTCCAGCAAAGTTTTTTCCGGATGAAGAAAGAGTTTTCGAAGTGCCACTGTGGTAGTTAAGATAACTTTTGTACCCTCCAGCCGTATGTGCCGTCATATAAACGCCTCTGACACCATCTGGGTATGAAAATGACAAACCAGAATCATATTTAAATCTTGGTGAGGCTAGTGGCAGTTCTACTTGTCTTATATTGGTAAGCTTCTTTGCATGATAATTGGCCAAGAGCTTCTCTTCTGCAGCGTAAGTGGTATTTGATAATATAATACCGAATGTGAAAAACAAAAGTAAAAAAGATGTAATTTTCATTTCTCCCGCTCGACTCCCCATTTTGTTTTAACTTCATTCATTATAGGTCATTTTTTGACATGAAACATCAGCTTTTGACACATTTCACTCATCTTTTTTCCCAATTGAAAAGCCAGCTGAAACGATTAGACAGCTGGCTCTCGGTTACTAAATTATATTCACTTCATGTACACTTATTCTTTTTGCGTTTCTAAATCTTCTCTTCCATATAGATGACAGGCTACCCAATGATTATCGTTTGCCTCCACCCAAGGGGGCTCCTCCATCTTACATATGCTACTGACAATTGGACAACGAGTATGAAAGCGGCAGCCCTTTGGAGGGCCCGTCGGGCTTGGAATCAGACCCTCTAAAATGATTCTTTCCTTTACACGTTCCCTTTTAGGATCTGGAATTGGAATCGATGAAAGCAATGCTTTTGTATAAGGATGCAGAGGTTCTTCGTACAATTGGTCACTTTGAGCCAATTCAACAAGACCTCCCAAATACATCACACCAATACGATCACTTATAAATTTAACCATGGATAAATCATGGGCAATAAATAAATATGTTAATTGTCGCTTTTCTTGGAGCTCCTGCAAGAGGTTCACGATTTGGGCCTGTATCGAAACGTCCAATGCCGAGATTGGTTCATCTGCAATAATAAACGCCGGCTCTACTGCTAAAGCGCGGGCAATTCCGACTCGCTGTCTCTGCCCACCGGAAAACTCATGGGGAAACCTCGTGACATAGTCACGATTTAAGCCAACAATGTCTAAAAGGTTCAATACCTTATCCATTCGCTCTTCGTTGCTTTTGGCCAAACCATGGATATCAATCCCTTCTGCGATGATATCTGCTACTGTCATCCGCGGGTTTAACGAGGCGTAAGGATCTTGAAAAATCATTTGCATGTTGCGCCTAAGTTGTCTCAACTCTCGTTTTGATTTCTTTTCATGAATATTTTCCCCTTCGTAAAAAGCCGCACCAGAGGTTGCTTCATAAAGGCGAATGATTGTCCGTCCTGTCGTAGATTTTCCACAACCTGATTCACCTACTAACCCCAACGTCTCACCTTTCCTAATTGCAAATGAAACATTATGAACAGCCTGTAGTACTTGGTTTTTGCCTATATTAAAATATTTTGTTAAGTTTTTAACCTCTATTAATATTTCATTTTTTACTTTTTCTCTTTTCCCACCCATTAAAACAGCCCCCCACTTGCATCTATAAGCGGCACTACCTTTGGGGCCCTCTCATCCTGAAGCCAGCATACAGAATAACCAGTCGAAGAAAACTTCGCAACCTTTGGCATGTGATGCAAACAAACAGCCATCTTATAAGAACAACGTGGTGCAAATAAACATCCTTGTGATGATGATACGAGATCCGGTGGTGTCCCAGGGATATTGTAAAGCTCGCCTTTTTTTGTGGTCAACCTTGGCATTGAAGAAAGTAACCCCCATGTATATGGATGTTTTGGTTTATAAAAAATTTCATCAACCGACCCTGTCTCCACGATTTTACCGGCATACATGACAGCAACTCTATCTGCTATATTGGCTACAACACCAAGGTCATGCGTAATAAAGATGATGGCAGTCTTTATTTTCACTTGGATTTCCTTCATTAAATCAAGAATTTGAGCTTGGATCGTTGCATCTAATGCCGTTGTTGGTTCATCAGCAATCAACACTTTTGGGTTGCAGGCTAAAGCGATGGCAATAACAATACGCTGTCTCATTCCTCCTGAAAATTGATGCGGATATTGCTTCATTCGAACTTCCGGATTTGGTATCCCTACAAGCCTTAATAATTCAATAACCCTGAGCATCGCTTCCGCCTTACTTACCTTTTTTTGCTTCATTATTCCTTCAGCAATTTGTGTTCCAATCGTCATCGTCGGATTAATTGATGTAAAAGGGTCTTGGAAAATCATCGAAATTTCCACACCACGAACAGCCTGCATTTCTTTTTCTTTAACCTTCAATAAGTCCTTCTTTTTATAGTAAATCTCACCATTTACAATCTGTCCTGGTGGGGTTGGAATGAGACGCATAATAGCTTTTGAGGTAACAGACTTTCCGGAGCCGGATTCACCGACAATTGCAAGGGTTTCGCCTTCATTTACATAGAAATTTACACCGCGGACCGCCTTAATCTCACCGGAATTTGTAGAAAAACAGACATGTAGATTTTTTACTTCTAAAATCGGCGCCATTTACAACATCCTCCTATCTGCGCATTCGCGGATCAAATGCATCGCGTAATCCATCACCAAGCAAATTGAAACTAATCATAATTAAACTAATAACAATAGAGGAAATCGCAATCATATGTGGAAATATTCGCATTGTCTTAAAGCCATCATTCACCAAAGTTCCAAGTGAAGCGGTTGGTGGTCGTAATCCCAACCCTACAAAACTTAAAAAAGCTTCTGTAAAGATAGCGCTAGGTATTGTAAACATCGTTGTAATAATAATAGCGCCTGCTGTATTAGGGATTAAATGTTTCCATAATAACCTTGTATCACTTGCCCCTAATGTCTTTGCCGCAAGTACAAATTCCTGATCTTTTAATTTCAAAATCTGGCCGCGGACAATTCGAGCCATTCCGACCCAGCCTGTTATGACCATTGCTAAGGTTATGGATAATATGCCAGGTTGTAAGATGAGAATTAATAAAATCACAATAATTAAATTTGGGATGCCGACCAAAATTTCAACCACTCTTTGCATCGCATTATCAATTCGACCTCCATAAAAAGCTGAAATCCCTCCATAAAGAACACCAATCAAGAGGTCAATCAGAGCCGCCAAAAACGCAATATAAAGGGATATCCTCGTACCATGCCAAATTCTCGTCCATAAATCACGACCTAACGTATCCGTTCCAAACCAGTAATAGTCTTCAATTCTTTTTTTCTTATATTGATCAATCCCCCGAATATCATGACCGTTAAAGCCTAAAAACGGGATATTTTCCAAAACCGGAATTTTAGGTGGTAAATTTGCTCGTCGTAAATCTTGCTCGGTATGGGAATGACTGCTTATAAAAGGACCAAGTAATGCGAAGAAAATGATGGTACTAATCATAATAAGGCCAAATAGTGCCCCTTTGTTTTTCTTTAATCTTAACCAGGCGTCCTGCCTGAATGTAAGACTTTTCTTATCAACCTGTTCATTTGCACATTTCTCGATTGTAACCGGATGAAACAAATCGCTTGTGATTGTTTGATTTTCTATACTCATTATTCTTTACTACCTCCAGCTAGACGAATCCTAGGATCAACGACGCAGTATAATATATCTACAATAAAGACGATGGCAATAAATAGCGCAGCATAGAATAATGTTGTGCCCATCACGACTGGAAAATCATTGGTCATGATTGATAATACAAATTGTTCGCCAAGACCTGGTACACCAAAAATTTTTTCGATAACTAAAGAACCTGTCATAATATTAACCGTAAGCGGCCCGAGAATCGTAAGAACAGGAATTAAAGCATTGCGGAGCGCGTGTTTAAAAACAATGACACCTTGACCAATTCCCTTTGCCTTGGCGGTCATTATATAGTCTTGCCCTAAGACTTCCAACATCTCTGTTCTCACAAACCTGGCAACTTGGGCAATGACAAAGACAGAAAGAGAAATGGTTGGTAAAATTGAATATTCATAACTCTCCCAAAAAGCAGCGGGGAACAGCTTCCACTTCACACTAAGCCAGTACTGCAATAAACCTGCCAAAACAAAGGACGGAATTGATATACCAATAATAGCAATCACCATTGCTCCATAATCAACGATTGTATTATGACGAATGGCACTAATCACACCTAGCAAGAGTCCTACAACCGTGCCAAGAAGCAAGGCCTGCCCGCCCAAAAAAGCAGACACCGGAATTCGTTCACCAATTATTTTTGCTACCGGTCGACCATCAAATTGAAACGAGACACCAAGATCGCCTTTACATAAATTTGCTATGTAAATAAGGTACTGAATAGCCACCGGCTTATCCAAACCATAACGCTGATTCATTAATTCAATCTGTGCTTCTGTTAACTTTTCATCATTAAAAGGCGACCCCGGCAAGGTTTGCATTAGAAAAAAAGTAAGTGTGGCAATAAATAAAAATGTAATCACCATATAGATGAATCGGCCAAGTAAATAGCGAAGCAACTTTACCACCACCGTTTTAATCTTTAGACTTGTTTCCCTTCTATAAAAGCCCATTTAAAGCTATATCCGGGTCCGTACGGATGTTCAATCAGATTCTTAACATAATGTTTTTGAAGCACAGCCCGTCCACGTTGAAATAGTGGAGCTATAACGGCATCTTGCTTAAGAAGAATAAGTTCTGCCTCTTGTAGACTTTCAAAACGCGCCGCCAAATTATCGAGATTGGTCGTGGCATTATGCATAATACTGTCATATTTTGGATTTGAGTAATTTGTTTTATTGTTGCCGCCATTTGTGACCCACAAGTCCATAAATGTAAGCGGATCTTGGTAGTCGGGGCCCCACCCCCAAAGCTCAATATCATAATTGATCGCGTCATCAAGGGCCAGGCGCTGCTTGAATGGCTGGATGTTAATGTTGATTGAAAGGCCGGGCAGGTTTGTCTCTAATTGATTTTTAATGTATTCAGCCATCGTTCGCATTTCGTCACGGTCACTTATTAATAAGTCCCAAGTAACCTTTGGCGCTCCAGCATCATTCCAATATTTTTTCGCTTCTTGTGTGTTATAGGGAACGATATTTCCGTATTTTACTCGGAAATCCCGACCGGTTTCCGGATGTTTTACAAAATCTGTTGGGAAAAAATAATCGGCTGCAATAGAGCCGTTATTTAATAAATTTGCAACAAAAACCTCTTTATTAATGGCACGTTGCATCGCTTTTCGCTGAGCAAGCGGAATTCGTTCAACATTAAACTTTAAATAACACATCGTTGGTTCACTATAGGTTAAAAAATCAGGATGGTCCTTATAAAGCTCTACAAGCTCTGCACTTAATCCTACACGGTCGGCTTGCCCAGCCTCATAAAGATTTGTTTCAGTTGCTGCATCTTTGATAACTCTATAATTAATTTGCTTTAGTTTAACTGTTTCTTGATCCCAATAATGAGGGTTTTTAATAAATGTCCAGCCGCTTGTTTTCCAATTAGTCATGAGGAAAGGACCATTATAAAGTAGGCGATCTGCATAAAGTGCATACTCTTCTCCCTTTTCCACAACATACTCTTGTTTTTGTGGAAAAAAAGTCGGAAAAGCTGTTAGGCTGATAAAGTAAGGGACAGGAATTTCAAGCATCACTTCCAATGTTTGATCATCAATCGCCTTGACTCCTAATTCATCTACTTTTCCAAACAAAGGGTTTCCTTCCGTCATAATAGCCCCAGCGTTTTTAATTGGCTTCATTAAATATGCATATGGTGAAAGTGTATTCGGGCTTAATGCCTTTTTCCAAGCATAAATAAAGTCATTTGCAGTTACAGGAGACCCATCACTCCACTTAGCCTTTTCGTTTAGGAGAAAAGTGAGCACGCTGCCATTCTTATTTTTTTTGACAGCCTTTGCAACGCCTGGTACAGGGGTGTTATCAGGGCCAAGCCGGTATAATCCTTCAAAAACTTGATTCATAGCCACAAACGAGGCGCTATCATCAGCTTGGGTCGTATCCATTGTCGGCAATTCAGCAGACTCAAGTAGATTTAATATCTGCCCATTAGCATTTGTTCTATTATTGCCAACTTGTTCACTAGTAAACCCGCAGGCTGTTAATAATAGGATTGTCATTATAAAGGGCAAAGACTGCTTTACCATCACAACAAACCTCCTAACTCCTTCTATTAACAGTTTTTCCCTTTCGCAATTGTTTCATTCTTACTGTTTTTTGCAATGGAACTTGATTTTTATGAAACTGTTTACTATAATAAAATTCAACTTTCAAATAAATATGATGATTGCAATGAAAAAGAAAAGTACATATCTGGAAGCTTAAAGAGAGCTTGTGGTAGGTGAGAACAAGTAGTGAAAAGATATGGAATGGGCTTTTGAGCAACTGTATAAAAAGATGTTTATGAACATCTTTAAAAGTGATTCTATTTTATAGAATAACAAGGGTGGCACCACGGTCCATTCGTCCCTTACTTGCGGGATGAATGGGCCTTTTTTATTATATTTGTAATGGTATTTTTTTCCATAATTCATAATGACTTTAAAATTACAAGCTAAAAATAGGAGGAATTTTTATGGCAATAATCTTTTCAGGCATTCAGCCTAGCGGCACATTAACATTAGGCAATTATCTTGGGGCTTTGAAGCATTTTGTTGATTTGCAAGAAGACAATCAGTGTTATTTCTGTATTGTCGATCAGCATGCGATTACTGTTCCACAGGATCCAAAAGAGTTGCAAAAAAATATTCGCAACCTTGCAGCATTATACATAGCTGTGGGAATCAATCCAAAAGAGTCAACTTTATTTATCCAATCAGAAGTTCCTGCCCACGCCCAGCTGGGATGGGTCATGCAGTGTATCAGCTATATCGGCGAACTAGAAAGGATGACGCAATTTAAAGATAAATCAGCTGGTAAAGACGCTGTTTCTGCTGGTTTATTAACATACCCACCACTAATGGTAGCCGATATATTACTATATAACACCAATATTGTGCCGGTTGGTGAGGATCAAAAGCAACATCTTGAGTTGACCCGTGATTTAGCGGAGCGTTTCAACAAGAAATATGCCGATATTTTTACAATACCTGAAGTAAGTATCCCTAAAGTCGGTGCTAGAATTATGTCATTGCAAGACCCGACGAAAAAAATGAGTAAATCAGATGCTAATTTAAAAGGGTTCATTTCCATGCTTGATACAGAAAAGCAAATTGAAAAGAAAATTAAGAGTGCTGTAACAGATTCAGAAGGCATTATTCGCTTTGACAAAGAAAACAAAGCTGGGGTATCAAACCTTCTTACGATTTATTCAATCTGTTCAAACCAATCGATTGAAGATCTAGAAAAGAAATATGAAAGTAAAGGATATGGAGAATTTAAAGCGGATGTAGCGGAAGCTGTTATCGGAACATTAAAACCGATTCAAGAAAAATATTATCAATTGCTTGAGTCAGAAGAACTTGATCAATATTTAGACCTTGGCGCTGAAAAAGCAAACGAAGTCGCTTCCAAGATGATGAAAAAAGTTGAAAGTGCGATGGGCTTAGGACGTAGATAAAAATAGAAGCAAGGGGACGTAGGGGTTCCCTTGCTTCCTAATTTACCTTGGTTCCTTGTTCTAATTCCCACAGCTTTTCAAAGAAAGGCTGCCCTTTTACAAGACGTTCACAAAGATGTTCATGGCGAAATGTCCATCCAGTTTTTGTTTCGTCGTATAATTTATTCCACACATCATCAAAATCTTGCTTTTGGATTTCTTGATATTTTGTTGGATTCCATTCTGTATACCAGTACCGGATCTCAGCAGGATTACCAGTGGAATGCAGTTGATCAAGGGCCATGAATAATAATTGTTTTAATTGTCTTTCCTTGCGTGTAAGCCCCTTCATCAAATACGGGTCAGGTGACAAAATATGATATTCCTTGCTTGTCCTATGTTCAAATGTATATACGGTTGGATCAAGACTCTCGACCATTTCATAAACAAGTTGTTCTTGCCTTGGGATCAGTCTGCTTTTTCTAATTGGTATATGGTATCCTAACGTATCCACTGCCAATATGCCAATGCCATTTGTAACAATAAAACAATAATCCAATTGAATCCGTTCATGGTTTTTACGGACAAAGCTTTTTTGATAAACATCTTTTAAAAGCTGCTCGGGAAGTTCTGATAAATCATTTTCAATATAGTAGAATAGAGGTGTTTCTACCTTTATTAACGGCGTTTGGTCTAAAAGCTCAACAGTATCTTCTTTTCGCCACTCATGAAAATGACATACATTATAGCCATTTTCTTCTCCCTCGAACCAATTCACCCAAACATCGTGTAGATACAACATATTTTACCCCTCACTTCACATCACTTTATTAAAATTCAGTATAGGCAGATGAAGAGTAAATTATTCCAATTGATGCAATTAAATCAATTTTTTCCTGATGGGAAATATATACTTAATGAAATAAGAAAAATTCCCATAATAAGGAAATTGCACTCTATTTTTTTGCTTATAAATAAAAAATAATCGATATAGGAAAAACCCATTGGTATCACATTTAAATAAGCAATAACAGAAACCCCTCCTACTACAGCAAGTCCAAATCCAACTAAAAATACAAATAGCCGAATAATCATAGCCGCCTGCTCCCTTTGCTTGTCCCTTTTTATCATTTGTATGAACAAAGAATAAAAATATGTGAATAAAAAACTGGGAGAATTTTAATTATTTTTGTGTTAATATTGTAAATAGGTGTCGAATCTAGTAATCTATAAGTCTGAAAGCATTTTTGAATAAAACTCTTTACTAAATAATAAAATCAGAGTAAATTAGTTGATGTGTACTCTAGGAGAGGTGAAATTTAATATGTCTTCAACGCGCATCGAACGTAGAAAAAATATAGACCAATTAAAACGTTCAAACAAAAGGCGTCGAAAAAAAGGTCCTTTTAAAATCGGACTTATTATCCTGACTTTTATAATTGCATTGTTTGGCTATGGAATTTTTCAATATTATTCTGGTTTTATTTCTGCTTCAGGTGATGGTGAACTTCCAAATGCAGATAATAAAGCGAACGGATCCGCATTTAAAGGTGTGGAGGATTTAGAGAAAATCAATGTTTTAATTCTTGGTGTCGATTCAAAATCGGAAGAAGGCCGATCTGACACTATTATGGTTGCCCAGTATGATCCTGAAACGGGCATTGCAAAACTTGCGTCTCTTATGCGAGATTCCTATGTTTCTATCCCAGGACATAGCGATAATAAATTAAATCAAGCCTATAATTTAGGTGGACCAGAGTTAGTCCGTCAAACGATTAAAGAAAACTTTGGTATAGATGTTCAATATTACGCTATGGTCAACTTTGACGGTTTTGCCCAAGTGGCAGATATACTGTCCCCAGATGGTGTTAACATCGATGTTGAGAAAAGAATGAAATATACAGACCGTGCCGGTGGATTATATATTGATTTCCAACCTGGTTTACAAAAATTAAACGGTAAAGAATTATTAGAATATGCACGCTTCCGCCATGACGCTGAAAGTGACTTTGGCAGAGTGCGTAGACAACAACAAGTTATTTCAGCTATCAAGGATGAATTAATTAGTATAAACGGAATTTCAAAGCTACCTAAAATGATGGGTACAGTCCAACCTTATCTCGAAACGAACTTACCTTCAAAAACGATTCTAGGTTTAGCAACCAACTTTTTAATGAATAAAAAGGATATCGAAACCATTCGCATTCCAGTTGATGGATCGTTCGAAAATAAAAGCTACCGTCATGCAGGGGCTGTCTTAGAACTCGACCGGGAAGAAAATAAACAAGCTTTACAGGATTTCTTTTCTTCAACACAGGTTGTAAATAAGGATGTTAGCATGAAGGAAGTTGCTGCAGATGTACGCTAAATAAAAGATATTTTGATTATAAATAAAAGAAGCTAGTCATATAGACTAGCTTCTTTTATTTATTCATATTTCTTGAAAACAAGCGAAACATTATGTCCACCAAATCCTAAGGAATTGCTTAAAACAGCGTTGACTGTTTGTTTACGCGCCTTATTTGGAACATAATCCAGATCACATTCTGGATCAGGCGTTTCCAAATTCATCGTTGGTGGGATGATACCATCTGTAATAGCTTTTACTGAAAAGATGGCTTCAACAGCTCCTGCAGCGCCTAAAAGGTGTCCTGTTACTGATTTTGTTGAGCTTACAGGCATTTTATAGGCATATTCACCAAAAACTTCTTTCACAGCCATTGTCTCATATTTGTCATTATAATCAGTGCTGGTACCATGGGCATTCATATAATCAATGTCTTCCGGTTTAAGCCCTGCATCTTTAAGCGCCGCTTTCATCGCTCTAGCGCCGCCTTCACCACCAGGTGCAGGTGTAGTAATATGGTAAGCGTCGCCTGTCGCGCCATAACCAACAATCTCAGCATAAATTTTAGCACCGCGTGCTAATGCGGACTCTAATGATTCAAGCACAAGAATACCTGCTCCTTCTCCCATAACAAAGCCATCACGATTTAAATCAAATGGACGGCTTGCCTTATTCGGGTCAGGATTCGTTGATAGCGCCTTTGCCATACAAAATCCAGCAAACGACATATTCGTGATTGGCGCTTCAGTTCCACCAGCAATCATAATATCAGCGTCCCCACGCTCAATAACCTTAAAGGCATCGCCAATTGAGTTTGCTCCTGAAGCACATGCTGTTGTCGTACATGCATTTACACCTTTTGCACCAAGTGCAATCGATACTTGACCAGCAGCCATATCGGCAATCATCATTGGTACATAAAACGGACTTACACGACGATATCCTTTTTCAAGGAAATTCTTGTGCTGTTCTTCGTGGGTCTCCATACCACCAATACCTGAGCCAATCCAGACTCCAACTCTAGGGGCAATGTCATCCGTAATTTCTAGGTTGGCATCTTTGACTGCCATTAATGAGGCTGCAAGAGCATATTGTGTAAAGCGATCCATTCTTCTTGCTTCTTTTTTATCAAAATAATCTTCCGGATTGAAACCTTTTAATTCAGCTGCTACTTTTGCAGGAAATACTTCTTTATCTACTCTTGTCACCTCATTAACACCTGTAACCCCATTGATGACATTATTCCAAGTCGTATCTACATCAAGACCACATGGTGTAACCGCACCAAGTCCTGTTATTACAACTCGTCTGTTTTCCATAAAAGCATGACACCTTTCCATATATAATTTTACAGTAAATAATTATTCTACTAAAAAGTTTATAATTCCTGCTACTTATTTACCCCATTTTAATGCGATGGCTCCCCATGTTAAGCCGCCGCCAAAACCAACCATAACAATGATATCATCGTCTTTGATTTTACCATTTTCAAGCTCTTCTACAAGTGCGATTGGAATGGATGAGGAAGACGTATTACCATATTTATTTACAGTTTTAGACATTTTCTCTTCAGGAAGCTCTAAACGTTGTCTTGATGCTTCCATGATTCGAATATTTGCTTGGTGGGGAACAAGGAAATCTACATCTTCCTTTTTTAACCCGGCTTTTTCAATAACATTTACAGCGGATTCTCCCATTTGTCGAACAGCAAACTTAAATACTTCTCTACCATTCATAATAATGAATTCATCTTGGTATAAATGTTTGCCACCGACGCCGTCTGCGCCTAATTCGAATGAAAGGATGCCTCTCCCCTCAGAAACAGGTGCCATGACCGCTGCTGCAGCGCCATCACCAAATAATACAGCTGTATTACGGTCTGACCAATCCGTAATTTTTGAAAGTTTTTCTACCCCAACAACAAGTACATGTTTATATGTACCAGTTTGAATAAATTGTTGAGCTGTAACCATCCCATACATAAATCCGGCACAAGCAGCACCGATATCCATTGCTGCCGCATTCTTAGCTCCAATTTTATCTTGTACTATACAGGAGACTGATGGAAAAGGATGATCTGCTGTTACCGTTGCAACAAGGATTAAATCAATATCTTCAGCTGTTATTCCAGCATCAGCAATTGCCTTTTCAGCAGCAAAAACAGCCATATGGGAAGTATTGATGTCATCCTCTGCAATGCGCCTTTCCTTAATTCCTGTACGAGATTGAATCCACTCATCTGATGTATCAAGAATCTTCTCTAAATCAGCATTCGTCACTACTTTTTCAGGAAGATACCGCCCGATCCCTATAATACCAGCGTTCACTCGAAGCCACCCCTTCATTTTTTTTAAAGAATTATTACCAAATATTATGACTTGGTACTAATATTTTAAACCATTTAACTTCATTTGTCATTTATTTATTTTGATTTGCATCCGCTGTCCCAAGCTCGTACGCGTCATTCATCACTTTTAGAAGCATATCAAGCATCGGCTGCATTAAATCTAAATTTACTTCCATCCCTTTTTCCTTTAGCACTGTTTGTGCTTCCGGTAAATACTTCATCGCAATTTGCATAAATTTAAAATTTCTTTCTTGATCCATAGTTGACACCTCATTCGTTTAGTTTTTACTTGGCAACTCTCCGGTTAACTTATACACTTCAACCGCCTTCATGACTTTATTCTTAAAATTTTCCGGTACTTCAGGACTAAAATCACCTAATGAAATGACATCATTTTGAAAATCAAACGATTTAATTCCATGCTGCAGTTTGCCTGATATATAATCATTTGCAACTAGTTCGTATACCTTTTCAACATTTTGAATCGTACTTGTAAGGACAGTTGTTTCTCCTAAATCACCTTGATCATTGATATAGCCAATCGCATAATGACCGTCTTCTTTAATTGCTTCAATAATCGGAAGATTAAACGCATCACCGGCTGGATAAAAGACATCAACACCCGATTTTTCCATTTCCTTGTAAGCTTTCAAAGCTTTTTCCTTGTTACCCCAGCTTTTTGTGTAATAAACACTTGTTTTTACTGTAGGGTCCTGATACTCTGCTCCTTTAATAAACCCTTCTACTTCCGGTTGCCAATCAAAAGCTGCAATTACGCCAATATGTTTTGTCTTACTCATTTTAGCAGCAATCATTCCTCCAAAAAACCCCATGGGCTCGGATTCGAATTTTATACTAGTGACATTATCATCTGAAAAGTTCCCGTTAAAATAAACAAAATCAATCTTTGGGTAATCGTTATGTAGCTCTTCAAAAAAAGGACCGAACTCGCTGCCATGCCCAAAAACAAGGGTGACCCCTTCTTCCTTAAATTCATCTAAGGCTGCTTTAACATCACTTTTCGTTTTCAATCCTTCTTTATAAAACACATCTGCATGTATAGCTGTTTGAATTTTTAATAATCCATTATATCCCTTACTTCCCCATAACGGATCATTAATTGTATCAGGCAATAATAAACCTACTTTCGCTGGTGGGCGGATCGGACCAGCTTGTCCACAAGCCGACAACAAAAAAATTGCAGTAAAAAGTAATAAAAGAAGCTTCTTCAAAGCAAGCCCCTCCCCATCATATCCCTCTCTCTATGTACGTATCATATCTATTTTACTCTTCTAATACTAAGATGTAAAAGAATTTGAACGATTTGACAAACTAGGACTCCTAAATAAGTCCAAAGTATCTTAACCGGTCAAGATACTTACAATGCTCTTTTTGTTCTTTTATTCCGTCTGTAATGGAAGTTTGTATAAATCTACTGAACAACTGCTGACCATTCGTGTTTGGCTGTTCTAGGTTCGTATTACCTTCAACCCAATAATGATTTGTTTTGTTATTTAAAAAATTAAAGCCTTCTTTCCATTGATTTTCTTTATAGCTACTGATCAAAATGGTTTGGTTTTCCAAGGAACTATTCGGTATAAATATCAATATCTCTACTAAATCCTTTATGAATATAGCATCTTCTTGAATACAATCTAATAATGGGGAATCAACGCCCATTATAAGTTGTTGAAATGTCATCGTATCAGGCTGCCACGGACCATAGACAGTCGGAAGTTGTAAAATGAAAAAGGAAAACTTCTCATTTTGGCGACTGTACTTATAAATTTCCTTTTCCTCTTCTTGTTTGACCTTGCCGATTACATTGCGGGGACTTTGGTCCTTCCGCCCATTTTCTAGAGCAGGATTTCCCTGAAAAACCTCATATGAGGAAAGATGCACAAACTTGCAGTCTATTTGCGTACAATAATCCATTACAGCTTCCAATCTTATCTTACTTTTCGTAACTTTTACGGTAACATTATCTTCATTTACTTCATCATCTAACAGGCAATAATACAGGTAGTCACTTTTTTCTGAGAGATCCCTAAGAATTATATCCTCTACTTGTTTATTAATATATACAAATTGACTATTTCTAGAAATTTTCGCCAACTTTTGCTCTTGAAGTTTTTCATAGGCGCCACCGATGTGGTCAATGCCGATTACTTCATATTCCTCCTCCAACAGACGCTCACAAAGAACAAAACCAATAAATCCTAAAGCCCCGATTACGATTGCCTTCTTCATAAAAAGTCCCCCAACATCCTTTTTATAACATAATTATGTTTCACAAATAAAAATAGACGTTAAAAAAGAGGCTGGACAACCGTCAGCCTCAATCAAAGTAATTGTTCATGCTTTTTAAGGTGAGTAATAATATTATCTGAAATATGAAATCTCTTCTCAAATAAATGTAGTGAAAGTTCTATAGGGGCGCCTTGTTGTTTACGAAACTTCTCATATACACGGCTATGTTCAGAAGCAGGATACAGAACTCTATTTGTACAATGCCAAATTTTCACAGGGACCTTCGATGTAAACTTGCCAACATCAAAATTCTCAATGACTTCTTTTTCAATTAATTTTTCATCAATCTTATATGCAATTGTTAATTCCTTAACAAATCGTTTAAAAAATAATTTATTGCTTTTTTCAGTATGAATGAAACCCTTCAAATCAAGACAAGGGCTTAACATTGAAACAGATCTCAAGTAAGGCTCAAACTCTTCCATCAGCTTCAATACAGCAAGCGCACCCATACCTTCAGCGATAACGTGAATCTTATCATTCACGATTTCTTTACGGATCACAATTTGATACAACTGCTTTAGGAGATGAACAGCGGCGGGACTCCCCCAATGCCTGCCGAATAGGTTTGAATAGAAAATAGTGTATCCTTCATCTCTGAAACTCTCAATCATTTGAAAACGCTCCGGATTTTGAATCCAAAGACTACCAGCCTCATCTACATAATGGTTTTGGTCACCAACAATTAAGATTGCGAAACCATTTGGGCGCCGAGGAAGGTGGATCATATTCCATTGGTCGTTAATTTTGAAAAAGCGCTGATCGAGATTCATCATGTTCCCTCGCCTCTTTACTCTTGTACATACAATTCTAATGTATGTTATCTTTTAAAAAAAGCAAAGGTATTTAACCTATTTTTTTTACTGTAAATATGATAAAATAAAATCAAATGTGCTCAAAATCGAGGTGAAATAAATGCGTGTTTTTTGGACAATTTTTTGGACGTTTTTATTAAGTCAAATGCTGGTTTATGTTGTTAGCAGTATGACAGGTAGTACATACGATTTTATGCAAGGTGTTTTCCTTTGCGTTGTATTTTCAATTATCGTTATTTTCCTAGGAGAAGCAGGCGTACCGAACGAGCCTCAAGAATCTCATCATTAATTAGAAAAGCGAAAGCACCGTTTTGATAGTCGCTGGGTGCTGGAGCTAGACAATCGGAAAAAAGAGGACGAATCAATTGATTCGTCCTCTTTTTTTGTGTCCGCATAAAAACTTGCTGCGTGGTAAGCAAGTGCAGTGTCCAATCACTTTAGAAAGCAATAATCGGCTTCCGGAATTGGTATCACGTGAATATTTTATTTTCTTACGGTAATTTTCAACTCACCATCTACTACATCAATCACAGCATTTGACCCATCGCTAATATTTCCTGCAATAATCTCTCTTGCTACTTTTGTTTCGATAAAGTGCTGTATAAATCGTTTTAATGGGCGGGCGCCATATACCGGGTCAAACCCTTCATTAGCAATAAATGTTTTCGTAGCATCGGTAAGTGTCAGCTTAATTTGGCGATCATCAAGACGTGTCTGTAATTCATGTACAAGTTTATCGACAATCCCTGATATTTCATGAATGGTTAATGGCTTGAACAGAATGGTATCATCAACCCGATTTAAAAATTCCGGGCGGAAATGACGGCGCAGCTCACCTAGTACTTTTTCGCGCACCTTTTCTACGATTTGACCGCTTTCGGTCAATCCTTCTAATAAAAACGCCGAGCCAATATTGGATGTCATGATGATGACTGTGTTTTTAAAATCAACAACACGGCCTTTTGAGTCGGTAATCCTGCCATCATCGAGCATTTGTAATAATATATTAAATACTTCTGGATGTGCTTTTTCAATTTCATCCAATAAAATAACTGAATATGGCTTCCTTCTCACAGCCTCCGTTAATTGCCCACCTTCTTCATAGCCTACATAGCCAGGAGGGGCACCAATAAGCCTTGAAACAGCATGTTTTTCCATATATTCCGACATGTCTATCCGAATCATGTGCTCTTCACTATCAAACAAGCTTTCAGCTAAAGCTTTTGCCAGTTCTGTTTTACCTACCCCGGTTGGGCCTAGGAATATGAATGAACCGATTGGACGATTCGGGTCCTTTATGCCTGCACGTGCTCTAATCACCGCATCAGCTACAAGCTCTACCGCTTCATCTTGGCCAATGACCCGTTCATGTAGAATTTGATCCAAGCGGAGCAATTTTTCCCGTTCCCCTTCGACAAGTCTTGATACAGGGATTCCAGTCCAACGGCCAACAATTTCAGCCACTTCTTCTTCCGTAACCTCTTCTCGCAAAAGGCGTCCTTCTTTTTCCGATTTTGCTAATTCTTGTTCTCGTTCCTTTAACTGCTTTTCAAGAGCAGGGATTTTACCATGCCTTAGTTCTGCTGCTTTATTTAAATCATATTTTGCTTCCGCTTCTTCTAGTTCCCGTTTTGCTTTTTCAATCTGTTCCCTTAACTGCTGTAGCGTTTGCAGTTCTTTTTTCTCTTCATCCCATTTTGCTTTCATTACTCGGGCTTTTTCTTTATAATTAGCTAGTTCTTTTCTTAAACTCTCTAAACGGTCGAGGCTTGCTTGATCTTTCTCTTTACTTAATGCTGCTTCCTCAATCTCCAACTGCATCATCTTGCGAGTTACTTCATCCAATTCGGATGGCATCGAGTCAATTTCTGTCCGAATCGTTGCACATGCTTCATCAATTAAATCAATTGCTTTATCCGGAAGAAACCGTTCCGTTATATAGCGGTCTGATAAAACAGCTGCCGTCACAAGCGCCCGGTCATGGATATTGACCCCATGATGAACCTCAAATCTTTCTTTTAGGCCCCTCAAAATTGAAATGGTGTCTTCCACAGTCGGTTCTTCCACAAGCACCTGTTGAAAACGGCGATCAAGGGCAGGGTCTTTTTCAATATATTTACGATGCTCATCTAAAGTTGTTGCCCCAATACAATGAAGTTCTCCACGGGCAAGCATAGGTTTTAACATATTGCCGGCATCCATCGCCCCTTCTGATTTTCCAGCGCCAACAATCGTATGAAGTTCGTCAATAAATAATAAAATTCTACCATTGCTTTTCTTAATTTCGTTTAATACCGCTTTTAATCTTTCTTCAAATTCACCACGATATTTCGCTCCTGCCACCAGTGCGCTCATGTCTAAGGCAAATATCGTTTTATCTTTTAAACCCTCTGGAACGTCTTTACGAACGATACGCTGTGCAAGTCCTTCCACAATCGCAGTTTTACCAACGCCCGGCTCCCCAATTAAAACAGGGTTATTTTTCGTTTTTCGCGATAGAATCCGAATGACACGTCTAATTTCAGCATCACGGCCGATAACAGGATCGATTTTTCCTTTTCTTACATCCTCCACCAAGTCACGTCCGTATTTTTTTAAAGCATCATAAGTAACTTCCGGTGTCGGACTTGTAACTCGTTGGTTGCCACGCACTTCTGAAAGCACTTTTAATAATGATGCTCGATTAAAACCAATGTGGCTAAAGATTTTAGCTATTTCCGTTGTTGGTTTTTCATCAGTCATTGCAAGTAACAAATGCTCAACAGAAATATATTCATCCTTTAGATGGGCTGCTTCATCCTCAGCACGGACCAATAAGGATTGCAGTCTTTGTGTAATATATACTCCACTCGATTCAGCACCCGAGCCCGAAACCTGGGGCAGTTTATTTAAAGCTTCTTCAGTCAGCATAAGCGTTGTTTTTGCGTTTATGTTTAATTTTTGTAAAATACTAGAGGTAATACCATCTTCTTGATTAATTAATGATAAAAATAAATGTTCCACATCTACTTGCTGATGTCCTTTTCTTACCGCAAGTGATTGGGCGTTAACAAGGGCCCCCTGCGTTTTTTCCGTCATTTTGTTCATATCCATAAGAAATCCTCCTTATCAATAGGATCTGTTTGACCAATTTTGACCTATATATATTATAGGACATTTTTAGGAAAAAATACAAGAAAAAACCGCCTGAAACATCAGGCGGAAAATTAATTATTTAAATTTGCTTTTATATGTCCACTTACGGTTATGGTTTGAGTTTTCTGGAAAAGTGTCCCCTGCTTCAAGCTTAACCGATTGAGGATTATTGACGTTTGATCCGGTTTCACCGATTTCTACATAGATACCATTATTTGGTGCCTTTTGGCCGGCACGGAATTGACGTGGTTGACCCATGATAAAAACCTCCTTGGATTTAAGGTTCAATCATAGTTTATCCGAATTACGTTAAACCATACAAAAGGACTTCCTCATTTTTTCACGAGAAAGTCCAAAATCCTGTACCTTTATTTATTTAATAATCCTAAAATTAACGCTTTTTGTACATGCAGACGGTTGCCCGCTTCTTGGACGACAACTGAATGAGGGCCGTCAATGATGTCAGCTGTCACTTCCTCACCACGGTGTGCAGGCAGACAATGCAGGAAGGAGTAGTCAGCTTTTGCATGCTGCATTAGTTCTGCATTTACTTGGTAAGGCTGAAGCTTTTCAATTCTTTGAGCTGCTTCTTCTTCAAAGCCCATACTTGTCCAAACATCTGTATAGATGAAGTCAGCTCCTTTTACAGCTTCGACTGGATCCTGCATGACCTCAATAACAGCACCTGTTTCCTCCGCAATCTTTTTAGCAATCTCCACGATTTCAGCTTTTGGTTGATATTCTTTTGGACAAGCAACAATACAATCAACACCTACTTTTGCAGATCCAATCATTAGAGAATGGGCAACATTATTACCATCGCCAACGTACACTAGTTTTTGGCCTTTTAAGCTTCCCTTTATTTCATAAATTGTCATTAAATCAGCTAAGGCTTGGCATGGGTGGAAATCATCTGTTAAGGCGTTGATAACAGGAATCGTTGCATGCTTAGCTAATTGTTCAACCCTTTCATGTTCGAACGTCCGAATCATAATAATATCATTGTACTCTGACAATACTTGAGCTGTGTCAGAAATCGGCTCTCCTCTACCTAGCTGCGAATCCTTCGTGCTTAGGAAAATCGCGTGCCCACCTAATTGTGTCATGCCGGCTTCAAATGATACACGTGTACGTGTGGATGATTTTTCGAAAATCATGACCATTGTTTTTCCTTTTAATACATCTAAATGCTGGCCATTTTTATGCATTTTTTTTAGCTCAACTGCTGTATGAATCAAATCAAGAATTTCTTCTTGTGTTAAATCAATTAATGTCAATAAGTCTTCTACGTGTAATTTTGGTGCGGCGATTCCAGCTGTTGTATTCACCTTATACCACTTCTTTCTTTAAAGTATTTTTTGAGAGCCAATCTTGGATAGAATTTACATTAAAACTACTTTCTCTAAAGCCTATTAAAAATCCTTCTACTGTTTCCCATTCCGTAAAAATATGAAGGCGATATTTTAATGCTAATTGGCGTTTTTCAGATTCCAAATCCGTTTTTTCTTTAGATAAACTAATGAGCGCCAATGCTTTAGGGCTTTGCACCCATTTTCGATAGTCTTTTTCCGAAGCAATTGTTAAACCAGCATCACCAATTAAGCCACTTATATATTCGATATAGTCAGGGTCTAATTCACTGTCATCGATAAAAATTTCATTTTTATTTTTCGATTTTTGTTGATTCCAATGAAAAACTTTATAGAAAGCTTCCTGCTTTGTTTCTGCAATGGCAATACCCTCACCAGTTGATTTCATTTCCGGGCCTAGGATTGGGTCAAGTCCAGCCAGTTTTATCGTTGAAAATACTGGATACTTGATTGTGATATAAGGACGATCCGGTAACAGTCCTTTTTGATCTGTAACCTCGCTTAAGTATTTCCCAAGCAATAATTTTGTCGCAATTTGGATGACAGGAACACCAGTTACCTTACTTAATATTGGCACTGTTCTGCTGGCCCTTGGATTAACTTCCAAGACATAAACGACTCCATTTGCTAGAACGAACTGGATATTCATAATTCCTTTAAAATTAAGCTCAACTGCTATTCGCTTTGAATACTCAGCCATTAACCCTTTTTCTTTTTCTGAAATTGAAACAGAAGGTAAAACAGCTGTGCTATCACCTGAATGTACACCCGCTTTTTCGATATGTTCGATAATCGTCGGAATTAAGATATCTTTCCCGTCTGTTAATACATCCACTTCTGCTTCTTTCCCCGCTACATAAGCATCAAGTAAAATTGGGAAGGAAATTTCCGTATTATTATCATTTATTAATTTTTCAAATTCCTTCTCATTCTTTAGGATAATCATCCCTTTACCACCGATTACATAGGATGGCCTTAGAAGGATTGGAAAACCAATTTCTCCGGCTTTTTCTTTTAATTCATCAACATTTAATGCTGTTTCACCCGGTATATGGGGAACATCTACTTTCTTGAGGAGCTGATAAAAACGTTCACGGTCCTCAAGTTGGTCAATGACATCTTCACTTGTTCCGAGAATGTTAACTCCGGCCTTTTCTAATTGTGAAACTAAGTTGATGGCCGTTTGTCCACCAAACTGAACAATCACATCATTTGTTCCTTCAACTTCGAGGACATTTAAGACATCCTCCAATGTTAAAGGCTCAAAATATAAGCGGTCAGCCATTTCATAATCGGTGCTTACAGTTTCAGGATTATTATTGATCATGATTGTTTCAAAGCCTTCGTCTTGAAGCGCTAAAACCCCGTGGACGGAGCTATAATCAAATTCGATACCTTGACCGATGCGGATTGGACCAGAGCCGATAATGCAAACTTTTTTCTTATCGCTCTTTTCAACCTCACACTCACCAAAATAGCTTGAATAATAATAAGGTGTATTGGCCTCAAATTCAGCGGCACATGTATCAACCATTTTATATGCTGCATGTATATTGAAACCTTTTCTTAAACAGCGGACTTCATTCTCTGGTACATTCCATACTGTTGCCAAATAGGAGTCTGCGAAACCATACTTCTTGATTTTTTTCATGAATTCTTCCGTAACGTTATCAATTGTAAAGTCGCCAATTTCCTCTTCCATCTTAATCAAACGTTCAAAACAAGTGAGGAAAAATGAATTAATTTTCGTCTCTTGTTCAATACTTTTTATATCAACGCCTCTTCTAATAAGCTCTAGGATAGCAAAGAAACGGCGATCATCTGCATTTTTAACAATAGACATAAGCTCCTCTTGCGCCATTTTTTGGGTGGCAGTATGCTTTAATCCATTTGTGCCAAGTTCTAATGAGCGAACCCCTTTTTGCAACGCACTTTCGAGATTTCTGTCAATAGCCATGACCTCTCCTGTTGCCTTCATTTGCGTCCCTAGCACGCGATTGGCATTCGGAAACTTGTCAAACGGCCAACAAGGAAATTTAACAACGACATAATCTAACGCAGGTTCAAAGCTTGCATAGGTGTGACCAGTCACAGGATTTAATAATTCATCTAATGTAAATCCGAGGCTTAATTTAGCAGCAATTCGGGCAATTGGATAGCCGGTTGCTTTCGATGCAAGTGCTGAAGAACGACTTACACGAGGATTAACTTCGATTAAATAATAATTTTTGCTTACTGGGTCTAACGCAAATTGAATGTTGCAGCCGCCGATAATGCCAAGTGCACGAATAATTTTTACAGAAGCACTTCGAAGCATTTGAAATTCAACATCTGTTAATGTTTGTGATGGTGCAACTACGATTGAATCACCTGTATGAATGCCAACTGGGTCTATATTTTCCATATTACAAATCGTAATACAAGTATCATTCGCATCACGCATTACTTCATACTCGATTTCCTTAAATCCCGCGATGCTTCTTTCAATTAAACATTGGGTAATCGGACTCGCATCAAGACCACTGCGTACTAGGTCGGTGAAAGTCTCAAGATCATTGGCAATTCCACCGCCAAAGCCTCCTAAAGTATAGGCAGGACGAACAATAATCGGAAATCCAACTTTTTCAGAGAAGCTAATCGCTGATTCAATATCCTCAACGATTTCACTTTCAGGTACCGGCTCATTAAGTTCGTGCATAAGCTCACGAAATGCTTCACGGTCTTCTCCTTTTTTAATTGAATCAATTGGAGTACCTAAAAGCTCAACATTGTATTTTTCCAAAATCCCATTTTCATGAAGAGAAAAAGCTAAGTTTAAACCTGTTTGCCCCCCAAGAGTGGCTAATATTCCATCCGGTTTTTCTTTCACGATTATTTTTTCGATTGCTTCCACTGTAAGCGGCTCAAAATAAACAGCATCTGCATTTGCTTCATCTGTCATGATGGTAGCAGGGTTGTTATTGACTAAGATGACGCGGCAGCCTTCTTCCTTTAATGCTAAACAGGCTTGCGTTCCGGCATAATCAAACTCGGCTGCTTGCCCGATTACAATGGGACCTGATCCGATTACTAGTACTGTCTGGATGTCATTAGATTTAGGCATAAATTTTTTCTCTCCTTACACTATTCATCAAGCCGACAAAATCAGTAAATAGCCATGAACTGTCATTAGGTCCCGGATGTGCTTCAGGATGGAATTGAACAGATATAATCGGCAGGCTCTCATGAGTCATTCCTTCCACAGATTTATCGTTTACATTTAAATAAGTTGCTGAAAAACCGGTCCCTTTTAAACTGCTTTCATCAACTATAAATGTGTGGTTTTGTGATGTCATAAACACTTTTTTCTTTATTAAATCAATAACAGGCTGATTCGCTCCACGATGACCAAACTTTAATTTCTTGGTACTTGCACCAAACGCTAGACCAAGTAATTGGTGTCCTAGGCAAATAGCTAATGTTGGGTATTTTAAAACCAACTTTTTAATAATAGGTAAATAGAACGTCAGTTGCATTGGATCACCAGGTCCATTTGACAACATGATTCCATCTGGTTTTAACGCTTCAATTGTTTCGTATGGAGTGTTATATGGAACAACTGTTACTTTACAGCCAACGTGGTTAAGAGAAGTAACAATTGACTTTTTATAACCGAAATCAATTAATACAACATGAAAAAGACCCGTGCCATAGCTTTCAATTTTTGTCGTCGAAACTTCCTTCGTTAACATTTTCTCTTCAATTGGGGTATATTTATCAAGCGTTGCCTGCTCTGGGTCTAACACCATTTGTCCACCCATTACACCTGTTGAACGAATCCTTTTTACAACTGCTCTTGTATCAACATTCGCTAACATTGGGATATTCCATTTTTGTAAATATGCACTTAACGTACTTACTGCCTCGTAATGATGGCTTTCTATACTCCATTCACTAACAATAACCCCTGAAACATGTGGAGCCACACTTTCAAAGTCAATTTCATTTATCCCATAATTTCCGATTAACGGATAAGTAAATACAACGATTTGTCCTTTAAAGGAAGGATCAGTTAGAACCTCTTGGTAACCCGTCATCCCTGTAAAAAATACCACTTCTCCCTCCAGTGGTTTGGACGGTATTTGGCCAACCCAGTTTCCCTCGAACAGATCACCGTTTTCTAAAACTAGATAACCTTTCAAACTCTCGCACCCCCGTGTCGTATAATTATTACAAATTTAGTATTTTTATTCATAGATACTTAAAAATATGCAGCCTTAGGCTATAAGGCTACTATATTTTGCAATATGCCAAGCTGTTTTTATTTTTTAGTTAACAGCATAGGCTTGTAGCGTTTTTGATAGGATGTTTACAGCTTGATCTATTTCCTCATAGGATACAGTTAATGGAGGTAATAATCTTATCACCTTTGGTCCTGCTACTAAAACAAGTAAACCTTGTTTATGAATCTCTGCAACGATCTTTCCAACTTCTTGGTCACATTGAACACCAACAAGCAAGCCTTTCCCTTTTACTGCTTCAACAGTAGGTACATCAGCTAACTGCTCCTTTAATTTTTCCATTAAATATTCGCCTTTTTTAGCTGCTTCTTCTAAAAATTCCGGTTGGAAGATTTCCTCCAATGTTGCCTTTGCAGCAGCCATAGCTAGCGGCGTTCCGCCAAAGGTTGAGCCATGAGTTCCGGCGCTAAACGTGTCCTTTAAATGCGCCTTACCAATCATCGCTCCAACAGGAAAGCCACTTCCAAGCCCTTTTGCAACAGTAATGACATCCGGTGAAAGATTTGCATGCTGATAAGCAAATGCTTTACCCGTTCTTCCTATGCCGGTTTGCACTTCATCAATGATGAATAATGCGCCAAATTTTTCACATAATTCCTGACATTTTTTCAAAAATGCATAATCGCCGGCATTTACTCCGCCTTCGCCTTGAATCACTTCCAGCATGATGGCAGCTACATCATCACCCATTGCCTCTTCCACTGCTTTTTCATCGTTGTATTGTACATAGACAAACTCTTGCAGTAATGGGCCAAAGCCTTTATGGATTTTTTCCTGCCCTGTTGCTGCCATTGTTGCAAACGTTCTGCCATGAAATGAATGCAAGAATGTAATGATTTTATGTCTACCTGTATGCTTTCTTGCCATTTTAATCGCAGCTTCATTCGCTTCCGCACCACTATTACAGAAGAATACATAGTCACCACATGAATTTTGAGTAAGCAACTCTGCGACAGCTTCTTGATGGCTTGCTTGAAATAGATTGGAAACATGCCATACTTTGTTCAACTGCTCTTCCAATGCTTTTTGCACTTTAGGTGGTCTATGCCCCAAATTGCAGACTGCGATTCCTGATACAAAATCTAAATATTCTTTGCCATTTTTATCAGTTACCTTTGTTCCTTGACCTTCAACAATTTCAATATCCCAACGAGCATAATTTGGAAATAATCCCACGATTTTCACCCACCAATTTTATAATGAAGGGACATTTTCTTTGACAATTTTTGTCCCAATAATTTGTCCATCGTTTACAATTTTAGTATCTTTTCCATTTACAATGATAACTTCCTGTAAGTCACCTGTTAGCGAATCAATCGCTGCTTTGACTTTTGGAATCATCCCTCCATAGATGGTTCCGTCTTCGATTAAAGCTTCAATCTCTTTTGGGGAGATTTCATCAATGATTTTACCGTCTTTAAGTATGCCTGGAACATCTGTTACAAAAAGAAGTTGTTCGGCGCCTATTGCCTTGGCAACCGCCCCTGCAGCTGTATCGGCATTGATATTATAACGCCCGTCGTTATCATCAACCCCAATTGGTGCAATAACAGGAACAAAGCCAATTTCCATTAATTCTAATACAAAGCCAGCATTTATACTTTCAATTTCACCAACATAGCCTAGTTGTTCGAGATTGATTGGTTTTGCTTTTAAAAGTTGACCGTCCACACCTGCTAAACCAATTGTTTTCACACCAGTTTTCTGAAGTCTGCCAACGATTGATGTATTTACTTTCCCTGCTAATACCATTTCGACAACTTCCATTACTTCCGCCGTTGTTTTTCTTAACCCATTAACGAAGACAGTTTCTATATTTAAGGAGGCAAGCATCTCGCCTATGGCAGGTCCGCCCCCATGGACGATGATTGGCTTTTTGCCAAGCTTTACAAGGTCACGAATACTTTCAAAAAATGCATCGCTTAGCTGTTCTAATGTACTGCCACCACATTTTATTAAAATAATATTCTTCAAGATTGGCACCTTCTTTATTACGATCTATAACTAGCATTGATGCGAACATAATCATAAGACAAGTCACAACCCCATGCTTTTCCTTTTCCTTCAGCAAGATGAAGATTTACTTTAATAACGACTTCTTTACCTTTTAAATAATTCATTGCATCTTCTTCTGAAAACGGAATCGGCTGTCCCGCTTTGAGCATTTGAATATCACCAATAAAGACATCTACTAAATTCGGGTTAACTTCAACACCCGTGTAGCCTACTGCGCAAATAATTCGGCCCCAGTTTGCGTCTGCACCGTGCACAGCGGTCTTTACTAATGAAGAGCCCACAACGCTTTTTGCAATCTTTCCGGCATCTTCATGGGACAATGCGCCTTCAACTTGAACTTCGACCAACTTTGTAGCCCCTTCACCGTCTCTTGCTATTTCTTTTGCTAAATCTTCACAAGCCATTTGTAATGCTTGATAGAATAGTCCCCATTCAGGGTGTGCCGGTGTTAATGGTGCGTTTCCAGCTAATCCATTGGCGATAACTAGCACCATATCATTTGTTGATGTATCTCCATCTACCGTAATGCGGTTAAAGGTTTGATTTGTAATTTCACTTAACGCTTTTTGCAGGTCTTTTGTTTCAATATTTGCATCGGTAGTAACAAATCCAAGCATCGTTGCCATATTTGGATGAATCATCCCTGAGCCTTTTGCTGCTCCAGCAACCGTGACCGTCTTGCCGTTTACTACGATTTGATAACATGTTGTTTTCGGAACAAGGTCGGTTGTTAAAATAGCTTTACTGAAAAGTTCGCCGCCTTCAATAGTAGGAACTGGCGCCAACTGTTCAATACCTGCTGATATTTTATCCATTGGCATTAGTTCGCCGATGACACCTGTTGAAGCAACAGCCACATAATGGTCTTTTAAAGAAAACTTTTCTGCCACTTCTTTTCTTATTCTAGAAGCATCATTTTCTCCTTGCTCTCCCGTACACGCATTGGCATTGCCACTATTACAAATAATTGCTTGTATTTTTCCTTCCTTAGCAATGCTATCTTTCGTAATTTTTAGAGGTGCTGCTTGAAATGCATTAAGCGTATATACTGCTGCACAACTCGCTGGAACTTCACTAAGAATCATTGCTAGATCTAATTTGTCTTTTTTACGAAGATTTGCTTCGATTCCAATCGCACTAAATCCTTTTGGACTTGTAACAGAACCTTGATTAATCTTCTTGATACCACTCTCTTGCCCCTCTAAAATCACTTTTGTTCTCTCCTTTGTTTTTACGGATAAACAGGAACAAAATGTAGCCCTGTCATTTCATCTAATCCCATCATAATATTTAAATTCTGAATCGCTTGGCCTGCTGCCCCTTTAACAAGATTATCGATTACGGAGACGACCATAATACGTCCTGTTCTTT
Source organism: Schinkia acidoalkalinis (assembly GCF_054301215.1). The sequence continues at coordinate 1,057,148 of NZ_CP182573.1, forward strand.
CATCATATGATAAACCTATATCGCAATAATTTGATCCATACACCTCTTTTGTTGAAGGAAAAACACCTTTAGGGCGAACTCTAACAAAAGGTTTATTCTTATATGCTTCTTGATAGATTTCATGCAACTGATCAATGGTTATGTCATTTTTAGCTTTTCCATAGATGGTCGCCATGATTCCCCTCGTCATTGGTACGAGATGGGTACTAAATGTGATCGGCCGGATTGCCTTATTCCATCTATTTAATGTTTGTTCAATTTCCGGAATATGCTGATGTTGATTCACTTTGTATATTTTGAAGTTATCATTCATTTCGGTAAAATGGCTTGATGCTGATAGTGACCGCCCCGCTCCAGACATCGCCGACTTCGCATCAACAATAATTGAATCTTCCATTATAAGTTCTTGTTGAACTAAAGGTGCCAATCCAAGTAAAACAGATGTTGGATAGCAGCCTGGATTTGCAATCACGCTTGCATTTGGTATCTCTTCTTTAAACCATTCTGGCATCCCATACACAGCGGCCTCCAATGTCTCTTTTGGAGCTGCCGGCTTTTTATACCAAGTCTCGTAATCTTCTATTTTTTTCAAACGGAGGTCTCCTGATAAATCGATGACCTTTAAACCGTGATTTACTAACTCCGGTGTTAGTTTACTAGAAATCCCTGATGGTGTTGCTAAAAATACAAGATCTACATTTTCAGCCATTTTTTCAGGATCGATTTCTTCTAAATTATTATTTACGATTGTAATTAGATGTGGGTAACTTTCAATGTATGGCGTTCCTTGCTGTGACGAGGAGTGCAAAGATACGATTTCAACCTCAGGATGCTGATTTAATAATCGAATTAATTCCGCTCCACCATAACCTGTTGCCCCTACGATTGCTACTTTCATCATTGTCCTCCTATTCACTAATTCTTTGAAATTAGTATTTATTATATAATTGCATAAAAATAAAAGCAAATGTATTTTTATAAATTTTTCAATATTTTTTATTAGCGATAATTTTGAACATACTGTGAACAATACTAATGAGTGTGAAATCCATCACACCTATCTTATGCAATGAAAACTATAATCAAATACATAGAATAGAAAGTGTTTGTTCAATTTATGGGGGGTTCCGATAATATGCTTACTGAATTTTTGAAGGGAATCGTTTTTTTTAAGGATTTGCCCGATCATTTAATCAACGCTTTAGCTGCAAAGGGAAAGACAGCTGCCTTTAAAAAAGGTGATTATATATTTCATGAATCAGACGAATCAAAAGCAATTTATTTTGTTAAAAGCGGCATTGTTAAAATAAAAAAGATAAACCCACAAGGGAAAGAGCTAATTGTTTGTATTAAACGATCAGGAGATATTTTTGCGGAAGCTTCATTATTTTGTGAGCCGGGTACGATATACCCTGGGACGGCACAAACAATTACAGATGCAGAGGTAATGTTTCTGCTAACATCGGATTTGGAAGAGGTCATTTCCATTAACCCTGACCTTTCCATTGAAATGATTCGCTTTATGGGCGGCCAGTTACGTTCATTTACTTCTATATTAAGAGACATCGCATTATTAGATGTATATGGAAAAACTGTAAAAACTATCGAAAGACTAGCACGTGAATTCGGGAGCAAAACTACAAGTGGTGTAAAAATTGAACTTCCTTTATCAATCCAAGAATTAGCAAATATTATTGGGTCCACTCGTGAAAGTGTAAGCCGTGTACTTTCAAAGCTTAAAGAACAGGATTTAGTTTCAATGGACGAAAAAAATATCATTATTAATAATTGGTGTGATTTTTGCCAAATGTTTATCGAACAAGCGGATTATTAAAATATTTCCTACTGAGGTTGATTTCAAAGGAATCAACCTCTTTTTATTGTGTCTAAAAATTTTATAAAAAAAAGAGCACTTTCCAGTACTCAAAATAAGGGGGTTAGGAATTTGGAATGTTTCCTCATTTCCTCATATATGTAACCACTATGTGGTTATCATGCATTTAAATTACCAAATCATCGTTACTGATAATTATTGTATATGTTTTGAGTAAAAATAAGTGTGAACTACATCACGGTAACAATCGGTTTCATAAATTGTTCATAAATTTCATTATGAAATTATTGGATACTATTTTTACAGTGCTAACGGTATTAAATTATTGACTAAATAGCTTTTTTCCTTTTAACTAGAATTATGTATAAAAATTTTGGCGATTCTCGTCGAAAGGTGGTTTGCATATGCCTGAACAAAAAATTAAAAATAAATTCTTGCCTGAATCAATTAAAGAGTTATTGCACTCAATTGACCATACTATAAAAATTCAAAAAGGTACGTTCTTATTTCAAGAAGGTATGACGGCCAATGAACTATATATTTTACGCTCCGGCAGAGTCCAAATTAGTAAGATTTCGCAAGATGGTAAAGAATTAACACTACGTATTTGTACAACGGGTGATATCGTTGGAGAACTGACATTATTCACAAATCAAGCCAAATATCTGCTAAACGCCAAAGTCTTAGAAAACGGCGAAGTTGCTGTTTTAAGAAAAGAATTTTTAGAACAGCAATTATTAGAAAACCCTGCCCTTGCCTTTGAATTTATGAAGTGGATGAGTGACCACTTCAGAAGGACACAAACTAAATTCCGAGACCTTGTTCTTCACGGAAAGAAAGGTGCCTTATATTCCACATTAATTCGAATGACAAATAGTTACGGGGTTAAATATGATAATGGCAGCATTCTCATCAACATTCCGCTAACAAATCAAGATCTTGCTAATTTCTGTGGTACATCCAGAGAGAGCATCAACAGAATGCTCAGCGACCTCCGCAAGGATAATATCATCTCCGTTAACAAAGGGAAAATTACAGTCCATGACCTTGCCTTTTTGAAGTTGGAAATCAATTGTGAAGACTGCCCACCTGAACTTTGCAATATAGATTAGACATGTATCTACAACGATAATATAGTAACTGCATAAAAATGAAAGTGAAGTACGTCACTTTCATGATAATTTCATTGACAAAAAAAGCCGGCTGATTTCAGCCGGCTTTTTCAGTTACTTGGTAACACTTTCCTCTTTTTTATTTCGCAATGCTTTCGGAATATAAACACAGAATGGCTCGCTTTCTAAATAATCACCTGTCATTGCATATGCCCTTGACCTTGAGCCACCGCATACAAAACGGAACTCACAAACACCACATTTTCCCTTATATAAATCAGGATTACGCAATGATTGGAAAATTGGTGATTCACGGTAAATTTCAGCCAATGGCGTTTCACGTACATTACCAGCTTTTACAGGTAAAAGTCCGCTTGGATAAACATCCCCTACGTGAGAGATAAAAACAAAGCCATTTCCGTCATTCACACCTTTTGGCGCACGGCCTAAGCCATCAATGGTACCTGTTGCACCCTTCATTAGTGCATCTTCGTAATTAATATCATCATGATTTGAAAGCTTTTCTCTCATTTTATTTTGAATGACAACCCTGCGGTAATGTTGCGCTGCAGTTGTCTTAATATCAAATTTTACACGTTTGCTTAAATTATAAAGCCATGTAAATACTTGTTCATGTTGAACAGGAGAAATCATGTCAGACTCTTGCCCCCTACCTGTAGGAACAAGGAAAAAGACACTCCAAAGCACACAATCTAAGTCCTCAACCAACTTAGCCATATCATCCAAAACATCGATATTATATCTAGAGATAACCGTATTTATTTGAATTGGAATTTCAAGTTCGTGCAAGTATTTAATTGCTTTCATTGTTAAATCAAATGAGCCGCTGACCCCGCGGAAATGGTCATGAATTTCCGCAGTCGGTCCATCGATGCTAAATGCCCATCTTGCTAGTCCAACCGCTTTGGCTTTTTCAATAGCCTCTTTTGTTACATTTGGCGTTGCACTAGGTGTCATGGAAACACGAACGCCTTTTTTAATAGCATATTCAGCTAAATCATAGACATCCTCACGCATTAGTGGGTCCCCACCAGTAAATACTAGCATCGGATTGTCCATTTCATATATTTGATCTATTAAATGCTTTCCTTCTTCAAATGAAAGTTCTCTTGGATCACGTTTATACTGAGCTTCAGCACGACAGTGCAGACACTTAAGTTGACAAGCTCTTGTTAACTCCCATATAACAATAAACGGGTCTCTATTATAATCACGGTTAAACATGTGAATTCACACTCCCTTTTCCAGAACTCTTGTCTATTTTACAGCTAAAACTAAAGGGGTTAAGTGATATTCATCACGCTAAATCGTGTTTTATTTATAAAGAGATCAAAGAAGACGGTCAAAAGATATAGCCAAATTATATTTTTTTGATAAAATTAATAGTAGATTAAAATTATAATACAATAAGACATAATTAAAGAAGGTGAAAAAGTGATACCCCATATTTCTATAAAACAGCTTTTACATAATGTTCCAATATTTCGGGAATTAACTGATGAAGAGCTCCAATCAATCATTGATATCTCCCAGACACGAGTTTATGATTCAAAAATTCATGTGTTTATGCAAGGGGACCCTCAAGACCGTGTTTTTTTTATCCATCACGGTAAAGTGAAAATTTATAAAACTGATTTTAATGGCCGCGAACAAATTGTTTCCATTTTGAAAGACGGTGATATGTTTCCACATGTTGGCTTTTTTAGAAAAGGTGAATTCCCTGCCCATGCCGAAGTTATAGAACCTACTACACTAATCATTATTCCAATTTTAAACTTTGAAGAAATCCTAATTAAATACCCAGAGGTTAGTATAAAAGTGTTTAGAGTAATGGGTGAAAAAATTATTGATTTACAAAACCGTTTGGAGGAACAAATTTTATCCAATACGTATGAACAGATTATTAAGTTATTGCTCCGCCTTGCTAAATCCCACGGACAAAAAGTGAGCGATAAAGAAAATAAGTTTTTAATCACCACCCATTTTACAAACCGTGAATTAGCAAATATGATTGGGAGCTCACGTGAAACGGTCAGCCGAACTTTAAACCAGCTAAAGAAAAAAAGTTTAATTGACTCGGATGAAGAGGGGTTTTATACAGTTGATATAGATAAATTGGCGAATGAAGTATTTAGTTAAGAAATAGATACTCTGAGCACATACAGCCGTAATTCGCGACTAAACTTTATCTATATGCACAAACTAAGGGCAAGCACAAAAGTGTTCAATAACATTTTTTGTGCTTGCCCTTTTTATATAAAAAAAGTATGGATCTATTTATGGTAATTTGTTGTTGGTGGTTGTGACTTAAATCACTTTAAGATGAAATGAAAATGGTTATCATAAAAGTACGGCACAAAACTTTTTATTGTTCGGAGGTATTCATAGTGAACATGATGCCAGGACTGGCAAAGACCGAAACCAATGTAAAATTACCTTTTTCTTTTATTATTTATAGTTTACTTGCTTTTTCAGCTTCCCAGATAATTTTAATTTTCAGTGGCGACTTTATTACAACAGGCGCTTTTCGGATACCACCATTGTGGATGGTTGCGCATTTATTAGTATTAGGCTGGGCCCTTATGGGTGCGATGGGTGCAATGTATCAGCTAGTACCTGTTGCCTTTTTAACACCGATTTGGAATGAAACCTTTGGTTTTATCCAATTTGTGATTACGGCGATAGGAATAACAAGCTTTGCCTTGTCATTCGTTTTTAACCCTAAACTCACAATGGTTACAGGATTAATTACGTTAATTGGAGTCTTACTATTTCTTTTTCAAATGGCAATGACAATGAAAAAGCAAGCGGAAAAGAATATCCTGACGGCCTTTGTAGGCACTGCTTTAGTTAGTTTGCTACTGACAATTTTGTTTGGTATCCTTCTTGCCGCAAGCGTCAGCGGACATCTGCAATTGACAAACCATGTTGCATTACTGAAAACTCATATTTTACTAGGTGTTGCCGGCTGGTTTACATTATTAATTTTTGGTTTTTCCTATAAAATGGTGCCGATGTTTTCCTTAGCCCATGGCTTCTCCATGAAATTAAGCAAGCCCATTTATTTTATCTATGTAGCTGGCTTACTATCTACCATCGTATCATTTTGGGTCAATCAAGCGATTTTCTTTCAGCTTGGGATGCTGCTTTTATTTGTAGCATTCACCCTTTTCTTATTGCACATTAAACAAATTATTAAAAAGCGACTAAAGAAAAACTTAGATAAGCCCTTTATCTTTTCCTTAATTGCGGTTGTAATAGGCTGGGTTCTTCACCTTGTCGCTATGATCTCATCATTCATATCAAATTCTCCACATTTATTTGGAGTAATTATTTATTTATATATTTTGGGCTGGATTGTTTTTAGTATTATGGGATACATGTATAAAATCGTTCCATTTTTATGGTGGACCTATAAATACAGTAAACAAATGGGGGCTCCCAATGTTCCAACCTTAAAACAGCTTATGAATGAAAAACTCGGGCAAGTACTTTTTATCTTATGTTTGGTTTGTTACGTTGGATATATCGTTTCCTTCAGCTTCCAATTAACAGGCCTTTACACCATTACTCAGCTTTTGTTTGCTATGCTCATCGTTGTCTTTAGTACAACAGTAGTTAACATTCTTAGAAAATAAGTATTGGAGGAATTGAAGATGGAAGAGTTAAAAGAAAAAATTCTTAAAGAATTAGAAACAGTGATTGACCCTGAATTAGGATTGAATATTGTTGATTTAGGTTTAATTTATGATTTAAACATTGATGAGGAGAATAATGTTGATGTCAAAATGACATTAACAACACCTGGTTGCCCACTTCATGACAGTATCACAAGTGGAGCAAGATATGTCCTTGAAGCAATCGAAGAGATTAAAGATGTTAATGTTCAGTTAGTGTGGGAGCCAGCATGGTCTCCAGAGCGTATGAGTGAACGTGCAAAAGATTGGTTAGGCGCTAGATAATCATATTTTTAAATATCTACAGGGGTGAAATATAATGAGTCAAGAAACAGGTAAAGTTGTAGAATTAGATGTACGTGAAGATATTAAAAATAAGCAGGAACCATTCCAAAAAATAATGGAAGCTATTCAGGATTTAGAGTCTGGAGATACCTTTATTTTACATGCACCATTTCAACCAGCTCCACTTTTTAATGTTTTAAAATCAAAAGGTTTTTCAAATGAATCTGAGCAAATTGCTGAAGACTATTGGAAAATAACATTTGTGAAGCAGTAAGGAGAATTCTTAATGAAGCTTGATAACCGTGGTCTTGAACCACCACAACCAATGATGAGAACATTGGCCGCACTAGAAGAATTACCTAACGGTGAAGAGTTAATTATTAACAATGACCGCCGTCCAATGTTTTTATACGCTGAATTAGATGAGCGAGGCTATAGCCACGAAACGATTGAACTAGAAGATGGAAGTTTTCAAATCACAATCCGTAAATGATAAAAGGAAAAGGTAGTATTAGCAATGTCTTGCTAATACTACCTTTTCTGTTTGTCCATCTTTTATAAAAAGAACACGATCTGCTAATTTTCTTGCCTCTTCCCGGTCATGGGTCACCATTAAGATTGGAATCTCCCATAATTTATGAAGACGAATCAGCTCCTCATGACATTGCGAGCGTGTTTCGAAATCTAAAGCAGAGAAGGGTTCATCAAGTAATAAAACACTTGGTTCGGTTGCTAATGCCCTTGTTAAGGCAACTCTTTGTCTTTCCCCACCCGAAATTTCCCTTGGGTATTTATGTAGTATATGCTTTATATGTAAAACATCAATGATTTCGGTTGTTAAAGCTTCATTTTTCATACCATATGTAATGTTCTTCCAAACGGTCATATGTGGGAACAGAGCGTAATCTTGAAAAAGATAGCCCACATTTCTTTTCTGTACTGGAAGTGGCTTGCTCGAAGATGTAAAAAAATCTACGCCATTATCCGAGATATACCCTTGGTCAGGATGAGTTAATCCTGCAATGCAATTCAATATTGTTGTTTTCCCTGAGCCGGATGGACCAAATAAAATGGCAATTTCATTATTTATTGTAAACTCAACATCGATTGTAAAATGGGCCAGCTTTTTGTGGATTTGAACTGATAACATATTTGCATCCTTTCTAACTTAATTCCTTTAGTTGATTATTGCGACTAATCTTGATTGGACAACGTAAATATTAATAATGGTTAGATAGATACTAAGTTTTTATGCGGACAAACACGAAAATAGTCTCACTTCCCCGAAACACCCAGATGTTTTTTCGTGTCCGCATAAAAACTTGCTTTATACCATTTGTGGATTGTCCAATCACATTTGGGAGCTATAATCGACTGAAGGAATATTTTAATGTTCGATATTATGCTTTAATTCTTATCCGCATACTTCATAATGTTGCGTTTGCTCCACCAATTTAGCCACATAATCGTGCTAAATCCCAAGGCAACAATTACGATTACCCAAAACTGAGCGGCCTCTGTTTGCCCAGCTTCAACAGCAAAATAAATAGCCATTGGAATCGTATCTGTTTTATTTGGAATATACCCCGCAATCATTAGTGTTGCCCCAAATTCACCTAATCCTCTTGCAAATGAAAGAACTAGTCCGGATAGTAACCCCGGCCAGGCAAGTGGAAACGAAATGGTCCAGAATACTCTCCAATTGGAAGCTCCCATCGTCAAAGCTGCATTTTCTAGATTACAATCATATTGTTGAAATGCAGCTCGAGCACTTTGATACATAAGCGGAAAAGAAACAACAATGGCGGCAATGACAGCCCCAATCCAAGTGAACACAATTTGTAAATCAAACCAATCTAATAAAAGTCTACCTATGGGTCCATTTTTTCCAAACAACATTAGAAGCCCGAAACCGACAACAGTCGGTGGAAGGACTAGTGGGAGAAGCAGAATAGATTCTATAACACCTTTACCAAAGAAGTCTCGTCGTGAAAGAAATCTTGAAACAGCTATCCCAATAATAAATACAAAAACGGTGGAGATACTAGAAATTTTTAATGATAACAGTAGCGGAGAATAATTCACTTGTACCAACACCCCTTATATTGCATTATTTCACAAAGCCGTATTTCTTCAAAATCTTTTGTCCAGCATCGCTTTGTAAGAATTCAATAAACTGCTTGGCCTCCGCTTGATGGTTACTATCTGCAACAATTGCGGCTGGATAAATAATTGGAGTATGTAGGCTTGAATCTGCCTCCGCTAATACCTTTACTTTATCTGAAGTGAGGGCATCACTGGAATAAACAAAACCAATATCCGCATTCCCTGATTCAACATATGTTAACACTTGACGAACGTCTTTCGCATAAACTAACTTCGATTGAATCTTATCCCACATTCCAAGTGCTTCAAGCGTTTCTTTAGCGTATGTTCCCGCTGGTACACTTTCAGGCTCGCCAATTGCAACTTGTGATAATATATCAGGGTCAATGTCATTAAAGGAGGATATAGATAGATTCTGATCCTTTGCTCCAACTAAAACCATTTTATTCCCTGTAAAATCAACTCTTGAGTCAGCATTGATTAAGGATTTAATTTCTAATTCATCCATCGATTTTTGATCTGCAGATAAAAATAAGTCTGTAGGCGCCCCTTGTTCAATTTGTTGTGCCAATTTACCAGACCCTCCTAGGTTAAATAGCAAATGGACGGGCTTATGCTCACTTTCATAGACTTGTTTCATTTCGTTAAGTGCATCGGTTAAGCTTGCAGCAGCTGATACCATTAGTTCCGTTGGCTTCTCCTCATTTTTCCCTAGGGAGGAATCCTGATCAGCATTATTTGGACTGCATCCGATTAATAATAGTAAAAATAAGAAAATGAGAAAACCATGAAGTCTTTTTTTGGACATGCAAAAACCTCCAAAATAATTAATAATAAACTGGTACACTTCATTATATCTGCTTATTTCTCATTATATCTACCTATACGAATTACTTTTTACAATCGTTTTCACTAAAATTGACATCGCCTCCTAGGAATGTTATTCTATAGTAGACCGTTTACTTCGTATATAGGTTTAAGTAATAATGAAATAATCGTTGGTAAATACAGTTGTGTTCTGTCTCCGATGATGCATCGTTATTTTGAATTTATGTAAGTTGTAATGGCACAAGATTACAAGCACATTTCGAGGTGCAAGGATATTTAGGAGGCAAACACATGCAAACTGGTAAAGTAAAATGGTTTAACGCAGAAAAAGGTTTTGGATTTATCGAAGTTGAAGGTGGAGACGATGTATTCGTTCATTTCTCAGCTATTCAAGGAGATGGATTCAAATCATTAGAAGAAGGCCAAAACGTTGAATTCGAAATCGTTGAAGGAAACCGTGGACCTCAAGCAGCTAACGTTGTAAAAAAATAATAACAACACATAACAAAGGATGCCTGTAAGGGGCATCCTTTTTTTGTTTATATACACTTGTCTTTTTTACAAGAGTTTTGAACAGCACAGCCTGCGCATTTACCTTTTTTGCTATTTTTAATATATTTCATTAATGCATATCCAGCATAGCCAAAAATGACAAGGCCAATTATTGTATTCGCTACCATTTAAATCCCAGCCTTTCTACGAATATCCAAGCGCCCTTCCGACTTGGTAAATAACTAAACATAACACATACGCTAAAGTAAGTGCATATCCAATGGCTAGGGCTGTCCATTTAAATGACCCTGCTTCTTTTTGAATTGTAGCTGTGGTTGCTAAGCAAGGTACATACAGTAAAACGAATGCCATAAACGTAAAAGCAGAAAGCGGTGTATAGGCATTAGCCAATAAACCTTGTAGAGTTTCTACATCCTTCACATGATAAATAATATTCATCGTTGAAACAACTACTTCCTTCGCAAAGAAGCCTGTTAGTAACGAAGCCCCTGCCTGCCATGTTCCAAAACCAATTGGTGCTAGTAAAGGAGCAACCACACTGCCAATCATCGCTAGAAAGCTGTCATCCATATCAACGGCTAAGCCTCCAGGGCCTGCATAGGACAATAACCAAATTACAACTGAACCGGCAAAGATGAATGTTCCCGCTTTGCGGACAAAGCCTTTCCCTTTATCCCATGTACTTCTAGCAAGTGTTTGGAACTGCGGCACACGGTATGGAGGAAGTTCAATGACAAATACCGAATTTTCACTTTTCAATATAGTCGAAGAAAAAATCTTCGCAACAATCAAAGCCATTACAATCCCTAATAAATAAAGCGCTAATACAACGAGTGCCTGGTGGGCTGCGAAAAATGCTCCAACAAATAAGGCATATACAGGCAATCGTGCTGAACATGACATAAGTGGTGTTAAAAGGATCGTTAAGAGTCGTTCCTTTGGTTGCTCTATTGTTCTAGCAGCCATAACGCCTGGGACATTACAGCCAAAGCCAATAATCATTGGAATAAATGATTTTCCATTCAAGCCGATTGATTCCATAATTCTATCCATAACTAAAGCAACCCGTGCCATATAGCCTGAATCCTCTAAAAAGGAAATAAAGAAAAATAGAATAAAAATTTGTGGAACAAAGACTAAAACTCCGCCCACACCAGAAACGATACCATCAAGAATCAACGATTGGATAAATTCCGACGCACCAATGCTTACCAAGCCGGCTTCAAGCCATTTTGTCAGTGGCCCAGAAAAGAATGTGTCAAGTGCATCTGACAACGGAAAGCCCAACCAGTTAAATGTTAGCATGAACATTACATACATAAAGAATAGAAAAATTGGGATTCCTAAAATCCTATGGGTAACCAACTTATCAATTCGTTCTGTGAATGTTTCTTTTCCAGCGGCCTTCCGTTCCGCTGCACCACTAATTACCTTTTCAATATGCAGCCGTCGTACATTATAAATGGCTTGATGTAATGACTTTCCTTCCTTTTTCTCTATTAATTTAGCCTCGGTACTTTTTAGCATATGGTTTAATTCTGCAGTTTCAATAAAGGCTTGTAGATATTCAAATACAGCCTTATTTCCTTCAAAAAACTGCAAGGCAAGCCATCTTAATGGTGGAAGCTCCTCTCCACTTGCATTTTTACTATTATTTATTAATTGGCAAAAACGATCAATTCCTTTTTCAATTTCCGAACCATAATACAACTGAAGTGCTTGTTTATTGTCCGCAGAAGATACGATTAATTGTTGACTTAATTCTGTACAACCTTGTCCAGTACGAGCTACAATCGGAACAATACGAACACCTAACTGCTCAGCCAACACTTTTTCATCGATTTGGATGCCCCTATTTTTAGCAACATCCATCATGTTTAACCCGATAATCAATGGTTTTCCATATTCCAGCAATTGAACAGTCAAGTGTAAATTACGCTCCATTTGTGAAGCATCAACAATATTAAGAATCTCTGTAAATGACTCATGAAGCAAAAAGTTTGTGACAACCTTTTCGTCCTTTGATAGTGGGCTTAAAGAATAAATACCTGGAAGATCTATGATGTGTCCTTGTTTGTTGCGTAATACCCCAACTTTTTTTTCAACGGTCACACCGCTCCAGTTTCCTACATATTCATAGGATCCAGTTAAACTGTTAAATAACGAAGTTTTTCCCGTATTGGGGTTACCGAATAATGCAATTTCTAGCATACTTTTTCCACACGAATTGTTGTGGCTTCATTGCGGCGAATGCCGACACATTGGCCAAACGTCTCAATCATATAAGGACCACCAAAAGGCATATTACACTTTAAGCTCACTTCCACACCTTCATAAATACCCATATCTATCAATCTTCTCCTCACCAAATCAGAAAGCTTTGAGAAGTCTTGTATTCTAGCTTTTTCACCTTGCTTTAATTCTGCCAATACCAATATTCATCCCTCCAGGTTTGGATAATGAAAACCATTCTCATTCTTAATTATAAAAAAGTTTTAATTCATTTTCCATAACAAATTTCACATTCAACAAAAATATATGAAAAATAAATAGAGATTAGACATTTTTTGTCTTTTTAAAGTTAAGAAAAGTTTGACAAGTACACTCTCGTACTTGTCAAATTTCTCAATTTTCCACGATTTCTTTTACCTCTGAAGTGCAATGTGCGCATTTTGTTGCCTTTATCGGAATTTCACTATAACAATATTGGCACAATTTCGTAGTAATCTCCGGTATTGGCTCCTCCTTTTTACTCTTGAAGCGATTGATTTGTTTAATCACAATGAAAATAGAAAATGCAATGATTAAAAAGTCAATTATATTATTTATAAAAAGCCCATAATTAATGGTCGCAACCCCCGCTTTTTTAGCCTCATCAATTGTATTAAAATTCCCCTCCCCTAGTACTATAAATAAATTGGTAAAATCAATCTTTCCTAGCAATAAACCTATTAAGGGCATTACAATATCATCCACTAATGAAGACACAATTTTTCCAAAGGCGGCACCAATTACAACTCCGACTGCTAAGTCAATCACATTTCCTTTTATGGCAAATTCCTTAAATTCACGCCACACAAAAAATCCCCCCCCTAGATTTATCTAAGAATATTTAAATATTATCTTCATAAATCAACCACCACTAACAGGTGGTATGAAGGCAACTATATCATTGTTGCTTACCTTCATCTCGTCATCTGCGTATTCTTCATTTACAGCTACCATTACAGACTGAAGGGGCAGGTTGTATCTTTCAGAAAGCTGTTGTTTAAGTTCACCAACAGTGATTGGCAGGTCTGTCCAGGTAAGTTTTGACTCACCAATTGCTTCCTGAAGATGGGCAAATAATAAAATATTAATCATTTTCAAGATCCTCCTTTTCAGGCTTTCCCGAAGGATAAGTTTTCTTTTCAAGCTGATCTCCAATCCATTGTTCACCATCTTCCCAATGCTCTTTTTTCCATATTGGTACGATTTCTTTAATCCGTTCGATTGCGTAGCGGCTCGCTTCAAAAGAATCAGCACGATGTGGAGTTGAAACAGCTATGACCACCGCAATATCTGAAATTTCAAGTCTGCCAATCCGGTGAGTAATGGCAACAACCGCATCATGCCATTTATCTTGAATTTCCGCACCTATTTGCGCTAATTTCTTCTCGGCCATCGATTGATAGGCATCATATTCCAAATAAAGTGTTCTTTTGCCCTTTGTTAATTCCCGTACCGTACCAATAAACGTATTAATAGCCCCTGCTTCACGACGGACAACCTTATTCGTAACTTCTTCTATCGATATCGGGTCATTTGTGATTAAAAATAATGGTTCACTCAATGTAATCGCTCCTTTCAAAATAGGCTTGAATCCATGTTACATATTTACTTTCTTCATTTATATGAAAAGTTGGAATCCCTATTTTTGTCTGAAGTGGTTTATGCCAGCAAATAATTGCTTTTATGTTATCAACTTGCTCAAGAAGTTCGTAATCTTCCACAGAGCGTAATAGCACAAGCTTCGGTAAGTGCTCTTTTTTAAAACCTTCAACTAAAATGATATCAATTGGTAATTGCTGATAAAATGATAGCATATCATCAAGCGTCCAACCATTAGCGTTACATGCCTGTATTTGCAATATACCTGCCCCTTCCACAGCTGTCACTGTGCTTCCTGCTTGACGATATTTTGCAGTATCCTTTTCAGCGTCAAGTGCAAGCGGGGCCTCTCCTTCACCATGTCCATGATGTTTAATTGTCCCAACCCTGAGACCACTTTGCGATAAGGTCTTGATGACCTTCGTAAGCAATGTTGTCTTACCGCTATTTTGATAGCCTACAATTTGAAGAACAGGGATAGCTAGTTCCACGGCCATTCGCTGCCTTCTTGGTCTTCTAGTAAAAGAACTTCTACTTCGTCACCTTTTGTAAAGCCGCGTGTTCCACCTGGAAGTATGGTCAACGAATCACAATCAACCAAGGAAGTAACAACATTTGATTTATCCAATCCTGATGGCTCTGTAAACAATTTGCCATCCTCAAATACTAATTTGCTTCTTACAAACCTTGTGAAAGGATTTGCCTTTGGAAAATCTTTATGTAACGTTGCTTTAATTTTTTGTAAATGTGGTTTTTTTGAATGAAACCAACTTCTAATGATCGGGCGGGTATATAATTCAAAGCCGACAAAACATGCTGATGGATTTCCGGAAAGTCCAAATAAAAGTTTGCCTTTATATGAGGCTACCGTTGTTACACTGCCAGGTCTCATCGAAATTTTATTAAAAAGAACTTCCGCACCTAGTTTCTTATAAATTTCAGGAACATAATCATAATCACCGACAGAAACACCCCCGGTTGTAATGAGGATATCGACTTCATCAAGTGCTTTTTTTACTGCATCAAAGCATGTATCAAAATCATCTTCGAGTTTTCCTAAATATTTAGGTTCGGCTCCTGTTCTCCTAATTTGCGAAGCAATCATATAGGCATTACTATTACGGATTTTTCCAGGCTCCATTTCCTCATCTACATCTAATAATTCAGTTCCTGTAGCGTAAACACCGACAACTGGCTTTTTCACAACTGGAACGCGAGCATAGCCAAAAGTAGCGAGAACTGCTTTAATACCAGGATTGATCAATCTTCCTTCTTCCACCAGAGTCTCTCCAGCTTTTGTTTCCGAGCCTTGATAGGATACATTATCGCCTGGCTTGTACGACCGTTTAATAACCATATAAGGCTTTCCATCCTTCACGATATCTTTAGCTAGTTCAAGCATGACAACAGCATTACATTCCTTTGGCATCAGAGCTCCTGTCATTATGCGAATAGCTTGAAACGCTCCAACCTCCTTCGTTGCGATATAACCTGCACCAATCTCCTCAATAACCTCGAATTCAACAGGATGATCCTGGGAGGCATTCATTGAATCCTCTGCTCTAATCGCAAAGCCATCATACGGTGCCCGGTCAAATGGTGGAATATCGTGGCTTGCCTTAACGGAATCGCCTAAATATCTTTGATCACATTCATCAATGGATACATATTCACTCTCCCCTTTGGGAGCATATTTCATCACACGGTTAACTGCTTCTGCAATTGTAATTAGATCTCTTTTATCTAGCACTGTACGTGCCTCCTTTTATAGGGACTTCTATATGTATAAAGAATTACTATAAACATTGTTAATTCTAAAGATATGTCGATTCATTGACAGTGACGTATATCACGGTATACCTGTTACTGTTTCAATATATAGAAAAACTCCATTTATAGCCAAAATTCTTTTAAAAAAATCAAAAAATGGCCTTAAATAGAGTTGTTTTTTTTTCGATTAACTTAACGTTAAAACATCGTATTGAGTTGATAACTCGATAAACTTATCCATTCCACTAATTTCTCCAGCTATGATCTGATCGCTAACACCATAGTAATCAGCACATGTTTTACATGCCAACACTTGAACTCCTTGATCATGCAATTCTTTTAAATGAACAGAAACTAGCGAGTGCTCAGTCATTGTTAATACCCCGCGATTCATGCAAAAAATCGCCTTTGGCTTTTGTTCTTTTTGTTTTAAAAGTGTAAAAAAGGTTTCTAAAATCCCTTCTCCCAACTGTTTATCACCTTGACCAAGAGAATCTGATAATAATAAAATCACCTTATTTTCCATGATTCCTACTCCCTATCCTAACTCATTAATCTGGAATTCCTAATGCTATCTTTGCGTAGCGGGACATTTTATCCTTTGACCAAGGTGGAGTCCAAACAATCTTAACAATTGTTTCTTTAATTTCCGGTAAATCGGCTAATACTACTTTCACTTGACTTTCAATCGACCCGGCTAATGGGCAGCCCATTGAAGTCAACGTCATTTCAACAGTTAAAACCCCATTTTCATCTAAATCTAACCCGTATACTAATCCTAAGTTTACAATATCAATGCCAAGTTCTGGGTCTAAGACATTTTCCAAGGCGCCATAAATATTTTCCTCTAAAGCTTTATCCATTTATAAAACTCCTTTCAAAAAGACATACACCTTATTATATCTAAAAAACGGTATCGATAAAAATAAAATACACCAATTTTTATAAAAATTCTTTAAACCATTGTGCTGTTTCAAGAACACCTTTTCTCGTTACCTTATGCCCTGCATGGGGGTCGCTTAAAAACTTAAACCGTTCCGGAATATTTTTATACATATTTCTATTTTTTTCATAAAACTGATGCGCATATTGATATGGAACAACTGTATCAGCTTTTCCATGCCAAAATAGCAATGGACGATTGAGAAGTCTTTCGGGTTCAATTGATAAATCATATGGCTTTAAATCATTGATTTTTTTCGTTAACTCTTCATCAGAAAAAGGGAGTTCAATTCCATTTTTTTTCACTTCAGTAATCAATGCCCTTCCATACTGTTCATAAGCAGGGCATCCCATTAACGAAACTGCCGTCTTGATCCACTCATATTGTTTCAATGCACCAAGGGTAATAAGTCCCCCCATCGATAATCCTGCCACACCGATTCGATGTTCATCAATGATGCCTGTTTCGATTACCTTTTTTCTGATTTCATCCAGCTCGTGGATGGTTTGTACGACGATATCCCAAAAATGTAAGTAGATTTCTTCTTCGTTTACGGTTTTCTCATTCAAGCGTTCACCATGCAAGAGTGCCTCAGGCAAAAATACACGAAAGCCTTCGTTCGCCAATAAATATGCATAGTGCAAATTATGTTCTTTTGCACTTGAAAAGCCATGGATAAAAAAAACGGCTGGAAGTTTACTCTCCCACAAACTTTGTTTTGATACATGTAATATTGGAACACCAGCAATCACTTCATGGTTTATTGTAAACATACTTGGCTCCCTTTAAGAATATAATCACTACTATATCCTACCATTTTTCCCTAAAGCCTCAAAGTTTTATGCCACAAAGTAGCAATTTCTAGACAAACATTTCAATTAAAACTACACTATTTATATGTTCTTAATATTACTAGAAAGGACTTGACACGATGAAACCACATTTAATAGCTGTTGACCTTGATGGAACTCTTCTAAAAGATAATAAAACGATATCAAAACGAACTTTGGATACAATAAAACATGTTCGTGAACAAGGCCACCAAGTCATGATTGCGACTGGCAGACCCTTTCGTGCAAGTCAAATTTATTATAAGCAAATGAAGTTAACCACACCAATTGTCAATTATAACGGTGCCTATATTCACCACCCAAAAGATCCCGCTTGGGGCACATTCCATTCACCGCTTGAACTTAGGGTGGCAAGAAGGATTATCGATACTTGTGATAAATACAATATCAGAAATATTATGGCACAAGTAAAAGACCATGTTTTCCTACAAAATTACGATGAAGCCATCATGGGGTTTGTTTCCTTTGGAAATCCAAAAATTCACACTGGTCAGGTTCGTGAAAACCTAAAAAGTGAACCCACATCCATTCTTATTCATTCCGAAGAAGGCGAAATTGACACTATTCGCGAGCAGCTTTCAAAAGAAGTAGGAAGTTATATTGAACATCGGACATCCGGATCTCCATGGAACATTATAGAAATTATTAAAGCAGGAATTAATAAAGCAATTGGCGTAAAGAAAGTAGCGGAGTTTTTTGAAATTCCAAATGACCGCGTTATCGCATTTGGCGATGAGGATAATGACCTCGAAATGCTACGATATGCTAAATATGGCGTTGCTATGGGAAATGCAATTGATAAAGTAAAATCTGTTGCATATGATGTTACGAAGACAAATGAGGAAGATGGAATCGCTGATTATTTAGAAAAGTTCTTTAAAATATAAATTCCTATCATTTCCCTTAACATCAAATTATTCACACCTCTCCCCCTACATAACTAAGGGTTGGATGATTCAAAATAAGTACGAGTCATTGAATGACTTTGCTCGTCATCAAAAGTATTAGGGGGAGTATTTTATGAGTAAAAAAAGTAAATCGAAACGTTTTTCGCAGCAAAGCGCCGATGCCATGCAACGATATCATGAAAAAATCCCTTATTACTCAACATTAGCTGAAGCAGAAGAAAAACAGCAGAAACAAATAGATTCTTCACATGGAGGGATCTAATTATGGGAAATAAGCTTTTTCAGTTGGCAAAGGAAGCTGTTTTCTTAGCAGAGAATTCCGCAAATTTTGCCTCCACACCTGAACAGTATCATACGGCGCAAACAAATATCGAGAATGCGAAAAATCAAATCTCTTCTGCATTTGCAAACTCCACTCCGGCAGAACAAATGCAACTCCAAGAGCTTCAGCAAAGATTGGACGAGGTACAGAATAATATAAAATAAAATTAGCGCAAGCACCTTTAACTTTTAAAAGGTGCTTGCGCTTTTTTTTAGAATAGAATCATGAAGTTAAAATTTACTTTTTGCCTGTTTCAATTGGCTTATGCCTGACGCTAATTTTTGATCTACGACTTCAGCATCTTCGATATGCTTCATGATGGCATGATTTACCTCGGCAAATATATCCGTTGTTACGCTAATCTCCTGCATAACATCTTGGCTAAATTCCTTTTGCTCCTTAATCGTCTCAATGACGTCATTTACTTCTTTTTGTACAGATTGGATGACGTTTTGTATTTGATCAATTTTTTCTGTTGTAGTTGTGCTTAACCCAATGCCCTCATTTACAAATTGGATGCTTTTTTCATTTGCTTGTAATGCTTGATCAATTTCAAGCTGAATTTTTTTTGTTAATTCACTAATATTTTTCGTACTGTTAGCCGTATTTTCAGCCAGTTTACGAACCTCACTCGCAACAACGGCAAACCCTTTGCCATGTTCACCAGCTCGTGCAGCTTCGATTGATGCATTAAGCGCCAACAAATTTGTTTGTTCGGCAATATCTGTAATGACTTTTACAATATCCTCAATCTCTTTAGAGCGGATTCCCAATTGTGTCATACTGGCAGATGTTTCTTTAGATTGCTCACCTAAATGTTTAATCAACGTTTCAACTTTACTAACCGAATCTCGGCCTTCCTTAGATTGGTGTACCATTTCTGTAGTAGACTCGATGAGTGCTTGTCCTTTTTCAGTCATCTCTCCAGAAATAGCGTTGGATTGTTCACTGATTTTGTTTACTTTGTCAAACCGCTCTTTTATTTTTATTACAAAATCAGCAAGCACTTGGTGCTGTTCATTTACAAATTCATGTTGACTAACAGTACCTGTTAACTCCTTATACAAACTATCTAATAATGCTTCTATATCCTTTTTTGAATGTCGATTATTCTCTAACTCTTTAACTCTATCTCGTAATTCTGCATTTTCTGCATTCAAACGATCTATTTCTTTTTTATGGCCAAACATGCCAATCCCTCCGTCAGAAGACATTTACCCTACTATAGTGCTTAATTACTACTATACATGAATAATTCATATTTATTAACAAAAAAACTCTCACGAATGAGAGTTTTTTTGTTAAATCGAACGATTAATATCCAAATTCATCCAACTTTGTATAATATTGATTGATTGCTGAATTATCTTTAGCACTTCTTTCGAATAATTCTAAAGTAAGTGTACCGTTCAACGGAAGCATGTCCTCTGGAATGGAAATATTTAATTCAAAAGGTCCCCAAGCTGGCGCACCTTTTTCCACAGATACCTTTGTTTCTTCCACTTGGTATTCATGGCCATCTTCTACTGTGTAGTAAAAAACACCTTCATGAACACTTGCTTCCCCTTTTACAACATACTCTCCTTTATCCCCTGTAATCGTGATATTGCGAAAAACATCGCTATTCACCACTTCTTGATCTTCACCAGCATTGCTGTCCGGTGTAGTTTGCGGATCTTCCCCCGGAGTCGTCTCAGTTGTACCGTTCGTATTCGTCGGTGTCTCTGTTCCGGCCACTTGTTCAGGCGTCTTTACATTCACCTTCTCTTGTCCACCGGTGCCACAGGCAGACATAATCAAAATTGCAGCTAAAGAAGTAATAAGTCCTAATTTTCTATAATTCATACAGTAACACTCTCCCCAAATCTAATACATTTTTGATAATCTCTCTATTAATCTTTGCGAAAGACACCGATAATTCCTGCTGCTTCGACAATATTTGTTATTCTCCCTATTAGCTTTCAATTATAACCCAATGTAAGGAAAAAATATATGAGCCAACTGTCTTATATCCATTTCCCTTTGAATTGTATTTTACTCTTTTTAAACGTAAAATATGGAAGGAAAGGTAATATTCTGAAGGGAAAGATTCCAAATGAGCGTAAAGATACTTGCTGATAGTGCTTGTGATTTGCCCTTAAACTTATTTCAATTATTAGATATAGAATTGCTACCTCTTGTTGTCCAAATTGATGATCAACAATTTTATGATTTAGAAACTATTCAACCACAAGAACTATATGATGAAATGCGGAAAGGAAAAGCTCCCAAAACAGCACAAGTTCCCCCTGCTCGTTTTGAGGAAGCTTTCATGAAATATGCAGAAAAAAAAGATCCATGCATCTATATCGCCTTTTCTTCACAGCTTTCGGGAACATATCAAACTGCAGTACTAATAAAAGATGATGTGATTGAAAAATATCCAGACTTCGATTTAACCATTATTGACACAAAAGCCGCCTCCCTAGGTCACGGTCTCATTGTAAAAAAAGCCGCTGAAATGGCGAAGGACGGTAAATCCAAAACTGAAATCATTTCTATGATTGAATTTTACTGTAATCATATGGAGCATCTATTTACTGTAGATTCATTGGAATATTTATATCGTGGCGGCCGTGTCAGCAAAGCTTCAGCATTTGTGGGCGGGCTACTTAACATTAAGCCCATTTTAAATGTGGAGGACGGAAAGCTCGTCCCTCTTGAAAAAATAAAAGGGCGCAAAAAAGTACTGAAACGGATGATTGAAATAATCAGGGAACGCGGGTCTAACCTCGAAGACCAACTGATGGCTATTAGCCATGGCGATGATTTGGAGACAGCCGAGGCAATGCGGGACTTAATAAAAGCAGAATTCGGTACAAAGGAAATTCTTATTCATACTGTTGGTTGTTCAATCGGTGCCCATGCTGGTCCGGGGACGATTGCAATCTTCTTTTTAAATAAGCATAATCCTTCCCAATAAGGCAAAACATAAGCCTGACTATCAATGGAAGGAGCAATCTTTTATGCAACCATGGAATTCAATTGAAAAAGATAATGATAAAAAGCCGGCCGACAACAACGCAAAACGCCAAAAGAAAAACGAAATGCGCGAAAAAAACCGCCAAGCCGGCAAAAATCAGTTTTCTAAAGAAACAAATCATCTATAAGAGCTTTGTTGGGGTGCTAAGCAGCACCCCATTATTCATCCTTTTTAAAATACGTCCAGCCGTTGTCCTGGTATATCTTGCCTTCTTTCATAAGCTTACCCAACGCCCGTTTAAATGCCCCTTTACTGATTCCAAATCTTGCTTCAATATCATCCGGTTGACTTTTATCCCAATACGGCATGGCCCCATTTCTTGTTTCCATGTATGCGATAATTTTTTCAGCATCATCCCCCAGCGCTTCATGTTTGCGCGGCAATAACGATACATTAATTGTGCCGTCTTCCTTAACATCAATGACTCGTCCAGTCACTCTCTGGCCTATTCTCGGTTCTTCTTTTCGCTCACTTTCATGAATAAAACCAAGATAGCCATCATTTGTATAAATAAATGACCCAACATGTAAGGTACGGTAAATCTGTCCCTCTACATTTTTATTAAAAAGTGATAGGTCCGCTTTTTTTGCAATTCCTTCAAAATCAGCTTCTTTAGCAAGCCTAACGAATAAACGTCCATTTTTACCGATTTCTAATGAGCAATAAACTTCGTCATCAACTTGGGGCCAAACTTGTTCAAGCGGCGGAAGATCATCTTTGGATAACAACATTGCTTTATCAATGCCGATATTCACAAAAACACCCATCTCCCGTTTTACTTCCTCCACTTTAGCCCAACCAAACTTTTCAATTGTTATCTCTGGAAGCTCCATTGTTGCAGACATTCTTCCTTGACGGTCTTGAAATAAAAATACTTCTATATCCTCATTTTCTAATAGCTCGTCCTTTGTCATATCATTTTGGTGAAGCAAGATTTCCTGTTCACCATCTGTAAGAAAATATCCGAACGGAGCCTCGTGTCCTACTTTCAATGTTGTAATTGTTCCTGGTAAAAGGTTACCCATCATAATCCCAGCTTTCTATTTGTATGTCTAATTTCACATCCATTATGTTGCATTTTACCAACATTTAATAGAAAATAAAAGCAAATCGGCAATTTTCTGGAGGGATAAAAATGGCAAGTGAAAGTTCTTTTGATATAGTATCAAAGGTAGATACCCAAGAAGTTACCAATGCAGTCACAATGGCACTAAAGGAAATTGGAACGCGTTATGATTTTAAAGGAAGCAAAAGCGACATTTCTCTTGAAAAGGAGGAATTAGTCCTCACCTCAGACGATGAATATAAACTTGAGCAATTAAAGGATGTTCTTATTAGTAAATTGATTAAAAGAAATGTACCAACACGCAATCTTGATTATGGAAAAATTGAACCCGCTTCAGGAGGAACAGTTCGGCAACGTGCAAAGCTTGTGCAAGGAATTGACAAGGATAACGCGAAAAAAATCAATACAATTATTAAAGATTTAAAGCTAAAAGTAAAGTCGCAAATCCAAGATGATCAAATCCGTGTCTCCGGCAAAAGCAGGGATGATCTTCAACAGATCATAGCGGCTATAAAAGGTGCAGACCTGCCAATTGATGTGCAATTTATTAATTATCGTTAAAAGGCAAACATAAAAAAGCTAACTTGAAATTTTACTATAAAAGTAAAATTTTAAGTTAGCTTTTACTTTCTACGCCCCTTCTACTTTAGGTCTCTTCTTAGGTGTTAACGAAACAACTACAATGGCTAGAAAGATAAGGGCTACTCCAAACCACGACCTATATGTAAGGTTTTCCCCAACCAAAAAAGCTCCCAAGAGTGCTGCTGTCAGCGGTTCAAATAATGAAAGGGTAACCGCTGTTGAGGCTGGAATTTTTACAAGGCCTTTAATAAATAATAAATAAGCGATACCCGTGGCGAAAATTCCAAGATAGAGGCTGGTACCAATACCATTAAGTTGGAACAACCATGACAAGTCAAAAATAAATAATAATGGCGCTAGCAAACAGGCTGCGAGTGAGAACACAACAGCAACTACCGCCTCTGGTGCCTGTGTTCTGAGAAGCTCTTTGCTAACAATTGTGTATGTCGCAAAAGACAAACCAGCGCCTAATGCCAACAAAATTCCTATAGGCTCTATCTCAACAGCATTGTCATTTGTAAATAGAAACAAACATCCACATATAGCAACTACTGTCGCAAGCCACCATGATCTTTTTGGCATCGTATGCTTAAATAACCATTCCATAATTCCCGCTAAAATAGGTGAGCTACCAATTGCCACAACCGTTCCAATCGCAACGCCTGTCATTTTCACTGCTGAGAAAAAAAACGGCTGATAGCAGGCCATACATAATGCTGCAATGATCACTTCTTTTAATGGCCAATTTTTTAATGTTAATTTACCTTGCAATAATACAAAAAGTAATAAGGTCGCACCGCCAAACGCTAATCTCATTGCTCCAAAGGAAATTGGATGTGTATTAGGTGGTGCAAAGACTTGAGCAGTACCCGTTGTTCCCCATAAAATCGCTGCGAATAATACCAATAATGGCGATATTTTGTCTTTCAATTGCTCATCCTCCCCACTTTCCAAAGCATACCACATTTCCCCTTCAGATATTGGTTTAGTTTTAGCTTATAATTATGCTGTTAATAAAGAAAATATATATATTCAGTGACAGATTATGTACCCTTATTTATTTTCCAATCTTCTCCTAGTAAAATTTAAGTAAGCAAAAATAAAACAATTGACTGTTGTCTTTTTTTATTTTATTTTGTTGATATACCCATATGGGTAAAGTATAATAATATTCCACTAGGAGGAATCATGTATGGGGAAAAAGGTTATTATCGTTGGTGGGGTTGCCGGTGGAGCTACAGCAGCAGCCAGATTACGGCGTCTAGATGAAAGCTCCCAAATTATTATGTTTGAAAAAGGGGAATATATTTCATTCGCCAATTGCGGACTTCCCTACTATATTGGTGAAGTCATCAATGACCGTAATAAACTTTTAGTACAAACCGTCGAAGGCATGTCCGGCAAATTTAACATGGATATTCGCAATGTAAGTGAAGTAACGAATATCAATCGCGTGGCCAAAACCGTTACAGTTATAAGGCTCCAAACAGGAGAAACGTACGAGGAAAGCTATGATCAATTAATATTGTCACCGGGTGCTCGACCAATCGTCCCTCCTATACCGGGAATTAAAGAAGCAAACAATTTGTTTACATTACGGAATATTCCTGATACAGATGCAATCAAGTCCTATGTGGATCAAAATAATCCAAAAAAAGTAGCCGTTATCGGCGGTGGCTTTATTGGCATTGAAATGGCCGAAAACCTACATGAACGTGGGATTGAAGTGACGTTAATTGAGATGTCAAATCAAGTAATGGCCCCATTCGATATTGAAATGGCATCGATTTTACACACGCATTTGAGAGAAAAAGGGGTCAACCTCATTCTCGAAGACGGTGTTAAAGCTTTTGAGAACAATGGGACAAAAGTGGTTTTAAACAGTGGAAAAGAAATTGATACCGAAATGATTTTATTAGCGATTGGCGTCAGACCGGAAAGCGAATTAGCAAAAACTGCTGGCCTTGAAGTTGGCGAACGCGGCCACATCAAAGTTAATGAATATTTGCAGACAAGTGACCCAGATATCTTTGCACTCGGTGATGCAATTGAAGTCACTGATTATATAAACGGAAAGCCGACAGCTATTCCGCTTGCCTGGCCTGCCAACCGCCAAGGGCGCATCGTGGCCAATAATATTTACGGAAAACAAGAAAAATATAATGGCACAATGGGAACATCAGTTGCTAAAGTATTCGATTATACAGCAGCAAGTACTGGCAATAATGAAAAAACATTGAAACGTGTTGGTATTACAAACTACGAGGTTGTTCATATTCATCCTGGCTCACACGCGGGCTATTATCCAGGTGCTGCGCAAATCGCCTTAAAAGTTATCTTTGATAAACAAACAGGTAAAATTTATGGCGCCCAAGGTATTGGAAAGGATGGTGTTGACAAACGCATTGATGTGATTGCAACAGCTATCAAAGGGGGCTTAACCGTTCTTGATTTGCCGGATTTAGAGTTAGCCTACGCCCCACCCTATTCATCTGCAAAAGATCCAGTTAATATGGCGGGCTATGTTGCTTCCAATATCGTGGAAGGCGATGTCGAAACAGTACAGTGGCATGAGATTGATGATATTGTGGCAAACGGCGGATATTTAGTAGATGTCCGGAACCCTGAGGAATTAAAACTTGGTTTTATCAAGGGGGCTATCAATATACCTCTTCCAGTATTACGTGACCGCCTTGAGGAACTCCCAAAAGATAAAACGATTTACGTCAATTGCCAGGTTGGATTGCGCGGCTATCTTGCGGCAAGAATTTTAACATTAAATGGATTTCAAGCTGTTAACCTTGATGGGGGTTGGAAAACTTATTCCGCCGTTTTCGGAACTGGAAAAGATAAGCCTTTCAAAATTACAACAGATGATTCAGGTGTGGCACGCTTTGATTGTGTTGGCAACCCTATCCAATAGATATTATAAGAAAAGTGGTGCAGTTCAAATACTGTACCACTTTTTACTTTAATTGTAATTTTTTTTATTTTTTGTAAACCGTCGTGACTTATTTCACATCCATTCATTATTGAAATAGTTATAATTCAATTACAATATTACTATTACTACAATATAAATGGAGTTAGCGCTATGACAACAATTTCTTCAAATGTTCAAATTGAACGACTGAATATTTTAATAGAAAAAAAGCGTAAACAAATGATTAGTAATGGACTACAACATGGATTTACTAATATAACAACCATAAGATTATCTCAGGAATTGGACAAGCTCATCAATCAGGCTCTTCTTTTAGGAAGTATGGAAGGGAATATTTAGGCCCACAGTATTTTATAAATGCTGTGGGATTTTTTATTTTTAATTTTAAAATGAGGCTAATTTTTTAGTAATTTCAAAATTATCTTGTAAAACCAGCAATACTATAGTAAATTTATATAAAATAAAAATACTATCCTGAGTATTTTATGTTCTTATCTCGAGAGGTGGAGGGACTGGCCCTGTGAAGCCTCAGCAACCAGCCGTTAGGTCAGGTGCTAATTCCAGATAGATAAGAAGAAGAATATACATGTTTACATGTCAACTAGTCTTCTTCTTCATTGAAGGAGACTTTTTTTATTAAAAATTGTTATGTAGGTGGAACCATGGGATTTTTACAAGAATTACAAAATCGTATTTTAATTGCCGATGGAGCAATGGGAACACTCCTCTATTCGTATGGAGTTGATTTTTGCTTTGAGGAACTAAATCTCCTCCAACCAGATCGAATTACACAGATCCACGAGACTTATCTTGAAGCTGGTGCCGATGTTATTCAAACGAATACATATGGAGCAAACTATATTAAGCTCTCTAGATATGGGCTTCAAGAACAAGTTAAAGATATTAATGCGGCTGCCGTTCGCCTTGCTAAAAAAGCGGCGAAGGAAAACACATATATTTTGGGAACCTTTGGCGGCATTCGTGGGATTAAAAAGAGTGCAGCCAGTATTGAGGAAATTAAACGATCATTCCGCGAACAACTGTACAGCATTCTTTTAGAGGGCGTTGATGGAATCCTATTAGAGACATTTTACGATTTGGAAGAAATAAAGACGGTCTTACAGATTGCCCGAAAGGAAACAAACTTACCGATTATTTCAGAAGTTTCCATTCATGAAGTAGCTGTTTTACAGGATGGTACTCCCCTTCATGAAGCACTCAAACAGCTTGAGGATCTGGGGGCTGATGTAGTCGGCTTGAATTGTCGCTTAGGACCACACCATATGACGCAAGCATTGGAAGAGGTGCCGCTTCCTAAAAAAGCATTCCTTTCAGCCTATCCAAATGCCAGCCTTCCTGATTATGTGGATGGCAGATTAATCTATGAATCTGATGCAGAATATTTTGGTGAATGCGCTGTTAATCTTCGTAATCAAGGTGCGCGCCTTATCGGCGGCTGCTGTGGGACAACACCTAAACATATAAAAGCAGTTGCTGAAAGACTTAAGGGATTAGCTCCGATTACACATAAAGATGTAAAAATTAAACATGAAGAAGCTGTGACCGTTACATCGCAACCAAGTAAACCACATCTTCATGAAATCGCAGCAAAGATGCGCTCCATCATCGTCGAGCTGGATACGCCAAAGACATTAAACACAGCTACATTTATTGAAGGGGCAAAAGCTTTAAAAGAGGCCGGTGTTGATGCCTTAACAATGGCTGATAATTCATTGGCCTCACCAAGAATAAGCAATATGGCCATGGCCACCATTGTCAAAAATGACATAGGTTTACGCCCACTTGTCCACATTACATGTCGGGACCGTAATTTAATTGGCCTTCAATCTCATTTGATGGGTTTAGATGCTCTTGGTATTAATCAAGTTTTAGCGGTCACGGGAGACCCCACGAAAGTTGGCGATTTTCCGGGAGCAACTTCCGTTTATGACTTATCCTCTTTTGAATTGATTAATCTTATTAAGCAATCCAACGAAGGCATGTCATTTTCAGGAAAACCACTGCAGAAGAAAACCTCATTCTCAGTGGCTGCGGCCTTTAATCCAAATGTTCGCCATCTTGACAAGGCTGTAAAAAGACTGGAGAAAAAAGTGGAACATGGCGCCGATTATTTTATTAGTCAGCCTATCTTTAATGAAGAGCAGCTTATAGAAGTTTATGAGGCAACCAAACATATTACGAAACCAATTTACATTGGAATTATGCCAATTGTCAGCAGCCAAAACGCTGAATTTCTTCATAACGAAGTACCGGGAATAAAACTGACCGACGATATCCGAACTAGAATGGCTCATTGTGGTACAGACCGAGAAAAAGCCGCTGCTGAAGGAATCGCCATTGCCAAATCATTAATCGATGTTGCTCTTCCATTATTTAAAGGCATTTACTTAATTACGCCATTTATGCGTTATGAAATTTCAGTAGAACTAGTGAAATACATTCACGAAAAAAATAATTGAGTTTAAGCCTA
Organism: Schinkia acidoalkalinis; assembly: GCF_054301215.1. The sequence continues at coordinate 1,086,293 of NZ_CP182573.1, forward strand.
GAAAGGAAGATTAGATTGTTACAGAATACCTTGCAAGAACAGATAAAGAAAAAAATACTAATACTTGATGGCGCAATGGGAACGATGTTACAGCAAGCCAATCTCTCTGCTGATGACTTCGGCGGTGAACAATATGAAGGCTGTAATGAAAATTTAAATGTAACAGCTCCCGAAGTGATTGAATCAATTCACCGTGCCTATTTTGAAGCAGGAGCGGATATCGTTGAAACGAATACATTCGGTGCAACAAAACTCGTATTAGACGAATATGGACTTGGTGCCAAAGCCTACGAAATGAATAAAAAAGCAGCAGAACTCGCTTGTAAAGTAAAAGCAGAATATTCCTCACCAGAATGGCCACGCTTTGTCGCCGGGTCGATGGGACCGACAACAAAATCGTTGTCTGTAACCGGAGGCGTAACGTTTGACGAGCTTATTTCTAATTATGAGGAACAGACACGCGCACTTATTGATGGCGGAGTAGACCTTTTGCTGCTTGAAACAAGTCAGGATATGCGCAATGTCAAAGCAGCCTTTGTTGGCATTGAAAAGGCCCGTCAAGCAACAGGCAAAAACCTGCCTCTCATCATTTCAGGGACAATAGAACCAATGGGAACTACGCTGGCCGGTCAATCCATTGAAGCCTTTTATATCTCCATTCTGCATATGAAGCCTTTGGCTGTCGGGATGAACTGTGCGACTGGGCCTGAATTTATGCGTGAGCATATCCGCTCATTATCGGAGATCTCTGTTACTGCCGTGAGCTGTTATCCTAACGCCGGACTTCCTGATGAAGATGGAAAATACCATGAATCACCAGAATCGCTTGCAACTAAGCTAGCAGGCTTTGCGGAAAAGGGCTGGCTAAACATGGCCGGTGGCTGCTGCGGTACAACACCAGATCATATTAGAGCACTTGCCAACACTTTAAAGAATTATCCACCGCGGCAATTTCCTGAAGAAACGCACACCCATACTGTCTCTGGAATTGAGCCTCTTATATATGATGAGTCCATGCGCCCGCTTTTTGTTGGTGAGAGAACAAATGTCATTGGCTCACGAAAGTTTAAAACACTGATCGTCGATGGCCAATACGAGGAAGCTGCTGAAATTGCCCGGGCCCAAGTAAAAACCGGCGCCCATGTCATTGATGTTTGTTTAGCAAATCCAGACAGGGATGAACTGGAGGATATGGAAAACTTCCTTGATATTCTTGTCAAAAAAATTAAGGCACCACTTGTGATTGATTCGACGGATGAAAAAGTAATCGAACGAGCCCTCACCTATTCACAAGGGAAAGCAATTATCAACTCCATTAACCTCGAGGATGGGGAAGAACGATTTGAAAAAATTGTACCACTCATCCATCGTTACGGGGCAGCTGTTGTTGTCGGCACAATTGATGAAAGGGGTATGGCCGTAACAGCCGAGCGGAAGCTTGAAGTTGCAGAACAATCCTATCATTTATTGGTTGAAAAGTATGGACTAAGACCTGAAGATATTATTTTTGACCCGCTTGTTTTCCCAGTGGGAACTGGTGACGAGCAGTATATTGGTTCAGCAAATGAAACGGTAAAAGGAATCCGTCTTATTAAAGAAAAGATGCCAACATGCTTAACGATTTTAGGCATCAGCAACGTTTCTTTTGGACTTCCAGCTGTCGGCCGGGAAATTCTAAATGCCGTCTTTTTATATCATTGTACACAAGCAGGATTAGATTATGCGATTGTGAATACCGAAAAGCTTGAACGGTTCGCATCGATTCCAAAAAATGAGATTGCGATGGCTGAAAAACTTTTATTTGAAACAACTGATGAAGTATTAGCCCAGTTTACGAACTTTTATCGAGACAAGAAAAAAGAGGAAACTATTCCGAAGAACGATATGACATTGGCCGAAAGGCTTGCCTACTATATTGTCGAAGGCACAAAAGAGGGCTTAATCAAAGATTTGGAGCTTGCTTTAAAAGAATACGATATACCTCTTGATATCATTAATGGACCGTTAATGGCCGGCATGGCAGAAGTGGGCCGATTATTCAATGAAAATCAGCTGATCGTTGCGGAGGTTCTGCAAAGTGCTGAAGTAATGAAAGCGTCTGTCTCCTACCTTGAGCCCTTTATGGAAACAACCGCCAATGATAGCGGCAAAGGCAAAGTTTTGCTTGCAACCGTAAAAGGGGATGTTCATGATATCGGTAAAAATTTAGTCGATATCATCCTTACGAATAACGGCTATAAGGTCATTGACTTAGGGATTAGAATTGCCCCAGCTGAATTAATTAAAGCAATTGAGGAAGAAAAGCCGGACATCGTTGGATTATCGGGATTACTAGTCAAATCTGCGCAACAAATGGTTTTAACTGCCCAGGATATGAAGCAGGCAAATATTTCTACACCAATTCTTGTTGGCGGTGCTGCCCTTACTCGAAAATTTACAGAGACAAGAATTGCAACGGAATACGATGGTCCCGTTCTTTATGCCAAAGATGCGATGAGCGGCTTGGAGTTGGCCAATCGCTTACAAGATAAAGAAGAACGGATAAAGATTATGGCTGAAAAATCAGAAGCAGTGAAGGTCATAAGTGCGGCGGAAACTGGGCAAGACCACTCCGGTGCTGTAGCAGTTAAAGCCCGTTCAACCGTCTCTACAGATACACCAGTGTATCAACCAAGAGATCTTGAACAACATATTTTAAAAGATTATTCGGTGGCTCACATTGAACCATTTATTAATATGCAAATGCTATTAGGCCATCATTTAGGACTAAAAGGAAAAATACAAAAACTAATTGAAGAGAAAAATGAAAAAGCCCTTGAAATCAAGGCAACCATTGATCATTTGCTAATGGAAGCTAAAACAAGCGACTTACTCGTGCCTTCAGCAATTTATCGGTTTTTCCCGGCTCAAGCTGATGGTGACACGATTATCATTTATGACCCTGTGGATCATAAAAAAGTACTTGAAACCTTTACATTCCCGCGTCAACAAATGGAGCCATATCTCTGTTTAGCCGATTATCTTCGCTCCGTAGACAGCGGAGAAATGGATTATGTTGGCTTTTTAGCAGTGACTGCTGGAAAAAATGTACGGAAGCGTGCTGAGCAATTTAAAGAAGAAGGGAACTTCTTATTAAGCCATGCTGTCCAAGCATTGGCACTTGAAACTGCAGAGGCATTTGCAGAAAGAGTCCACCAATTAATGCGGGACCAATGGGGCGTCATAGACCCAGTTGATTTGACAATTCAAGACCTGTTTGCAGCAAAATATCAAGGTCAACGATATTCATTCGGATACCCATCCTGTCCAAATATTGAAGACCAAGAAAAATTATTTAAGCTGGTAAGTCCGGAACAGATTGGTATTCGTTTAACAGATGGATTTATGATGGAGCCTGAAGCTTCTGTAACAGCCATTGTTTTTGCCCATCCGGAAGCTAGATATTTTAACGTATTATAAAGAAAAAAAAGTGGGATTTGAGAAAAGACTCTCGTGTCCCACTTTTTTACTCTACATACGCTTTCCATTTCATGATGAAAGTTGTTTTATTTTCATTAGATTCTACTTTTATTGTACCGTCATGCTTTTCAACAATTTGTTTTACAACAGATAAGCCAAGACCTGTCCCTAAATTCTTTGTCGTTACAAAAGGCTCGAATATATTTTCTATTAAATAAGCTGGAATCATTTTCCCATTATTTGATATTTTTAAGATAATCTCATCCTGCTTTTGCTTCAAAACAATTTCAATGATTCGGTTTTGGTTTATTGCCGAAAGCTCCTCTACGGCATTATTTAAAATATTAAGTAGAATTTGTTTAATCTGTTCCTTCACCGCAAACATCATACAATGATCTTGAATAGACGAAATCACCTCAATCTTCTCGTCAACAAACCTTGGGTACATAAATTCAATCATTTTATTCGTAACCTCAGAAAAATTGAAGACCATCATTTCATCATCTAATCCTTTGGATTTAGATAGATACAAAAATCGCGATACTTTATCCTCAAGACTTTCCATTTCAAGATTGATAATATCAAAGTAAAGCCGGCTTTCTGAATCATCAAGATATTTCTTCTCAAGCATTTTGATAAACCCTTTAATTGATGTTAACGGATTACGAAATTCGTGGGCAAAACTAGCTGCGATTTGACCAACGATGGTAAGCCGATCATGATGCATTTCCTGTATAAACCGATTTTTATTTAAAATAATTGAATCCTTTAAATCGGTATATTCTTTAATAGCATAATAGACATATTCGTCAAACAATTGATCAACAATCATCATCGCTAATAGCTTTTCATCATCATGTAAGGATGTTGATTTTAAAACAAAGCCATTTACAAGGGAACGGCCGGAATTTATGTTATAGACATATTCGCTAATATTAACATTTGCCTCTATTCGCTCTTTTGCTATCTTTTTTGTCAGGGGAATAATTGGGTCGACATTCCTTGTTGACAGATATGTATATATTAACTCAATCGTATCCTCCCCATTTGCAATAATTTCTTTATAAAAAGGGTCATCTTCGGAAATCTTTGCTGATTGCAGCCAATGTTCTAATAATTCTTCTTTGATTTCTTTTAAATAATTTGAAAAACGCTCAATAAATTCTTCTGCATACTCTATTTTCCCTGACACATTTCCACCAACTTTCATTACATATACTAACATAAAAAAGCCAGTTTTATGAAGATTTTCATAATAACTGACTTATTCTTTGTTTCTTTATTTGCATAATATTTATAATGGCATGATAAAGGCTTACAATCTTTGAATTATAAGCCTTTATATTGCGGCTCCTCACTTTCAAGCAGGCCTACGCGCTTTTCTAAATCTTCAATCACCTCTTTTAATGTAAATGCTGCATCGGTGAAAATATTTTTGGTTTCTTCTTCACGAGTTCGAGTCGTTAAATTTAGCAGCCCTTGTTCGATTCCTTTTAACGTATACGTACATTGCTTTACTTGAGAACCAATTGTCATCTGGATTCAACACCCTTTCTTCTATCCTTTCGGCTTAAACAATAATGCGCCGAGAAAGCCAAAAACTACGGCAGCGGAGATTCCGGAGCTGGTGATCTCGAACATTCCTGTGATGACACCGATAATGCCATGTCTTTCCGCCTCTGCCATTGCCCCATGGACTAAAGCATTGCCAAAGCTAGTAATCGGAACGGTGGCTCCTGCTCCAGCAAATTCGATAAGCGGCTCATAAAGACCTAAACCATCTAATATAGCTCCAACAACAACGAGGGAGGTTAACGTATGGGCTGGAGTCAGCTTAAAGACATCAAACATGATTTGCCCAATTACACATATAAGTCCTCCAACAACAAATGCCCAAAAATAAATGGCCACCTAAAATCCACCTCCAGCACCAACTTCACTTTCAATTGAAACAGCATGCGCAATACACGGAATCGTTTCTTTTTGTTGAAAAGTGATCGGTGATAACAAAGCTCCTGTTGCAACAACTAAAATTCGCTTTAAATTCCCTTTTCTCATTTCATTAAGTAAATGGCCATACGTTACACAGGCAGAGCACCCCGCCCCACTTGCCCCTGATAATACAGGCTGGCCTTCGCGATAAATCATAATGCCACAATCCTTATACGACTGACTCGTTACCTCAACACCATGTTTATTTAGTAAATCTAAAGCAATTTCATGGCCAATGTGGCCAAGATCCCCTGTTACAATTAAATCATAATACGAAGCAGGAACATTTCTTTCTTTCAAGTGGGCTTCAATTGTATCAATCGCAGCTGGTGCCATCGCACCACCCATATTAAATGGATCAGAAAGACCCATGTCAACCACTCTGCCAATTGTCGCTGACGTTACAAATGGGCCGTCACCAGCATCTGTTATGATTGCTGTACCGGCTCCAGTAACCGTCCATTGGGCTGTGGGCGGCTTTTGCCCGCCGTATTCAGTTGGATAGCGAAATTGTTTTTCAACAGCGGTGTTATGGCTGACAGCACCTGTAAGGACGTATTTTGCACCTTTTCCATTAACAACAAAAGCTGATAATGCTAATCCTTCCATAGAGGTTGAACAAGCGCCGAACAACCCAAAATAGGGGGCGCCAAGCGTGCGTGCAGCAAAACTTGTTGAAGTGATTTGATTGCTTAAATCGCCGCAAAAAAAGAATTGGATATCCTCTTTCTTCAGACCTGCCTTTTTGATGGCAGTTTGGCATGATTCCTCTAATAGTACCTTTTCCGCCTTTTCAAAAGAATCCTGATTTAGCCAAATATCTCCATGAATGATATCAAAGTCATCGGACAACCTACCGTTGCCCTCGAAAGGTCCAACTACAGTGGCAGACGATTTAATGACCGGTTTATTTTCAAATAGCCATGTACGGTGTCCAACAAGCATTACAAACCACCCCACTGTATTAAAATCGTCTTAATTAGAGCAACGATAAAGGCGGAAGCAACACCAAACATAATAACCGGGCCTGCTAGTTTAAACATATTACAACCCGTACCTAAGACAAAACCTTCTGTCCTATGTTCGATAGCAGCCGAAATGACAGCATTCCCAAAACCAGTCACAGGAACAGCTGTACCTGCACCCCCAAACTGCGCAATTCGGTCGTAAAAACCAAAGCCTGTACAGAGCATCGTTATAAAAATCAAAACAGCAACAGTCGGATTACCAACTGTTTGTTCAGTAAAGTTAAAATAGGTCATAAAAAATGTTTGAATCATTTGTCCAATTAAGCAAATAAAACCGCCAACAAAAAAGGCGCGGAGACAATTCGCTACAACGGGACGTTTCGTTTCCCGATCTTTTTCAAATTGTTGATATTGCTGCATCGTGGGTGTTAGGTTTTTCTTTTTCTTATTAGCCATGACAATCCCTCCTCCCTTAAGTTTGCTCTTTCATTAACTTTTGAATTCTTTTTAAATCCTTGTCCAGCTTCTTTTCAGATATATCATTATTCATGATTTTGTTTTCCAATTTCTCTAATTCAATAAATATTTTATGATCTGTTGTAAGCTCAATTTTTTTTGATTTGAGGTCTTTTTCGAGCGTTTTCTTCATTTCTTTTGTTAGCTTTTTGGATTGGAATGTGTTCCAATGCTCCAATTCTACGGCAACAATGAGGAGATCTTTAGATTGAACAGCACGAACCCACTTTACTTCATCTTTATTTAATAAAATATATTTAGCTTCATCAGCAGAACGTTGATTTATCGTTCGTTGAAATGGGGAAGTACTCATATTTACCGGTTGGGGGTAAATGCTTTCATTACTCGGCCCCTCTAATTGATAATTACAACCTGCCATTAATAAACAGAGAAAAGATATGGAAAGTATAAATGACGTGGTTTTCATTCAATCATCCTTTTGTAATGACATTAAATAGTAATGACTGAAAGAGGCTGAACGAGCCAGCCTCTTTAGGAAAAGTTAGCTATTATACTGCGGCTCTTCACTTTGAATCTCTTGCACCCGGGCACTAATTGTTTCAACAATTTGTTGTGTTTGTTGGGCTGCATTTTGATACATTTGTTTAGCTGATTTATTTTCTGTTTGCAATGCAAATGTTTCAAACGCTGCTTGTGCACTTTTTAATCCAGCTAATGTTTGCTTTACTTGTGTTGCTACTGTCATCTTAAGTACCTCCTGAAAATAAAAATGATTGAAAAATTTACAGTTGTAGTATCAGTTAAAAACGACATGTTATTCAGAGACACAGTTAGGATTTTTCTTCCAAAAAGTATTTTTTTGTCAAAAGTGTGAAACGATAGTAAAAAATTAAAAGGGGTCATTTACTTGAACTTACATAGAAAACTAGCTGTTATTCCATTTCAAGAAAGAGCATATATTGAAGGTACCATCGAGCGCATTGGTGATGATTGGATTTTTTTTGATGAAATAAACCATGAGGCCTTTGAACTTAACGACTTAGGGGATGAATTTGAGGTTCAGTTAAATGGAATTTGGAAGAAAGGAACCTTAATTGAAGACACTATTCTTCTTATCAATCATGATTTTCATTATCTAACGAACGGTGACTATATTCGTTATAAAAAAAATTTGACCTATTCTTTTAAAAAGTTGATTGAGGAGCTTTCCGAGGAATCCTATTTGCATTTTGTAAAAACTTTAAATTCACTTTCCTACTCGCTGTATGATTGCGTTTTTTGCAACAACTTTTTATCCTTCTTAGAGTTGAGAGAACAAAAGGAAGGCATGAATGTAATCATTTTTGATAATGAAGAGCAAATTTGTGTTGTCCAGCATTATTTTTATCGCGATGGCACAAACGCAAAGACTTTTAAAGACCGCTTTGAATTTGCGCAAAATGATGGCAATCGAACAGTATGCACATTTCTTTCTTAAAAAATATTCCACAAGACCATGGACTTGTGGAATAAACATATACATATAGAGTTTTATTATCCGTTTGGTAATACAACATAACCGAAAAATAATGCAACTAGGACAGCAATCACAAATTGAATCCAATAAAGCTCTGTTGATTTCCCTTTTTTCTGATTCATAAGCAGAAGTTCCATTGACGCAATTACCCATAAACCGGCTAAGGCTTTGTATAAAACAGCTGATGTCATAATACTAGAACCTAATGCTGATGCGTATCGTCCAAATAAGTCGCCGCCAGTTGCTAAAATCAATATATAGAAAAGACGTAAAATCATCGTTGTAATTTTAGCAGGTTTCTGTTTTCCATTTTTTTGCATAAAATAACTTACAAATACTAAAATGATCGCTACAAACCAAGTCGTAACATGTGCATGTAACATCCTATATCCTCCTCTTTTATTTTTATGTACAACCAATTCCATTATACACGTAGTAGATATAAACTCAAAAAATATTCATTATATTATTAAAAAAAGATTAAATTCTATAAAAACAATGTAAATAAAATAAACATTGAAAAGGGGACATTATTGTTGAGCAAAACAACTGAAATAATCCAGCTAACAGAGTGTTTTGGTGCTAATAATTACCACCCACTTCCCATTGTTGTTTCAAAAGCAGAAGGTGTTTGGGTTGAGGATCCCGAAGGTAAAAAATATCTGGATATGCTGAGCGCCTATTCTGCTGTGAATCAAGGTCATCGCCATCCAAAAATCATTCAGGCGTTAAAAGATCAAGCAGATCGAGTTACCCTTACTTCCCGAGCATTTCACAATGACAAGCTTGGACCATGGTATCAGAAAATATTCCAATTAACAAGGAAAGAAATGGTCCTGCCAATGAATACCGGTGCAGAAGCTGTCGAAACCGCTTTTAAAGCAGCACGCCGCTTTGCTTACGATGTAAAAGGTGTTGCTGTAAACAAAGCCGAAATCATTGCCTGTACCGATAACTTCCATGGTCGGACGATGACGGCGGTATCTTTATCCTCAAATTCAGAATATAAACGGGGCTTTGAGCCGATGCTTCCAGGTATCAAAATTGTACCATATGGCGATATAGAGGCGTTAAAAGGGGCGATTACGGCTAATACCGCTGCGTTTATCATTGAGCCAATCCAAGGGGAAGCTGGCATTATCATTCCACCGGATGGTTACTTAAAAGAAGCCTATAATGCTTGCCAAACTAATCAAGTATTATTCATTGCAGATGAAATACAGGCAGGACTAGGGCGGACTGGAAAGTTATTTGCGTGTGATTGGGAACAAGTCGAGCCTGACATGTACATTTTAGGCAAAGCCTTGGGCGGTGGTGTTTTACCGATTTCCTGTGTGGCAGCCAATAAGGATGTTCTCGGTGTCTTTGATCCCGGGTCACATGGTTCTACATTTGGCGGCAATCCTCTTGCCTGTGCGGTTTCTATTGCTGCTCTCGATGTTATCATTGATGAAAAATTGGCTGACCGTTCTCTAGAACTAGGTGCCTATATGTTAAATGAACTTAAAAAAGTGAAAAATCCAATTATTAAGGAAGTACGCGGTAAGGGTTTGTTTATTGGTGTTGAACTGACAACATCGGCTCGCACCTTTTGTGAAAGATTAAAAGAGGAAGGCTTGTTGTGCAAGGAAACACATGAAAATGTGATTCGCTTTGCACCACCACTCGTGATTACAAAAGAAGACTTGGATTGGGCGTTGGGTAAAATCCACAAGGTGCTTTCAGTGTGAGTATCACCACCAAAGCCCGACCTTCCCCTCTTTTCCTGCTGATTATGCTTACAATGCTCTTACCATGCCGCCATCAACTAAAAAGGCCTGACCTGTCACATAGGAGTTCGCTTGTGAGCATAGGAACACCGCGATATTTGCAAACTCCTCCGGTAGTCCGTAACGTCCGAGCGGAATCGTGAGTTCCTTTGAGGCTCTGATTTCTTCCACTGTAACTCCTTGTCTATCTGCACCGATTGAGTCGAGCTCTTTCAGTCTGTCTGTACCAATGCGGCCTGGACCAAGGGTGTTCACTAAGATTTTGTCTTTCCCTAATTCGGTTGCTAAGCTTTTGGCTAACCCAGCAATTCCATTTCGGAATGTGTTTGAAAGAATCAGCCCGTCTATTGGCTCTTTAAATGAAGAGGAAGCGATATTTAGAATCCGTCCTCCTCCTTGCTTTCTCATGTGTGGCAGCACTTCACGGATCGTTCGAATGTAGCTTAATAAATTCAATTCAAATGCCTTTTGCCATGCATCATCATCAAAGTTGCCAAACCCTCCTGCAGGCGGACCTCCAGCATTATTTACGAGTATATCAATTGGTCCAAATGCATCTACGCACTTTTGAACGGTTGCTTTAATGGAAGCAGGATCCGTTATATCACAAACTACAAAATCGGCGTTGCCATTCGTTTTTTCCTTAATTTCCTCCACTGCCTTTTGTAAAGCATCCTCGCTACGGCTGGCAAGCATGACATTTGCGCCCTCTTCAGCAAGTTTTGTGGCTATTGCTTTACCTAAGCCTTTGCTTGAGGCCATGACTAAGGCCGTTTTTCCTTTTAAACCTAAATCCATTTTAATACCCCCCTAATCAAAATTAAATTTTGTATATATTTTCAGTTTATTTTAAATCAATGTAAAAAAGGAAGCAAAAGAAACACCTCTTGCTTCCTGTTATTATTAATTTACGAAACGCCCGTTAGCAGCTGCTTTTCCGGATTCTTCCCATTTTTGATTACGAAGATGGACTTTTTGAATTTTACCAGAAGCTGTTTTCGGTAATTCCTCAACGAACGTAACACCTGTTATCGCCTTAAAGTGGGCAAGCTTGCTTCTAGAGAATTGAATAACATCCTCTTCTGTTAATACTTCGCCTTTCTTTACAACGACAAAGGCATGTGGTGTTTCACCCCATTTTTCATGCGGCAGGGCAACAACAGCTGCTTCTAAAATGCTTGGGTGTTCATATAAAACTCCTTCAACCTCGATGGATGAAATGTTTTCACCGCCGCTGATAATAACATCCTTTTTACGGTCGACAATTTCAATTGTTCCATATTCATCAACAATTCCCATGTCGCCCGTATGAAGCCAGCCGTTTTGGATGGTTTCCATCGTTGCTTGATCATTCTTCCAATAGCCTTTCATAACGCTATTACTTCTAGTTATAACTTCACCAATGTCCTTGCCATTCCAAGCAACTTCTTCACCTAAATCATTGACAACTTTCACATCACAGCCAATCAGTTGAATTCCAGCTTTGGCCTTTAGGCGATATTTTTGTTCCTTCGGTAATCCTTCCAAATCTGGGCGGATTGGTGAATATAAACTCAATGGTGAAGTTTCTGTCATCCCATAAACTTGGATAAACTCCCAGCCTAATTCTTCTTCTACCTTTGTTACAAAAGCCGGTGCTGGTGCAGACCCAGCGATGACGATACGGATATCATGGTCAAAGGTTTGCTTATTTTTATCATAATACTGAATAAGGCTATTTAATACAGTTGGGGCCATATGCATGATGGAAACTTTATGTGTTCCTACTAAATCAAAAATTGTCTCCGGCAAAGCTTTTCTTAGCATGACCTGTGTTGCTCCATTAGCTGTGTAATAGAAAGGCGAACCCCAGCCATTAACATGGAACATTGGTAAAATATGTAAAAGTGTATCCCTGTCCGAAACACGAAGATGATGCTGGACAGATAGGGCATGGAAATAGTTATTACGATGTGTTAACATAACGCCTTTTGGATTTCCAGTTGTTCCGCTTGTATATAATAAACTGCATACATCCTGCTCGTCCATTTCTGGGCGGTCAAATGGGGCTTTAGTATGTCCCTTTAACCATTGATCATAATTTATATCTTCACAACCAGCATCAGCATAATGAATTAAAACGCTTTCAACTGTTAGCAATTTTTCGCGGATAGGGGCGATTTGATGGTACAACTCTTGGTCACATACCAATACTTTTGTTTCACTATGATTTAAGATGAATAAATAATCTTCAGGCGTTAATCGTGTATTTAAAGGAACCATGATGGCGCCCGTTTGAAATACTCCATAAAATCCTTCAAGCATTTCAAGCGTGTTGGGAGCTAAATAGGCAACACGATCCCCTTTTTGTACGCCTAAATCTCTCAAGCCATGGGAAAGCTGATTGACTCTATCATTTAATTCAGAATAGGTGTACTCTCTTCCATCCGTATTAATTACCGCTTTTTTTTGTCCGTATAATTTAACGGCGCGATCTAAAAAATCATTTAACAGCATTGGTACGTACATAAACATCCCCCTTATTTTTTATCTTTTTAGAAAATTCTAAATTAACTATAACATACATTTCCAAAAAGACCCTAAAAATTCTTGCCTATTTACATATAATTTTTTGTCCAGTAACACTGTCTATGTCAGTTTCATAGACTATTAACAGGATTTTTATAAAAGGGTGTTTTAATATGCCAGCAATTGTGGGAGCAATTAATGTTGTGAGTGTATCTGCAAGTAGTGTTATGAATATTGGTGATGTTTTTACAATTGCCCCAAAGAGTACAGCCAAAACCTTCGCAGGTGCGGGATCTTTTATCACGGGGGAACAAAACCGGGTAACAAATTATTATAGTAACACAAACACTTACGAAAATGATTTTGCCGACCAGCCAATGCTCCTAAATTTATGATTCTTTGTAAAAGGAGTTATGTTATGAACTTTTATGTAAATCAAAGCATTATCATTCAATATATCAAAATCGGTGGTATTACTAATTCATCCGTTCTGCAAATCGGCAGTGCTGGCATCATCAAACCGCAATCCCATTTGTATAATACTGGAGGATTTACTGCACCGGCGCCCCAAGCAGAACATTATATACCATCTGTTCCATTGGCCGGGCCGTAATAATAGGCATTCACCTATTTATAAATCCATACATAAACTATGTATTGGAAAGAGGTGAAGGTTGATGAACGGAAATAGTATTCAGTATTACTTATCTCAGGTTGATTCCTATTTACGTGCACAGCATAACCAACTCATACGATTGCAGGAAGAAGTAAGGACGTTGCAGGAAAAGGTAAACTCTCTACGAGACCCCCAAACGACCCATATTGAAAGAATTGAATATAAATTTGATCAATTAAAAATTGAAACATTAGAGGGAACGCTAAATATTGGCTTAACACCTCAAGGGATGTCGGATCCTGATACTTTTGAGCATTTTTCGGTGAACCAAGACTTTCCGGGAAGTGCATCCATTTTCCAAAAATATCCTCAACTATATCCTCAGCTACGAGAAGGTGTTCAACAATTTTTAAGAGGAGACTGCCAACAATTTATGGATGAATGTGCCATTAAATATAATATTACCGTCAGCGGTCCACATCGAGATTTTATTATACAGGATGTAGAGAGACAACTTGATGAACGCCTCAATTTTTATTTAAACCAGGCAACGAAAAATCATGTAAGAAATGGCAGTCAAGAGGAAATCATTCATTTTGTTTCATCGGAAGTCAAAAGAGATATAACAAATGCAATTGATGCTTTTATAAAGCATATGCCAATGGGAGGAAATTTCACATGATGAATTTTACTGTTATTAACCGTGACCTAACCGTTTGTAATGTTAAGGTTACTGGCGTCTCTGTATCTTCAGTGCTTTTAATAGGTGATGCAAATACAATTTCCATGGCTTCAGCTTTCGATACACCTGCTGAATCTTTAATTATTGGACCACAAGTTACGATTGAACAATAAAAGGGATGTGTTATTCTTGCAGCAAAGACTTTCAATTGTAAATCATATGAATATTTTATCAGTATTTTTAAGTTCAATTGTTGAAATTGGTGATTCCAACACAATTCTCCCCTTTGCTAAAGCATTGGCGGTTCATCGTGAACATGAGGCTTTGGGTGGAGGAGAAGGAAGTTTGAATTACCCTATTTTTTACCGACCACTTCCCAGGCCAATCCTCACTGAGCAAGTAGCAGTAAGGCGGATAAATGAATCACCAAAAATTCATGTACATTCTGTTACCGTTATTGGTGTCTCCACTTCTTCCGTAGTTCATATAGGCTCTACAAATCACATTTACGGTGAAGGTCGGGTTAAACATATCCGGCAATTAATTAGCTCCCATCAGAATCAGACCGAACAAACTATGCAATCCGCACAAATCCAAAGATAGACGAACCTTTTAAAAGAGATAAAATATAATAATATATAAGTAGTAAACAAAAAGGATGTTCATTATGCCTTCAGTAATTGGTGGACCAATTAATATTACCAATGCACCCGGGGTAGTTCACTTTGGGGATTCCTTCTATATTGCCCCAAAAAGTGTTTCCAAAAGTTATTCTGGATCCGGTGGTGGAATTACTGGTAACTTTGTAGCCTCAAATAGTGGATTAAGCGCAACTAATACATTTGATCCTGATGCAACTGATCAAACCACTGCAAACAATGGATAAAGAGTGAAAATCAATGAACAAGATTTTCACTCTTTTTTCTTTCTAGTTCCTATAACCACCGCTTTCTCCGTTTATAAGATTTTAAGTCCCGGTAATTTTTTCTCCCCTTATCACTTAACCCTAGATAAAACTCTCGGACATCTTCATTTGAAAGGAGCTTGTCAACCGGTCCATCTAGTACAATTCGGCCATTTTCCATGATGTAGCCGTAGTCCGCGATTGAAAGAGCAATATTCGCATTTTGCTCAACGACAAGAATGGTCGTACCTTCTTCCTGATTAATTTTCTTGATGATACTAAAAATCTCTTTAACTAGTAATGGGGCAATCCCGAGTGAAGGTTCATCTAAAAGCAAGAGCCTTGGCTTCGCCATCAATCCTCTGCCAATTGCGAGCATCTGCTGCTCTCCACCGGATAGATAGCCTGCCTGCCGGTGTTTTAACATTTCAAGCTTAGGAAAATAGCGGTAGACCTTTTTAATATCTTCCTTCAGATTCTTCCTGTCTTTTCGGGTATGGGCTCCGGCAATTAAATTATCTTCTACTGTTAGATGTTTAAAAACACGGCGTCCTTCCATACACTGAAAAATACCCTTTTTAACAATTGCCTCCGCATCTTTTTCATCAATTCTTTCATCATGTAAATGAATTTGCCCGTCGGTTACTTCCCCTCGTTCACTTTTTAATAGTCCGGAAATTGCTTTCAGCGTTGTTGTCTTTCCTGCTCCATTGCTTCCTAATAAAGCAACGATTTTACCTTCAGGAATGACCATTGACATTCCTTTTAAAACAAGGATAACCTTATCATACATAACCTCGACATTATTGAGTGTGAGCATGACTTCCTCCTGGTCTTGTTAATAGCCAATGTAATCCGTAATGATTACAAACTTTCCATTTTTCACTTGGGCAAGACGAATTTGATTGGTACCTGCATGATTATCAGGAGTAAATGTTACTGGCGCTGCAAGTCCACCTAAATCAAGGTTCGAAATTTTCTCCAACCCAGCGCGGATTCCTTCGCCTGTTGTCGGATCATCGGCCAGTTTAATCCCTTCCACCATGATTTTGGCAGCAATCCAACCTTGGATAAACTTTTGATCTTTTTCTTCTAATTTTCCTCCTTTACTTTCAAGGTATGTTCTGATTTCCTCTAGCCCCGGCAGGTCCTCATATGGGAAGGCATGGGTAACAACACCGATAAAGCCCTCGGCAGCGTCTCCGGTAATTGGCAGTAATCCTTCACCTGTTGCCCAGTTTAACCCGATAAACTGTGTTTGAACTCCTAATTTTTTTGCATCTTTCAAAATGGTTGCTGTTGCGCCCCACGTTTCTTGAATAATCGCATAATCAGGATTTTTCTTTTGCATATTTAATAATTGTGATGTTGCATCTAAAGCCTTTAAGTCTACAATTTGTTCATCAACGACATCGATTCCTAATTCTTTAGCAAAATCCTTTGCATCTTGAATCGGAGATTTTCCAAATGCCGTATCATTGTAAAGCAACGCTACAGTCGGTGTTCCTTCTTTATGGTTATCTTTAATCCATTTTAAGGCTGAACGTGCTTGGTCTGAATAGGATGCCGCCGTTAAGAAATTATAGGGACTTTCATCCATATTTTTTAGATTTTCAGAATAGGAAGCTGAAATAAACGGTAGTTTATCTGCTGCTACTAATTGACGAAGTGCTTCTGTATCACCTGTTCCCCAGCCTAAAATTGCAGCCACTTTATCTTTTGATTTTAACTTTTGGTAAAGCTTTGTTGCTTCAGGAATTTTATAGGCATAATCGTCGCCAATTAACTCTAGTTTATAGCCGTTAATCGGTCCTTGTGTTGCCAAAAATTCGAAATATGCTTTTTCACCTTCTGCATATGGTGTACCAACATCACCTGTACCACCGGTTAAATCATAAAGGCCGCCAATTTTAATGGTTCCCTTTGCTTCTCCTGACTTTGCTTCACCTTCGTTTGTCTGTGTTGAATTTGTTTGGGTCTTCTCCTTGCCCCCTCCTGAACATCCAACTAGCATCCCTACTGCTAGTACTAGCATTAACAACACTGACCAAAATTTCTTTTTCATTCTGCTCCCCCTCTTTTTTAATAGCTATTGAAATAACGACAAGCTCCCAATTATTATTTTTTCACTTATCGATTATCCCTGTACTTAATACGAAAATGGCCATAGTTTAAAATAATCTTTGATGTTCTGCCATATTTTCGCTAACCCTTGAGGCTCGTAGATTAAGAAAATAATAATCACCAAACCAAAGACAACTTCCTTCAAGCCATTTAACAAGTCGGCTAAGTCAGGGAAAATACCGCTAAAGACATCAATGACCGATCGCAAAACAACCGGTAATAATGTAATGAACACAGCTCCGTAAATAGAACCAAATACGCTTCCCAATCCGCCAACCAGAATCATCGCTAAATATTCAATTGAAACAGTTGTACTGTATAATTCCGGGCTGACAACCATCATATAGTGGCCCAACAGGGCACCTGCGATTCCAACAAAAAAGGAGCTAATGAAAAACGCCATAACCTTATATTTAAACAAATCAATGCCAATGACTTCGGCAGCGACATCGCGGTCACGAACAGCGATGAAGGCGCGACCGACCCTTGATCTGAATAAATTTAAAGAAAAAATTATCGTGGCAAGCAAAATTACAAACATTAAATAGTAATAGCTCGTTTCACTAATAAAAGGAAAACTACCGATTTCCGGGCGGTTAAGGACAAGCCCTGCCGTTCCTCCCGTTAATGAATCCCATCTTGAGATGACAAACAAAATAATCACCTGGGCCGCTAATGTGGCAATCGCCAAATACAATCCTTTTAAACGGAGCGACGGAATGCCGAACAAGGCACCAACTAAAGCAGTAATGATGCCGGCAGTTGGCATGGCTATCCAAAAGCTTAATCCCAGCTTTGTTGTTAAAATCGCGGATGTATAGCCGCCAACACCAAGAAACGCTCCCACACCAATTGAAATCTGACCCGTAAAGCCTGTTAAGATGTTCAGTCCAATGGCTCCAATCGCTGCGATTCCACATAAGGTTGCCAAACCAATAATATAGTCATACGCGAGTAACGGAAAAATCGCAAACAATAAACCAATGGCAAATATACGCATTCGAATTCTTGGTATTTTCCAGATTGCCATATCTTGTTTATAATTTACATGGAATTCACCACAGTCCATGACAAATGGGTTTCGCATCGATTACACCCTTTCTATTTCTTTTTTGCCAAACAATCCATACGGCTTGAACATTAATATAAATACAAGGATGATAAATGGCATGACTTCTTTCAATCCACCACCGACGAGCGGATCAAGATAACCTCCAGTCATACTTTCAATGATACCGATCATAATGCCACCGATGATTGCTCCTGGAATACTGTCTAGTCCACCAAGTATTGCTACAGGCAGCACTTTTAAACCGATAAAAGCAAGCGAAGAGTTAACGCCGTTTATGTTTCCTAAGAGAACACCACCAACCGCCGATACAACAGCGGCGATTGCCCAGGCACAGGCAAAAATCACTTTGACGCTAATTCCCATTGACATGGCTGCTTGTTGATCATCTGCGGTTGCCCTCATTGCAATCCCCATTTTTGAATACTTGAAAAACAAAGTGAACAAGAGAAGCATGACGATCACAATCACGAGCGACCATAAATAGACCGGTGCGACAATAATATTGCCTAAGCGAACGGGTTCTTCGGAAAATATTGTAGGAAATACTTTCGTGTCATGACCCCAAATAATATGGACAACACCTAGTAAAACACTGGATAATCCAATGGTGGCCATTATTAGAGAAATCACAGGTTCACCAATAAATGGCCGTAAGATGATACGCTCAATCACGAGGCCTAGGACTGCACTAAACAAAAGTGTGATGATCAATGCAGGTATAAACGGAATATTGTAGCCTGATACGAGTGTTAAACACACATATGTACCAACTAATAAAAATTCCCCTTGCGCAAAATTAATCGCGTCACTAGATTTATAGATTAAGACAAACCCTAGAGCGACTAATGCATAGACACTTCCAATCACGGTGCCCGTCACTAACATTTGTAAAAAAAATGTCATGAAAAAACCACCTCTTCTCCTGATAATGAGATGACTTGTAAAGTTGTGTGAATCGTTTGCTGTTTCCCATCTCGATATTTGATGGTACCTTCGACATTGATTTTTTCATTTTCGGAATATAGTCCCTCAATTAGGGATTCATATTTTTTCGCTACAAATTGGCGGCGTACTTTTTTCGTCCGTGTCAATTCTTCGTCATCTGCATCCAATTCTTTATAGAGCAGAACGAACTTTTTCACGCGGGCTTTTTTCGGCAGTGTTTTATTTACTTCATTCACTTGTTCTTGGATTAGTTGGAGTACTGCAGGCTTACTCGATAAATCTGAGTAGGTTGTATAAGTTAACTGCTTTTTTTCCGCCCAGCGGCCGACATTTTCCATGTCAATATTAATCATCGCGACCACATATGGCCTCTGACGTCCTATGGCCACAGCTTCTTTAATATACTGGCTAAACTTTAGTTTATTCTCGATAAATTGCGGTGAAAACATTTCCCCTGTTTCGAGACGAATAACATCTTTTACGCGGTCAATGATATAAAGATGGCCATTTTCATCCAGTCTACCGGCATCGCCAGTGTGCAGCCACCCATCTCCAATCGTCTCCTTTGTTGCTTTCTCATCTTTATAGTAACCTTTGCAAACGCTGGTACTTTTGATAAGGATTTCCCCTTCATCAGAAATGTTCACCTCTGTTCCAGGCAAAGGAACACCAACACTGTCCATTTTAATATCTCCATCACGGTGCACAATCGAAATCCCTGAAACCTCTGTTTGTCCATAAATACTCTTTACATTTACACCAATACTATGGAAAAACCGAAAAACATCTGGACCAAGTGGTGCCCCACCGGTATAAGCCCGCCTAATTCTTAATAAACCAAAGTGATCACGGATAGCGCTGAATAAAAATAAATCCGCAAGTTTGTAAAGGATTTTTGTACCTGTTGTAACCTTTTCGTTGTTTAGATGGGCATCTGCGACCTTTTCACCAATGGGTTTGCACCATTCAAAAAGTTTTCTTTTTAACCAGCTTGCATCTTGGATTTTTACCTGAAGTCTAGAAAGCATATCTTCATAAATACGCGGTGGTGAAAACATGACATGAGGACCAATTTCTCTAAGATTTTGTAAAACTGTTGAAGGTTCTTCTGGAAAATTAATAGTAACGCCGTTGTACAAGCCGAGGGCAATTGACATCATTTGTTCGCCAATCCATGCCAACGGCAAAAATGACAGATACTGATCATTTTTTTCTAACGGGTCAATGATTGATAGATTCTTTGCCATATCAAATAGATTTTGATAAGTTAACATCGTTCCTTTCGGATTGCCGGTTGTTCCCGAAGTATAGGAGAGGATAGCCACATCTTGATAACCTCCCTTTTCCAGTTCACTTTCAAAAACAAAAGGGTCTTCAATAGCGATCGTGTCACCGATTTTTTGAACATCACGGAAAAATAATAGATTGGGATCTTTGTAATCTCGCATACCGCGTGAATCATAATAAATAATCCACCTTACTTTAGGAATTTCTTGTTTGATTTCTAAAATTTTATCAACTTGCTCTTGATCTTCCACGACAACAATGGCTGCATCTGAATTATCGATGATATAGCTTATTTCATGAGGAAGTGACTCTTGATAAATACCTACGGAAATTCCGCCTAAGCTCTGAGCAGCTAATTCACTGATAACCCATTCAGGGCGGTTATCCCCGATAATAGCCAGCTTTTCCCCCCGCCTAAAGCCCAATTCCAATAAACCTAGCGCGAATTTCTTTACCCCTTCAAGGTATTCTTGGAAGGTATACTCATTCCAAATTCCATAATCTTTTTCACGTAAGGCAATTGTGGCTCCCTCATTCTTCGCTCTTTCCAAAAGAGCTTGAGGAAACGTCAGATTTATCATGCAGCTGATTCCTCCTTAATGAATCAAATTGTTAACCGACCTGTTCTTCCCCTAAATACGCTTCGATGACCTTTGGATTATTTTGGATCTCAATCGGTGTTCCATAGCCAATTAATTTCCCAAAATCAAGTACAGCAATATGATCAGATAAGTCCATTACAACTCCCATATCATGCTCTATTAAAATAATGGTTGTTTTCATCTCTTCATGGATATCGATAATGTAGCGGGCCATATCTTCTTTTTCTTCTGTATTCATACCAGCCATAGGTTCGTCTAAAAGCAATAGTTCCGGCTCCAACGCGAGGGCTCTTCCCACTTCCACACGTTTTTGTAAGCCGTATGAAAGTGTACCGACTGGTGTATTACGAATATCTTCTATTTCAAGAAAGTCTATTACATCTTCAACTTTACGGCGATGTTCTATTTCTTCACGTTGTGCTTTCCCCCAATAAAAACCACCGGCAAGTAACCCGGTCTTCATTCGGACATGCCTACCTAGCATTAAATTGTCCAAAACAGATAAATGGGGGAATAGCTCAATATTTTGAAATGCCCTTGCAATCCCAAGGCTTGCCCGCTTGTGTGGCTTAAGGTGATTAATTTTTTCACCATTAAAAGAAATCGACCCTTCCGAAGGATGGTAAAGGCCGCTAATACAATTCAACATACTTGTCTTACCGGCACCATTGGGACCGATTAATGCAAAGATTTCCCCTTTGTTTACAACATAACTAACCCGTTCTAGTACTGTTACGCCTCCAAACCGCAGTGTTACGTCTTTTACCTCTAAAACAGACAAACAATCACCTTCCTATTTCCCAACTTGAAAACGCTTACTTATGTGATGTAGGAATTCAGCCATAAATAGACAGCAGTACAAGTTCGTTTTTATAAGAGACTTATTATGATTTATGCACTAGTTTACTTTTTCATGATTCATTTCCTAAAATATTTGTACAAGGTAAAGTTTGGTAAATACAAGCGATATTAGTGCTTATGGAATAAAAATCGCATAGCAAAAAAGTCCCAACCAAGCATATGCTTGGTTGGGACTTTTCACATTGTCCTAGATTTTGTGCGCTTTAAGCTTTTCTAATGTCTAGCTCCAGCGGCCAGCGACTAGTGGACTTCGCTGAACGGCCGCTTCCACTTTTCTATTAATCTTCCATTGTTGAAAGGTCACCTGTTGGAAGCCCTAGTTCCCATGCCTTAAGTACACGACGCATAATTTTTCCTGATCTTGTCTTCGGAATTGTTTCACGAACTTCAATCATTCTTGGTGCAGCATGCGCAGCCAAACGTGTTTTTACGAATGAGCGAATTTCTTCTTTTAATTCATCACTATCTTGGTATCCTTCACGTAGTGTAATAAATGCTTTAATTACCTCACCGCGAACTGGATCAGGAACACCAATTACCCCTGCTTCAGCAACAGCTGGATGCTCAACTAGCTTACTTTCAACTTCAAATGGTCCAACGCGCTCACCTGATGTATTGATAACATCATCAACACGGCCTTCGAACCAGAAGTAGCCATCTTCATCTTTATATGCAGAGTCACCTGTTACAAACCAGCCTGTCTCAAAATATTGATCATATTTCTCTTTGTTGTTCCAAATTTCGCGAACCATTGCTGGCCATTTCGGTTTAATAGCAAGGTTCCCCATTCTATTAGCTGGTAATTCGTTTCCTTGATCATCTACGATTGCAAGTGTGATGCCTGGTAGTGGTTTACCCATTGAACCTGGACGAATTGGGTTGCAACGGAAGTTCGCACAGATACAAGAGCCAGTTTCCGTCATCCACCAGTTGTCATGAATGCGATGATTTAATACATCTAAGCCCCAACGAACAACTTCAGGATTTAATGGCTCACCAGCTGAAAGGATGTGGCGAAGCTTTGATAAGTCATATTTCTTTGGTAACTCATTTCCTGCAGCCATAATCATACGTAAAGCTGTTGGTGCACTGAACCAAACATTTACACCATACTTTTCAAGTGTTTGGAACCACTCTTCAGCTTTAAAACGTCCTCCGCGAAGCACAGCAGTTACGCCGTTTAACCAAGGTGACCACATACCTGCTGAAGTTCCTGTTACCCAACCTGGGTCAGCTGTACACCAATATACATCTCCATCACGAAGGTCATAAGTCCATTTCCCTGCTAGGTACTGATGAACCATTGCATCATGAACTTGAAGAACTCCTTTTGGTTTTCCTGTAGACCCTGATGTATAGTGTAGAAGCATGCCTGTTTCACGGTCAACCCATTCAATTGTATATTCATCAGATTTGCTCATTAAATCTTGGAATAAAATTTGATTATCAGCAGTTGTCTCTTCTCCGCCAACTAAAATTACATGCTTTAATTCTGGCAGTTCATCAACCGGAATTCGTTCTAATAATGATGGTGTTGTCACAACAGCTACCGCTCCACTGTCGCTCAAACGGTCTTTTACAGCCTCTTCCATAAATGCTTCGAATAATGGACCAGCAATCGCGCCCATTCGAATAATACCTAATAGTGAAATATATAATTCTGGAGTACGTGGCATGAAAATAAAGACGCGATCCCCTTTTTCAACACCATATGAACGTAAGCCGTTTGCAAATTGACTAGAAAGCTTTTGCATCTCCGCGTAAGTGTATGCTTCATCACGAATTCCGTCTGTAAAGAATAGTGCTGTTTGGTCCGCTTTTCCGTTTTCTACATGGCGATCAATCGCTTCATAAACCATGTTGACTTTACCAGTTTTATGCCAAGTAAATGTTTCCTCTACTTGTTTCCAATCGAAATTTGCAGCCGTTTCATCATAATTCTGTAAATTTGCCGTTTCATCGATAAATAGTACTTCGTTTTTTAATGCGTTCGTTGTCATATTATCCCTAACCCCCAATAATAAGATCGTTTCTTGTTATATAACAATATCATACATCGACAAAACTTTAAATAGTATTTAAAATGTTCACAAAATTTTATAAACTACTTACAAAAGAATAAACCGCTTTCAAACAGCTTATTTTAGGGTGAAGCGACAAATTCGACACATTAAGCAGTATTTTGACAAATTAAAAAACCCGCATAACAGAAGAATAAATCCTCTGATATACGGGTTTTCCGCTTGATTGTTATATAACATCTACATCTCAATCAGTAGGTTTCCATCAAAGAAAAATAAATATTTGTCGAGATGTGGCAGACCCCAAATCTCCTGAAGTGCTCGTGCATATAAATCAATTTGAAGGCGGTATCGTTCAGCTAGAGCTTCCCTGGCCATCATCTCATTTTTAAAACGTCCTGATATCGTATCCGTTTTATAATCAAGTAAGACAACGCCAGTTTCATCTTTAAAAACACAGTCCATGACCCCTTGAACCAATACGTTTGCACCCTCTTCTTCATTCCAATCAGGATAAGCATCTCTCGCTGGTAATGCTAAACTAAATGGAACTTCTCTCCGAACTTTTTGGGCATTTTTTAATCTTTGCCCAATAGGGGTTTCAAAAAAGTGCACAATGCTATTAATATCAATGACCTTTTTCTGTTCTTCAGTTAGTAATTCCTTCATAACCATTAAATCTAATAAATCGGCAACTCCATCATGCGTAATTTCTGTACGAAGATTAACATGCTGCATCACCATATGCATAGCTGTTCCTCTTTCTGCCGCTGTCAAAGACTGTTGTTGTAAAAATTTAGGTCGATCTACTAGCGGTGCTCGGAACTTTTTGATTAACTGTGTATCAGAATAAGCATCTGTTACTTGTTTCCTTGATTTGATTTCTGAAACAGATTGTTTTGACCGCTTGATTTCGGCTTGAGAGTATGGATAATGCCAAGAAAGCTGGTCAAATACTTGAGATTTTAGACTACTTTCCATTGGGACTGTCCGCCATTGTTCAATTTCATGTAGGAAGTCCAAGTTTTGGTCTAGATGTTGCCGTAAATCCTTAGGAAAGTTATCGGCATTTAGAACATTGACTTCCCATTTGGAAGTATGACTAGAAATTTCATTTGTAAAGTTACTTGAACTTAGCACTGTACAATCTTGGTGGCGGATTAATGCAGGGCCAATCCAATCCAAATATCTTTTTGCCTTGGCCCTTACATAATCCGGTAATAACCAATCATCTTCGCTCACTTCGTTGTTCCACTTTTCTAGCATTTTTTCTCTATCACTAACCGTACCAACCAGATAGAGCTTTTCCTTAGCTCTTGTGAGGGCAACATATAAAACACGCATTTCTTCCGCAATCAGCTCCATCTGCAAACGGCGTTTCATCGCGAGAAGCGGCAATGTCGGATAGCTAATGCGCAGCTTGGGATTTACAAGTTTTGACCCAAATCCCAATTCCTTATGCAATAATACTTTTTTCCGTAAATCCTGCATATTAAATTGCCGGCCAAGTCCAGCCACAAAAACAACCGGAAACTCGAGCCCTTTGCTTTTATGAATCGTCATAATTCTAACAACGTCCTCTTGTTCACCAAGAGCCCGGGCTGTACCAAGATCGTCGCCACGGTCCTGCATCCGTTCAATAAACCTTAGGAAACGAAACAACCCCCGGAATGATGTTTCTTCATACTGTTTCGCACGGTCATAAAGGGCTCTTAAGTTCGCTTGACGCTGTTTACCACCAGCCATTCCGCCAACATAATCATAATAGCCTGTATCCCTGTATAATTGCCAAATTAATTCCGACAGGGCTCCTTCCCGTGCTCTTTTTCTCCATATTTTTAACTGCCTATAAAACAACTCTAGTTTCTCGGCCAACTCTTGATTTGAACCAGAATTAAGATAACTTTTGACGCTATCAAAAAAGGTATCCGTTTTATCATGGATACGAATCATCGCCAGTTGTTGTTCTGTTATACCAACAATCGGAGATCTGAGTACTGCTACAAGCGGGATATCTTGATAGGGATTGTCGATGATTTTCAATAGGGACATCATCACAGAAACTTCTGTTGCTTCAAAATAACCTGTGGAAAGCTCGGCATAAACCGGAATCCCGAGTTCCTTACATTCCTCCATGATTGTTTCAGCCCAAGGCATGGAACGGAGCAGTATGACGATATCACGATAGGTAATATTACGGGTGTTTCCGTTTTTATCGGTAATTTTAAAAGGCTGTTCAATTAAACTTTTTATTTTCAAGCCAATGACCCTTGCTTCTAATTGTGCATTTTCCAGCTCCGCAAGATCGATGGATGGATCGTCCTCCCCTTGTTCTTGATCGGAATCCTCATTTTCCTTTTCCACTAATGTTGGATCCTTACGATCAATGAGCATGAGCTCAGCCTTTGTCTCATTGGAATTTTCGTAATTCATATTTCCAAGCTTTAGCTCTGCATCATCATCATAGTCAATTTCACCGACCGTCTGATTCATAATTTGCTTAAAAATAAAATTGGTCCCATCCAATACTTCGGCACGGCTGCGGAAGTTTTTCGATAAATCTATACGAATCCCTTCGCAGTGTAAAGTGTCTTCTTTCTGAAACTGTCTATATTTTTTCAGGAAAAGATGCGGCTCAGCTAAGCGGAAACGATATATCGATTGTTTCACGTCCCCAACCATGAATAAATTATTTGAACAGGATACGAGTTTAATAATCGTTTCTTGAACTAAATTTACATCCTGGTACTCATCCACTAACACTTCTTGGAATAAATCTCGATAATCTTTGGCAACAGCCGAGGGTAGAAGCTCACCCGTGGAGGACTCTTCATCCTTTAAAATTTGTAGGCAAAAATGCTCTAAATCTGCGAAATCAACAAGCCCATTATCTTTTTTTACGAGTTCATAGCGTCTTGAAAATTCCTTGACCAGTTCAATTAATGTTTCCACAACCGGCTTCATTTCCTGAATATCCTTTAGAAAATACTCCGGTTTCCGACTAAAAAGTTCATCCTTCAGTGTGTTAATCCTCTTTTTCACTTGCTCACGCAAGTTCTTTACATCTTCTTGAATGCTCTTACTGTATTCATCACCTTTACATGATTTTAGTTTTGAAAAAGAAACCAGTTGCATCACTTCATAGAGCTTTTGCCACGACTCTTGATTTGCCGCTAGCAGTTCTTGAATGATGCCTTGGTCAAGAACGATATTATCAGCATAAGGGGCAGGACCACCAGGCTCTTTTGTTAGTTCTAACGCACGGATTAAAATTTGCGTACAGCCGTTTAATTGGATAGTAATATCATCCCTTACATCTTTCATCCACGGTAAATCATCAATTTCATTACTATTTTCAATCTCATAGGAATGGATAATTTGATCCAGCCATTCATTAGGCCAAGGATAGGACCTGGCGAAATCATATAGCTTTCTGATTAGGAGCTGCAGCTCTACATCACTGCGGTCATCACTATATCGATCTACTAAATCATAAAACCGTTCATTTTCTTCTAAACTATATTGTTCTTCAAACAGCTCATCCATAACCTCTTCCATCAACAATTCTGCTTCTGTTTCATCTGCAATTCGAAAGCCTGGATCTAAATCAATGTGATAATAATATTTTTTTAACACATTTAAGCAAAAGGAATGAAGCGTTGAAATGGCAGCCCTATTTAATAGTGTCAATTGTCTCCGCAAATGCAGTGAAGATGGATGTTTAGCAATTTCCTTTTCGAGCGCCTCACCAATCCTTTTCCTCATTTCGGCGGCAGCGGCATTTGTAAAAGTTACCACTAATAAGCGGTCAACATCAATCGGATTATCTATGGAGGTAATTTTCTTGATAATTCTTTCAACTAAGACGGCTGTTTTACCGGAACCTGCAGCTGCGGCGACAAGTATATCTTTGCCTCCTGCTGTAATCGCATACCATTGGTCATCAGTCCACGTGCTGTTTTCAGGTTTTTGAATTCTCTTACTCATTGTCCTGTCCTCCCTCCATGCGAATTTTTTCTAAAATATCATCAGCCTTTTCCGAGATTAAAAGCTTATACTTGTTCCCCTGTTGGGACTGGTCAAATTGGCATATTGCTTTATAGGAACAAAAAGCACACGGTGTATGGCTTTTCATTTTATAAGGTTCAATATCAATGACTCCGTCGGTGATTGCCGCACCGATATCTTGAATTTTCGTCCGGACGTAGCTTCTTAAGTAATCAAAATCCTGCGGACTGGCAACGGATGAATTACTGTAAAAGCTACCGTCTTTTTTTAATGCGACCGGAATCACTTCTGAATAGCCCGTCTCCAGCGAATGGTCCATCAGATGAATCGCTTCCTGATCGGCGACTAGCAGTCCTTTCATTTTAAAACGCTTATAGATTTCTTTTTCAATTTCCTCAAATGCCGGAACAGAAGATTTATTTAGCATTGGATTATGAACATGAAAATATAAAACACCAGCCGGGGAGGCTTCTGTTCCTATCCATTGCTTTGAATTTGTAATGACAACATCTAAATACGTCAGCATTTGTAAGGCTAAACCATAATAAACCTCTGAAAGATTTAATGATTTCTGACTTGACTTGTAGTCGATTACTCTGAGATATACGCCTTGATTTCCTTCGGATTTATCAACACGGTCAATACGGCCAATGACCTCCATCTTGCAACCGTTTTTCAAATTAAACTTAAGTGGTGCAAGCGGTCCCTTAGGGCCAAATCCCAGTTCAAGACCAATTGGTTCAAAGCCGCTGATTTTCGCATGCTCACTTAAGACAATGGAAGCCCTACCTACGACCTGCTGCAATTTTCTTTTTATATAATGGAAACGATTCGAACTTAATAATATTTCTCTTTGAATATTGGGCGCTAATTGTTCCACAGCTTGAAAGGCAAGCTGTTCACATTGTTTTCTTGTAAGGTTTGCCCATTGCAGGTGATTTTGCTGAATCATCTCGGTGATCATTTTTAAAGCAGCATGGAATAGCTGGCCAATATCCGGTGCTTCTAGTCGGAAAATTTGCCGCTCCTCGAGCCTTAGTCCATATGAAATAAATTGCGAATATGGGCAGGATTGGAACAACTCCATCCGCGATACACTTGCTTTTATTTCTTCTCCATATAGCTCATGGCTGATTTCTTCTGGGAGACGTTTCGCCGTATTGATATAAAATAAACTTCCTAAAATTCTCTTCCCATACACTTTCCACTCTTCTTGTTGGACAAGCCAATTATAAATATCCCACCACAGATTTTCTACAGGATAACCCTTTTTCCAATTTTGCAATTGAATCGATAAATAGGACATCGTCTTTTTCGGATTCACGACATATTGTAATTGGTTTAACGGAATTTCCTCACTAGGCTCGTTTAAGCTGAGCTTTTCTTTTAAAGCTGGAAAAAGGTCTTTTAGTCTGTTAATCAAAATTGATGGCACTAAAGATTTTCCTTCATCATCTGCCAAAGGATAACTGATATAAAGTAAATCCGACGCACTTGTTAACGCAAGATAAATCAAAAACTGTTCATCTAAAAGCTGCTCTTTCGTTCCAGGTGCCAACGTCAAGCCGGTACTCGATAAAAATTCCCGTTCTTCCTCGGTTACAACTCCTTCTTCTACCGGCTTTAACGGAATAACTCCATCATTCGCGCCAAGAATAAATGCACATTTGATATTGGAGAATCGAGAGCGCTCCATATTCCCGACTAATACTTGGTCCATTGCAGGAGGAACGGTTGCAAAATGCATATTTTCTATTCCTGAATGAATCATTTTCCGAAACAAATCGAAAGATAATTCTTCCTCCCCCATCAATGATGCCATTTGATCCAATAGCTCCAGTACCGATTGCCATACTTGACTATGGTCACGGGACTCAGTTAATCTTCCTGCTTCTTCAGCATCAATACAAAGAAAATTGACCTTTCTTGGAATATGAAGATCTTCTAAAAAGTAAAAAAAGGCTTCACAATATTCACGAGCTGTTTTGGCCTTTTTCATAGTTTTTTCCAAAGCCATAAACGGCTCTGTAATGAAACGACGCAATTCATTAATCTG
The DNA here is from genome assembly GCF_054301215.1 of Schinkia acidoalkalinis. Next base: position 1,116,160 of record NZ_CP182573.1, read on the forward strand.
TTTCTCATATTCCTTTTCTTTATCCGTTTTTGGAATATTCTGTCCTTCGACTGCTTGAAAACGTCGGTATTCCCAAGGTTTTGGGTCAGTCCAGCGTTTTCCCTGAATACCATATGCCAATACATAATTTTCGAATTTATCCATTTCTTCACGGATGTTGTCTTTGTTACTATCAACTGGAAAAAGCAAATCTGTTTTCACACAGCGAAATATCGGCTCATAGCGCCATCCGCTTTGAATGACATCTAATGAAGAACGGAGCAATTCTATTAATGGATGATGTAGCATTGATCTTTTTTGATCCAAAAATACTGGAATTTCGTAATCCTTACTGACAGTTTCTAATAAATCATGATAGGAATGACTATCTCTTAAAAGAATAGCAAAGTCACGCCAACGGTAGTTTTTTGTTCTTACTAAATGCAACATTTCTCGCGCGATGCTTTCGACCTCAGCGCGGCGGTTTACAGCAGCATGGACGTTAACGGACAGCATCTCTCCTCCACCCGTATATTTGACACTTGGACGACTATCATAGTTTTTTTCTAAATGGTCAAGTGAAGGTGAATAAACATACCTAAATGGCTCCTCCATAGAAATAGGACTATCAATCTTGATTCCGTTTTCTTTCGCCAAACCTAGGATATTGAAATATGTTTTTGAAGTCATCCGGAATAAATTCAACTCATGTAGGTCGTCGTGTAAATCCTGCTGATTCACCGTCAGCGCAATAGTAACGCTATTGCAATGCTTCAACAATTCCTGTATAACTTCTAACTCCTGCGGAGTAAAGCTATGGAACCCATCAACATAGACATCCGCCCCTTTTAATTCTTCAGATTTTGCAATCTTTTCAGCTAAAAGCCGCAAATAATCCTCTGAATCAACATAATGGCCCATCAAGTGGTTCTCATAATCCTGATAAATTAACTGAAAGTCAAAAAGCTTGTTCGCTAATATTTCTTTACTGGAACTTGCATGATCCAGGTTGTACTGCAATAACTCCATTGATTTTTCTTGAAGATGACTTGGTGCAAGACAGTATCGCTTAAACTCAGCAATTATCTCCTCAAGTTGTTTTATAAAACCAGTTTGGTCAGCAGCTCTTGTAAAAACTTTTAGTTCATCCTTACGATGCTCTATTATTTTTCGTAATAACATATGTAAGCCTGTACTATTGAGATGAAAACGACTAAACCCCTCTGTTTCCTGAAGAATCCGCCACGCCAAGCGCGTAAAGCTAAACACTTGTGTACGAATCATCCCATGTAAGCCAGGTGTATTGATTAACTGATACTCTATCTGAAATGTCATTTGATCCGGTACCAAGTAAATGATGGGAGGGCCTAATGGGTCTTCTTTAAGTTTCTCGACAACCTCATTTACTAAGAAAGTCGATTTCCCACTGCCCGCTCTCCCTAAGACGAAACGTAAAGACATCTAAATCCCTCCAAAAAAGAGTTTGATTCAATCATCTACATCATTATAACATTATGGAAGATGTGGGAACATAAGAACGGTTTGAATACCTTTCTGCATAGTGGGCTTACAACCATCCATAAAAAAATCAATATTTCGTAACATTTTCTGGAAACCTTTTTCTAATAAATAAGCTATACTATAAAAAAAGAGAAATGGGGTATGGGGTATGAAAACCAATATAGGACAGTCAGACCGAGTCATTCGTATCATTTTAGCGATTGTGTTATTTTCATTATTCTTCCTTTTAGAAGGCAACTTAAAATACTTAGCACTCATCGGTATCATTCCACTAGTAACTGCGTTTATTAAATTCTGCCCACTATATAAGCTTTTTGGTATAAATACTTGTAAAGTAAAGGGGTAAGCTAATGCTTACTCTTTTTTGGGTATAAGGTAGATAGAATCGAAGTTTTAATCTTAAAAATAGACTAAAAAAAGATCAAGAGATTTTCTCTTGATCTTTTTATGATGACCCGTACGGGATTCGAACCCGTGTTACCGCCGTGAAAGGGCGGTGTCTTAACCGCTTGACCAACGGGCCATATTATATGCATTTGGAAATGGCGGAGAAGGAGGGATTTGAACCCTCGCGCCAGTTACCCGACCTACACCCTTAGCAGGGGCGCCTCTTCAGCCACTTGAGTACTTCTCCATATGGCTCCACAGGCAGGATTCGAACCTGCGACCGATCGGTTAACAGCCGATAGCTCTACCACTGAGCTACTGTGGAATGAAATGGGCCTAAATGGACTCGAACCATCGACCTCACGCTTATCAGGCGTGCGCTCTAACCAGCTGAGCTATAGGCCCATATAAAATTGGAGCGGGTGATGGGAATCGAACCCACGACATCAGCTTGGAAGGCTGAAGTTTTACCATTAAACTACACCCGCAATTGGGTATGATTTAATTAAAAATGGCTGGGCTAGCTGGATTCGAACCAGCGAATGACGGAGTCAAAGTCCGTTGCCTTACCGCTTGGCTATAGCCCATTGAAGATGATGGCTCGAGACAGAATCGAACTGCCGACACGAGGATTTTCAGTCCTCTGCTCTACCGACTGAGCTATCGAGCCATATGAAATATGGAGGAGGAAGAGGGATTCGAACCCCCGCGCGGTTTAACCCGCCTGTCGGTTTTCAAGACCGATCCCTTCAGCCAGACTTGGGTATTCCTCCGTTATAAATAAATATACACTTTTCGTGGTGGACCTTGTAGGACTCGAACCTACGACCGGACGGTTATGAGCCGTCTGCTCTAACCAGCTGAGCTAAAGGTCCTAATATAGAATTTCTTAAGGTCCTTAATAGCGGCGGAGGGGATCGAACCCCCGACCTTACGGGTATGAACCGTACGCTCTAGCCAGCTGAGCTACACCGCCATATTAAAATGAAAAAGTGGAGACTAGCGGGATCGAACCGCTGACCTCCTGCGTGCAAAGCAGGCGCTCTCCCAGCTGAGCTAAGCCCCCATAAATAAAGAATATTTTGTGTAAATGGTCGGGAAGACAGGATTCGAACCTGCGACCCCTTGGTCCCAAACCAAGTGCTCTACCAAGCTGAGCTACTTCCCGAAATGGCGCGCCCGGCAGGAGTCGAACCCACAACCTTCTGATCCGTAGTCAGACGCTCTATCCAATTGAGCTACGGGCGCATTAATAGAACTTCATTATTCAAATGGTGCCGAGGACCGGAATCGAACCGGTACGGTAGTCACCTACCGCAGGATTTTAAGTCCTGTGCGTCTGCCAGTTCCGCCACCCCGGCAACTTTGGAGCGGAAGACGGGATTCGAACCCGCGACCCCCACCTTGGCAAGGTGGTGTTCTACCACTGAACTACTTCCGCATATTAAACTGGTGCGGGTGAAGGGAGTCGAACCCCCACGCCAAAGGCGCCAGATCCTAAGTCTGGTGCGTCTGCCAATTCCGCCACACCCGCGAGTATTTAAATGGTGAGCCATGCAGGATTCGAACCTGCGACCCTCTGATTAAAAGTCAGATGCTCTACCGACTGAGCTAATGGCTCGTAAAAATTTAAAAGTGGTGCCGGCTAAAGGACTTGAACCCTCAACCTACTGATTACAAGTCAGTTGCTCTACCAATTGAGCTAAGCCGGCATGATATTAATTTAATGGCGGTCCCGACCGGGATCGAACCGGCGATCTCCTGCGTGACAGGCAGGCATGTTAACCCCTACACCACGGGACCTTTATATGGTGGAGGATGACGGGATCGAACCGCCGACCCCCTGCTTGTAAGGCAGGTGCTCTCCCAGCTGAGCTAATCCTCCATTTAGCAAATAGAAGTATTAAAACACCCTACCTACTAAATATGCTTGGCAACGTCCTACTCTCACAGGGGGACAGCCCCCAACTACCATCGGCGCTGAAGAGCTTAACTTCCGTGTTCGGAATGGGAACGGGTGTGACCTCTTCGCTATCGTCACCAAACATTGTATTCAATTGAAGGTTGTTCCTTCAAAACTAGATAATCAAGATTCATATTTACCGTGCATTCACTGTCCAGCTCCCAGCGACTAGTAAACTTCGCTCATCTCCCTACGATAAGTCAACATCGACTCACTTTCGTTCGTCGTGTTTCCTTTATCTCAGTCGATGCGCTCCAGTTTTGTCGTGCGCTAAACGGTCGCTTCTGCTTTTCTATTTGGTTAAGTCCTCGATCGATTAGTATCCGTCAGCTCCACGTATCGCTACGCTTCCACCTCAGACCTATCTACCTCATCGTCTCTGAGGGATCTTACTTCTTACGAATGGGAAATCTCATCTCGAGGGGGGCTTCATGCTTAGATGCTTTCAGCACTTATCCCGTCCGCACATAGCTACCCAGCGATGCCTTTGGCAAGACAACTGGTACACCAGCGGTGCGTCCATCCCGGTCCTCTCGTACTAAGGACAGCTCCTCTCAAATTTCCTGCGCCCACGACGGATAGGGACCGAACTGTCTCACGACGTTCTGAACCCAGCTCGCGTACCGCTTTAATGGGCGAACAGCCCAACCCTTGGGACCGACTACAGCCCCAGGATGCGATGAGCCGACATCGAGGTGCCAAACCTCCCCGTCGATGTGGACTCTTGGGGGAGATAAGCCTGTTATCCCCAGGGTAGCTTTTATCCGTTGAGCGATGGCCCTTCCATGCGGAACCACCGGATCACTAAGCCCGACTTTCGTCCCTGCTCGACTTGTAGGTCTCGCAGTCAAGCTCCCTTGTGCCTTTACACTCTGCGAATGATTTCCAACCATTCTGAGGGAACCTTTGGGCGCCTCCGTTACTCTTTGGGAGGCGACCGCCCCAGTCAAACTGCCCACCTGACACTGTCTCCCGCCCCGATCAGGGGCGTGGGTTAGAATTTCAATACAGCCAGGGTAGTATCCCACCGATGCCTCCACGTAAGCTGGCGCTCACGTATCTCAGGCTCCTACCTATCCTGTACAAGCTGTACCAAAATTCAATATCAGGCTGCAGTAAAGCTCCATGGGGTCTTTCCGTCCTGTCGCGGGTAACCTGCATCTTCACAGGTACTATGATTTCACCGAGTCTCTCGTTGAGACAGTGCCCAAGTCGTTACACCTTTCGTGCGGGTCAGAACTTACCTGACAAGGAATTTCGCTACCTTAGGACCGTTATAGTTACGGCCGCCGTTTACTGGGGCTTCGATTCAGAGCTTCTCCGTAAAGGATAACCCCTCCTCTTAACCTTCCAGCACCGGGCAGGTGTCAGCCCCTATACTTCGCCTTACGGCTTCGCAGAGACCTGTGTTTTTGCTAAACAGTCGCTTGGGCCTATTCACTGCGGCTCTCTCGCGCTTGCACGCTACCAGAGCACCCCTTCTCCCGAAGTTACGGGGTCATTTTGCCGAGTTCCTTAACGAGAGTTCTCTCGCGCATCTTAGGATTCTCTCCTCGCCTACCTGTGTCGGTTTGCGGTACGGGCACCTTCTACCTCGCTAGAAGCTTTTCTTGGCAGTGTGGAATCAGGAACTTCGGTACTATTTTCCCTCGCCATCACAGCTCAGCCTTTACAATGAGCGGATTTGCCTACTCATTAGCCTAACTGCTTGGACGCGCACAACCAACGGCGCGCTTACCCTATCCTACTGCGTCCCTCCATTGCTCAAACGGTAAAGAGGTGGTACAGGAATATCAACCTGTTGGCCATCGCCTACGCCTTTCGGCCTCGGCTTAGGTCCCGACTAACCCTGAGCGGACGAGCCTTCCTCAGGAAACCTTAGGCTTTCGATGGACAGGATTCTCACCTGTCTTTTCGCTACTCACACCGGCATTCTCACTTCTAAGCGCTCCACCAGTCCTTTCGGTCTAGCTTCAAAGCCCTTAGAACGCTCCCCTACCACTGACACGTAAGTGTCAATCCACAGCTTCGGTGGTACGTTTAGCCCCGTTACATTTTCGGCGCAGAGTCACTCGACCAGTGAGCTATTACGCACTCTTTAAATGGTGGCTGCTTCTAAGCCAACATCCTGGTTGTCTGGGCAACTCCACATCCTTTGCCACTTAACGTACACTTTGGGACCTTAGCTGGTGATCTGGGCTGTTTCCCTTTTGACCACGGACCTTATCACTCGTAGTCTGACTCCTAAGGATAAGTCTTTGGCATTCGGAGTTTGACTGAATTCGGTAACCCGATGGGGGCCCCTAGTCCAATCAGTGCTCTACCTCCAAGACTCTTACCTTAAGGCTAGCCCTAAAGCTATTTCGGGGAGAACCAGCTATCTCCAAGTTCGATTGGAATTTCTCCGCTACCCACACCTCATCCCCGCACTTTTCAACGTGCGTGGGTTCGGTCCTCCATCCAGTGTTACCTGGACTTCAACCTGGACATGGGTAGATCACCTGGTTTCGGGTCTACGACCACGTACTCTTGACGCCCTATTCAGACTCGCTTTCGCTGCGGCTCCGTCTCTTCGACTTAACCTTGCACGGGATCGTAACTCGCCGGTTCATTCTACAAAAGGCACGCTGTCACCCATGAATGGGCTCCAACTACTTGTAGGCACACGGTTTCAGGATCTCTTTCACTCCCCTTCCGGGGTGCTTTTCACCTTTCCCTCACGGTACTGGTTCACTATCGGTCACTAGGGAGTATTTAGCCTTGGGAGATGGTCCTCCCAGCTTCCGACGGGATTTCACGTGTCCCGCCGTACTCAGGATCCACTCAAGAGGGAACGAAGTTTCAGCTACAGGGCTGTTACCTTCTTCGGCTGGCCTTTCCAGACCACTTCACCTACTTCATTCCTTTATAACTCCGTATAGAGTGTCCTACAACCCCAAGAGGCAAGCCTCTTGGTTTGGGCTGTTTCCGTTTCGCTCGCCGCTACTAAGGAAATCGCATTTGCTTTCTCTTCCTCCGGGTACTTAGATGTTTCAGTTCCCCGGGTCTGCCTTCAATACCCTATGTATTCAGGTAAAGATACTGTCCCATTACGGACAGTGGGTTTCCCCATTCGGAAATCTCCGGATCAAAGCTTACTTACAGCTCCCCGAAGCATATCGGTGTTAGTCCCGTCCTTCATCGGCTCCTAGTGCCAAGGCATTCACCGTGCGCCCTTACTAACTTAACCTGTTCGACGAATGATAAGCTTCGGATTACTTTGTCGGCTTCGCTTCCTGCGGTCCTCATGTACCCTTTAAACGTACACTCCGGTCCTCAGAAGCTCGCCTCCGCGTACTCCTCGCTTCTAATTCATCTCACTGCACTCACTAATAAATGGTACAAGTGCTAATAAGAACTTTCTTACAGTAAATATGAATGTTTACGATTATCTAGTTTTCAAGGAACAAGTTCTGAGAGAAATGCTCTCTCAAAACTAAACAAAATGTCAAAGCGCACCTTATTATCCTTAGAAAGGAGGTGATCCAGCCGCACCTTCCGATACGGCTACCTTGTTACGACTTCACCCCAATCATCTGTCCCACCTTAGGCGGCTGGCTCCAAAAGGTTACCCCACCGACTTCGGGTGTTACAAACTCTCGTGGTGTGACGGGCGGTGTGTACAAGGCCCGGGAACGTATTCACCGCGGCATGCTGATCCGCGATTACTAGCGATTCCGGCTTCATGTAGGCGAGTTGCAGCCTACAATCCGAACTGAGAATGGCTTTATGGGATTGGCTCCACCTCGCGGTCTTGCTTCCCTTTGTACCATCCATTGTAGCACGTGTGTAGCCCAGGTCATAAGGGGCATGATGATTTGACGTCATCCCCACCTTCCTCCGGTTTGTCACCGGCAGTCTCCCTAGAGTGCCCAACTGAATGCTGGCAACTAAGGACAAGGGTTGCGCTCGTTGCGGGACTTAACCCAACATCTCACGACACGAGCTGACGACAACCATGCACCACCTGTCACTCTGCCCCCGAAGGGGAAGTCCTATCTCTAGGATTGTCAGAGGATGTCAAGACCTGGTAAGGTTCTTCGCGTTGCTTCGAATTAAACCACATGCTCCACCGCTTGTGCGGGCCCCCGTCAATTCCTTTGAGTTTCAGTCTTGCGACCGTACTCCCCAGGCGGAGTGCTTAATGCGTTAGCTGCAGCACTGAAGGGCGGAAACCCTCCAACACTTAGCACTCATCGTTTACGGCGTGGACTACCAGGGTATCTAATCCTGTTTGCTCCCCACGCTTTCGCGCCTCAGCGTCAGTTACAGACCAAAGAGCCGCCTTCGCCACTGGTGTTCCTCCACATCTCTACGCATTTCACCGCTACACGTGGAATTCCGCTCTTCTCTTCTGCACTCAAGTTCCCCAGTTTCCAATGACCCTCCCCGGTTGAGCCGGGGCTTTCACATCAGACTTAAAGAACCGCCTGCGCGCGCTTTACGCCCAATAAATCCGGACAACGCTTGCCACCTACGTATTACCGCGGCTGCTGGCACGTAGTTAGCCGTGGCTTTCTCGTTAGGTACCGTCAAGGTACCAGCAGTTAACTGATACTTGTTCTTCCCTAACAACAGAGCTTTACGACCCGAAGGCCTTCATCGCTCACGCGGCGTTGCTCCGTCAGACTTTCGTCCATTGCGGAAGATTCCCTACTGCTGCCTCCCGTAGGAGTCTGGGCCGTGTCTCAGTCCCAGTGTGGCCGATCACCCTCTCAGGTCGGCTACGCATCGTCGCCTTGGTGGGCCGTTACCTCACCAACTAGCTAATGCGCCGCGGGCCCATCTGTAAGTGATAGCCGAAACCATCTTTTATCATAAGACCATGTGGTCTCATGAGTTATCCGGTATTAGCTCCGGTTTCCCGAAGTTATCCCAGTCTTACAGGCAGGTTGCCCACGTGTTACTCACCCGTCCGCCGCTGAATCAGAGGAGCAAGCTCCTCGTCATCCGCTTGACTTGCATGTATTAGGCACGCCGCCAGCGTTCGTCCTGAGCCAGGATCAAACTCTCCAAAAAGTGTTTGACGCACATGGATGTGCTAACATCGGCGTTGTCACAGGATGTGACGGTTTTAGCCAATGAACCTTAACTCTTCAAATACTGACTTGCGTTGAACTTAATGTTCAACTTTATTTGCACGCTTGACATTTTGTTTAGTTTTCAAAGATCATTTTGTTTTTCTTCGCTGTGTTTCAGCGACATTTATTATATTATCATTTACCTTCGTAGAAGTCAACACTTTCTCCGAAACTTTTTTTGACTCGCTTCGATAATATTCTCTGTCCAACGTGACAGCAAAAAATAATATATCAGAAGTAAATCCATTCGTCAATAAGTTTCAAAAAAAAATTAATATAAAAGCCGAGTCAACTGTACATGAAAGAATTACAGTTGACTCGGCCCAACTTACTAAATACACCATTGCCTTTTTCTAAAACTCAGTATTGATTTCGTCAATTGGCCAGTACCTCAAATTTACCTTTCCAACAACACTATCAATCGGCACAAATCCGAAATATCGGCTATCATAGCTATCTCGTCTGTTATCACCTAAAACAAAAATAGATCCTTCAGGAACAACTTCACTTCCTGTGATACTTTTCAAAGTAAAATCACCTGTTAATTTCTCACCGTTAACAGCTTTTTTATATTTAACTAAATATGGTTCCTTAACAGCTTTGTTGTTAATATATAATATATCGTTTTTATATTCGATTCTGTCTCCTGGTAATCCAATTATTCTTTTTACATAATCATCTTCGCTATTTGCATGAAATACAATGACGTCAAATCGGTTAAAATCATTTTCTTCATCCACTATTTTGTTTATAATAAGTAAATTTCCGTTTTCCAATGTCGGCATCATAGACTCCCCGTCAACGATATAACTCGAAAAGAAAAAGGTCCGAAAAAAGACTGCAATAATAAGTGCTATGCCAATTGTTCTAAGCCACTCTAAACCTTCTGTTTCTTTTTTTCCTACCATTGACATTCCCCCTTACTTTTATAATCTATTTTATTTTTATTCTGTATGTATCCTTCTTTCGATTTTTTTCCCAATAAACCACAGTACAAACATTAATAATAAAACAAAGATTGTCTTAACCGGTTGATATATTAAAGCCTTTATATCATAGCCTATAAAAGAAACTGTAAATATCATAACCAACTTTCCTAATAAAACCGCAAGAATAAATTGTTTTTTGCTTACCCTAGATAAACCTGCTACCACGTTAATTAGTGCTGATGGAGAAAAAGGAAAACAGAACATTAAAAAGATAAAGCCGAAGCCATGACGTTCTACCCAATTCATCAACTTCCTGACTTTTTGGTGTTTAGTTAAGAAGTTAAAAAATCTTTGTCTTCCAAATTTTCGAATTAAAAAAAATACAATTAATGCACCAAGGGATGCACCAATCCATGAAATAATAAATCCTTCCCACAAGCCAAAAGCAGCTGCATTAGCTAAAACAAATAACACTAACGGAAAGATTGGTAAAATGGCCTCAAGCATTGGCAGCAATATACCTGGTATAGGTCCAAGTGCCGCATATTCTCTAAGTAGCATCAAAATGTTATCCATAGTAAAAAAAGCTTTTAAAGACTCAAAGTCCATTTTTTTGATATCCCTCACAAACATGCATTAATAACTTTATATTTTCCCTATATGAAGTTTACTACACTAGTTTCAATTTTCCCAGTATGAGTGAGGGGATTTCAATATTATAATTACAAATTTCCAAGCATCTAATCACGCTTTTTAAAAATTCGGTTGGAGAGAATAAACCTGTATTGAGCTGTTCTGTTTAACTGATTTTCGAACGAGCCTTTAGAAATATTAAGGGTAATTGATTTATTATTGGTAAATGTAACGATGGTCTTTTCAGGTCCTGCGGATTTGTAATTAAGAATATATGAATGTGAAATCCAAGCACAAGTGTCTTTATGTGGTGAGATTGTAGGAAACATGTAGATTTCATTTGTAGGGTCAACTGCAATTGGGGCTTTATAGGTTATACCGGTAAGTTCTTTGGTGCCTTCTTGCCTACCCTTTAGACTGCTACCAAAGTATTTACAGCTTTTATCCATTACCAAAGTAGGTTTCATTTTGACCAAGAACTCATTTTCAACCTCTAGAATACGGGAATAAACTGGTTGATCATTGCTTCCTTTTTCACCCACGATGGCCATTGTGTAAGGATTAACTTCAAATTCGTTAACAAACATCGCTTTATTCAGTGATCTCATAAAGTTCATCCACCTCTTATTTAATAAAATAAAATTTTAAAAGAAAATGTGATGACAACGTTTGACAAATTTTTCTTTATTTTTTATATTAACACAAAACAACAAAATTTTGTAAGCATATTTTTAAATTTTCAAAAAGCTTACCACCAAAAATGAGCAGCCTTTGGCTACTCATTATAAATTTTCAAATTGTTGTTTTATTTCTTCTTCAGCTAAATACTCATTTGCTTGTTCGACAATACGATGCTCATCAACTGATTCACCGGTTATATAATCTTTTCCAGAGGGTGCCATTATATCTGTATCAACTCCTAAGCTAATGTGGGGATTTAATGGCGTGTCTAAAGATATTTCTGTTTCGAGCTTGATATTCCGTCTTCTGGATAAAGTCATTTTTGAACCACCTCCGGTTATTATTTTATTCTAAATAAGAAAATTCATTAAAAGTAAGGGGAGAAAATTATGTGGAAATGGGGAAATAACAAACAAAAACCAGAAAATGCAAATTATCAAATACATAGTTGTGATTTAGAGTCAATAAAAAAGGCGGTTCGTGATTTTGCTTTAAATGCGCCAAAGGGTGTAACAACTAAGGTATTAGTGAAAGAAGACCATTCCATTGACTTTGATTTATTAAAACCTTACCTAAATGGAATTCCTGACAAATCATTTTATATGTCTAAGGAAACATATGAAATTTTTGAAGAAAAAGACAAAGAAATACCCTACTTTTTAGATTTAATTCAAAATGCCGTTGATCGTTATGTGCAAATGTATAATAAGGTACCAATAACACAGGGGGATCCATATAAAAAAGTAAGCTATTTATTATTGGAAAAAAATAATCTTATTCATGAAAGGCCAACCATCGATTTATATATTACAGATGACGAATATTTGATCACACACATAAAGCCCAAATAATGGGCTTTTCCTTTTTCAAAAATAGTACGCAAAATGAAGGAGGGGTTTTAAATATTCCCAACTTTGTAAATTTAATTTTCTGAATAATTAGAAAAGACTATTGAAAATTCACCTCTACACTACTATAATAATAAAAAGAGCATCAGGGGTGATAAAAATCATGGAGAATAGAAAGCCATATGCAACTCAAAAGAATAGCAATTCAGATTTACGTAATGCTGAAGGTAACTATGTTTTCGATGTATATGTCCAAATGATTATTGACGAAGCCCATTTTAATTACAAAAAAGATTTATTAAAAAATCAAATCAATGATGCTTTAGATGCAAGAGACCAAATTCAATTTTATCTACTTACAGAACAGTATAAGAAATTACTTGAGATCCAAACGTAACGAGGAGGCGCAAGCGCTTCCTTTTTTCTTACAAAAAAAAGGCTGTACCAATCGCGTTTCCACAATTGACACAGCCATAATAATTTATGTTCAGGAGAATGAACGTTAGTTAACTTGATAAATCAATTCAAAACTTATTTTGCAAATTGTGCTTCCTCAGTAGAACCTTTCATTGCAGTTGTTGAAGATTGACCGCCAGTAACGATTTGTGAAACTTCATCAAAATATCCAGTACCTACTTCACGTTGGTGCTTAGTTGCAGTATAGCCATCAGCTTCAGCAGCAAATTCAGCTTGTTGTAATTCAGAGTATGCACCCATGCCGCGAGTTTTGTATCCTTTTGCTAATTGGAACATGCCGTGGTTAAGAGCATGGAAACCAGCTAATGTAACGAATTGGAATTTATAGCCCATTTTCGCAATTTCTCTTTGGAAGTTTTCAATTGTTTCATCATCAAGTTTAGCCTTCCAGTTAAATGATGGTGAACAGTTGTAAGCAAGCATTTTGCCTGGGAACTTCGCATGAATTGCATCAGCGAATTTTTGAGCTTGCTCAAGGTCTGGTGTAGACGTTTCACACCAAATTAAATCAGCATATGGCGCATATGCTAAACCACGAGAAATTGCTTGGTCAACACCTGCTTTTGTGCGATAGAAACCTTCTGGAGTTCTTTCACCAGTTAAGAATGGCTTGTCGTTATCATCGATATCGCTTGTAATCATATCTGCTGCATCAGCATCTGTACGAGCTACTAATACAGTTGGTGTACCCATAACGTCAGCAGCTAAACGAGCAGCAACTAAGTTTCTAACAGCTGTTTGAGTTGGTAATAATACTTTACCACCTAAGTGACCACATTTTTTCTCTGAAGATAATTGGTCTTCGAAGTGAACACCTGATGCTCCAGCTTCGATCATACCTTTCATCAATTCGAAACAGTTAAGTGCTCCACCAAATCCAGCTTCAGCATCTGCAACAATCGGAGCAAACCAATAAGTGTCGTCTTTACCTTCAGTTGTTTGAATTTGGTCTGCACGTTGTAGTGCTTGGTTAATGCGTTTTACTACAGCTGGTACAGAGTTTGCTGGGTATAAACTTTGGTCTGGATACATGTGACCTGCAAGGTTAGCATCTGCTGCTACTTGCCATCCGCTTAGGTAAATAGCTTTAAGTCCAGCTTTTACTTGTTGTACTGCTTGATTTCCTGTTAATGCTCCAAGTGCATTAATGAAATCTTCTTCATTTAATAATTTCCAAAGTCTTTCAGAACCAACTTTTGCTAGTGTATGTTCAATATCTAATGAACCGCGAAGACGAATTACATCCTCTGCAGAATAAGGTCTTGTCACACCATTCCAACGGCTATCCATTTTCCAACTTTCTTCTAACTTTGCAATTCTTTCTTGATTTGTCATCCCTGTATTTCCCCTCTCTGTGTGTCTTTTATATTTTAATTGTGTTGCAATCTGTACTAATGATTTTTTATTAAGTACCCTTTTACCGTTCTTTAAGCCCCTCTTTGCTTAACGAATTGAACCGTTAAACTTTTCCCCCAAAGCTTCTTGTCTATTTTGAGACCAGTTTACCCACATAGTTTGCTATATTGATAGTTTTTGGGTAAGTTTCCACTCCTTCCTTTAAGTAGGTTGATTCTTTGTTGTGTTTGTTATACTACACGGTTGTTTGCTTCTGTTTGTATTATATAACAGGATATTTAAAAAAGAAACCCCTTTTTGCGAAATTTTTCTACATTTCGCAAAAAAAGGCCCCTTTTTAAAATTATGCTTATTTATCTACATCGAAATTCTCTAGGAAATTCAATCTTTCCAGCATGGTTGGATGATCATAGCGAAGCCATTTTACAAATGCTGGCGGATTCACTTCACTTAAACCAGCAATCGTTAATTTCTGAAAGCCGCTAATAGCTGGAGCTTTATCTTTCGTCATTTCAATTGCATATACATCAGCAGTGTGTTCTAAGTATCTTGAAAATGCGTTACTAAGTGGACTTGAAAGAAAGGTAAGTAACGAAATAATCAATAATAGTAAGGGAAGGCCGGCAATATCCTGTACTCCACGCAACTTTAATGGTTTATCAAATTTAAGAACAGACCACTTTAGAATTCTCGATGCTAAAAATAGGCCAATAAATGAAATAATTAAATAGGCACCTGTTCCAATATAGATATGTTTTTTAACATAATGGGCCATCTCATGTGCCATGATGAATAAAACTTCATCATCATTTAGTTTATTTAAAGTCGTATCCCAAAGAACAATCCTCGAATTTGAGCCGATACCTGTTACATAAGCGTTTAAGGCATTTGTTTTTTCAGACATATTCACTTCATAAACATGCTCTGCCGGTATTTTCGCTTGACTTGCAAGACCTAATATTTTTTCCTCGAGTTGCTTATCCTTTAGTGGGTAAAAGTCATTATAAAGTGGGTCGATAATGACCGGCTGAATAAACATTAGAAATATTGTAAAAGGGACTGAAATAGCCCATGCATAAAACCACCAGCGTTTTTCGTACTTTCGAATAAGCAAATAAACAACACTCGCTAGTAAAACCAAGAGTACGTAATTAATCCAAAAATCGGTAAACTGATCTTTCATCCAAATTGGAAACGTTGATGTAGATATGCCGTAGACTTTTGAAAATTGATAGGTAGTGAAATGAATCGGTAACATCACCACAAAGCTTACTAATGATAGCCAGAATACATAGATTGCTTTTTGAATGACAGAGTACTTTGTAACAGCTTCTGACCAATTTCGAAATCGTGTAGAGAAACCTAAAGCCAATATGGCAATATATAAAACCCAATCAAAAGGAGTTAATAAAAAGAAGATAATATGCCTGATTTTTGTGTATTCATACGTTAATTCCAACTGACGTTCATTCATAAAGGTATGCGGGTCAGTAGCAGAACCTTTATAAATGTCCGGTAAAACGGATGAATCGTAGATAAAAAGAAAGTAGGTTACAACAATAGCCGCATATATGGCAAAACCAAGAAAAAGCCATTTCAAAAACTTATTCAACGAATCTCCTCCCCTTTCCAATGAACGTTTACACTTCATGTACAAACTTTATATATCATTATTGTAGTTAGTATAAACTAATTTAGAACAGATATTATTTATTCTGCATGTTCAAACAAAGTTCACGTTTTTTCAACACCTGTTTCTGTTTTCTTTTAACTACCTATTGTATCATAGAAGTAAGACCTACTATTAATCATGATGAGGTGTTATTGTTGAAAAAAATTTATATTACATTTATAACTCTGGCTGTATTGGGGATTTCTGCAGGAATTCTTTATTTGACAGTCATCCGGCCTGGAAGTGTTAAACTTCCTGAAGAGGTTGTAATGGAAACTGCTTTCGGCGGTGAATATTCATTCGCCAACCTGCCGCCAAAAATTCGTTTAATTGAATTTATGTACGTGAATTGCCCTGACGTTTGTCCAACTACATCATTAAGAATGAATTTATTACGTAAGAAGTTGGAAGCCGATGGTGTTTTTGGAGATAAAGTTGAATTTATTACAATCACCATCGATCCAAGACGGGATACACAGGAAAAATTACGCCAATATGCTGCACGATTTAATGTAACTGATGATAATGCCGGCTGGCATTTCCTAAGGGGAACGGATGAAGATGTTAGAAAAGTAGCAAGTCCTTTCCAGTTTATGTATAGGGACCCTGGTACAGGTAACTTCGTTCATACTACCTTCACCTATATGCTAAACGATAAAAATAGACTAGTAGAATCCTTACCAATGGGCGAAGGCTTTGATAATGATCGAATTTATAAAAGGATTATGAATGAGCTTGATAAAAATTGAAAGTAGGGTAACAAATGCATAAAAAATTAGTAATTCCCTTTTTCTTAGTCGTCATTTTATTAGCTGGCTGCACTTCTAGTAAAGAGGAGGAATTTGTATTTCCTGAAGCAGCATTTACACTTTCAGCCGAAACCGTTAAAGTGAACGAACCGATTACCTTTGATTTAAAAATTACGGCTGGTGATAAAGCGGTTAAAGATGCTGATGTAAAATTTGAATATTGGTTAGAAGAAAAAGCTGATGAGGAACATACGACAATTCCTGCTGAGAATAAAGGTGATGGTATTTACCGTGCTGCGGTAAAGCTTGCAGAACCTGGGACATATTTTGTCTACTTTCATGCCGATGCTATGGATATGCATTTAATGGAAAAATATCAATTTACAGTTATAAAATGATAACGGAAATAATAAGAGAAAGCACCCAAAAGGGTGCTTTCTTTACAAAAATAATGAAAAAATAGTTAAAGCCGCAATCGAGCTCATCACGACAACGATAACATTGGCACCGAGATACGCAACTATGAATGCAACTCCCGCACCAATGACACCATACCAAATATTATCATTGATTAAGAAAATCCCGGGTACGATTAATGCCCCAAGTGCCGCAAACGGGACATTACTAAGGATAGCTTGTAAGAATGGAGGCATCTTTTTTCCATTTAGGGCAACTAGAGGCAGCATCCTCGGTAGATATGTAACAATGGCCATGCCAATAATCATGAAAACAATGGATTTATCCATTTCTACCCGCCCCCTCTATTTTTCTATATATTAATTGGACTCCTACTGACGAAAGCAGTGTAGCACTAACAATCGCCCAACCAGACCAATCCGGCGGTAATATATAGGTAAATAGACTATTTAAAATTGCTGCAAGTCCCGCCAAAACAACAATTTTTCTTTGTCTTTTTAGAGATGGCACTAATAGACCAATAAACATCGCATAAAGAGCGATCGCCATGCTTTCTTGCAATACTTCCGGCAAACTTGCACCAACAAAATGGCCAATCCCTGAATTGATCACCCAACTGCCATAAGCCACAAGTGTGAGCCCAAAAATATACGATGTCGTAACTTTACCTTCTTTTGTCGCAGCAACTGAGAATGTTTCATCTGTGATCCCAAAAGCATAAATCGCTTTAATGAGAGGATGGTCTTTATCTGTTTTTTCATTTAGGGATGCTGTCATTAAGAAATGCCTTATATTGACAATAAAGGTTGTAATCACGATGGCTGCTGGACTTGTTCCGAGAGCAATCAAGTTTAAAGCAATATATTGCGACGCCCCAGCGTATACAAGTATACTCATTAAAACAGTTTCACCGAGGCTTAAGCCTGTAGACTTTGCCAACAGTCCGAATGTCAACGCTATCGGTAAGTACCCAATCCCAATACTAATACCGTCCTGGAGCCCATTTTTAAAATGGGATTGTTTTTTCGCAATAACAGTAGTTGTAGTCAAATTCTCCTCTCCCTTCCATTTATTATTTTCTTAGAAAATTAAATTTTTTTCAACATTTTAAAAAAATGCACCGGCAATTTTGCCGATGCATATAACAGTACATAGTATTTACTCTGGAAAATACTTAGAAATTCTTTCTAATAATGCCGCCATTTCGGCGCGGTTAATTTCCTTCTTTGGTTTGAATGTACCATCGTTGTACCCTGAGAAAATATAATTTTCACTCATGTGTACAATGGAAGGATATGCCCACTCCGAAATATCATTTTGATCCTTAAACATTAGTTTCGTCTGTACTCCCTCAGGGAATTGGTTCCCAATTAGGCGGTTAAGAATAGCTGCCATTTCTTCCCTTGTTAATGCTTTACCAGGTGAAAATGTCGTATCCCCTGTACCTTTCATAACACCATGCTGTCTTGCAATTTCAATATTAGTACTTGCCCATTGATGGGCAGAGCCTACATCTGTGAAGGGAGAGGAGGGGCCCTCCTTTAGTCCAAGGTGAAGGACACGAACTAATATAGTAGCAGCTTCTGCCCTAGTCAAGGAATCAGCTGGTTTAAATGTAGTAACGTTGCCTTTTCCAAGCATCCATTGTTTTTCTTTAACGAAAGCAATTGAATTCAATGCCCAGTGATTAATGCCTACATCTTTAAAATCAAGACCATCCAACCATAACCGGAAATCCGACCAAATAGCTGGATCTTCTTGGCCTAAACTCCAGCTGCCGACCCCTTTTAGGTTATATTTCTGAACTAATGCAAGCTTCGCTTTAATCGAATCAGTGTTTTCGTACCAAATTTCATATGTGCCCGGTTTTAAAGCAGGCTGCCAAGACTTAAGTTGGTATTCAGGGTCACCTTGTTTAATCGTAAATGTCCCCTTTACACTTTCTGAATTTCGGTCATAGGAAACTGTTACATTATACGTATCTAACAAGCTTTGAA
Organism: Schinkia acidoalkalinis; assembly: GCF_054301215.1. Next base: position 1,134,889 of record NZ_CP182573.1, read on the forward strand.
TCTTATTTAAAGAAATAGATTCTCCTAAAACCTTATTCGTGTTTTGGTTCAGTGTATCCTTCACATCTTCCATGTTCCAAACACGTCCATAAAACGGAATACCCAAGACTACTTTTTCCGGTGCAACATATTGCAGTGCATATTGAATTGACTTTTCAATAAATGAAATACTTGCTACAGGCCCGTTATCTTTAGAACCTCCGCCTCTTTCGTCATACGTCATAATGAATAAATAATCAACATACTTTCCAAGGGCTTGATAATCATAAAAACCTTGCCAGCCTTTATTTGTGCCCCATGGATTTGGCGCAGCAGCAATCGTAAGCATTTTCCCTGCTGGTAGCTTCTCATCTAAAATTTTAATAAAATTTGTAAATTGGTCTCGGTACGCTGCACCTAAGCCCTCCACATCAATATTAATCCCGTCTAAATCATTTTCCTTAACTGCATTTACAATTTGATTTGCTATATTTTCACTATTAGCAAACATTTTTTCCCCATGTGCCCAATTATTTGCTAGAAATGGCACTACCTTAATATTTTGCTTATGCATCTCTGAAATGACTGATTTGCTATTGGATGGAATCGCAACATCCAATGTACCATCGTCTAAAATTTGAAAGTATCGTGGGGATACTTGGTCAAGGGAATGATTTGTCATGTTTACATATTTGATAGGATCAGTAGCACTGCTCATAAATAAATAGGTCATATTTAATTTTTGAGCCGCATCAACGGTTAGGAAAGGAGTTAAAGTGAAGACCATTATGATGGACAATAAGATTGCCAGTCGTTTTTTCATTTCATCTCCCCATTCTTCTAGTAATCTTTCTATCTTCTATTACAATAAATGATTAATAGAATTTAATCAAAAATTTTAAATGGAAGTATTGTAAAGAAAAGGCTGACGGAAATTTCCCATCAGCCCTAATCAACTAATCAACTACCCCAACAACGAGCGATCACTTGCCATTCCTGTTCCACGTATCCGCTTAAACTCATTTAGCAAGTCTTCAATGGTTAATTTCTGTTTCTCTTCCCCTGAGACGCTAAAAATAATTTGACCTTTATCCATCATGATCAAACGATTCCCTAAATCGATAGCCTGCTGCATATTATGGGTAACCATTAATGTAGTCAAATTTAGTTTATCAACGATTTCCTTTGTAATATTCGTGATTAATTCAGCCCGTGAAGGATCCAGTGCAGCTGTATGTTCATCCAGCAACAAAATCTTTGGCTCTGTAAAAGTCGCCATCAGCAGTGAAAGAGCTTGACGCTCACCGCCGGACAGAAGACCAACCTTCGCATTCAAACGATTTTCAAGTCCAATATGCAAGCCTGCCAGTTGTTCCTTAAAATAATCGCGGCGTTTTTTCGTAACACCTTTTCTTAGTGTTCTTCGTGTTGCCCGCGAATAGGCCATCGCTAAATTTTCCTCAATCGTCATTGTCGGTGCAGTTCCCGCCATCGGGTCTTGAAACACACGGCCAATGAGCCGTGCACGTTTATACTCAGGTAAATTAGTGACATCTTGGCCATCAATAACAACGGAGCCAACGTCGGGGGTTAATGCACCAGAAATCATATTCATTAATGTCGATTTTCCCGCACCATTACTTCCGATAACCGTTACAAAATCGCCAGGAGCAAGTGATAAATTAATTTGATTCAGGGCAATTTTTTCATCCAATGTTCCTTCATTGAACACCTTAAAGATCTGCTTTAGATGCAACATGGTGTTCGCCCCCTTCACTTGTTTTAAATTGTGCGATTTTGCGTTTTTGCTTGCGTTTCTTTTCTTTTTGACCATCAATAATCTTTGGAATAGTAAGGGCAAGAACAACGATAGTCGCCGTAATTAATTTCATATCGCCAGTTTCTAAAAACTTTGCTTTTAATGCCAGTGCCAACACAATTCTATAAATAATTGCACCGCCGATTACCGCAAGGGTTGTGCGTGCAATTGTTTTCGTCCCAAATAATGCTTCACCAATAATAACGGAAGCTAAGCCAATCACAATCATCCCAATTCCCATACCAACATCACTAAAAGAATTGTATTGAGCAATCAACGCACCTGAGAAAGCAACAAGTGCATTGGATATTCCTAAACCTACGATTGTTAAAATATCTGTATTTGCTGAAAAGCTTGAAATCATTTTTCTGTTATCGCCAACTGCACGAAGTGCCAAGCCAATTTCTGTACGTAAAAACCAATCTGTAATAAACTTAATAATAACCGTCACAATTGCCATAAAAGCTAATACAGCCCATGTTTTCGGCACATAATTTTCTAGACCCATATTCGTTAAAAACTGATTAATCCCATTATCCAAACCTAAAGATTGCCAGAAATTAGTTAACTTTGTCAACACAGTTTCTTGATTTAATAGGGGAACATTTGATTTCCCCATAATTCGAAGATTAATAGAATAAAGGGCAATCATCATTAAGATACCTGCTAAAAGGGCATTAATTTTCCCTTTCGTATGCAATAACCCCGTTATACATCCGGCCAAAAATCCAGCAAACAAAGCAGCAATGGTTGCTATAAATGGATTAACCCCGTTAACAATAAGGACGGCAGTAACTGCCGCCCCTGTCACAAAGCTACCATCAACTGTTAAATCTGGAAAATCGAGTATCCGGAAAGAGAGGTAAACACCTAGAGCCATAATTGCATATATAATTCCTGATTCTATCGAGCCAAATATTGCTACGAACATGAACGCTCATCCTCTCAACCATTTTGTTATACGAATCTATCATCTATCTTGAATATTATTCTACGTATTCAGCAATGCCATCCCATTCAGGGTTGATTTCAATACCCATTTCTTTTGCTGCTTTTTTATTGATTTGCAATTTCAAGTTTTGTGGATACTGAACAGGTAAATCCGCCGTTGTCTTTTCACCTTTTAAGATTTGTGCCGCCATTTGCCCAGCTTCGTAACCAATATCATAAAAATCAAAGCCATAAGCAGCAAAACCGCCACGAGCTACAGAATCCAATTCACCCACAAATAGTGGAATATCATTTTCGTTCGCAACAGCAATAACACTTTCTAAAGCGGAAACTACAGTATTATCTGTAATAACGTAGAGTTCATCAACAGAGCCAACTAATGACTCAGCCGCTTGTTTCACTTCTGCAGATGTAGAAACGGATGCTTCAACAACCTTGAGGTCTGTACCTTCCATTGCTTTTTTAACAAGACCAACTTGTGCTACTGAGTTTTGTTCCCCTGCATTGTAAATCATACCGACCCGCTTACCTTTAAAATACTTATCGATAAATTTAACTGTATTTGGAATTGCATCCGGATGAGTATCTGTTGTACCAGTAATATTTGCACCTGGCTTGTCCATTGCTGCAACTAAACCTGCGCCAACCGGATCTGATACGGATGTAAATACAATTGGGATATCCTTCGTTGCATTTAATGCACCTTGCGTACTTGGTGTTGAATTAGCGAAGATTAAATCAACTCCCTCACCAACAAAGTTGTTAGCAATGGTCTGATTGTTATTTTGATCGCCTTGAGCTATTTGCATGTCATATTCAACCTTAACCCCTGCATCTTCCAATGCCTTTTTAAAGCCATCTGTTGCTGCGTCTAATGATGGGTGTTCAACAATTTGCGTAATACCTACCTTAAAAGTTTTTCCCCCTTGTGCGCCATTACTAGCTGGCTCACTTTTCGTTCCTGTTGAACTACCCTGTCCGCCTCCGCAACCTGCAAGGAGTACTAAACTTAACACAGAACTACCGACCACTTTTTTCCAATTCATCTTATTGCCTCCTTTTAAACTTTAATACTTTAGCGCTAATATACTTTTATGTATTAAATTATACAGAAGTATTTGAAAACTTCAATCTTTTGTTTTGTTATTTTAATAAAATTCAATATATTGAGATATTATTTAAAATTAAAATTAAAAAAGCTACCTCTAAAGTGAGATAGCTAAAATAATAAATTTATAAAATCATCTTTACCCACATTTCCAAAATAAAAAGAAAAGTCAATACCGCTAAGTACATCTGTAACGGCCTGTTTTTCATAGCGAATTCCCTTCAATTTTTCAGCGATTTCTTCCACTTCGCCAATGCCAAAAAAGTCGCCAAAAATTTTGCAGTTTTCGATTATTCCTTTATTTACATCGAGCCTTACATCAATTTGGCCTACAGGAAAGCGATGGGACCGTTGCATATTGAATTTAGGTGATTTCCCATAATTCCAATCCCAATTCCGATAGTGTTCATCAGCAATTTTCTCGATTTGAATCCAATCCTCATCTGTTAATTTATACTCTGGAATCTCATCACTACCAAAAATGTGATACAATAACAATTCCCTAAATTGTTCAACCGTCATAGCAGTCGTTAAAAATTCACGAATATTGGCAACACGGCTACGAACCGATTTAATTCCTTTTGACTGAATTTTATCCATCTTAACATTCAACGCCGAAACAACACTGTCAATATTAGAATCAAACATCAGTGTCCCATGACTGAACATGCGACCCCGCGTTGAAAATTGGGCATTACCGGAAATTTTCCTTCCCTCAGCAAGGATGTCATTCCGTCCACTAAGTTCTGCATTAACCCCTAGCTTATGAAGTGCATTTACAACAGGCTCTGTGAATTTCCTGAAGTTGTGGAAACTGTTGCCATCATCTTTTGTTATAAAGCTAAAATTAAGATTACCTAAGTCATGATAAACTGCCCCACCACCTGAAAGCCTTCTAACAACGTGGATGCCGTGATCTTCAACATATTTTGTATTTATTTCTTCAATCGTATTTTGATTTTTGCCAATAATAATGGATGGTTCGTTTATGTAAAAAAGTAGATAGGTTTCATCAATGTCTAAGTTTTTTACAGCGAATTCTTCTATTGCTAAATTAATTCTTGGATCTGTTATCCCTTGATTATTAATAAAAAGCATAGTTCTTCTACCTCTCCCTTTTTCAATGAAGTTAAAATGTCCAACCCTCTTTAGCCAATTCGACCGGACCGTCATACGTCTCTTTAGCCTGTGAAACTAAATCTTGATGGTCTCCATAATGCGGAAGATGTGTAAGCAGCAGTTTTTTTACATGAGCATCCTTTGCTATCTTTCCGGCTTCAGTGCTTGTCATATGACCAGAAACAGAACCATCTTTACCACTATATAAATTACATTCACATATTAATAAATCAGCATCGTGTGAAAAATCAATAAATTCCTCTAAATAGCTGGAATCAGCTGTGTAGACAATCGTTTTCTCACCATTCGTAATCCGCATTGCGTAACAAATCACCGGATGCTTTGTTTTCATAAATGTAATAGTAAAAGGTCCAAGCTTTAATTCTTGCTCAGGGTTATAAGCATAGCCTTTCGTATGCGGTAGCTTGGTTAAACGCGCAAAGCCTTCCTGATCAGCAGCATGCCCATAGATTGGTAATGCCTTATCCCCCTTTCCCAGCATCGTATGAATCATTCTCGCATATTGAAGCGGCCCAATGTCTGCAACATGATCATGGTGGTAATGAGATAGAATGACAGCATCCAACTCCATAACCTGTACGTATTGCTGCACTTTTGACAAGACAGCACTACCACAGTCAATTAATAAATTAAAATCATTGTCTTGAAAAAGATATCCAGAAGAAGCACCATTTGCTTGCGGAAAACCGCCCCAAAATCCTACAACCGTTGCCTTCATAAAGAAATACACTCCCTTTCTACCCCATATTATCAAAACAGGTTTATAAATGAAAATTTATTATAATTGTTTTAAAACAGTTATTGACTTTAGGTAACTGTTATAATACAATTAACTCAACGTCAAAGAAACGGGAGGGATTGCAAATGGTACAGAGTCCAACAGAGTTTTTCAAAACATTGCCACCAAAGCAATGCTGTGATTGTGGTACTGTCATTGATGAACAGGCAGAATCTTACATGAATCAATGCGATCACTGTCTTCGCGACGTTGAGTAATTATTTTTTTTAGCATTTGAGGTAAATACCTGAATGTTATACACTTCTACCCCATTGACAGCTATATAGCTGTCGTTTTTTTTTGGAAAATCCCCATCATTCCGCATGCGGAATTAATATTCTATCTTGCCCAAGAAAAAAAGAGCCCTATCATGAGCTCTTTGCTTACTATCTATATTATTCTATTTCAAATACTCTAAAACATGTTTTACTGCTTCTTCGCCTTGGTCGATACAATCCGGTACTCCTAATCCTGCATAGGAAGCCCCTGCTAGAAATACACCTGGCAGTTCTTTGCGCATTTTTCCGGTAATTTCAATCATTCGCTGTTTATGGCCGACTGTATATTGCGGCATCGCATGGTGCCATCTTGTAATCACCGCTAATTCCGGTTCCGATTGAATATCCATCGTTTTATTTAATTCCTTAAGAATGGTCTCAATAATCTCTTCATCGGATTGGCTGACAATCTCTTCATCACCTGGTCTACCAACATAACAACGCAACAGTGCTTTTCCCTTCGGAGCGGAGTGCAGCCACTTTTTATGTGTCCAAGTAACAGCGGTCATTGAATAGCCGCTGTCACGGGAAATGATAAACCCTGTCCCGTCAATATCATTTTTCACTGCCGATTCGGGAAATGCCAATGCCACATTGGCAACTGATGTGGATGGCACAGATTTGAACGACTCAAAAAAAGAATAACTTGGAAAAATACGGGCCGTTTGTTGATGTGGCACACATACGATTACACTGTCAGCCATAATTTCTTCCCCAGTTGACAGCTGAAGCAGATAGTGATGATCTTCCCGTTCCACTTTTTCAACAGATACCCCTTTTGTGACTGAGCCGGGATTTAGTTTCGCTTCAATCGCATGTACCAACGATTCAAGACCACCCTTTAATGACAAAAACATTCCACCGCTTTTTTTATTTGTTTGGGCCGGTACTGGCGCGGCTTTCGGTTTTGGTGTTCCTTTTTTCATCCCTAAGATTAGACTGCGATATTTTTGCTCTACTTCATAAAATTGTGGGAATGTAGCCATTAGACTCATTTGATCGATATCACCGGCATAAATGCCTGAAAGAAGCGGTTCAATTAAATGGTCAACAACTTCATTACCAAATCTTCTTCTAAAAAAATAACCCAATGATTGGTCACCTTTGATATTTGAAGGTGGTAAAATAAAATCACCGCCTGCCCGTAGCTTGCCAAGTGGGCTAAACATCCCCGATTTTACAAAAGGGGCTATTTTCGTTGGAATTCCCATAATCGCTCCGCCTGGCATTGAATGAAGCTTATCTTTAATTAAAATATAGGATTTCCCCGTTCCATTGTTGACTAATTGATCCCTTAACCCTGCCTCTTCTGCAAGTCGCGAAGCACTTGTTTTCCTCGCTAAGAAAGAATCTGGGCCCTTTTCAATAACATAGCCATTATTTGTATATGTTTGAATCTTCCCGCCTAACCGTTCTGTAGACTCCATTAGTATTGTTTCAATCGGTAACTGTTTGTCCCTTGCTTCTTTTTGCAAATAGTAAGCAGCGGTTATTCCGGCTATTCCTCCACCAATAACGACAACTTTTTTGGGTTCTATGTTCACAACGATTCGCCTACTTCTTTCAGTTTTTTTGTCACTACATTGCACAAAGCCTTAATGAACTTGGGATTAGCATTTGGCATTTCCGGACGGTAGTAGTTGGCACCCAACTGATCAGTAATACGCTTGCATTCAAAATCATTATCATATAGTACTTCCAAATGGTCCGAAACGAAACCAACTGGTGCAAAAACAAAAGAGGTATAGCCCTTCTTCTCAAATAGAGCTTTTGTTAAATCCTGAACATCGGGACCAAGCCATGGCTCCGGCGTATTCCCGGCACTTTGCCATCCTATTTCATAATTACGCACTCCAGCTTTTTCAGCAATTAATTTGGCTGTTTCTGAAAGCTGATCTGGATAGGGGTCGCCAGTTGCCAAGATTTTTTCAGGTAAACTGTGGGCTGAGATTATCAAAACGGCTTTCTTCTTTTCTTCATCAGACATTCCAGTAAAAATAGCCTTAATATTTTCAGACCAAAACTCTAGGAAAAGTGGTTCCATATACCATGATTCAATAAAGTGCAGCTTTAATCCCCCATGTCGCTCCGCTTCTTCCTGGGCACGGCCATTATAAGACTTTACACTAAATGTTGAAAAGTGCGGTGCTAATACAATCCCAATCGCTTCTTCAATTCCATCGTTTTTCATTGCCTGAATGGTATCTTCTACAAATGGTTCAATATGCTTTAAACCTAAATACATTTTAAAGTCAATATCTTGATGGGTCTCATTTAATAAAGCTTCAAGTGCCTCTGCTTGTTTTATGGTAATTTTCGCAAGTGGGGAAATGCCGCCGATGGCATTATATCTGTCTTGTAAATCCTTTAGCATTTCCGGAGACGGCTTTCTTCCGCGACGGATATGGGTGTAATATCGTTCAATATCTTCTTCTTTGTAGGGAGTGCCATAAGCCATTACAAGCAGCCCCATTTTCTTTTTAGTCATTCCCTCACCTCTAGATAGAATTGAAAGTCGTGCGAAAAAATCGCACGACTCTTTTCTTATTTACTAAGCTTTTCTTTTGAATAATCATGGATAAATGTTGTTAGTTTCTGTAATGTTTCTACTTTAACGTCAGGGAAAACACCATGACCAAGATTAAAAATATAGCCTGGTTGCGCCATTCCTTGGTCAAGAATCTCTTTTGCTTTTTCTTCAATGACATTCCATGGTGCAAGTAGAATAGCTGGGTCTAAGTTCCCTTGTAATGTTTTAGTAATTCCCATTTGTCTAGCTTCTGAAATTGGTAATCTCCAATCTAAACCAACGACATCAAGCGGTAGATCATTCCATTCCTGCACAAGATGGCTTGCGCCTACACCAAACATAATAAGCGGTACATTTTTCTCACGAAGTTCTGAAAAAATGCGAGTCATGATTGGCTTAATAAACATGCGGTAATCCGCAACATTTAACGCACCTACCCAAGAATCAAAAATCTGTATTGCCTTAGCTCCAGCATCGATTTGCGACTTTACATATGTAATCACCATCGTACCGAGTTTGTCCATTAGCTTAAACCAAGCATCCGGCTGTGCATACATAAATGCTTTCGTTTTATTATAATTTTTTGAAGGGCCGCCTTCAATCATATAGCTGGCAAGTGTAAAAGGAGCACCGGCAAATCCGATTAATGGTACATTTAGCTGCTCATTTACAAGCAATTTAATTGTATCCAGTACATATGGAACATCCGCTTCGGGGTTAATTTCACCTAGTTTTTCAACATCTTCGATGCTACGAATAGGGTTTGCAATAACAGGACCAATGCCGCCTTTTATCTCCACATCAACGCCAAGCGCTGGAAGTGGCGTCATAATATCTTTATAAAGAATCGCTGCATCTACATTTAATTGATCAACCGGCAGCTTCGTCACATAGGCACAAAGCTCAGGTTGATGGGTAATTTCAAATAAGGAGTACTTCTCCTTTAAAGCGCGGTATTCTGGTTGTGAACGACCTGCCTGGCGCATATACCAGCACGGAACATAATCCGTTTTTTCGCCTCTTGCCGCTTTCAATAATGTATCATTAATAGCGCGATTGCTCATTAAATACTTCCTCACCTTTCTACACATTTTTATATTTTTTATGTATATTTTTTGTCACCAACTACAACTATAAGCTAACTTACTGTTTTATGTAATATGTAATAGCAATCTGTCATAAAAATTCCTAAAACTTTTTAGAAGCTAGCTCATACACATTCCTTGATTGGGAGCTGTATTTTTATTTTTGTTCCAACATTAATTTCACTTTCAATATCCACTTTTCCATTGTGGCTTTCGATTATTTTATGGCTAACCATCATCCCGAGCCCCGTGCCATTTTCCTTTGTTGTATAAAACGGCGTACCAACTTTCGCAAGCGTTTCTTTAGACATTCCACACCCTTTATCCGCAATCTCAATCATAACCTTGTTATTAGTACTCCGGCAAACATTAATCATTATTTCTCCACCGTTTGGCATTGCTTCGATACTGTTTTTAATCATATTTATAAATACCTGTTTTAATTGATTAGGATTACAGCTGATAGGTGGTATATTTTCTGAAGTGATCACATTCAAATTCACTTGATGCTTTTCCGCTTCAGCTTTTAAGAGGAGGACAACTTCTTTTAACAGGGATTGTATTTTCTTTTCAACAAATTCAAAAGTTTGCTGCTTACCCAATACTAGGAATTCGTTCGTAATCGTTAAAATTCTATTTAGCTCTGATTGCATAATTTCATGATAAAATTGATTGGAATTCCCTTCATCCTTCTGCTTCATTAATTGTACAAAACCAGATAATACGGTAACAGGATTTTTAATTTCATGGGCGACACCTGCAGCCAACTGTCCGACAACCGATAACATTTCCGTCCTTCTTAAGGCTTCCTCTGTCATTTTAAGCTTTGTTATATCTTTTCCTATACATATATAGTTTGTAATTTTATTAAATCTATTTTTAATCGGTGTAATTGTAACGATTACATTACAATGTTTATCATCTTTACAACTAATGACTGTTTCAATTGTTTTACTGCATTTCGTTTTTTTCATTTCTTTAACATTCTTGATAAATTGATCCAGATATTGTTTCTCGATTATAGTAACTTTTTTGTTTTTTATCTCAATAGCATTATATCCAGTCAGCTTTTCAAATGATTCATTAACATTCAATATAGCTCCATTTAGGGCACATATTACAATAGCATCGCTTGTATTATTAAAATAGGAATATAGAAATTCATTTTTTGACCATAATTCATTTTCAAAAAATCGTCCTGAAAAAAGTAAAATAATTGTTATAAATAAATTAAAACCTATAATATAAACAACTGAATCTGTAGTAAGCCCTGTAAAGATTATTTCTTTATATTTAAAGAAATAATAAATTGTTAACAAATTGGCAATGCATGAACTGACGATGACTGGCTTTGCTTTTTGGTAGATTGATGATAATAACAATGACGTCCAAAAAAATATATAATTAATGATTAAAGGTTCGGATTCAATTAAGAAAACGAACGGTGTATAGACAGAAACAATTATAATATACATAGTTTTCCTTATCCAAACTTTAAAATAGACGAGGAGTGAAATGATTAAAATAATCGTTGCTGTTACAGGAACAATCACTAATAATATTAATCGGTCGATTACTAGATTAATGGCTACATCCAATCCAAAACAGACAGCTATAATCTTTAGCAATAAAATATTTCGCCTATGTATGACTTCTAAGTTTCTATCCAATAGATTCCACCTCCGCCTCTACCACTTTTTCTTTCTTTTTCTACTAAATAATACAATTTTCGACATTCTGCTATAGTACAGATTATACCATATGTACAAAAAAAAGCACCCTCAATTCCAATGAAACCGAGAATGCAAGGTAAATAAAAATTTTCTAATAAAATAAATTTCTGAAGATGCTATCTATTGATGTAAAAACCAGCGGAATTACCTTATCAAAAAGCGGTATAATCGTGTATTGATCAAGAGGTGTAATAATAAGGATTAAAAAAATTAAAATTCCATAATTTTCGTATTGTGTCAGCTTTGCTCGAACATTAGGCGACGAAAGATCTTCTAGTACTCTATAACCATCCAACGGTGGAAAAGGCAGCAAGTTGAAGATACATAACATTATATTTATTACAAAAAATAAGTTAAAGAATTGATAGATTGTTTTCGTTACATTATCTGGTAGGCCTTCAAAAACTCCACAGAGAATTAAACTATACAACAGCAAAAAACCGATTAAGATGAGCATTAGGTTGCTGAGTGGCCCGGCGAGTGACACTAGCACCCCAGCTAGTCTAGGCCTTTTAAAATAATAGCGGTTCACTGGAACAGGCCTAGCCCAACCAACCCCTGCAATAAAGATCATGATTGTTCCAAATATATCTAAATGTGCTAGTGGAGATAATGTCAACCTCCCTTGATTTTTGGCAGTTGGGTCCCCGAAACGATAAGCAACATAGGCATGAGCAAACTCATGTACAGAAAATGCTATTGCAAGTACGAGCAGCAATAAAGGGATTTGTTCCACTGGAAAAGCTAAAAAACGTTCCATTTATAACATCCATTCTATAAAAGAATTTTAATTTTAACAGTATTCCATAAGTCGACTATTGTGACGGGGTTTGATTGGACAACATCACTATTTTCATGCGTTGTCCAATCACCTAAAGGAACAATAGTCGGCTTATGGAATTTACTGATGGAATTTAGATTAATTAATTGAACGAAGCTTCTTGTTTCAGCAATTTCTTTTTTACATAGATAAAGGTAAAAAAGTATGTAAAAACAAAGCTTGCCCCAAGTGCAATAAATCCAAGTATGATGTCACCTGTCAGAAAAATCACAAGTGAAAGCATTGCACATTTTACAATAAGTAAAGAAAACAACATTTGTAAATAATTGGACCGCCGAATTTCAGTTGAGATAGGGTAAAGATCAGTCCAAATTTTTAACGAATGGTGCCTATATAACGGCAACAATTGAAAACCCGAAAGGTAAACAAAAAACAGTAATACAAGCAATTTGCTATACCCCAAAGGCAGAAAGTAGAGAAGAATGCCGCCAATGATCAGTAAGCGCAAATAAAGACCAAAATAATCACTTGACCGCGAAAATGTTCGGTAATAAAGAAAAGAGAAAGTAGACCGTTGTTCAAACGGTAGGCGACTAGTCAGAAAGTTTAACCAACTTCTCCTTCTTACACGTTCTTTTACTTTCGGAACATCTGTAAACATATTCGCAATTCGATAAAATGTCATCATTCGATGGGCTTCCATCTCAATCAACTGCTCCCATTTAATCCCCTTACCCTTAGCTGTTCGGGTGTAATAGACAAACAGCATGAAAACCAGCATACCAATTCCGAATGGATAGACCCAACTAACATCTGATGCAAGAAAATAAACAAACATAACATTCAACATAAACCGCACGAATAAGTCCGTGCGAAGAGTCGACCTCTCCGGTGAATATTGAATAGTCCACCTCATCAAAATGTTGATGCCTTTTACTAGTAACAATATGACGGTTATTATTAATAATTTTTGGACTGAAGTATTTGGCTGATGCAAATACAAAGGTCCAAGTGCTGCAATTACAAAAATAAGCACATAACATTGAATCATGTAAGAATAAGCAATCGACTTTTTAAAATATGGCTTTAATTCCGTCTCTACAGGCAATAAAAAAACTAAATCAGCTTCTTTCAAAAACGTTTGAATCGGACTTTGTGTTAGGAAAAAGGCAATTAAAAGCGCAACAATCATTGCAGCAGGAAAATCTTCCGGTAGGGTCTTCAGCCATCCCTGATAATAATAGGCGCCGCCGCCTACCGCAAAAAGTAATACAAATTTAAAATGATCATTAAATATTAATCGTAAATAACGTCTCGTATCCTTCACGTATATTTGAAGTCTTTGTTTCCAAAGTCTATTTGCATCAATCATGAATCTTCCCTCGTTAATTGTAAATAAAGGTCATCTAATGAAGCGTCTTTCCGATTGAATTGTTCACGAAGTTCATTCATCGTTCCCTGTGCTCTTACCTTACCGTCATGCAGAATGACAAAACGGTCACAATACTTTTCGGCCGTCGACAAGATATGTGTTGACATTAAAATGCCCGCTCCTTTTTCCTTCGATTTTTCCATCATGTCAAGGAAGGATTGAATACCGACCGGATCCAGACCTACAAATGGTTCATCGACAATGTAAAGACTTGGGTGAATAAGAAAGGCACACATAATCATCACCTTCTGGCGCATCCCTTTCGAAAAATGAACAGGGAACCATTTTAATCGTTTCTCCATACGAAACTCTTTTAACAACGGCTCAAGTCTTTCTTCAAACTCCTGCTTTCCAAGTCCATATGCCATCGCCGTTAGCTCCAAGTGTTCATACAATGTTAACTCATCATATAAAATCGGCGTCTCTGGAATATATGTAAATTGCTTACGATAGCCATCAGGTTTTTCTTTAAAGGTAGATCCATTAATCGAAACAGATCCACTTTTTGGATCCATAAGACCAATGATATGCTTGATTGTTGTACTTTTACCTGCCCCATTAAGCCCAATAAGGGCGACAATTTCACCTTGTTTTACATCAAATGTTACATCATGAATGACAGGCTTCTTCGTATAGCCGCCAGTTAAATCACGAACCTCAAGTAATTTTGACATTGACCTTATCCTTTCTTTAAACAATAGTCTTTATAATTTTAGCAAATTTTTCTTGGACAAGACACTTTTTACCCTTCGACAACTTTTTTTAAATTTTTTTTGTGTGGAATGTATATCGTTCTTTTTTTGTGGTTATCATAATTAGCGAAGAGGGGAGTTAATCAAGTTAGTAGCAGTTATCCGATATTGTGGGAGATGGTGGCGATGAACAATCTAATGATTTAGTAACGTCATTTAAATCCGAAATGAGGTGTCTGCGAAAGACAACTTATTAGCTTTAGACGCTGAAAAAACTTAAATCCATTTGAAAATGAGGTGTCTACGATCGGCATTTTACTGATTTAGAGACTAATCCTACAAAAATGGGGTGTCTGTGATCGGCATTTACTGATTTAGATACAATTATTTAGAAAATGGGGTGTCTGTGAAAGACAAACTATAGTTTTAGACGCAAAATAAGCAAACTCTAAATCCTCTTCAAGACAGGGTGTTCAACGGACACCCTGTTCTTTTTTTGTGAACAAAACTTTTGTATAATGGGAATTAGAAAAATATTCAAAACGAAAGGTTGGTCCTTCGATGTCGGATTGTATTTTTTGTAAAATTGTGGGTGGGGAGATTCCATCTTATAAAGTATATGAGGATGAAAATGTGTTAGCATTCCTTGACATATCACAATTAACGAAAGGTCATACATTACTTATTCCTAAAAAACATAATAAAAATTTATTTGATTTATCAGAACTAACAGCACAGCAATTGTTTTCTGTCGTACCGAAGATTACCAATGCATTAAAAAATCAATTAAATATTGAGGATCTAAACCTTGTATGTAATTCTGGAGAAAAAGCGGGCCAGGAAGTATTACACTTACACCTTCATCTTATTCCACGCTACGGAAAAGGAGATGGCTATGGTACGGTGTTGAAATCACATGCGAGCGAATTCACAAACGATGAATTACAAACCTTAGCAGCGAAAATTTCTAGTGATATTGAGTAATATTGTTCGATTATTACACCGATTAAACATAAAAATCGGCTAAAATTTTAAAAAAATACTCCATAACACGAAAAAACATGGTAGGATAGAATTATTAAAAAACAATGAAAATTTAATTTCAAGGAGGATTTTACATTGAAACGCGCTTATAATTTTAACGCTGGCCCATCTGCATTACCTTTGGAGGTTCTTCAAAAGGCACAAGCTGAACTAGTTGACTTCAAAGGAACTGGAATGTCTGTTATGGAGCTAAGCCACCGCAGTAAAGAATATGATGCAGTTCACGTTGAAGCTCAAAATTCATTAAGAGAACTATTGAACATCCCGGAAAACTATGATGTGCTCTTTTTACAAGGTGGGGCTAGCTTACAATTTTCTATGATTCCAATGAACTTTTTAGGTGAAGGTCAAATAGGGAACTATGTCCTAACTGGTTCATGGTCAGATAAGGCTTTAAAAGAAGCTAAAAAAGTAGGACAAACTCATATTGCTGCATCTACAAAAGAATCTAAATATCGCTCAATCCCAAGCTTTGACGAGATTAATCTAAGTGAGAACCCTGCTTATTTGCACATTACATCAAATAATACAATTTACGGTACACAGTGGGCAAACTTCCCAACTCTTACCAATGTGGATTTAATTGCTGATATGTCAAGTGATATCCTAAGCCGTCAGTTTGATGTTGAGAAATTTTCTTTAATCTATGCTGGTGCTCAAAAAAATCTTGGTCCTTCAGGTGTCACAGTTGTCATTTTGAAGAAGGATTTACTATCACGCATTCCTGAAAACTTGGCTACTATGCTTGATTATCGTACACATGCAGATAGCAATTCACTTTACAACACACCGCCAACATTCGGTATTTACATGCTTTCACTTGTATTAAATTGGGCAAAAGAACAAGGCGGCGTAAGTAAAATTCAACAACTTAACGAGCTAAAAGCTTCAGTACTTTATAACACTATTGATGAAAGTAACGGTTTCTATTCAGCCCATGCCCTACCTGGCAGCCGTTCAAATATGAATGTTACATTCACATTGCCAAATGATGAGCTCTCTAAAGAGTTTTTAGCCGGTGCGAAAGAAGCAGGCTTTGTTGGTCTAAACGGACATCGTTCAATCGGTGGCTGCCGAGCATCAATCTATAATGCAGTGCCAATTGAAGCTTGTGAAGCTTTACGTGATTACATGCTATCATTTAAAGCTAACCATTAATTAGGACTTTAAATAAGTTAAAAGCTTTGATAAAATAATATATAACTTTTGCAATAGGTCATGAGGGCACTATTGAAAAGAATACGTGTAGACTAGTTGAGGAGAGATGAGTTATGAATACAAAGGTACTTGTGTCATTAGCAATGTTAGTAGGGATTGGAGCTGTTTTACACGCCGTTGTTCCACCAATCTTTTTCGGTATGAAACCTGATATGCTATTAACGATGATGTTTTTGGGAATTGTTTTATTTCCTGAAAAGAAAAATGTTTTCATTTTAGCGATCGCTACAGGTATTGTTTCAGCGTTAACAACAGGTTTCCCAGGCGGTCAAGTTGCCAATATGATTGATAAACCAATTACATCATTTCTATTTTTCGGACTTTTCCTTTTGATAAGAAAGTTCAATCAATCTATTGTATCTATTGCCGTATTAACTGCGATTGGCACAATGATTAGCGGTACAGTCTTTTTAGGCTCAGCCTTGATTCTTTTTGGATTACCTGGTGGTGCATCATTTATGGCATTATTTACAACAGTCGTACTGCCTGCTACTGCCGTTAATACATTTGCGATGATTATTATCTATCCAATTGTTTCTTCAATCCTAAAAAGATCTAAGATTGCTGTTCCACAAAATAACAGTATCGAAGGTTAAAAATAATCGGGTCTTGTATCCATTACATGGATACAAGACATTTTTTTTATACAGAACACCCCTTTTCCAGAAAAGTTTTTTTACTTATAATATAAAATAATAATTTTCGGAGGAGCTGGTAATGATGACAAAAGGAAAATCATTATTCTTTGGTATACTTATAGGTGGTTTAGCTGGTTCAGTTGCTGCCCTTCTTGCTGCACCTAAGAGCGGCCAGGATTTAAAATCTGCAATAGGTGCAAACAGTAAAAAAGTGAAGGAAACGCTGAATAATATTAAAGCAGAATCAACTCAACTAAAGAATCAAATTGTACAAGCTTCCAAAGAAAGTGCAATCATTTTAAAAGACCTCTCGGAGGACGTAAAAACTTCCGTTACTACTTGGAAAAAAGATATTGAACCAAATAAAACAAATCTTATTAATGAATTAAAAAGCATCGAAGAATCTATTCAAAAACTCGAAAAAATGTCAAAGGAATAATAATGTACTACATTAAATAAAATAGCTTCGAGACAGGGGCTAAAACCCTTGTCTTTTTTCATTTAAATGGAAAAAGTTCATAAAAGTTTAACCAATTTTCAGAATTTAGGCAAAAAATCCTCTTTATCTTTTTTTCAATTATTGGCATAATAGAATAATAATATTAGATTTCTAGAATAATCATTTTGGGAAAGTAGGTGATAATAATGAATCGCGAAGACAATCAATATCCTATGGGAGAAGCCATTTTATTCAGTCAAAAAATTGCCCAGCTGAGTAAAGCATTATGGAAGTCAATAGAAAAGGATTGGCAGCAATGGATCAAACCTTTTGACTTAAATATTAATGAACATCATATCCTCTGGATTGCGTATCATTTAAAAGGAGCGTCAATTTCGGAAATTGCTAAATTCGGCGTTATGCACGTCTCTACAGCCTTCAATTTTTCTAAGAAATTAGAAGAAAGAGGATTGTTGAAATTTTCGAAAAAAGAGGATGACAAGCGAAATACGTATGTGGAATTAACAGAAGAAGGCGAACAAATCTTACTAAAGTCGATGGAAAGCTATGATCCTTCTGGTTACGATGCTTATAGAGCAGCGTTGCCCCTTCGTGAACTTTACGGCAAATTTCCTGAAATGGTTGAATTTATGTGTATTGTTCGTAATATCTATGGTGATGATTTCATGCAAATTTTTGAGAGATCATTTGATAACCTTAAACAAGAGTTTGTGGAAGAAAACGGTCGTCTCATAAAGAATGAGGCTGCAAAAGAAGGCCAGGAATATAATAAAGAAACGGTCAACTCATAATATTATTCTGAACAATAGTTGAGGCTTTTTTTAAGGCCTCCATCAAAGGAACATACATCTTCTGATTAAGGAAGGCATTCATCGTCTCATAAGGATCTAACTTTTTGTTAAGTAAACCAACAAATTTCATGAGGAGTGGTGTGAAGTAAACAAAACCCTCCTCTTTTTGTTGTTCATATTGAATGGTTAATTCATTGCACAAAGAAAAAAGCTCTTCCACTTCATCCTCGGACAAATCGTTTTTTATAATTAACTTATAGGCAGGAAAACTATGAGTCTGCATCATCTCCAGAATCAACCTCTGATGATATTCTATTTTTTTTAATCTTTTCTCAAGTTCTCCCATTTCTTCACTCTTCCTCCACACATAAAATCCAACTTTTTTTACGAAGTAGTATTGATTTTTATAGCAATCCATAATACAGTATATTGAGTAACTTTCAGGGTACAAAATCCCTTTCCCGAGGTGTTATTCAGTGAATTGTTGGAAAACAATTAATCTATCTCGCGATTTAGGAAATCAGCGTCTTAAGGTTGTTTCCCTTCTCGTCATGATCACAGCTTTTATCATCATATACGTTCCTTTAAGTATTATAAATCAAGACGTTCATTTAAACGATGATTACTTACATTTATTTTTAATTTGTTTATTTTTGTTAATTCCTATACATCTCGTTTGTCATGCAATTCCTGTTTGGTTGACAGGGCAAAGAATAAAAGTAAAAGTTTCTTTAAAATCTAGAGTTTTACCCATTCTAGGGATTGAATATAACCATTCTTTGTCTAGGAATATAAAAATTGCTTCCTTCTTGGCTCCAACCCTAATGATGACTTGCCCTTTATTATATTACAGTGTTGCTTGTCCACAATATATGCATTACTTTTCAATTATAGCTGCAGTAAATATAGGTCTTTCAGTGACTGACATGATTTATTTTGCAATCCTTATCAAGGCACCTAGAAAGTGTATCATTGAGCACACTAAGCACTCATTCGATATTTTAATTCATATGAAACATCAAGTTAACGACTATCTCAAAATGTCTGACATCGACACAAAATAAGCAATTAGGTTGTGTACCATGCTTCGGATAAATTTGGCGATAGTCTCTTTTTCATTATAATCTATCTTTTTAGAGTATTTTTTGGTATTGTTATTTACATGCAGGATGTTTACATTCTTTTAAACTATTCTATCTTTTGAAAAGGAGGAATCTCAGGTAATATGGTATACCCTTTTATTACATTTGCGGTTTTCTTTCTATATTTAATTAATTCAATGTCAAACCAAATTTGTCAACGAAAAGAGATTCCTGAAGAACGTCAACCACAATTCTTTCGTACAGTAAACGTATTAATTACGATTCTACTTATTTCAACTTATATTGAAATCCTTTATGTCTATTAATAAAGAGGCTGATCAGTATTATGTCAGCCTCTTTATTACGTTTTATCTGAGTTTCCTAATACCAGTAAGCTGCACCAACAATGATTAATAATATAAATAAAATCACTATTAATGTATACCCACCACAAAAAGCTCCTTGTTCTATCACGAAGACCACCTCCCCAGTAGGCTTTATCCTATATTATGCGAATGTCACATAAACGAATGGGCCACTGTCCTTATTTGTTTTTATATAAATGGAAAATGTGATATAGTAATTCATGTCTTACATTTCAATACATAGGAGTGGCAAATATGAAAAAGTGGATTCTTTCAGCAACAGCCGCAGCAACAATCTTTAGTTTGGCGGCATGTAGTGGAAATGGTTCAAATGACTCAAATGTAATCGCTGAAACAAAGGCAGGGAATATTACACAAAGTGATTTGTATCAGGGGTTAAAGGACCAATATGGTCAAAATGTATTATATCAATTAGTGCTGGAAAAAGTGCTTGGCGAGAAGTATCCTGTAACGGATAAAGAAGTAGATGCCGAACTAAAAAAATTGAAAGACCAATATGGCGATCAATTTCAAATGTTTCTCGCACAAAACGGTGCCCAAGATGAAACTGCCTTTAAAGATACGCTTCGTCTACAACTAATTCAGGATAAAGCACTAGCAAAATATATCGACATTCCTGAAGCTGATATGAAAAAGAAGTATGCTGAAATGAAACCAGAAATTAAAGCAAGCCATATTTTAATTAAAGATGAAAAAACGGCAAAAGAAGTGTTACAAAAGGTTAAAAGCGGTGAGGATTTCGCTAAACTCGCAAAAGAATATTCTGAGGATCCAGGGTCTGCTGCAAAAGGCGGCGATTTAGGCTATTTCAGTACAGGAGTTATGACGAAACCATTCGAGGACGCAGCCTACGCCCTTAAGGTTGGCGAAGTAAGCGGTCTTGTAAAATCTGAATTTGGATACCACATTATTAAATTAACTGACAAAAAAGAATTAAAACCATATGATGAAATGAAAGATGAGATTCGAAAAGAGTTAGTTCAACAAAAAGCTCAAGAAGACCCTACAATTGTCCAGTCAAAAATTAAAGATGAGTTAAAAGGCGCTGGCGTTAAAGTAAAAGATGAGGATTTAAAGGGTACTTTTGATTTTATCAACGACAATTCTGCCAATACTGGCACCACTGGTAACAAATAATATTACTTGGCCTTCATAGTTCATATGAAGGCCTTTTTAAAACTAATTTTGCGGCTGCTCATCTTCTTTTCTGCGTGCTTTTTCCTCTTCCATTCTTTGTATAAAAATCTCGCCTTCTTTTTCGATAAACTCCATATCAACATCTTGCTCTTCTTTTGCTGTTTTAACCATCATATATGCACTAAAGATAATCCCTGCTAACACAAGATAAATCCACCATGGCAATGTCAACAATTATATCCACTCCCTATTCTCAAGTCCGTTTCTTACTAGACAAGCTTTATTAAAAAAATATGATGGAAAGAGGAAATTATGCTAAAAACTTCTACGATAATTCTAGTTGAGTTATAATACGGGTAACGATTCAAACTCCGGAGGAAAAAAATGGAACATGTTAAAAGTTATTTTTATGATTTTATTCCAGTTAAAATAAATATAGCCGAGGAAGAACGAGCGGCAATTCTAAGTAAGTATCCACCCCCTGTCTGGGTAGAGGGGAATAATAACTTTAATATTGATGCTGAAGTAAAAGGAAACGATGTTAATGTACAGCTGCTTTTAACTGAGTATACGGTTGAAAAAACAAAAACAGATAAACAATATTTAAAATTTAGATTCAGCAATAATATAAGCGCAATCAATGCAAAAATGTGGGACAATGACGGTGCTCTTGAGCGCTACACACCAATGCTTGATGAATATACCTTATTTCAAGTAAGTGGAAAAATTGAGGATTATAGAGGCCACAAGTCCATTCAAATTCACAAAATGCAACCTTGTACAGATCATATTGATCCATTTTCTTTAATTGCCTGTACAAAACAAAATATTGCAGCTTTAACTGTTGAGTTGTTTAGCTACATCAACGAACTTGACTCTCCATATAAGGAAATAGCAATTGCGGCAATGGACCGCTTCTGGGATCAATTTAGAATTAGACCTGCTGCCAAAGGCCACCACCATAATTATTTAGGCGGCCTCCTAAAGCATACCGTTGGGCTCATGCGGATTGCCCGCTATATCGTTACATTTGAGGATAGCCCGTTTCAGGCGATATTCAAGCTTATTCATCGAATCGAAAAAGCACTTAAAGATGAATTATGGGCTGATTTTCAATCTGACAGCCCAGGTACGAATTTTAAGGCCTTTACTTGGAAGGACACGATTGATCATCTTTATTCGATGTTTTATGGGATGGCAAAACATAAAGGAGAGACGCCAAATTATGACCTATTAATGGTCAGCATTCTTTTCCATGATATCGGTAAACTGTTAGAGTATCATCATGCTGGAAAAACTTTTGAGGACTTTAAATTTTTGTTTCCAACGGCCGACCATTCTTCCCTTGATAATAGAAAAGCGACTGGAATCACAATGGATGAGCTTGGTGTAATGGTTGGGCATATTCCTTACGGTGTCCTATTACTCTCAAAAATCATTGAAACAGAGAATATTAGGATTTCTTTAGAGGATATTCATAATATGCACCACTGCATTCTGTGCCATCATGGTTTACCGGAATGGGGAGCGTGTGTACGTAATCCACAAACAATTGAGGGCTATCTCATTCATTTTGTTGATTTTCTCGACAGCCGCTATGAGAATACAGAGGATGTAAAATAGGAAGCAGCGTATGCTGCTTCCTTTATAAATTGATGATCTCGGCTTCGTCAAAAAGTTCCGTAAGATGCTGATGACACGTAAAAAAGAGAACTTGGTGTTCCTTCCCTATTTCTTGAATAAGCTTAAGCGCCCGTTTCGTTCTTTCCAAATCAAAATTAACAAAACTATCATCTATTATAATCGGTAATGGGGTAATAGAATGAAAATTTCTTGCCAGGCTTAAGCGAAGGGATAAATAAAGCTGCTCTGTTGTAGCCTGGCTTAATTCATTTGGTGCAAACCTTAGTCCATCCTGACGCTCTACGATAAATCCACTGTCTTCCGTTGGTGCAAAGATGGACGGATATTTTCCAAATGTTAAAAATGAAAAATAGTCTTGTGCGCTTTGTATTACATGGGGTAATCGCACTTTACGATAATATCCTTTTGTTCGATCAATCAGGTCCTTTGCAACTTTATATACAGCCCATTCGCCCGCTTCTCGTTGAAATTCATCCTTCAATGCTTCATACCGATGTACAAGTTCTGAATAGGTTGTTCCCTCTTCCAAACTTTTAATCTCAACAGTCAGATCAGCAAGTCTGATTTGCAATTGTTTCATCACTTTGCTGCTTTCAGCTAACTCTTGATTTATTCGGCCTACCTCTTGTTCATAATGTATGTTTTCTGCTTCCATTTCAATAATATAATGTTCTTCGCCGGCCTTTAAGACTGACTGAAGATAGCTATCAAGCGATTGAAGCTTCGCCTTTATGGCTTTATATTCATCATTGGCAATGCCTTTTTTTCTAAAGGCATCTTCATCATCGACACCAGCGCTAGAAAAAAGATTTTTAATTTCTGCTTCATGTTCAATAATTTGCTGTTCAACCAACGTCTTTTCATCATAGTATTCTTTAAGCTTTTCTAAAAGCTTTTGAGCCCTAAGCTGTTTTTCCTTCTCACCTTCTACAACATTAATCATTTGATTTAACACCACTAGTGAAGGCTCTATCCCCATGTTAAATACATGAATTATTTTCTCAACATCAGCGGTGAACATTGCTAATTCATTTTCAATCCGGTCTAGTTCTGTTAACAAGTGCTTTTTTGTACGAATCCGTTTTTTAAGTTCTTCAATCCATTCAAAGGCATCGGTTAACAATGTTACTGGCATACCTTCAGGCAGCTTATATCTTGTACAAAAAATAGAAAGGCTTTGCTCAACTTTACGGTATTCCTGTTCCCAACTTTCATATTGCTTTACTACATCTTCAAAATGCCTTTCTTTCTGATTTAAGATGATCCCGTTTTTAGCAAATTGCTCGCTTTTAACATTTCCAGCTGTGAACTTATGTAAAAACATGCCGATTAAGAGAACAGCCATTATGATGAGTGGGTATGCACTTTCACTTATGAACCACAGCGTGACACCAAATGCGGTAATCGCAATGGAAAGAAGAATCATTGATAACGGGAAGTCCTTTTTTTGTTTTTGCTTCCGTGTAGATTGTAGACTTACCTCAGTCAACTCAAGGTCAGCCTTTGCTTTATTAAATTGATCATCCAAGAACTTTTGCTGATCCTTTAAGCGACCCTCTTGTGTTGTTAAGTTTTTTAGCTGTTCTTTTACGGCAAGGCTTGTATCTATTCTATTTAACAAGTCCTCACTATAGGCTTTACCCAGCTTTTCAAAGAGAGTACTGATTTCTTCCTGTTCATACCTTAAGGATAAATTTATTTTTTCCTTTTCTATTGCCAGCATTTCATATACTTTTTGCCTCTCTTTAAGCGACCGTACTTTTGCTTCTTGAGCAATATACTTTTCTTCGAAAAAGCAGGCATCTATTTCTTTTTGTAGGTCGTCTATTTTACGAAGAAGAGAGCTTTCCAACCCTTTTAATGGCCGAACTTCTGTCTGCAGTTGCCCGAGGCGTTCAAGACCATTTACGGGGAATGGCTCAAAATCATAAATCCCGCTTAGTTGAATTTGCCATTTTTTGCGTTCAGTGATATGAGGCTCTAACATTAGCTTTTTTTCATATTCCTTATTCAAAGTTTGGAGATTTGCTATTGTTGCCTCCTTTTCAAGCAAACTCATTTTTAATTGCTCTTGTTCCTCGACATACTTGTTATAAACATTTATTTTATCTTCCCATTTCTTTAACTCATTTCGAAGGTACTCTAATTCCATTAACTTTTCATTAAGTACCGGCTTTCGTCCCGAAGGTTTATAGAGCTCATCTAATTTTTTCGTTATTTTTTTCTCAAGTTCAAACAGTGCCTGTCCGCCTGTCGCCCCTGCCGTAAATAAATAATGGCTAAGTTCTGTCGAGCTTATATTTTCAATTGCTTGCAGCCCTTTAAAACCAAATGAAAAAATGGACTGATAAAGCGCGCGGTCAAGCCCTTTAAATAAAGTCCGTAGCTCCTCCTCACCACAAACGGTGCCATCCTCGCGAAATATAACAAGCTCACCTGTCGATCGCCCTTTAACCCGCTCAATCATGATTATCTTTTCTTCAGTTTCAATCGTTACTTTGCCGCCATATTTTGCACCAGTTTTTGGCTCATAACGGTTTTCAGTTTGATTTCTTGTTGGAAAACCAAAAAGAATCATATGGATAAAAGCCATGATCGTAGATTTTCCCGCTTCATTCCGCCCATAAAACAGATGAACAGAATTTCCGGTTTTTAGTTCAATAAGCTTGTCTTCAAATTGGCCAAAGCCGTAAATATGGACTGATGTTATTTTCACGCCTTTATCACCCCCTTAGTAATTCCTCTACTAGCAATCTTTCAGCCTTTTCGAGTATTTCCTCTTTGTTTGTATGCTTATTTTGTAAAAATTGATTGGCCTTGCGATTTGTTAGCAACAGCTGTAAGGACTCTTCAAAATCCGCATCATTATATCCATCAATTTGTCGAAGTAAATCACCGATAAAATGAGATTCATTTTTTAATACATTGCGATGATAAGGTCTAGACGTATGATTGAAGCACTCCGCAATCCAAACAAAGTTTTCTTCAAATTCCTCGCCATCATTAAGAATGTCACAGAATTCATTGATAAACTGACGATCATTTAGCTCTTCGTGAAGAGGGCCGTTTCCAACGAAATCAATGGCCAAAACCGTCCCCTTATGATGCATTCGAAAGGATTCTTTGCTCTTTTTTATCGTACTAATCAGTTCATCCACTGTTGCCAGTGAATCAATTGGGATGATCCCCGTCTCCCAGACAATCGCTGCACAAGGTACAAAACGGCACTTTGTTTCTAGCTTAGATAATTCAACGACATAGCAGCCTTTTTCACCAGCTTCTTTCCGGTGTCTCCCTTGGATATTTCCAGGGTAAACAATATGTGGATCTTCATGAAGAATTTGCCGTTTATGAATATGGCCTAAGGCCCAATAATCGAGGCCTTTTTCAAGTAATTGATTGACCGTAAAAGGTGCATAGGGGTCATGGTCCTCTTTTCCTTCTAAATTCCCATGGAGCATACCAATATGAAATAAGGCCCCTTCCTTTTTATCATAATATTTAACCATATTATCTGTAACGGCGCGCTTTCCATAGCTAAAACCATATATATAGGCGAGTGTCTTTCCATTTTTGCGGTAGGTAAGTGCCTCAACATCTTTGGAAAAAAAGTGGACATTTTCCGGCCATTTTAACTGCGCCCAATTCCCTCCCAAATGATCATGATTGCCGTGAATCACATAAACGCTTATGCCCGCTTGATCCAGCCTTTCAAAGCCTTTTCTTAATGCAATTTGTGCTTTTAAACTACGCGCGTCTCCATCGAATAAATCACCAGCAATGAGTACAAAATCAACAAGTTCCTCTAGAGCCAACTCCATGATTTGATTAAAAGAGGCAAACGTACTCTCCTTCAATTTTTCAAAAATAGGGGTAGGTAAATGATACAATCCCTTAAAGGGGCTGTCCAAATGCAAATCCGCTGTATGAATAAATTTAATTGTATCCAATTGAACCACATCTTTCCTAAATGGTATATCCCTATTGTAGCACGGCGAACAAATATTCGCAAAACTCATATTTATTGGTTTTTAGGAAAAAATAAGCATGTGGAGGTGAGTTTATGGCAAAGTTTAAAGCAAATCCAAGTAAAAGGGGTGTTGCGGCAGCAAGTGTGAGGGGGAAAATGAATCCTGGCCAACAAAAGGAACTTACGGAGCATGCCTTTCAATCCAATACGAACCAGCAATTTAAAAAAGAATAAAAAGAGAGGCAAGGTTTCCCTTGCCCCTTATTTTCCTGAAAATACCGGTGTTCTTTTTTCAAGAAAGGCATTCATTCCTTCCTTATGATCAACAGTTTCACGCATCTTAATTTGGCCAATCTTTTCCATGCGTAAAATTTCTAATAAATTATGGCGGCTGCTGTCAGAGATGATTTTTTTCGATTTAATCATCGCTTCAATTGGCTTCTGAAGCCATTTATACGCCTTTTTATAGGCGGCTTCCATGGCTGTTGTTTCACTAACTTCATCTACTAAGCCCATTTCCAGTGCCTCAGATGGACTGTATACTTTCCCATTCCAAATGACCTGTAATGCTTTTACATCTCCCAGCCGTTGTTTTAAGAAGAAATGCCCACCACCATCAGGAATTAAGCCGATATTAATAAAATTCATCGCTACTTTTGCATTTCTATCAGCGATTACATGGTCAGCTGCTAAAGCAAAGCTTAGACCTAGGGCAGCTGCAGGGCCATTAATAGCACTAATAACCAATTTAGGAAGTGCATACAGAGTCATAATCATTTCATTAACCGTATTCATCACACGTTCGAATTCTTCTTCATCCGCATCTTGAAGCATTGTCTTAATGTCTCCACCTGCTGAAAAGGCATTCCCGTTTCCAGTTATGATTAGGATACTGGCATCACTAATAGCCACTTCCTTCAATTTTTCAAGAAGTTCATTAATCATGTCTACATTCATCGCATTCATACTTTGGGGTCGATTCAATTGCAGCGTCGCAATGCTCCCTTCGACATTTAACACAACAGTTTGGGACATTAGGAACACTCCTTCATTAAAGTTTTAATGATTTATTAGCAGTAAAAAATTTACCACTTGTTTCTATTCCCTAAAAAAAAGAAAATTCCTGTTCATTTTCAAGAAAATCTTGAAAATTTCACATTTTTGCAATACTGCATCTCTTCCCACAATAATGTTAACGATGAAAAATTTTAGCTAATAAATTTATTTTTTCTTTTGTGTAATATTCGTACTTTTCATTATATGTTTTAGGATCTTTTGGATTTGCAAATCTTGCTATCTTTTTTGTATTTGGATCCACTAATTTACTAGCGGCCCCACATCCAAGCCCGATAATCGTTTGTTGCTCCTCCATAATTAAAATGTTATATAAACTCTCTTGTCCAGGCAAAGAGTAACCGACATTTTCCAAGTTTCCTAAAATATTTTTTTGGCGGTATAAGTAATAAGGTGTGTACCCATGTGCTTTCGTCCAGCCTGCGGCTTTGTCCATCATTTTTTGAACTTCCTCACGGCTTGCGACTTTATATTTATCTTTATGCTGCGTCATTTCAGATGCCCGCTTAAATGATAGTGTATGAATAGTGATGGATTCCGGCATTAGTTTTGCTGACTCACTTAATGTATACTCAAATTCCTGTAGCCCTTCACCTGGAAGGCCAATAATGAGGTCCATATTAATGTTCGTCATGCCCATTTCCCGAGCCAACTTAAATTTTTCAATCGTTTCTTCCACCGTATGATGTCTGCCAATCGCTTTTAATGTTTCCTGAATATACGATTGCGGATTAATACTAATCCGGTCAATATTCCACTTTTTGAGGATGTTTAATTTTTCAACGGTAATCGTATCGGGTCGTCCCGCTTCTACCGTCACTTCACGAACTTGATCTATATTTGGAATGGACTCATATAGCTGTTCATAAAGTAAATCCATTTCATCAGCGCTGATGCTTGTTGGAGTTCCCCCACCAAAATAGATTGTTGTTACATTGATGCCATTCTCTTTTAGCCACTTGCCAACTTCACGGATTTCATAATGAAGCCCTCCTAAAAAAGAGTCGACAGAGCCTTGTCTACCGTTAATGGCATAGGCCGGAAATGTACAATAGGCACATTTCGTTGGACAGAAGGGTATGCCAATATAAATACTCACTTCATTTTCAAGTGAAAAAAGGTCAGGTATGGCCCCTAACTGCTTATCAACAATCGTTTGCATCAACTCGATTTTATCTTGATGAATCATGTAGTTCTCTTTTAGGTAGTCTTGTGCTTTTTCCTTTGATTCACCCTTGTTCAATTGGTTATGAAGCAATTTTGTTGGACGAATGCCTGTTAGGGTCCCCCATTTTTGGATGATGCCCGTTAATTCTTGCAGAACAGTTAAAAAAGCATATACAATCGCATGCCGTACATCCTTGTCCCATTCTTTCGTTCCTTTTGGGAACTGGCAGATTTTTTCATGTTGTGTCTGATAATGTTTGTTTGTTTTTGTTTCTAACAAGTTTGCCTTTACAACGATTTTATCTAATTCGTTTTCCTCGAAATTCACCATTAAATCTGGGTTGTCTACTGCGTTAACGGTTACGGTACATTCTTCATAAAATAAGTTTGCAATCAGTTGTAGATTATGCTCCGTTTTATCGTCTACACCTGTGATTTGTATGATCAATTTTATTCACCTACTCTATAGTTGTCCATGTTCACACTGTTTCAAGTTTACGAAACAATAAGGAGATGGTCAAATGGTTTGGAAGCATACGCATTTAAATAAGGGTAAAGGTATTCCATCAGCCGATTATTGTTTCCTAAAGTGATTGGACACTGCAAATTGTTTGAAAATAGCAAGTCTCTAAGCGGACACGAAAAAACATCTGGGTATTTCGGGGAAGTGAGACTATTTTCGTGTTTGTCCGCTTAGAGACTTAGATTGCTTTTATTATAAATTTTCTGGCTGTGTCCAATCAAACCCGGGCACAATAATCGGCTGATGGAATATAATATATCAATTTTTTCACAACAAAATAAGGAAGCAATAGGTCACCCCTTGCTTCCTTCCCATTATCTATGATTTTGTAATTCGCTCCAAAAATTCAATTCTTTGCTGCTTTCGAAAATGCTCTCTAATCATGAAGGCCACACCATCATGATTATTAGATCTTGTTACCCAGTCCGCTGCTTTTTTCACCTCAAACGGTGAATTCCACATTGCAACACCAAGACCTGCTTCTTTTAGCATTTGAATATCACTAATTGAATCGGCGATAACTACTGTCTTTTCCATCGGGATGCCTAAGTGTTCGCCGAGTAGTTTGACACCCTGCTCCTTTGAAGCCACCCCAGGCAATATCTCAAACATAACATCATGTGTAACAACCACATTTACCTCTGGGAATGAATGTTTGATGATATCTTTAACCTCGAGCATTTCTTCCTTATTAGAAAAATAAACTTCTATTTTAGGAGCAGCAAGCGGAAAATCCACGAGCTGATCGCTTAAGCTTTGTACAAATTGCAGTGGGTAAAATAATGGATCATTGGAGCTCGCAATAACCTTCCCCATTAAATTTCCTTTTTGCTTAATTCGATTTCCAATTGAATAGCGTTCATGTAATAATCTGATTGAGCATTTATAGTTTTCTAAAACTTGAACAATATTAAATGTTTTTTCTTCGGAAAGTCTGCCTTCGAATAATGGCTCTTCAATGTCGCTGGCGATGAAAGCCCCGCTATGTGTAATTAAATGGCTTTCCAAATTTAATGCTTTTGCAATCTTTTTCGCTGAAGGGAAATTTCGACTAGTCACTAACGTAACATATACACCTTTATCTTGGACATAATCAATGGCCTGCTTTGTTTCACGAGATAGTTTCCCATTAGACTTTAGTAATGTTCCATCAATATTTATTGCGAGTAATCGATACATCATAATAGCTTCCCCCTTTGTCTAAAGGCATCAGGCATCACTTTTTGCCTATGTAGTCTTATGGATGCTTTATGTTAAACCTATGAATAAAAAAAATTCGTTAGAACTAAAAAGGCTGACAGTTTGTGTCAGCCTTTTAAAATCATATTAACTTAGTCCTTCAGGCATGCCGTAAAGCTCCTCTAAAGGTTTCATGACGACCCTTGTTAACTCACCAATAATCATGCTCATGCGTTCCTCCGCTTGCATTAATTGTGCAATTGCTTCATGTTGTTGAATGATTGCAAATTGTTGTTCGGCCTTCCTTACATCTTCCTCGGAAATGTCTTCACCCATCATTTGTTTTTGCTGTAATTGGAATTGGGTTTCGCGAAAGTTGTCAAATAAACGCTTGGATGCTGCATCATTATTTACAAGATCATATAGCTGTTTTAACCTTTTAAAATCATCACTTTCTCTAATTGCTTTTTCCAAATTGTATGCTACATCATAGACATTTGCCATACGTATTCCCTCCTGTTCATTACATACACTATTCAAACCAGCCTAAATTTGATACCTCTAACCATAATAACAAATATAGAACTAACCCACAAAGTAAACGATCACTCCTTGCACAATTCCAATCAGACCACCGAGCAAGGCACCTAAATTCGAATCCCTCACAAAAAAAAGCTCATTCTCATATGATACTCATATCAGCTTATGCCCATGGGCAATGTGAGGGTTCCTTTATGAAAAATATGTTAAAAGTTCAACTTCTCCCTACAGAACAAAAAGAAGCAGAAACTTCCTCTACTATTATAATTAGTACTGAATTACAGAAGCAAACAAATACCATGAATGGTCAAACAATAACATTAAAAACAGGAAACCATTTAGTAAATTGTGTTGTACGGGTTACTTCCACAAAAGAAAATTCCGTTATGTATTGTCCACCTTCTATTCTTGACAATCTTTATTTGCCAAGGGAGCCCATTAATATTCATGTAAATATCGATTCTATTGAAAATCTATGGGAACTCGGACCTTTTTTCGGTATTGTAACAGACCACATTCATAATAACCAATTTGGCACCATTCATACCTTTCTAGAAGAATTGCAGCAATATGGATTTGAACAGCATATATTTGTTTATGTATTTCACTTTGAAAATTTACAAACCGATTACGTAGAGGGATTTCTCTATTCTTCAACCAATAAAAACTGGATAAAGGCAAAATTACCTTGCCCTCATGTTGTCCATAATCGAATACATTCTAGAATAAAGGAACGCTCTGAAAAAGCACAACTGTTTTTTCAGAAACTAGCCAATGCCAACATCCCTTATTTTAACGAACGCTTTTTAAATAAGTGGAATGTATATGAGGTCCTTTCTGGTTATGAACATCTGTTGCCATATTTACCGGAAACAAGGCTTTTAAACGGAAAGAAAACAATCGAGGAAATGGTAGAAAAACATAATCTTTTATTTATAAAGCCAGTCCATGGCAGTCTTGGGAGAAATATATTTAAGGTTGAAGTACATGATGATTCTTATCTTTTAGACTACTCAACATTTTCAAGTGATATTGAAAAGGAATACCCATCCATCCAAGATTTATACGAAGCTATCAAACCCCGCTTACAAAAACAACGTTATATTATCCAGCAAGGCTTGCGGCTTTTACTGCACGACGAAGAACGACCACTTGATTTTCGTTTGCTTTGTCACCGCAAAAGTGAAACAACGTGGGGTGTTACATCAATTGTTGCAAGGGTTTCCTCAAAAAATGAGTTTGTTTCCAATATTGCTAGAGGGGGAGAAATCTTTAAAATTGCAAAAGTTCTACACCTTCATTTTGACAGAAAAACAATTAGCCAAATTGAGCAATTATTAAAAGAAATTGCCATTGAAAGTGCCTCAATCACCGATCACCATGCTGATGGCATATACGGCGAGCTGGGAATTGACCTTGCCCTTGATAAAGAGGGGAAGCCATGGATCATTGAAATCAATACGAAGCCTTCAAAAAATCAGGACCCTGATGGCTTTGCCACGAAAATTAGACCTTCTGCCAAAGCATTATTGAATTACTGTTTTCATCTTTCCGGATGGAAAAAATAAGGGGGAATTTATATGCTATCCTTTGGATTTTTAACATTAAACAAAAAAACAGAGCTCACTTTTTTCTCTGAAATTGCGAAAAGAGCGACCGCACTTGCCATCGAAGTTTTTTGTTTTTCGCCAGGCGACATCGATCCAATAACAGAACATGTTCATGGCAAAAAGTTTAATCCAGCACTAAATGATTGGAACGATGCCACTTTTTCAATCCCAACTTATATATATGATCGCTGTTTTTATTCCTCCGAAGCTGATTTAAAAAAATATGCACCCATTGTCAATTGGTTGAAAAATAGAAGAGATAAAATTTTTATCGGCCATGGTTTGCCTAATAAATGGAAAATTCACAATGCACTATCCTCCCATCCTTTACTTAAATATTACATCCCTGAAACGACCAAAGCAGAAAATCCCGAGGATATTTTCAAAGCATTAAATAAACAAAAAAAGATTTTACTAAAACCGGAAAATGGCTCACAAGGGAGAGGAATCATCCTGCTGATGGTGAAAGGCAAGCAGATAGAATTACAAACCCATCGTCATAAAAATTTGATTCAAAAAATATTTTCAAAGAAGGAACGACTTGAGGGATGGCTTAAGCAGCTATTAAGAGCCCATCCTTATTTAATTCAGGAATATTTTCCGCTCATGGATGAGGACACAAGGCCATTCGATATTCGCATTTTAATGCAAAAAAGTAAAGATAACAGGTGGCATGAACTCGGGCGAGGTATTCGTAAAGGACAAAACGGGCATTTCATTTCAAATCTGCATGGCGGTGGTGAGGCTTTAGACTTCGAGGAATGGCTAAAATCTGTAAATCCTACCCAACGCGAATTGCTGCTTGATGATCTGCATACAATTCTGACCCAACTTCCTCAAGTACTCGAACAAAACTTTGGCCCTTTATTTGAACTTGGTATTGATATCGGATTTGCTAAAGATGGATCCATCTGGATCCTCGATACAAATTCGAAGCCAGGGCACAAAACTATTTTACAAACGAATCCTGGCGTTGAAAATGCTTTATATCGTGCCCCTTTAGAATATTGCAGACATCTCGCACTTCAAAGGAAGGAGCTGATTTAAATGACATTATTTACTGTAAAAAAGAATTCTGAAACTTCAAATCATATATGGTTGCCGGATCCTTTATATTCTCAATATCAAAATTTTAAATCCATTTCATTTGGTACCAAGATTTGTGCTTGTGAAATTAAGCGCTCCAAGGATTTTCAATCCATTTTTATTGCTGAGCCGCTTTGGGAGGAACTCTACATTCCATACGAAAGCAAGATTCATGTCATTGCACACGAGGGCGTCCTTCATATTGGTCCCTTAATCGGCATCTTTACAGCTGGATTTACTGGTACGACACTCCGCCCGGTTGGTGACAGATCTTTATTTTTCGCTAAATTACTTTCAACTGAAAAGAAAGTCGGCGCCTTTACGTTCGTTTTTGGAGCTAACCATATCGATTGGGAAACAGGAAGAATGAAAGGTTTTTTCCATGGGACAGACGGATGGAAGCAAATGGAGGTCCCTTTTCCAAATGTAGTTTATGATCGCCTGCCAAATCGAAAAACAGAAAATCACAATATATTAAAAACCATAAAAAATAAATTACAAACTGAATATTTAATTCCATGGTTTAATCCGGGATTTTTTAATAAGTGGGAAATCCATCAAATTTTCAGCAGCCATCCTGAAATCACACCTTATTTGCCAGTAACAGTCGTCAATCCGACGATGGAATCCATTCGTGATTTTCTTGACCAATATCAGAGTATCTATATTAAGCCAATCAACGGAAGTTTAGGGTTAGGCATTCACCAAATTATCAAAGCAACCGATGAAGAAGGGCTATACTGCCGTTTTCGGAAAGAGGATCAAAATTATTTACGAAAATATAAGTCGTTGGAATCGCTGTTACGGAATCAATTTAACAAAGAAATCCTTGAAGGCTATATTGTCCAACAAGGAATCGCCCTTATTCGAGTGGATGATAAGCCATTTGATTTCCGGATTCATACGAATAAAGACGAGGCCGGCACTTGGAAAATGAGTGCCATTGCCGCTAAAATTGCCGGGGTTGGCAGTGTAACCACTCATTTAGGCAGCGGCGGAAGTGTAAAAACAATCGATGAAATAAAAAAGTTAGTCCCCATTCCTGATAATGCAGCTGAAAAATTAGAGCAGGCCGTACTAACTATGAGCGAAATTTTGGAAAAAGAGATAGCAGGGACACTTGGTGAGATTGGCTTCGATTTAGGAGTCGATAAAAATGGGCAAATCTGGCTGTTTGAAGCAAATTCAAAACCAGGCCGTTCCATTTTCAAACATCCTAAATTAAAAGAATATGACCAATTATCACGATCATTGCCAATGTCTTTTGCGGTCTATCTTACAAAAAAGGCCATTTTTGAACCTGAGGTGCTTTTCAATGATAAAAAATAGAAGGCTTCGCAACAACCAAGTGATTGTTGGCATTTTGACAACAACCGGAAAACATGCGACATTGACCGGAAACTTTAAACTGTTCCGTGATCTTTCATTAAAATTGGCAGAAAAAAAGGGGACAGCACTTGTCTTTACCTTGGATGCCTTTAAAGAAAATCAAATAAAAGGCGGCTATATTTTTAATAAACAAAAAAAGAAATGGATGTATACTGATTACGAAGGCATCCCTGCTGTCATTTACAATCGCATTCCGTACCGAAAGGATGAAAAAACAGAGGAATTTGAGAATTTTTCAAAATGGTGTAAACAGCATCGCATTCCGATGTTTAATACGGGCTTTTTTAAAAAATGGGATATATATAAGGCTCTATCAAAGGACTCAAAACTACGGAGGCACCTGCCTTTTACCCAATTAATCCAATCGAGAGAACAGCTTGAAGAGCATTTAAATAATCATCTTTCCCTTTACTTAAAACCAAATGGCGGCAGCAAAGGGAATGGAATCTTTGTACTTTCAAAGCATGAGGACGATACCTACCATATTAAAGGTCATAATGGAATGTATGGGACATCGTTTTTTCAAAATATATGGGAGAAGAAAGTGAATCCTTTATTGCTTACTAAGGAATATATTATGCAGCAAAAAACGGAAATTATGACCCATGACGAGCGCAGCTATGACTACCGGGTATTGGCCCATCAAGTTAATAAAAAATGGATTGTTTCCGGAATCGGCATCAGACAAAGTAAAACGAATGGCATTACAACCCATGTATTAAAAGGCGGTAATATTATGAATGCAGCAGAATTTACCGACCAAAAAGACATTGAGCAAATTCATGAACTTATAGCACACTCTGGAGCTGCATTGCAAAAAGCGTTTGGGGTTGGGGCTATAAAAGAATTTTCAATGGATGTAGGAAAAACAGTTGATGGGGAATTTTACATTTTCGATATCAATTCAAAACCGATGAAATTTGATGAACCCGATATTTATGAAAAGGGCCTAAATCATTTAGTTGAAATTTTCCTTGAATATGAACAACATGCATAGATGAAGAGGTTATGCACAAATTAAAGGAAAAAGGAGGTATGGTAATAGGTATGAGTTCACTAGACAATGATAAAAACTTTCAAGAAATTGAAGAAAAGGACTCCCAATATGAAGGACGCGATCGCTACTTTATGGATGTCGACCGTATGATAAACGAAGGTATGGCTCGGGGAACAGTAATACACAGGGGGAACCAAAAACCAATAGATGAAGATAGAAACTTGGTTGAAGAAGAACCACCGCATAAAGTAGAATAGCTTCTAAAGATGTCAGGTAAAAGCCCTCAGCCATACTAGCTGAGGGCTTTTGCTTTTCTATCTGCTTTTTACAATCATTTGTACTGCTTCATTGATAACATCTTCCGCGCTTTCTCCTTTTTCCGCTTGAACACGGATACAATGTTCTAAATTTTTTGCAACCACATACCCAATCGTCCGGTCGACTGCAGAACGGACTGCAGATAACTGAGTAATAACATCCTTACATTCCTTATCTTCTTCCATCATACGAAGGATTCCACGAACTTGTCCTTCAACCCGTTTCAAACGGTTTTTCATATCTTGAGGATATTCCAAAGTGCCCACCATCCTTCTAACAAAAAAATAGAAATTACCCCATATCGTACGTTTATTATATATTATCTTTTTAATTTAGGAAATAAATACTTGTATTCATATACAAAAAATACGAATTAAAATTCTATCTCTTGAATCAAATCAACGATTTCGATTGTACAGCTTCTACAGGAAAAAACGTGTGGACATTCGTGATGGACACAGTCATTTTGATAGCCATCAAAAAGCTTCATACCCTCAATATCTAAATAAGCACTATAATCATCAAAAAAATCCATAAGTCTTCCCTGATCTTCCATTTCATTTTGGCAATTTGGACATTTGTTTATTTTTTCATGAAGTTGATTACATAAAGGACATATATACATGATAAGCTACTCCTTTAAAAGATAATTCTCCTTTTTAAAGTATGTGTATGTAATGAAACTTCTACAACATGTAACCTATAGCAATAATTAGTATGTAATGAATAGAATATTTTTTTGTCAATCACATAAAATACGTGTACAACCTTTTCAAAAGGTGTTTTTCAAAAGATAAAACGGAATATTCCAAAACTTACCAATAATAAATCGAAGATAATTGGATAACTTAAGAATACAACGAAGCACCAAACACAAAAGCTTCAAACTTCTTATCACAGGGTTAGCCACATGGCAGTAAATACACACTGTTGGTTAAAATCCAACTAACCCTACCATTACAACACAGAAAATTCTTAAGGAGTGAATGATTATGGCAAATAACAACAACAGTAACCAATTATTAGTACCTGGAGTTGCACAAGCTCTAGATCAAATGAAAATTGAAATCGCTCAAGAATTCGGTGTTAACCTTGGCGCAGACACAACTTCTCGTGCAAACGGATCAGTTGGTGGAGAGATTACGAAGCGTCTAGTATCAATGGCTCAACAACAAATGGCTGGAACACATGGCCAATTTTAATTAACATATAATTTAATATAAATGGCTGAAGCCCCAAGCATTTTGCTTGGGGCTTTTTATTTACTCCCGCGGATGAATCATATCCAATGGATTCACATATTGTACAAATTGCTCTTCTGTAAGGTAGCCTAATTGTACAGCAGCATTTTTCAATGTTGTATTTTCTTTAAAAGCCTTTTTCGCTATTTCAGCCGCCTTTTCATAACCAATATATGGATTCAAGGCAGTTACAAGCATTAAGGAATCATGCAAATAATGCTCAATGACATCTCTATTCGCTTCGAGGCCGACAACACAACGGTCATGGAAAGACTCAATGCCATCAGCCAAAAGCCTAACTGATTGTAGAAAGTTATAAATAATAACTGGTTTGAAAACATTCAATTCAAAATTCCCTTGACTCGCTGCAAACCCGATGGTAGCATCGTTCCCCATGACTTGGCAGGCAAGCATAGTCATAGCCTCACTTTGAGTAGGATTCACCTTACCAGGCATAATGGAACTTCCCGGTTCATTGGCAGGGATCGTTAATTCACCAATTCCACATCTTGGTCCACTTGCAAGCCAGCGTACATCATTGGCAATTTTCATTAAATCAGCTGCTAACGCCTTTAATGCTCCATGCACATGAACGATTTCATCGTGACTTGTCAAAGCATGAAACTTATTGGGTGCGGAAATAAATTTACTTCCTGTGTAGGCAGAGATTTCTGCTGCTACCTTCTCGCCGAACTGCGGATGTGCATTGATTCCTGTACCAACTGCGGTACCACCAATTGCCAACTCTCTTACAAAATTCAGGCTATTTTCAAGCATACTTTCAGTTTTCTCTAACATGCGCATCCAACCGGATACTTCCTGTCCCAACGTTAACGGTGTTGCATCTTGGAGATGTGTCCGCCCAATTTTGATAATTCCTTCAAATTGCTCGCTTTTATTTCGCAATGTTTCCTTCAGTTTTTTAATTGCCGGCAATAGTCGGCTTTCTACCATTAACACTGCTGAAACATGCATCGCAGTTGGAAAAGTATCATTCGAACTTTGTGATTTATTGACATCATCGTTGGGATGAAGCTTCAATTCGGACTTTTTCGATGCCAATTTTTCATTGCCTACGTGTGCGATGACCTCATTAACATTCATATTGGATTGTGTCCCACTACCAGTTTGCCAAACAACAAGCGGAAAATGTTCATCCAATTGTCCAGCAATAATTTCATCAGCGGATTCAATAATCACCTCCATTTTTTCCTTTTCTAGCTTTCCAAACCCATGATTCACAATCGCTGCACTTCTTTTTAAAATAGCAAAAGCTCTAACGACTTCGAGGGGCATTTTCTCTTGACCGATTGGAAAGTTCCTTCTGCTTCGCTCTGTTTGCGCGCCCCAGAGCTTATCAAGTGCAACCTCTACTTCACCTAATGTATCTTTTTCAATACGAAATTTCATATCGATAACCTCCTTCACAATCTACCCCATCATTATTTCCTTTTTATGTCTACCTAAACCATCCCGATTACTCCCACCCATTACAGATAAAAAAAGCTGACAACTTTGTCAGCCTTTGTTCCATTAGTTCACATTTATGCTTTTATGTTCATGGATTATGTGTGATTCACTGCTATTTTCTTTTTCCCAATATTTTTTTTGGCTGGATGCAAGGATGGCTACAAAAAATGTGACAAGCCCCATCAATAACAGAACAATACAATCCCGCCAAATTAAATCAAAGCCAACACCTTTAACAAAAACATATCGTACCCCATCGAGAAAGTATGTCAACGGCAATAGGTGACCAACGATATTTAAAAATGTCGGCATCGCTTCAAACGGCCACGTAAAGCCGGATAATAAAAATGATGGAACAGCGATTAACATGGTAATTTGCGTAGCCCCGACTTGATTTGCTGAAAATAAACTCGCAAGGTAACCAATCCCTAATAATGCGAAAGTAAATGTTACTGATAAGAAAGCTATAGGGATTATACTGCCACGCATCGGCAAACCAAAGCCATAGATTGCTACTAAAAATGTTGTAACTGTATTAAAAATGCCAATTAAAAAGTATGGCGCCGTTTTGGCATAGGCAATCTTCCATGGAAATTCTCTCCATTCCTGGAATCTCGACCATTCGCCTTTTTCTTTATCACGCGTAATTGTTAATGATAAACCTAATAATAAAACCTGCTGCAATGCCGTTCCGATTAAACCGTAGACAAGAAAATCGCCATAATTAAAGGTGCCGTTGTACATTATTCTTGACCGAAAGGGCATCGCTTGGAATGTCAGCTGTATTTGTTCGGGATTCAACTCATTCTGGGCAAGCCTTTTCGCTGATGCCCCGAAGCTAAAGCTGGTAATAACTTCGTTTGCTGCTTTTGTTGCAGCATTGGAAATAAGCATATTACTACCGTCAATCAGCGTCATAATAGGTGCCTCTTCACCGCGCAATACTTTTTTATACATATCATCTGGAATGACGATAGCGACCTTTGCTCTCCCAGACTCAATCAACGGCTGAATTTCAGCCTCCGTTCCGACCTGGTAATCAATATTAAATGTTTCTGTTTCATCGAAGGCTTTGATGATTTGACGGCTTAACTGACTTTGGTCTTCATCTAATAAAACGGTATCTATTTCTTTTACGCGATGATTTGAATATAGATAGCCAAACATTGCCGTATACATAATCGGAATGATAAACAACACCGCAAACAAACGCCTATCTTTAAAAATAGTAAGCCACTCTTCATTTATGATTTGTCCGATTTTCATTTGGACTCACCCTCACCCAGCCATTTGACCGTCATGCCAGTTTGAACAGCTAATGGAAGATTAGGCAATTCAACTTTAACAAGAAAAGAGCGAATATCTGTTTCTCCGATATTTTGTGTGGCTTTTTTAACTGCAAAATCACCAGCTGGTGAAATCATTTTAATTCTGCCCGGCAATTTTTGTTTCGTTGCTAATAGTTCTACCCTAACATCGTCTCCCCTATTTAAATCAACAATTTCCGTTTCCTTAAGATAAAATTGAGCCGTTTTCATGACATCTGTTTCAATTGAAAAAATAGGAAATCCTGAGTTGACCAACTCTCCGATTTCAGCTGATTTCGTCACAATAACGCCGTCTCTTGGGGCAATTAATTCCGTATAGCCTAAATAAGTTTTAGCTTCAGCCAAGGCTGCTTCCGCTTGGCTTTTTCCACCTTTTGCAGACTGAATAGCCCCTTCAGCCTGCGACACAGTTGCATTTGCAACTTCTACATCCTTCCTGCTGACATCAACTTTACCACGATTAGCATTGGCATTGTTTAAAACGGCTTTAGCCTGCGAAACTTGAGCTGTTGCAGCCTTTTCTTGCTCTTTCGCTGCGAGATATTCTGCCTTTGCTTGCTCCAATTTTGACTTAGCCTCATCAACTTGAATTTGTGCAGCAGCACCTTCTTTATGTAATGTAGTAACGCGATTATAGTTTGTAGTGGCAATGTCGAACAATTGTTTCGCTGCATTGACTTTAGCTAGAATAGCTTTTTCATTTGACACCGCAGCTTCGACAGCGGCCACTGCTTGCTCAATTTGGCTTTCAATCGATTTTTCGGTGATTGTTACAGCTTCGTTTCCTTGCTGTTCCTTTGCAGATGCAATCCTTTTAGCACTACTTGCCTCTGTTATTTTACCATTAGCCAAAAGAAGGGCTGCTTCAGCCTGTGCAACTTTGTCTTCCAGCTCTTTACTTTCCAAACGTGCTAATACCTGCCCTTTTTTTACATGCTCCCCTTCATCAACAAAAATCTCACTGATTCTTCCGGGAATTTTGAAGCTTGCATTAAGATTTGTAGCCTCAATATAGGCGGTTGGTTTATTTGAAGAGGTATTTCCACTTGATGCGGGACTAGAATAAAGAAGTGCACCCCCACCAACGATAACAATGAGCATGACAAAAAATACAATAAACCGCACATTTTTCATCTTAATCTTCCTTCTTTCGAATCATTAATCCTTCCATTAAATAAAGCTTAAACAATTCAAAAACTTCTTCATTGCTGAGCATTTCATGCCTTTGCCCCCACTCAACAACAAGGGAAACATACATTTTATACATGACAAACGCTGTTACCTCTGGATTGCATTCCTTAAACTTCTGATTAGAAATGGCTTGTTTAATAATTTGTTGAGTATAAAAGACCAATTCGTTTTCAATTTGCATAAGTGCATCCTTAGCTGCCTCGGTCCCATACTCCTTTACTTCTTGGGATAATTTAATCATTAATTCATGTTCATTTCGATAAAGCAGTATCCCATAAAGCACTTCATGCAGATTCTCAAATGTTGTTCTTTTTGGATCAATTGATTTTTCAGCGATATCCTTCATTTCTTGGATTAAATGATGAATAATATCGTGTAAAATCACTTCTTTATTCTCAAAATAGGTATAGATTGTCCCTTTTCCAACACCGGCAATTTTCGCTATATGATCAACGGTTGTCCCTTTGAAGCCAAACATGGCAAAAGACTGTCTTGCCGCCTGTCTAATTTTTTCCTTTTTGTCCATAAGTTCACCACCAATTGACCATTTTAGTATTTTAGTCATTTCCTTCAAAAATAATTTATCACACAAACTAGCCATACACAAGCATTATAAATTATTTTGGACATTATTCAGAAAATTGTTAACATATTGTGAACTTATAGAATAAATAGTTGAAAATGTGATTTATATCATATATTGTCGAAAGAGGACGAACATATAATAGAGACATGCTGAAAAATAGCGAAAAGTAATAAACCATTGGAGGATTATAGCCATGAAAAAAAGAATTTTATCTTTCTCGGAATTAGTAAAGGAAAATCGCAAGGAACTAATGCGTGATGAAAAAGAATTAGACCGCATTGAATTAAAATTAGAGAAAAAGCATGAAAAAGAACTTGCTACTTCATTGTCAAGGCGCTAATAAAATATAGTGCCAGGGTTCGTCTTTAATATTTAGAAAATTCTAAATTTAAAAAAAGAAAACCCTGGCCAAAATTCAATTCAATTTGTTGTTATTTTTCATATAGAGTTTAGTCACAATGACTCCTAAAACAATAACAATAGTTGCTAATAAGCCTCCTTCAGGGCCGAAGCTTCCACCTGTAATAAACTCTTTAGTGCTCTGCAATGTAATTGTATACATACCATGCGGGTCTGTTCCGCTGACCGGAAATCCAAATACATTTCCTTGAAAGTAGTTCCACGTAATATGATAACCAATCGGCATCCATAGGCTTTTTGTGACATCATACATATAGGAAAAAAACAAGCCCACAAGTCCAATATTTAACAATCCAAATATTGAAACATTTGGATTCATCCCGTGGAACAAAGAAAAAATCAGTGCTGATATTAAATAAATTAACCACTTCGAATTTTGACGGTCTTCCATCGTTTTCATGATATACCCGCGAAAAAATATTTCCTCGGAAAAGCCAACCAATATAAACAAAATCAAGAAGATGAAAGAATAGACCGAGAATTTTGGCACTAATAGGCTACTATTTAATTGAACAAATCCTGCAAAAACTAATATTGCAAAAATGATGGACATAGAAACTCCGCCTAAAAATAAACCAAAGACGAAATTCTTCATATGCAACCGATTGAATTGAAATCCAAGGTCAACAATTTGCCGTCTATTTATTAACTTCCATACTAACAAACTTCCAATCAAACATCCTACTACACCGCCGCCATTCATTAAAAGCTCGATCCAAGGGTAATTGTAATGTCCTTGATTCATTACATGGCCTCTATATAAATAAATACCCGGCAATGAGAACAGAATTTGCAGGATGATAAAGATGATACAAGCAAATAAAATAAGCCAGCCCGACCGCACCATTCCAAATCTGTTTTTG
Organism: Schinkia acidoalkalinis; assembly: GCF_054301215.1. The sequence goes on from NZ_CP182573.1 coordinate 1,178,547, forward strand.
AAAAAAATCTTAATCCCTCCTACTCCTTAAGCACTCGTCTTATGTTTACGCGCCTTTGGGTGGAATATTCTAATTCGTTTCATATTTGATAAAGAATAGATCACTAATGCAAGCCAAATGCAGGAAAATGCAATGAAATGTGTTTTCGTAAACTGCTCATGAAACACAAATACCCCTAAAATTAAGGTGATCGTTGGTGAAATGTACTGGAGAAATCCAAGCATCGTTAATGGAACTCTTTTTGCGGATTCAGCGAACAATAATAGCGGTATAGCTGTAACGACCCCAGTTCCGATTAGCAATAAATCTGTTAAAACTGAAATATGAGCAAAATGGGCCTTTCCTCCAATAAATAGACTAATTAAATAGAGGACAGCAAGCGGTGTAACCACCATCGTTTCGACAGTAAGCCCTGTTGTCGAGCTTAAATTTACCTTCTTTTTAACAAGTCCATATAAGCCGAAGCTTAGTGCTAAAGATAACGATACCCATGGGAATTTCCCATATTGAAGTGTCAGCACTACTACTCCGCTTGCAGCAAGTATAAATGAACCCACTTGCAAAACGCTGAGTCGCTCTTTAAGAACCATAATTCCTAACAAAACACTTATTAATGGATTTATATAATATCCTAAGCTTGTTTCCAAAACATGGTTATGATTGACTGCCCAAATATAGATAAGCCAATTGCCGCTGATTAGAATTCCGGAAAGAATCACCGATAGCAACAACCTCTTGTTTGTGATAATGATTTTTAAATCCTTCAAAAAGGAGCCCCACTTTTTGAGGCAAACTAAGACAACAATCATTAACACAAACGACCACAAAATTCGATGGGCTAATATCTCTTCAGCAAGGATTCCGTCTAATGCTTTCCAATATAATGGCAATACTCCCCAAATTAAATAGGCAAATGCCCCATTCCAGGCACCAATCACTTTTTGTTTTTGTTCTTCTTCCATAAAATATACCTCGACTTCACTTCAGAAATAGAAAATAATAAAACTATTATAAGACTGCATTTCTGTTAATGCTAGTTTTTAAAGGAGTGAAGAAATTGGAAAAATATTTAAGCTTTGATGCCATGCTAAAAACTTGCAGTGAAATTAATGAAAAGCATATTCCTAGTGAAGACGCTTTTTTCGATAAAATCGACCAGCTATTTGAAGCTGAGATTTTAGGAGGATATCCATTCATCCTCCATTCGTTTAAAGAATTGTTGAAAGTGGTCGACACAGAAATTCATAAAATTGAAGGCAAAGTGAACATCAACCCCACATGTGAAAAAGGCTGTGCTCATTGCTGTTACTTCCCGATTATTATCACAAAATTAGAGGCTAAGCTTATGGTCGGGGTCATTAAAAGTATGCCGACCGAGCGAAGGATAAAAATTGAAAACCATCTAGAAAATTATTTTAATCAATATAGCGATTCCATAAATAGACTATGCTCGATAAATTTTGAGGAAGTATCTGATTTTAAACACCAATACATTTCAAACGGACTTCCCTGCCCAATGCTCAATACAGAAACAAACGAATGCATGGCTTATGAAATTCGACCGATTCCATGCAGAACCTATTTAAATTATTGCAATCCAATTGTTTGTAAGGAAAACTTTATACCCAAAGAACCATTTAGCTACGAATTTTTACGAGAATATTATATTGAAGCATTAAATGAACTCGTTCAAACTGTATTATATGAAGACAATCAAAGCTATGGAATTAGCTATCCCGACGACCTATTCGAAGTTGACTATCTGCCGAATCTATTAAAAAATGAACAATTTATGAAAAAAGCGAAATAGTTGTCACTCTATTTCGTTTTTTTGCGATTTTTGTAAATTATTGTTAGGGAATATAAGGTATAATAGTGGTGAACTTGACATAAAGTGGGTGAACTTATGAAAAAACATTCTTATATGAAGAATTCACTTATAGCAACCTCCTTACTATTATCACTTATTGGATGCACTAATCATGATAATAAAAACGACGCAAAAAAGAATATAGAATTAACACCCATTCACGTAATTGCTGAATCACCAGAAGCAATCACTTTATTTCGTATGGAAGAAAAAGAAATTGAAAAGAAATACGGTGTGAAACTCGTATACAATTACCCACAAAGAATAACAGACCGATTGGAAGACTATCTTTTCGCATCAAAGGATAAGTATGATATTTATGTTATCTTCCCAGCAAAGATTCCTTTATATATAGAAAGGGATATGCTCTTGCCACTAGATTCATATATTGCTAAGAACCCTGGCTTTGCTAAAGATATCATTCCTGCCTATCGAAAGCTCTATATGAACTACGGTGGGCATGATTATGGAATGGTTTATGATGGCGATACCCACCTACTTTTCTATCGTAAAGACTTATTTAAGAGATATAACAATCAATATAAAAAACAATATGGAGTTGACCTAACCCCTCCTAAAACATGGAAGGAATACGCGCAAATTGCCAAGTTCCTAACCCGCGATCTTGATGGTGATGGCAAAATTGATGTATACGGGACAGCTACTTTAAACGCTGATTCAAAGCGGTATATTTGGTTTGCGGAACGATTTATATCAATGGGCGGCAAATACTTCGATGAAAATATGCACCCACTTATTACATCTAAAGAAGGCGTCCGGGCCATTAAAGAGCAGCTGGCCATAGAAAATAGTGGGGCGACACCGCCGCAATCAATGTATGACTGGGTTGATTTAAATAATGCATTTTTACAGGGAAATGTTGCAATGGTTGTTCAATTCAGTGATACTGCAAGATTTTCATTTGATGAAAACGATACTTGGGATTCAAAGGTTGCCGGCAAGGTCGGTTGGTCCCTAGTCCCTGGCGAAACACCAGAGTCACTGCGCGGAGGCACATGGATAGGGAGAGTACTTGCCATTTCAAAGGACTCTAAGAATCCCGACAAAGCCTGGCAGGTCATCCAACATATTACTTCTTATGAAGTGAGCAAGGATGCAATCGGTTCATTTGAAACCATTAATGATCCATTTCGTTTAGCACATTTAAAAGCAAATGGCAAAGGTCCTTTTCCTAACGAAGCCATTAATCAAAACTTCCTTGATACGGTAAAGGAGAGCTTAAAAAACCCTAACGTTGATTTAATGATTCCAGGCGGTTGGGATTATATGCAAGCTCTAGATCATTATTTATACCTTGCGATGATTGGAAAGGTAACCCCTGAAGAAGCACTAGAAAGTACCGCTGTGAAATGGGAGGAATTAACAGATAAGTATGGCCGCGAACAACAAAAGAAATATTATAAAGAATGGTTGCAAAAATTGGGGGAAATAGGAAATGTTAGCAAAGAGAAATAGCATCACATTTCGGATATGGCTAACAATGAATACGCTTATTCTCATTTGTATTATTGCTCTTGGCTCGATTTACCTCTATCATGAAGCAAACAACTTGGAAGATGGGCTAAGAAGTGAAGGACGTACAGCAGCTACTACTTTGCGTTCTGCCATATCACTTTCTATGCTAAATGAAGATTACAGCAGTATCTCTCCTCTTGCCTATTCATTACTGGATCAACCAAACATTCAATACGTTATTGTTAGGGACCAATACGGGAAAGTCGTTAATCAAAAAGGGGAAACTTACACAAACAAAGAATTATTTATTGAAAAGGTTCCTTTAGTGTATTTCAACTCTAATTTAGGAGAAATCGAGATTGCCCTTAAAGAGGATTCTTTGCAATCTAAGTTAATTAACCTATATACGTATACGTTGCTTGTCATGCTATTAGTGTCGCTATGCTCAATGGTTATTTCAGTTATCGTAAGTAAGAAATTAACATTGCCACTGAAAGAATTAATGAATGCTGCGAAGGCAATGAGTGAAGGAAAGCGCCATATAAAAGTTAAAGAAGAAGGCACAAATGAAGTCAAGGCGTTATCAACAGTTTTTAATCAAATGGCATCAACCATTGAGAAAAATGAGGAAAACTTAAAAAAGGAAGTTTTACGAGCAACGACAAGACTGTCTGAAAAGATAAAGCAATTAAAAACTCTAGGCAATATCTCTCAATCGGTATTAAAACAAAATTTAAGTCATCATGATGTAATTAGTATTATTTTAAAAGAAATTAGAGCATTTATAAATCCCGACCGACTTTCCATTTCGTTATTCGATGATAACAGGAACAACGTCAATATATATAATATTAGGGATAATGACAGTATTTTAATTGGTGAGCATCCTTTTACAGACACACCATTTCAAATTGTTGCCCATACGAAAAAACCATTTATACGAAATGATTTAACTACAGAAAATATATTTGAATGTGAACAAGTTCCACTAAGACAAGGAATGCAGTCAACCATATCATTGCCCTTAATTATTAATGAAACAGTGATTGGCACTTTAAATCTTGGCAGCTATCAAAAAAACTTTTTTCAAGACAATGGTAAAGAGGAAGGCACGCTTTCTGTGTTTGCTAATCAGATTGCCATTGCATTGGATCGTGTTTCCGCTTATGAGTCATTGCGGGAATCAGCTTACCATGATTATTTAACAGATTTGCCAAACTATCGCTATTTCAAAGCAAGTTTAAACCGTGCCTTGAATTCGGTAAGAAATCATGAAAATTCATATATGCTCGGTGTCATGTTTTTAGATTTGGATCGATTTAAAATCATTAATGATTCACTTGGCCATGACTTTGGTGATTTATTGCTAAAACATATCGCTAAGCTGATTGATAGTTGTGTGGACCTTGACCATACTGTTGGTAGAATTGGCGGTGATGAATTTATTATTCTAATGCCAAAAATCAAAGACGGAAATGATGCCATCCAACTTGCCGAAAAAATTACAAAGGCAATCAACCATCCAATCACGATTTCAGGCTATGAAGTTCATATAACTTGTAGTATCGGAATTGCCCTATATCCTACTGATGGCAAGGATGCGGAAACTCTTATCAAACATGCCGATACAGCTATGTACAGGGTAAAAGAATTGGGAAGAAACAATTATAGTATATACTCCCCACTTGAAAAAGACGCTTCGTATGAACAAATTATTTTCGAAAATGATTTAAGAAAAGCGTTGGAGCGAGAAGAGTTTGCTGTCTACTATCAGCCTAAAGTGAATATTCAAACTGGTCAATTAAGTGGATTGGAAGCACTTGTAAGATGGATTCACCCTGAAAGAGGAATTATTCCACCCGGAAAATTTATTTCGATTGCCGAAGAAACTGGACTTATTATTCCTATCGGTGAGTTCGTACTGAGAACGGCTTGTGAACAAGTTGTAAAATGGCAACAGCAAGGAATACAGTCAATCGTTGTGTCCGTTAACTTATCGACAAAACAATTTTTACAAACAAACCTAGTAAAAATGGTTGAAAATATCATAACTGAAACTGGCATTGAGCCTAGTTTGCTAGAACTTGAAATAACCGAAAGTATGACTGTCGATTATAATCAAGCGATTTCAACACTCAATCACTTAAAACAGTTAGGCATTCAAATTAGCGTTGATGATTTTGGTACAGGTTATAGTTCGCTTAATTATTTAAGAATGCTGCCGATTGACCGCTTAAAAATTGATCGCTCCTTTATTAAAGATATCAATACAAATAATGAAAATGCCGCAATCGTTTCTACAATACTAAGCATGGCGTACAACCTGAATCTTGATGTAATTGCTGAGGGTGTTGAAGAAGAGGAACAAGTAGATTTCCTTCAAAAAGCGAATTGCGATGAAGTGCAAGGCTTTTACTTTGAAAAACCATTGCCTGCAGATGAATTGGAACAAAAATTTTCAGAGCTACAAAATAAAGCAAAAGTTTGGAATAAAGTAAGCTCTATAAGATAAAAGGAGATATGTGTGATAAAAGGAGATATGTGTTGTCATGGAAAGGTGCCAGTGGGTAACGAAGGACCCATTATATATAAAATATCATGATGAAGAATGGGGAGTTCCCGTCTTTGACGATCAAAAACTATTCGAAATGCTGATTCTTGAAGGTGCGCAGGCAGGATTAAGCTGGTATACAATTTTGAAAAAACGTGAGAACTACCGAAATGCCTTTGACGGTTTTGATCCAGCTAAAATTGCAAAGTATGATGATGCTAAAATGCAAGAATTACTAAATAACCCTGGTATTGTTCGAAACCGCTTAAAAATAAAGGCTGCCATCGGAAATGCAGAAGCGTTTCTTATGATTAAAAAGGACTATGGGAGCTTTCAAAAATACATTTGGCACTTTGTCGGCGGCAAACCCATCATCAATCATTGGTCATCGATAGATGAAGTGCCTGTTTCAACAAAGGAAAGCGATGCTATGAGCAAAGATCTTAAGAAAAAAGGCTTTAAATTTGTTGGAACGACCATATGCTACTCTTTTATGCAGGCGGTCGGGATGGTCAATGACCATACGACAAATTGTTTTTGCTATAAAAAACTCCAGCACCCGGAAAATCCCTAGGTACTGGAGTTTTCAAAGCCTTATAAAGAAGATTATTCTTCTTGTTTATTGCCTTTACCATGCTTTTCTTCTTGATGTTGTTGTTTTCTTTCTTCCTTCAATTTTTCTTTCTCGGCTTTAAACTCTTCATGTTTTATTTTTATTTCTTGCTTTAGCTCTTCTTTAGCTTGCTTTTTCTCAAATTTAGATTCTTTATCTTCATTTTGATCTTCATCTTGGTTATCTTTGTCTTCATCTACACGATCATATTTGTTTTGATCTTCCGCTTTAACTACTTCATCTTTCTCTGAAGTTTCAGCTGTTTCTACTTTAGCCTCATCTTCATCCTTTGCTGTTGCTTTTTCAGTATCCTTTTGTACTTCAGTTTTTACCTCTGTTTGTTTTTTTGCAAGCTCTTTTGCGGCTTTGTTGATTTTCTTAGTTGCTTCCTCTGTTGTTAGCTCCCCTGACTCAACTTTGCCTTGAACTTCAGAAACGGCCTTTGTATAGCGCTCTTCAGCCTCTAAAATTTTTCCATATCGCTTTTCATATTTTTTAGCTTGCTTTTCAAGATTTCTTGTAAGTGCTTTTAATGCTGTTGGATTCTTTACATTTTGGATAGCAATTAATAACCCATGAACATTATTTGCAAATGCCTTCTCAAGTTCATCTTTGACATCGCTTTGGTTATTGTTGCTCTCTTCTTCTGTTGCTGACGTATTACTATCAGTGTTTGCTGTTTCATCTTGTGTTGTTGCATTATTCGTAGAGTCTGTAGATGTCGTATCAGAAACATCCTCTGCATTCGCTTCGCTGCTGTAATCTAGAGCAGTATCTTGTAGTTCAAGTGCTTTTTTCAATGTTTCATTAGCCTTATCCTCATCCCCTTTATTAAAAAGGGCTTCCGCTTCATTTATACGATCTTGCGTGTATTGGACAAGAAGTTTTGCTTTATCAATATCATTATTTGTTAATGCTAATTTGATTTTTTCAGTTAATGTTTTAAAGAAATAGAATAAATCTCCTGGTAGTAAAGAAACATCCTCTTGGTTTTCAGTAGAAACAGCTGCTTCATTGTCCCCTGTAGTTGCACCTGTGTTGTTAGCATTATTAGTTGTTCCTTCTGTCACAGACGCGTCGTTTGTTACCGTAGTATTATCTTGTGTTACAGTTCCTTGTGTTACTTGAGGAGTAGTTTGATCATTCTCTTCTGCATGTCCAAATCCAGCTCCTAATGACATTGTTAACATTGTTGCTACGACTGTTGTTGAAAATACCTTGTATAAGTTTTTTGAATTCTTCATGTTGTTCATCTCCTATTTTTTGTTGTTTCACTTATTCATTCGGGAGGGGTAATTTTTTTATGTCCAAAAGAAAAAAGTTTTTTAGATTTATAAATAGCCAATTTTATGATAAACTTACAATATTAAGAAAATTAATTAAAAAGAAATGAAAGGAAGTAATTTAATTTGTATCGTGCTGGGACTTCATTATTACTTGGTTTAGGATTAATTTTCGTAGAGGCTTTTATTGTAATGGTATTGAAGGATGACAGTACGTTAAAACTCGGAACAAACCTTCAATTCTTGTCTGTGTGGGTTATTAATATTTTATTAGTATTTTCAATATTAACAGACATTAAGAACTGGTTGTCCAAGCGCGAGAATCCAGAAATACAAGGTGAACTTTAATTTTTATATAAACACAAGGCTGTCCTTATGGGCAGCCTTTTTTTGTAATTAGCAGATGAATATTTTTGTAATAAAACTTTAATTATATAGCCTTTTTCTTTTTATAACCTTATTGCATATCCATTATTCAAAATAAATATTTTCAAAGTAGGCAGTTAACTTATATAATGAAAATAGCAAAAATAGAGAGAATATTATAAATTTACATTTATTGTTCAGGAGAGAACTATCTTAAATTTCAAGGAGGAAAATGCAAAATGACTAAATACGTAAAAATCGGTAATTTACAGGTAGCTTCAATCCTTCAAGATTTTATTAACAAGGAAGCCCTTCCAGGTGCTCGGATTACTGGCGAACAGTTTTGGGCTGGACTTGAATCGCTCATTAAAGATTTAACACCTGAAAACAAAGCATTATTGGCCGAGCGTGATAAATTGCAAAGAAGAATTAATGAATGGCATTTAAAAAATAAAGAAACCTTCGAATTTGAAAGCTATAAATCATTTTTGCAGGAAATCAATTATCTTGAGCCGGATGTAGAAGATTTCGAGATTGCTACTAAGAATGTTGACGATGAAATTGCCATCCAAGGTGGTCCACAGCTTGTTGTACCAGTAGATAATGCCCGCTATGCCATTAATGCTGCTAATGCACGTTGGGGAAGTCTTTACGATGCCCTTTATGGTACGGATGCAATTAGTGAAGAAAATGGAGCTGGCAAGAGCGGAGCATACAACCCTGTTCGTGGTGAACTCGTCATTAAATTTGCTAAAGATTTTCTTGATCAAACGATTCCATTGCAAAAGGGATCACATTCCGATGCTACTGGTTACCAGCTTGTAGACAACCAATTATTTGTGTTGCTTGCAGACGGCGAATCTACAAAACTACAAGACTCATCAAAAGTAATTGGCTATCAAGGTGAAGCAGAAAACCCTTCTGCTATTTTATTCAAAAATAATCGCCTACACTTTGAACTTCAAATCGATCGAACACACCCAATCGGTAAAACGGATAAAGCAGGTGTCAAAGATGTTCTAATGGAGGCAGCAACAACAACAATCATGGACTTTGAAGATTCCATTGCTGCTGTTGATGCAGAAGACAAAGTTGGTGTTTATCGTAATTGGTTGGGACTTGTTAAAGGGGACTTGGCAGCTTCATTTGAAAAAGGCAATAAAACAATGACTCGAGTCATGAATCCTGACCGGACTTATACTGGACTTAATGGAGAAACAATTGCTCTATCTGGGAGATCATTGATGTTCTGCCGTAATGTAGGACATTTGATGACAAGTAATGCTGTTTTGGATGAAAATGGCGAGGAAGTTCCAGAAGGAATTTTAGACGCAGCGATTAGCAGTTTAATTTCTGCACATGAATTAGTTGGAAATTCTAAACATCTAAATTCACAAAAAGGCTCTATTTATATCGTTAAGCCAAAGATGCACGGTCCAAAGGAAGCAGCATTTGCCAACAAGCTTTTTGACCGTGTAGAGGATATGCTTCAATTAGAACGCAATACGATTAAAATTGGTGTTATGGATGAAGAGCGCCGTACATCATTAAACTTGAAAAATTGTATTTATGAAGTAAAAGACCGGATTGTATTCATTAACACTGGCTTCCTCGATCGTACAGGCGACGAAATGCATACGTCAATGGAAGCAGGCCCAATGATTCGCAAAGGTACTATGAAATCAGCAACATGGCTTGGCTCTTATGAAAAGTCAAACGTGAATATTGGTTTAACTTGTGGCCTTCAAGGTCATGCTCAAATCGGTAAAGGAATGTGGGCAATGCCAGATTTAATGGCCGAAATGTTAAAGCAAAAAATCGGCCATCTTAAAGCGGGCGGCAATACTGCTTGGGTACCTTCACCAACTGCAGCAACATTGCATGCTTTGCATTATCATCAAGTTAATGTCATCGACATTCAAAATGAAATTGCAAAAAATATTTCTGATTTACGTGATGATATTTTACAATTACCAATTGAGAAAAACCCAAGCTGGTCGCCCGAAGAAATTCAACAAGAGCTTGATAACAACTGCCAAGGAATTCTCGGCTATGTTATACGCTGGGTAGAACAAGGTGTTGGTTGTTCGAAAGTACCTGATATTAACAATATCGGCCTAATGGAGGACAGAGCAACATTACGTATTTCAAGCCAACACATTGCAAACTGGTTGCACCATGGCATTTGCACAAAAGAACAAGTAGAAGAAACATTAAAGCGTATGGCCAAAGTTGTTGACGATCAAAACGCAGGTGATGCTGCCTATCGTCCAATGGCACCAGATTATGATAGCTCAGTTGGATTCCAAGCCGCATGTGACCTTATTTTTAAAGGTTATGACCAACCAAGTGGCTATACGGAGCCAATTCTTCATCAAAGACGCGCTGAAGCAAAAGCTAAGTTTGCAGTACAAAATCAATAACAATTAATAAAAAATGACATGAGGCTATTCTTCTGAATACCTCATGTCTTACTTTTGACTGTCCGTATAACTCTTTGCCATCTCGATAAACTCACGGACAGCAAAGGACTGATATTTATTCCTTTTCCAAATCATTCCTAACTCTAAATTAACCTCCGGTTGTTCAAAGGGAAGCACCACTATATTTCCATTCAAATTCTCACAAATTTTACTTGGCAATAGTGCAATGCCTAATTTTGCTCCTACCATTTCTACAATAAAATCCTTTTGTGATGTTTCACAGACAATATTAGGTGTGAAATCATGTTTTGCACAGGCATCAAGTATTCGGTCGTGCAAGGAAAAATCCTTTCGATATAATATAAACGGCTCTTCTTCTAATAGCGTAAAATCAATGATTCCATTTTCGGCTAAAGGATTATCCTTATGAACAATAACAACCAGTGGGTCTTTTAATAGTTTGATTACCTCGAAACTGTCATTTCTAATCGGTACATTACAAATTAAACCAATGTCCAGTGAGCCATCTTCCACCCCATCTTTAATTACCTTTGAACCAACCTCTGTTAAATGAATTTCCACTAAAGGGTAAATTTCTTTATATTGGCTAATTAAAGTGGAGAAAAAAGCTGCTCCCATAATCGGTGGAATGCCGATTCTAATTTCACCTTTTTTTAATTCAGCAATATCAGTCAATTCCGATGTAAGATTATTAAAAGCCTCCAATACATTTTTTGTATTAATCAGCACTGCCTTACCGGCATCTGTAAGTTCCAGTTGTTTTGGAGAACGATAAAATAATGGTACCCCTAACTCCCCTTCTAAATGTTGAATAGCTTTGCTTAGCGATGGCTGTGATACATGCAGCGTTGAAGCAGCTTTAGTAAAGCTCAGATGCTTAGCAATCTCGGAAAAATACTCTAAATGGCGAATATCCATTTGTTACACCCCGTTGTTATCCAATCTATATTATCATTATCATAGCCCTTTAACAGTAGGTTTACAATTAGAAAGTGCAAAAAAGACAGCCTCAACCTAGTACGGTGAATGCTATCTTTTTTCTTCATGTTTTTTCACTGAACCCAAGACAAAGCAGCCGTGTGTGTCGTAAAAAAACAACCCTATGCACCTTTTATAATATACCTTTTTGTTATATTAATATCATTATGTCCCGCTAACTGGGCCACAACCGCAATGTCTAATCCTTTTTCAATTAAGTCCTTGCAAAAAGTATGACGTAATTTATGTGGGCTAATATTATATTTTTCTAACATATATTGAATAGATCTTGTTGTAAGTCGGTTATTTTGTTTTGAAATAAATAATGGGCCTTGATAATTTTCCGGTAATGTTTCTAAATAACCTTTCAAAATCCTAAGTGCATCCTTAGGTATTGGAACTGTTCTTTTCTTTTCAATCAGAGGATTATTAACCGTTACCGTTCCAACTTGGCCGCTGATTTCAATGTCCTTACGATCTAAATTACATAATTCAGACAACCTGATGCCTGTATATAAAAGCATATAAACAATCGCTGTATTTCGAACATCTTTATCTTTCTCAACATCTTTTAATAGCTTGCTTTTTTCATCTTCTTGTAAAAACTCAGGAATAGTTTGATAAATATTCTTTTCCTTTTCCTTACGTTTTATATTGTCAACAATACCTGGGTGATCCAAAAACTGGGCAAAAACACGAATCGTTGCATACACTTTATCAATTGTTGCTGCACTTTTCCCTTCTTCTTCGAGCTCATTCATGTAATCTTGAATATCCCGATGAGTAAGCTCTTGTAAATTACGATCTGTTTCTTTTAACCAATCACTAAATTTTTGAATAGCACTTTTATAGGTGTTAATCGTATTAGGAGATTTCTCTTGATGTAATAGCCATTCTTCAAATAACTCTATTAGACTAGCATCTGTTTTCAATTTGCTCCCCCCATTACCAGGCTATTACAATTATACGCTTTTTTTTCGTGGAAGTAAAATAATAATATGGAATTGTCAAAATTTTATAATCAAATGAGTGGAAAAAATACAATTTTTTAGGAAATGGACAATCTTTGCGATACATTTTTTTGTTATTGTTAATAATTTGTAACACACCTACCAATCACAATGAATTACAAAATTTTATAATGAAAGTATTGTTGTTTAACAGAACTGAACAGGACAGGTGATTAGATTGGAAAGACAAGGACATCCACATGGAAAAATGATTGATTATAATGTTAATCCGTTTATTGTGATTTGGGAGGTTACAAGGGCTTGCCAATTAAAATGTGTGCATTGCAGGGCTGATGCTCAAACAAATCCCGATCCAAATGAGTTAAACCACGAAGAAGGAATAAAACTCATTGACCAGATTTATGAAATGGATAATCCGATGCTTGTCTTTACAGGCGGGGACTGCATGATGAGGGAAGACTTATTTGAGCTTGCAGATTACGCAGTAAAAAAAGGGATGCGCGTTTCCATGGTCCCAAGTGCTACTGACAATGTTACAAAAGAAAAGATGGAAAAAGCAAAAGCGGTAGGACTTTCACGCTGGGGCTTCAGCCTTGATGGACCTACACCGGAAATTCACGATCACTTCCGCGGAACACCCGGTTCTTTTGAGTTAACACTAGAAAAGATAAAGTACCTAAATGAATTAGACATGCCATTGCAAATTAATACCGTTATTTCCCGCTACAACTATGATCATCTCGAAAAAATGGCCGAGCTTGTCAAAGATTTAAAAGCAATTATGTGGTATATTTTCTTGCTTGTTCCAACTGGTCGAGGTCAATTAGAAGATTGCCTCACACCATTAGAACATGAAAAAGTATTTTTATGGTTATATGAATTGAGTAAAACAGCACCATATGATATCAAAACAACAGCAGCCCAGCATTATCGCCGCGTTGTCATCCAGCAAAAAACAAAAGAACATAAAATCGCAAAAGGCGAAATTCATTATGAAGACAGCATAACAACCGATGCAGCATCACTCGTAGATGGTTTAAAGCGTGCACCTAAAGGAGTCAATGACGGAAACGGATTTATATTTGTTTCCCATGTAGGCGACGTCATGCCAAGCGGGTTATTGCCAATTAAGGTCGGCAATGTACGTGAAAAAGCATTAAAAGATATATACCGGGAATCTCCTGTTTTAAAAGAATTGCGAAATCCGGACCTTTACAAAGGCAAATGCGGGGTTTGTGAATTTAGGTTTACATGCGGCGGTTCTCGTTCAAGAACATATGCCGTTACTGGAGATTATCTAGAAAGCGAGCCGTTCTGTGTGTATATCCCTGAAGCGTTGCGGAAAACGGGCACTAGAACGGTGCGCTAGTACGGTGGCCTAGTGACCGGATTTTGCCTGCAACTATTATTACGGGCACTAGATTAATAACCTAGTGCCCGTTTTGTACTTGTATCCCGTTTTGCGGGCTCTACTATGCCAGAGTAGTGACCGGATTACCTCCGTGACAACCATTTTGGGCACTAAAATGGAGGGACTACCATAACGGCTACTTCCCCCTTAGTGTCCCCACCCCATTCAGCAGACCATATTTAACTTTAAAACGCTCAAGAATTGTTTTCCACCTAGTTGCAAAAATAGATAGGAAAAATAGATTCGATAAAGCGTGGGCTAAGTCAAAATATAAGCTGGAGGCAATCGCCGAGAGCACCTTGCCCCAACTTATATCTCCCATAAAACCAATGATGTACCACATATCCATGATCCATCCGAATAAAAAGCCCCATATAAATCCAAATGGCAGCAGAAATAATTTTGGCCTGGACAATAACCAATCTTTGAAAAGGCCTGCTGATAGTCCAACCATCCCCCAGGCAAACATTTGCCACGGTGTCCAAGGTCCTTGCCCTAAAAACAAGTTTGAAACTAAAGCTGCAATGGCTCCCACCATAAAGCCCGATTCGGCTCCGAAAACAATGGCCGTCATAATCACGACGAAGGTAGTAGGCTGAACACTTGGCAGTACAGCGAAGGGCACTCGACTGACAGCAGCAAAAGCAGCCAAAATCGCAATCAGCACAATACCCCTTGCACCCATTTGCTTCCGTTCAAAACGGGCGAAAAAAGGAAACATTGCTACAAATAGCATTACAAAACTAAGAAGCAAATAATGATCTCCGCCCTGAAAAACCGTGCCAAACACCAGCAAGCCAAGCAATAAAATGGAAAGTATTAATAACAACCTGCTCCGCCCCATACTTGTAACACATCCTCATAAGTTAGCGCTCGGGGAAGATCACTTCGCACTAATCGATTGATAGCTGTCGTATAAAAATAATTATCACTAAACATCTCTTTTGCTGTGCCTTCAGCAACAATATCGCCTGCGAATAAAAGTGAACAGTAATCCGCGTATTGTGCTGCAAACTCAATATCGTGAGTAACCATCAATATAGACATACCGTCCAGCTGCAACTCTTTTAATAATCCCCCAACATCATGTTTAAAGCTTGGGTCAAGTCCTTTTGTCGGCTCATCTATCAACAACAACTTTGGTTGTTTTAAAAGAATACACGCTAAAGCCAGCTTTTGTCGCTCCCCACCGCTTAAGTCATAGGGATGTTTATCCAGCACTTTTTGCAACGCAAAAAATTCAATTTGCTTCTCGATGTCTAGAGTATTCTCTTTCAAACCAGCCAACTCAACTGCCAACTTTAGTTCTTCTCTTACAGTATCTTGTGTAAATAATGCTAGTGGATTTTGCGATAAATAGCCAATTTCCTGGTAGCGTTCCTCCACTTTTATTTTCATTAATGGTTTCCCATGTAGAAAAACCTTGCCCCTCCTAGGACTTTCCAAACCTGCCAACACCTTTAGTAACGTTGACTTACCGGCTCCATTACCACCAATAATGGCGGAAAACAAACCCTCACGCACTGAATAACTGACGCCCTCTAGCACCATCTTGCCGCCCCGTGCATATTGGAAGAATACATCCTTGCACTCGAGGACGGAGCGAGCAGCCTGCGTTTGTTTTACAACGTCCTCTTCCTTCTCAACTTGCTGCCCCTCCCGTGATCTTAGCTTCGCCCTCCCACCTTTCAGACATTTCCGACCTTCCCTAACTGTAACTGGAATCGACTCTAACCAATCAACACCCTTATTCATCAATAAAAAAAGCTTGGTGATTTCCGGCAAATACTGAAAATAGACATCATTTTTGTCAATTTTCCCAATCACCTTTTGCGGCGTTTCATTAAACTTTATTTCGCCATTTTCTAGTAAAACAACACGGTCAACAATCGGAAAAACTTCCTCTAACCTGTGCTCGATAATTACAATCGTTGTATTAAACTCTTGATTGATACGGTGGATCATTTGTAAAAATTCTCGGGCAGCAATTGGATCAAGCTGGGCCGTTGGTTCGTCCAATAGCAACAATCGCGGCTGCAAAAGCAAAATGGAAGCCAAATTCACCAGCTGTTTTTGACCACCTGAAAGCTCATGTATTGATAAATGCAACCATTCCTCAATACCAAAGAAAGAAGCCATTTCAGCAACTTTTTTGCGAATTTCATTAGCAGGGTAGCTAAAATTCTCTAACGAAAAAGCTAACTCATGCCAGACCGTATTTGTGACGATTTGATTTTCAGGGTCTTGAAAAACAATTCCAATTTCTTTTGCTGCAGTATAGGAAGAAACGAACTCGAGCTCCACTTGATTGTAAAACACATGGCCCATCCTCGTTCCAATCGGAGCAATCTCCTTCTTCATTTGCTTAAGGAGCGTTGTTTTTCCACATCCTGTTGCTCCACAAAGTAAAATCATTTCACCCTCATCAATGGTAAGGGATATATCCTTTAGCAAAGGAGTGCCCTCACCAGCATATGTAAAGGAAAAGTTTTTCATTTCAATAAGCGCCATCTAAAGTATTCTCTCCCTTCAATAAAATGAGGTGTGAATAAAAACAACAAAAAAAGACCGAATAGATTACTTTCGCCAATCGTAAGTTTTAGAGATTCCAGATGGGGATAGATTTCAAGCTTCCCCATTCCCAACAGACCAAACACTAACAAAGCAATGAAAAGTACGCTAAACCAAGCCATGAAAAAAATATCTTCTTTATAAAAGCGGTATGTAAAAAAAGAACTCCTACTACCTAATCCATAGCCACGCGCTGTCATTGAATCCGCTGTTTGCAGAGCCTCCTCCAATGACCATGTCATTAAAATATGAATGAGGCTCATTCCAGCCTTGGCTCTTTGCTTAACCGTCCCGCTCATCATACTGATTCCCCTTGTTTTTTGAACGTTCGTAATTTCTATTAATCTTCTTTTTAATAGCGGAACAAAGCGAAAGGCCATCATAATCAAGAGTGCCGTTTTAGGAGCAAATGAGGAAAATAAATAAATGAATTTATCCTCGGAAATAATAAAATTAAAAGATACAAACGCTATTAGAATGGTCATAATCGACAGCATCATTAAAAAGCCAAACATCATACTTTCCAGTGTCATCGGTTGGTCAAATAAATAAAAAATGATAGTCGAACCTCGATGAGAGAAGAGCGGATTGATGATAAAGATGGCAAGTGCGATAAAGATATAAAAGCCCATCCCTTTTCGCATTTCTTTGGCACGATCGTGAAAATAGTTGAGAAGTAATACTGAAACAAAAGCAGCTAATAGAAAAAAGGGATGGTTAAAAACCATGCTTAAAGAAAACACCCCAAGATAATATAGAAAGCACACTGCTGGATGTAAAGCATTGAAGCCGTCTATTTTATTCACTGACATTTTGCCCAACGTCTTTGCCAAGGTCTAACGTGTAAACCCACTCAATTTTGTCACCCGGCTTCACCTCTGAGAGCCCTGCTCCCTTTCTCATAAAAGCACCATTCACGCTGTACATCCAGCCACTTTTTGGTCCCTTATCGAATTCATATAAATTATTGATTCCTTCAATATATGCAGTGCCGCCGCTACCTCGGTACTCCATTTGAATCCGATTTTGTTTTGTTACTTTCTTAAGTATATCTAAAACTGTATCGCCTGCTTGAATTTCCACTTTTGTTGTTTTTAAAATAATTCCAGTTTGTTGATCACCTTTTATGGAAATGGTAGCTTCATGTTCTTGAATATTACTAGTTTTTTTCTGCTCAGCTTTTGAAGCCGCAGCCTGATTAGAAGAATTGGTAGAGGCAGTTTTCTTTTGGACTTGTGATTGACTAACGCCCTTATTTGTCTGTATCTTAGTTTCACTTGTTTTTGTGGTACTCTGATTTGCTTTAGGTACTGTGGTTTCCTTGCTTGCTTTCGAAGCCACAACTTGTTGTTTTGCAACATCAGTCTGTTGCTTATTACTTTCAGTTGCCACTTGTTCTTGTGGGGCCTCGCCCTTACCTACTACAGTCACATTCTGTGTTGATTTTTCATTTTCTTCCTTAGCCTGTTGGTCGTTTTCCTCTTTATCATCCTTCGAAATGCTTTCATCCTTTACAACTTGCTGCGTATTTTTCCCTGCATCATTTTTCTGTTCGTTCCCTTCTTTTGAAGCACAACCAGCAAGTAAAGTTGCCAAAATCACGGCTACAATAAAGAATTTCATCATATTTTTCAAAGTAAAAAACCTCCTTTATCAACAACTAAGGAGAACGATTAAAATCGTTCTCCGTTGTTTTTATTTGACTGCTCATAGCCCGCTTAAAATTTTTCATCAATTCGGGTTGCGAGCACTGCACCCATTTCTCTTGTTACAAGGTCATTTGGCTTGAATAAATTACCTTTATACCCTTTCATCAGATTCTTATCATACAGGGCTTGAATTGCTGCTTGATTAAATTGACTTAATTTCGAAATATCACTGTAAATCGTTGTTTTGGATTCGTCTTGTTTTGATACAAGATCAAACGCTCTGGCAAGAATAACCGCCACTTGCTCTCTTGTAATTGGCTTATTTGGACTAAATGTTGTTTTTGATGTGCCGCCAATAATTCCCAACTGCTGTGCTCTCATTACAACGCCGTAATACCACTGCCCCGGCTTTACATCATTAAAAATAACATTGTTTTGTGCATACTCTTCGCCCTCTAACAGTTTTACTAAAATCGCTGTGAACTGCGCACGTGTTAAAGACTGTTGTGGTGCAAACCGTAATGGATTTTGACCCACACCATACATAATCTCTTTATCAAAAGCCTCATTTACTGATTGAAGAGCATAGGAAGAAATCTCTTTTCTATCTGCAAAGGCAGGAATAGTTTTTGATACTACGACCGTCTTATCTTGGCTCGTAAATTGATAGATAGAATTTTTGTTATTGTAAAAATGATCCAGTGCAATCAAAGCCAATAAAGCTTGCTCGGAGGCAATTTGGTTTGATGCATCATTTTTTACATTAGCAAATCCGCCATCTTTTGTTTGATAAGATAAAAGGTTTGAAATAACATTCCCACTTGCTTTTGTAAAGGATTCCCCTTGCGGATCAATACCAGCAGCGGTTAAAGCCATGATAACTTGAGATGCACTTTCACTATTTTCTTTTCCATCAGCGATAAAGCCGCCGCTAGCTTGTTGTGCCTTGCTTAACCACGCAATGGCTTTATCAATCGCACTTTTCACTTGTGGCTGTTCCTTGTAGTTTACCAAACTACTAATCGCCATTGATGTCATGTCAACATCGGAAGCTTCACCGTTCACGAGTGTAAATCCACCATCTACATTTTGATTTGCCAAAATTTCAGCTAAGATTTTCTCACGATTCCACTTCGCATTTTGTGGAGCTTGATAATTGCCACTATCTAAAGCAATCAGTGCAAAAATCAAACCGTTTGTTCCTTGCATTGTCATTCTTTCATTATTATAAATCTTTTCCATTAAATCGTAACCACCAATGTTCGTTGGGTCACCACCAAGTGCCTGAACGGTTAATGCATAGCGTTCATAATCCGTAATCTTGCGGAAAAATCCGTCTGTCTCTTTTAACTTCTTGCTAATTCCCGCTAAAACAGCCTGCGTATCAGCTTGACCGAGACGAGCAAATCCAAAATCTTCCCATTCGGATTGAGTTTGATCGGTTTTAAGGTATTGGGTTACTTTGTTTAATTCATTTGCAACATCAAGTTTATTGTTTTCATTTAACTTTTTAATTACCGCAAACTTCGTAAAGTGATCTACCTTACCAGTTACTGTACCAGTTTTTGCATCAATAACAGTTGGAATTTGAATCCATTGATTCTTTTCCTCGTCAAGCCATGCCATAACCAGATTATCTAAATCATCATTTTCAATTGGTACATTAATAGAAATATAGACTGGCTTTTCAAATTTTGTACCTTTTGGTGAAAACTCGTAAACAGAAGACTTTAATTGCTTGTCAGCACCAGTAGCTTCAGTTGCAAGTTCCTCAATTTTAATTGTTTTCTGCTCTTGTAGTGCTTCTTTTGGTATAACAATTTTAGCTTCGTCTACTTTTGAATCTGAAATCACGGTTTCCTCTGTTGGAACAGCAGTTTTTTCAAGTTTTACTGTGTTACTAGACAGCGCTTCTTTTAATTTTTGAGCATCTATAGATGACATTTTTTGTTCTTTGTTAAGAACAACATTGAGTTTTGTCGAATCAAAAGAATTTAATACTACATTACTCACGGGGCTACTTGGCATCTCTGAAGGGTCTACACCTTCTACTTCATAAACCCATTCTAATTGATCACCATCACTTAGTTTGTATGTTCCTGCACCACTACCAGGAAAATACCCATTAACAGAATACTTCCACCCACTCGTTGGTCCATGGTCAAATTCAGCTAAACCATTAATCGCAGCCACGTAGGCAGTTGACCCGTAACCGCTAGTCTCATAGGCAATACCATTTTCCTCTAAGACATCAACAAGTGCGCTAAGAGCAGTTGCATTTCCATCTACTTCTATCGTTCTATTAGATAGAATAGTAGATTCATGGCTTCTCACGGAAATTGTAATCGTTTGTTTTTTAGTTTCACCTGGTGTTGTTGGTGATGTACCGCTATTTCCACTTGTTTCATCTACCACTAAAGTAGGCAAATTTGTTAAATTGTAAACAGAACTTTTTTCTGTTAATAATCTCTCATATGAAACTAGAGCAAGTAACGCTTGCCCCGTAGATACCAACTCTGAGTTTCCACTTTTCAAATTAGAAAAGCCACCATCACTATTTTGAAACGATAGTAAGGAACTATAAACATTTTTTTCTTTTGTAAATCCTTCATCGATAGGATTCATACCTAAAGTTGATAGAGCGATGATTACCTGTGCCGTGCTCTGACTATTTTCTTGTCCTTTAATTGATAAAAAGGCGCCACTTTGTTGTTGAGACTTTTCCAACCATAATACTGCTTTTTCAATAGCTGTTTTCACCTCAGGGATATCCTGATATTTAGATAAACTACTTAATGCCATTGCTGTCATATCAACGTCGGATGTTTTATTGTCGAGTGACCAGCCGCCATCGCTTAATTGATTATCTAAAATATATTGAATGAATTTTTCTCTTGTCCATTTTGCGGAATTAGGAACATCAAATCCCTTACTATCAATTGCTAGTAAACCATAAATAACTCCATTCAACCCTTGCATGGTCAAATTGTCATGGTTATATATTTTTTCTATTAAATTTATTCCATTAAAATTAGTAGGATCTTTATCAATAATGATTAGACCAAGCGCCGCTTTTTCTAAATCAGTAACCTTTGTAAAATCACCATTATTTGTTTTAAGATTATTTTCAATTTCTTGAATATATGATTTAGGAATCGAATTACCTAATTGTCTTAAAGCTAATGCTTCTTCCAAAGTTGGAATTTCATTATTACATTGAATCCATTTAACTGATTTTTCAAGCGTAGTACCTTCTGACAATTGTTCACATGAATTTTCAGGAGTAGTCCCTTCATCTGGTGGATTTCCGCTTATAGGTAATCCAGCAATTGTAATTTTACTACCCGGCGATATAACATCTGGTTCCCCTGCATATGACTTATATTTAAAGGTTAGTGTTTCACCCGCCTTAGGCTTATAGGATGCAGCTCCAACTGATGCTTCCTCACCGTTAACATAAAATGCCCAGTAATATGTACCTGCTGCTGCAAGTCCATTAATTGATGTAATCATTGGACCCCAAGCACTGTCCATAGTTTCTACTGTTTCTTCTTTTTGAAGCAATGATAATGCTGTAGAATCAGACTCCAACCCTACAATTTTTATTGTTTCTTCGGTCGTAAAGGTATTATCTTCCCACGATTTATATCTAAATGATAGGGTTTCACCAACATTTGGTTCATAAGCCCCCGCTCCCACAGATGCCTCTTCATCGTTAACATAAAATGCCCAGTAATATGTACCTGCTGACTCTAATCCATTAATCACATTAATATATGGACCATACGATGAATCCTCAACCTCAACTTTTTCTGCTGAACTTATTAACGATAACGCAGATATATCACTTACTGTATCCTCCGGTGTTTCAGCCGAAACTCCCATATTAACCCCAGCCAACAATTGCGCAAACATCACAATTGTTAAAACAGTCATTCTAAAAAACTTCCTCAATTCATCTCCCCCTATCTGTTTCTCCCCTGTTGACTTCGTCGCAAAGCTTTTGCTTTTTGACCATTTAGAAAGACACGACTTGCCGCCCACAATGGCGGAAGTCGATGTCCTTTCTTATACTGATATCCGACAAAATTTTTCATTCATATCAGTATAAAAAAAACCGCCTTCCCCAAAAGCGGGAGGTGGTTTTATGTAACAAAATAAATTATAATGTTTATTCGTTTACTCGCACCTCCCTATTCCTCGTAGGGTTTTTTGGGTGTTCTGGATTAGGTAGGTCTCCTGACTCATGCCTTAAAATAAATCAACAGCCTTCCCGTTTTTTACAGTGGCTTTACTTGTGATTCTTAGCATTTACAGTGGCGGGACCGTGCCGGATTTTCACCGAACTTCCCTTTTAAGCAAACTAAATTGCACCTAACCAAAATAATATTGAATTTTTAAAGATATAATACACCTATCAAAGTATTTTGTCTATTTTAAGTTCGACAAAATAATCCAAACCTTCTGATTGTTTCTAGCCTACCCACGTAAAAAATGTACTATTTATATTCAAAAATTATTGGGGGATTACAGATGGATCAACAAAGAGAACAAAGGTACAATGATTTAAAGCTTGGGGAACGTGGTGCCATTATTAGTATAATTGCGTATATAATCTTAGCGGGGCTTAAATTGCTAATTGGCTTTATGACCCATTCCGAAGCTTTAAAAGCTGATGGATTTAATAACAGCACGGACATTATTTCCTCAATTGCCGTACTGATTGGCTTACGAATTTCACAAAAGCCTGCGGATAGGGACCATCTTTATGGTCATTGGAAATCTGAAACAGTAGCCTCAATGGTAGCTTCGTTTATTATGATGTCCGTAGGCCTTCAAGTACTATATGCAGCGGTTTTATCGATATTTGATGGGAAATCAGAAGCTCCAGACCTCATTTCAGCATGGACTGGGATTTTTTGTGCCTTCATCATGTTCTTTGTTTATCTCTACAACAAAAGATTAGCCAATAAAATAAAGAGTCAAGCTGTTTTGGCAGCTGCAAAGGATAATTTATCAGATGCCTGGGTTAGTATTGGAGCAGCGGTTGGAATTATCGGCTCACAATTCAATCTGGCCTGGCTTGATCCCCTTGCAGCCATTGTTGTTGGCTATCTTATTTGTAAGACAGCTTGGGATATTTTTATCGATACATCCCATAGCTTGACTGATGGTTTTGATGAAAAGCTGATTGAAGATTATAAAGATACAATTTTACATGTTTCAGGCGTAAAAAATATAAAAGAGATTAGAGCAAGAAATTATGGGAATAATACCGTTGTTGACATCGTAATCCTTGTTAACTCGGATCTTCCCCTTCAAAATGCCCATGATATTTCCACAGAAGTTGAAGATATCTTAAAAAAAGAGCATGATGTATTCAATGTTCATGTCCATGTGGAGCCGGCTTCGGAACATGTTGACGGTTTGTTTGTTCCAATTTAAGCTTTTTCAAAAATTAATTACATATTGCTGATCATGATAGTCCGACTTGTAATACACTCGCTCGTTAAAGATAATTTTCTGTTCGTTCATTAATAGCACTGTAGAGCTTCTTGTACCGTAGTTTTCACTTTTAATGAAAATTGGTGAGAGCATACGCTCCATCTCCAACGATACACCAGTATTAGGGAGGGCTTCATCCTGAGCAGGA
Source organism: Schinkia acidoalkalinis (assembly GCF_054301215.1). Next base: position 1,202,383 of record NZ_CP182573.1, read on the forward strand.
TCACTAATTTGAAGCAACGTAAATAACCGTTCGATGATATTTTCTTCTCTTCCATTTATTATTTTTTCAAAGTCTTCTTTTCCTTTTTGAACCTTTGGCCAATTCGTATTAAGCAAATGATTACTGACGCCATGAACCCCTTTCTCTATCTTGAAGGGGGTTTTTGTGACATTAGAAAAATAGATCAATTCATTTTGGCTGCCAACTAATAGATTGTAGCCAGGGTACATGGAAGAGGTATCTTTCAAAGTCTGTAAATATTCTTCCGGTGGTACATTACTTTTTAAAAAATTTGATACCAACTCTCCGCGGGAACGTTTATCTTCCGTGTTCTCGTTTGGGTTACGGAAATTGGTGATGGCTGCAAAAAGGCCCCCTTTTGTTACACCCATCCACGTGCCCATTTTTTTAAAATCCCTTCCGGCAAGAATTTCCGGATGGTCGTCCCAATAGTAAGCAGGTGCAGTTTCCCTTCCATAAAATTCATCACGGTTGGCAGCAACAATCAGCTTATATTTTGGATGGACATGATAGCCGAATAAAATTAAACACAAGATCAACCACAACCTTCATTTTAAAATGATAACTTTCATTATATTGAATGGTATCATTATTTTCCAATTTATTGTAACTGTGAGCAATAAAATAGACCGGGTTAAGTCATAATAATATACTAGGTAAAAAGCATAGGGAGGTATTTTCCATGTTAATTGAAATGTGGACTGATTTTGCTTGACCATTTTGCTATATCGGCAAGAGGCATCTGGAGGATGCACTTAAGAAAATTGACCAACCTGTTCAGGTAATTTACCGTTGTTTTGAATTAGATCCAACGATGGAGCGTAATGTAGAAAAGAATATGTACGAAAAGTTGGCGGAAAAATATGGGATGTCCATTGAACAAGCAAAAGCAAACTGCAGCAATATGGTGCAGATGGCTGCTGAGGCTGGTTTGGACTATCATTTTGATACGCTAATTTTAACAAATACATTTGATGCGCACCGCCTCACATTGTATGCAAAAGCTCGTGGCTTAATGAATGAAATGACAGAGCGAATTTTGCGTGCCTATTTTACCGAATCAAAACATATTGGAGACCACCAAACTTTAGTTGAGCTAGCAGAGGAAGTTGGATTGAGTCGCGAGGAGGTGGCCGCAATGCTCGCTACTGATGATATGAGTGAAGATGTTCGTGCTGATGAACAGGAAGCCGCTTCACTTGGAATTCGGAGTGTTCCTTTCTTCCTCATCAATAGAAAATATACAATTACAGGTGCACAGCCAACTGAAATGTTTGTGCAGGCTTTACAGCAAGTTTTGGCACAGGATGGACCGTTTGAGGTGGAGGGGGCCGGTGACGGCGGGCCTAGTTGCGACGAGAATGGCTGTGAAATACCGAAGAAGTAGCCGGCGGGTAGCCTAGCTTGGCGGGAAATTGCAAAGATGGAATTTCACGTGCACAGTTTCTTTCTTCAACAGGGATTCCGAGTACGTGAGATAATCTTGCGTACCCGGTTTCTTGTTTCGGCAGCGATTTCGATTACGCGAGACCATCTTGCGTTACCAGTTCCTAGCTTCGACAACGGTTTTGGTCACGCGAGACCATCTTGCGTTACCAGTTCCTAGCTTTGGCAACAGTTTTGGGCACGTGAGACCGTCTTGCGTTACCACTTTCCTGTCTCAACACCGATTCCGGGCATGTGAGACCATCTTGCGTTCTCTTTTCCTTGCCTACATACCGCTTTCAGGCACGCAAGACGCTCACAAAGTCAAAAAAGCTGCCGATCCCTCAGCAGCTCCCAACAACATTCTCTATATATACTTCCGATGCATGGCCTTCCCATCATACGAAAATAATGCACCCTTACTCTCAACCACGGTTTCCATATGAACTGGACGGCCCCATAGCTGATAAATATATGGCATAACTTTTTCCAAATATTTAATATCGAGCTCGATGCCTTCATACCAATGCTTCAAATACAACTCACCATTTTTCAAATGATCACCGTTATTGACTGTTATATAAGGAAACCCGCCGTTTACGCGCATATTTACAAGCTGGTCGCGAACATTCTCCCATTCTTTATCTACGATTTTATAATCCTTTCCCTGTTTCTGGAACAAATACATATCTTCACGGTTCACTAATTCTTTCGTTAAATAGTTTCGGATAAAAGAAATATCGGACTCGACTTCCCGCACTTCAAATATTTTTTCACGACCTGATCCAGGTTCCACACCTAGCTTTATCATTTCTTCAGTTGGATTGTTATAGCGCTCTTCAATATCCTCATAAATTTTCAAGCCTAGATAGTAGGGATTAATCGATGTCCGTGATGGCTGAACAACACCGGCATTCAGCTTCGCAAATTCAATCGCTTCATCGGACGTTAATTCCAGCTCGCGAATGATCCGCGCATGCCAGTACGAAGCCCAGCCTTCGTTCATGATCTTCGTTTCCAATTGCGGCCAGAAATATAACATCTCCTCACGCATCATTGTCAATATATCACGCTGCCACTCCTCAAGCTCACGGCTATATTCTTCTATAAATAGTAGTAGGTCTTTTTCCGGCTGTGGCGGAAACCGTTTTCCTTTCTTTTTTGGAGCATCCTTTTTATTATCACGCTCATCCAAGCGCCACAGATCATCGTATGGTGATTTAGCAACAGAATCCTCTTCCACCTCATCGACCAGTGTATCCTCAATAGACCAGGAAAGTTTCGCCCTTAATAAGGATGGATCAATATGCTCTTGGATTGCTAATACCGCATCCAAAAACTTTTCAACTTCAAGCTTTCCATAATCATGCTCATATTTTTTAATCCGCTCGGCCGTTGCCGCCATACTTTCGACCATATCACGCTTCGTATTACTAAAGCGGACATTATTTTTAAAGAAATCACAGTGGGCTAATACATGTGCTACAATCAATTTATTTTGAATTAAACTATTTGTATTTAATAAAAAGGCATAGCATGGATCAGAGTTAATAACAAGTTCATAGATTTTACTCAAGCCTAAATCATAATGTAGTTTCATTTTATGAAACTGCTTTCCAAAGCTCCAATGAGAAAACCTTGTCGGCATCCCATATGAACCGAAAGTATAGATGATTTCAGCAGGACAAATTTCATAGCGCATTGGATAAAAATCAAGACCAAATCCTTTTGCAATCTCTGTAATTTCATCAATCGCATATTGTAATGCCTGATGATCATTTCTTGCCATCCTTATCTCCCCTTTATGTTAATAAAGCATGTTCATGATCAAATACACCTTCATAATGGAAAACATTCTACCCTTTCTGTAAATTTATGTTGTATTCCGATATTTCATGAAAAAAGATTAACAAGAAAAAGAAGCAAGTGTGATTACACCTGCTCCTGCTCGGAATCCTCTTTATTTTTCAACCGATCCTTTAAGGCAAAACCTATTAACCAAATAAATAATGGAACACAAATTGCTAAAGATAAGGAAATACCAACCCACTCGTTTTCTATAAAATGCATGGCATGAGCATGGTCAAACACAATCCAATAGCCAAAGCCTCCAAACAAAATCCCAACGGGAACGATTAGACGACGATAATTTTTAAGTCCAAATACCTTTTGTAAAGATAGACACCCACAGTAGAGGCTCATCATGACTTGCGTTAATAGTGAAATAGAGAAAAAGGCAATCATAATCATCTCATATCGATGTATATACAAACCAATTTGTGCACTTCTGGCCATCTGCATACACGAGACAACATACTTTCCTGCTACTGCTGCTGACATAACGCCTACTTCTACAATCGGCCACATTAAAATAAAACCCGTTCCATAAAAAACTCCTGCCAAGCTAGACCGTTTCCACACGCTAACCTCTTTTACATTTGGTAAAATGAGGGCAACCATCATAAACACTAGCGTCCAATCAGCCAGCAAATGGCGGCCAGCAAAAGCTGTAGGAACAACTCCTGATTCAAATACCGGCAATAATTCACGTATGTCAAACTTTCCTAATGAACCAAATAACAATAAGATATTTAAGCATAATATTGAAAACACGCCGATCAGTGCCATTCGGGAAATGACCTCTAAGCCAAAATAAATTGCATAACACCCAACAATTATAGCGACGATAATAAATACACTTGTATGTGCATCCGGTAAAAAATAATCCTTCAGGTGATAGACAAATGTGGCCATGATGGGGCCCATTGAACTGAGGAAAAACACAAAAAAGATTAGACCTAGTAATTTTTCAAACCAAGCCCCTATTAGTTTTTTACCTTGGTCTATCAAATCGCCCTTTGGCATCCGCCGCATAACCATAACAATGAAGAAAATCAAACCTGCTGCAACCACACTGGAAATAACTGTTGAAAGCCATATATCCCTGCCAACTTCACGGGCCATACTCCCTTGGGTAAGACCAATTGATTTTGCATACACCATGTTAATGATTAATCCCATTAACATTCCATTCGTTATTTGAACTCTCATCGCTCATCCCTCATTATTTCCCGGAACGGGTTGGAGAATATAATAAAACTCCGCCTTTCACTTTTACGTCAACATTAACTGTAATCGGTACATCAGAAAAAGTTGAATCCCAGTTTTTCTTAATGGTCTTCCACTCGCTAGGAAATTTATTATTAAAGCGTTGCCCTAATTCCAGGAAATCTGATTTATACTCCTTTTGTGCTTTTGTTACTAGTCCTTCGATAACACTTTTAATATCGCCCTCAATATCTTTCTCAATTGTTTTTACGTCTGCCTCATTTGCAATCGAGAATGGGCAACCTGCTTCAACTATATTTACAAATGCATTAAAATTCACAGTAAAAGCGGGTTTACCGTTCACATAGGATGGAGTTACATTGAATTTATCATGAACAATTTCTGCCGTAATCAATTCTTCCGGATTTTTCGGACATGCAAGGACAACTGTCTGCGATTTTACTTTTTCAATAAATAATACAGCGGCCTTAGACTCCCTTCGACCTAAAACACCAACAAGCTTGTCACCTTTAAATACACCTGCCCCTTCTAACTCCACCTGCTTTATGGCGCCTGCTTGACCTTGTTTCTTATTTGAAACACCGCGTTCAATTAACCGCATCCGAGCGATGATTGGCTGTGTTGTTTCGCTGAGGTAGGCGGATTGGACATCCAGTAATTCCGTTCTCGGAGCAGCACCGGATATATCGGTATAGCGATAAAGCTTGTCAAGAGCTTCCCCAGGGATTACCTCAAGCCCTGTCATCGTTGAAACAATATCCTTGGCTTTATTAGGTGTTATGGCAATCCATGTCCTCATCCTGAGTTCTGGATTTCTTGTAAAAAAATCGATGATTTCCTTAATTCCATCTCTAGCTACATCTTCGTTCACAACAATAATAAAATTATGTGCCCAAAATACCCTTCTCGTGGAGATACTGGCCATATGTCGAATCGCATCAAAGATTGTCTGCCCTTGTGCTGATGCTGACCAAATTGGATCGCCTGTATTCCCTGCCGGCGCTCCAGTTTGCCCCCTTGAATCTGCAGGTCGGGCAACCTCAACCGTAATCTCATATTTATTGCCATCACCTTCTTTTGATTCCTCTACTTTATCAATGGCAACTGCCATTACCAATGCTAAATCGTTAATTTCCTTTTTACCGGTACATCCTGAAAGGAGTAGAACTGCAAGAATAACGGGGATAGAGACCTGTTTTATCATTCATTTTTCTCTCCCTTCAGCTTCTTTGGTTTTCTAATCCTTTTTTTCGATTCTACTGGATTTTGTTCCGCCTCATTCAATTTCTTATTGCTAGACTGGACATCATCATCTGTTTTTTCATTTTTAATTTCAGGATGAATGTTGGGTGGCTGTGGTTTTTGATCCTCCTGTACCCGATCTTCTTGTCCTTCGGCTAACTCCGGTTGGCTAATCATTTTCCACCATGGAAAGCGGATGATTGCATCTTTTTGATCTGATGGTTTAAACGGAGTTGCTGGTGCTAAATATGGCTCACCAAAAGATCGAATCGAAAGGGCATGAATGGCCAGTATAAAAAAGCATGCTGTAAACCCTAATAACCCAAGCGTTCCTGATGCGATTAAGAGCGGAAAGCGTAAGAGCCGTATCGAAAACGATGCAGCATAGCTTGGAATGGCAAAAGAGGCAATTCCTGTTAACGCAACGACGATGACCATGAATGGCGATACAAGTCCAGCTTGAACAGCTGCCTGACCGATGATTAAGGAACCAACAATACTTACAGCCTGTCCAACAGGTTTTGGCATCCGTAAACCCGCTTCACGCATAAGTTCAAAAGCAACCTCCATTATGATAGCTTCCAACAATACTGGATAAGGAACGATTTCTCGCCCAGAAGCAATGGTCAGTGCTAAGGAAGTAGGGATCATTTCCTGATGAAAACTTGCCAGCATAATATAAAATGAGGGTAATGTAAGGCTTACAAAAAAAGCGATATAGCGAACTAACCTATAGAATGTCCCAGTAAAATATCTTGAATAATAATCATCACTTGCTTGTAAAAATTGCCAAAAGTAGGCAGGTACTATTAATACAAAGGGAGTATTATCAACAAAAATGGCCACTCTTCCTTCGAGAATGGCAGCTGCCACTTTATCAGGCCGTTCTGTGCTTTGAATAGTTGGGAATGGTGAAAGTGGGGCATCCTCAATCAATTCTTCAATATAGCCACTTTCCAAAATGGCATCGATTTTTATTTTATTTAATCTACTTTTAACCTCTTTCAGTACAGCCTCTTTTACAGTCCCTTTTAAATAAGCAATATTGATGTCTGTTTCTGATTTCGTACCGAGCTTCATACTTTCAATTTGCAGCAAGGGGTCACGTAAGCGCCGTCGAACCAATGCTGTATTCGTTCTTATACTTTCGGTAAACCCATCTCGAGGACCCCTCACAACCTGTTCTGTCACTGGTTCGTCGACAGACCGTGTATCCCAGCCTTTTGTAGAAACCGTAATAGCGTCCTTACTTTTATCTATAAAAAAAACAGTATTGCCCATTAAAATTTCGTTAATTGCTTCCTTAACTTCTTTAATGATTTTGGCCGATGGGTGGGTAATCAAATTGTCCATTATTTTTTTCGCAATATCTTTCTTAATCGGACCAACTTTACTAGTAACAATTAGATTTGGTGCTTTAAAAAATAAGGATTCAAGTATACTTTCAATTTCATTTGTATTCGTTAAACCGTCCATATAAAAACAGGCCATATTAACATCCATTTGGGCATGAAAGATGAATTCCTTTTTCGCCAAATCCGTATTGTCTCCTAGAATGCTTTCTATTACGGCGATATTGTCATCAATATTTTCTTCAAATGTGCTTTTCATCTTCTCTTCAAGTGTCTTGTTCATGTATGCTACCCCTTCGCACGTTCCTATTATTTTCTTTCCTATTTAACGATGATTTATTCTTTTTTGGTTAAATACTACATAGCTGGGAAAGATGAGAAGGTAATGCTGAAAAATTTTTGAAAGGCTGATTTAGTATGGATTTTTATCATTCTTGGATATATGTTAATTTCCTAAATACGAAACCGTTTATTTGGACCGTGGTGATTAGCGTTTTTGCCTTTAATATTTTAGGTCCCATACTCGTCTGGTTTGTGATGAACAGTAAAGGGATTCCGATTGTAAGTAGGATTGGTAAAAATAAAAAAGAGCCTCCCATTTCGGAAGACTCTGACCATTAGCAATTAACACTGTGTATCACCAAGATATGCTTCAATTTTTTCCTCTACTTGTTCCTGTGTCGGTTCAATACCTTCAAAAGGGAATGTTAATTCCGTAACAAATTGTCCTTTTTTTGTAACGTGGAGTGCAGCTGTTTTTGATATTTGGCTGAATTCCACATGAAATACATAGCCTTCACGTTCTATTGCCCCCATGGCTTTCCCACCTTTATTTTACGTTCCATTGATTATTTTACCCATTACGGCTTTAAAATATGTTGACTCCTACGTTTTGGTTTCAAATGACATGTCAACATTTACTGTACCGACTGTAGTGTAAAACTTTGTTTTTATCATAAACTAAATTCAATTCTTCGAAAGGGGAATGTAAATGAATGCTGTCGATTATGATAAAGCATTATTTTATATGAATCGCGGAGAATGGGATAATTTGTTGATATTAATGGTCCGTACGAAGGATGATTTTTTATCAAAAAAAATTGAGCAATTTCTCCATGCCTGTAATTTCAGTCGGGATTATTCGGTCATTGAGAATAAAGCTTATCACTTGCTGACGTATGTAGATCACGCCTTATCAACTACTCCTTCTTCTACCTCTATTTATGGATAATGAGGAATTTTAACGGACATTGAATCCGTTAATTCCATTAAATAATATGCTTTCACCATTTTTAAGGACACAGATTCCGTTATTTATGAAAAAACATTGGGAATTGGCTATTTTTTCATACAATGACGGAACTAGTGTCCGTTTAAATTTAAGAGTCCGTACTTTAAAAAGATAAAATGTGAGGCGAAATAATTTGAGCAGAAAACCAACCGAAGATGATCTCGAGCTGCAGGAAACATTGAATAAGCTGAATGGCAAGGTGGTCCATATAACAAAAGAAGTAAATCGTGATATAGATGAAACTACAATGACGCTAAGTGGAGCAAACCTTCATGAACGTCCACCAACCATTGATGGGTATGTCTCCCCTTATGTTTTACAGCTGCATGGAAAAGGACGGACTGCCACAGATCATGCACAATTTCAGCAAGTTCCAAATGAGACGTATGAAATCCCATTAATAAATAAGCTCCACACCCATGTACAGCCAAACCATATTTCCATTAAAACCGAAGACGGCACATACACCATTAAGTATAAATAAGCCCACAAAACTGTGGGCTTATTTATACGATCACTATTTAGCTTGAAGTAATTGTTCAATTTGATTCATCAAATCCGTGCTAATATTTTGTAACTTATCGTCACTATCTTCTAAGGAGTTGCCTTTTACACCAAAGTAAAATTTAACTTTCGGCTCTGTTCCAGATGGGCGTAAGCAAAACCATGAGCCATCAGTGAGAATATATTTCAATACATTTGATTTGGGCAGGTCAATGGTTTCCGCACTGCCATTTAATACTACTTTTTTCTCACTTGATAAATAATCCTCGATTTGTACTACCTGCAAGTTCCCCATTGAGGTTGGTGGATTCCGACGAAATGCAGCGAGTATTTCTTGAATTTGTTCGGCCCCTTCTTTTCCTTTTAATGTTAATGATTTTAAACCTTCGCGGTAATAGCCATATTGGGCATAAAGGTCAAGGAGCGCATCATATAAAGTCTTTCCTTGCTTTTTATAAAATGCGGCAACCTCTACTGCCAGAATCGCTGCCTGCACCGCATCTTTATCCCTTGCGAAGTCGCCTATAAGATATCCATAGCTCTCCTCATAGCCAAATTGGAATACACACTCTCCGCTTTCCTCATATTCCTTTATTTTTTCACCGATAAATTTAAATCCGGTTAACGTATCAATCGTATCAAGTCCATAATCTGCAGCAATTGCACGGCCAAACTCAGACGTTACGATTGTTTTTAAGACAACGCCATTACTAGGCAAAATTCCTTTCGCTTTTTTCTCAGACAATAAATAATGAAGGAGAATTCCACCTGTTTGATTTCCTGTTAAAATCTCATAGTTGCCAGCACTATTTTTCACTGCAATACCAAGACGGTCTGCATCAGGATCAGTCCCAATCAGTAGATCTGCTCCGACCTTGGTTCCTTCCTTGATTGCCAATTCAAACGCGGCATGCTCTTCTGGATTAGGAGATTTTACAGTTGAAAAATTGGGATCTGGAAGTTCCTGTTCTTTCACCACCGTTACATTTTTAAAGCCTAATGCTTCAAATCCAGCACGCACAGGCTTATTTGCAGTACCATGGAGCGGCGTAAATACAACCTTCACATTATTTTCTGCAAATAACTCCGGATTTAATGAAATCGTTTTAACACGCTCAATGTAGGCTTGATCAATGTCCTCTCCAATAATATGTAATAAACCCTTTGTCTTTAAGCTCTTCTCATCAGCTACTTCGATTGTCAATTCATTATCAACTTCATTTACTTTTGCAATGACTAGATCCGCTGCTGCTGGCGGCAATTGACATCCATCAGGACCGTATACTTTAAAGCCATTGTATTCTGGCGGATTATGACTTGCAGTAATAACGATTCCAGCATAGGCATGTAAATGTCGGACTGCAAAAGATAGCTCAGGAGTCGGACGCAGTTCCTCAAAAACATAGGATTGAATGCCGTGTTGACCTAATGTTTTCGCTGCTTCCATTGCGAACTCAGGTGATTTATGGCGGCAGTCATATGCAATGACAACCCCACGTACTTTTGCTTCATCTCCATTACCTTCTATGTATCGTGCCAGTCCTTCAGCTGCCTTCCGGATTGTATATATGTTCATACGATTTGTACCAGGATCAATTTCCCCGCGCATACCACCGGTACCAAACTCTAAATTTTTATAAAAGCTATCTTCTAGCCATTTTTCATCATCTTTTTTATTTTGTAATATTTGTTGGAGCTCACTTTCCAAATCTTCAAAGGCAGCCCATCTCTCATATTGCTCTTTCCAGCTCATAAAATCCTCCCTTTGCCAAATTTAATTTTAGGGATGCTTATTATACTATTTTAATCAACATAGCCCTATTACAAATTGTATTTACTTACATAATACTATTTATATTTTCCCATACAATTCTCCTTTTAATTTTATTATTTTGTAACAATATTTTTACATGTGCTCGGGAAGCAAATCTTTTCCAATCGTGCCGCCCATGATGATATACTAAGTTCTACATAAAACGAAGCGCAGGGGGTTTAAGGAATTGAATTTGAGATCACCATATGTTTTATTAATCATCGCGACGGTATTATGGGGTGGTAATTTTGTAATAGGAAGAGGATTTGCCGATACAATGCCTCCCTTTACATTAGCTTTTATCCGTTGGATTGTTGCGTTTTTATTTCTGTTACCTTTTACCAAAAATGAACTACTCGCGAATATAAATTTATGGAAAGCAGAATGGAAAACGTTGTTTTGGATGTCCTTAACGGGTATCGTTGGTTTTAACACACTTTTATACATTGCAGTTCATTATACGACTTCCATTAATGCCGTACTGATTAATGCACCAACACCAGCAATTATCATGCTGCTTTCCTTCTTATTTTTAAAAGAAAAAGTCCAAAAAAAGCATATTGTCGGAATTATTTTTTCAATATTCGGTGTCATTTGGATTGTCAGTCGTGGCTCCCTTGAAACACTTCTATCTTTTACAATTAATAAAGGTGAGCTTTGGATGCTTGTGGCCATCACTTCATGGTCCATTTATTCCGTCATTGTGAAGAAAAATGCACATAAGTTCCCTGCAGCAGGCGTCTTCTTAGTGACAATTATCATTGGAATCTTCATCCTTGCGCCATTTGCAGCCTACGAATGGATTAGTGACCAATCGATGGTGATTACTGGTAAAAGTATTGCCGGATTCTTGTATATCGGCATTTTCGCATCCGTTATTGCGTTTTTAAGCTGGAACAAAGCAGTTGCCGATATCGGGCCTGGAAAAGCATCGCCGTTTTTAAACCTCATGCCTATTTTTGCATCAACCTTCGCCATTTCTTTTCTAGGAGAAAACGTTACATCTGCACAAATCATTGGCGGGGGCATAACAATAACAGGTGTACTAATCACAACAGGCGTTTTTATGAAGAAAGTGCCAAAGATTAATGCTGAAAGCCAAATTGAAAAGCTAGAGGCTTAGAAAAATAGAAGTGGAGGCATTATTTCGCGGCCTCCACTTCTATTTTTATTTTCCATCCAACAAAAATTTCAATCTCTTTGGATAGTTCGTAATGATTCCAGTCACACCATAACGAATCATTTTTTCCATATTACTTTTTGAATTGACAGTCCATGGAAAAATCTTCAACCCACTTTCAATGGCGATCCGAACATCATGTTCCTGTAATGTTTTAAAGCTTGGTTGCATAGATTCTACCGGAAGACCAAAATGGTTGGCAAGCCCAAAATAATCTTGGAAATTTTCGTAATACAACAATCCAATTTTTATAGCTGGATTCATTTGCTTTAGCCGGTAAAGACATAAATAATCAAAAGATGAAACAAGCACTTGGTCTATCCGGTTACTTCGATTCAAGAAGTCTGAAAGTTTTTGTTCAATCCCCTGATAAAAAGATGGGATATTTTTTATCTCTATATTAATAAGTAGGTCTCTTGGAACGATTTCGAAAACTTCCCCTAATAACGGAATCTTTTCACCTTTATATTTTCTGGAAAACCAACTGCCTGCATCGTACTTTTTTAACTCCGCCGCCGTCATTTCACCAACAATTCCTTCGCCATTTGTCGTCCTTTTAATATTTTCATCATGAATGACGACTAATTTTCCATCCTTCGTTAAATGAATATCCAATTCGATGCCGTCACACCCTTGGTCCATCGCCAATTGAAACGCCGCCAATGTATTTTCCGGAGCTTCGCTTGATGCACCACGGTGGGCAATAATCAATGGCTTTGTTCTTTTCATAAATAATCCCACCCCTTCTTTTATAATCTATGCCGTAAATGATAAAGAAAGCAATATTTATCAATTGTTTTTCACACTAAATCGTGGTATAGTGACATTAAAATCAATTAAACATAGTATGTTTATAGGAATTATACGTTTTAGTTATATATAAGAGGAGTGTGTACTATAATGGGACGCGAATTTATTGAATTATTTGATGAATGGGCAGAAAGCTACGACAACACTGTGGTTGGCCATGATGAAGAATACAAAGAAGTTTTTGAAGGGTATGACGATATCTTAGAAGAAGTTGCCTCCAAAGTTAACGGAACAGTAATTGAATTTGGTGTCGGCACAGGCAATCTCTCAAAAAAGCTTCTAGATAAGGGGAATAAAGTAATTGGCATTGAACCATCCAAGGAAATGAGGGCCATTGCAACGCAAAAATTACCACAACTTTCTATCCATGATGGTGATTTCTTAACATTGCCTGCCTTCGATGAAAAAATTGATGGAATTGTATGCACATGGGCGTTCCATCACCTTACTGATGAAGAAAAAAATATTGCCATTGAAAAATATAGCACCTTGCTTGAAACAGGTGGGAAAATTGTATTTGCAGATACTGTCTATGAAAATGCAGAAGCAAAACGTGCTATAATAGAGGATGCGGAAGCAAGGGGTTTCAAAAATTTAGTTGATGACTTAAATCGAGAATATTATACAATGGTAGATGTACTGCAAAAGCAATTTACCGATCACGGTTTCTATGTAACCTTCAAACAATTAAACAAATTTGTTTGGTTAATAGAGGCTGAAAAACAATAATGCAGGAGGGTTTTTTTCAATGCAAAAAATGAATGTAGAAAGCTTCAACCTTGACCACACAAAAGTAAAAGCACCCTATGTGCGTTTGGTTGGAACAACAGAAGGTGTAAACGGGGATAAAGTATACAAATATGACATTCGTTTTTGTCAGCCTAACAATGAACATATGGAAATGCCTTCTCTTCACTCTTTAGAGCATATGATGGCTGAATTTATCCGAAATCACCTTGATTGCGTTCTAGATATCGGACCTATGGGCTGTCAAACGGGCTTTTATCTCCAAGTGATCAATCATTCAAACTATGAAGAAATTCTTGATGTTTTAGAAAAAACATTGAATGACGTATTACATGCTACTGAAGTTCCTGCATGTAATGAAATTCAATGCGGTTGGGCCGCCAGCCATAGCTTAGAAGGCGCGAAAGAGGTTGCGAAAAAAATGCTTGCCCATAAAGATGAATGGACAGAAGTTTTCGCGTAATATTTGAAATGGCGTTGTCACCATCATGACAGCGCCAATATTTTATTTATTATTTTTAAACCAAGTATTCATCTCGGACAACGCCATTTTTTCATATAATAGACGAAATCTTTATTTTATAAACTTTTGAGGTGCAAAATGAAGTATTATAAACATGTTCACGAATTAATAGGAAACACACCATTAGTTGAAATAACACAATTCGAGTTGCCTGTGGGCGTCCGTATCTTTGCTAAACTTGAATATTTTAATCCAGGCGGCAGCGTCAAAGACCGTTTAGGAAAAAAACTTTTACAAGCAGCACTTGAAAATGGCAATATTACAGAAGGTGGAACAATTATTGAACCTACTGCAGGAAATACCGGCATCGGGCTTGCCCTTGCTGCAGTTGGGACAGGAATTAACGTCATCTTTGTCGTACCGGAAAAGTTTAGTTTGGAAAAGCAAGAATTAATGCGGGCGTTGGGTGCCACAGTTGTAAATACGCCAACAAAAGACGGTATGACAGGGGCAATTGCAAAAACAAAGGAGCTTCTTCGTGAGATTCCGAATTCTTATTGCCCACAACAATTTGAAAATCCTGCTAATCCTGAAACATATTTTGAAACATTAGGACCCGAAATTTGGGAAGCGTTGGATGGACATATTGACGTTTTTGTCGCAGGAGCTGGATCCGGCGGTACTTTTACAGGTACTGCCAAATATTTAAAGGCGCAAAACCCGGCGGTAAAAACCGTTGTTGTTGAGCCAGAAGGTTCGATCTTAAACGGCGGAGAATCTGGTTCGCACCGGACAGAAGGAATTGGCATGGAATTTATTCCTCCATTTGTAGACAAGGAATTATTTAATGCCATTCATACGATTAGCGACGATGCTGCCTTTCTTCGCGTTCGAGAATTATCACAAAAGTGCGGCATGTTAGTCGGCAGTTCATCAGGTTCTGCCTTTGAAGCCTGCCTACGTGAGGCCAAACTTGCGAAACCAGGTACAAATATTGTAACCATCTTCCCAGACAGCAGTGAACGGTATTTAAGCTCTGGGATTTATAAAACAAACTAGGATTACAATCTTTTATCAACCAATAGGAGTGAAAATAATGCGCAAAAAAACCCAACTTATACATGGTGGTATCGCCAGAGACAAACATACAGGAGCCGTTTCAGTACCCATTTACCACTCAAGTACGTTTAAACAAGATGGTGTAGGAAATTTCGTTTACGAGTATGCAAGAACGGGAAATCCTACTCGTGAAGCAGTGGAAGCTTTGATTCGAGACATTGAGGGTGGCTATCGCGGCTTCGCATTTGGTTCAGGAATGGCGGCAATCACTTCTGTCATGATGCTTTTATCTGCAGGTGATCATGTGATTATCACTGATGACGTGTACGGAGGAACGTTCCGAGTAATGTCTAAAGTGCTCACTCGCTTTAATTTAGAATTTTCATTTGTAGATACAAGTTCAATTGAAGAAATTGAAAAAGCGATACAACCAAATACAAAAGCCATTTATGTTGAAACACCAACAAATCCACTTTTAAAAATAACTGATATTGCAGCTGTAGCACAATTTGCTAAAGCTCATAATCTATTATTTATCGTTGATAACACATTTAGTACACCATATTGGCAAAACCCAATTGAGCTTGGAGCAAATATCGTTCTTCACAGTGCTACGAAATACCTTGGTGGACATAGTGACGTAGTTGCAGGACTTGTTGTTGTCGACAATGAAGAACTTGGTCAGCAGCTTCATTTCATTCAAAATTCTGTTGGCGGTATTCTTGGACCACAGGATTCTTGGCTATTAATTCGAGGTATTAAAACATTAGGCGTACGGATGGAAGAAATCGAAGAAAATACAAAACGTATTGTACAGTTTTTACAACAGCATCAAGCTGTTTCGAAGGTATATTACCCAGGCCTTGAAGACCATAAAGGTCATGACACACATAAGAAACAAGCAAGAGGCTTTGGCGGCATGGTATCTTTTGATGTTGGCAGCACAGTAAAAGCTGAAGATTTATTACGCCGTACAAAATATTTTACGCTTGCTGAAAGCTTAGGTGCAGTTGAAAGCTTAATTTCACTCCCAGCCAAAATGACACATGCCTCTATCCCTGCTGAGCGCCGTGCAGAGCTCGGCATCACTGACGGACTTGTTCGCATCTCTGTTGGCCTTGAGGATGTGGAAGATTTAATCGAAGATTTAGCGCAGGCATTGGAATAGTTCTCATATATGATGGTATTATGGTAAGCCCTCAGACGATTGAGGGCTTTTATTATTGATGAGAAAAACCCCTCGGGCCTCGCTCCTTCCTTGAAGACAAGATGTGTTGGTCTTCCCTCTTTCTTGTCTTCATTTTTCTATTTTGAAGACAAGATGTACTGCATTCTCCCCTCTCTTGTCCGCATTTTCCCATTTTGAAGACAACATGCACAGGACCTCGCTCCTTCTTGTCCACATTTTCCTTTTTTCAAGACAAGATGTGCTAGTCCTCGCTCCCCACAAACATCTTCTATACAAATTACCAATATGTGATAAAATGGGATATTATAATTTACATAAGATTTGCAGTTAGTAAAAGGAGGACTTTGTTCCAATGAAAAAACAACTCATCGTCGGATGGTTGGTGCTAGTATTCAGTTTAATTTTACCTTCACAAATTAGTTACGCAGATGCCCAGCCAGGTGATGTTATTATTACGCTTGGTGAAGATTTGACACCAGAACAACAAGAGGCAATCAAACAGGAAATGGGTGCTACAGAGAATGACACGATTGTCACCGTCAGCAATGCCGAAGAACATCAATACTTAGGAAACTATATAAGCAAGGCACAAATTGGCTCAAGAGCCATTTCATCAGCGAAAATAACATTAAAAGAGGCTGGTTCAGGTTTAAACGTTGAAACAAAAAACATCAGTTGGGTCACAAAGGAAATGTATCAAAACTCACTTATTACAGCCGGTGTCAAAGATGCTGATATCTATGTCACAGCACCATTTCAAGTATCAGGTACAGCTGGATTGACAGGCATTTTAAAAGCCTACGAAGTATCAGGCGAAAAGGTCATTCCTGAAGAGCAAAAGCAACTAGCTAACGAGGAAATGGTGAAAACAGCACAATTAGGTGATCGCATCGGTGCAGATCAGGCAACCGCCTTGTTAACAAGAATTAAAGAAGAAATCGCCAAAAACCCAAATATAACAGATGCACAAGTATCTGATTTAATCGATCGTATTGCTGCAGAACTTGGGATTCAGCTTACAGCTTCAGAAAAACAGGGTTTAATCGATTTATTTAACAAAATGAAAAATATGAACATTGACTGGAACCAAGTTAAAAATGATTTAGTCTATGTTAAGGATCGCTTGAAGGAATTTATGCAGGATGACCGAACAAAAGGAATCATGAACAATTTTATTGATGTGCTTATTTCACTTTTAAATTGGTTAAAAGGATTAGTTGGTGCTGCGTAATAAAAATGGCGGGAAATCTTCTCCCGCCATTTTTTCATTATAGCTTCCTTCCAAAAGCTCTTCTTTCTTTAAAATTTGCCAAGACTGTATAAAGAGATGGTACAAGGACAAGCGTTAATACCGTTGAAAAAATTAATCCAGATATAATTGTCATCGCCATCGGTGAAAATAACGGATCGTGTGAAGCCGCTAATGGCGTTAATCCTGCCACCGCCGTTGATGATGTTAATAAAATGGGTCGGAAACGTGCTTCCCCAGCACCGATTACAGCCTCCTTCAACTTTATTCCTTCATGGCGTGCATCCTCTATAAATTCAATCAGAACAATCCCATTGCGGACAACAATTCCTGAAAGTGAGATGGCGCCCATCATTGTCATAAATCCAAGCGGCGTTTGTGTCAAAAATAAGCCAATTAGGCTCCCGGCAAATGCTAAATAGATGGTACTCATTACTAGAAACGGCAATGACAATGAATAAAACTGCATCGCAATTAAAATAACGATAATAAATAAAACGGCAATTGAAAGTTTAGCCATATCGATAAAAATATCAGTTTGCTCCGATGTTTCTCCTCCTATTTTCCAGCTGTAGCCTTCCGGTAGATTCATTTTTTCCAACCTTGGCTTTAACTCATTCATAACCTCTGTTGCGGTACGGCCGCGAATATCACTGTATACAGATACAACCCGTGCCATGTCTTTATGCATAATAGCCCGTGGTGCAAACGATGGTTTGATTAAGACGAGCTCTGATAATGGGACTTGTTCACCGGCTAAATTGGGGACTGATAATTTATCAAAAATCGCAAGCGGCTCATCTCCGCCATTGCTTGCATAGAGCTGAATATCCACCAAGTCTTTTCCATCATCAAACTCACTAACCGTAATACCCTCCCCAACAAGGCGAAGCGTTTTTGATAAATCACTATAAGTAACCAGCTTTTGGTCCATTAATTCCTTATTTACTTGAAAATCAAGAGCATAACGGTCAATCCCAAAATCGTCAATGATATTATATGTTCCATTTAAGGACGCAATTTGCTCCTTCATTTGTTGCGATATTTTCCGAAGCTCATCAATATCTTCACCAAAAACTTGAATCTCCACAGGTTTCCCCACAGGCGGACCAGTTACAAGAATCCTAGGCATAATCATTACACCTGGAAACTGTTTTTTAAATTCCTCTGTCCATTCAAGCTCGATGTCTTTGGGAAGCTTTTTCGAGTCATCAAGCACTACTACAAGCTGACCAACCTCTATTCCCTCACCGGCACTAGTATCGCCCATAAACATTTTTGGAGCACTTCCGCCTACATAGGAAGCAACTGTTTCCACTTCCTCTTTCTCAAGAAGAAACTTGGTTACATCATGGACAACTTGATTTGTAGCCTTAATGTTTTGTCCAGTTGGCATTCTTATATCAACGAGCAATTCCGGTCGGTTATCAACTGGAAAAAGGTCAATTGGAATAAGCGGGATTAAAAAGTAGGCCAAAGAACCAATCACCATTCCTATAATACTTGTTCTTTTCGGATGGCTCAGAATTTTCGGCATTAATCGTTTCGAGTACCATTTCGTTAAGCGAAACAATGGTTTTCCCAAAAGACCTGCATACCGTTTTTCTTTAGCCTCCTTCACTTTTATATTTTGCTGTTTTCGTGTCTCTCTCCAGCGTCTGTAAATTGGAACGATCGTTAATGACATCACCATTGATGCGAGCATTGTCAGCGAGATAATGGTTGGAACCGGCCGAATAAAATAGCCTGTATTTCCTTGTAAAAATAAAAGTGGACCGAACGATGCAATGGTTGCAAATGTCGCGGTTATGATAGAAATAGATACTTCCTTAGCACCATCAACCGCCGCTTTTTCCGGCGGCTCCTGAAGGATCGATAATCTCCGTTCGATATTATCGTTTACGACAACAGCATCATCCACTAAAATCCCAAGTACAATAATTAAGCCTACAAGCGTCATCTGATTCAAGGTAATGTTTAATGATGGCAAAAACATTAATCCTAATGCTAGTGAAATCGGAATGGCGAGGGCAACAACAATGGATGATGAAAGGTTTAAACCAAGTGTACAGACAAATAATACTGCAGCAATTGCAATTATCATTTCTCTACCTAGTTCCCCAAATAATTCTTTTACCCTCTCATTTTGTGAGAAAATAGAGTGGACCTCGACCCATTCCGGCAAATCCTTTGAAAGTCGCTTGACCGCTTGATCAATTTTTTGTTGAATGGCTGGGACATCACTACCCATTTCGCCATTAATATTAATGGATATCGCCGGGATTCCATTATGGTAAGCATAATACTCAGCTTTTTCAGTTGTTAATTCAACGGTGCCGATATCGCGTAAAAAAACCGGAAATCCTTGTGAAGTTCTTGTAATCAATACATTCTCTATGGTCTTCACTGGATACTTTTCCGGTAGTTTTAATTGGTATGTCCGTTCATCAATATCTAAGTTTCCTAATGGGATTTTTTCATTTTCCTGCTTAATTGCATTTACCACTTGTGTCCATGATAGGCTGTATGCAGCTAACTTTTCTACGTTTATATCAATTCGAACCTCTTTATCGGGAAGGCCATCGATTTGTACTTCAGCAACATTAGGAATTCCCCTTAGTGTTTGCTGCCAAACCTCCATATCATCTCTTAAACTATAAAGATCTTGCAATGTTGGGGCCGTAATATTGAAGGATTGGATAAAAGAACGATTTAAATCATCATTGATGACTGGAAGAATGACATCCTCCGGCAAATCTTTTTCAGCATCCTTTACCTTCTTACGAAGCTCATCCCATTTTTGTTTTGGGTCTACATCAGCATTTGCCTCCACCACAATAACGGAACGTCCAAGCGCTGATGTTGATTCAATTGATTTGAGATCCTCCATTTCATTGATTTTTTCTTCAATAATATTTGTTACATTATGTTCGACCTTTTCTGGAGATGCACCTGGATAAATGGTAGTAACAGTAGCCACATTAATTACAATGTCTGGCATTTCTTGTTTTGGCAGCTGAAAGAAACTTAAAAAGCCAATCATGACAACCATCACAAAAAACAGCAAAGTTATTTTTTGCTTCTTAATTGCGTATGCTATCATTGTTTTTTCGTCCCTTCCCCTATTTCAACTGTCACCTGATCTCCATCAAATAAATGATCTGCACCTTTCGTTATTACTTTTTCATCAACTGAAAGACCTGAAGTGATTTCAATCTTATCTTCAAATAGAGCTCCTACAGTAACCTCAGTTTTAACTGCTTTTCCATTTTTAAATAAAAAGACATAGGGCTTGTTTTTAGTCCCTGTACTTATAACTGCTTCAACAGGTACATAAATCCCTTGTTTTTCCTTTAATTTGGCTTTTGCTTTTACCACTTGACCTGGAAACCACTTATGGTCATTGTTAGGGATCTCAAGTTCAACACTGATGGTCCCAGTTTTTTCGTTCGTTGCGGGAAAAATATTGATGACTTTTCCTAGCTTATGATCCTCGTACAGCTCAAGCTCAACGTTTTCACCTATATTCCAATCGGCAATTTGATAATCAGGCACGGGCAATAGCAACCTCAATGTGTCAATTTGTGCGATCGTATAAACAGGTATCCCCGGGCTGATAAGTTCACCATTTGAAGCGAGTTTTTTTACAATAACACCTGAAAACGGGGCTATTAAAGATGTTTTTTCCAATGCCAACTGGGCTTGTTGTTTCGATAAATTGGCATTAAGAAGGCTTGCCTTCGCTTGATTGACTGATGCTTGCATTTGTTTTTCCTGCTCTGGACGAACTCCCTCCTCAATTAGAGAGTATGATTGTTTTGTATTTTCATAGCTCGTTTCAGCATTGATATAATTTAATTTAGCACCTTCAAGCACTTGTACTGAGATGGCACCTGATTCGAACAATTTTTTCATGCGCTCATAGTCAGTGCTTGCATTTTTATAGGCTTCCTCTGCTCTCACTACAGCCAGCTTAGCTTGTATTCTTTCTTGCTGTCGTGCTCCATTTTTAGCCTCTTCTAATCCAGCTTGTGCGGCTGAAACACTAGCACTTGATGATTGTATGGCAGCATTCGCTTTCTCAAGCTGAAGCTCATAATCACGACTATTGATCCTTGCCAATGCAACCCCCTTATTTACAAACTGCCCCTCTTCAAATGGAAGTGATTCAATAACTCCGCCGATTTCAAATGAAGTGTAAGACTCTTCCTTTGCAGCAAGTGTTCCAGACAGTGTTGAATAAACCATTCCTAGTTCTTTTGTCACTGTTTCCGCTTTTATAGTCTTACTTTCTTTCTTAGCTTCTTGCTGTTCAGCATTATTACAGCCTGCTAATAGAAGTGAAAGTGAAAAGCATATAGCTATATTGATTATTACCCTTTGTGTCCGCATAACCTTCTCCCCCCGCTTATCTACCAATTTATAATTTTTCAAGAGAATATTTTTACTTATTGGTTGTCAACATTATGTATATAGCGTTATGGTTTTGGTTATGTTCAGGGCACAAAAAAAAATGGCGGAATCTAATCCGCCATTTTTCTTATAAGTTATCTTGATCAGTTAAGATTATTGGACCATCTTTTGTAATAGCAAGTGTGTGCTCATATTGGGCAGATAATTTGCCATCAATTGTACGAGCTGTCCAGCTATTATTATCCATTTTGCTCTTCCAATCACCAACGTTAACCATTGGCTCGATCGTGATAACCATCCCTTCTTTGAGCCTTGTGCCTTTTCCGGGTTGACCGTAATGAAGAACCATTGGTTCCTCGTGAATGGTAGGCCCAATGCCGTGTCCAGTGAACTCACGAACAACCGAAAAACCTTCGCTCTCAACATACGTCTGGATTGCATGGCCAATATCGCCAATTCGATTACCGACTTGTGCTTGTTCAATTCCTAGATATAAGGCCTTTTTGGTAACATCCATTAGCTTCTTTGTTTCTTCGGTAGCTTCACCAACTTGGTATGTCCAAGCAGAATCAGCAAGTGCTCCATTTAAATTTACAACCATGTCAATTGTTACAATGTCGCCATTTTTCAATGGTTCCTTCCGTGGAAAACCATGACAAATTTCATCATTTACTGATGCACATGTTGCAAATTGATAACCTTGATACCCTTTTTGTTCAGGTGTAGCACCATGCTTTTCAAGAAAACCCTCCACAAACTGATCTATTTCATGAGTTGTAATCCCCGGTTTAATCATTTTTGCAATTTCACGGTGAACTTGAGCCAGTAATTTACCAGCTTCATGCATTAATTCAATTTCTCTTTGTGATTTTAATGAAATCATTGTAAGCCTCTTTTCTTGTGTTTTCTACGATAATTATTTTAATCCAAAAAGTCCTTGAAATCCAATTCTTATGTTTCGTGAAGCTTTTAGGCTACCTATTCTGTTACAACTTCTCCTGTCCATTCGTTCATGCCGCCTACCATATTATAGATATTTTTCACCCCTTTTTGGACTAAAATATCGCTTGCTTGAGCCGAGCGGTTTCCGGAGCGACAAACAATTAAATATTTGTTGTCTTGAGAGAATTCATTGATTCGTGCTTCAATTTCCTGCAAAGGAATTAACTGAGCCTCTGGTATATGACCTTCTTTGTATTCCTCTGGGGTACGAACATCAATAACTAAAATTCCTTGTTTGATAAGCTTCTCCGCCTCGTTTACATCAACGTTTGTAAAAGTACCTTCCTTTATACTTGTTGCTATATTTTCAGAAACCTCTGATTTGTTATTTCCAGCACACCCTGCTACTGTCATAATAGAAGTAATCATAAATAATGCTACTAATATTTTCATTGAAATGCTCCCTCTTTTTTTATTTCAACTAACCATCTTTAGTTTACAGCAAAAGTGAAATACGTCCATAAGTATTTTACAAAAAAACTATATATCATTATTCGATACATTATGATAAAATCCGACTTATAATCCATTTTTGGAGTGATGATGTTGAGCCTAAACCTTGACGATTTAAAAAAAGCTTTTTCAGTCTGTGAATTTCCATTTTATAAAAATATACAAATCAATGGCAATAAGGCAGAATGCACGTTATACAGTATTAAATCAAATTATCATACAACGATTTACTTGGATCTTTCCGACTTTGATAAATTAATCCATCAAATCTCAATAGAACTCATTAAATTAAGATCCCAAGAAATAGTTGAAAACCAAACAGTAATTAAGCAAGCTGAAGGCATTTCTTTTAAGCTTGATTAATTTACAAACAAAAAAACTAGTGCTATAGTAAAAACGTAAAAAACACTAGATAGGGGAGCTAAGTAAACTTGGCTGAGAGGATACTATCCTGTATCGACCCTCAAACCTGATCTGGGTAATGCCAGCGTAGGAATGAAACATTTAGCAATTAAATGTAATCATACTTATTGCACTTTTAGCTGGCTGCCCTTTGGGTAGCCTTTTTTAATTTATTTTCAGGGGGCTTTTATAATGAAAAGGAGTAAGACGTTATTTTTAGTTGAAGTAGCTTTATTTTCGGCTCTTGCTTATGTATTTGATTTACTGGCAAATATGATTGAACTTAAGATTTGGCCGCAAGGAGGTTCAATCTCCATCGCCATGGTTCCCGTTTTCTTAGTTGCCTTCAGATGGGGGATCAAGGGTGGAATGCTTTCAGGACTACTCCTTGGAGGGCTGCAGGTTATAACAGGGCAAGCTTATATTGCCCATCCGGTTCAAGGGCTTTTGGATTATTTTATTGCCTTCATTGTTTTAGGCTTGGCTGGTGTCTTCATGAAGAAAATCCAACAAGCAATTAGTGAGCATTCAAAAAGAAAAGTTACCACCTATGTTATACTCGGTACATTATTAGGAAGTGGTTTGCGCTACGCCTGCCATGTAATCGCTGGAATCATCTTCTTTGGTGAATATGCACCAAAAGGCACACCGGTAAGCATCTATTCACTTGTTTATAACGGTACCTATATGCTACCCGCTTTTGTATTAAGCGCCATTTTTGTTTCATTATTAATTAATACTGCTCCAAGATATTTCAATGTAACAAGCACTACTAAACTAAAATATTAATTACTGCAATAGGTCGTTTTTTTAACGGCCTTTTTTTTATGGTAAAATATGCTGTAGGTGAACTATTTTGAAATAGGGAGGTTTTAATTGATGTTGGAAGATTCAAGCTTTGCCATACATCCTGATGCA
The DNA here is from genome assembly GCF_054301215.1 of Schinkia acidoalkalinis. The sequence goes on from NZ_CP182573.1 coordinate 1,226,985, forward strand.
AAAGAAAGCAAGCGTAATATTAATTATTATGATATCGGCTCACTCCTCTCTTTCGAACAATCCAATCAACTATTTAACATAACATGTGAGCATGGTTTTCTTCTTATTCATTTTTATAGGTTGGATATCGTAAGAATTGTTATGAATCCCTATTCAAAACCTTCCTTAAAAAGCAGTGTCGCTTTAGTGAAAAATCCGGAAAATGTGGATGTTAAGATAGAAGAAACTAAAGACAAAATAATATTAACCACTTCTAAACTCACGGTTGAATTACTGAAATCACCGTTGCTTCGCGTTTGTATAAAGGATGAAAAAGGCACAACCCTCGTATCTGAATCAGCCTTAGGGATGGGCTACACAAGTGCAAAACAGGTGATTTGTTTTAAAGATATGGAACAAGATGATCATTTTTATGGATTTGGTGAGAAAACAGGTTTTCTTGATAAACGTGGGGAGCAACTGACGATGTGGAATTCTGATGTATATGCTCCGCATAATCCCGAAACAGACCCCCTGTATCAATCAATTCCTTACTTTATGACTGTACGAAACGGGAAAGCCCATGGTATTTTCTTCGATAACACATGGAAAACAACCTTTGATTTAAAGAATGCTGAACAAGAAAACACTTATTCCTTTTCAGCTGCCGGCGGACAACTGGACTATTATGTTTTAGCCGGACCCACGCCAAAGGATGTAATTGAACAATATACAGATTTAACAGGAAGAATGCCGTTGCCACCTAAGTGGGCGTTGGGCTATCATCAATCAAAATATAGCTACAAGTCCGAGCAGGAAGTAAGAGCTCTTGCCGAAACATTTAAACAAAAGCAAATTCCAATTGATGCCATACATCTGGACATCCATCATATGGATGGGTACCGTGTTTTTACGTTTGATCAAAGCGCTTTTCCTAATCCAAAAGAACTCCTATCAGAGCTTAAAAGCAATGGCATCCATGTCGTTCCGATTGTCGACCCCGGAGTAAAAAAAGACCCCTCCTACCCTATTTACAGAGAAGGCGTGCTCGGCAATCATTTTTGCAGATATATCGAAGGCGACCTATACCTTGATGAAGTATGGCCGGAAATCAGCGCCTTTCCTGATTTTACAAAAACAGAAACGAAAAATTGGTGGGGGGAAAAGCATTCATTTTATACTGATTTAGGCATTGAAGGCATCTGGAATGATATGAATGAGCCCGCTGTGTTCAATGAAACGAAAACGATGGACACAGAAGTCATTCATGCTAATGACGGTGACCTAAAAACACATGAAGAGCTTCATAATATTTATGGGTTACTAATGGGAAAAGCAACGTACGAAGGTTTACAAAAACAATTACAAGGGAAGCGCCCCTTTCTATTAACCCGTGCCGGCTTTGCTGGCATTCAAAGATATGCAGCCGTATGGACGGGAGATAATCGCAGCTTTTGGGAGCACTTAGAGATGTCCTTACCGATGTGCATGAATTTAGGACTGTCTGGAATTCCATTTTGTGGTCCGGATGTTGGCGGTTTCGCTCATAATTCAAACGGACCATTATTAACCCGGTGGATGCAGGTTGGAGCGTTCACACCTTTTTTCCGTAATCATAATGCCCTAGATTCAGTCGCCCAAGAACCATGGGCATTTGGGGAAAAATATGAAAAGATTATAAAGAAATATATCGACCTACGATACCAATGGCTTCCCTACTTCTATTCATTATTCAGGGAAGCAAGCGAGTTAGGTATCCCAGTGATGAGGCCCTTATTGCTCGAATATCCAAATGACCCTTATGTCACAAATCTTTCAGATGAATATCTTATTGGTGATAATGTCCTGATTGCTCCGATTATGAAACCAGACACATATCATCGAGTAGTTTATCTACCCCAAGGTGATTGGGTTGATTACTGGTCGGATGAAATAATCTCTGGTGGTACGCATATTCTAACGGAAGCTTCCCTGGAGATATTGCCGATTTTTATAAAAAAAGGGACAATGATTGCATTGGGCGCAAGGAAACAATCAACCATGGTGCCGGAGACAAATATGCAAATTCATCTTTATCCCGATGACAAAGGGGAAGCATCGTACACATTGTATGACGATGACGGTGAAACATTTGCATATCAAAAAGGACATTATTTTTTAAAACAAATAACATGCCAGTATTCCCAACATAGTATTGAGGTTTCAATTAAAAATTACACTTCTGCCTATAAACCTACTTGGGAGCAATGGACATTCGTTATACACCATGCCACCCCGTCTATTAATATTACAGTAAATGGAAACAACCTTTCAATTAACAACCGACTCTATAACAAAGAAAAGCAAACTCTCTCGATTACTGTAGGTGAATAATCTGTAAAAAGACCCAAATTGCCATGCACCATCTTTCATGTGGTTACAGGGCATTTTGGGTCAGTTATTTCATATTAATAGAAATCAAGCAAACATCATCTTTTAATGTTTTGCCATCCACGAACTTCTTCTTTATTTCCTCAATTAATTCGATATTATTTGGATTTTCAACTACCAGCTTTTCCAATACTTGGGTACTATCATTGCCAACCGCATTTATTAGTTCGATAATCCCATCGGTATATAGTAGTACGGTCGAAAAATCTTTATAAAAAATTTGTTGTTTAGTTACATTCATTTCGGGGAATATCCCTACTAGAATGCTACCTTCATCCATTCTCAATATTGTTTTCCCATCCAATAACAAGAGACCTGAAGGGTGGCCGGCATTCACGTATTCTATAGTTTTTAAGTTAGTGTCAACCACCATATAGATGGCCGTTGCATAGGTCGATTGCTGATTTGAATTAAATAAATGATAGATATGATGGTTTAACTCTTTCATAACCTCTACTGGGTCGGTTATGGTCGTGATTAACCCCCTTAATAAGGAGCGAATCGACATACTGATTAAGGCTGCAGACACACCATGTCCCATTACATCAAGCAACATGATGCCAAATTTATTTGGTGAGATCTCAAACCAGGAATACATATCACCCGATAACGATTCAGAAGATTGATAGTAGGCGTTAATATTCATATTTTCCGAGTAAATAGGTTCTGATAATACACTGGTTTGCAATTTTTTAGCAAAATCCAGTTCCCTTTTCACCCTTTCTTCTTCTATCAAAATCCTTTCAAAAGCTTGGCCAAGTTCAATTGCATTTCCGATAAAGTTTGCCAATGTTTGCATGACCTGAATATCACCCTCAGTAAACTTGTGTGGAGACGGGTCAACCGCACAAAGAGTTCCAAACATTGTATTATCATCTAAAATAATAGGAACACCTAAATATGAACCAATATTAGACCTTGATGTCGCATCTAATTTGGAAACAATCGGATGGACCGACGTGTCTTCAATCATAAGCGGCTCCCGTCTCCCACTATAGATTAGGTTACAGTATGACTCCTGAAGAGGGATTGTATTTCCTTCGCTTAAAAGGCAACCATCTATTTTTTTAAAAACCTTCAATATTGAAAAGGATTCATCCGTAGTTCTACCAACGAAAAAAGTCCGGACTTTCATCGCTTGATTTAACAATTCAAAGGCATGGACTGTTGCTTCATTAAATTTACTTGAAATTTTCCCAAGCATTTCTAAAGTACTCATTCATTCCACCATCCCGTTTTCCAACACTATTAAAGTAAGTATAACAAAAAACCACTCGAACAAGAGCGGTTTTGCTAACTAAAATTGCTTCCAATCGTGATTACCATACGGTTCGTTTATGAATACAATATTTTAATGCCAATCTTTTGGATAAAAGTAAGTAGAAGGAGTACGTAAATGAAACATATTGTGAAACGCGGAGAAACCTTAAGTTCAATTTCTCTGGACTATCGAACCCCACTTTCAAGAATTATTAAAGCTAATCCATCGATGAACCCACATGCGATTTTCCCTGGACAGCTTATTGAAATCCCCGGCTTTCCACCCATTGAGACACAGCCGTATCGTATTCATATTTCAGCTACAAAACGGAAGCTACAGTTATACAAGAATAGAAGTTTGCTAAAAGTATACCCCATAGCTGTCGGGAGGATGGTGACCGCTACACCAACCGGAGACTTCATTATCATTAATAAAGCGCCGAATCCCGGTGGCCCATTTGGATCAATGTGGATGAGTTTATCAAAGCAGCATTATGGAATTCATGGTACGAATAATCCAAGCTCCATCGGAAAGGCTGTTTCAAAAGGTTGTATACGGATGTATAACCGTGATGTAGAGGAACTTTCAAGAATCGTTCCGATTGGGACGCCTGTACAGATAAGGCCAAATTAGGGCTTCTCTTAATGGAAGCCCTTCATTCTTACTTTTCCTTCATAGATCCGGTACAGAATAAAAGCAGCCACTGAAATCAATGCTCCAGTTATATACGGTAGATCAATCATAATCGTATATAACACACCTGCAATCGGAGGGCCAAGGATACGGCCTAATGATTCAAATGATGATAAGACACCGGTTATACCACCGTACCCACTCGTATTTGTTTTTGTTAATAAGGAAGAAACAGCTGGCCGAATCACGCCATTTCCTACTCCAAAAATAGTTAAAAAGAGGGCTGCGGTGAAAAAATCTTTGGTTAATAAAATGAGCGCAAAGCCAATGATAGAAACCACAATCCCCGCTTGAATTACACTCGCTTCCCCGTACTTTTTAATAAAACGCCCGACTAATCCACCCTGCACCGCCGCGCCGGCAAATCCCATAATCATAAAAATATAGCCTAAATTTACCGAATCAATCCCCGCACGGGCTGCAGCGAAGTATGCAAATGTTGCTTCAAGTCCTGCTAATGAGAAGGAAATAAACATAGAAAGAAAGTAAAGAAAGCCTGCTGTACCACCCACTGTTTTCCAAGGCGTCCCTTTAGCTCCTGTTGTGGTTGACTGCCCCTGTTTTGACAATGATTCTTTCAAAAATAATAGTACAAAAATAAACGTTACTAACGATACGATTCCCGCTATCCAAAACGGAGTATTCAGGCTTACTTTCGAAAATACACCACCGATGGCAGGGCCAAAAATAAAACCTAGACCCACAGCCGCTCCGATAATTCCCATCCCTTTACCGCGATCTTCTGGCGTTGTTATATCTGCTACATAAGCCATCGATGTAGGCATATTGGCCGAAGATAAAATACCGCCAATGATTCTTGCTGCAAATAGCATCCATAACTCGGTCGAGATGGCAAATAGGAAAAAGGAAAGAGCAAGACCTAAAATTCCAATAAGCAGGACTGGCTTTCTTCCAATCCTGTCAGAGATTCTCCCCCACATTGGGGCAAACAAAAGTTGCATTAAAGAATAAACAGCCATTAATAACCCCAACTCAGTCGGTGTTGCCCCAATTTCTTCGGCAAAGAATGGTAAGACGGGAATAATAATACCGAAACCTACCATTACTAAAAACATAATTATAAATAGAAGCAATAGTGCCTTTTTATTTTTCAAACGAGATCCTCCATTTCAAGCCAAAGTACGTAATCAAGATTAGCATATAATATTTTCTATTTAATTTCTAATTTTTACTCTTAATGGAAAAAATAGTTTCTATGGTTACTGTTGCCACTATGTCTACTATGTTATTCAAGAAAAACAACTTGAAATTTTAAATATAAACGAATATTATTAGAAACGTACGTTTAAATGTTCGTGTCTTGGAGGTAATACCATTGTTCAAATTAAAAGAAAATCATACAAGCATAAAGACAGAAATTCTAGCAGGCGTTACTACATTTTTAACAATGGTCTATATTGTTGTTGTAAATCCAATTATTTTATCGGATGCAGGTGTACCATTTGAGCAAGTTTTTACAGCAACCATAGTCGCTACAGTAATTGGAACCTTATGGATGGGATTAGCTGCCAATTATCCGATTGCGATAGGCCCTGGAATGGGTTTAAATGCCTATTTCGCTTATTCCGTTGTCGGTACTCACACCGAAATTTCCTATCAAGTCGCCTTTGCAGCAGTTTTTGTAGCCGGCGTCCTGTTTGTTATTTTATCTTTAACGCCATTACGTGAAAAATTAATTGAAGCAATACCTGAAAATTTAAAGCATGGCATCACAGCCGGAATCGGCTTATTCATTGCTTTTATTGGCTTACGTTTAACCGGAATCATTACAGACCATCCTTCAAATCTTGTTGCCCTTGGTGATTTGCATTCACCGCAGGCACTCTTGGCTTTAATCGGTTTGGCAGTAACTCTAATCTTATTAACATTAAATGTGAATGGTGCATTATTCCTTGGAATGATCATCACTGGTATTATCGCTTATTTTTCCGGTCAGCTTTCTTTTGATAAAGGATTTGTAGCAAAGCCGACATTGCCGGAAGGGCTCATCGTTCTAAATCCAATAAATGCCTTTCTTGATGTAATTCATTATGGTTTGTATGCCGTTGTTTTCTCATTTTTGCTTGTTACCATTTTTGATACAACCGGAACAATGGTTGGTGTGGCTGAGCAAGCTGGATTAATGAAAGGAAATAAACTACCAAGAGCACGACAAGCGTTGTTAGCCGACTCCATTGCTACAACAGTAGGAGCTATGTTTGGTACAAGTCCTACCAGTGCCTATATTGAATCATCTTCTGGTGTTGCCGCTGGTGGGAGAACTGGTTTAACCTCGGTTACTGTGGCTGTATTGTTTATCATTTCGGCCTTTTTCGGTCCATTGGTAGGTGCTGTATCAGGACTATCAGCCATTACTGCGCCAGCCCTGATTATTGTCGGAAGTTTAATGATGGGCAACATTTCCAATATAAGATGGCATGAACTCGATGAAGCATTCCCTGCCTTTTTAATTATTTTAAGCATGCCTTTAACATCCAGCATTGCCACAGGGATTGCTTTAGGCTTCATAACCCATCCGTTAATGAAAATCGTGAAAGGGAAATGGCGTGAAGTTCATCCATTAGTTTATGTTTTTGCCGTATTGTTCTTTTTTCAACTTGCCTATCTTCCACATTAGAAAGACAGCTACTACCGCCACAATAGCGGAAGCTGCTCCCTTATCAGTATTAAAAAATCAGGTGGATCTATTCCACCTGATTTTATTTTATTTGTACAATATTGTATTCATAACTTTTGTTTCAATAATAATTTAGGCTGTCATCAATCGGAATGACTACTTTGATCTTTGTACCTACATCTTCAATTGATTCAACTTCAAATGTTCCTTTTAAAAGGCTGGCCCTTTCTTTCATACTATATAATCCAATCCCCTTTTGAACATTCAGACTTTTACTATCAAAGCCCTTTCCCTCATCGATGATTTGCAGTTCTACGCTCTTTACATTATTGATAATTCTTACAATTACCCTTTCTGTTTCGGCATATTTTGCCGCATTATTCAATGCTTCCTGAAAAATTCGATAAAGCTCTGTTTCTATTTCTTTTGAAAATCTTCGCTTCTTACCCCCGAACTCTAATACAACTTTGATGCCAAAGGTAGTTTCATATCTCTGAATGTGGGTACGTATGGCGGAAAGTAAACCAAGATCATCAAGAGCACTCGGACGTAGCTGAAATACAATTGCTTTTACTTCTTCCATCGAACTAGCTGTTAATTTTTCAACATTTTGGATATGTCTGATCATACTCTCGTCCGACCCTAAATCCTTTAACGTTTTAAGAGATAGTAAGATTCTAGATAAAGATTGCCCTATTTCATTATGGAGTTGCCGCGAAACCTTCATTCTTTCCTCTTCTTGGGCCATTAAGATAGTTGACGTTATAATACTTTCCTGCGCACGTAGTCTTTCTTCTATTAAAGTTCTTTGAAGTTCGGCTTTCTCTTTCCCTTCAAAAATTTCTCTAAATTGTGGAAAAAAGATACCTCTAAATAGATAAAAATAACCAAGCATTTTATATATATGGCCTAGAAGGTTATCTGCATCATATACATTACGATAAAGTGTAAATACTAATTCCCCAATTAAAATAAAAATAATTCCAATAAAAACAAGTAAATAATTGCGATTCCGTTCGGCGACATACTTCTTCGTAATAATAACTAATGTCATAAAATGAATAATACTGATGATATATTCGAGGATTACCTTCGTGTTTGTAACACCAGTCCCCTCCCGCACTAGTGCGGGGAAATTAGGGGCATAATGTAAAATAATATAGATGAATAGCGGAATAAATAAGCACGTAAAAGACATTCTAATATTTTTCTGCTTTTCATTTATTTTTTTATCATGATGGTTATAAAGTTTTACAAAGAAAACTCCCAACCCAATACTTTCTATTAATCTAGCAGTGATCCAAAACCATGTTGAAATTGCTACGGAATCCCCATATTGAAAAAAAGGCATCCCCTTATATGATAAAGTATGCACTAAATCAATCGAGCCTACCAAAAAAAAGAGTAAGCTCAAGTGTAACCTTTGAACAGAATGTGTGTGTTGAAATGTTAGCCAACCATGAAAGAATATAGAGAATGACACAAAGATACTAAAGAGCTCAAATAATGTGTGAAAGATTAAAAAGTATGAAGAGTCATATATGAAAGAAATCGTAAGGTGGAGCACTCTCGTTAAGATAAATGCTAATAAAGCAACAATAACTACTAAAATCGTCCTTATTTCAAATTTATTTAATACAGCCATAAAGCCACCACTACTCCAAGTCAAGCAAGCCTTGCATTAGAGCATCTCCTTTGCACCATTTTTAACCAAGTATTTGAATATTTTACATGAAATTCTATTATTTTTCAATTTTCATTTTATTACAAAAAAGTGTACTAAAAAATTCCTAATTAGTATAAAAACTGTTACATTCCCAATGTTATACTCACAGTAACAAATAGAGATAGGAAGGTGATAAACATGGCTGACAAACAAAAAAACCGGCTAATGCTGCTTTTTTCATTCGGGGTTGTCCTTTTATCGATTATTACACATGTTCTCCACCGATCGTTTAATATGTTCCAAGATTACCTTGTGTTCAATCATATGAACGGTGTTCCGGAAAATTTAGTAATCTTGTTAAATATATTATTTTTTCTTCCAATAATACTATTGATCAGTACTTATATCATTTATATCAAACACCCTGATTATCATAAATATATACCATTTTTAAACATGCTCACCTTGACATTCAGCAGTATTTCTATAATTGCAGGTGGAGATGGTATGGTAGAGTATCATTTTTCGATTTTTATGGTTTTAGCCATTATCGCCTATTATGAATCCGTTAATCTAATCCTCATTAGTACAATCATTTTTGCAATTCAGCATTTCCTTGGATTTTTTGTTGCACCAGAACTGCTTTGCGGTACAAGTGATTATACTTTTGGCTTACTTATGATTCATGCCGTCTACCTAATCTTTACAAGCGTAGCAACAATCATGCAAATTGAGACGAAAAAACAAAACACTAACAAATTAATGATAGAAAAAACGGAACGTGAGCAAGAATTAAAAGAAGTTTTAAATAACTTGAAATCAACATCGAACCGTGTTGTAGAAACCTCACAAAATCTTGCTGCTAATGTTGCGCACACCATCATGGAAAGTGACCACATTACCGAAAAGATGGAGGAAGTTGCCCAAGGAACCGAACAACAATCACTGTCTTCAAAAGAAAGTGCCACCGCTATGGACGAAATGGCCATCGGTATTCAAAAAGTCGCAGAAGCGGCAAATGTTGTTTCGGAACAATCAAAAGCAACTGTAATGGAAGCCAGAAATGGTGAAAAAGCCATCGATGGTGCTGTTAAGCAAATGGATTTAATTAGTCATTCCGTCCGCAATCTTTCATCAACCATTGCTTTATTAGTAGAAAAATCTAAGCAAATTGATGAAATCCTTAAAGTCATTACAACGATATCTGATCAAACCAATTTACTTGCCCTTAATGCAGCCATTGAAGCAGCTCGAGCAGGAGAACATGGCAAAGGTTTTGCGGTTGTCGCTGATGAAGTAAGGAAGCTGGCAGAACAATCAAGGATTTCTGCAAAAGAAATTACAGAATTAATTAGAGAAATTCAAGATGACACAGATAAAGCAGTTGAAGCAATGAAAATAGGCACAAAAGATGTTGAGAATGGATTGGAAATTGTCCATCATACAGGGGTTAGTTTCAGAAATATAGTAGCTGCATCGGAGACTGTAGCAGTACAAATTGAGGAAATGTCTTCGATTGCTGAACAAATGTCAGCCAGCTCAGAAGAGGTGACGGCTTCTGTTGATGAAGTAGCCCGGATTGCTTCGACAAATGCCGAAAGTACGCAAAGCGTTGCCCAATCAACAAAAAAGCAAGTTGAGGCTCTGAAGGGAATTTCCGATGTATCCACAAATCTTAAATCATTAGCAGTGGAACTTCAAGACTTAATTCATAAATTTGATCACGCAAACTAACTAAAATGTCATGTGCTCCACATACCTCAGATTCATCTGGGTTTGCGGCAGTACATGACATTTTTTATTTATAGAGTTTTTTACTTATTGTTTAACCGCCTCTTCTAGTTGTGCAAAATGTTCTTCCACCACACCAGATGGTCTAGCCGTCATTAAACTTACAAGAAAGACTGCTAATAAGCTTGCAGTAAAGCCTGGAATCATTTCATAAAGGAAATCAGATAAGCCAGCGTTAGACCAAGCAATGACAGTCACTGCTCCGACAATCATACCAGCAAGTGCTCCCCATCTGGTCATCCGCTTCCAATATAAGCTTAGTAAAATGACTGGTCCGAAAGAAGAACCAAATCCAGCCCAAGCATAGCCAACAAGATTTAGAATTGTATCGTTTTTCTGCCAAGCAAGGATTAAGGCAACGATGGAAACAAGTAAAACTGACAATCGTCCTGTGAACACCAATTCTTTATCAGATGCCTCACGGCGGAAAAATGTTTTATATAAATCTTCTGTTAAGGAACTAGAAGTAACAAGCAACTGTGATGAAATCGTACTCATTACTGCTGCAAGAATTGCTGATATAAGGAAACCTGTGATAATTGGATGGAATAAAATGTTTCCTAACATAATGAAAATCGTTTCTGGGTCGTCTAATGTAATTCCATTGACGGAATAATAAGCAATACCGATAAGACCTGTAAACATTGCCCCACCCACAGAGAAAATCATCCAGCTTATCCCAATGCGGCGCGCTTTTTTCATTTCTTGCACATGTGTAATCGCCATAAAACGCACGATAATGTGAGGTTGTCCAAAATAACCAAGGCCCCATGCGAATAAAGATGCAATACCTAAAAAGCTGGTACCTTTGAAAATATCTAGTAATGCTGGATTAACGTGATGAATCTCTGAAAACGATGTATCTAAACCACCAACAACTATAATTGTTACAACAGGTACTAGAATTAAGGCCAACACCATGATTAAACCTTGAACTGCGTCCGTCAAACTTACTGCTAGGAAACCACCGAACAATGTATAAGCAACTACCACCGCTGTAATTATAATCAAACCTGTGTGATAGCTAATATGAAAGGTACTTTCAAATAGTACCCCTCCGGACACCATGCCCGCTGATACATAAAAGGTAAAAAAGACCATAATAACTAGACCAGAAATTAAGCGAAGCAGTTTTGATTTATCTTCAAAACGATTTTCCAAATAACCAGGAATTGTAATCGAGTTATTGGCTATTTCAGTGTACGTTCTTAAACGTGGAGCTACCCAAATCCAGTTTGCCCAAGCTCCTAACGTTAAGCCGATTGCAATCCAGGAAGCGCTTAATCCCGTTGCATACATAGCACCAGGAAGGCCCATTAAAAGCCATCCACTCATGTCGGATGCTCCGGCGCTTAGCGCGGTTACCATTGGACCAAGACCACGGCCACCAAGCATGTAATCAGATAAATTGGAAGTCCGTTTATAAGCGTAGTAACCTATCCAAAGCATCCCTATCATGTATACGCTAACGGAAATTAATAATTGCAAGTTATTTCCCAAGTGCTTTCCCCCTCAATATTTTTCACAATTTAGAAACCAATATGTCAGTTTTTGTATTATTCTGTAGTATTTGAGCTATCTCTATATTACACAATTTTTATGATTTTGCGAACGTTTTTCAAATATAATTTTATAATTTTCCTATAAATATAATTTTTCGAATATTCGGTTTCCACTATGTAAAACAACAGAGTCACAAAGAAAACAAATGGCAGGTTTAAAGGATAAAATGAACCCTGCCATTTGTTTACTATATTAGGGTAATTTATAGCCATTCACTAATCGTTTTTGCTTGCATATGAAGTGTTAAATAGTCCGGCCCACCTGCTTTTGAATCTGTTCCAGACATATTGAATCCTCCAAATGGCTGATAACCCACGATTGCACCTGTACAGTTGCGGTTGAAATATAAGTTTCCTACATGGAATTCACGCTTCGCGCGCTCAATGTGCTCACGATTATTGGAAATAAGTGCGCCGGTTAAGCCATATTCAGTATTATTAGCAATTTCAAGTCCTTCATCGAAAGTCTTGAATTTGGAAAACCCTAATAAAGGACCAAAGATTTCTTCTTGTTGAATTCTACCATTTGGATCAAGGTCAGCAATAATCGTCGGCTCAATGAAGTACCCTTTTGAATCATCACCATTGCCGCCGGCAACAATACGTCCTTCCTTTTTACCGATTTCAATATATTCCATAATTTTATTAAATGAAGCTTGATCAATAACTGGTCCCATATATGTTTCATATTTCTCTGGATTTCCAGTAACCGCTGCTTTCGTAAATTCAACAACACGTTGTAATACTTGATCATATACATCCTCATGTACTACTGCTCTAGATCCTGCAGAACATTTTTGGCCTGCAAAACCGAATGCGGATGTGAAGATTGAGCGAGCTGCTAATTCAATATCACATTCTTTATCAACAACCACCGTATCTTTACCACCCATTTCAGCAATGACACGTTTTAAATGCTTTTGACCAGGGTGAACGACAGCTGCACGACTGAAGATACGAAGACCAACATCACGAGACCCTGTGAACGTAATTAATGCAGTTTTGGGATGGTCAACTAAATAGTCACCCACTTCGGTGCCGCTGCCTGGAACAAAGTTTACTACCCCCTTTGGAAGACCAGCCTCCATTAATACTTCTACAAACCATGAGGCAACTACTGGAGTGTTACTTGCAGGCTTAAGAAGAACTGTGTTACCAGTAACGATTGGGGCTACAGTTGTACCACACATAATTGCAAATGCAAAATTCCAAGGAGGAATTACAATCGTAACACCTGACGGTTGATAAATGTATTGATTGCGTTCGCCTTCACGGCTTTTAACCAGTTTTCCATTTTTTAGTTCAATCATTTGACGTGCATAATATTCCATAAAATCAATGGCTTCTGCAGTATCTGCATCAGCCTCCTTCCAAGGTTTACCTGCCTCTTTCACTAATAAAGCAGAGAATTCATGTTTACGGCGGCGCGTAATTGCAGCAGCACGAAAGAGAATTCCTGCTCTCGCTTCCGGATCCCAATTTCTCCATGTTTTAAATGCCTCTGATGCCGCTTGCATTGCTTTTTCAGCTAAATCTTTATTAGCCTTGGAAACACAGCCCACTACTTCTTCTTTATTTGCGGGATTTATAGATACTATTTTTTCTTCCGTCGACATTCGCTCACCGTTAATGACCAAGTCATAATCCTTGCCCATTAACGTGTTTACCTTTTCTAGAGCAGCAGCAAAATCATTTCGATTGTTTTCAATCGAAAAATCAGTAAGTGGTTCATGTTTATATGGTGTAAACATAAAATCACCCCTTTTTCTGTTCTTATGATATTAATATTCATCTGATAGCTTTTATAATGTACGAAATTTAATTTGTCAGAATAAAAAAAAGCCAGCACCAGGCTGACTTTTTTCGGCTATTGCATTGTTTTACTTAACTTGTATATCTGTTTAGGAATATCTTTTTTTCGTTTAGTAGGTGCTCAAGTTCTCCTGCTGGCAGCGGGCGGCTAATGAGAAATCCTTGGACACCAACACATTTATAAGATCTTAAGAAATCAATTTGTTCCATCGTTTCAACACCCTCCGCAATCAGTTCAAGCCCTAAATTCTGCCCCATCGAAATAATCGTACTTACAATGACTTTATTGTTTTCTTCTGTAAATAAATTCATAATGAATGATTGGTCTATTTTTAATTGATCTATTGGAAATGAGTATAGATAACTTAAAGAACTATATCCTGTTCCAAAATCATCAACAGATATGCGTACACCTAATTTTTTTAGACTTTGAAGAATGGAAATGACCCTTTCTGAATTTCCTGCCATACTTTCGGTTATTTCCAGTTCCAAATAGTTAGGATTGATTTTTGATTTTTCTAATACTGTAGCTACCGTTTCTACTAAATCCTCTTGAAATAGTTGCCGTAATGAAAGGTTGACAGATAACCGTAACGGTGTCATCCCCTTTTCATGCCATTTTTTTAATTGCTCACATGCCTGCTCAAGCACCCATTTCCCAATCGGGATTATTAAACCTGTTTCCTCCGCCAACGGTATGAACTTACCTGGTGAAATCATTCCTTTATTATGATGATTCCAGCGGATTAATGCTTCTACACCGATGATCTCACCAGTTTCGATGTTGACTTGAGGCTGATAATACAGGATTAATTCATTCCGACCGAGAGCTTGCCGCAAATCATTTTCCAATAAGAGATTTTCAAGCAGTTCTTTATTCATATCAGGATGATAAATCATCACCGCTTGCCCATTTTTCTTTGCTTCATGCATAGCAAGCTGTGCCTGCTTAATGAACTGACCAGTATCTGCCATGCTTTCATTAAACAAAGTAATCCCAATTGAAGATGTAATGTGAAATTTAAACCCCTTGGCAATCATCGGCTCTTCGAGGCGTTTATGAATCGAATTTGCAAAATGAATGAGTTCGTTTGGATTATCCTCGTTTGGAATGTAAAACATAAACTCATCGGCAACCATCCTTGATAGAACTGCATCCCCACTTTGGAATTCTTTTAATCTTTCTGCAATCGATTTGAGAAATAAATCACCCATATCATTCCCCAAAGTGTCATTCACATTTCTAAAACGATTTAAATTAATTGAAACGAGCGCAAATCTTGTTCTGGAACTATTTATTTTTTCTTCCAAAAAGTTGATAAGGAAGTTTCGATTTGACAATCCTGTCAACTCATCATGATATGCAAGGTAGTTGACTTTCTCCACTACGGCCTCAAGTTTCATTTCACTTTCTTTAAGAGCAATTTGCGCTTCTCTTTGCTTTAAAAATGGTTCTTCAATTGTCGCAGTGTAAATACCCTTCATAAAAAAGTAATAGCTTGATATCTTATAAAGATGGCCAATAATATTTTGTAAACTACTATTATTCATATTTATCATTAGTATGAACTCGCATAATAATGATAAACCATAAGCGACTACTAATACTTGATAGGAATCATTTCTCGTATTCCGATACAATTGGCTTAAAATCACGATTGTCCCAATAAAAGCACCAATAATAAGACATTCTATGAATACCATCATCATCGTTTGGCCATTTTCGGCTGTGACTAAATGGGGCAAAATATCGGAACCTTTAAAAATAAAGAGCGAGGATGCAGCAATATAAAGAGCAACAATCAAAAAGGCATATGTACGATATTTCCTCTGTAGATACTTCCCAGTTTGACTAAATAAAATGACGGATCCGATTGCTAATGTCAGGCGGGAAATCAACCAAAACCAATGTTCATCTTGACTAGAAATTTCACCTGAAAATGGCATTCCTTGATAAGTAAGAATATGGAAAAGATCGAATAAACCCACTGTTAAAAAAAGCGCTCCTAATAGTAAGCGATGTTTTGAGAGTGTATGTGGGAAAACCATCCACGACTGGGCTGCAATCGCAAAGGCAACAGAAATACTAAACATTTCAAGAATAAAATGTATGGAAAAAGGATTTTTATGAACAGTTATACCAAATGTCAGATTAATAAAAGAAGTTGCTAAGGCAAGTAGTAGTCCAAATATTAAATAAATAATGGTTGGGCGAATTTCGGCATATCTAGTCATATAGATTCTCCCCTAATGTAGTCTTTAAAGCTCATAGATGTATTAATAGTTTTAAACATTCATTACTAAATTTCCCTTTAGTGGCATTATATACCCATCTAATGTTACAAAACTAGTATTTTTCAAAAGATGGGTCTTTAGACTGTTTAGTTTATAGTAATAAACTATTTTAGGTATATTTATTAGCTAAACTGTATATTATTTCTCCATTTAAACAAACATAAAAAAGAACAATGGAAAAAGGAGATTTTAAAAAAAATGAAGCTGACACCAAAGCAAGTCGTTGAATTACATGGTTTCAATAACCTAACGAAATCCTTAAGCTTCAACATGTACGATATTTGTTATACAAAAACAAAAGAGGAACGTGAAGCTTATATAAATTATATCGATGAACAATATAATGCTGATAGACTTACAAAAATTTTAACAAATGTAACAGAAATCATAGGGGCAAATATACTAAATGTCGCTAAGCAGGATTATGTTCCTCAAGGTGCAAGTGTCGTCCTTTTAGTATCCGAGGGCCCTGTTGATGAATCACCAGTGGAAGCCTTCGAAGAATCGCCTGGACCCATTCCAGGGTCAGTGATTGCACAGCTTGATAAAAGCCATATTACTGTCCATACTTACCCAGAATCACATCCAGATGAAGGCATTAGCACCTTTCGTGCTGATGTTGATGTTTCAACCTGCGGAGAGATTTCACCACTTAAAGCACTGAATTATTTAATTCATTCCTTTGAAACAGACGTAATGACGATTGATTACCGAGTCCGCGGATTCACGAGGGATATTACTGGCCACAAATTATTTATTGACCATGAGATCAACTCGATTCAAAATTACATACCTGACAGTGTTAAATCTTTATACCAGATGATTGATGTCAACGTCTATCAGGAAAATATCTTCCATACAAAATGTAAGTTAAAACAATTTGATTTGGATAACTATTTATTTGGGTATACAAAGGAGAAATTACCGCTTGATGAACAGTTCGCAATTGAAAAGAAACTTAAACTTGAAATGGACGAGATCTTTTACGGAAAGAATATTACCAATGGGTAGTAAAAAAATTTATTTTTTGATAAAAATCACTTTAGTTTTCATAGTAGTGTGGCACACTAACAGTAGGGTGTTCGTTGAAAATATTGAGTTAAAAGGAGTTTTTTAAATTGGAAAAACAATCATTACAAGCTTTTAAAGAATATAGCGATGAAAAATTCACAAAACGGATTATCTACAATAAGGGCGGCAGCACAGTATTTGTTTTAAATTTCAAGCCTGGCCAAGAGCTTCCGGAGCATACTCACCCGGGAACAGAAGTTTATTTACTTGTTCTTGAGGGCGATGGAACGTTTATCATTGATGGAAAAGAACTTCCTGTTACAGCCAACGATGTCGTTCATTGCAGCAGTGAAGAAAGAATGGCTTTCAAAAATAGCGGCAGTAATCCGGTTAGCCTTTATGTGGCGTTAAATAAAATACCAAATGAGAATTTTGCTAAGAATATATAAAGTAGAAGAAAAGTCCTTCATCCCTAGCTGAAGGACTTTTTTGTTATTTGAGAACAAAGCGAAAAAGCCAGTCCGTTACTGGCTTTTCTTTTTGGAGAGGGCTTCTCCTATTATTGATACAGGATATCATCCCTTAATGATGCAACCTTGCTTAGTGCCAGGTCAATTTCCTTTTCTTCTACCCCATAATGCGCTAAGGCATCATGCAAATGTTTCACGATTGCACTGAAATGCTCTGGCTGCAAATTCATCCCTTGATGCGCTTTGGCCATTGATTCACCGGAATATTGATTGGGGCCTCCTAATGCAAAACTAATGAATTTCGTTTGGTGCTCGCGCTGCTTGTCCATATCCGTTTCTTTGAAAAATTGATTGACAGTCTCATCTTTTAGGACCAATTCATCGTAAAAATAATCCACAACTTTTCCGATTGCCGATGCCCCACCAATTTTTTCATAAAGCGATTGTTCCACTGTAATACCCTCCCTTTTGTAATATCACAAAGAGTAGTTTCTTCATCTTTCTTAAAATTATTCTGCGACCCCCAAAAAACGGAACTTGCCATTGAATTATTATAACGGGAAAGTATTTCTTTACAAAGAATGGATGATTTATATGTTTACAAATAATACATGGATTGGGATTGACTTAGGGTCTACAAATATATTAATACATCAAAAAGGAAAAGGGATTATCTTTAATGAGCCTTCCGTGGTTGCAATTGATTCCACGACAAATCAGGTTGTAGCCTTGGGGCACGAAGCAAAAAACATGATTGGCAAAACACCAAAACATCTAGAAATTATTTATCCGATAAAAAATGGCGTTATTTCCGATTATAATCGGACTTCCCAAATACTGAAACTATTGATGGCAAAGGCCAGTAATGGAAGCAAGTTTGCATTAAGAAAGCCAAATGTTGTGATTGCAGCTCCAACTAATTCAACACCTGTAGAACGTCGAGCCATTGTTGATGCCATTAAAAGTTGTGGTGCAAAGCAGGTACATATCATTGAAAATACGATATCGGCCGCTATCGGCTCTGAATTGCCAGTGGACGAGCCCATCGCGAATATGATTGTGGATATAGGCGGAGGTACAACGGAAGTTGCAATTATTTCCTATGGAGGTGTCGTTGCCTGTCATTCATTGAAAATTGGCGGTAACCAATTTGATGACGACATTGCTCAATACATACGGAATAATTACAAATTGCTTATCGGCCAACAGACTGCTGAGCAAATAAAAATCAATGTCGGCTTTGCAACTCCAGATCATAGCGAATTAACCTTCAATGCCCGTGGTAGATTTTTAGTAACAGGACTGCCTAAAACAATTACATTATCTTCAAAGGAAGTTCATTTAGCAATCAAAGAATCATTGGAGCAAATAGTAGATATTATCCGGATGACGCTTGAAGAATGTCCACCTGAGTTAAGCGGCGATATTGTTGATTTTGGAATAATTATTACCGGCGGAGGAGCTCTTTTACAAGGTATAACCGAGTGGCTGAGTAACGAAATTAATTTACCTGTTCATCTTGCACCAGCACCACTCGAATCCGTTGCAATCGGAACAGGTAAAGCGTTAAGTTTTATTGAGAAGTTACAAAAGGTTGCACATTAGTAGTTAATAGGAAGAAGCAGGAGATGCCTGCTTCTTTTTTTCCATCTTCCCTTAAACCTCTTTCAAAATAGCTTTATGATTATGTTGAATGATAATTTTCCGTTCCCACTCTTGCTTTTCTTCTTTTATATTTTGGAGTTGGTGTGCCCCACGGCTTTCTTTCCTTGTTGCAGCAGCAAAGGCTGCAGCCCAAGCTGGTCTAACTTTATCTGCTGTCTGTAAAGCAGGGATTCCATTTAGATCTTCAAGCTGCCCTACAATCACTTCTAGCTGATTTGTAGCCTCCTCGAGGGTTGCCGTCGATCTTTCGATTCCAACCTTTGTCCACATGATGCTTTTCACTTTTTGAAGGATTTCTTGTTCCACTTCTTTTGGTAAGCCACTTTTCCCCTTATGCTGTTCATACAGGCTGCTTTCCATTTTGTTCGTAGCCCGATTACTTTCTTTTGCTGCCATTTTCCCCGCTCTAGTTCCAAAGACAAGAGTCTCAGAAAGCGAGCCGCCTGCAAGGCGATTTGCTCCATGGAGTCCACCCGTACATTCACCACAGGCATATAATCCAACTACATTCGTTCTGCCCCATTCATCTGTTTGGATGCCCCCCATGCAGTAATGCTGAACCGGCTGCATGGCCCACTTACCCTTGTATCCTTTTTTATAAAGGCGAAAAACTTGGGGGCTATCTTGTTCTAAAATATCTTCATTCACCTGCGAAAAATCTAAGTAGACCGCATTTTGTTTAAACATCTTAAAACACAAAACATCTCTTGTTTCGAGTTCTTTGCGCGGGTATTTTTCCATAAATCTTTCATTTGCCTCATTTACAAGAAAGGCACCTTTGGCAAAAATCTTGGTTAACACATCAATGTTGGCGGGCTCCTTTAAGCGATAGGGATAAAACTGAACAAACTCCATATCAACGAGGTTGACGCCATGCCGAAAAGCAATCCCAATTCCTTCCCCCGACACATCTCTTGGATTATCGGATGAATCATATAAACTACCAAACCCGCCTGTTGCTAGAATAACAGAGTCAGAGTAGTAGGTTAAAAGCTCATGATTATTTTCAACTATTACTCCACTGACGGAATTATGATTGTTAATCAAATCAATCAGCGTTGATTGTTCATGAAATTCGACACCGATTTCCCGCGCGTATTCTGAAAGTGTTTTTGTAACATTTTTCCCAAAGCCATGTCCAACATATACTCTTCTCGGAAAAGAATGACCTGGTGTACTAACCTGCATTTCACGCTCGATGTAAATCTTATATTTTTTCTCAAGCTCTTCCACCCGGTCCGTGCATTCTTCCGCAAGAATTCTTGCTAACTTTTTATCTGTTATGTATCGACTGCCTTTCAGAATATCTTGATAAAATGCTTCTGATGAGTCACCAGGTGAGAAAATAGCAGAATGAACAGCATTGGCCATAACCGAAGAGCCGCCAAGCCCAACCTTCCCCTTTGAGATGATGGCAGCACTTGCTCCTTCCTCTCTTGCTGCAATAGCTGCAGATAGAGCGGCTTCCCCTCCGCCAATTACGATAACATCATAATGAAAGGATTGTCTATTAGACACTTTGATCAGCTCCTTTAATGAATAAAGTTAAAAGCAAGAGAATCCTCTCTTGCTTTCATCCTACTTAACTGTGATTGTTTTGTCAGCCTCATTCCAAATCACATCTGTACCTAACGCTTTTGCAACAGCACGTAACGGAAGAAATGTACGGCCATCCACTATTTTTGGAGCAACATCCATTTTCATGTTCTCATTATTTACTTTCATAATCTTAGAGCCTACTGTTACGTTAATGACACGATTCTCTTTTGTAAGCTTAATTTGACCTGTTGCTTGATCCCAGTTAATCTTATTTTCTTGAATGCCTGCTGCCTCAGCAATATAGCGAATTGGAATATATGTGCGATTTGCTTCAATAAATGGCGCAACATCCATCGTCTTTAGTGTGCCGAATTGTGTATATGTTTTATCACCAATTTTGAAAACAACCTTATTGTCTTTTCCTTTTTCCTCTACAGATGGCACTGTCTGTTGCTCAGGATCGTTGGGACCATTTTTTACTTCATCATCCTTTGGATTTGGAACCATGATTACTACTTTTTCCCCAGGGACATTTGCGAATGTATATTCACCAGCTGATAAGGTTGCCCCCCTTGAATCAACAGTTAGTTTCTGCTCACCAATTCCTCCATCGATTTCAAAGTACAACGGAATCTGTACTGATTCTGTACCCTTTTCCCATGTTCCGGTAATTTCCATCTCCAAATCCTTTTCGGTAGATTGGAGGACTGTTAGACTTGCACCATTCGAACCACTGAATGATGTCTTCGGTGAATAGTGACCTGTAAGCCAGTTCGCTCCCGCTGGCATTGTTAATCGGAAGGTGTCACCCGTGGTAAAATTCAGATCATCTTCTTTAATAAGTAAATAGGATAATACGCCAGGCATTTTATCACTAGAAAAATTTTGATCAACTGGTAGGATTCTATCTACAATATTTTTACTATTGGCATAAGAAATTGATGGCACAACAAACGGTGTAACAACACTGGCTGTCATAGTCGCTGCCATTATGAGTTTAATATGTTTTTTCTTCATCCAGACTCTCCCCTACTTATGATAAGTATTCATAACTTGTAATATTTACCACTTCATTATACACCGCAAATCCAAATAGCAAAAGCCAGCATCTCTGCCGGCTTTCAGGATTATTTATGCTATTACTTAATTTTTTAAAGGACAAATATTTTAGGGGGTTTTATTATTTTCATTTATTTGCGCTTGTTTGTTTCCTAAACTATAATAAACCATTGTTTTTGTTGAATGTTCAATTGAAAATTCGACACTTTTTAAAGTTTCTTCAAAAATTTTCGTTTGATGATTAATTGTAATTTTCCCATGATGAAGTTCTCTTAAATACATTCGTTCATTCGCAATTAAGTGCGGACAATCCCCACCTTCAGAACCTATAATTCCACCGATAATTTGTCTTAATGCATAAATTCTCCCACCCCTTACAACAGCATGTTCACTTTGTAATATACAATCCTTACCGGCAAAAATATTAGAATTGATAACTCCACTTTTTCTAATAGTTATGGTTCCGTTCGTTTTAATTTCCGACATATCAGATTCTCCAAGTTCAATCCTACTATCTTCCTGTATTGAATTCTCGCAGAGAGTGGTTACTTCTTTAATAGCAAATAGAAGACTATCAAGAATGTTCGGCAAATTATCTTCCATTAAAGAGCATTTATTATCAAAAATCGTATAAAGCATTCTCTTTAAAATGTTAAATTGCATTGGAATGCTGATATTTAAACTTTCGATTTCTGAAATGATTTTATTCATCTTTTTTACTTCAACCATTACGCTTTTAAACTTTTGTTCTACTAGTAAGAAAAAGATATAAGTTTTTCTTATTTTTTGTGATTTTTTGGAGATAACATTCATGATTAGGTTAAAGGCGGTTATTACTTTTTTAATATCTAATTCTAATTTTTGTGCTACTTCATAAATCTGTGAATACAGAATACCATGGCTTCCTGCATATAGTCTGCTATTGATTACAACACCTTTTACCTCAATATTTTGAGCTGAAATAATAGCAGCTGAATAAACACTTCCATAGATTGTGACATTCCCTAAAGATTCAATTCTCATATTTTCTTTAACATTTCCATTAACAATAACATCACCATGGAAGAAGATATTCCCTGTTTTCATGTCAACATCACGCCGGATTTCATAGGTTGGCAAAATGTCTATATTTTTAGTAGTTCTTCCGGTAATTGTTGGTCGTCCCTTACTTAAAGCATAAACCTTCCCATCATCGGTGATTTTAACATTTGATTTAGCTCTTAAGGTCATTTGCTTTGGAGGATTTGGATGTATTTTTATTCCATAAACATTCATACCCGGCTTTCCTTCAATCGAACTATGAAGGATTGCAATTAAATCCCCAATATTTACTGAAGGAATTTTAATACGATTCCGAAAATCAATGCGCCCCCCAACATCATCTAGAACTTCTTCCTTTTGCTCTGAAAATAATACTTCTAAGGAAGCATCTCTAGAATCTATAACTGGAATGCCCTCTGCAATTAGGATTTCTTCAAATGTCGGATGTATTAATTCCTTATAAATCACATCCATTTTAATATCAGCAAGAATTCCCTTTTCATGAATCTTCTCAATTATTGTTGAAAATAAATTCCTAATATCAAATTTTTTTTGAATTCGCACTACTTCTATCTTAAATCTGACTGAACGCTTCTTATCTTTCAGCCTATACTCTGTGGCTATTTCAGGTGACAACTTTAAAAATACTTTCATTTTATCCTTTGAGACAATTATTTCAAACGGTCTATAGTGCCTATTTACACTCCATTCAATTACATCTTTACTACTTACAGTTGTATCCTTATATACCTTTTTTCCATTTATCAATAAACATAATTCCTTAGAATATAAAATCACAGGTGTACGTCCACTGTTCTGGGGATTTTTCACAAATAGTTGATGATCTCTTACTTCAATGAAACCATCATCCTCCAAAGGTTCGTAAGGATTCCTCTTTGTAGTTTCTTCGTTTTGATTTTCTAACACTTTAGACCTTTGCTTATCTTCAATAAATAATGAATTAATAAGTTTCATTAATTCTTTATCCATATCCATAACAGTGACCCCCATTTATTATAAATAAAAGAGTGTACAAAAATACGTGCTCGAATGTGCAGGCATTTTTGCTAGAGCTCAGCAATAGGTTTTAATGTATTATGCTGTGAGTAATAAAAAGAACTTAAAAACTCTTCCAGTTCGTCCGCTTTTAATGGTTTACTAATTAAATAGCCTTGTCCAACATCACAATAATGTCTAGTCAAATAATTCATTTGTTCTTCGGTTTCAATTCCTTCAGCAACGACTTCTAAGTTTAAAGATTTGGCTAAAGAAATAATGGCATTTATCATTAGTGCAGATAAATGATTAGACCTTCCAATTTCATCTATGAACGACTTATCGATTTTTAATGTATCCACTGGCATTTTAGTTAAATATTTTAAAGAGCTATAACCGGTACCGAAATCATCAATGGCCAAGCTAACCCCAATTTCTTTTAACTCATATAGTTTATTTATTTTATTGGACCTTGAAAGCATTGAAATGCTCTCTGTAATTTCTAACTCCAAAAATCTAGAGTTAAGTTGAGTTTCCTGTAACACACTCTCAATCGTACTTACAAAATTTTCTTGCTTTAATTGATAAACTGAAATATTCACCGCCATCTGTAATTCGGAAAACCCTTCTTCATGCAATTTTTTGCATTCTCTACAAGCTTCTTTTAGTGCCCAATCTCCTATTGCATTTATAAGGCCCGTCTCTTCAGCTAATGGAATAAATATGGTAGGAGAAATAAGACCTTTAGAAGGGTGATTCCAACGAATAAGTGCTTCACAACCAACAATTTCTCCTGTAAACAAATCTACTTTAGGTTGATAATAGAGTACAAACTCCTTATTGTCTACAGCCTTACGAAGTTCCAACTCTAATTCCATAATTTCTGCAGATTTTTCAATCATATGGTTTTGGTAAATAGAATAATCATTTTTTCCATTTTGTTTGGACCAATACATGGCTACATCAGCATTTTTCATTAAGGTTTCGAAATCTTTACCATGGTCGGGATAAATACTAACTCCAATACTACACGTAATTAATAGCTCTTTTTCACCAAGAAGAAAAGGACGTTTAATTTCATTAATAATTTGTTTAGCAAATTTTGAGATACACCTTTTATCAGTATATTTAAATAAAATAGTAAATTCATCCCCACCTAATCGGGAAATAGCTGACTCTGTAGAGGCATCTTCTGCTATCTTTCTTAATCTATCTGCAACTAATTTTAGGAGAATATCACCAATACTATGCCCCAATGAATCATTAATATATTTAAACCGATCTAAATCTAAAAAGAAAACTGCTACACTTTCCTGCCGATTGATTTGTTCTTGCAATTTTTGTTCAAACGCCCTTCGATTCAATAATTGTGTTAAATGATCTTTTGTCGCTAATAGATGTATTTCCTCTTCAGCTTCTTTTTTATCAGTGATGTCATTTCTAATAGTAAGATATTGATAAGGCTCACCGTTATTATTGATAAAAGGAATAATAATGGTCTGAGTCCAGTAAAAAGTGCCATCCTTTGCCCTGTTTTTAACTTGTCCTTCCCAAACCTTTCCTTGCGAAATTGTCTCCCATAATACCTTGTAAAATTCTTGTGTATGATAGCTGGATTTAAGCATTCGATAAGTTTTCCCAACCACTTCGCTTGCCTTGAATTTTGAAATATCGCAAAACTTATCATTTACATATTGAATAACCCCTTCGTTATCCGTTATTTCGACTATACTTGACTTTTCCAATGCTTCCTTTATATTAATAAGCTCTTTAAAGTAATTGCTAGAACGTCTTTGTTCCGTAATATCACGGAAAATTGTCAAATTAATATTATTACCCATGATGTAAAAAGGAATTGACATTACTTCAACAATAATTACCTCGCCATTAGCTTTTACCCATTCTTCTTCTATTAGGTCTGCTACTTGATTTTTTTCTTGAACACAATTAAGTCGTGCTGTCACGAGCTCATGGTATTTTGGATGAATGAACGTATAAATAGGTTTACCAATAATCTTCATTTCGCTTGAAAAACCAAGACTTTGTAAAGCAAATTTATTTATAAATTTAACCTTACTATCCTTGAACATCATGATTCCCAGTGGAGAATTTTCTATAAGTATGCGGTATTTCTTTTCACTATTTGATAAACTAACGAGTAATCTCCATATGACAAATAAAATTATTATAAAAATCAGATTAAATGAGAGTAATAAAATGTTATCTGTAGTAAGACCTTGTAAGGATTTACTATCCTCTTTTTCAAGCAAACGGACTATTTTATCAAGGGAAAGTAGTAGTTTGTCACTATTAACATCCATTTGCCCAATAGTTAATACATGCTTTTCCCTATCAGAAAGAAGTTGATCAATATCAGTTTTTACCAAAGACCACTGCTGTTCAATTGTTTCGATATTTGAATTTAACTCTTCCTTAATAGTTTTAAATCTTTCATTTTTTATCTCCCTTTTAATTCTATTTAAATTATCCTCGAATTCATTCTCCGCAGAAATCAAATCATTTTTCGTATTTGAATTATTTAAAAGAACTAATTGAATCGCTTTTTTGCTTATTTTTTCACTGAGCATTCGCTCACGTCCAACTTCATTAATGATGTAGCTAATATTTTTACTATTTGTCAAAGAAGTCGTTACAAAATGGTACACTCCCCCACTAATTGTTGTAATAATCAGAAAAAAGATAGCAAGTTTAACATAAAGTGATTTTTTCATTTTGTACCCTTCTTTCTTCATTGAATTTACATATTTGCTACTAGCAATTTTATATGGTTGCCTATCAAATAATCGATTGCATTTCTGTTTAATTAATCAACAATGATTATTATTATCACTGTATAATAATCTTACATTACCATCAAAATCCTTTTTGATGTAATGAGACCATTTTCGCAGGTTCATTAGGTTCAGTATTAAATATAACAAGTTGTATGCCCCATTCATCCTTCTTCATAGTTCTATATTACCATTTTATCTATCACGTCTTAGTGACAATTGTGAAAATAGTATGAAATAACAATGAAGAAAAGAAGAAGAAATATACTGATCAAACCGCAAAGTGCAGTATAACTAGGATTTTTTAATGCCCATTTTTTACATTTTTAGGACTATATTACCAAATATATTTGAATAAAAATATGATTTTTCTCACAGTAAGTAAAAACTATCATCCAAAAAAGGGTTATTTTTACATATTTTTGGTGAATCTTTGAATTTTGTTAAAAAAAATAAAAATCCCTGCATTTACAGGGATTTATACAAACGCCTTACTTTCATCTTCCTTCCGGAAAAAGCTGCGCATTGCTGTATATACATCTGATTTTTGTTTTAAAATATAATAGCGGAATTTTTCATCGGTAATGTTTTTATAGGCAGTCATGAGTGTGCTGTGACGATTGTATTGATTGACCTCGCCGTAGCCAAACATATTGCTTACCTTTATCAAGTCACCCACCAATTTCACACAACGGGCATTGTCTGATGTTAAATTATCGCCATCTGAAAAGTGAAATGGATAAATATTGTATTTAGTTGGATGGTATTTTTCTTCAATGATTTCCAATGCTTTGCGATATGCAGATGAACAAATTGTCCCCCCGCTTTCTCCTTTTGAGAAGAAGTCTTCTTCAGAGACAACCTTTGCCTCTGTGTGGTGGGCAATAAATTCAATTTCAACTGTTTCGTATTTAGTCCGCAGGAATCTTGTCATCCAGAAGAAAAAGCTGCGGGCCATGTATTTTTCCCAGATTCCCATTGAACCTGACGTGTCCATCATTGCCAAGACAACGGCTTTTGATTCCGGCTTCACGACTTCATTCCAAGTTTTAAAGCGGATATCTTCACGATAAATTGGTTGAAAACTAGGTTCTCCATGCATTGCATTTCGTAAAAAGGCATTTTTGAGTGTCCGCTTTTTATCGATATTCCCCATTAAACCAGTTTTGCGGACATCATTAAAATCAATATCCTCCACTACATTTTCATCACGTTCTTTTTGCTGAAGATTTGGCAACTCCAGCTCCCTAAATAGAGCATTTTCAATTTCCATTAGGGAAACTTCTGCTTCAAAATAATCTTCACCCGCCTGGTCGCCAGCCCCGGATCCTTTACCAGGGGCTTTCTCACCTGAACCATCACGGGCAACAACATCGCCTACCTGACTATCCCCTTCACCCTGGCCAACGTGTTTACTTTTATCATAGCTATAACGAATTTTGTATTCATCTAATGAGCGAATAGGAATCTTTACGACTTCCCGACCGTTAGACATGATAATATTTTCTTCTGTTATAAGGTCTGGCAAATTATTTTTGATAGCCTCTTTTACCTTTTCTTGATGTCTTTGTTGATCATCATGGCCTTTTCGGTGGAGGGACCAGTCTTCCTCAGAAATTACAAAATTCTTATTATTGTCAGCTGACATTTTATTTCCCCTCCTTAAGCAGATTTATTCACTTTTGTCACAATCCATTTGAAACCTCATATGCTAAATGTGGAAGGCAGCACTTTCGCACATTACAAGCGAAAAGACGTGTCTGTGTAAAAAGAGTTTACTTTATCCTATGCAGTTTATTTAAATAATTGCTATACAATTTTTACTTTTCCCATAAAATGGACACGTACTATATGTGGTATTTTTTTCAAATTGATAGTCAATATAATGGATATAGGTGAGGAGGTATGATGTAGGTTGATCCTGTTAGCTATCAGTTTGAACGGTAATGAATATGAGGACAAAAGTCGAAGGAAGCTAGTAAACCTTTTCTTCATTTCCGCTGTTTGTGGACATAATATCGTCCATGCTAATGGATACTGTCTTCATTCTTGCCTTTTGCGGACATAATGGCGTCTATGCTAATCGATGCTGTCTTCATTCTTGCCTTTTGTGGACATAATGGCGTCTATGCTAATGGATACTGTCTTCATTCTTGCCTTTTGTGGACATAATGGCGTCTATGCTAATCGATGCTGTCTTCATTCTTGCCTTTTGTGGACATAATGGCGTCTATGCTAATGGATACTGTCTTCATTCTTGCCTTTTGTGGACATAATGGCGTCTATGCTAATCGATACTGTCTTCATTCTTGCCTTTTGTGGACATAATGGCGTCTATGCTAATGGATACTGTCTTCATTCTTGCCTTTTGTGGACATAATGGCGTCTATGCTAATGGATACTGTCTTCATTTTCGTTATATGAGGACAAAAGTTGAAGGATATATAAAAGTCTTTCCGCATTCATCCATTATATTTCATCGCTCCCGTAATGGAGGTAGAAAATAGCCCGTTTGATTCCACACGCCCCCCCCTACATACTCCGCAACAACAACTTTTTCAAAAGAGGAAATAAGATATCCGACAATTCATCAATCACAGGTACTAAAATACTATACTTGCCGTAAATATTCTTAATGGTATTTTGTTGGCTTTCGGTAATTTCACCATTGGCAAGGAAAACATTGATGATTTCTATTCCCTTTTTACGGCCGGAAACGACCGCTTCATGGGTATCAATGATGCCATTTTCTACATAATCGAAGGACGCCGGCTCCCCATCGGAAAATACAAGCAAAAACTTTTGCTTTTCATGCCGCATGAGCAGCTTCTCAACCATCAGCCGAATCGCAAAGCCATCGCGATTGTCTTCTTCTGGCTGCAGTTGCATAATGTTTGCCCCAGATTTCTTATCTTGAAAGTTTACAAAATCGACTACTGTTTTAAAGCAGTTGGGCTGCCGCAAATCGGTAGCATCACTGGATTCCTCCCAAAAACCTACAATAGTATGGGGTACCTTTACACCGGATAATGCCTCATGAAATAACGTAATGCCGAGCCTAGTTTGATCCATCTTGTCATACATGGAAGCTGAACAATCCACGAGCAAAGAGAAGACTGCATCAATTTCCGGTGATGGCTGATTTTTTTTATAAAATAGCCTTGGGTTTTCATCCGTAAAGTAGCGAATCAGCTTTTTATTTAATCTACCAATATTCAAATCTTCGCGTGGAAGAATTTTTTTATGCTCCAGTGTTTTTTGAATCATTTGCTTTAATTTTTTTTGGTATGGGGAAATGATCTTTCTAAAATGCTCATATTGATCTTTCTCCTGGATTGTAGTAGGAGCTAACGGCACCTGAATGGCTACCGCAAACTTGTTTGCCTTCCCGTATTTTTCTCCTGCTTTAACATCTACTAGTCCATCTTGTTCATAAGCAACCAACGCTTCAGCCTCAGAAAAGTCGCTATGCTTTGCTTCTTTTGATTTTCCCTGAACAATAGCCAAAGCCTGATCACTTGCTTCCCCTTCCCGAACCCCTTCGCCCATCAAGTCCGTTTGTGTTCCTTGATCCAGTTCAAACCTAAGAAAGCTTTTCGTTTTATCCTCTGTTTCTTGATGCCATGTTGGCAGCTTTTCTGAATGTACATCTTCATCTCCATCCGCTTCTTTGTTCATCACATCTTGATTCTTCAAAGCCTTTTTCCGGACCAAATCGTCCATGGTCAGCTCATCTTCAAAAATCTTATAAACATTTTCTGATAGAAAAAAGTAAAGATTGAGCATATCCGCTTGCAAAATTTCCTCTAGGACATCAATGACTGAAAAGGTTATCTTCGCAGAATCCGTCGTTGATTTGGCATCATATACCTTTGTAACCTCAGAATGTACAAATGGAATGACCGGATCAATCTCAGGATGAATGTCTGGAATACTACTATATGGTGATTCCGCAGCTAACATCAGATAGATGGCATTAAACAATGCATCTGTTAAGACACTATGCGTTATATTAACATTCAATTGACTTGCAAAATAGCGCCTAAAAATTAGTCTTCTCATCGCGAAAACCTTTTTTGATCCAGGTCTCTTTTTGGTAAATATATCCTCAAGCCGCAGCTCCTCTAAAAGTACAAATAATTGTCTCGTAAAACTAACGAGGTGGCGACCTGTTGACCTTTCAATTATTTCCCCGGCAACCCTTTTGTCGAAATGGGCAGTACTGCTCATACTTTTCAAAAAAACATCACTAAATAATCCAAAGCGTTTTTCCGTTTTTGAATAATCATCCCAAAAACGACTGATAATGATTTTACAATCATGTGGATCATAATAGGACTTATAGCCGTACTCTACCTCTAATTGTTTATTTTTCGTAAGTGTTCTAGCAAGATCGGATAACTCCATAAACAAAAAAGAATCCACTTTATCTTCATTAAATTTAATAAAATTCATCGATGTACCTCACTCAAACAACGTCTCGGCAATGTTTCTAACCGCTGCCTTTTCACGTTCATCGTCAAGTTTTTCTATGATCCCTCTTTGTATTGCTCTAAGCGGAGGCAAATATTTTGCTAAATCACAGGTATCCAACAAAGCGCGAATGGAGGCCGCTTCCTCAGAAACTTGGCCATTTCTTACTTGCGTTATTAAATCGGCTGAAAACGTTACGAACTGATTCACTACTTTCTCGTCCTTCAGCCCTGACTGTTCTTTTAAAACCTGCTTCAAAAAATCACCTTGAATATAAGGCACCTCTAACACAATAAAGCGATTCTTTAACGCTTCATTTAAAGGTACGGTCCCCACATATCCTTCATTAATCGCGGCAATCACCGTAAAATCACGAGAAGCTTTGACCACTTCACCTGTAAAAGGGTTTGTAAGCATTCTTCGATAATCAAGCACACCATTTAAAATCGGCAATGTTTCCGGTTTTGCCATATTAATTTCATCTATATATAATAAATGTCCCTGCTTCATCGCTTTAATGACAGGGCCTTCAACAAATTCAATAGAGGTCTTCCCACCCTCATTGGAAATTGTTTTAAACCCAAGCATGCTTTCCGCATCTAAATCAACTGAACAATTTATACTATGCATCGGCTGTGAAAATAAAGCAGAAAGCGTTTCAGCAAGCTTTGTTTTTCCAGAGCCTGTCGGACCTTTTAATAACACATTTTTGCAAAGTGCTAGAGCCACTATCGCATCATGGACAACGCTTTGGTCTGCAGGCCTATAGCCTCCTTTACCTACTAAATAACCATATTCATTGTCTTGTCGCTTGCGCTTATTTTTTAAAATTCCCTCGATATCCGGGGGCAGTTGAAGTGATTCAATATTCATTGGTGACTGTCCTTTCTTGATTAAAATGTTAAACAGATTATGTATGGTTATGTTATTATTCCTAAAATATGTAGAATTATAGTAATCGCCAAAATACTACCGTAAAATGAAAAAAGTCAACCTAGGTTGGTTGACTTTTTTATTTTATATTCAAATCTAATTTATTGGAAACTGCACTCTTTTGAACTCCTTCATTCATATATTTCCATATCAGGGCCGTACAAGAAATAGCAGCCAGGTTTATCAATGGAATGACAATAACGGCTGGTCCTACTTTAATTCCCAATAATGACATTCCGATTATTTTAGCCGAAAGTGCTGTCATTAACAAGGCTAAAAAATGAATATAAACTGGAACCAGCAAATACCCTAAAGGCCTTTCTTTAAACACGAACACTCCAGAGACAAACCCAATGGGTAACAGTAAGGATAAATCAACTCCTTGTACAACAAGGGTTGTGTAATGTTCAACTTGTATTGGAAACGTTCCTTTTAGTAGCGGTGGTACAACCGTCCCTAACCATAGTAATCCAATGATGATTGTATTGAAAATAAGAAATCCGGCAACCACCTTCAAAGGACGGGTTTTATTAAAATGATAGCTTATTTTATTTAAATCAAATGAAAATATCGTGATTGCCAATGCAAAAAAGCTCAAGGAAACTAATAGGACGTAGACTAGAAATAGATTATTATACATCGCCATTAGCATATAAAGTAGATAGGTTACGAAAAAATACCCTAGGGTACCTGCAAGGAGTATTCTACCTCTTAGCAATCCCTTTCGTGTAAAATGAAGAGACAAAAATAAGAGAGGTATCCCAATACATAAGGTGACTATATCCTGGGAGATTCCTTGCGGTGCTACAGCTTGGGACATATGCTGGTATATCCCCTTTCCGTAAATCATCACTGTCTGTCCGCGGATGGTTTCATACTCATATGGTCCAGGCCCCTGATTAGAAAAGATTCCAAATAAAGTTGCCACCAATGACAGAATTCCAATGCAATAAACAAGAATGTTTACTGTCCTTACACCTTTCATTATGAATCACCTCTATCATAAAGGTTGAGTCACACCTTACAAGCTACATACTTATTCATTTGATTTGCAAATTCTTTAATTACGTCTAAATCTAATTTAGAAACATCATCAGTGGTTCCCATTACGGTTTTAATTATTTTTTTTTCGAAGAAATTCATTTTTGAAGTAATAAGCTCTCCGCCAAACAAGCCGCTTGAAAGAGCAATATCGCGCAGTTCTTTCGGAAAAGCCCGTTCAAACTGTTCAACCGCCATTTCATTCTCTCGTATACAGCATAAGAAAAGGCCGATGTGTTTTGTAGCTAATACATCGAGGTTTCTTGCAATAAATTTCTTCTCTTTTCGTGAAATTTCACCGGCATGTATGGAAGCACCGATGATAATCGTATCGTATGGTGATAAAACTGGATGTGGTTGCACACGCAAATCGAGAATTTCGATATCACCTTCTAAGTTGTCACTTAATAAATGTGCCGCTTTTTCAGTTGTCCCATGAGAAGAAACAAAAACAATTAAAACCTTCATTTCAATCTCCCCCAACATAAAATAAAAAGTACTATTTCTAAGTCTATTTTACTACTATCTTTTTCCATTTTCTGTGATAAATTGGCGACAAAACCCAATAAATCTAATTAGTAATATGTCAATGATATTTTGGGCCTAAATACCCTACTTTTGTGAAAGTTTGGTGAATATAGGCTTATCCGCACCTTAATAATGGTATAATTATACATATTTTGTTAGAAATGGTTTGAAATTGTGAGATACAACAAAACAAATAGAATGCTTAGTCATTGGTTAGGAAGGTTATTTCCAAAGTCGTAATGAAAGTGTCACTATTACAAATGCTTATGATTTGGGAAGGGGAGATCATATGAATCATAACATTAGATTGATGATTATTGATAATCATCCTTTCGTTGTTGGAGCTATTAGTGATTATCTAGATAAAGTAGATGACTTCGAAGTAGTTGATAAGATACATGATGGAGCGAAAGTACTAAAATCTATTGAACAATGCAGACCTGATATCATTATTATGGACCCATGCTTAAAAAATGGAAAAGGGATAGATTTAGTTAAAACGATCAAAGATACATACAAAGATTCTATCAAAATTATTATATTTACAAGTTATCATTGTAACGAATTTATAAAAATTGCCTTCCAATTAGGTGTCCATGCCTTTTTAGTTAAAGACGAGCCCTTTGAAAAAGTGATTAATGCCATCAGGCAAAGCTATCTAGGTAATGTGTTGCTGCCTTTTCAATTATTAATGATTGATGGTGCACCACACTATTTAACGATGACTGAGATTGAAATTTTAAACCTTATTTCTAAAGAAAAAAACAACCAAGAAATCGCCAAAGAACTCCACATTAGTAAACGGACAGTGGAGTACCATCTTACTTCCATTTATCAGAAACTCGGCGTTTTTACACGTGTGGGTGCAATCATGAAAGGAATGGAAAAAGGGATCCTGTATTTATAACTTCATTCATTTATTCATAGTAAAAGAGACTGTGCCAGGCAGTCTCTTTTTTATATTTCGACACACCTCGCTTTTTGCGACACACCGCAATTAGAATTGTGCAAACCTGCACTGATTTTGTCGATATATACGGTTATTTGAAACGGCTAAAAAGATTATTATTAACTTGTAGATTTCATTAATACTCATTAAAGAGTTTGACCATTCTTTGGTAGGAGGTGAGCAATGTGATTAGTTTAGCATTAGCATTAGGATTAAACGTTGATTTACTAAGTGGTCTTACTGGACTTCTAGGTGGTCTATTAGGCGGACTTCTTGGCTAGTAAATAGGTAACAAACAAAATGCAAAAACACTCAGATAAAGTGCTTTTATTTAAAAGCTCTGCTAACGGCAGGAGGTGAGCTCATGATTAGTTTAGGTTTAGCTCTAGGTTTATCAGTTGATTTACTAAATGGTCTTGCTGGTCTTCTTGGTGGTTTATTAGGTGGATTACTATAATTTGGAATTATAATATTATATATTTGTTAAAAAAGCTGTTGATTCGTCAACAGCTTTTTTAATTTGTATAAATCCCCCCTCCCTTGGAAAAATAATCTTATTACTAACAAGGGGGATCACTTCCTATGTTCCGTCCAAGAAAACGCATTAAATTGGAAGAATTATTAAAATCCGAACAATCCCCAAACCAAGCAAAACCTAATAAAGAAAATCTCAGCACCGATTTATCAACGAATGACCGTAATTTAAGAGAAATTTTTAAAAACTGTGCCGATATCGTTTTTCGGACAATTAATATAGGTGGAAAAGAAAGGATACTGATTGTATACATAGATGGGATGTGCGATACAAAAACATTGGAAAACATCTTGCTAAAACCATTGTTATTCGAAGGCCTCCCTAATGGATTAAGTGAAGTGGGATCAATCGGACAGGTAATGGAACAGGAACTTGTAGCACTCACTTCTGTAAAAAAGGTAAATGACATCCAAAAAATAGTGAACGGTATATTACTAGCCAATATCGCTATTTTTGTTGAAGGCGAAGCAAGTGCTCTCCTCGCGGATTTAAAAAGTTTTGAAAAAAGAGGGGTTGAAGAACCGACAACTGAAGTATCCATACGTGGACCTCGAGATGGATTTACAGAGTCCTTAAGGACCAATACGACACTTATACGGAGAAGAATCCGAAGTGAAAAATTAAAAATAGAATCCTTTTCAATCGGAGAACTGACAAAAACAGATGTAGCCATTGTTTATATCGAAGGAATTGCACCGGAAACTCTTTTAAAAGAAGTTCGTTCAAGAATAAGTAGAATTAAAGTGGACGTGGCACTTGGGTCTGAGGTTATTGAAGAATTTATTGAAGACGAGCCCTATTCCCCCTTCCCACAAATCCAAAATACGGAGAGGCCGGACATTGCAGTTGCAAATTTGGCGGAAGGAAAAGTTCTGATTTTAGTTGATAATACACCTTTTAATCTCATCGTTCCGATGACATTTTGGAGTGGTTTGCAGTCTGTTGAAGATTATTATGAACGTTTTATTTACGCAACCTTTATTCGCATCATTCGATTTACTTTATTTAATATTTCCTTATTTTTGCCGTCACTCTATGTTGCTTTAACAACCTTTCATCCGAAATTGATACCAACAACACTCTTGATCAGTATTGCCGCTGCCCGCGAAAACGTGCCCTTCCCAGCCCTAATTGAGGCATTTTTAATGGAATTTGTGTTTGAAGGTCTAAGGGAAGCGGGGATTCGACTGCCAAAAGCAGTTGGGTCGGCGGTAAGTATTGTTGGCGCGCTGGTGATTGGCCAGGCTGCGGTACAAGCTGGAATTGTCTCCGCTCCGATGGTAATCATAGTTGCAGCTACCGGAATTGCCTCTTTTGCCATTCCACGCTACAATCTTGGAATCGCTACAAGAATGATTCGATTTGTTATGTTATTTCTAGCAGGGGCACTCGGTTTATACGGCATCGTGATTGGATTTATTGCGCTTACCATTCATTTAGTCAACCTCCGCTCTTTTGGGGTTCCGTATTTTTCCCCAGTTGCACCACAAATACCTAAAGATTTAAAGGACTTTGTTATTCGCTCGCCGCGATGGCTGCAAAAAAATAGACCAGCCTATACCGGAAGAAATAAAAAACGTATCCCAGAGGGACAGAAACCTGATCCAAGTCAATAGGTGGTGAATACGAATGAAACGAGAAAATTTATTCTGCTGGTTAATCTGCCTTCCTTTACTATTTACAACAGGCTGTTGGGATCGAAGAGAATTAAATGACCGTGCCATATGGCTGGCAACCGGTTGGGATTCATCTAAAAAAGGCATTGAAATAAGTGGTCAAATTGTAGTTCCCACTAATATTCAATCCCAAGGTGGCGGAGGAAGTGGAGGTACGGGTGGAGGTGGGGGCGGTGCTTTGCAGCCTTATTTTACGCTAACAAAAACAGGGGAAAATGTTGGAGATGTGTTAGATAAAATGCAAACAGAGCTTTCAAGAGAAGCATTTTTTAGCCAGCGTCGCGTCATTTTTTTAGGTGAAGAATTTGCTAGAAAAGGTCTAAAAAATACGATGGATGTAAATAATCGAAAGCCAGATATCGGGATTAGAACAGATATATTTGTTGTAAAAGGAAGCACCGCTAAAAAGGCATTAGATACACCTGGCGGGTATGAAAAAACCCCTGCTATTGCAGCACTAAAAAAGCATGAACAATTCGGTGGAAGAGGAGAGACTTCCTATTTAGAATTTCTAATTGCTGCAAACACTGAAGGAGTAACACCAACAATTCCGGCAATTGAAATAGATAAAAGTAAAGTGAATTCAAACCATTTACTGCGCATTGCTGGGTTAGCAATCTTTAATGAGGATCTTAAATTATTAGGATATATTGACGCCGAAGAAAAAAGGGATTTTCTTTGGCTATTAGGCGACCTAAATAAACGGACGGTTTGGTTAGCCTATGAAGATGGTAATGCAAGTATGGATTTATCAAAATTAAAAAGTAAAATTGTTCCTTACATTAGCAAAAACGGCCAAATTAAATTAGCAATCACGTTAAAAGGGATAGGAGATCTTTTTGAAAATAATACTCCTTTAAACCTGGATCGAACGAAAAATATTAAATTTATGGAAAAGGAGTTTGAAAAACATCTAGAAAAACAAATTTTACAAACGATTCATAAGGTGCAATCTGAATTTGGCGTTGATATTTTTGGTTTTGGAAATGTTGTCCATCAAAAACATCCAATCCATTGGAAGTCATTACAGGATAATTGGAACAAGCGTTTCGCCGAAGCTGATATTTCCGTAAAGGTCGATATAACAATCAAACATACAGGATTAGCAGGTCCTCCCATTTTGTTAAAGGAAAGTGAGATCAAGCAATGAAAATCTCGGGGCTTCAATTATTTTGGATTACGATCTCTTTTTTAACTGGAAATTTACTCTTGCTCACGATGGAGCCTTTAGCATATTTTGCTAAGCAGGATGCTTGGGTTTCTTTTATACTTGCTTCACTATTTGGTTTATTAATTGTTTTCATCTTTACGAAAGTCCGACTATTATATCCAAAGCAAAACCTAATTGAATTGAGCAAATCCATATTAGGAAAATGGCTTGGGATTATCGTGATAATTTCATACTTAATCCAATTATTCACAGTATTAGGGAACATTCTTGGTGAATTTGCTGTTTTCACGATTACCATTTTGCTCCCCAAAACACCAACATGGATATTGCTTTTAACGATACTGATGTTAATCATTTATTTAACCTTTAGCAGTGGAATTGAAGGAATTGCCAGATGTAGTGAAGTATTCGGGCCGATTATTATCTTTCTTGTCATTATTTTAACGCTGTTTTCCATTCAAAATATGGATTTAAAAAGAATTCTTCCAGTATTTGTTGATAATAGCCCTATAGCGATTCTTAAAGGAAGCCTGTATCCATTTTCGATTATTGGTGAAAGTGTGCTACTTGTCATTCTTCTTACTTTTACAGACCATCCCAAAGAAGGTGGAAAGAAAATAGCATGGGGGCTTTTATTGTCAACTGGTATTGGGACCATTGTGACCATGGCTGTTTTGTTGACATTGGGGCCGGGACTTGCCGCTAAACTAACCTATCCATTTTTTGATATGGTACGATATATCAATTTGCTTAACTTCGTCCAAAATTTAGAGATTGTTACGGTGTTAGCATGGATTCTTAGTGTTTTCATCAAATTATCAGTGTACTTTTTTATGGCATGCTACGGTACAGCTGGATTTTGTAAAATTAAGGATTGGCGAAAATTAGTTTGGATTGTAGCACCTTTTTCTTTTATTCTTGCTTATTATTTTTCAAAAGAAAACCTGCAGGGGTTAACATTTTTAAGTAATTTCTGGGTACCTTATATATTACCTATAAATATGGTCGGGATACCTATACTCTTATGGATTGTCGGCAGTTTACGAAATAAAGGTAAAGCAAAGAAACACCCCTGACAATGGTTAGTGTAACTCACATATCCATGCAAGGGGTTTTCTTTATTTATTCAACTTTAATAACGGCTTTGCGATGAGCGGAGCAATAATTGCTGCAAGTACTGCTTCAGCAATCCCATTGGTAACTAGTATGTACAAAATAGCTGGGAGCACCTCACTTACATCCATATTCATTGCGTTTGCATAGGGCTCTTTGTAAAAAAAGTAGGTCATACCCAGTACTAAGAAAGTGTTCGTCATTGCACCCAACAATGCTGCAATCCGCATGGACCAAGAAGCACCTACCTTTGATTTCTTTAAGGAATGATAAGCAAGACCCGCAATCACACCAATTAATATTCTTGGTAGTACAGATATTAATGGATTCGTAAAAATAAGCGGTGCGAGCGGACTTGTAGGTGCAACAAACGCTCTTATAAATGTGATTATTCCCCAAACACCGCCAACAATCGCTCCATTTACTGGACCAAATACAATTGCCGCGATGATGACTGTAACCGGAATAATCGTTAAACTAAGTGGCCCAACCGGGATATAACCGAGAAAAGGAATAAAGGTTTGCAAAATGATAATGGCAGTTAATACGCCTAAAATAGCAAGTCTAAATGTTTTACTGTGGTTAGAATTCATTTCAAATCTCCTGTCCTATTTGAGAAAATTCAAATTTATTTTCTATATACGATTATACAAAAAAGATATCCAAAAGCTAACTATTTGGACATCTTTTTTGTCTTAATTGATTATTTATTATATTTTCCAAACTCTTTTGTAGCATGAACCAGGGTTCAATTACTTCAAATAGTACGTCATTTTAGTATTTTAAAGTAAAAAAAAGCATCTGCCTAAGCAGATGCTTTTTTATTATTATCGATTTAACAAACTTCCTACATAGCGCAATAGCTCATTGGCAGATGTTGAATTATAGCCATATTCATCAATTAGTGTAGCAACGACCTCGTTGATTTTCTTAAGTTGCTGCTCATCTGGTGTTTTTGAGGATGTGGTAATTTTTACAATATCCTTCAAATCAGCGAACAGCTTTTTCTGGATTGCTTCGCGTAATCTTTCATGTGAGTTATAATCAAAGCGCTTCCCTTTCCTTGCATAGGCTGAAATTCTAATCAAGATTTCCTCACGGAATGCTTTTTTCGCATTTTCAGAGATTCCAATTTGCTCTTCAATTGAACGCATAAGTTTTTCATCTGGATTCATTTCTTCCCCTGTTAATGGATCGCGAATCTTATTCTTATTGCAGAAGGCCTCCACATTATCGAGATAATTATCCATAAGAGTCTTGGCTGATTCTTCATAAGAATATACGAAGGCTTTTTGAACTTCTTTCTTGGCAATCTCATCATACTCCCTACGGGCAACAGCAATGAAATTCATAAAGCGCTCGCGATCTTCATTAGAGATTGAAGCATGCTGGTCAAGTCCATCTTTTAAAGAACGTAATACATCCAGTGCATTAATCGACGGTGTTTCCTTACGGATGATGGCTGAAGAAATTCGATTGATGACATAGCGAGGGTCAATTCCCTTCATTCCTTCATCCACATATTCTTTACGCATTTCCTCAACATCAACATCATTAAAACCCTCAAGAATTTCTCCATCATAAAGCCTCATTTTCTTCACAAGATCGACTCCGGCTTTTTTGGAATCTTTTAAACGGGTTAAAATGGTAAACATGGCAGCGACCTTTAAAGTATGTGGGGCGATATGAACATGGGCCATTTCACTTTCATTTATCATTTTCTCATAAATCCGCTCTTCTTCACTATAACTTAGGTTGTAAGGAACAGGCATGACAATAATCCGTGAATGCAAGGCTTCGTTTTTCTTATTGGAGATAAATGAGCGATATTCCGCTTCATTTGTATGGGCGATAATTAATTCGTCTGCACTAATCAACGCAAAGCGGCCAGCTTTGAAATTTCCTTCTTGTGTCAGCGAGAGCAAATGCCATAGGAACTTTTCATCACATTTTAACATTTCCTGGAATTCCATCATTCCGCGATTTGCTTTATTTAACTCGCCGTCAAAGCGGTACGCACGCGGATCTGACTCAGAGCCGAATTCCGCAATCGTTGAAAAATCAATACTTCCAGTTAAATCGGCAATATCCTGTGATTTCGGATCAGACGGACTAAATGTACCAATCCCCACTCGCTTGTTTTCTGAAAAAAAGATTCTTTCAACCAATACATCCTCAATGCGGCCGCCGTATTCTTCTTCAAGCCTCATCATATTTAATGGTGAAAGATTTCCTTCAATCCGTATTCCATATTCCTTATGAAAATCGTCACGAAGATTTGGAGGTATTAAATGTAAAGGGTCTGCTTGCATACCATAAAGCAACCTCATTTATTGTTGATATAACGGGGGTTTCTAATTCAATAATATAAAAGCTACGAAAAAATACAAGTGGATTATCTTAAATCAATATGCCGTTTACATTTAGTGCACTGGTAAAGGTTATGTTCAATCTCCTTATGTTTTTTCAGCTTCCGGCATGTCTGGCAGCTTAAAGTGACATACCTTCCTGTGGATCCATCGCTCTCTTCATCTTCAAATACATCATCCTCTGAATCTCTGTCACTAGAAAACATTGCATAAGCAAAAGCGGTAATAAATGCGCCGGTGAAAAAGCTTGCAATATCCATGAAGTGATTCACTCCTTTTCGGCTAAGACAAATTCAATTCCTTTACTACTTTCCACTGGTAACACTCTATAAGCTT
This sequence comes from Schinkia acidoalkalinis, assembly GCF_054301215.1. Next base: position 1,268,809 of record NZ_CP182573.1, read on the forward strand.
TATGGACGTTATAGTTATCTTGTAAACTTGATACCAGAGCGGACGAGTCAAGGCTCAGCTCAATCAAGAGAGCTGCAAGTGTTGTGGTCCTCATGTTGCAAGCTGTAGCAAGTCTCTTTAGTTTTGTTTCATAAGCGTTGGACAAACTTACATTCACACGATTTACTTTCTTACCTCCCAGCCCCTTCCCTTCTATCAAGATTTTTCATCCTCCTTTTCACTTTGTCTTGACAATTACCAATGTCAATCGTGTAACAGTGTTACAGTAAAGCTAGAGTGGAGGGAGGTTGAAACTCATAACTCCCCCAGCGTTCCTTTTTAAAGGAATTCTTTCATGCTCAATACTTTTACTGGTGACACCATTTCTTTTTTGCTTGTAAGACTGGTTTAACCATAAGGCATCTTCCCAACTATTCCATGGAGCTGCTGGAATTTCAGTGACGTCACTTCTTTTGTATTCCGAAATAATAACTTTAAAATCGTTTGTATGAGCAGCAACAAACATCATTAAGCGTATAATCTGATTTTTATCCAGTACCGTGCTATCGTGAAGTGAATTAATGTAATCACGATAAGCTGAGTCACACCTCAAAGTAGGCCTCCAAATTGTACCCATTTCGATATCCTCCTTTGATTTTGACGTCTATAATGACGTCCTTGATAAATGATATTTAATACAGTTTGTCCATTATTCACAATAATTCACAATAATTCACAATAATTTGTTTAAGTATGCGAAAATCGGCCAAGAATGGAACCAAGAAGTAAAGTAAATTAAGGAGGAGTTTATATGGTTTGGGGATGGAAAAAACCAAGATCTAAATACGGGAGGTTTATGGATGAACATGGAATTGAACAGGAAAAAATAATAAAGGGGGCAAAAATATCAAGAAATACAGTCTCTAAGCTATGCAATGATAAAGAGTACATACCAAGTCCAAAAACAATGAAAAAGGCAATAGATTTTGCTAAAAAAATAGACCCATTGAAAAAAATGGATGATTTTTTTGATATATAAAAAGCCTTACTTCTCTAAAAAAGTAGGGCTTTTTATAATATATCTAATTATTTATAAAATCTAGAAAAGAGATCTTTATAATTTTGAGGTGGTATGGGATCAACATTTGCACCAATTCTTTGATAATAACCATCTGCATACATTGCAGGAGAATCTAGAGAGTTTATTTTAAATATTAGAACATCTTTATCAAAATATTTAATTAGCCTTACATTTCTTGCTATTTGGTCACGGTATTCTGGATCCATTGGTTGTTGCTTTACTTTTTGAACTAGCTTTTGGAAGTACCTATCCAAATTTTCATGATATTTCTCAACCTCGCCATTTATACCAGTAATGTAATATCTATGGAACTGTGTAGGTTCAATATTGTATAGCTTATTAACTGACTTAGCATCGGATTGATTATCAGTTACGCCTACTAATACATAACCTACACTTTTAGGGCCGCTATTTGCCATTGCAGTGAGTGTCTTTATAACTTTATCAAAAGTTTTATCAGAAAAATCACCTGTTTTATGAGAATGAAATCCCAATTTAAAATCAAAACTAGCCTGTTCTGTGTTCGCTTGCATCAGTATTGTTTCAAATTCAGCAGACCATGTGTTAACCGCAGGATCTTCTACATCCTTTGAAAATGCTTTTCTCAAAATTCCTGCTAAAGCTTTAACATTATTTTCCCTTTCAATTGCGCTCCAGTTACCTCCACCAGAGCTTAATTTTATATGTTTATCTGCCACTCCATTTAACAAAACAATTAGCATATTCATATTACTAATTTTCATATTCTCACAGATAATTAATTCATATAAAGCTAAAAAAACAATTTGAAAGTACCTTGGAATTTTATCAAGTTTTGTATCAGAAAATATTAATTGATTAAATTTTTTATCACATAATCTTAGTATACTTCTTAGGTTATCATACACTTTTATAAATTGAGAACTTAGGACTTCAGGGGAAATTTTTTGTATGGCTGTTTCTAGTTCTGAGTATCTTCTATTTTCTAATCCTTTAAAACCATAAAATTCATCAAGTACCTGGCTGCTAGAACCGGGTTTATCTGGTAATGCCATATATGCTAATAAATCAGCTACTATTTCCTCATCCTTAGACTCTCTAACATTTTCTCTGCGTAAAATGCTATGGTCTACCCAAAAAATTGAATCAACGTTAATTCCATATTCTAATTCTTTATTTGTAATACTAATTAACTTCATGTCGTTAAGTAATAATTTATCCGAAAGAGTAACATCTCCTCTTATCTTATGAGATAAAGTTCTTACTAATTCGGGGAAGTAACCTATCGAGCCTGCTTGTCGTAATTCTTGTTTAGATAAATGTTTACCGTTCGAGTTAATTCTTCTAAATATTTCATCTGTTTGTTTCTGATTCTCTAATCTGTATACTGATAAGGGCATTACATACCCTGCAATCCTACTACAAATTTTCCTATCAATTTTTGGTGTCTTTTGCAGGAGTTTTCCTTTATCTAATAATAACTTTGTATCTGCTAATGTATCCAAATCAAAATATTGTCCGGATATATCAAATTCTCCTTCTATAAATGAACAAATGGCGTTTAGTCTTTGCATTCCATCAATAATTTCGTATGAATAGTCCTCTTCAATTTCCTTTGATTCTGCTAATAACACTAAAGGAACTGGATACCACTTTATTATAGAGTCAATAAAATCCTGTTTCTCTTCTATTGTCCAGACTAATTTCCTTTGATATCTTCTATTAACTGTAAACTTATTATTAAGATAATAATTATAGATTCTTTGTATATTTTCACCACGAATAGCTAAATCTTGTTTTGCACTCATTCCTTCCAACCCCATTTTACTATTTTTTAACATTTATGATTATTATAAACTATTTTTTTTTATCATCAACCTAAAATAGCAAAAATCAAGTTTCATAAACGACCATTTAACGAACTAATAAAACTCTTATAGGGTGTATTGTTAAAAATCAATACAAATAGTTCCAAAAACATTTCCCAAATCAAAGTTCTTGATAGATTTTAATTACCCCTTTTTGGTATAATCAAATAAGAACATTCATTCGATTCGTTAAGGGGTGTTTTTATGATTTTTGGTTATGCTCGTGTAAGTACGCAAGATCAGAATTTAGCAATGCAATTGGATGCTTTAGAAAAATACGGCTGTTGGCGCATTTTCGAAGAAAAGATAACCGGTACCCGAAAGGATCGTCCTCAGATGGAGGAAATGTTTAATTATCTTCGACCAGGCGATAAAGTTGTAGTTCATAAATTAGATCGTATTAGCCGCAGCACGAAACATTTAATCGAGCTGATGGAATACTTTCAACAAAATCAAATTGACTTTGTATCTATCAATGAAAATATAGATACGTCAACAGCAATGGGAAAGTTTGTTTTTAAAATGATGGCAAGTATTGCCGAATTGGAAAGAGACATCATAAGTGAACGTACAATAGGCGGATTACAGGCTGCAAGAGCCAGAGGAAGAAACGGCGGTAGACCTAAAAAGAGCCCTAAAAAACTAGAAATGGCATTTAGAATGTATGACAGTAAAGAATACTCCATAAAAGAAATATCAGAGGCTACTGGGATTGGAAAAACAACTCTTTATAGATACTTAAATGAACGAAAAGAAGCTATAAATTAGTCATATAAGGAGTGACTATAAAAATGAAGCAAGAAGGAATTGAAATCCCCATTGAGTATAGAAAAAGGGCATATGAAGCAGGAAAAATTGTCAACGAAATATATAAAAACGCCATAGACTTATTTGAAAAATGGGATGACCTACGCACGGAAGTCGTAGAACTACAGGAAGAAAATAAATTATTAAAAGAAGAAATTAAGTTATTACGTGAGAAACTACAAAATGAAAAGAGGAAGCTATAAACTAGCATCCTCTTTTACTTGTTTCTTATAAATCCATAGTTCAATTAATTTACCAATCCCTAAAAATATCATTCTGAATACTAGAACAAAAGCGATTGTAATAAATGCCAACCGTATCAACAGCTCACCTGCAGAACTCAATAATAAGTCAACAGTAATACCAATCTTACTATTGTCTAATTCAATATTTAATACAGGTTGTAATAAAACCACAGTAACAACACCGCCTGCGGCACCAGCAAAAAGAAAATACACCATCAAAATAATTTTATCGAAAATAAAATGAAGTTCTTCAAAATCAAAGAAAAACTTTAATCGATCTTTCCATATTTTTTTCATCCCTGTATACCTCCATCATTTAGGCAGCAAGTTTATTTATTTTTTCCTGAATACCCTCTAATATTGCCAATAATTTAATTACGTCATGATTTATTTTATCTTTATTATTTTCCTTTCTATTCAACTCATTTACATACCAGTTTATAAAGCTGTGTAGCATTGTAAAATGTTCTGCAGCAAAACAAACATCAAAATCTTTTTCTAATTTCTGAGCCTTAATCATATTTTCCAGAATTTCAATTAAACCTAAATAATGATCATACTTTTCTTTCCAGTCGGCTACATACGACTTTTTAAACCCTTTTTTGATGCTTTTTTTCATCAAATTCAAATGCGTAAACAAAACAGCAACTTCTTCATTTGTAAAACTAAATTTCACAGAAAATTCCTCCTCTTATTTTCGTTTCTAGTACGTATTTCGAACCAATCTAATGTATTTAGTCACGAACAATAAAAAGTTCGTCTAATAAGCTTTAAATGCGTTTTACGCTATTTCATGTAATTCTTCTAAATATCTTTCAAGTTTTTGCCGCTCACTTTTAGTTAATTCCTCTTCTTTCATCATAAAAAAAGAATAGTTGCCAATTTTAATTTTCCGATTTAATTCTGTAAACTGGCCCTTTCGCTGCCAGTGCATGCAGCTTGTCGGTAGTAAAAAATAACCGCTTTTATGGGCCACTTCTTCCGCAGCCTTTAATGCATAATAATAATTGAAATCGTTCATGATTTTCGCATATTTCACAATTGGGAAATTCGGAAAATGATAGGGTAAATTTCTTGGATCTTTTTCTAAGAACGTTTCTGGAACAACCGAAATGCTTATCATGATACTGTCACCTCATTTTTTTCATCCAAACGTGCTTCAAACGTTACCTTGCCGCGGGCCTCGTCATGAATTTGTTCTAATTTTTCAAAAAAGTCTTTTGCCTGCCGATCTGTTGCCGGCAAAGGAAATCCTTGTACCATGTTGTACGTATCGTATAACTTCAATTTAAAAATTTTTTCCATCTTCCACGTAGGCAAAAATTGAGTGTGCAGAAACTGACCATTTGGCCCAAATTGTTTTGCTTGAAAATCAAAAAAGTCAATGGCGATTCCTTTTTTACCTTGTTTTCTAACGTTTATCAATACTTCAACGATTTGTCGAATACGTGAATCAACGTTATTGATTGAAGGGCTTGCGTATATCTGTATTGCTTTCATTTTCCGTGTAAACATCATTAATTGGCTAGCATAGATATGGGTTGACTTTAACGCCTGGCGGCTGTCAAAGGCCATTTGTGCCTCATCCCAACAGCAAATAGCTCCCTGTGCTTTTGCTACCTCATACCAATCGGTGTAGTGGCACATTTCATGACTATCTTTTAAACCATAATTGCTAAATAGCTTTATTTCACCCCCAAGCTGGCGAACTTTTTCTCTCCAGTGGTGGGCGAACAGGGACATGATGAATGTTTTCCCTGCCCCTAAGCTCCCTTGAACAAAAATATGTTGTGCCATTACCGTTTACCCCCTTTCTCCATTTTTTCAGCCATAATAATAGGTTTAGGAGGCTTTGGTATTAAAGCCTCGATTACGTCAATATAGAAGCCCGGCTCAGCAACTAGAACTTTTCCTTCCATTATGAATTTGATAACCGGTTCATACGGGTTTTTATCACCGTGTAAAAACTTATTCTCTCCCATTTGCCGCAGTAGAAGAATGGCCCGAATTTGTTCAGCTTGCAGCTCTTGTGCTTTTGTTGTCATTTCCTCCAGCACTTGTTTAACGTCCGAAATATGCTGAACTTCCGGGAATAAGTTATCTGTAATGACTGATTGGAGTTTATCAGCATTCGAATTTTCCATTTAACTGTACAACTCCTTTACTTTTTGAAGTTAATTTCGTTAGAATCGTTTTCTCCGGCACTTGTATATACTTCAATTGCTTGATTGATACGACTTTTTAATCTATCTAGTGATGGATGATCGTAAGCCTCTTCCATTCCGGACATATCATCCATCGAATCAATAATTCCCTTCATCTCAAACAACAAAAACCCGACCATTTGTTCTTTTCGAGTCATAAAAATTAAGCTCCCCCTTGGCAACTTGATATTCCAAATACGATAAAGGCTAACATGATGGTTATAATTAAAAATAGTTTTGTAAGATCCCCTTTCTGTGGATCTTCTACCGGACGATAATTTGTAATTTGATTTAATACAATCGACTTTTCCAGTTGGGCCAGCCTTTTTGTTTCTTGTATCATTCGTGAGGGTGCGCGATAAAAAAAGTTCCTGCCCTCGATGCTATTCGTAATCTCACAATCTTCAATTGGCACATTATATTTACCTGTTACAATCACGGATTCCGTGGTAAATTCACTAACACGCTGTATATCACTCGTCTTTTTTTCATCATCAAAAACTATTAATATATCCGTTGTTTCTGGAAAAATATCATCCTTTTTCTTGCGATTAAACATACTCTACACCTCACACAATAGATTTTCTTTTTGCTGCTTCTTTTTTATTACTGCGCTTTACAATTTTCCACCCTATAAATGTTGTTGTACCAATTCCAACCGATAATCCTAATCCTACGAAAAACATATAAATAAAAACATCTGCCATGTTTTCACCACCATTTCACGCCTTCTTTTAAGCTGTAGTAAATCCTCATTGCCGACCTAAATATTAATAATCCTCCAAGTGTTGCGACCATAAGAAGCAAGCTTGAAACAACTAATTGCCAACTGAGTGGCAAGTCACCAAAGACCTTTAAATATTTTCCTATATTCAGCCCCTGCCCTGCCATCAACGATACAGCTGCAAGCTTCGACCTGGCTAAATCTAAAAACGTTATTACTGGACAAAATATATTGTCTACCCAGTTACGGATAGGACTTGTCCATCTTCCTCCACCACAGGCATTAGCAGGCTTTGATGTATCAACAGCGCCCCAATCTGTTCCAGGTGGCAAATTTCCTCCTGATGGTGGGATATTCGTATCTCCTCCACTTCCTTCATCTGGTGGATCTGGTGGTGCAAAAGGATTGTCAAAATCTATACGTGTTCCATCACAAAATTCTACCCACAACAATGCTACGCTTGATTCCGGATTGATTTCCGTTGGAGAGTTTTCTGTAAATAAAAATCCTGTTTTTTCCGAATCTTTACCACAATAATTGTGTACATCTTGAGTTACAAAAGCATTTGTTCCTTTCCAGAACGTATAACCGCCATAAAAAGTACCAGCATTCTTAGTTTCATACAATAATTTCCCAGAGTAATCAGTAAAGTTATCACTTACCCCAAATTCATATAGAGCAATCCCTTTTCCTTCCGGGGCAAAATAAGAAAAAGGAAAACCTTGTGTATTGCTACTATATTCTTCCGCAAAAACTGAATTTACAAAAACAAACGTAAAAAACACACTCATTAACAAAACGCGTAATCTCTTCATCAATCTCCCCCCACTCTTATTGAGGAAATCAACTTAATTGCAGAAATAACAAAAACAAACCAAATCACGAACAACAATATATAAGCAATTACATTCAGCTGTAAATTATTCGTAGCAGCGGTCATGAGATTTCCAATCATGCTGCTGTATCCATTTCCACCGCTCGAACTAGACACATAAACCAAACTTGCTAATGTCTTTCCAAATCCAACAAACAAAGAAATAATCAATTTCCCAAGCTCATAAAATATCAAAAAGAGCTTAACGGCCACTACGCCAATCATATACAGGAAATACAGTAGCCCATCGATAACCATGTAAATGACTCTAAAAAAGGAAATAATCACATCAATCAACTTTTGAAACAACCCTTTGATTGCTCTGGCAAGCCACTGAAAAGCTTGCCAGATTAAATCAAAAAGCCGTTTAAACATTTCGCTGATTAGCCCCATCAATACCACCTGCGTTTCGCAACAGCGTTATAAAGCAAAGCTACAAGCCTGTCACCAAACAATACCACCATTAGTAAGAATAAAGCTGGTGTTAAATAAGCAAAAATGCTACCAAACACTACATCCAATACAGCTTGTAATATCTCGGTATTCATAGCTTCAACTTGCCCTCCTTATACTTAGTCATCACACCCTTTAAAAACTGAATAATCCGCGGTGCAAAACGAATAGCCAAAAGAAGCAATACAAACGGTGCTATCAGTGCTATTAGAGACATGACAGTCTTTAAAAAGTCATTAGCCGTAAAAGGCATCGTTACCCCCATTGACTCAGATGGTTCTCCGTCTACCGGTGGCTTAGTTGGTTTCCCTTCTTTACCAGAATCAGATACAGCTACAAGCTGCACTTTTGGCTTGCCAAACAAGTCGTAAACCATGTCCGCCTTAGGAATCACATATTCTTTCGAACTAGCATCAACTTCGGCATATTCAGATCCATCAACTAATATCTTAACCTTTCCACTAATAGGGCTTGTCCACGTTACTTTGTAATCTCCTTTTTCATCTGTCGTGACTTCTTCACCGCCCATTTCTGGTGAAGGTTCTTCTAAAGTTTTCACCTCTAAAATCTGTCCCGTTGATTCCTTACCAGTAGTGCTTTCGGTTGTTAACTTGTATTCATAAGTTGTGTCTGATGCAACAGTCAAGTCGTTCCAATAGGTGCCGTTTGTTTCAAACATAGGGGTAAATCCATCTGTTGTTTCAGCAGCATAAACGCTAATACCTGAAAATAATTTTTCAAAGAATGATTTTTCTTCTACTTGCTTTCGATAAATATTAACATGGTGAAAATAGTCGCTTTCAGGGTTATTCCACGAAATATTTACCCTGTCAAAGTTGGTATTGGCTTTAAGGTTGCTTACTTCATCAACCTTTATTTCTTTTGTTGTAACAGCGATAGTCCTTCCAGCCGATTTATTCCCTGTTTTGTCAACACTAACGACTTTAAAAGTATAGGTTGTTGCAGCTTCTAATCCCTCAATTACTATTGATTCAGTAGTTACATTCGAATCAACTACTACCCCATCCTTATAAATTATTAAATGACTAAAATCCTCATCACCAGGATTCACCCATGTTAGTTTGATAGTTGTTTCAGTATGTGTTTCTGCTAAACTTCCAACCTCTTCTGGAGGCGTTGTATCTGGCCCAGGCAAAGGCTCAACTTCACCATATGTTTTTGCAAGTTCAGGATAAGTACCATCGCCTTTTGCATCATAAGGCTTGATGGTTAAAATGTTTTCCGCAAACAATACCGTTCCTTGTGAGTCTTTGTTAATAACTCTCCATGTAATCGGTTGATTATAATACTTACCAAACGTAACGTAGTCGCCCACCGCTAACGTTCCCCCACCTGTCCCAAGTGTTGCCGGATCACTTGATGTTCCTGCTCCACTAGATTTCGTGATTTCAGATTTCAAATTCAAAGCGGGGCGCACGCCGATAACGCGGTGGTAAGCGAAAGAGCTGATTACAGTACCGCTCGAAGCGACATAACGCACGTCATACGAATTAGTAGCAGGTGTGTTCAGCCAATAATACCAAAAACTTGATGTGTTTAACCCAGTACTTAAAAATTCACTATTTGCTACAGCTTGAGCGGTTGGCTTAGCTTTATAATCCCAACCACGAGCTGCCACCCAATTATTGATTTCTTGCACTGACAAAAGAAACACTCGATCAGTGAACATCTTATAATAAGCTGAATCATAGTTGGACACTGCTTCGTTGATTGGCGTATTATCATAAATATGAGATGCGGTACCCCCATCTTTTACATTGCTATCAATATCAGCGAGTAATACTTTATGCGTTCTAGGCGCAATCATGGTTCTTTCTACAGATGTGAAGTTTCCATCTGCAAGGAAGCCTTTCTCATCCTCATAGTTATTCTGACCGCTGTTTACATTCGCACCATTCGGCTCATTATGCGTATAGCTAACATCGGCTTCATATGAATTCAACCACTCTCTAATATTTGATGTTCCATAATAGTTACTACCAGAACTCGTACGACCAGAATCATTATTGTAAATGTCAGCTGCTAATATTAACGGTGCATTTATCATCACAATGATTAACGAGAGTAAAACGGATAATTTTATTTTTATCACTATTAACCACCCTCTTTCAAAATCCACTATTTTTACATTTCATCCAAAACAATGTTATATTTCTTCAAAGCTACATTTCTAAGTCTTGTCACCTCACGCCCATAATAGCTTGCTAGAATAAAATTTCTTTCACTTATAGCCTTTCTTAAAATAAATTGCATACGGTTGAACTCATCAACCAAGAGATATAATTCCTTTGGATCAACCGATGATTTTTTCATGAAACTATATCACCTCTTTTTCACACACCATCCGGATTATCTGGATGGGTCTTGTATTTATACGATCCGTCAATCTCAGTGGTTGTACTTGGAACCGGCGCGCTTCCTCCACTGTCCCCTGGTGAAGGTGGAGCCGTTCCTTCATCACTAGGTAAGGGATATGGCGTATATGGATGCAACTCTACAATCGGTGGTTGTGGCTTTTCCACTTCATCTGTCGGATTGTGCTCCCATTCCCCTGCATCTGTTTCACCTGGAATAGGGTATTCAGTTGGAGGATCTGGCAAAGCCTCTACAGGGTCCTTTATATCGAATCCACCTGTTGGATCGTCATTGAACTGGATTTCTGGAGCATCATTCTCAATATCCGTCAACGTAAACCCTGAATCACCTAAATCAGGATTCTCCATCATTTCCGGCGCTGAATTTTCAAAGTCGTAAGTATCAACAGGGGCTGGGTCACTTGGTGCGCTCGGCAGGCTTGGCGGCTGCCCTACAATTTCATTCTTAATAGTGTCTGTTTGGCCCGCAATTGCTTCGGTGATCGTTGGAAACCCATCTATAATGTCATTGATTTTCCCCATGTAATCATCCCATCCAGGGCACTCAAACATTTCACATCCGGGGCACTCGATTCCGCCAGAAGGGGGAGGGTCTGTTGTTCCCCCACCATCATCCGGTGGCGGCTCCTCCGTTCCTCCGGTATCTCCTCCCCCACCGTTGTAATCTGGACATTCCGGATTAATATCCGATAAATAACCACTACAAGGATCATCCACCTCACCTCCACCATCTGGCGGTGGTTCCTCCCCTCCAGGTGTTGGGTCAAAAGTCGGCGTTGTATAATCAAATGTAGCTGTAGGGTCACTAGGATTGGATGTTTCACCATACATAAAAAACGCTTCACTGCCACTATCCAAGCAAAGTTTTAATCCTTTAACATCAGTGCTAGAAAATGTTCTAGTGGTGTTCCAACTTGAAGCAGTAAACGTGAAGCTTTGCTGAGAAATTACCCCACCTGTCGAATCTAACATTTGCAAAGTGGCCGTCCCATTTCCGCCAATTTTTATGGATGTCCAATAATCCGAATGTGTCGCAGTATTAGCCCATAGAGATGTATCACCACTAGGCGCACAACCTCCAACAGTGCTCGTTCCTAAATAACCCACATGACTTGCAAACGCGAATTCCACAAAAACTAAAAAACTACAAACAACCATTATTAAAAAACTAAGCCTTTTAATCATTTATCTCACCGCACGGTCATAATAGTAAAAAAGAGAGCCGGGCGCCCTCTTTTCAAATGATTTAATTGTTGTGTATTTTGCAATATTAGGCTTTGCTGCGGCTTGTAATTGCACCTTTAATGAAGCTAACAATACGTGGAGCAAATGCAATTGCCACCCCTAGAAGTACGAATGTACCTACTAGACCAACTAAGCCCATTGCTGATTGTAATAAATCAGTCGCATTAAATGGTAATGTTACTCCTGAAAAATCAATTGCTGCTGAACTTCCTAACATAATAAATTCCTCCCTAAGATATAAATTTTATTTTTTTATATGACTAGCAATTGCTATCAAAAGGATATCAAATGCTAGTTAATACCGATAAACATCATAATCGTCATCATCTTTGCCTTTATCTTTGTCTTTCCTTATTGCGTTTTTTATAACTTCAATCACTTTTCCTACTACCTCAGATGCAATAAAAATCATGACCATAGGCGCAATGAGGAATAAAAACCATTTGACAAAGTACCAAAAATCCGTGAGCCTCTCACCAGTGAAAAACGTCTGAAATTCGGGCATTGATTACGCCCCCTAATTCTTATTTCTAACAGCTCGGACAATAACGTAAATCAATAAACCCACCGCTGAAATAGCCACCGAAAGCATGACAAACGGTGAAGCTACACTCATCAAAAATCCGAATATTCCCCAGAAAAATGACCAATCAAAAACATTCGCCAAACTTGCTGGTGCTGTTAATAAATACATTGGCCATCCCTCCTAAAGAAAAATTGATAACGAATATTAAATAGCGAATAGTTAACGAAATTTTTGATAAACTTCTATAATAACCAGACACAATGTAATGAAAAATGCAAAACCAATCATCGTCACAATCACATCTGGATTACCTAGCACGATTTTCACGGCCTCAGCGACTAAACCACCAACTTCATGCTTCAACATCATAGGTTCTACATCACTTGTAATGCCTACCTCCATTTCGCCAACCCCTTTGCAATCGTGCTAACAATAAAAGACACGACAGGGTATGCTACAATGCAAGCCAGCAAGATAACGACATAAACCAAACCAATTTCTTTTGGTGATCCAGCCAACACTTCATATGGAAACGCTTGTTCAATTTCGGTAGTCATACATAACTACCTCCTAATAAATCTATCTAGAATGTGAAAAATGAGAATAAACATGAGAAACATTGAAACTACAACATCACCTAATGTCATTTCATGTATTAGATGAATCGTCCCTTGCGCCGTTTCGAAAACTGTTTCCGTTCTTATTTCTTTAACGTCTAAAACAGTTCCCTCACTCGCTTGGACATTTCCTGTCTGCGTCTCTTGGCCAACAACTTCACTACCAGATGTAGTGGAAGTATCAGATGTACCAGAAGTCGTAGCATCGGTGCCAGTTTCAGTTTGCGTTATTGTTGTTCCCTCTTCCTGCATGATTTTCACCTGCTTTACGAGAACGTATATTTCTATTTATCTACAAGTCTAGAAGGATTTTGAAAAATTTAGAAGTGGCAAAAAAATTTTGGCATATTTAAATAAAATTGAAGAATTTTAATGTTTTCGGAAAATTAAACGAAAACAGGAGGTAGCATTTCATAAAGTCTTTTTCGAAACTTCCAAAAATTACCAAAACAGAAGCCAAACGGAGGAAAATAAAATAGATATAATATATCATTAAAACATCACACGTTTTCAAACAAAAAAAAGAATAGCATGGCAGCCATTCTTCTTATACACTCACCTTTTTATGACTCATTTTTATATCCTGAATCCACTTTTTTAAGTCCTGTTTCGAGTACCCTTTATTCTTAAGTTCCTTCGGAAAATGTTCAAAATTCAAATCCCATGCCTGCAAAGTAAAGAGGGCCTCCTCTTGCTTTCCCAAAGAATAAATATGATTTTTGCTACTGGACGAATATTCCTTCTGCCCACAATATTCGGTTACATATACATACTTTTCACCTCTAGACTTAACAAACGATAAAAAAGCCACTCATAGCCCTCCTTTAATAAGACTGTGAATCAATACCAACACCATTAGATGTGCCGGATAGAAAGACCTATAAAACAACCTATTCACTTTTATTTTCTTAAGCTTGTCCTTATTTAAAATAATCAAGGTAGCAATAACACTAAAAGGCTGTAAAAACCACCCAAACATGACCGCAAAAAACAAATCAAGTGCCAAATGAGCAGCTGCTATGTTGTACCCTTTGAAGTATTTAAAAATCAAAACTAATAAAATCGCATAGGCCCCGTAATCGCTGAAAAATTGAGTGAATAAAGCAAGTAATATTACTAGTGAATATTTTTCTCTCCACTTGCTCTCCAGGAGCCTTATAATCAATATACAAAGCAAAAACGTGAAAATAACATTTAATCTAAAGCCGGCAATCATCATAAAAGGAATCTGCGACGCCACAGCGAGCCATAACAGCCGTTTCTGATAGTTTTTTAGGCTACGAGTATAAAAGTACCCCTGAACAATTCCCCACGCATACAAAGGAAATGCAAGCCTTCCAAGAACACGAAATAGGGGCTCATCAGGGAAGAATACAATCCCGACGTGATCAATAAGCATAGAAATCATTGCAATTGCTTCAATCATCCTTTCCCACCTCTTTTTTCGTTTCATCAAACCATTGCTCAAATTGCTCTTTCTCAACTCCGCCTTCGATCCTTGTAGCTTCTTTGCCGTTTTCAAAATAAACAATGGTTGGTGTGCCCGTTATTTTATAAGTTTCCCATCCATCCTTAAACTCTAATAAATTATAAAGCTGCAAATTGACTCCCTTTTCCTTTGCCATTGGGACTACAACAGGTGATGTTACTTTGCAATGGGAACAAGTCGGACTGTAAAAATATATATAAGCTGTACCGTCATTTTGTAAAATTTTCTCTAATTCATCTGGAAGGATAATATTTTTGTAATTTGAATCATCCAGTTGAGCAATTGTGGCAGGATGAAGGGTTTCTTTTTTATAAGGATTTCCCTCAGCTGCTGTTTTGTTTAGCATATTGATGGCGAACATTGACAATACAATGATTGTTAGTAAACCTACAGTAAACAATATTGGTCTTTTCTTTTTCATATCTTCATCTCCAAGTTTTAAAAAGTTTCTAAAATCCAGTACCAGAAGTATGTTGCATAGAGAAAGCCAACGAAAAATCCTATCATCAAATTTATAAAATTTTTCTTAATGTAGTTTTCTAGAATTTTCATAGCTTATTCAATCTTCTCCTTCAGCTGCTCTCTCAATTTCCCTACTTCTTCTTCAAGTTCCTCAATGCGTTGAGCTGCATACAAGCTACTTTGTTTTCCACTTAGACGCAATAGATTTTTAATTTCTTTATTCATTTTTGGATAGGTATTAATTTTCAAATTTCTCCACTCCTTCGTTTAGTGTCATACCACTCCACGCATAGCACTAACTACCTATTCAAATTAACAATTTCGTGACGAATTTCACGTTTATCCAACAATATTTATGGTATATTTATCCTGTTTGTAAAAAATCTAGGAGATTGAATACCATGATTATCGATGAAAAGGAACTAAGTACTATTGAATTTGATATTAATAATTTAAAAGAAAAACTAATTAAATGTGGTATGGAAAAGGGATTAACACACCCGGCTACAATTGCATTAAGTCAGAAACTTGATCAATTACTTAACATTATTCAGTCTTACAATATTACGTAGTTAAATCGAAATGGTCATTAACTACTTTCTTTCCATTCCCACAAACTAAGCTGACCTTTTGCTTGAATTGGTTCGGGTAATACATATAAGTTTGTTAGTTCCCATGCATAGCGACCTTCTGTATAGTCACCAAACCACCATTCATTACCTTCAATAAGTAAACCATTTTCCGTTCCAGCTTTTTCTTCATCGTACATAGACATATAATCCGCTGTTACCTTATGGCATTCCACCAAGTCCACTGTTGCGATAATTGCAGCTGTTGGCAATTCTTCTTTTGATTTAATTCCGTGTCTTAATAGAGCTTCCATTATCGCAACCTCATCAAAGGCTCCCTTATCTATTGTTTTCCCTGCATGTATGGCAATTTCCCCTCGATATTTCGTTTGCCATGAACGTGTTTCAAATTTCTTTTCTCCAAGAGCAATAAGCGTTGCCCAGGGTTGTTTAATAGTAATAGCTTTCATTTAATCACCTTCTTACTTCTCAGTCATTTCGAACTACGAATTGCTTATTTATTTCTTTTATGTCGTAAAAATAACGGCTATAGAAGCTTTCGATAACAAGTCTTAAAGCCTCTTCTGTCGTTTGTTCTTGATTAAACATCCTCGATAAATGCATTCTTATTTCTTCTAAATATGCTTCTGCAACTTTATCATTAAGATTCATAGGCTCACCTTCTTACTTCAAAATTTGTTTGGAATGTGCATTAAACAATCGCCATTACAACCTAGTTTTCTTGCTGTGCATAATCCGTAATCTAAGTTTTTTTTCTTTCTATAACTCGTCACGTTAGAAATTGAGTTCTTGGGATATATTCCTTAATATAAGATTTTCCCTACTTTGTATTTACAATCATTTTCATTATCTAGAAGCTTTTATTGCATAAATCTAAAATTTTAGGTTCTATTATTTGATTTTTTATATTAAGATAGAAATTGCTTTCATTAATACAACTAAACTAATATTTATTAAAGAGGCTATAGCGATGATCTATCCAACAATTAAAATCGATGAAATCATCCATGCTTTTAACAACCAGCATTCTTGCTTATGTGGTCATGAAATCAAAATAGAAAATTCAACGTTGAAAAAGAAAATTTTAAAAACAATCCAATTTCAACCTACATACATGATAAACTGCAATTTGTGCAGAAAAGAAATGAGAAAAATTTTTAAAAATTTTTAGCCATATATTACTGTGCTTACTTCTTTTCAGTATATATTGTTCGAAATGTGCATCAACATTATCTGTGAGAAAGTATAACTTTTTTTAAATTGGTGCATACTATACCCTATAATTTAATACGGTGGTGATAACCATGGTGCGAGGGAAATTTAGTATTTCACTCAAAGACGCTATAATACTATTTCAGTGTTATTACATCTATTTCCATATGTAATAAGCACTAAAAGTTTTGTGGCAATGCTATAAAAAAGCATTGTTACAAGATTTAAATAGTAAATTATACAATTATAGCTCTAAGCCATGGTTTTTACTTTTTTATACCTAGTTCGCTATTGCTGGACTAAATCTTGTATGTTCCACACAAAATTCCGGTAAATTAGCTTTAACTAGAGCTTGAGGAATTACCGGTGAAACTGAATTACCGCACTTTGCTACTTGGTCTGTTTTGTTTATGGGTTTTCCTTTATAATCCCTTTCGAAAATGTACTGTAAAGGGAACCCCTGAGCTGGATATAATTCATGCGGTTGTAACATTCTAAATCCGATATCTACGATTCTGTATTTTTCACCCCGGATCGTAACTAACCCAAATCTGTCCTTAGTTGTGATAGTGTGTAACGGTTCATCAAGTGATTGACCTAAATCGGAACCATAATATTTAATTAGAAATGCTGTTACTGAACTTGCTTTATTGACTGTTGTTATAGATCCAAGTGGTTGATCTACACCATGACCAATTGAATTTTTATACTGTTGTGAAATAAATGCTGTAACTAGACCGTATCTGTTTGATGTATCAAGCGTATGCAATGGTTGGTCTACACCTAATCCTCTTACTTCATTTGGTTGAGTTTCAGAGTGATAGCTTGTAAGAAAAGGAACAACCAAACAATGTTCTGCCTTTGTTGTTATAGTAGTTAATGGCTTTTCTAAATCATATTGAAGCCTGTCACCACCGAAACCAGTTTGCCCAATTCTTACTATGAAAGGCCTAGGATTATCTAGTACAAAACGTTTTATACCTCTTGCTATACGCTTTTGTGTATTTTCAGAAAGTGGACGAACTGTGTTAATACCAAACGCATTTCTAATATTCTCACTAGTATCAAATATTGATGGGCAAGGTAATGACCAATCAATTATTTCAGCAGCTGTTCTCCATGGTTTGAATTTTCCATTTTTCACTTCAATACTGTTTGGATCACCATGAGTAGGTTCAGGCCACACAATTGGACGACCATCACGTCTAGCTATCATAAAGAATCGTTTTCTGATTGTAGGAGCTCCAAAATCACATGCTTTTAGTTCTTTAAATTCAACTTGGTATCCAAGTGATTCTAATGACTTTACAAATGAATTAAAGGTTTCTCCTTTTCTATCAGGATCAGGTATCAATTGCCCTTTTTTATTTTCCATCAAAGGTCCCCACGTCTTAAATTCCTCAACGTTTTCTAACATGATAACCCTAGGTTTTACTGCAATCGCCCATTTAACCGCTATCCAAGCAAGTCCTCTTATTTTCTTATCAACTGGTTTAGAACCTTTTGCTTTTGAAAAGTGTTTACAATCTGGACTAAACCAGGCTAATCCCACTTTACGACCTCTAACAGCCTTTTTAGGATCAATATCCCATACGTTTTCACAATAATGCTCGGTTTCTGGATGATTAGCTTTATGCATGGCTATGGCAGTTGGATCATGATTTATGGCAATATCGACTGAAAGACCGGTTGCCATTTCGATTCCTGTTGAGGCACCGCCCCCACCTGCAAAGTTATCAACTATTATTTCTCTAAATAAGTTAAGCTGCATTTCTCACCCTCCTTAACTGCTACACATTTTTGATCAAATGTTCATTAAACGGATTTTCCCGTTTTTTCTTGATAAAGCTTCCAAATCGCAAGATGCACAATTTGATTAATCGAATAACCGGCATAATCTTTTCCGGTAAATTCGCTGTCTTTTATTAATTCTTCATTCAAAATATCCTGTAATTCATTGATTCTTCTCACGGTATTATAGTCAGGCGAATATCTAATTTGCATATTAGGAATCACGGAGTAATCACCTTCCGATTGGCCGCCTTTAGGATTGATCGCATAACATCAAAGTCCGCCAAAGACTCATTGAGCAATTTCTCAGCTTGCTTTCTAGTAAGCTTGTATTCTCGCATGAAATGAACTACTAACAACTCCATTTTATCTATCCCCCTCACCTTCACGATTTGCCATTCCTTTATGAGCTCCCTTATGGACAATTCATCAATGCTTCGACCATCTTCAGTTGAATACCCTGCTTTCGTCAATTGCTTAATTAACACATCTCTATAATGGTCAGTCGCAAATCTTAATCGTGTCTTAGTCATAAACATAAGCAATCCACCTTTCACTCAATATCTTCACTTAGTACAAATATTAGGCGCAAAATTAATAAAATGCTTATTAACCACAGTAGATAATACATGTGTTACACGTCCTTTTCTGTTAATAAAAAGACCTCCAAATTAAACCATTCAATGGCTTTTTAAATTCTAGGAAGTCTTGATACATGTTGAATTCAAATTCTGAAAGAGAGATAAGCTATTCGTTACTGACATTTAACCAATCGTAAAGGATATCTTTACCTTCCCCTGTAACTGGAGATGGTCTGTTAGCTTTATTGGTCTCTGCCCATTGACGTTCTGGGCTAGAAATACCTTGCTTATAAGCTTTTTGTTCTTCTAGAGCTTGTTGGTATGTAAGTATGTTTTTCTTTTTCCAGCTCTTAAACGTACTCTCAGCATAATTAAAAGGCATACCCCGTTCGCCAGTTTTTAAAAGTCCAAAACAAACTAAATCAACACTTAAACCATCTTGATCTATAAAACTATTAATTTTTTCAATTTGGATGGGTGTAGGGTGTTTGCCGAATGCCTTGAAAAATGAATCCCAAATATTATTAGGTTCTACATCAACATCCAGATTTAAAGATAGTTTAGTTTCGTTTAGTTTAGTTTTATTTAGTTTATTAATGGCGACAGGTTGCGCGTCATCCTGTGCGACATATTGTGCGTCATCCTGTGCGACATATTGTGCGTCAAAACTAATAGCTTCTTGTCGTACAAGGGTTTTATCCACAACATCTTGCACGACTGTTTGTGCGTCATAAAAGCGCACAAGTTTGTATAAAGCTGACTGATTACCTTTTCGGGAATTCCAGTTGATTCGATTTTTTTGTTTTAGCTCGTTTCGAGCCCTTTCTATAGTTCGCCTATTTAATCCTGTTTTAACTTCAAGGACTGATGTAGCTACAGTAAACTCCGGTATCCATCCGCATTTATTGTTTATGGCCATTAGCGCATGCCATAATACAATAGCTGATGTTGATATAGAATTTGTTTCGAGCCAATCATAAAAGGCGTTAATCTCTTTAATGTAGTTCACTCAATCACCTACTTCCACATGAGAATATTGATTGATTTGTTGATATAAGGTAAACTTTATTTAAGTTAATTTTTATTTACTCATTGCAGTAAGTGTTCCAGCACTTGCTGCTTCTTCATTTATCAATCTACTTACAAAATCAACCTGAATACCCCTGCTCTTAAATCCATCCACTAATGCAACTAGCTTGTCCCTACGTTCTTTTTTAGCAAGCATTTTCTGCAACGAGTGCATTGCATCTTGTAGATCCTTCATGCAAAGCATTACATCTTCTATATCTCCATCTAAAAAAGATTCATACATTTCATCAATACAGCTAAAGCCAATTTCCATTTCACGTAGGTAATTTTCCACATCCTCACCTAGTACTTTAGTGACATTTTCAGTAATTATATTCATTTCGACACCCTCCTAGAAAAAAATGGATTAAAATTAAAGTAACGACAACATTTTTTGCAAACTGCTGCATAAAGGAGCAATAGCCCCTAGCTTGCTGTCCCCTCCTTCGGTGTTTCTTTTTGGGCAGCTTGCTTTCTTTCAATCACAATTCGTCTGGCATCTTCGATAAAACAGCTCAAAAATTTCAAAGTTTGCTCTTTATCCAATTGGATTCGTAACATTCTAACCAGCTCCCCCATTTCGTATTTGGAGCATATATATGCACTAGTTTTTTAGTAAATTAGAAGTCTATTATTAGTAATTAAACCTCATGGTTATAGCTTTAAAAGCAAGGGCCTTATTATTGCTATCAAGGTAATCCAAGTCGCTAAGATTGAATTTATTACTTTCGTTATACAAATGTAGGGCGAGATTTAACATGATTTTTTCGCTAGTTGAAAAAGGAGCAAATGTTCTTTTTAAAGATTGGATTTTAATTCTTTCCAATTTGAAATCAAAATACTTTGTTGTAAAATACTGATTCAACTTTGAATGATTTTGAAAAAGAAACAATGTTCCTCTCCAGTAACGAGCATTGGATAAATGGGCCGGAATAACATTTGTTTTAGTAGTCAATTCAAACAACTCCTTCTTTCAGGTTACTTAAAAACGAAAACCTGCAGCTTTGGCAAAGAACAAATTCACGATTACTGATACAGAAATTTGTAACCTCATGATCTCCATTGCATTTCTGACAAAACGCTTTCGAAAATTTGAAAGAAGTATAGCGGTCAACACAGGGTAGTATTTCACTTGATAATCGTTTTCCAAGTATTACATCATTGGACGCATGAAGATAACCGGATTCAATTACTTTTTCATCGTTTGAAACTGAATAATGGTAACAGTTCAATATTTTCACAACCTTTCATAGGATAAATAGCGGTTTAGAGTAAAAAAGTTATTGCTTTCATGCTGAATTCTTTTTCAGTGTCATTATGTTACATTTATTTTCAAAAAAAATTGTCCAGTCAAATTCAAGTACCCTAGCTAATTCTTTTGCAACTGCGACACTTGGATTTCTTTTTCCGTTTTCAATCATTGTGTAATATGCTCGTTGAATACCAGCTCTTTTAGCTACTTCATCATGTGTCATATTTTTATTAATTCTAATATCATGCAACCATTTTCTCATTTTGAAAGCACCTCCTCGGTAACGAACTGACACCTTATATTTTTATAATACGTATCGTTTTGTTACATGTCAATACGTTTTTTGAATAAAATGATTCCTTTTGTTACTAACCTTTAAAAGTAACAACTTGTTACAGTAAAATAAATTTATGAATGGGGGAATTCACATGTTGGGAAAGCGTCTGTCACAGTTAAGAAAAGAAAAACATAAAACACAAGATGATATGGCAAAGTTATTAGGTATAACTAGGCCTGCTTATACTGCTTATGAATCAGGGAGAAGGCAACCCGATTATGAAACCCTCCATAAACTTGCAGAATATCATGATGTATCTATCGACTATCTAATAACTGGAAAGGAGCATGTAAAAGAAGAAAAACATTCAAACCTTTTCTTTTTCGATAAAGATGATTTAACAGAACAGGATATTGAGGATATTAAGAAACACATTGAATTTGTGAAATGGCAAGCGAAACAACGGAATAAAGAATAAAGGGGGACAAAATGAATAAAAAAGATAGAGAAACAATTGCGGGTTTTGTAGCTGCCTGTTTTTTCATACCTGTTGGTTATGTTGTATGGTTTAAATTAGGGATATCAAATGTATACACTGTTTTCGGAATACCAATAATTGCTGCTATGTTTTATGGATTAACATTAAGAATTATACCTTCAAAGAAAAACGCTTCTAAGAAATCCACAAAAAACAAACAACCTATAAAAACAACTTCAAAAAATGGTACAAGCATTACTTCTGCAAATAGATTATCATCTGATGATGAAATTTTAAAATTACCATTAGAAAAAATGTCATGGAAAGAGTTTGAAAGACTATGTTTTATGTACTACAAAGCAAAGGGATATAAACCAGAACTTACAAAAGATGGAGCTGATGGTGGAGTAGATCTAACGTATTACTCCCCATATCATAAAGCTAAAGTTGCTGTTCAAATTAAACATAGAATTGGCTCAGGAAATCAAATTGAAACTAAACTAATTAGAGAATTAGTAGGTTCAAAAAGGAATCATAATTGTTTACTAGCTGAATTTATTACAACAGGTGAATATTCAAATAATGCTCTCGCTGAAGCTGGGGACAGAAAAATAGAATGTCATAACCTTGCTTGGGTTGAAAACAAGATTGTAAAGTGGCAAAAGGAAGAGGCGAAAAAGAAAAAGCTGGTTAATGTATGAATAAAAACCACCACCAATGGTGAAAAATTTAATGATATATGTTATATTTTATATAAAGAAACATAAAATAAAAAGACCGCCAATGCTACTAACATTGACGGCTGTAACAAACTACTTATCGCAGAAAGAGCGATTGACACAAAACTGAGTAGAATCAAAAGAGTAATCCACCCTTAGCTTGGTCGGCCGCAGGGTGGGTTACTTTTTTATTTGAATTATCATGATTACAACCATGATTATTGTTAGAACTAGCATTGCAAATGATATTGCAAGTGTTGCCACGTCTATTGTAACCACTGGTTAACACCCCCTTTCTATCGGGGAATGTCAACCGCCCACCCTGCTATGTAGTTGTCTGCAATATTTTATCATAAAACAATAAAAAATTCCCCGATATGCCAAAAATATTTTCCCACTCTACACACGTTCGCCTTTATTGTTCAATGAAAGTAAGATGTAAAAACTTTGGAATGAGGTGAACGGAATGATTGATTTATCTGGAGTATCGATACCTTTTAGTGCAAATGATTTATTACAAACGGCAATTTCTCTAATTATGATAATTGCTTCATTTGTCTTGTTAACAAGTGTAATTAGATTAGCGCCTTCGCTTATTAGTTTTATTAAATCTGCTGTTTTAGTAGAAAAAAATAGAAGGAATATTAATAAACGATATTTTAGAGATGATCCCTTGAGTTTTCGCGATAGCTTCAAAGATGGAGCAAAAAATTGGTGGTCAAATAGGTAAAATAAAGATTTAATCAATTAATAAATTTAGATTTAAACATGGCATGCCATGTTTATTTTTTAGGAATGATGCTATGAAAAAAATAATTATGGCCCTACTTTTAGTATTTAGCCTCTCCCCTATTTATGCATCGGCAGCGTATGTTACTCAGGTTGAATATTATGAGCCAAATGATACGTATGATATCACAATAGAATTGAATGGTGATTATCTACCGGCACAATATTATAAGATTTGGGTTGATGGAATTTTTGTTTACAGCTCTGAAAATTTAAACCCTCTATCTGCTGAAAGCTATTCAACGAATTGTAACGGTGAATTTGTTTTTAAGTTCTATGATATAAACGGGAATATTGTAGGTAGTGAAGATGGACAGAAATTTACTTTAACGGAAATCAAACAACCATCTGTAAATTGTGGAGCAGGAAATGATACCGGAGGAACGGAAGAGCCACCACCGGATGATGGTGGAGGAACAACAGACCCTCCCCCTTCTGGCGGCATTGAGTGCCCAGGATGCGAAATGTTTGAATGTCCAGGTTGGGATGAGTACATGGGTAAAATAAATGACATTATTGACGGTTTCCCAAGCATCACCGAAGCAATTGCGGACCAAACGGACACTATTAAGAATGAAATTGTAGGGCAGCCGCCAAGCCTGCCTAGTGCGCCAAGTGACCCGGCCCCTGTTGATACTTACGACTTTGAAAATTCGGCGCCGGAAATGATCGAGAATCCTGATTTAGGTGATTCAGGTTTTACATCGACAGATATAGAGAATGATGCCCCAGAAATCCAGTTCAATGACGATCCAACAGGTGGATTCGATATAAAGGACCCTGTGGAGGCTTTACCGGATCCGCCGACTGAATACCCTATTCCGGGCGAAACCGATGCAGGAGAGTGGGAGCACAATCCTACAGATGAAGTGGAAAAGCCACAGCCGCCGATTGTAGAGCTGCATCCATTTACGCCATATCCCTTACCTAGTGATGAAGGGACGGCGCCACCTTCACCGGGGGACGGTGGCGGAAGCGCCCCAGTTCCAAGTACAACCACTGAGATTGACGGATCTTATAATTACAAGACCCATCCTGATAATCTAGATGGAATATAACTATTATTTTAGCCTTTTTGTGACAAAAGGCCTATTTTTTGTCGACAAATAGAACACAGGTTCTTATAATGGTCATAAAGGGGATGTAATATGACAATATTATACAAGCCAACAACATTAGAACATTATGTGTCTGATAGTTTTAAAAAACTACAAATCTATCAACCTCATCAAATAAATAAAAGTTATATAGCTGAAAAACTTGGAATCTACTTAACTTTTAGCGATAAAAAGCCATTCGCACATGAAGAGGATGATTTTAAATTAATTAACATTGATAAGTATGCTTCGAAAAAAGTACAACGGGAACAATTTTATCATGAACTATGCCATATTTTTAGACATGCCGGCAATCAATTGACTTTGCCAAAACCGTTCTCAGATTGGCAAGAATGGGATTGCCATAACTTTATGCTTTATGCTGCAATACCTTATCACATGATTCATTATTTACAACCTTATGAATATGGTAATATAAAACACTTGTCTGATACCTTCGGAGTAACTGAAAATTTAATTGTATACCGCTTGAAACAAATTAAACGAAGAAGGGAGATGTATTTGCTTGAGAGTAGCCATGTACAGACGTGTATCTACTGAAATGCAGAAAGAGGAAGGTTTCTCCTTAGAGGCCCAGAAAATGCGCTTAGAGGCCTTTGCAACCTCACAGGGGTGGACAATTATTGATGATTATTGCGATGAAGGGTATTCAGCTAAAAGCCTTGAACGTCCACAAATGCAAAGAATGATCGAGGATATGAAAAAACAAAAGTTTGATATTATATTAGTTTATCGACTTGATCGATTTGTTCGTTCAGTGACAGATCTTCATAACCTCTTACAAATGATGGATAAATATGACGTAATGTTTAAATCTTCTACAGAGGTTTTTGACACGACTACAGCAACCGGGAGAATGTTTATTACTATAATAGCAACACTAGCACAATGGGAGCGTGAAACGATTGCTGAGCGTGTTTATGAAGCCATGTTAAAGCGATCTGAAACTGGAAAACGAAACGGGGCACCAGCGCCCTATGGATATGATCTTGAAGATGGAAAGCTAATAGTAAACCTTGAGGAAGCAAAGTGGGTAAAATATATCTTTTCTCAATATTTAACTCATGGCTCTCAAAATATTGCTAAAAAGCTAAATTCAAGGGGAATTAAAACGAAAAAAGGAGAAGTTTGGAGCGATTTTTCAGTTCGTTATACATTAAGAAATCCTATTTACTGTGGATTTATTAGGTGGAATTATGAGTCAGTAACGAACGGACATCGTAAAAAAACAGGTGAAGAAGTCATTAAACCTATTGACCAGGACGATTTTGAGCCAATTGTAGATAAAGAAACATTTGACAACATTCAAAATATAATTGCTCTACGATATAACATGGCTTTTAGATCGGATAATCATTATCCTTTTTCTAGTGTTGCTAAATGCTCTAAATGCGGAAAGTTATTAACTGGAAGCAAAAGAAAAAGAAAAGATGGCACTGAATATCGTTTTTATAAATGCCAGGGCCGTTTCAGATTCGGGATATGTGATGTTCAAACTATTGCGGAATCATCCATTGAAGAAGCATTTTTAAACATATTAGATATAGATACTTTAAACGTTAGCAGCGATCTGCAGGTAAAAGAAAAAATAGATTTAGAGGTAGATAGAGAACATATTGAAAAACAGCTGCAAAAAATACAAGAAAAGAAAAAGCGTACAAGAGAGGTATACATCGAAGGTGATATGACTAAAAGCGAGTACAATAAAGAAAAAGCTCAATTAAAGATACAAGAATCTGAATTATTATCGATCCTGTCTGAAACTGAACAGCAGGCATCAGAAGAAGAAATAAAAGAGATATTAAAAAGCATAAAAAAAGAATGGCCACAGCTTAGTGATGAATCTAAGAAGCTTGCCATCCATTCATTATTTAATTCACTAACCGTTGAACTAGTCGAACCAACAAGGATGGGCAAAAACCCCATTGCTCCAGTAGTTAAAATAAGCGACTACTCTTTTAAGTAGTCGCTTGAGGTTGCTTTGTCGTATGTATGCATCTTCATGCATTGGACAACCTTTGATGGCATAGACAGCACCTTGATCAGTTCTAGAGTAAGCTTCCAAACCTCTTTTAAGCATGGTAACTAATGTAGATTTCCCACCACTAACAGGTCCCATTAACAGCAAAATCCGCTTTTTAACATCAAGTCTTTTTGCGGCAGGATGAAAATATTCTTCCACTAATCGCTCAATGGCCTCATCAATTCCAAACATTTGATTGCGGAAAAACGAGTATTTCTTTCTACCCTCAATTTCCTCAACGCCAGCGTCCTTAACCATATTGTATACTCGAGAATGAGCTGTTTGGGCAACATACGGTTTTTCTTTGACAATCTCTAAATATTCAGCGAAGGTACCTTCCCACGCCAATCGTTCCTCTTCTTCACGATACATTTGAATCTTTTTTAAGATGTCCATACAGTACCTCCCTCTAAGTTGAAATTCAATTTAGTGGTTTATATCACTTTATGCTGTATAATCCTTTAACATGTCTTTTTTATACTGTTAAGAGATTATAAGTTTGTTGGATAGTTATTAAAGCCTATGCATATACACTGAATTTCGTAACCAAAAGATTATTCGGGAGATTATTCAAAATTTCTTCATACTTTTCGTTCACACTGAGGACAAGTTGGGATATAATAAAACTATATTATGGTCTTATTGTACTCTTACATAAGGAGGAAGTTTTCCATGGGCTTTGTTTTAATCATGGTCGTAATCCTTGCATTTTTAACAGCTATCTTCACAGCTGGATACAATGACAAGCCAAACCAAAATTAATTAGAAAAGCGGAAGCGGCCCGGTTAGCGACGTATGGGCGAAGTCCACTAGTCGCTGGGCGCTGGAGCTAGACAGCTTTGCAAAAAAAGACCTTAGTGAAGGAATTCCCTTCAACTAAGGTCTTTTTTTATGCTAAGCTTGGAAAGTTTTGTTGGCGTAATGCCTCATACACTACCATGCAGGCCGTATTAGATAAATTAAGGAACCGAACGTTTTCTGTCATCGGTATCCGTAAACATGTATCCGAGTGCTGCTCAATCAGCTCCCTTGGTAGTCCCCTTGTTTCATTACCGAATATAAAATAAATGTCCTCATCCGTATTACTTAAGTCTACGTCAGAATATCTGTTTTGCCCAAACTTTGAGATCAGGTAGTACTTTCCACCTCTAGTTTGTTCAAAAAAGATATCAAGCGTATGATGATTATGAATTTTCACAAACTCCCAATAATCCAAACCTGCTCTTTTTAGATATTTATCCTCCGTTGAAAATCCAAGTGGATGAATTAAGTGCAATTGCGTATTTGTAGCAGCACAAGTTCGAGCAATATTTCCCGTATTGGATGGAATTTCTGGTTGGTATAGTACAACATGTATACCCATTTCTTCACCCCGTACCTCTTTTGTTAAACGTTGTCAGCTTTATTATATCATACACCTACCTGCGGTCGAGGATATGAAAAAACTTATACTTGATATTAGGAGTATAAGCTGTCGAGTCTCTATAGGCCCAGTAACGCATACGGCTATTGTAGGTTTGGGCATTTACTAATGGCTCATTATTAGCATCTTTGGCAACGACAATTGTATTATGATTCCATCTCCCATCACCCTCAAAATCATAGCAAATGAGATCACCCAAAATGAGATCAGTTACCGAAGCAACTTCCTGGGCAAGGATTCCTTGTTTAGCCCCGCTTAAATGCCACCTGAATGAATTGGCAACGGTCCAACTATAACTCCATGATGATCCGCTGTACCACCAGCCCTTGTTGCGATTTCCAAAGGCAGTCATCGGGATGCCGCCTTCATGTATACATTGTGAGATAAAATTCGTACAGTTATCTTTAAATCTTTTATACTTTGGATTATAGCTGTTCCACCAGTTTTCTGCATATTGAACAGCAGCCCTACGGTCATAATTATATTTCTGGCGATTGTCACGGCTATCATTTACGTCTTCAAGTCTAATGGGGCCCTCTGTTTCCTCTTCCATTCCTTTGTTCCCCAGTTCAAGAACGATATCCTTTATAAGTTTATTATTTTTCACAATTGCTTGTCTTTGTTCTATGCTTTCTTCAATATAAAACTTGTCTTTCGGTTGTTTAATCAAGTACTGGTGATGGACTATATAATCAACGAAACGAAAGCCATCCAGTTCCTTTTGGCTTATAATTTGCCCGTTGGCTGTTGCTTTTACAATCTGTGATTTTCGATCCTTAAGCTGACTTTTTGTATTTTCGAGAGTGAGCTCATCTTTTTCATTAAGAATAAGGTTTGGACGATGCCTTCCCCTCATATTATTTCCGACTAACATAGTAAGGCGACAATTCACAAGCTGTTCTAACTCCTCTACCCATGTAGACACGATATTCACACCCTTCGTTGCCCATATTCTTAGTAAAAAGTATATGTATAAAAAAAAATAACGTGCCCATATGTAGGTGCAAATACTACATATGGGCACGTTTTACAAACTATATTCTTTTAATTTACGATATAGTGTATTTCTTCCAATTTCTAAAATTTGCGCGGCTTTTGAAATGTTACCTTCCGCCTCTCGTAACGCGGCTTTAATCGCCTCCATTTCCGCTTCTTTTAATGTAAGTATTTTATGTCCGGACTCATGCTTTTTTTCAAAACTTTCTAATTCTAGATTTAAATGAATGCTATCAATATTTTCACCTTCGGCTAAAAACATCGCTTCCATTAACACACTTCTTAGCTCCCGGATATTTCCGGGCCAATGATAGGTAGTCAATACTTTTTTTGCCCCATCGGCAAAGCCACCTTTATAATCCATGTTTTTTAGATAATCCTCGGCAAGAACCAGAATATCTGTACGTTCTCTTAACGAGGGAAGTGTGATACCTATTCCTCTAATACGATAATAAAGATCCTCTCTGAAATGTCCTTTTTCAATTTCTTTTTTTAAATTGCGATGGGTTGCGGCAATGACACGAACATCAATCGGTTTTGACGCATTGCTTCCTACCGGCATAATTGTTTTTTCTTGCAATACGCGAAGTAAAGCTGCTTGTGCCTTTAAAGACATGTCACCAATTTCATCTAAAAAAATCGTTCCATGATTGGCCGCTTCAAATTTTCCAATGCTCCCTTTCGCTTTTGCCCCAGTAAAGGCCCCTTCGTTGTAACCAAATAGCTCACTTTCAATAAGTGCATCTGGAATAGCACTGCAATTAATGGCAATAAAGGGGTTATTCCTTCTCAAGCTATTATTGTGTATAGACTGAGCAAATAGCTCCTTTCCTGTCCCACTTTCACCGTTTAATAAAATAGGAAATTCGGAATAAGAAGCCTTCGTGGCCATTCTTTTCACTTGTTCAATTTTTGGACAATTTCCTTTAATTTCAGAAAATGTATATGGTGTGCGTTTTGATTCTTTACTTGTCTTAGGAGTGAAAAGTGCGATTGATCTCCATACTTTTTTCGTTTGATCGTAAATTGTTTCTACTTGATAGTTCCAGCTTTGAGGTAATGGTTGACCTATGCAATCCTTCCCTAAAAGATTTAGCGCAGCCCTATTTGCCCTTACAATACGATTTTCCTGATCTAAAGAGAGAAGGGCCTGTGGGTGTGTATGAGATAACACATCTAATTCTTTTAAGGTAAGAAGATGCTCTTTCCTGCTCTTTTCGTAGAAAAGGTGATTTTGGATGGTATCTGCTGTAAGTTGGACAAGTACCATTTCATCTTTCGTGAAGGTCTCTTTTTTATCTCCACTAATATTAATTACGCCTATAACCTCTCCTGTTGAAGAATAGATTGGACAAGCTGAGCAGGAAAGAAATTGGTTTTCAGCAAAAAAGTGATCTCGCCCATATACAATACTAGGTTGTTTTTCGTGTAAAGCGAGTCCAATCGCATTCGTTCCTTTATTTTTTTCACGCCAATTCGCGCCTACCTGTAGCTGTACCTTTTGAGCATTTTTAGAAAACTCCATGTTTCCTGCGGAAAATAATATATTGCCATTTAAGTCGGCTATTAAAATAATTTGTTTTCGTTTTTTTATGTGTGGGAACAACTTTTTCTCAAGAATTGGTTCAGCAATTGTTAATAGGTCATTGTTTTCTTGAAGTAATTCCTGAACTTCATTAGGTGATATGATTTGGTCATTTGCGGTATGTTCTGGTTGATACCCGAGATTAAGACAGCGCTTCCAAGAATTTTCAACAAAATTATGGGATTGTTCAACACTTTTTGTTGAATTCAACATTACCACCTCAATTCAAAACTTTTATGGAATGCGTTCTAGTTTGGAACAAACCATTGGTCCATATTGGAACAATTTTAGTTAAATATTATAAATTTTCTGAATTAATTATAACAATAATCCATGCAAATAAAAATTCTTTTTCTTTATTTTTAAAGACCTTAAAAATATAAAATTTAAAATTAACAAGCTCAATAAAAAATTGGCACAACACTTGCATAAATAAAAAGTGAATAAATTTAAGGGGGTACATAAAAAATGGTACTTGCACAAAAAGGAATTGAATTAAAAAAGTTGGAAGTAAAAAAGAGATATGACAACTTTATTGGTGGGAAATGGGTTGCACCGGTTAACGGTGAATATTTTGAAAATGTTTCCCCAGTGTATGGAAAAGTATTATGTGAGGTTGCAAGATCCAGGGAGCAGGATATTGAGCTTGCTCTAGACGCAGCCCACAGAGCAAAAGATGCATGGGGAAAAACTTCAGTAGCTGAAAGAGCGCAAATTCTAAATAAAATTGCAGATCGTATAGAGGAGAATTTACAGGATTTGGCGATTATTGAAACATTGGATAACGGAAAAGCAGTTCGCGAAACACTCGCTGCTGATCTACCGTTAGCTGTCGATCACTTCCGTTATTTTGCTGGATGCATCCGTTCACAAGAAGGCAGCATTGGACAAATCGATAATGACACGGTTGCTTATCACTTCCATGAGCCTCTTGGTGTAGTTGCCCAAATCATCCCATGGAATTTCCCGCTACTGATGGCTATATGGAAGATGGCGCCAGCACTGGCAGCAGGAAACTGTGTAGTTTTAAAGCCTGCTGAACAGACACCAGCCTCCATTATGGTTTTAGTTGAACTTATTGCCGACCTTCTACCTGATGGTGTGCTTAATGTTGTAAACGGTTTCGGTCTTGAAGCAGGAAAGCCATTAGCAACAAGCCCACGTATTGCAAAAGTTGCATTTACAGGTGAAACAACAACCGGAAGACTTATTATGCAATATGCTTCTCAAAATTTGATTCCAGTTACATTAGAGCTTGGCGGAAAATCACCAAATATCTTCTTCGAGGATGTAGTAGCAGCTGATGATGAATTTTTCGATAAAGCCATCGAAGGATTTGTTATGTTCGCTCTAAATCAAGGTGAGGTTTGTACATGTCCTTCCCGTGCTTTAATTCAAGAATCCATTTATGATCGTTTCATGGAAAAAGCACTTGACCGGGTTGCAAAGATCAAACTAGGACATCCATTAGATCCTTCTACAATGATGGGAGCACAAGCTTCAGAGGAGCAAATGGAAAAAATTCTGAAGTACATTGAAATTGGGAAACAAGAAGGAGCACAGCTTTTAATCGGTGGGGAGCGCAATATTCAAGACGGAGATTTAAAAGATGGCTACTATATTAAGCCAACTGTGTTTAAAGGCGACAATAGTATGCGAATTTTCCAAGAAGAGATTTTCGGACCAGTGCTATCTGTTACAACATTTAAAAACCAGGAAGAAGCACTTTCTATTGCAAATGACACCCTCTATGGTTTGGGATCAGGGGTTTGGACTAGAGATATGAATACAGCCTACCGTTTTGGACGGAATATCCAAGCTGGTCGCGTATGGACCAACTGCTATCATCAATATCCTGCACATGCTGCCTTCGGTGGTTATAAGATGTCAGGTATTGGTCGTGAAACTCACAAAATGATGCTTGAACATTATCAACAAACAAAAAATATGCTTGTTAGCTATAGCCCAAATGCTCTAGGGTTCTTTTAAAAAAATGAAAAAAGTAGAAGCGAGTGCAGCTGCCACTGAATTAATTCAAAAACTAAAAGATCAACATGGAACTATTCTCTTTCATCTTTCAGGCGGCTGCTGTGACGGTAGTGTTCCAATATGCCTTCCAGTAAATGAATTAATCATTGGTCAAAATGATGTTCATATTGATGACGTCGATGGCTGCCCATTCTATATGAATAAAGGGCAATATGAATACTGGAAACACCTGCAACTCTATTTAGATGTTGCTCCTGGAAGAAGCGGCTCTTTTTCTATTGAAGGAAGTGAAGGTGTCCGTTTTTTGATTGAGGGAAGAGTTCATTACGAAAGCTGAAAAAAATCTCCATGCCTACTTAAGTGGTAGGCATGGAGATTTTTCAATTTCAAGGAGTTTCAGTTTTTTATCGAGACCGCCGGTGAAGCCGCCTAACTTCCCATTGCTATTGATGACTCGGTGACAGGGAATAATAATGGGAATAGGATTCTGCCCAATAGCCGTTCCGATTGCGCGCACTGCTTTAGGAGTTTCAATGGCTTCTGCGATTTCCTTATAAGATTTCGTCGTTCCGTACTGTATATTTAAAAGTTCATTCCAAACTTTCTGTTGAAATGGTGTTCCATGTAAATCAATAGGAAAATCGAACTTCTGTAAAGTACTACCATTAAAATACTCCGTTAAAGCTTGGACAACTGGAAGTAACTCTTCATTATTATAGGTCAATTCTCCTTCTATTGAATGCTTTTTTAACCAACTAGACAATTTATCTTGCACGTCGTCCAGCCCACCAAATTCGATATTGCATAAGCCTTTGTCAGTTGTACCCACAATCGTTAAAGTCCCAATTGGGCTATCCATTTCCGTAAAATATATTGGTTGTGTCATTATACTCATGACCTTTCTATTCCTCTACTGATTCCTGCAACATGCTTAACCCTTTTTCTATTTCATTCAAGACGTCTTCATCTTTTTCTCTTTCTCTCGCTCGTTCTAGGATTTCCTTACCTTGCGGCGCCCCAATTTTTCCAATTGCCCAGGCCGCTGTTCCTCTTAAAACGGGACGTGAATCCTGAGCAAGAACTTTTGCAAGGTCATCAATTGCTGTATCATCTTTATAATGCGCTAAAGCAATGATAGCATTTCTCTGAATTGGTTTCTTCCCACGCCATGACCCGGCAAGCGGAGCAAACTTTTCTTTAAACTCTTTATTGCCAATAAACAATAATGATTTAAGCTGCGGCTTGACCACTTCTGGGTCCGGCTCCATCTCAAAGTGGAAATGAAAATCCTTCCCCTTATTATGGGGACACACCATTTGACATGTGTCACAGCCATATACACGGTTCCCAATCTTCACACGATATTCGTCTTCTATAAACCCTTTTGTTTGTGTTAAAAATCCAATGCATTTCGTTGCATTGATCTGTCCACCTTGCACTAATGCACCTGTCGGACAGGCTTCTAAACACTTTGTACACGATCCACACATGTCTTCAATCGGCTGATCAGATGGAAATGGAATCGTAGTAATCATTTCACCTAGATAAACATAGGAACCATATTCCGGTGTGATAACTGCGCAATTTTTCCCACTCCAACCAATGCCGGCACGTTCGGCTACAGCCCGGTCGGACAACTCACCTGTATCGACCATTGACTTGATTTTTGCCTCTGGTATTTTTTCTAAAATAAACTCTTCTAATTTATTTAAACGGTCCCGTAAAATATGATGATAATCCATTCCCCAGGAAGCCCGACAAAAAAGACCACGTCGGTCTGTTTTTGTACTTCTTGGAGCATCTTTTAACTTAGAAGGATACGCAAGTGCGATAGAAATAATCGACTGTGCACCAGCCAAAAGCAACGTGGGTGTAGTACGTTTTTCAATATCTTCCTCTTCAAACCCAGATTGATAATGTAACTCTCTTTGGGTATAGAGTCGGTTCTTCAATTCTAGAAATGGGTCTGCACTTGTAAATCCTATCTTATCTATACCAATTTTCTTACTATAGGCTATAATCTCAGCTTTCAATTTTGCAGCATCCATCTTTTTTCCCTCCTTCCTTCCGGAAAAAACGAATCAAAAACCAAAATTGTTAAATTTATATATCATTAAAAAACGCAATGCCCCGTTTGACTAAGAAACGAAACACTGCGTTGATAACAATTTTTAATAAGCTCGATGTTTCACATTATATCATCCAAGCAATGGTTCAATCAATAGTTTCATTGTAAAAAAATTGTCGAATTTTTTCTAGTTGTCATATTGACTCACTCAATTGAATATGTTAATCGTTGTTCGAAAATTACGGAATTTTACATCTCAAAATGTTCAATAATTCTTCTTAAACCTACAAAATTCCTCACGAAAAACAAAATAAAAAGGTGCTAAAATACTATTGTAGGAAAAATTTTCTTTCCTAAAGGGGATAGTAGCCATGTCTAATGATTACGTAGCAAATGAAAATATTTCAGCATTTAATCCTGAAGAAGTTTTTTCTCACCTACATACACGAGAAAGCGGCCTTACTGAGCAAGAGGTTAAAGATCGCCTCATAAGTTATGGAGAAAACACCATTAAAAGCAAAAAGTCATTTCACCCAGTCCGCCGCTTCACCATGCAGCTAGTAAACTTATTTGCCCTTATGTTATGGGTTGCAAGTATTCTAGCGCTTATTTCTGGAACACCTATTTTAAGTTATGTCATTTGGTTTATCATCATGGTTAATGCCGTTTTCTCTTTTATTCAGGAAAGAAAAGCTGATAAGGCCCTTCAGGCACTAGCTAGAATGATACCAAACAATGTAAAGGTAATAAGAAACAGTGAAATATCGGTAATCTCCGCTACCAACCTTGTGCCCGGGGATGTCATTATCGTCGCAGCAGGTGATAAAGTTCCTGCAGATGTAAGGATTGTTGCTGCCGATGGTCTATTCGTCGATAACTCGATGGTAACCGGGGAATCCATTCCAGTTGATAGAGATGCTGCAGCAGATCCAGTAGATGGAAAGTCCATTGTAAATAGCCATAATCTATTATTTGCCGGAACAACGATTACAGGTGGAGACGCTACCTGTATCGTTTATGCAACTGGGAAACGTACACAAATTGGAAACATCACACAAACATCCTCGGAAATCGTACGAAGAAAAAGCACCCTAGAATTTCAAATTCAAAAAATAACCAAGACATTGATGATTATTGCCGTTATTCTTGGCATCATCGCCTTTTTTATCTCATCTTTTATTACCGGTATTCATATTAATGCAGCCTTAATCTTTGCGATTGGAATTATTGTTGCCAATATCCCTGAGGGATTAATGCCTACTGTAAGCTTATCATTAGCTATGGGTATGCAGCGCTTAGCGAAAAAAAATGCTTTAGTAAGGAAACAATCAGCAGTCGAAACATTAAGTAGTACGTCTGTTATTTGCACAGATAAAACAGGAACATTAACACAAAACATCATCTTTGCTAAAAAGATTTGGACAGCAGACGGCATAGTAAGAATAACTGGGGAAGGCTACGGGAAACAAGGGACAATTATAGGCGCCACCGAAGCTAACCATCAAACTTTGGAAAAGATTTTTACAGCAGCAACCATTTGCTCCGATACTGTCATTCAAACCGATAAAGACGATGAAAATAAGTGGAAGGTCATTGGTGATCCAACAGAGGCTGCCATTTTGATTGCCGCACAAAAATATGGATTATCAGTAGAAAATATAACAAGCCAATTTAACCGACTTAAAGTTATTCCGTTCAGTTCGACTACAAAGACAATGACTGTCATTGCTGGTCAGAATCATCATCCATTACAGTTTACAAAAGGTGATCCCGACAAAATCATTGACCATTGCAGCTTTATTTTCAAAAATGGACAAGTTTCTCCAATGCTGTCTACAGAAAAAGAGCAAATCCATGCTGTCAAAGATGAAATGTCTAGTGAAGGGTATCGGATCCTTGCTATTGCCTACAATGATCAAATTGAAAATTCCGAGCCGACATCAAACGATTTAATCCTGCTCGGCTTAGTTGTCATGTATGATCCGCCAAAGGCAGGTGTCCAGCAAGCGATTGCCGACTGTTACCGGGCAGGCATTAAAGTAACCGTGGTTACTGGAGATTATAGTCTTACAGCAGCTGCAATTGCCAAGCAAATAGGAATTATTAAAGATCAATATATAACCATCACGGGGGCCGAGCTTGAAAATATGAGTAAACAAGATTTAGCGAAAAAAATTGATACAGATATTCCTGTTATTTTCGCTCGGACTACTCCTAAAGAAAAGTTAAAGATTGTAGAAGCCTACCAGGAATTAGGCCATGTGGTTGCTTCAACCGGCGATGGATTAAATGATGTTTTAGCACTCCGCAAAGCAGATATCGGTATTTCAATGGGGAAAAATGGCTCCGATGCAGCGATTGAATCTTCTGATGTCGTGTTGTTGGATGATAATTTTGCAACAATTGTTGAGGCTGTTAAAGAAGGTCGTGCAATCTATAATAATATTCAGAAGTTCATCACCTATATTTTGGCATCCAATATACCGGAAGTATTTCCGTTTTTAATCATGGGCTTTTTTAACATCCCGCTCGCACTAACGGTTTTACTAGTCATATCAATTGATTTGGGTACAGACTTAGTTCCAGCCATTTCTCTTGGGGAGGAAATTCCTGATGAAGGAGTTCTTGATACCCCTCCTCGAGACCCAAATAGTAATATTTTAAATAAAAATGTATTGCTACGTGCCTACGCATACCTTGGGGTTATTGAAGGCTTAATCATGTACGTAGTTTATTTCCTAACATGGCATCATTTTGGCTATACAATCGCGGACATTCGCTCATTCACAACCTTGATTGCAGATGGTACAGCAAGTGAAGAAATCATGCATGTCTACAGGTATGCGATCACGATGGCTTTCGGGGCTGTTATTGCCTGCCAAATTGGCAACATCTTGGAATGCCGCTCATCACGGCAGCCGTTCTATAAATCACTAAAAAAGAAAAACAATTTGATGGTATGGGGGATTCTCTTAGAAATTGTGCTTTTCCTATTGATTGCCTATGTCCCATTTATACAAATGTTGTTCGAAACAACTGCACCAAAACCGGAGCATCTTACCCTGCTTCTATTGTGCCCCATCGGGCTCATCATTTTTGAAGAGGTCCGAAAGTGGATTGTGCGAAGGACTTAGGGACACAGGGACAGGTACACTGTCCCATGTCCCACAAAAAGCCGGGACAGTGTACCTGTCCCCATGTCCCGTTTTAAAACATGCTCAACCTGTAATTCTTTGACAATAACTCCAATAATTTAATACCTGCTATGCTATTGCCTTTCTCATCTAAAGCCGGGCCGAAGATACCAATGCCAAATCTTCCTGGTACAGCTCCCATGATCCCACCTGATACACCGCTTTTAGCGGGAATCCCAATTTTAATAGCAAACTCGCCGGAAGCATTATACATCCCGCAAGTCACCATAAATGTTTTGCAAATACGGGCAACATCTATGGGGATTATTTGTTTGCCAGTTAAGGGATCAACGCCATCCATTGCAAATACTACCCCAATTCTTGCTAAATCGAGGCAGTTCATTTCAATCGCACATTGTTTCGTATACAGTTCGATTAGTTGTTCAATGTCCTCTTCAATCGCATGATGTTGTTTTAAAAAATAGCATAAGGCCCGATTTAAATATGCTGTTTTAAATTCCGATACCGCCACTTCCTTACAAATATGGATTGTATCGTTATTGGCCAATTCCTTGACAAAGTTAACTACGCGTTGAAATCGTTCTTCCACGTTGTTTCCTTTGATCAAGTGGGTCACAACAAGTGCCCCTGCATTAATCATCGGGTTTAACGGTTTTGATGGCGTTAGTGTTTCTAGTTTGATAATGGAATTAAAGGGATCTCCAGTTGGCTCCATGCCAACCCGTTCGAACACATAATCTGCTCCCTGTTCAATTAAGACAAGTGCCAAGCTGATTACTTTCGAAATGCTTTGTAGTGTGAACTTTTTTGTGATATCACCTGCCGACATGCAGTTTCCATCCGGATAGTGAATCGCAATTGATAAATCATTCGGATTTGCTTTGGCAAGGGCTGGTATATAGTCGGCCACTTTTCCTTTTGCCGTCTGTTTTCTAGCCTCTTCTACAAAAGCATTGAGTTCTGCACTTGATTGACATAGCATTTTCATCACCATTTTTTTAGAATAATAGACTACACAACTACATATAGAGGCTTCTGATTAGTTACACCTTTAATAAGGTTATCCGCAGCCACTTCGGCCATTTTTAATCTCGTTTTTATACTTGCACTGCCAATATGAGGAAAAGCGACGACATTCGGTAATGCTAGCAATGGATGATTCAATGGCACCGGCTCTGTTTCAAAGACATCTATACCTGCTGCCCAGATTTGATTATTTTTCAGCGCATTGTATAATGCAGTTTCATTTACAATACCCCCGCGGGCGGTGTTGATTAAGATCGCACTTTTTTTCATCAACGAAAGTTCTCGTTCTGATATTAAATTTACAGTTTCAGGAGTATAAGGGGTCATAACAACAACAAAATCTGATTGCTGAAGCAGTTCATCCAGCTCCATAAACCGCACACCTAGCTGTTGTTCAACTTCAGGTCTTCTGTTTCGATTATGATACAATATCTTCATATCGAAACCCTTGGCACGTTTCGCAACGGCTTCGCCAATTCTGCCCATTCCGATTATTCCCATGGTTGCTCCGAATATGTCCTGCCCCGTTAATTGCATTGGAGACCATGCTTGCCATTCTCCATTACGCAAATAGCTTGATGCTTCAACTAAACGCCTTGATGTAGCCATTAACAATGCAAAAGTTAAGTCAGCAGTTGTCTCCGTTAGAACACCTGGTGTGTTCGTAACAGTGATTCCCCTTTGTTTGGCCGCTTCAATGTCGATGTTGTTGTAACCAACTGCCATGTTACTTACAACCTTAAGCTTTTTCGCTTTTGCTAACACATTTTCATCAATCGTTTCCGTTATTAGACAGAATAAGCCATCTACATCCTCTATCTTTTTTTCAAGTATATCTTGAGGAACGGGCACATCTTCCTCCTGCCACATATCAACAACACAAAACTCCTCTATTTTTTCGACAATTTCCCAGGAAATTCGTCTTGTAATGAACACTTTTGGTTTCATGATATCCCCTCTTATATTGACCATTGATATTTTATGATTCGCATGATTGCTTCAACACGTGCCGGAATCCAAGAGGCGGCCTGCTTCATTGCCTCCTCCAATGGACATGGTCCAGGAACAATGGAAAAAGCTGATAATAATCCAAGTTCATCAACCTGATTTGTTTCAATGGTTAACCCACCACATAAGGCAATGACAGGTACTTCATATTTTTTCGCGGCCTTGCTGACACCTGTGATTAACTTTCCCGACAAAGTCTGAGAATCAAGGCGGCCTTCCCCTGTGATGATCAAATCTGCATCCTTTATTTTTTCTTCAAAATGAAGCTCTTTCATCATGACCTCAATACCAGATTGTAATTCGGCTCCTAGGAAAGTGATAAGTCCCGCGCCAAGTCCTCCCGCAGCTCCACCACCGACCAATTTCCTCATGTCCATGTTTTTCTGTTTATGTACAACATCCGCAAAATTGTTTAAAGCTTCGTCTAACTTCTTCACCATTTCAGGCGTTGCGCCCTTTTGGGGACCAAAAATAGCACTGGCACCATTCGGACCACAAAGAGTATTTGTAACATCGCTGGCCACGATAAATTTACATTCTTTTACTCTTGCATCCAAGTTCGATTCATCGAAATGATGTAATTGAATTAACGATGCGCCACCTTCTGATAATAATGAGCAATCCCGCTTATAGAATTTCACACCTAATGCCTTTAACATACCCATGCCGCCATCATTTGTTGCACTTCCGCCAATACCTACGATAAATTTACGAAAGCCGTTATCTAATGCATCTTTGATAAGTTCACCTGTTCCGAAGGTTGAAGTAATCATCGGATTTCTTTCCGATTCTTTCAGAAGAGGCAACCCTGACGATTGCGCCATTTCAACTACAACCGTTTCATGATCACCTAAAATACCATATTCAGCTTTGACTTTTTCGCCCAATGGCCCCGTGACCTCAACTTGTTTTTTCGTCCCATTAGAGGAATAGACCATATTTTCCATCGTTCCTTCTCCACCATCCGCCAACGGAATCTCGACTACATCAGCATTCTGGAACACCCTAAGGATTCCTTTATGTACAGCCGTGCAAATATCCCTTGCCGAAATCGATCCTTTAAATGAATCTGGGGCAACCACTATTTTCACGGAATACCTCCTTTCAAGAACAATTCATCTACTATCCTTATACTACCAACCTGCTAATTAAATTACTAACAATTAATGGATAACCATGTCATAATGCAAATTTCGAGTTATACTTTAAATAGATAAAGGAGGGAAGGTTTAATGTATTGCCCTTGAGTAGTTGAAAGCGGACAGATCGTGTACGGTCTAGAAGATGAACGATGGATAAAAAATTTAAATCAGCTAAACGTGGCTGAAAATAAAGTGCTTTTAACCTTTGATGACGGCCCAAGCCGACAATTACATCATATCTTAAATATCCTAAAAGAAAAAAATGTTCAGGCGATTTTTTTCTGGCAATCCAAATTATTTTATAATGAAAGACCATGGAAAAGATTATTGGAGGAAGGCCATTTGCTTGGCTCACATGCTTATAATCACAAAAACCTCGCAAAGTTAACCAAAGAGCAGCAATATAAACAAATCAAATATAGCATTGATAAAATGGAACGGATTACCGGGGAAAAAGTACGCTATTTCCGACCCCCATTTGGTCAATACAACGAAG
The DNA here is from genome assembly GCF_054301215.1 of Schinkia acidoalkalinis. Next base: position 1,310,544 of record NZ_CP182573.1, read on the forward strand.
ATACAATAGATATTTTAAAAGAGCTGGATTTGGTACCGATTATGTGGGAAATCACATCATTTGACTGGGAACATAAAAAGACACCTGAGATTATTGTTCAAAATGTTGTCGAGAATGTTAAAAACGGCTCAATTATTCTCATGCATGAACTAACACAAACCGTTGCCGTACTTCCGGATATTATTGATGGGATTCGCGCGAAGGGATTTGAATTCGGGACGTAGGGACAGGTACATTGTCCCACAAAAAGACGGGACAGAGTACCTGTCCCCATATCCTGTCTAAATCCAAAGCTTAAATAAACCCTCATTAAACCCTAAATTATACATATAGTAGATTCCAAACAAGGCGCTGATTGCCCCTGTTGATAGAATTAGACCACGACTCAATGTAAAATGCTTTCCGCTTAGTACAAATGGAATTCCAAGAATCGTTGTAAAAAGCAACATGCCAATGGTTGTACCTAAACCGAATATAATGATATACAAGGCCCCTTGCCAAATAGAATCGACCGTACTCATCGTCAGCAACACCATGCTTGCGCTTCCTGCCAATCCATGAACAAGTCCAATGAACAATGATTTATAATAAGAGACGCCCTCTGTATTGATCTCATGGGTAGCTGCATGTTCTTGTTTTGAATAGGAATGTTGTTTATTCTTTCTAAATGATACTATACTAGCTGTTCCTAAATAAAAAAGCATAATCCCAACAAGAAATTCCAATGACATTGACCATTTTTCCGGAATATTATTTTTCATTAAAATTAATAATATGCCTATGACAAACAGTGTGGAGGTATGTCCTATTCCCCAATAGACGCCCGCAAGAGATGCTTGGAACAATTTCTTACTCCTACTTGCAATCGTCGATACTGCGATAATATGGTCCGGCTCAATCGCATGTTTAATCCCCAAGACAAAACCCAACGTCAACACAGATAGCAACGTAACCTCCATCAAAATCCCCCTTAAAAATATGAGCTAATATTTTCTTAGAAAGCTTGGTTTTTTCTGAAACCATTCTGTACTAATCATATGTTGGACTTGTATAAACATTCTTTCAATTTCTTGCGTTGAATTCGCTAATACCCTTATTGTAAATCCCTTTACAGGCAGTAAGGATAACCCAATCTTGGAGACATTAGTGCTTGAATGAAGCATTTCATAAATTCGATCGAGAAGTTCGTGACTCGTCTGCTCTCCGACAACCATCATCGAACCTAAGTGGGAAAATCCCTCCATAATGCCAAGCTTTTCGATATTCTGCATATTTGGATTCAACTTGATATGATCATAGGCCACTAGCTCATCTTCCATATAGATTTCATTCACTAATTGAAGGCCCTCATAGCTAAATCGTTTCCCATCTGGAGACCATCCTGGTGTTATAATATCAGAATAAAGTAAAGTAGCCCCTTTTTCTACCCGAAATATATTTTTTTGTTTATATTTGGCTTGATGATAGGCAATGAGCGGATCAGGTATAAATTCTAAATAACTGCCTTTTTTTAAAAAAATCTCCGTTTCTTGATAGGCATAGGTTTGTGGAGTTCGATACACCTTCGTGGCAGATTGTGTTGTTAGCGTAAGCCTGGCATGGTTTTCCAATAATACGCTCATATGGTAACGATCCCCACCTAAATAGCCTCCACCAGGATTTAGGATGTAGTAGCAAACTTGCCCCGAATTATCATGGTACACAGGGCGCATCACCTTTAATGCGCCCTGAAAATAAACATTCTTTGCCACAGTCTTGCCTTTACGATTCTCAACGTTTAAGCGAAGCTCGCCTGTCCAATTTGTCATCTTAAGCCAATCCTTTTAATAACGCATTCTCCTTGATCCAATCAATCACATCGTCAAGGCCTGAATTGTCTTTTAAATTAGTAAAAACAAATGGTTTCTGTCCACGAAAAACTTTTGTGTCTGACTCCATTACCTCGAGGCTTGCTCCAACATGTGGAGCCAAATCAGTTTTATTAATAATAAAAAGATCTGATTTAATCATTCCTTGTCCCCCTTTTCGTGGAATTTTCTCACCTTGTGCGACGTCAATAATATACATTGAAAAGTCAACAAGTTCCGGACTGAAAGTGGCTGCCAGATTATCTCCGCCGCTCTCAACGAAAATCAGCTCAACATCAGGATGCTTCTCCATTAGTTCATCAATAGCTGCAAAATTCATTGATGCATCTTCACGAATTGCGGTATGAGGGCATCCTCCTGTCTCCACGCCGATGATACGGTCTTCAGGCAAAACACCATTTTGGATGAGAAATTTAGCATCTTCTTTTGTATAGATGTCGTTTGTCACGACCGCCATGCTAATTTCTTCATTTAACTTACGAGTTAATTTTTCAATTAATAATGTTTTTCCTGCACCTACAGGTCCACCAACACCAATCCTTATTGGTTCCATATACACACGTCCTTTCCTATGACATAAAAATACGAATATTTACACGTTCATGTTTCATTTGTGAAAGCTCCAGACCTGGAGAAATGATGCCAAAATCGTCTTCATCCAAAGCTTGTATCTTTTCTGTTGCCCGAACTAAAGCAGCTTGAAACTCCTGAATGATTTTTTGACCTGCCGTCTGACCAAGTGGGATCGCCCGTACCGCGTTTTGTGTTAGGCTTGAGACATTTGAATATAAATAATAAAGAGTTGTAGTTTTTTGTGGAATGCCAAGATGATGGGCAACAATCGTAAAAAGAATAGCTGGATGGCCAAACGATTGCTTCCTTTTAATACGTGCTTTATATTGGGAAAGCAGCGGGATCTCATATAAAGATCCCACAAGGTTTAACATGCTCTCCCCCATTCTTTGGGTTCCATCTCTAGTTTCCCGCGGCAAATTTTGCACCATTAACATTCGATCTATTTTCCACAGTATTTCTATGTTTCCGTTTTCCAACGCTTCGTAGACGATACGAGTTGCCAGTCCATCTGAAAAAATGAGCTGCTCATTTAAATAAACATCAAGCCATTCGGAGAAAGTTGCTTGATTGTGGACAAGATTGTCTTGAATATAACTTTCCAAACCAAAGGAATGACTAAAGGCACCAGTAGGAAAATTAGAATCACATAGTTGAACCAAAGAAAGAAGTTTATCAGTCATGACTATGCCCTATATGACGAAAAGCTTGTTTCACTTTCCGTTTTTCTCGTTTAAAAGGAATATCCATATGTTGCAGCAATTCTTCAATGAGATAATCATATTGAACAAGCATATCATTTTCGTCAAATTGAGCCGGTAGGTGGCGATTCCCTAATTGATGGGCAATGGTCCCCATTTCTTTCATAGATCGTGGGCTTATCACAAGTAAATCATCGGATAAAACATCCACAATAATCATGTTTTTTTCATCCATATATAAGACATCACCTGCGACAAGGTCGCGCGGCTTTTTTAAGCGAATGCCAATTTCCTTGCCATGGTCCGTGATCACCCGTTGAATTCGTTTCACTAAATCTGCACTTTCAAGATATACCTTTTCCTTGTGGCGCTTTCTAAGCTCTTCTATATCCATTTCCTCAATATTCGTGACAATGTTTTCAATAATCATTGATATCACCTCAAAATAAGAAATACCGTTGCCCCATTGGGACTTCGTCCACAGGGTCACAAGTAATATGTTCTCCGTTTACTCTTACTTCATATGTTTGTGGGTCTACAGTAAGCTCAGGAGTTTCCGAATTTAGCTTCATATCTTTTTTTGTTAGTTTGCGAATGCCATGAACCGGTAGGACCATTTTTTCTAACCCCAACTTTTCATGGACCTTTTCATCAAAAGCAATTTGCGAGATAAAGGTTATGCTACTTTTAGAAAGAGCCTTACCATATGCCGCATACATTGGTCGATGAATAACGGGCTGTGGAGTTGGAATTGACGCGTTCGCATCCCCCATAAGTCCGTAGACTATAAAGCCATTTTTGATGACAAGCTCGGGTTTCACACCAAAAAATGCCGGATTCCAAATCACTAAATCAGCAATTTTTCCGACTTCCACCGAACCGACATAGTCGGAAATTCCATGCGTAATCGCAGGATTGATTGTATACTTGGCTATATAACGCTTTGCGCGGTTATTATCTGAATAATCCCGGTCGCCTTCCATCAATCCTCTTTGTTTTTTCATTTTGTCAGCCACTTGCCATGTTCGTAAAATTACTTCGCCAATCCGGCCCATTGCTTGGGCATCGGAGCTTACCATGCTAAAGATTCCCATATCTTGCAGAATATCTTCCGCCGCGATGGTTTCCTTTCTAATTCGTGAATCAGCAAAAGCGATGTCTTCTGGAACTGATGGATTTAAATGGTGGCAAACCATCAGCATATCCAAATGTTCATCAACCGTATTTACGGTATAAGGCAATGTTGGATTTGTAGAAGACGGCAGAACATTCATGTAGCTTGCTGATTTAATTAAATCAGGTGCATGACCTCCTCCCGCCCCCTCTGTATGATACATATGGATGACCCGGTCTTTAATGGCTGCCATCGTATTTTCCACAAATCCACACTCATTCAAAGTATCTGCATGGAGAGCCACTTGAACATCGAACTCGTCCGCTACTTTTAATGCGTGATCGATGGCAGAAGCTGTTGCTCCCCAGTCTTCATGTACTTTTAGACCAATCGCACCAGCACGGATTTGCTCCCGTAACGGTTCCTCCGCCGCTGCTTGACCTTTTCCAGTAAAACCGACGTTAATTGGCAAACCTTCTGCCGCTTCGAGCATGCGATGAATATTCCATTCACCAGGAGAAACTGTTGTGGCCCTTGATCCAGCAGATGGACCGGTTCCCCCGCCAATCAAAGTCGTTAAACCTGAAGAAAGTGCTGTTTCTACTTGGGCAGGATTAATGAAATGTACATGGGTATCAAGTCCACCGGCTGTCACAATCATTCCTTCTCCGGCAATAATTTCTGTTGCAGCCCCAATGACAATATCGACCCCTTCCATGACTAACGGGTTCCCGGCTTTTCCAATCCCAGAAATCTTCCCATCACGAATGGCAATATCTGCTTTATAAATTCCGGTATAATCCAAGATAACCGCATTGGTAATGACCACATCTGGTATCCCGTCTCCACGGGTTACCAGCGGATGCTGCCCCATTCCATCGCGAATCACTTTTCCACCGCCAAACACAACTTCCTCGCCATAGGTTGTTAAATCTTTTTCAATTTGAATAATTAAATTTGTATCGGCTAAGCGGATCGAGTCTCCTGCTGTTGGTCCATACATTTCAGCATATTGCTTTCTTGTCATTTTAAAACTCATTTTCTAGCCCCTCCATCCAAAGCACCATCTACCTTATTATTAAATCCATATACGCGACGTTCTCCACCGTAATCAACTAGTTCAACTTCTTTTTCATCTCCGGGCTCAAAGCGAACAGCAGCGCCAGCTGGAATATTCAAACGTTTTCCAAACGCCTCTTCCCGCTTAAATTGGAGAGCCTCATTCACCTCATAAAAGTGAAAATGGGAGCCAACTTGGACAGGACGGTCGCCCGTATTTGTAACAGTAATTTTTGTTGCTGTTCTCCCGACATTACAAATGATATCTTCTTCTTTTAAAAAAAGTTGTCCAGGTTCCATTTCAGTATGTTCCATGTAAGTAAGCCTCCTGTTCAGTTTTAGCGGATTGGGTCATGTACAGTAACGAGCTTCGTTCCATCCGGGAATGTTGCTTCGACTTGAATATCATCAATGATGTCTGGAATACCTACCATCACATCTTCACGAGTTAAAATCGTTGCGCCAAATTCCATTAACTCAGCAACCGTTTTCCCGTCCCTTGCGCCTTCCAATACTTCATAGGTGATGAGCGCTACAGCTTCTGGGTAGTTCAACTTTAATCCTCTTTCTTTTCGACGCCTAGCTAAATCAGCTGCTACAACAATCATGAGCTTGTCTTTCTCGCGTGGTAATAATTGCATCGTAAGCCTCCCATTTTTAAATAGTTCCCAAATAAATTTTTTAGTTAAAAAGGAAAATACTATGTGGTATCACCTTTTATTTAACAGACATAAACATAATTTCCAATTAGTTCCTTACCTAAACAGTTTTTATTAAGAGAGGGGAGTTTTTATGGCAGAGCATCATACAAAACCTTTTTCAGCAAAAGAATTCTTTTTATCGCTCATTTCTGCAGCTATGAAAGGAATTTCTCAAGTAATCTTTATTGAAAATGTCGTCTCTGGTGTCATTATTCTCATTGCCATTGCCATTTCTTCTTGGTACTTGGGACTCATTGCGTTGTTATCTTCGGCTATTGGCACTCTCGTTGGGAAAATAGGTGGAGGGGACGAGGAAACTGTGAATCGCGGCTTATATGGTTATAATTCCGTGTTAACGGGAATGGCTCTTATACTGTTTTTAACAGAAGAATCCAGATGGGCAATTGCCTTAGCAGCCGCTGCTATTACAGCAATTTTTACAGCTGCAATGATGCATTTTATGAAAAATACAACTATACCAATCGTGACATTCCCTTTTATTGTTCTAACCTGGTTTATGCTAATAGCTTCATACAAACTGGAAACAATACAGTTGAGCAATGACTTAGTACCACAAAGTCTATCGCAATGGGAATTGCACATAGAAGGAAAAGTTGATTGGACGAAAGGAATTTTTAATGGAATTGGGCAAATCTTTTTCTTAAATCATGTCATATCTGGGATATTGCTTTTTATTGCCGTATTTTGGGCTGGCTGGAGATGGGGCCTTTATGCAGTTTTAGGAAATGGGGTTGCTTTAATAGCGGCATATGGGCTCGGAGGCGAACACTCTTTAATCTATATGGGACTATATGGATATAATGCGATATTAGCTTGTTTAGCAGTAGCGTTAGTATTTAAAGAAGAGCATAATCACTATGCTCCCGTCTCGGGAATCATCGCAGCTTGTTTGACAGTCCCACTAACAGCAAGTATGAGCACCTGGCTTTTACCCTATGGGTTACCAGCTTTGACAATGCCTTTTGTTCTAGCCACTTGGCTCTTCCTCGGAGCAAGAAAGATTTTGCCTAGATTTTAAACTTCGGGACACGGGGACAGGTACACTGTCCCATGTTCCAAAAAAAACGCCAGTAAAGCAACAACAGGCCGGGACAGTGTACCTGTCCCCGTGTCCCGTTATCTTTCCTCCACCGGTACAACCGCTTCTACTAAAGCATTTTCTAATGCGATTGTATAGTTTTGAAGTGTTTTTTCATTCCAACCAAAACGATCCTTCATGTAAGCAATGACTTTGTTTTCCCATTGTCTAACCGTTTTAATGTCGAATAAAATTGCGCCTGTACGGCGGTTGAAAAAGTCGATTGGTGTGACCACCATTTCATTTTCAATAGCATAGATTAATTTAGCAAATAGCGGAAGTGGCAGTCCGTATTTCAGTGCGCCGCTCTTATGTTTTTTCAATAGCTCAAAAACTGTAGATACATTGGACCCATAACGTTTTGCAAGGTCTCTTGCTTCTTCCGTTGATAAGCCAGCTGCTACACCTGCTACAACTTGTGAGTTAACAAAAGTTGAAAATTTGCTTGATCCACCTATGTCTCCCCCGGAGATAGGCATGTGTTTTGTTTTGCAGGCAGGATAATTGTGGCCCTCACTAGCTGTAAGTATTTTCGCCAGGACATCAACAATCGTTTCCGCCATTTTTCGGTAGCCTGTTAATTTTCCGCCTGCAATCGTTACAAGACCTGACTCAGATTCCCAAATTTCATCTTTCCTTGAGATTTCCGATGCACTTTTACCCTCTTCGTAAATAAGCGGACGGACACCAGCCCAGCTTGATTCAATATCATTTTCAGTAATTTTCACATCTGGGAACATATAGTGAATTGCTTTGAGAATATAGCTTCTGTCACTTAGAGTCATTGTCGGTTTTATAGCATCCTCATCATAAAATGTATCCGTTGTTCCAACATATGCTTTACCTTCACGTGGAATGGCAAATACCATACGTCCATCAGGGGTATCAAAATATACCGCTTGCTTTAATGGGAACTTAGATTGGTCAATCACAATGTGTACGCCCTTTGATAATTGCAGCACTTTCCCTTTCTTTGAATGATCAAGTTCACGAATCTTATCAACCCATGGGCCTGCTGCGTTTACAACCACTTTTGCGCGGATTTCGTATTTTTCACCTGTTAACTGATCCTCTACTAATGCACCAACAACTTTGCCGTTGTCATAAATTAATTCTTCCACTTTTGTATAGTTTAAAAGGGCAGCCCCTTTTTCATGAGCGGCTTTCATGACTTCAATTGTTAATCTTGCATCATCAGTGCGATATTCAACATAATAACCGCCACCCTTAAGCCCCGTTTTCTTAACAAGAGGTGCTTTCTCAAGTGTTTGTGCTACAGATAGCATGGAGCGGCGCTCATTTTTCTTTACCCTTGCTAAATAATCATACAGACGAAGGCCGATTGATGTGCTGAATTTTCCAAAAGTACCGCCTTTATGAATTGGAAGCAGCATCCATTCAGGTGTTGTGACATGTGGGCCGTTCTCGTAAACAATTGCCCTTTCTTGCCCTACTTCGGCAACCATTTTTACTTCAAATTGTTTTAAATAGCGAAGGCCGCCATGGACAAGTTTTGTTGACCGGCTGGAAGTACCCGCAGCAAAATCCTGCATCTCTACAAGCGCTGTTTTTATTCCACGTGTTTCGGCATCCAGCGCAATACCAGCTCCAGTAATTCCACCGCCGATTACTAGAACATCATAGTTTTCCGTTTTTAATTGATTTACAATTTCATTTCTATATAAATTTGAAAAATTCATCATAAAGTCCTCCCTTAATCGGCTTAAAAACAAAAAGAGACCACAAAAGACACTATCCATAATGATAATGCTTTGTGGTCTCTCCTAATCTCCAACCGATTTATTAACTTGGTTTTAGTATATCATAATAAACATGATTTTATCTATAGAAAATAATTACTTAAATGCCATAGCGGCGCGAACAGCCTTTTGCCAGCCACCATATAAATTTACACGGCTTGTTTCATCCATTTTTGGAGCAAACTTGCGATCAACTGCCCATTGAGTTGAGATTTCATCCTGGCTTTCCCAGAAGCCCACGGCAAGCCCTGCCAAATACGCGGCTCCAAGTGCAGTCGTTTCATTGATTGTTGGTCTTTCAACAGGAACGTTTAGAAGATCACTTTGGAATTCCATTAAGAAGTTGTTCTTTACGGCTCCACCATCTACACGTAGTGTTTTCAAATCAATTCCTGAGTCTGCTTCCATCGCTGATAATACATCTTTTGCCTGGTACGCTAGAGATTCAAGCGTAGCACGGATAAAATGTTCCTTTGATGTCCCACGAGTTACGCCAAAAACTGCACCGCGGACATCGCTATCCCAATACGGAGTACCAAGGCCGACAAAGGCGGGAACAACATAGACTCCATCTGTAGAAGAAACCCTTGACGCATATTCTTCGCTATCTTTGGCATCTTTAATCATGCGGAGGCCATCTCGAAGCCATTGAATTGCTGAACCCGCAACAAAAATACTGCCTTCGAGTGCATAGTTAACCTTGCCATCGATTCCCCAGGCAATTGTCGTTAACAAACCATTATTGGAGCGTACCGCTTTTTCACCTGTATTCATCAACATGAAGCAGCCTGTGCCATAGGTGTTTTTCGCCATGCCTTCACTAAAACAAGCCTGACCAAACAAAGCTGCTTGCTGATCGCCTGCAATACCGGCAATAGGTACTTCCTTTCCAAAGAAATGATAATCAACTGTATGAGCATAAACTTCAGAAGAAGGACGAACTTCTGGCAGCATGGATTTAGGCACACCTAAAACTTTCAATAGCTCATCATCCCATTTTAGTTCATGAATATTATACATAAGGGTCCTTGATGCATTGGAATAATCCGTCACATGGGCTCTACCACCGGAAAGTTTCCAAACCAACCAAGTATCGACCGTACCAAATAATAATTTTCCTTGTTCAGCCTTCTCGAGGGCACCTTCTACATGGTTTAAAATCCATTTTACCTTTGTCCCTGAGAAATAAGGGTCAATCAACAGCCCTGTCTTTTCACGGAATAAATCGTTGTATTCCTTTTCTTTTAGCTCTTCACAAATCTCACTAGTCTGCCGAGATTGCCAAACGATTGCATTGTACACAGGCTCCCCTGTTTCTTTATCCCAAACAATCGTTGTTTCACGCTGATTTGTGATGCCGATGCCAGCAATTTGCTCGGGCCTTGTACCAGACTCAGACAAAACTTCGGCTAGAACTGAGAGAATGGAACCCCATATTTCATTGGCATTATGTTCCACCCAACCAGCATTCGGAAAATATTGAGTAAATTCCTTTTGAGCAACGCGAACGATCTCACCTTTTTTATTAAAGAGAATAGCACGTGAACTTGTTGTTCCTTGGTCTAAAGATAATATATATTTTTCCATTCTAATCTCTCCCCCTAATTATTTAACCTTAAAATTAGTATGAAATAAACTCAAGCCTAAGCAGCTTTTTTAGCTTCACCCATGGTATTCGTTATTTTTTTACTAAAAGAATAAGCCACGATTAGAACTAGTAAATTTATAACAACTACAGTCCAAAATGCACCTGTCATTTTTCCTACGAATACTGCTTTATAAAATACTGCTCCCAATGAGCCGCCCAAAAAAGGTCCAACAACCGGTATCCATGAATATCCCCAGTTGGAGCCGCCCTTCCCGGGAATCGGCAGTAAGAAATGGGCAATACGAGGTCCAAGGTCACGAGCAGGATTGATTGCATAGCCCGTCGTTCCCCCTAAAGACATACCAATCACAACGATTAAAAGACCAACTGCCAATGGATTTAAACCTTCAGTAAATTTATTTGCTCCAATAAATAGTAACCCAAGTACAAGAATAAATGTACCGATGATTTCACTTAATAGGTTTGAAAAAGTATGTGGTATCGCAGGTGAAGTTGCAAAAACGCCAAGCTTTGCTGCCGGGTCCTCTGTCACGGCCCAATGCGGCAAGTATTGCAGATAAACGATTGCTGCACCTAACATTGCGCCAATCATTTGCGCTACAATATACCCCGGCACTTGCGACCATGGAAAACTTCCGTTAATCGCCAATGCTATTGTAACAGCTGGATTTAAATGAGCTCCACTGATTGAGCCGACTGCAAATACACCCATTGTTACGGCAAGACCCCAAGCTAGAGTAATTACAATCCATCCTGCATTTTGAGCATACGACTTTTTTAGGGATGACCCTGCCCCAATTCCTGCTCCAAAAACTATTAAAATCATGGTCCCTATCATTTCTCCAATAAAAGGCGTCATAATATATCCCCTTTCTTTTTACCTTATGAAAAATTTGTGGCAAAAAAAAGGGAGACCACAGCAGAAAAACCTAAAAAATAGGGTATCTGTGTGAGTCTCCATTTCTCCGTCACGTTTATTAACTTAATTATTATAATAAACTTGCATGAAAACGTTGTCAACCATTTGTTTCACTTTTCCATTGCTAATTGCTCCCAAACAGCTCCCAAAGCTCTCTTTTAGATGTCGTAATCGCTGTTGCACCTGCATCTAAGGCATTATGAACATCCTCTGGTTTTCGAATAAAACCGCCTGCAAAAATTGGAATCTTGACCCGCTCCCTCACCTCTTTAATCATATGTGGCATCGCCCCCGGCAAAACCTCGATATAATCTGGAAGTGTTTTTTCAAGGAGCTGATAGCTTTTTTCAAGAGCATGGGAATCAATGAGAAAAATCCTTTGGACAGCAATAACCCCTTTTTGTTTCGCTTTTGTAATCACGCCAGCTTTTGTAGAAATTAGGCCAAATGGTTTAAATTCCTGACAAATATATTCTGTGGCATACTCATCATTTTTAATGCCATGGATTAAATCCACATGGTAAATCATCTTTTTTCCTTTTTCTTTAGCCATCATATTGATATTTTTTAATTGGCTAATATGCATGTCCAAAAAAATACCGATATTATAGCTACTTTTTAAGAAGCGTTCGAACTCCTTCATATTTGTAGAAGCAGGTAGTATTTTTTGTTCCATTCATTCATTGTTCCTTTCATTTTTTCATTCGTTATTTCCATATTATTATTTTGCCACTGATTCATCCATTTTTAGCCCCCCCAATAAAAGGGCTTTTATACTCGGACAAATAACCATTCACATTCTATTCTTCTGAATAAATTATTAATACAGTATAAAGACTTGGAGTTGATTTAAAATGATAAGGAAAGAATACGATAACAATGGTAATCAAAATTACTACCGTGCCTCAAATTCTAATAATACCCTTGCACCCAGCACTGATGTGCAAGGTACTACAATGGGGAGAAGAAAACCGCAAACGGACAATCAGGGTACTATGAACACCTCTATGTGCCAGGAACTTGCCAATATTATCGGCGGAGAGGTAATTACATCTACCCCTGTCTGTGTAGTTCAACGCCTTCGCAATATTAGAGCCTCTATTTTAGGACGTCGTACCCGCTCCCCATTATCACTTCCATTTGCACTTTCTTTTGAAAATAATCAAAAGGGAAAAACTCTAAATCTTGGGGAAACTGTTATTTTACAAAAGGAAATTAATCCTTTCCTATCAGCATTACGCGCTAGGGGCATTATCGTAACAGCACTCCACAATCACTGGCTTTTTGACGACCCTCGATTAATGTATATGCACTGGGAAAACGTTGGAGATCCAGTCGAGTTTGCTACAAATAGTATTGAGGCAGCTAAAGAAGCAAGATTATTTTAGCCTTATTTAAAAGCCATTTGTGCTCACTTAAAAATGACACAAATGGCTTTGTTTTTGTAACAATGTCAGATATTTATATTAGCTAATTTTCTTACCAGCCGTTGGACCTGGTTTAAGGCTATGAATTTCTTCAATATGTATTAAAACAACCGCTTTTGGGGCACGTTTGCCAATTTGTTCCGCGAAAGCTGCTGCTTTTTCATAAATTTCTCCACTTGTTTGAACTTCAGGCTTACCAATAAAACGATAACCATCAGGAAGGTCTCTGTTCACAACAGCAACCACAACATTAGAGCCATCCAAGATATTTTGGTATGTAGCACCGCCAGTGCCTTCATTAAAAATTAATGTTTCATCGTCCAAAACTCTTGTTGACATTTTTGGACCAATATTTTGCGCACCCTCTTTGCTTACCGTACCGATGAAGCATTGGTAATTACCAACCATGTCTTTCATTTCTTGTGTAAGAACTGCCATGTTTTTACCCCTTTTCTAAAATTCAAATTCTAGTAAATGTGCGTCCAATTCAAAATTATAGATTTCCATTTTTTTTGTCAAAGAACTTCGTCACACTTTTAGAAAAAAAAGAAACAATGGGGGGACAGGTACTTCGTCCCGGTGGGACAGCGCACCAATCCCGCCTTAACTACCACCCGCTCTTTTTAACAATTCATACGGTCGCACCTTAAAGGCCTCATAAGGTACAAGATAACCTTTCATTGCATCCAACACTCGTGGAACGAATTTTTTTCGACGAATATACTGTAAAAGATTGGCTGAATCCAATTGCACAAAACGAACATCTTTTGTTTCCGAAGAAGTTTTCAATTCTCCACCAATCCACGTCCCGCGGAACACGATGGAAATAGTACTCCCATTTGAATAGACACCTGAAATCCCGTGGAGCTCCACTTCAATACCAGTCTCCTCAAAAATCTCTCGACAAAGGGCAACGTCGAGCGTTTCTCCCTCATCAACCCCTCCACCGGGAAGCTCCCATGTATCCGGGCGCCAATAAGTCTGCACCAATAATACTTCTCCCAGTTTATTTGTAATAAAACCACTAACCGTAACGGACTGCTTGGGGGAATGATAATCCCCTGTTGGCTTTAAAAAGTCTTGATAGGTGCTTACATATAAATTGTTTAACTCAGACAGCCGTTTTTGTGCTTCTTCATGCATTTTATCTTTTACAACCCGCTCTTCGATTTTCTGATATTCTTCAAAACTTGGATATTCCCACATAACCATAATTTCATTTTGGGCCTCTGTCACCCACCGACCAGTTATTTTAGCCCCGTTTTTCACTTGATTAGGAAGAATATACTCGTGAAAAAACTCATTAAACTCATGTACCTTTTCCGGTAAAACATGGAACGTTTCCCTTCTGTAAAACATGTTAATCCCCGTTTCATTTGGCATTAAAAACTGAAATCCCTTATTTGTATGCTAAAAACACGGGGACGGTTCTACTGTTTACCTAATATTTTCCACGTACTAAATTGTAGTACTAGTTTAACAATAAAAACCTTTCAACTGGCTTTGACTTGACACAATATTTTGATACAATATAAACACAAACAAATGTTCTGTTTAAGGGTGATATCGATGATTGATCCAGAAGATAAAAACTTAGTATGTAAATTCATAGTATTGGACAATACCTTAAAGTTGCTTATGAAAGAACTTGATGCAATCGAAATGTCAAAAATTAAAATAAAAAAACCTCATTATAACTTTATCCTTGGAAAAATTGAAAAAGGCCACAAGGAGTTGCAACAGCTACACAAACATTTACGGAGCAAGGGTATTCATATTCAAGAAATGAGAAAGGATGAATTTAGTGTTGAATATCCGTTTACTTGCCGGGGATACTTTGATACACAAATTATGCAGAGGGATGTATTGAAAAATAATATGGTCGAGAAATTGAGGGAATTGTACTCATGAAAATAGAAAAGAGTGGACAAAAATAATGCCACTCCTTACTTTCAGGGGGACAGGTACTTCGTCCCGGTGGGACAGCGCACCTGTCCCCCTGTTCTGATTATTACCCTACTGTTATTGAAGTGCTATACAATATATGGTATTTTATATATGTTAACCAATATTTATATTAGGTTAACATATTATAGAAATAAAATAGACGGGGAGGGATAATCAAAAATGCATCAAATATGGACATACGATTTAAAAAAAGAGTTAGACAAATTAGAGCTCCACTTTCAAAAAAGAGTATTGACAAAGAATGAAGATGCACCATCGACATGGCTATATTTTAATGGTCAGCACATGCTTAATTTAGCATCTAATAATTACCTTGGCTTAGCAGGTGATGAGCGGTTAGTACAAGCAGCCATAACGGCATTGAATAAGTACGGGGCTGGGTCAACGGCTTCACGTCTAATCGTTGGCAACTATCCATTGTATGAGGAAGCGGAGGCTTCGCTAATTGAGTGGAAAGGCATGGAAAGTGGCCTGATACTGAATAGTGGTTTTACAGCTAATGTTGGCATTATATCGGCCTTAATGGATCGAAACGGCATTATTTTCAGCGATAAGTATAATCATGCGAGCATCGTCGATGGGATAATCTTAAGTCGGGCTAAATTTCAGCGCTATCGCCATCGTGATTTAGATCATTTAGAATCCCTCTTGAAGCGATGTCCATCGAAACAGAGGAAACTAATTATAACAGATACAGTCTTTAGTATGGATGGAGATATTGCGCCGTTGGAAGGGCTTGTATTCCTTAAGGAACAGTATAACGCCATCTTAATGATAGACGATGCCCATAGCAGTGGAGTCTTTGGTGACCAAGGTGAGGGATTGGTTCATGCACGTAACCTCCACAACCAGGTTGATATTCATATGGGAACTTTTAGTAAAGCCTTAGGTTCTTATGGCGCCTATGTTGTTGCCCGTAGGTGGCTGATTGAATACTTAATGAATAAAATGCGCAGCTTTATATTCACGACAGCGCTCCCTCCGTCTACCTTAGGCTCTATTAAGGCTGCTATCGACATAGTTAGGAGTGAGTCATTCAGAAGAACGCAACTAATGGAACATAGTCATTATTTTATTTCATCTTTAAAAAAGTTTGGTTTTGAAATTGGTGATTGTGAATCGCAAATTATACCAGTTATTATCGGCACTAACGAGCTAACTATGCAATTTAGTCAAATGCTTCAACAGGAAGGAATCGCTGCCATTGCTATACGTCCCCCTACAGTACCAGAAGGACAAGCTCGGATTCGTTTCACGATGATGGCAACTCATGAAAGGAGTGACTTAGAGCAGGCTATTGAAAAAATTGCGCATATCGGTCGTATTTTGGGGGTTATCGAGTGAACACTGAATCAATCATTCTATTACCAGGCTGGGGACTTGATCAACAGATTTGGTCTCCTTTACAAAGTGAATTAGAAAAACAATATCAGCTTTACTTTATTAATTGGCAAGGCATACATAAAATCTCAGATTTTAAACAAAGAGTTTCTGACCTAATAGCAGAAGAAAAATTACAATCATTTTTTCTTTTGGGTTGTTCACTCGGCTCAATTGTTGCTTTAGACATTGCCCTAAACTACCCAAAAGAGGTACTTGGGATTATCTTGCTTGGTGGAACAAGTCGATTTACGATCGACCCGGAAAACAGGTATGACTCTGGATGGCCTGCAAGAATCGTTGAACGAATGAAAAAGAATATAAAACACGATCGAAGAAAGACCTTGCTATCTTTTTACAAATCTATGTTTTCAGAAAGCGAGATTGCAAAAGGTGAGTTGGAGAAATTTCTATTGCTTGACGGATATAAGATCCATGAGGATGATGAGGAGTCATTAGTACTTGGTCTTGATTATCTTAATCAAATGGATTGTCGGAACGAATTAGCAAAAATCTTAAGCCCATTGCTTTTAATTCATGGTGAAGAGGATCAAGTTTGCCCTAGAACAGCAGCGGCCTATATTCTTAAACAGTTGAGTGGAAATACTGTATTAAAAACACTACCGTTTACAGGTCATCTTCCATTTTTTACTCAAACAGAGAAATGTAATGAGTGGATTCAAACATTCATCGCGGCTTCGTTACAATCTGGCCCAAATGATAAGTATGAGATCAAAGGAGATTTTATATGATAAATAAGCAGTTGTTACAAAAGCGTTTCACAAAGCAGGCACATATATACGATGAATTTGCAAATATTCAAAGAAAGATGGCTAATCGTCTGTTAACATTAGTAAATGGTGGAAATCTATGCGATCAAGGAGCCGTACGTATTCTAGAAATTGGCTGTGGAACGGGCTATTTAACCGAGCGTCTATTACATTATTTCCCCCGTTGTCAAATAACAGCGGTTGACTTAGCTCCGGGCATGATTGATATGGCAAAAAAAAGAATCAATGACGAACGGGTGATGTTCATATGTGGTGATGCTGAAGAACTTGAGTTTAACGATTGCTATCATATTATCATTTCAAATGCAACATTCCAATGGTTTAATAAGTTGGAAAAGACAATTAAAAAATTCTATGAAACACTTCACAGTGGTGGCCGGCTTTACTTTTCTACCTTTGGAAACTTCACGTTTCATGAACTGCACACCTCATTTCAAAAAGCACAAGAGCGAATCTCGCCTACGAAAAGGTATAAATTAGGGCAGTCGTTTTATTCTCTTAATGAATTAGCTACCTTATGTAAGTCTGCTTTACGAGCATATCCTATTCAAATACATTATGAAGAAATGCATGAAGTTGAAACATTTGAGACAGTTTGGGACTTTCTTACATCAATAAAAAAGATTGGTGCAAATAATAGCAATCAGGAAGACTATTGCCTAAACCCTTCAATTTTAAAGGAAATGATTCGAATTTACGATTGCCATTACAGAATCGGCAACAACATTCCTGCTACGTACCATTGTCTGTATTTTTCTATTGAAACTCCTTAAGAAACAGGGAGACGGTTCTACCGTTTCCCTGAAATTTTCCACTCGTTAAACAGTGATATCGATGATTGATGCTGCAAATGAGAAAAGATGATTTTGAATATTTAATTCTCCCTTTGAGAAATCTGGCTAACAATTTGCTTTAAAGCCTCATTGATTGGTGTAGCCGGACGACCAAGAAGTTTCTCAAAATCATCGCTCTCTATAGCTAATGAACCCACACGAATACTTTTTTGGATGTCGACAAGCATAGGAAGCAGAAAATCTGGTAAACCTGCACCTTTCATGATCTCAGCATAAGTAGCATCATCAACCTTCTCTATCTGTACTTCTTTACCTATTACATGACCAAGGGCGGTTACAAACTCTTCCTGAGTCCATAGCTTACCGGAAAGCTCGTAGATTGTATTTTCGTGCCCATCCCCTGATAACACTGTGGCCGCTGCCTCTGCATAATCTTGTTGCAATGCCCAACCTACCTTTCCATTTCCTGCTGATGTTACCCATGGGGCCCCGGCCAAGACACCTTCAATACCGGGAATTTCATTCTCCAAATACCAGTTATTACGCAAGAAGCAGTATGGAATACCTGTTTTCAAAATGGCTGCTTCTGTTTCCTTATGTGTTGGGGCAAATAAGTTTTGACTTTCCTGGGCATCCACAATACTTGTATACGCAATGAACCTAACTCCGGCACGCTCTGCCGCGGCTACCGCATAACCGTGCTGACGAATCCTTGTCTCATTATCTTTATCCGCTGAAATAATTAATAATCGATCAATACCTGCAAAAGCAGCATCGAGGCTTTCGGGTTGATCAAAATTTCCTTGGCGAACTTCTACTCCTCGAGCCTGCAATCGTTCCGCTTTCTCAGGATTTCGAACACTGACAGCAAGTTGACTAGCCGGTACAGTCTTTAATAAAATCTCTACTACTTTACTGCCAAATTTCCCTGTTGCACCTGTAACTAACATTTTCATTGTCACTTTCCTCCAGAAATTGTTTGATTAAAAACACTTGTTACAAATATACCCAGTTATATTGTTACCAACTTGTTAGGTGTTTTAGCAGGATATGTAGACATATTATCGGTTTTCACTTCCACCGCCCCATAGCTCTCTTCCCCCATCGTGCCCTGTATCGGCATGAATCTCTTCATCTACTAATTCAAGTTTTCCAGGTTCTTCACTATGATGCCATGTATACCCATCAGGCGTTTCATTCGCAAAAATTTGTGCTCTTTGTGAATCACTAAATTCATTCCCAATCGCAGGATTTTGATTAATAGCTTCCGCTAATTGTTCATTTGCATATGAAAAATGTGTATCATCACTTTCCAGATACATAGATTCCGGTAGGCTAATTGTGTATTCACTATCAAACTCTGGAAAGACACCTTCAATCACTTCTCCTGAAGGAAGGGTGATAACCTTAGATTCAAACTCAATGCCCGTTACAGGGTGATGCTCACCTGCTAAATCATCATTGCGTGTTTCGATATGATGAATTTGTTCGTCCCCAATATCACTCGTATCCCCAACCTCTACCCCCGTATCACTATCAATAGTGGCAGCTTGTACATGGTTGTCCACTCCATCTAGATTTAGATCCACAACATCAATGATATCCAATGCATCTAATGCCCCCACTGCAAGAGTAGCAATAGCAACAGTTTTGCCAATTCCTTTAGCCCCTTTTATTAATTGGTCCTTATCATTGGTGACTACTCCTTGGACAACATCTTTTCCATTTATATATGTACCTTTTATAGAATGCCCCATTCCCTTGGCAGTTTGAATTGCGGTATTTTTTAATTCTTTTATACCTTCCTCTCGTTTATTTTCATCTTTGTTAATTAAACCGGAAGCGGCGTACCATGTACCTTCAGCAATGCTCCCAATCGTTACCCCCGTATTTGTTGTGGCTTTTTTAATTCCATCACCAATTTCTTGTATATATTCGCTATTAAATTTTTTTCCAATAAATTTAATCGGTTCACTCGTAATAGTTCCTGCCACTTTACCTAAAAAAGAACCAGTTCTTTTTATTCCTGCCATGTTCTCTCCCACCTTTTATAAAAAAATCAAAAAGAGGCTAACCAAGTCAATACCGATTAGCCCCTTCTTTATAATGAAATCGGTAACTGGCTGACATAGTGTTAACACCTTAGTCCCTGTAGCTTTGCGTCTTCACTTTTCAGCGAATTTGCCTTTTTCTATATATTTAGGAAAATAGTTCTATTCCAATTATACTAGTTTAATCTCCTATTTCAAAGAATAATTGCATCCATTTCCTCTAAATAAAGCCACAAAAAAACTTGGTCCCATATGAAACCAAGCCTCTTTATATGTATATCATTAAATATTGAACCCTCTCATGGCTAAAGCCACGAGATTCCTACGTACAGAAACCTATCGGTTTCTATTAGATTAGGCTATCTCCACAGTTCCTGCGGTTAATCGCAATGCTTCATTGCGAATATTGATACTTGCGTTAAGGTCTCGTTGGTGATGGCATTTGCACATTGGGCATGTCCATTCACGCAAAGCAAGGTTTTTAACGTCTTTATGTTGGTGTCCACAATTTGAGCATAGTTGACTGGAAGCAAAAGTTTTCGCAACGATTACTACTTGCTTTCCATACCATTTGGCTTTGTACTCTATCATCGTTCTAAATTGTGACCACGATACTTCACTAATTGCTTTGGCAAGATTTCTATTTTTAAGCATATTGCTTACCGACAAATTCTCAATCCCAATGATGTCGTGGTTTTTGACAATATGAGTTGAGATTTTATCTAGCATATCCTTCCTTGCATTTGTGATTTTTTCATGGATCTTTGCGACTTTTACACGTTGTTTATGCCAATTAGAAGAATTTATTTGTCGTCTAGAAAGAATACGCTGTGCTTTTACTAATTTTTCTTCCAATGTGCGGAAAAACTTTGGATTTTCGTATACTGTACCATCGGAAAGTGTAGCAAAATCTTTAAGTCCTACATCAATTCCCACTGCCGAGCCTGTTTTTTCTAATGGCTGTACTTCCGTTTCTACAAGAATAGATACAAAGTATTTGCCAGTCGCATTTCGCCTAATCGTAGCATTCATAATACGACCGTTGACTTCTTTGCTTTTTGCAAAACGTACAAGGTCAAGTTTAGGAAGTTTAATATGCTGATCTAAAACAGCAATATTGCCATTCACATATTTTGTTGTGTACGATTGAACAGGATTTTTTTTAGATTTAAAACGAGGGTCATTATTTTGTTTTTTATAATATCTTGTGTAAGCATCGTGGACAATTTCAACAGACTTTTGAAGAGCAATACTATCGACTTCTATTAAAAAGGGATATGATTCCTTTAGCTCAGGAAGGGCTTTTATCGATTTGTTTTTATTGAAACATTCACCCTTCCAATTATTTTGGGGAAGTTGACCATTCTGAACCATTTCATTCACGATATGCCAATACGCATCTTGCTGTTTTTGTTTTCCTACAAAGTAATTATAGACGAAACGACTACAACCAATAGTTTTAGCAATTAAAATTTCTTGTTTTTTGGTAGGATAGATTCTAAATTTGTATGCTTTTTTCACCTTCATTTTTAATTCACCCCGCCTTCAACTCTTTTTAACTAGGAAACTTTTTGATTATTACTCGTTAATTCAAACATATGTTCTGTTTAATTAGGTGTATAATAACATATGTCCTAGATTTAATCAAGGATATTTGTTCCAAAATAGATTATTTTTCTAACTACAGAATTAAGTATGTCGTACAATTGACGTGTCCCAAGACACGCCTTGTCCGAAGCCGATTCATCTCATGATTAAAATCACGAGTGTTCTCAGCTATATTATAAATTTTAAACAAATAAAAAAGATTAATGCTCTGATTAAACAAAACATTAACCTTTTTAATACCGGTGGTCGGGGTCGAACCGACACTCCTTTTGGGAACACGATTTTGAGTCGTGCGCGTCTGCCAATTCCGCCACACCGGCATAGGCAAAAATATTAAATTAAAATGGTGCCGAGGACCGGAATCGAACCGGTACGGTAGTCACCTACCGCAGGATTTTAAGTCCTGTGCGTCTGCCAGTTCCGCCACCCCGGCGGGGGCGTAAATTTTATGGAGGCGGCAACCGGATTCGAACCGGTGGATAAAGGTTTTGCAGACCTTGGCCTTACCACTTGGCTATGCCGCCATGGAGCGGAAGACGGGATTCGAACCCGCGACCCCCACCTTGGCAAGGTGGTGTTCTACCACTGAACTACTTCCGCATTATTTAAGTAATCAAATTGGCTGGGCTAGCTGGATTCGAACCAGCGAATGACGGAGTCAAAGTCCGTTGCCTTACCGCTTGGCTATAGCCCAATGAGTAGTGTTTATGCCGCTCTAGGCTAATATAATTATATATGGGGCGACTGATGGGAATCGAACCCACGAGTGCCGGAGCCACAATCCGGTGCGTTCACCACTTCGCCACAGTCGCCATAATCTTGGCAGGGGCAGTAGGAATCGAACCCACGCTGGAGGTTTTGGAGACCTCAGTTCTACCGTTAAACTATGCCCCTATTAAAATGGTGGAGGGGGACGGATTCGAACCGCCGAACCCACAGGGAGCGGATTTACAGTCCGCCGCGTTTAGCCACTTCGCTACCCCTCCAGCTTATTAAATATATTATTAAAGTGGTGCCGGCTAAAGGACTTGAACCCTCAACCTACTGATTACAAGTCAGTTGCTCTACCAATTGAGCTAAGCCGGCATCATATGGTGGCTCGAGACAGAATCGAACTGCCGACACGAGGATTTTCAGTCCTCTGCTCTACCGACTGAGCTATCGAGCCACAATGGCGGTCCCGACCGGGATCGAACCGGCGATCTCCTGCGTGACAGGCAGGCATGTTAACCCCTACACCACGGGACCATTCGTGTTAATTTTTTTTGGTTGCGGGGGCAGGATTTGAACCTACGACCTTCGGGTTATGAGCCCGACGAGCTACCAGACTGCTCCACCCCGCGATAATAATGGTGGAGGATGACGGGATCGAACCGCCGACCCCCTGCTTGTAAGGCAGGTGCTCTCCCAGCTGAGCTAATCCTCCAATGTATAGAAAGTGTAAGTGCATGCGCTGTGACAGGACGTCACGCATTTAGCATGCCTTCCTTTTTTAGTGACCCGTACGGGATTCGAACCCGTGTTACCGCCGTGAAAGGGCGGTGTCTTAACCGCTTGACCAACGGGCCAGAGATATATTTGAAAAGTGGCGGAGAGCGAGGGATTCGAACCCTCGAGACAGTGTTAACCGCCTACACGATTTCCAATCGTGCTCCTTCGGCCACTCGGACAGCTCTCCATGGCTCCACAGGCAGGATTCGAACCTGCGACCGATCGGTTAACAGCCGATAGCTCTACCACTGAGCTACTGTGGAATGAAGATCATGCCTGGCAATGTCCTACTCTCACAGGGGGACAGCCCCCAACTACCATCGGCGCTGAAGAGCTTAACTGCCGTGTTCGGAATGGGAACGGGTGTGGCCTCTTCGCCATTATTACCAGACATAATATTATCAAAGGACAAGTATTATTATAATCAATTTATTTAGATTATTCAATACTTTGTTCCCTCAAAACTAGATAATCTACATTCAATTTACTTTATAAATTTGGTTAAGTCCTCGATCGATTAGTATCTGTCAGCTCCACGTATCGCTACGCTTCCACCTCAGACCTATCTACCTCATCGTCTCTGAGGGATCTTACTTCTTACGAATGGGAAATCTCATCTCGAGGGGGGCTTCATGCTTAGATGCTTTCAGCACTTATCCCGTCCGCACATAGCTACCCAGCGATGCCTTTGGCAAGACAACTGGTACACCAGCGGTGCGTCCATCCCGGTCCTCTCGTACTAAGGACAGCTCCTCTCAAATTTCCTGCGCCCACGACGGATAGGGACCGAACTGTCTCACGACGTTCTGAACCCAGCTCGCGTACCGCTTTAATGGGCGAACAGCCCAACCCTTGGGACCGACTACAGCCCCAGGATGCGATGAGCCGACATCGAGGTGCCAAACCTCCCCGTCGATGTGGACTCTTGGGGGAGATAAGCCTGTTATCCCCAGGGTAGCTTTTATCCGTTGAGCGATGGCCCTTCCATGCGGAACCACCGGATCACTAAGCCCGACTTTCGTCCCTGCTCGACTTGTAGGTCTCGCAGTCAAGCTCCCTTGTGCCTTTACACTCTGCGAATGATTTCCAACCATTCTGAGGGAACCTTTGGGCGCCTCCGTTACTCTTTGGGAGGCGACCGCCCCAGTCAAACTGCCCACCTGACACTGTCTCCCGCCCCGATCAGGGGCGTGGGTTAGAATTTCAATACAGCCAGGGTAGTATCCCACCGATGCCTCCACGTAAGCTGGCGCTCACGTATCTCAGGCTCCTACCTATCCTGTACAAGCTGTACCAAAATTCAATATCAGGCTGCAGTAAAGCTCCATGGGGTCTTTCCGTCCTGTCGCGGGTAACCTGCATCTTCACAGGTACTATGATTTCACCGAGTCTCTCGTTGAGACAGTGCCCAAGTCGTTACACCTTTCGTGCGGGTCAGAACTTACCTGACAAGGAATTTCGCTACCTTAGGACCGTTATAGTTACGGCCGCCGTTTACTGGGGCTTCGATTCAGAGCTTCTCCGTAAAGGATAACCCCTCCTCTTAACCTTCCAGCACCGGGCAGGTGTCAGCCCCTATACTTCGCCTTACGGCTTCGCAGAGACCTGTGTTTTTGCTAAACAGTCGCTTGGGCCTATTCACTGCGGCTCTCTCGCGCTTGCACGCTACCAGAGCACCCCTTCTCCCGAAGTTACGGGGTCATTTTGCCGAGTTCCTTAACGAGAGTTCTCTCGCGCATCTTAGGATTCTCTCCTCGCCTACCTGTGTCGGTTTGCGGTACGGGCACCTTCTACCTCGCTAGAAGCTTTTCTTGGCAGTGTGGAATCAGGAACTTCGGTACTATTTTCCCTCGCCATCACAGCTCAGCCTTCACAATGAGCGGATTTGCCTACTCATTAGCCTAACTGCTTGGACGCGCACAACCAACGGCGCGCTTGCCCTATCCTACTGCGTCCCTCCATTGCTCAAACGGTAAAGAGGTGGTACAGGAATATCAACCTGTTGACCATCGCCTACGCCTTTCGGCCTCGGCTTAGGTCCCGACTAACCCTGAGCGGACGAGCCTTCCTCAGGAAACCTTAGGCTTTCGATGGACAGGATTCTCACCTGTCTTTTCGCTACTCACACCGGCATTCTCACTTCTAAGCGCTCCACCAGTCCTTTCGGTCTAGCTTCAAAGCCCTTAGAACGCTCCCCTACCACTGACACGTAAGTGTCAATCCACAGCTTCGGTGGTACGTTTAGCCCCGTTACATTTTCGGCGCAGAGTCACTCGACCAGTGAGCTATTACGCACTCTTTAAATGGTGGCTGCTTCTAAGCCAACATCCTGGTTGTCTGGGCAACTCCACATCCTTTGCCACTTAACGTACACTTTGGGACCTTAGCTGGTGATCTGGGCTGTTTCCCTTTTGACCACGGACCTTATCACTCGTAGTCTGACTCCTAAGGATAAGTCTTTGGCATTCGGAGTTTGACTGAATTCGGTAACCCGATGGGGGCCCCTAGTCCAATCAGTGCTCTACCTCCAAGACTCTTACCTTAAGGCTAGCCCTAAAGCTATTTCGGGGAGAACCAGCTATCTCCAAGTTCGATTGGAATTTCTCCGCTACCCACACCTCATCCCCGCACTTTTCAACGTGCGTGGGTTCGGTCCTCCATCCAGTGTTACCTGGACTTCAACCTGGACATGGGTAGATCACCTGGTTTCGGGTCTACGACCACGTACTCTTGACGCCCTATTCAGACTCGCTTTCGCTGCGGCTCCGTCTCTTCGACTTAACCTTGCACGGGATCGTAACTCGCCGGTTCATTCTACAAAAGGCACGCTGTCACCCATGAATGGGCTCCAACTACTTGTAGGCACACGGTTTCAGGATCTTTTTCACTCCCCTTCCGGGGTGCTTTTCACCTTTCCCTCACGGTACTGGTTCACTATCGGTCACTAGGGAGTATTTAGCCTTGGGAGATGGTCCTCCCAGCTTCCGACGGGATTTCACGTGTCCCGCCGTACTCAGGATCCACTCAAGAGGGAACGAAGTTTCAGCTACAGGGCTGTTACCTTCTTTGGCTGGCCTTTCCAGACCACTTCACCTACTTCATTCCTTTATAACTCCGTATAGAGTGTCCTACAACCCCAAGAGGCAAGCCTCTTGGTTTGGGCTGTTTCCGTTTCGCTCGCCGCTACTAAGGAAATCGCATTTGCTTTCTCTTCCTCCGGGTACTTAGATGTTTCAGTTCCCCGGGTCTGCCTTCAATACCCTATGTATTCAGGTAAAGATACTGTCCCATTACGAACAGTGGGTTTCCCCATTCGGAAATCTCCGGATCAAAGCTTACTTACAGCTCCCCGAAGCATATCGGTGTTAGTCCCGTCCTTCATCGGCTCCTAGTGCCAAGGCATTCACCGTGCGCCCTTACTAACTTAACCTAAGATGATTGATTGAATCATCATGATTGTAATAAGAACTTTCTTACAGTAAATATGAATGTTTACGATTATCTAGTTTTCAAGGAACAAGTTCTGAGAGAAATGCTCTCTCAAAACTAAACAAAATGTCGAAGCGTACCTTATTATCCTTAGAAAGGAGGTGATCCAGCCGCACCTTCCGATACGGCTACCTTGTTACGACTTCACCCCAATCATCTGTCCCACCTTAGGCGGCTGGCTCCAAAAGGTTACCCCACCGACTTCGGGTGTTACAAACTCTCGTGGTGTGACGGGCGGTGTGTACAAGGCCCGGGAACGTATTCACCGCGGCATGCTGATCCGCGATTACTAGCGATTCCGGCTTCATGTAGGCGAGTTGCAGCCTACAATCCGAACTGAGAATGGCTTTATGGGATTGGCTCCACCTCGCGGTCTTGCTTCCCTTTGTACCATCCATTGTAGCACGTGTGTAGCCCAGGTCATAAGGGGCATGATGATTTGACGTCATCCCCACCTTCCTCCGGTTTGTCACCGGCAGTCTCCCTAGAGTGCCCAACTGAATGCTGGCAACTAAGGACAAGGGTTGCGCTCGTTGCGGGACTTAACCCAACATCTCACGACACGAGCTGACGACAACCATGCACCACCTGTCACTCTGCCCCCGAAGGGGAAGTCCTATCTCTAGGATTGTCAGAGGATGTCAAGACCTGGTAAGGTTCTTCGCGTTGCTTCGAATTAAACCACATGCTCCACCGCTTGTGCGGGCCCCCGTCAATTCCTTTGAGTTTCAGTCTTGCGACCGTACTCCCCAGGCGGAGTGCTTAATGCGTTAGCTGCAGCACTGAAGGGCGGAAACCCTCCAACACTTAGCACTCATCGTTTACGGCGTGGACTACCAGGGTATCTAATCCTGTTTGCTCCCCACGCTTTCGCGCCTCAGCGTCAGTTACAGACCAAAGAGCCGCCTTCGCCACTGGTGTTCCTCCACATCTCTACGCATTTCACCGCTACACGTGGAATTCCGCTCTTCTCTTCTGCACTCAAGTTCCCCAGTTTCCAATGACCCTCCCCGGTTGAGCCGGGGGCTTTCACATCAGACTTAAAGAACCGCCTGCGCGCGCTTTACGCCCAATAAATCCGGACAACGCTTGCCACCTACGTATTACCGCGGCTGCTGGCACGTAGTTAGCCGTGGCTTTCTCGTTAGGTACCGTCAAGGTACCAGCAGTTAACTGATACTTGTTCTTCCCTAACAACAGAGCTTTACGACCCGAAGGCCTTCATCGCTCACGCGGCGTTGCTCCGTCAGACTTTCGTCCATTGCGGAAGATTCCCTACTGCTGCCTCCCGTAGGAGTCTGAGCCGTGTCTCAGTCCCAGTGTGGCCGATCACCCTCTCAGGTCGGCTACGCATCGTCGCCTTGGTGAGCCGTTACCTCACCAACTAGCTAATGCGCCGCGGGCCCATCTGTAAGTGATAGCCGAAACCATCTTTTATCATGAGACCATGTGGTCTCATGAGTTATCCGGTATTAGCTCCGGTTTCCCGAAGTTATCCCAGTCTTACAGGCAGGTTGCCCACGTGTTACTCACCCGTCCGCCGCTGAATCAGAGGAGCAAGCTCCTCGTCATCCGCTCGACTTGCATGTATTAGGCACGCCGCCAGCGTTCGTCCTGAGCCAGGATCAAACTCTCCAAAAAGTGTTTGATTGCTCAAAATTAAACTGACTTGTGTTGAACTCAAAGGTTCAACTTTATTTGCACGCTTGACATTTTGTTTAGTTTTCAAAGATCATTTTTTTCGCTCGCTGTTATCTTTCGGCGACGTTTCTTATTTTATCAAACCGTTTCATAGAAGTCAACAACTTTTTTATCAAAAGTTTTAATCTTTCTTTCGAAACAGCGACCTTACTAATATAACATTAACAAAACAAGAAGTCAATACTTATTTCATTAAATACCGCCGCTGTTTTTTGTATTGCAGCGACGGTTTTTAATATATCATGTGATTTCTATTAAGTCAACATTATTTTATCTTATTTTATATTTCCTCTGACGGATACTCTGATCATCTACCTCTTCACTATCAATTTGAACAATATGTTTTACTTTTAAATACTGAAGAAGCAAACCTAAATCTATTGTAAGACCTTTCAGTTTCGGCTCATTTGCCAACTCAGTAATGGTCCATGGCTCTTTTCTCGACTTCATTACTTCTATTAAGTAACTGCTTCCTATTCTCGCTCGAGAACTTATTGCAAATTCAAGCGCAAGAAGTAGTAGCTGCACTCTCTTTTCTATGCGTTCACTACTTTCAACTAATTCTAAATATAAGGTATACACCTCTGTGTCAATCCGTTTAACCTGGCTCCATACGGTAATTTCCGGGTAATAGCCATGTTCTATCACTGATAGACGTGCTAAATGGTGTAAAGCCTTTACCATTTGGTTAAAAGCATCTAAATATTGCTTTCCTTCATATAGTTCCTTCCCGTAAGAGAAACTTCTGATTAATTTCGCAAATTCAATAGTGATTTTCCTTTTTCTTTTTTCAACCGGAAAGTCCAACAGTTCTTTTCTAAACTTTGCAATATATCCATTTCTATCAAACAATATCCGCCCATTTAATATCCATAACAAATACCGGCGCTGTTTGCCTCCAGCTAGCCATTCTAAAAATTTATGTTCCCCGATTATATGAACAGCTATCTTTTTATTTTCGAGGTCATAGTGCTCTACGTCATAAGTTGATTCTAAAGCACCCTTATCCTTTTTTAAAATAATCATGACTGCATCGAAGGGCTCTGTTAAAGGGCTATTTGTTTTATCTAACATTAATACACTTAGTGTTTCTTCACGATCAATTCTTGCTTCATATATCGGTCGGAGTAGGTCATCCATATCTATTAATCCTCCATACAAACTTTATTACCTTTTTTTGTTTCAAACGCGATACTATATATTTTCTACAAAAAAATGAAAATACCTTTTTTCGACAAAAATTTCGCTAACTATTCTAACCTTTCATTTTCTGATATGGTATAATTGTCATTTAGGAGGGAATTGAATGGGCTTAAAATACTCAAGTAAAATTAATAAAATTCGTACCTTTGCTCTTATCCTTATTTTTATTGGAATTGCAGTCATGTACGTTGGTATATTCTTTAAGACAACCGCCTGGTTGATGGTAACTTTTATTTTTCTTGGCTTTTTATTTATTATCGCAAGCACAATCGTTTATTTTTGGATTGGTATGCTCTCGACGAAAACCATACAGGTTGTATGTCCGTCCTGTCATAAGCCTACCAAAATGCTTGGTAGAGTTGACTTATGTATGCATTGTAGCGAGCCATTAACGATTGATCAAAACCTTGAAGGTAAAGAATTCGATGAAAAATACAACTCAAGAAAACAATCAAAAAAAGAAAGCTGAAAGCACATTTGCACTTTCAGCTTTTTGTTTTGTTTAATGTTTTTTGTTTTCTTGGCATTCCGGACAAACTCCATAAACTTCCATACGGTGATGGCTTACTTCGAAACCAGTAACATGTTCCGCAAGCGTTTCTACTTCATAGAAGCCTGGATAATGGAAATCAACAATCTTGCCGCAATTCTCACAAATAATGTGATAATGATCTGAAATATTGCAATCAAAACGGCTAGATGAGTCGCCATAGGTCAGCTCCCGTACTAGTCCTACATCCTTAAAAACACGTAAATTATTATAGACTGTTGCAACACTCATATTTGGAAACTTGCCTTCAAGAGCCTTGTAAATATCATCTGCTGTTGGATGTGACATCGACTGAAGTAAATACTCCAATATCGCATGACGCTGTGGAGTAATTCGAACTCCTGATCCTTTTAAAGTCTCCATTGCTTCCTGTATGCGCACTTCTGACATCGTCATGCACCTCTTTCCATTACGTAAAATACATTATTACTTTATAATAGTTATAATCTAATTATTAATATTGTACATTTACTTAAGTTAGATTGTCAATACCAATGTCTCCCTATTAGTAATCCCCTATTGATGAAGTCCGGTTTCTTCCTCTTTTAAGCAATAATTTATATAACGTGCCGCCACAAACAGAAAGTCCGAAAGGCGATTTAAATAAGACAATACCAATGGATTGACTTCACCAATGGCTACTGCTTTTCGTTCTGCTCTTCTAACAATTGTTCTAGCGACATGTAAAGCAGCACCCGCTGGATGTCCACCAGGCAATATAAAGTTTTGCAGTGCTGGTAATTTTTCGTCCCATTGATCCATAACCAGCTCTAACTCTGAAATATCTTTTTCTGATACCTTCCACTTCACTTCTTTACCAGCAGGAGTTGATATTTCCGCGCCGACATGGAAAAGAGATGTTTGAATACGATGAAAAACCTCGTTGATTTCCTTTTTCCCTGGTAGGTCTTCCTTTTTTATATAACTTAAGGCTAAGCCAATTAGTGAATTGGCCTCATCACAAGTCCCATAAGCTTCAACAAGTGGGTCTGTCTTTGATACTCTTTCGCCATAGACTAATGATGTTGTTCCTTTGTCGCCTGTTTTAGTATAAATTTTCATCATTAATACCTCCTGTCTAAATCAATTACATTTATAAAGTTATTTTCACCTGATACATATTGTAGCAGGTTATCTTCAAATATTTTTAAACATCTCGGTTGATATTGCGGGGAAAGCCCTGAGATGTGCGGAGTAACCGTTACATTTTCCATTTTCCAAAAAGGATGTCCAATTGGTAGCGGCTCTGTTTCAAATACGTCTATGACAGCATGGGATATTTCATTATTTTCCAGAGCTTTTAGTAAGACTTCTTCAGCAACAATGCTGCCTCTTCCAATATTAATAAAAACACTCTCTTGCTTCATTTTTTTAAAGTGTTGTTCTGTAAGTACATGATATGTATCAGGTGTACTAGGTAATACTGCAACTGTATAATCTCCCTGTTCAATTGCCTGTTCCATTTCCTGAGCGGGATAGATATCATCGAAATATTCCGCTTTCCGTCCGCTGCGATTAATACCAATCGTTTTCATTTGAAAAGCTTTTGCAAGTCTCGCAATTTCACAACCAATCGCGCCTGTGCCGATGATAGTAATGGTTTTACCCGATATTTCAATCATTTTTAGCCTGCGATTCCAGACTTCCTGCTTTTCATTATCAATAATCTCTTTAGACTTCCTTGCCACTTGCAGCATCATACCAATAGTATACTCAGCCATCGGTGTCTTCGAAATCCCCCGGGCGTTTGTAACTAGAATTCCTTTCTTCTTGATTGCTTCAAAAGGCAATTTTTCAATTCCTGCTGAAAAAACCATAATCCACTTTAAATTAGCCGCCCTATTAATTAATTCTTCATTTAAATCTTCACCATATGTCACTAAAATTTCAGCTTCCGCAAGCTTCGCTTCAGCCTCTTTTATCGAGTTCTGAAACGAAAAGTCTAATTCCGGAAATTTTTCTAACAGCTCTTTTTGGATGTTTGGATTCAATTTACATGATGTTACTACTTTCACAGTGTCACCTCTAATTGGCTTTAGAATCGATTAAAAAAGACACAACTGCCGCTCACAACGGCGGAAGTCGAATATCCTTTCTTCAGTAAAAAAATGCGGGATATAAAATTATATCCCGCTACAATGCTATCATCTGAGGAGGTATGCCCTACACTTTACTATACGTTCAAACCGCATCTTCTGTATAGGTTATCGCCTGTTTCAACATAAAATAGGCCTTATTTTAATCGATCAGGGTTTAATCCTTCCAATTCTGGAAGTACGAAAAGCCCATCTTTTCTAATTAATTGATCGTCAAAATAAATTTCCCCGCCGCCATATTCCGGCCGCTGAATAAGCACCATATCCCAATGAATCGCGGAACGATTGCCATTGTCTGCTTCTTCATAGGCTTCACCCGGTGTAAAGTGCAGACTGCCGCATATTTTTTCGTCAAATAAAATATCACCCATCGGCTCTTCGATTAATGGGTTGACACCAATAGCAAATTCCCCAATAAATCGCGCACCTTCATCAATATCAAAAATTTCGTTGATTTTTTCAGTTTGATCTGCCTTGGCATCGATAATTTTGCCGTTTTTAAATGTCAATTGTACATTCCTGTACGTAACGCCTTGATAAGGACATGGTGTATTGTACGTAATGGTTCCATTGACGCTGTCACGCACCGGTGCAGTGAACACTTCCCCATCAGGAATATTACTTTCTGCAGCACAAGGAATAGCAGGGATTCCTTTAATGGAAAAAGTAAGATCCGTACCTGGTGCGACAATTCGCACCTTATCTGTTCTTTCCATCAGCTCTTTTAACGGTTTCATCGCTATCGCCATTTTCCGATAATCAACATTGCAAACATCTAATAGGAAGTCCGTAAACTTTGGCGTACTCATGCCCGCTTTTTGGGCAAGCCCTCTTGTCGGAAAATTTAATAACACCCATTTTCGATTGTTTATGTAAAATTGCTGTACCGGTTTCATGACTTCACCACGGATACGGAATTTTTCACGGGGAACCTCTGCCAGTTCCGCATCGTTTTCTTCTCCAACAATGACAACAATCGCATCTACATCCTGGTATTTTTTCATTTCCCACTGGGCAAATGTCTCGAGCTGGTCTTTTTCATATCCCATAAATAATTGCCGAGTAATATCATCATCCAACATTTCCACATAAGGATAGGCACCTATATTGTATGTTTGGTCAATCAACTCAAGGATTAATGGCTTTGCTAAATTATGTCCTTTTATAATAACCCGTTGTTTAGCCTCAAGCTTGACGGAATGCGTTAAAATCGTGGTTGCTAACTGCTTAATTCGAGGATCTACCATATCCGGAACACTTCCTTATGCTAAGTTATCCTTAATAAATTGAAGAGCTTCTTCAACATGACCCTTTACTTTCACCTTGCGCCACTCTTTTACAAGGTTGCCGTCTTTGCCAATAATAAAAGTGGAGCGTTCAATCCCCATATACTCTCTGCCATAATTTTTTTTCAGTTTCCATACATCGTAGATTTTAGCGGCTTTATGTTCCTCGTCAGCCAAAAGTAAAAATGGCAACTCATACTTTTCAATAAATTTATCATGGCGATTCATTGCGTCAGGGCTTACCCCAAGGATGACAGCATTTAATTCAGCAAAGCTTTCATGCTTGTCCCTAAAATCACAAGCCTCGGTCGTACAACCAGGCGTCATATCTTTTGGATAAAAATATAAAACAACATATTTCCCAAGAAAATCCGATAATGTAACGGTTTCACCGTTACTTGCCGGCAACTCAAAATCAGGTGCTTTTGTTCCAATTTCTACTGACACATTCATACCTCCCATTCTGTTTACTTTCAGATTAGCCAAATTTTGTGACTTTTACAAATAATTACCCTCGCTCTTTATAAAAAGAGCCCTCAAAATCGATCACCGATTTCATTACGAAGGCTGCCGGTAGCAAATAGCCGATTAAGGCTTCAAGTATGGCCAACCATCGGCCAACTCCAATAGGGACGACATCACCATAGCCTAACGAAAATAATGTAACCGCACTAAAATAGATGCCCGTTCCCATAATATGAATAAAGGGCGGCTCCACCTTATTCCCCGCTTCTATAATGATTGATGTTCCCGATGCCTCAATCATCGTATAAATAAAGCCAAACCCAAGCAATAAAATCACATATGTAAGAATCAAGAGCAGAAAATTTTCAATAGAAAATAAATGCCTCATATTTCTTTGAAATTGATCTCT
This sequence comes from Schinkia acidoalkalinis, assembly GCF_054301215.1. The sequence goes on from NZ_CP182573.1 coordinate 1,344,656, forward strand.
AAGCCAAATCCATTCGAGACTCTTGTAAATGATGCCAAGCATTGAGCCAATACCTATAAACAACATCCCGATATGACACCACCATTTCCATCCATCCATAATAAAAAGACCATCAAGAAAACTTTATACTATAGTATGAGATCCGCGTGGAAATTAGAAACACTCTAGTTGCCTGCTCCCCGATATTTCTTTACACCTTGATTCCAAATCCAAAGGGCGAGCATGAAAAAGATAATTCCCATTACTGGTGTTAAAAAAGCATATAAAATCCATTCCTTCCTTCCCAAAAAGTAAGCAGCCGGATATACCCCAACAAAGGCAAACGGTAAAATCCAAGTTAAAATGAAACGGATTACGTTATTATAAATATTAACAGGATAGCGCCCATAGTTTCCGATATTATAAACCATCGGCATAATATCAGTGCGGGCATCTGACCAAAAACCAATACTCGCAAGCGAAATGAAAATTCCTGCATAAATTAGCATACCGCCAAAGACCATCACTATAAAAATAAACAGATCATACCAATGAAGCTGCAAGCCTAAATGATTGCCTGCATAAATCATAATGATAAGGCCGGTGATGATTCCAAACAGCGATTCAAGCTCCATCCTCTCTAATACGACTTGAAATAAGCTGTGAATCGGCCTTGTTAAAATCCGGTCCATTTCCCCCTTTACAATATATCGATCATTAAAATCCCAAATATTAAAAAAGGCAGAAAAAAGAGCGTAAGGAACAAGAAAAAAGCCGTAAATAAAAATGATTTCATCCCGACTCCAGCCACCCAAAAAATCAGTATGGCCAAAAACAACGACAATAAAAATTAGATTAACAGCCTGAAATAACAAATCCGAAACAATTTCAACAACCGCATCCGTACGGTATTCCAATCTCGTCTTCAAATATTGGCCCATATATTGAAAAAACATCGAAACATAAAACATCTCACGCTACCCCCCTTGTACAACAAGCCGCTTCCTGGCAATGACCCATAATGTTTGAATCGGTACAATCAGCACAACCGCCCAAATAAACTGGAGCATAAGGGCATGGTATATCGCGCTTCCTTGTAAACCTTCTGTAAAAATCATGCTTGGAATGTAGCTAATAGCTTGAAAAGGTAAAAAGCTCATCGCTTCTTGAGCCCAACCCGGATAAAAACTAATCGGGAGCAAAAGACCAGAAAATAAATCAATAATCACCCGTTTAGCCCGAAGCAGCCCTGAAATATTAAAAATAAAAAATGTCATGATTCCTGTTAATAAATTGATTTCCGTATTGACGATAAAGCTTAATACTGTCGAAAGCCCAAAATGCCCCCAAGTTGTCAAGTTGTTGGAAAAGTCAAGCGGAAAGATTAAACTCACAATCACCATTCCCGGAAGTGAGAAAAACAAAAGGCGAAAAATCCCCTCACCAAGACCTGCCATCATCTTCATCGTTAAGTAATTATAAGGGCGAATCAGCTCTACAGCTACTTTCCCTTCCATTATTTCACGGGCAATTTCCCGGTCAATATTGTTAAAATAAAAAGCACGCGCCATCCAAGCAACGGCAATATAGGTGACCATTTGCATAACAGTCAAACCTTCAATCGATTGTTTCTCCCCGTAGATTGCTGTCCACAAAAAATAATAAGCACCAATGTTGATGCTATACACTAAAATGCCGCTATAATAATTCGTTCGGTAGGCAAGCATCATTAAAAACCGAATTCGAATCATTTCTATGTATTTAGCCATTCCGACACCCCCTTGGCCTTTAAAAACCGATCACTGTTGGTTAATAGTGAAAAATAAGCCGCTGCATTTCCCACTCCACCATTAAGACATTGCTGTTACCTTCAGCCCTTTTTCATAAATATTGCGGACGATTTCCTCGGTTGATATTTCATCAATTTTCATATCACTTATCTGATTATTGGCTACAATCCTTGTAATAATCGTCGAAACAATTTCATCCTCATTGCTTACATTTGCTATCCAACTATTGTCATGTTCTCCTTTTTGCCAATCAACGACAAGGTCAGCTGTTGTTTTTTCTAATTGACTTTGGCTTGTTGGGTAGACGAATTGAAAATGAATTTGTTTACGATCACCCCAATTGGAACGTAGATTTTCCAAGCTACCATCATAAATAATTTTACCTTCATCAAGCATGACAACACGTTCGCATAACGCTTCAATATCCGTTAAATCGTGGGTTGTCAAGAGGATGGTTGTATTATATTTCTGGTTGATTTCTTTTAAAAACTCTCTAATTTTCAGCTTCACCAAAACATCCAGGCCAATCGTCGGCTCATCTAGAAATAATAAGGGCGGATTATGAATTAAAGCCGCCGCCAATTCACAGCGCATCCTTTGTCCAAGGGACAGCTTTCGAACCGGTTTATCTAATAACGGTTCAATATCCAGCGTTGTAATGACATGTTCCATATGGTCCTTATAATCTTGGTCCGAGACTTTGTACACCTTTTTTAAAAGCCGAAATGATTCCTGTACAGCAATATCCAACCAAAGCTGCGACCGTTGCCCAAAAACTACGCCAATTGTTTGCGTGAAGCGTTCCCGCTCTTTGTGTGGATTCATGCCGTTTACACGCACTTTTCCCGATGTCGGCTCCAAAATACCCGTCAACATTTTGATTGTCGTCGATTTACCCGCACCATTTTCACCGATATAGCCAACCATTTCCCCTGGCTTTACCTTTAAAGAGATATTCTCAACAGCCGGTACAATCTTATACTGCCGGTTTAATAAATCGCGAAAAGCCCCCTTTAAACCGCCTCGGCTTGAATATGATTTAAACTCTTTACGAAGATTATCTACATCAATAATGTAGTCCATTTCCATTCCCTCCAAAATTTGAAGCGCGTTATGCATTGCACCCTTGCGAGACCGTTGCCCAGATTTCGTTTGAGATCGAGTGCTTCTTCCTCTTGCTAATGACCGCGCACGCTCCTTTTCTGATTTCGCGGGCGCTACTTCCTATTGCTAGTGACCGGACACACTACTTTTATGCTTTCGCGGGCGCTACTTCCTATTGCTAGTGACCGGGCACACTACTTTTACGCTTTCGCGGGCGCTACTTACCCTTGCCAGTTAATTTAGGGCACGCGAGATGCACTTGCGTTACCATCGGCCAACTTTCCAGCTCGTTTCGGGCACGCGAGACGCTCTTGCTCTACCATCTGCCAGCTTCACAGCCCGTTTCGGGCACGCGAGACGCTCTTGCATTACCACCGGCCAGCTTCCCAGCCCGTTTCGGGCACGCGAGACGCTCTTGCATTACCACCGGCCAGCTTCCCAGCCCGTTTTGGGCATGCAAGACACACTTGTGAAGCCTGCAATCTAAAAAATAGTCTATCCAAATATTATGCCTTGTACAAATTTCATGCTCGATAAACAATGCCACAAAATTACAAAAGAGCTATCCCCCAGCCGAAGAAACGACTTCCAGGATAGCCCCTCAATATCACTTAGACCGACGAAACTGAATCTTTTTTAACATCATCCAATTGCTGAACTTTAAAGAGATTATAGTAGCCACCTTGTTTTTCCATTAATTCCTCATGTGTGCCAACCTCTGTTATTTCGCCATACTCGATTAAGACAATGCGGTCTGCATGGGTAATCGTTGCAAGACGGTGGGCAACAATAAATGTCGTGCGGTTCTTGGCAAGCTTATCGAGCGCTTCTTGGATTAAATGTTCACTTTCAAGGTCAAGAGCGGATGTAGCCTCGTCTAGAATTAACAACGGTGGATTTTTCAAAAATACCCGTGCTATCGCAACCCGCTGCTTTTGTCCCCCTGAAAGTTTTACCCCTCTTTCACCAACCTTCGTATCATATCCATCCGGAAGCTCCATGATAAAATCATGTGCATTGGCTGCCTTGGCCGCTTGGATCACTTCTTCATCGGTTGCTGAAGGGTTTCCCATAAGGATATTCATTTTAACAGATTCACTGAATAAAATATTATCCTGCAGGACCATGCCGATTTTATCCCGCAATGAGCGTGCTTTAAAGTCCCGGATATCAGTGCCGTCTAATAAAATCTTCCCGGAGCTGACATCATAAAAGCGTGGAATTAGACTTACCAGTGATGATTTTCCGCCGCCACTCATTCCTACAAGGGCAATCGTTTCCCCATGTTTTACATCCAACGAGATACTTTTTAGAACAAGGGACTCATTTTCATTATATTTAAAACTTACGTTATCAAAGGTCACGTTCCCTTCGACTTTTTTTAATTCAATTGAATTTGGTTTATCAACGATATCATACTCTTCGTCAATTAATTCAAAAACACGGTCCATCGAAGCTATCGACTGAGTTAATGTCGTTGATGAATTAATAAGTCGCCGTAACGGATTGTATATTTTATCCATGTATGTAACAAACGCAACCATTGTACCAACTTTTATTGATCCTGTAATAACCGCGTATGCTGCAAAGGCAATGACAATTAATGGAGCTATATCAGTGATTGTGTTGACAACAGCATATGTTTTCGCATTCCAGCTTGTATGGTCAAGCGCTTTGTCCAAGAAGTTTTGATTTTTTTTATCAAATGCTTTTTGTTCGTAATCCTCCAGCGCAAAGCTCCGAATAACCGGTACGCCTTGGACCCGCTCATGCAAATGCCCCTGCACCTCTGCCAACGCCTGTGAGCGAACTCTCGTCAAGTGACGAAGTCTTCCATAAAAATATTTAACCGAAAATCCATAAAGAGGAAAAAGAATAATAGCAATAAACGTTAACTTGATATCCATCGCAAACATAATGGCTAAGGCAATAAAGATGGTCATAATATCAATCCATAGATTCATTAAGCCAGTTATAACAAACGTTTTTGTCTGCTCAACATCATTGATCACTCTTGAAATGACTTCGCCCGCTTTTGTATTGGAATAATATCGTAAGCTAAGCTTTTGAATATGGGAAAACAACTGGTCGCGAATATCATATAGAACTTTACTGCCAACCCACTGTGCATAATATTGGCGGTAATATTCAACCGGTGGTCGTAAAATAAGGAAAATTAAAAAGGCAATTCCCATAATCATAAAGAGCTGATGGATTTTCTCATCAACTACCATTTCGTCATTATAAATAATGTTATCAAGGACATATTTTAAGATTAACGGCATAAGTAGAGGGATGCCAAATTTCAATAAACCAATAATAATTGTTATAAAGATTTTCGATTTATATGGACTGACAAACTTCATATACCTTTTAATACTATCCAGAATGAAACACCACCCATTAGAAATACGTACAAAAAAACAGTAGGGGCTGTATATACCAGCCCCTTAAATCATACCATATGTACTTTTACGAACGGTAGGTTAAATATCTTTCATACCAATTATCGATAAAATCGGGAGCAAAGGGTCCCTTCCTTTGCCGAATCCATAAAATTAAATCGTTCATATTTTTCCTAAGAATATAATCAATCTCAACGGGGTAATTCATCTGCTTGCTATGCAGCTCATATTCGTCTTCATCCAAAATAGTAAATGTCATGTCTGGGAATACTTTTATATCTAAATCGTAGTCGATATATTTCAATGTACTATTATCCCAAGCGAAAGGTGAACTTAGGTTACAATAATAGTAAACACCGTCTTCACGAAGCATGCCAATGATATTAAACCAATGGTTTGCATGAAAATAACAAATCGCAGGCTCTCGTGTAATCCATGTTCTACCATCCGATTCAGTTACCAGCGTACGGTCATTCGCACCTATTGCCACTGATCGGTTGCCTTTTAACAAAGTAGTTTCTTCCCAAACACGGTGTATAGTCCCACTATGCTTATAGCTTTGAATTTGTATTTTACTTCCTGCCTTGGGGACAAACATACTATCTTTCCTTTCTCTACGAATAAGCAAACTTACCCACTTTTTTACTTATTATAACGGTTTACAGCATAATTTAAAACTATTCTTATTTAAAAATTTCAAAAAAAAGTACAATTTTTTATGAAGCACTTACTTCTTTTACAGGCTCATGATAATGACGGGACAAAATCGTTCCTGTGAAGGAGGCAAGAATTTGTTGAAACAACATTCCAATAATGACTGGAATAGCAACCGGCGCGGGAAAATAAGTAATTGCAATAACAGCTCCTGCGCTGATATTTCTCATCCCACTGTTATAAATTAAAGCAATCTGGATGCTGGAATCTTCTTTAAATAACTTTTTAGCAATAAACCAACTAACGATATACCCCAGACATGCAAGTGAAAATACTGTTGCTACTAGGATTAGAAGCTGACTATTAACTTCTTTAAAATGGGGAGCAATGGCAGCACCATTTAATCCAACTACCGCTCCTAAGCAAAGTTTTGAAAAAGGAGCTAGTTTAGGTGACAGTATCTTACCAATTTTTCCTTTGGATGACTCATTCAAAAGCATTCCTAAAATGGACGGAAGAACGATCATCCAAATTAAACCTTGCATAATTTCGCTGCCATTCATGTGCACGGTCTTACCGAAAAATACATGTAACACAGCTGGAACAATAAATGGCGATAATAAAGAGTCGATAACAATAATTGCTAGAGTAAAGATAATATTTCCTTTATAGATTGATACCCATACTAGGCTGGAAACTCCTGTTGGAATTAAGAAAGCCAGTACCAGCCCGATAATCGTATACGGGTCGTTTCGATAAGCAATATGACCAACACCTAGTGCGATGAGTGGCATGATTATATGCAGCATCGCAAGGCATACAAAAAGCGGCTTTGGATATCGTATCACAGATTTAATATCTGCAAAGTTGGAATTCAAACTGCCCGAAAATGTCATAAAAGCAAACAGCCAAGGTACTAAAAACACAAAAGGTGTTAGACTATCACTAAAAACGATACCGATTACAACACTTATTGGTGTCATAACCGGCATAAACTTCAATAATATTTTATTTAATAATTGCAGCATATCGTGATCCCTTTCATCTTTAATGCGGGGAGTTATTCAAGATTTTAATAAGAATATTATACTACCATTCTTCTATTATTTCATTAGACGTTTACACCAAATATGATTTCCAAGGTGGATTCTTTAAGGTAGGGTTGGAAAAGTTTTTATAATATAGTGGCTTTACTATTACTTTAAGACAACAAAAAAAGCATTCCCCTACCGAGCGGTTGGGAATGCTTTTTTGCTTTTAGCCGTTAAAACTCAATTATGAGTTTTGGCTTTTATTTTGCTCAGCTTGAGCGTTTTGCTGTCTAACGTTTTGTACGTTCGTTTCGCTGCCAAATTCTGTTCCAAATTGGCCAGCATTAGCATTAGCACCAGCTCTTGCTGATTGAGCATTTTGTTGTCGTACTTGCTGTACATTTGTTTCACTAGCAAATTCTGTTCCAAATTGACCTGCACCAGCAGCTGATTGTGCGTTCTGTTGTCTTACTTGTTGAATATTAGATCCAGATTGACTATTCATTTTTGCCATCGTAGGCACCTCCAGAATGGTTTTACAAGCCAAACTGATTTTCACTCGTCAGTGGCTTGCACGAGTTTATTTTGTACGTTTGTCCTTTTTCTATACGAAAAAATTTTGTAATCTGGTTTGCATAAAATATAGCATTCAATAAAAAATAACAACGAGGATATGAAAAGGAGGCCAATCTTATGCATAATGTTGGTCGCGATATGACAGAATTAACGATGATTCCAAAGCAAGAATGGAGCGATAATGAATTAGCCTACTTCCATAAATCATTGCAGCAAATGGCTCCTTATCTTAATATCGAAGGCGTTTCCATTCACAATCAAATCATTAAGGAGCTCGAGGCCCGCGGCGGTATTCACGGATAGCACGCAAGTGGTGCCTCGAGACGCATAAAAGGCGGAAAAGCACTTGACTTTTCCGCCTTTTATTGCCGCATTCTATTTATTTCCACTACTTTTTTACATTAATCCAAGCATCGCCAAACCACGTTTTGATATGGTACCAATCGCCAATTTGTTCGAATGCGTTTACCTTTTGTGGGCTTAAGGCCCCGACGGAAGCTGCCGTAGTAGTCGGTGAAGCAAAAAGAGTTGTTGCTGCGGTTAATTTAACCTCTGTCTCCTTCTTTTCAAGCTTCCCTTCGACCGTATTGGCACTTGAAACCCACGCATCCCCAAACCATGTATAAATGTGATACCAGCCGTTATCAGCTTCTTCAAAGGCTGTTACAACTTGTGATTCAATCTTACCAATTTTATAGCCGCTAAAACTGATTGGTTTTTTATACAGGACTTTTTCAGCTAAAGCAGTTATTTTCTTATCAACCTTTTCAATCTTTGGTTCTTTTAACCCAAAGCCACTTTCTAATGCGATTGTCAGAAAATCTTTTTTCTGGTGCGTGATGAGGACGGTTGTTCCTGTTGTGATTTGATCATAAAGCCAACGTACATCCTTGTTGTGCATGCGGATACACCCGGCGCTTACATATTTTCCAATGGAATTCTCATTAGCGTTGCCATGAATTCCATATGTATTACCCCATGTACCCGGAACATTCAAACCCATCCAACGGTCCCCCAACGGATTTCTTGGTGACCCACCAGGAATTTTCTCTTTATAATAAGGGCGATTTTTCACTTTATTAATAATTTGAAAAGTACCTTCAGGTGTCAGTTTTCTACTTTTTCCCGTCCCTACAGGAAAAACTTTAATTAATTCCCCACCTTCAAAATAGGCAAGCTCGTTAACGGCCTTGTTTATAATTAAATAGGATTGTGATTCTTTTTCCGCGGCGCTCGCGCCATTTATTGGTAACGAAAATGCTACAGCTAAACATAAAATAAAAAATGAATAAAGACCTTTTTTGACCACTTTTCTATTCCCCTCTCTTTGACACTCTATGGGCATTCTATGAGGGTACAACTCTATTCATTACTATAAGTTGATTATACTAAGAAATTTTTACCATTGTACACTTGAAATAATTTTTTTATAGGGCACTGGGAATGGTAATTTTTCAATTTCTTCCAAAGGAACGAACTGACAGCTGTTACTCCCCGGAAACTCGTCATTGGTCACGGCATTGTACACCGCAATTTTCCAAGTTAAATGGGAAAATTCATGTTTAAGATTCATAAAGTGATCTTCAATCATGACATCTAAGTTATATTTTGTCTTCATAAATTGTTTCATTTGCTCAACTTGTCCCAACGGGCTGAAACGCTGCATTTCATGATTGGGTAGCTCCCATAAATTCGCTAGCAGCCCATCGCTTGGTCTTTTTTGAATTAAAATTTGACCCTCTTTGTTTTTTAAAACTAAAGCGGTAAGCAATACTTCCTTATTGCTCTTTTTCGTCGTTTTAAACGGCAATTCGTCTTGCATTCCTTCATGGAACGCGCGGCAATGGTGTTGGACTGGACATAATAAACAAGACGGCGATTTAGGTGTACATACTAACGCACCTAGCTCCATTAAGCCTTGATTAAATTCCGACGGCTGTTCAGTAGAAACAAGCTCCCTTACCGCATTTTCAAAAAGCTTTCTTGTTTTCACTTTAGCAATGTCATCTTTTATTAAAAGAACCCGGGATAAGACACGCATAACATTGCCATCAACAGCAGGCTCGGGAATATTATAGGCAATACTTAAAATGGCTCCTTTGGTATAAGGGCCGACACCCTTTAGTTTCGAAAGGTTCTCAGGATTGTTCGGAATTTGTCCGCCATAATCGGCAACAACTTCCTTTACTGCACTTTGAAGATTACGCACCCTTGAATAATAGCCCAATCCTTCCCAGGCCTTTAAAACTTGCTCTTCGTTGGCAGCTGCTAAAGCCTCCACGGTTGGAAATTGCTCAATAAAGTGGTTAAAATAGGGAATAACTGTTTCCACTCTTGTTTGCTGCAGCATAACTTCCGATACCCATACTTTATATGGGTCTTTATCTTTTCTCCATGGTAATACACGCTGCTCATTCAAAAACCAGCTAATTAAATCCAGTTGAAATTGCAATTTATTGAAATGATTAAATAAATGTTCTAAATTCGTTTCCACAGATGTCACCCCGCAGTGGTAAAATAATGTTATAAAGCTTTTAGCTAAGAAGAATAATACAAGTGATCTTATTATATTTAACAGTAAGGCTCCGTTAATGGGTACTATTAGGAACACAACTCAATTAACAGCGCCAATTTAAATTATTTAGGAGGATAACTAATGGATACAGGCACCCACGTTGTCATGGGTATTGCTCTAGGAGGATTAGCAACCCTCGATCCTGTTGTTGCAAACAATGAAATTACAGCCCAGGCAATCCTATTCGGGACACTTATCGGATCACAAGCACCTGACTTGGATACAATTATGAAGCTTAGGAACAATGCGAAATATATTCGAAACCACAGGGGGATCACACATTCCATTCCCGCTGTGATGTTATGGCCTTTATTAATTACAGGTGCAATTTATGCCTTTTCGCCTACTGCTAATTTGCTTCACTTATGGATTTGGACATTTCTTGCCGTTATCCTGCATGTTTTTGTTGATATTTTTAATGCTTATGGAACACAAGCGCTCAGGCCCTTTACAAAAAAATGGATTGCCTTAGGCATTATTAATACATTTGATCCATTTATCTTTTTCGCGCATATCATCGGGATTGCAATCTGGCGATACGGCTTTGACCCAGGGCTTACATTCTTAGGCGTCTATATAGTACTGTTTGGCTATTACCTTGTTCGCTATGTTACAAAAAGAGAAATCATCAAAAAAGTAAAACAACATATACCCGATGCAACGCAGATTATTATTTCTCCAACCTATCGGTATAACCAATGGCATCTGGCAATATCAAGCAATACAAAGTTCTATGTTGCTCGATCCATTAATAATGAAATTACGTTCTTAGATGAATATGATAAAGTACCGGTTCCGGATACACCTGTCATGAAAGCAGCAATAAAAGATGAGAATCTTTCCGCATTTCTGTCCTTCTCCCCTGTTTATCGCTGGGAGGTTGACGAATATAATGACCATTATGAAGTAAGGTTTATTGATTTGCGCTATCGTTCAAAAGGATATTATCCATTTGTAGCCGTCGTACAGCTTGATCAATCGTTAAACATTGTAAGTTCTTATACCGGCTGGATCTTTAGTGAAGAAAAACTAATGAAGAAATTAGTAATTGCTCCCGAGAATTAATGCTGATTGTATAACCCATACTATGTAATGGATGTTCAAAAGGACATTCATACACATGTAAGGAGGGCGTAAAATGGTCCGGAATAAACAAGAAAATTTTCCTCCTCGGAGAAACATTGATGGTGAGCCACGTGCGAAAGCAAGATATTCTTCACTGAGAGCGAACGGACAAATTAACACACATCCAAAAGAACGCATGCGTATGTCCAACGAAAACCGGCCACAAGAGTAGACTTTGGAAATTGCATTGTTTTTGATTATCTAAAGGAGGATGATTTATCATGGCAAGACATAAAAAGTTCTATGACAATTTATATCAGAATCCTTTTCAGAAAGGACATGCAAATCCAAAGCATGCCTGGAACCAAGTAAACGGTGAAACAATGGAAGCACAAAACACCATTATTCTACATCACCAAACAAGAAAACAGTCCTAAACGGTATTAAGACCATATTAAAACCAGAGAAGGTATTACTTCTCTGGTTTTAATAATAAAGATATTGGAATCGCCTCTTGTTCATTCTTACCTGAACGTGTTCCCCATGCGAACACACCATTCATATAATCAATTGTAAACAGAACGCCCGGGTCGCCATCTATTTCGTAAACCTCACCAGGTTGAAAATTGCTTGGACTTAATAGATACGCTTTCGCCATCGCAATTTTCCTTTCATAAACGGCATATTCATTAACCATTCCCATTTGTTCTGCTTTTCTAGCCTTTTCATGAAGCTTGCCAATTTCTAGCTTTAATTCATATTCTGACATTTCACTATATCGTTTCTCCATGTTTTCCACTCCAGCCTTTTGTTATAATTTTAGTATAAAGTATTTTAGTCAATGTTACAAAACTATTTAATGGTAGACACCAAGGAAGAGAGGCTGACTAGTTTGACTACAATATTAATTACTGGTGCCGGCACAGGACTTGGCCAAAGTTTAGCCGAGCATTATGCGAAAATGGGACACAAAATTATTTTAGCTGGAAGAAGAGAAAGTCTATTACATGCAGAGAAAGATAGGATTTACGCGCTTGGCGGAAAAGCCGAAGTGTTTCCATGTGATATTACAAATTACAATGAACTAGATGAAAAAATAAAAAATTTGCAAAAAGAGTTTGAAATCGATTGGCTGATCAATAATGCCGGTGTCGGCCATTTTGGTGAATTTGAAGCCATCACAAAAAATGAAATGGATGATATGATTCAAACAAATGTAGTGGGTACCATTTACATGACAAAGTTAATGTTGCCTATTATCAGAAACTCAAATGATGGAAGAATTTATAATATCATTTCTACTGCAGGACTTGTTGGAAAAGTTAATGAAGCCGTCTACTGTGCAAGCAAATTCGGTATACGCGGCTTTACTGAAGCATTGCAAAAAGAATATAAGGAAAAAAATGTTAGGTTTATAGGTGTGTATATGGGAGGAATGGATACGCCGTTTTGGGACAACTCCACCCATATTAGTGACAAATCTGGCTTAAAAACTGCTGATGAGGTTACGAAGAAAATAATTGAGCTGGATGATGGCAGGAACGAGATTATTATCTAATTAGCTTGAAGACGGCCGAGCTACCCTATTTGGGTGCTATACTACTTTTTTTGTGGACAAAGTCAGGTACATCTACTCCGGGCTTGTCCTCATTTTTGTATTTTGTAGACAAAGTCGGTCCAGATTTCTCCATGTTTGTCCTCATTTTCGTGTTTTGTGGACAAAGTCAGGTACATTTGCTCCGGGCTTGTCCGCATTTTTGTATTTTGCAGACAAAGTCGGTCCAGATTTCTCCGTGTTTGTCCTCATTTTCGCGTTTTGTGGACAAAGTCAGGTACATCTACTCCGGGCTTGTCCGCATTTTTGTATTTTGCAGACAAAGTCAGTCCAGATTTCTCCATGTTTGTCCTCATTTTCGTGTTTTTTGGACAAAGTCAGGTACATTTGCTCCGGGCTTATCCGCATTTTTGTATTTTGCAGACAAAGTCGGTCCAGATTTCTCACCACTTGTCTGCATTCTTACTTTTTATGGGTTCTATTCCCACCTTTTCTACCACAGTATCATCAACAGTATCATCAATTACTATTCTTCTCGATAATGTGCTATAAACGCCTCAATCTCATCCGAAGTAAAACCCCGCTGATACAAATATTGCTTCACCTTTTGCTCTAATTCCCAGCCTTCGAATTTATTGCTATATTTTTTAAAAGCTTTTTCCCCTTGTTTTGCTACTGCTGCTAATGGGTCTTCTTCATCTTTTTCGATTACTAATTGGGATAATGCTGTTTTAACAATAGATTGCGGAAAGCCTTTGCCTAGCAGGGCTTGGCTAATTCTTTGCTTGATTTGGTAATCTGACAGTGACTTTTTCTGCTTTGCATTTTTTTCCACAAATTGAGCCGCTAATTCCAACTGTTTTTCATCAGGAAATTCCATTAAACCTTCTTGAATAGTGGCTTCTGAAATCCCTTTTTGCTGTAGCTCCTGCCGGATCATTAGGGGGCCTTTCGTTGAGTTGTAAACTCTAGAGCGAACGAAAGCCTTTGCGAACTCTACATCATCAACGTATCTGTTTTTCCTAAGCCTTTGGAGGACAATTTCAATAATTTCTTCTGTGTAGGCCTTTTTCTGTAAATAATCACGGATTTCTTTTTCGGACCTCATTCGAAAAGATAAATAATGTAAAGCAAGATTGAATGCCTTTTTTATTTCATCTTTATATAAAATTTCTTTTAATTCATCTTCTGTATATGTATTTCCTTTGCGAAGTTGAAATTCAATCAGAACATCCTGGTCAATACTGAAACCATACTCTTCCCCGTTTCCTTGATCTATAAATACATTAAAGCGCTCTTTATTTTTTGTTTGGGTTGTAATTTTAACGATTTTAATCACTTGTTTTCCCTCCACTTTTTCTATTATAGCAACACCTAAACAAGATTTCAGTGATTCAAGCGTTTACGTTTTGACACAAATTAGACATATTTAATTTTGAATAACAATGTATTTGGAGGGTCATACTTTTAAAGTAAAACATTAGAAATGGAGGAAAAAAAGTGGCGAAAAGTAAAGCAAGACGTGACAAAGAAAACCGGAGAACATTGACAGCAACACAGGAAGTACTTTATTCTAGGGAATTTAAAATGGCTGACCGTGCGGGTGGATATGTGCCACCAAACCCTAATTCTTAATTTAAAATACATATTTTAAACTAAAAATCGACATAGTAACAGTAGTACATTTCCAAAAACTATCTCATTGTTTGAAAGGAGACTAACTACCATGACAAGAGGTCAAAGTCATCAAGGTGATAATAATTCATCAAGTATGCCGCAAACTCCAAAATATGCAAAAACTACTGCCGATGGACGTGATATTGAATTTTCTCAAGAACTAGCTGATGCAAATGATTTAGAAGCGCAAGCACGTTCTAATGCAGCCGATAAAAGAGCTAAGTCGTAAAACAACAAAGGAGATACCAAATATGGTATCTCCTTTGTGAAAAATAATTTGCTAAACTGTGGCATGTCCTTCCTCTACTTTGTGAGCACCTTTCTTAGCCATTTTTTCTTTGATGTAAGGTACTAGGAAGCGGTCGCCACCGTAATAGTAGCTTGCACTGCCTGCAAATAAGAGGATTGCGCCAACTGTAAATAGAATAGGGTTTGTGCTTGTTGTACCCGCTAATAAGAAGTTTAAGTTCATGAATGTCCCTGCTAATAAGGCTGGAATTGTGGCAATACCGACAATAAGTCCGATACCTACTAGCAATTCGCCCCATTGTACTAGGAAGCTAAATAATCCGGCATTTGGTACTGCTACATGCTCTAAGAAACTTGCGTACCATGCTTGCACTGCTGGGTGTTCGCCACCTGCTTTTGCAATTGCCCCTTGCATAAAACCACTTGCGTCAAATCCACCTGCAGAAATTTTTTCCCAACCGCCTTCTATCCATTGAATACCCAACCAAATTCTAAAGATCGTCCAAACAACTGCCATTTTAGGACCATGCATCCATCTCATGATTTTCCATCTCCTTGGAAAAATAATTTGTCTGCTCTGATAATTGTGACTTTTGTGGATAACTAGATTGATTGCTTGGTATATAAGGTTCCGGTATGTTACTAAGTTCTTTGTGGATAAGTAGAAATTTTCATGTGGATTATGTGGATATATCTGTGAATTACAACAATTAAGTCTATTCAATTGTGGATAACACTGTGGATTAGGATACAGAGCTGGTGTCTGTATCCCAATCTATTTCGTACTAAACTGTCGCGTGTCCTTCTTCTGCTTTTTTAGCACCTTTCCTAGCCATTTTTTCTTTGATGTAAGGTACTAAGAATCGATCGCCACCGTAGTAGTAGCTTGCACTACCTGCAGCTAAAAGAATCATAGCCACTGTATAAAGAATTGGGTTTGTGCTTGTTGTTCCTGCCAACATAAAGTTTAAGTTCATAAATGCTCCGGCTAATAAGGCTGGGATTGTTGCTACACCGACAATAAGTCCGATACCTACTAGCACCTCGCCCCATTGTACTAGGAAGCTAAATAATCCTGCATTTGGTAATGCTACATGCTCCAAGAAACTTGCGTACCATGCTTGCACTGCTGGATGTTCGCCAGTTGCACCTTTTATTGCACCTTGCATAAATCCACTTGCATCAAATCCGCCTCCGGAAATTTTTTCCCAACCGCCTTCTATCCATTGAATACCTAACCAAATTCTAAAAATCGTCCAAAGGGCTGCTATTTTAGGACCATGCATCCATCTCATGACTTTTCAACTCCTTAGAAAAATGTTTTTATTTTCCGTTCATTTAATTCATTGATGATATAAAAGTATAATTGCTCAACATTTCACAAAGTGGATAAAAATTTTTTTGAGATTTAAAATTTAATATACTTTCAACTCTACGTTACTCTTTTCCATCTGCTCCATTGGACTAACCTCTTTCATTAAGAGTTTATTTTGTGAATTCACTTATTGTCTTTCTATGGTTTAAATATACACCTTACGAAACTGTTAAACAATGAACTTCACAATCCTGCCATGAATTAGTCATCTTGTTTTCACATCTTCTTCACACCGTTTTCACAATTTCAACTTAGCTTTTTTATCTGTGCAAACAAGCTAGGGATTTCCCTAGCTTACGTTTACTTTGCCGCATTGCTTGCGATATGTATTGCATCCCATACTCCCGCAAATGGTGGGGCATAGCATAAATCCGTCATGCCAAGTTCATCGGTCGTCATATGATTGTGGATTGCAACCGCAAAGACATCAACCCTTAGCACTACACCTTGAGGGCCAATTGCTTGTGCACCAAGAATCCGTTTCGTTCCTTTTTCATAAATCAACTTTATCCAGATTGGCGTTTGATTGGGGTAATAGCGAGGATGATTCACACTCTTTACAAACACAGTTGCATAATCAACTGCTAGATTTTGCGCATCAATCTCTGACATCCCTGTCCGGGCAAGCTCTAAATTAAATACCTTAATTGCCGCACTGCCAAGTGTACCGACATATTTCATATGACTGCCGGCAATGTTTGCCCCGGAGATTCTTCCACATTTATTTGCGTTTGTGCCAAGGGGGATCCATGCATTTTCTTCTGTTGCACGATTGTAAACTTCTGCACAGTCCCCAGCAGCATAAATATCTTTACTATTCGTCCTCATTTCCCGATCAATAATGACCGCGCCATTTTCCGCAAGTGTAATACCGGACCCTTTGAGAAATTCTGTTGCTGGTCTCGTGCCGATTGATAGTACAACTAAATCAGTTTTATACGTATTTTTATCAGTTTTAATGGCTTCAACTTTAGTTGTACCTGTGAAACCTTCGACTTTTTCACCAAAGTGCAGTTCAACACCTTGATTTTGCAATTCAGTTTCCGCGAGGTCTGTAATTTCTTTATCAAAAGTTCTCAAGCTTCGACCTGCGAGCTCAATAATTTTTACATTTTTACCTAGCTCTCTCATCGCCTCGGCTACCTCGAGGCCAATGTAACCTGCCCCAACAATGGCCACGTTCTTAACATCAGCGCGGCTTGCAGCTTCCCTTAGTTGAATACCATCCTCCAATGTTTTTAATACATAAATGTTTTCAAGTTCAATGCCTGCTAAAGCTGGAATAATCGGTGTAGATCCAGTAGAAATCATGAGCTTGTCATATGTTTCTGTAAACATATTATTATTTTCTAGGTCCTTTACCACCACTTGCTTTTTTTCAGGAACAACCTTTACAACTTCATGCCGTAAGTGAATTTCAATCCCCATCGTTTCAAAGTGCTCAAGCGGCCTTGCGATTAATTTTTGATAATTGTCATCTTCACCGGATACAAAATAAGGCAAGCCGCAGGCTCCATATGACAAAAAATCGCCCTTTTCATAGACGACAGCTTGGGCATCTTTTTTCATTCTTTTTAATTTTGAGGCTGCAGACATTCCTGCTGCAACCCCACCGATTACCACTAGTTTCATGTATATTCCCACCGTCCATTTCCGAATGGATAAATTTTGCTATCTTAATTATTCCCTATTGCCAGCTTATTATCAATAACCTGGATTAGGACAAGTTTTTGTTAGAGATGCCATTTAATTGTTTAAATGTGCCGTTTTTTTTGCATTAATAGTTGTCTTAAATTTACAATTATTCAGAATAGTGAATATTTATTTTGACCTCTAAGCCTACTTAGACATGCGTCTCAAACATTTTTTAAAACTTTTTTCGACTAAAAGATTATTTGGCACGGTATTTGCATTTTAATAGTGTGAATTCAATAATTCAAAATTTTAATTTTATAGGGGGAGATTTTCAATGGCAAATCAAAAGGTTTATGGATTCTTTATGCCGACAGTTAATTTAATGGGAGTTGGTGCAGTAAATGAAGCAGGCCCAAGAATTAAAGCACTAGGTTGCAACAAATCTTTACTTGTTACTGATAAAGGATTAAGCAAAATGGGGGTTGCAGAAGAAATTGCATCCATTATTCGCGAGGCGGGTGTTGAGGTTATTATTTTTGATGGTGCAGAACCAAACCCAACCGATTTAAATGTAGAAGCCGGATTAAAAATGTATCGTGAACAAGGCTGTGATTCTATTGTTTCCTTGGGCGGAGGAAGTTCCCATGACTGTTCAAAAGGAATTGGGCTTGTGGCATCAAACGGTGGAACAATCCATGAATACGAAGGCGTTGACAAATCCAAAGACCCGATGATTCCACTTGTGGCAATCAACACGACAGCAGGTACTGCCAGTGAAATGACACGCTTCTGTATTATTACGGATACATCAAGAAAGATTAAAATGGCAATCGTTGATAAACATACTACACCATTAATTTCAATTAATGATCCAATCCTAACTGTAAAAATGCCGGCAGGATTAACAGCCGCAACTGGAATGGATGCGTTGACACACGCAATTGAGGCCTATGTTTCTACTGATGCAACACCTATTACAGATGCCTGTGCCCTACAAACAATCCGTTTGGTTAGCCAAAACCTCCGTACTGCAGTTGCGAATGGTGACGATATTGAGGCTAGAAACAACATGTGCTTTGCGCAATTCTTAGGAGGAATGGCATTTAACAATGCGTCCTTAGGCTATGTGCATGCAATTGCCCATCAATTAGGCGGATTTTATAATTTGCCTCATGGCGTATGTAATGCAGTTCTATTGCCACACGTAGAACGCTTTAATTTAATTGCAAAACCTGAGAGATTTGTCGATATTGCGATTGCTTTAGGAGAAAATGTAAGCGGTTTATCTACACGTGAAGCTGCTGAAAAGGCGCTTTCTGCGATAGAAACGCTTTCAAAAGATGTTGGTATTCCAGGAAACTTAACAGAGCTTGGAGTAAAAGAAGAAGATATCCCGCTTTTGGCAGAAAACGCAATGAAGGATGC
This sequence comes from Schinkia acidoalkalinis, assembly GCF_054301215.1. Next base: position 1,363,751 of record NZ_CP182573.1, read on the forward strand.
ATGTTCATTTACAAATCCTCGCAAAGCAACATTAGATGATGTACAAAACATGATCCGTGCAGCAATGAAAGTAGAAACTACTAATATTTTAGTTTAATATCCTATATTTGAAGAAACACTTTCCAAGACTTTATAGTGGAAAGTGTTTCTTTTCCTTTAATAAATAGCGTAATTGACGCGGAGTGAGATCCAACATTTCTGCGGCCTTTTTTCTATTTCCAAGCGTACGTTTCAAAGCTTTTTTAATGAAAGCTTTGCCGATTACATCCTCTAGTTCTTTTATTTTCTCTATTATTACTTCTAAAGGGATTGCTTCATCAGCTTTCCAATAGCTATGTAGTTCCTCACTCCAATAATCCAAATATTGTTTAATATCAACTACATTTGAATCTATCAATCTTTGCCTACCATCTACCATCGGTACTGAGTTCATTTGTATTATTTCTATTTCGTAAATTCCCTGTTTTGGCTCTGACTGTATATAACTTGGTAAATAATCCTTCGTTATTTGTGTCGTTTCGCCCTCAGAAAGCGTAATCGCTCGCGTTACGACATTTACCAGTTCCCTAATATTGCCAGGCCAATCGTATTCTTCTAAAAGATGGATTGCGGTCTTAGTAAATGTTAAGTGGTCTGCATCATATTTTTCAAGGAAATGGGATATGAGTATTGGTAGATCTTCTTTCCGCTTTCTTAACGGCAAAATTTCCAGCTTCACCACATTGAGTCGATACAATAAGTCTTGTCGGAATTTTTTCTGTTGGACTGCTTCATCAAGGTTAACATGGGATGCTGCAATGATTCGTGCATTTGAACGTAGTACCTTTTCACTACCAACTCTCATAAACTCACGTGTTTCCAAGACACGAAGCAATTTCACTTGAATAGCAGGTGAAGCTTCAGCAATTTCATCAAGGAATAAGGTCCCATTGTTCGCTAGTTCAAAAAGGCCTTTTCGAGGTTGGGTTGCACCGGTGAACGCACCCTTTTCATGACCAAATAGCTCACTCTCCAACAAAGACTCGGATAAAGCTCCACAGTTTACCCCTATAAATGTTTGATCAGCACGAAGACTCGCTTGGTGAATAAATTTGGCTAGAACTTCCTTTCCTGTTCCTGTTTCCCCCTGGATGAGTACATTTATATTTTTCTTTGCAATCTTATGGGCAATGGTTACTAAATGACCCATCTCTTCATTTTCGCCCGTAATTAAACCAACTTTATCCGCTAACTGCTTTACCTCACTCTGAGCAATTGTTGCATCATGTGAGATCATATCATCAATTAAGTTTTCCACCTGATCAAGGTCATCAAATGGTTTTTCAATGTAATCGTTAGCACCATGTTTAATGGCTTCCACAGCTGTCTTGACGGTACTATAGCCTGTCATAATAATGACCTTACATTTTGGCTGTTTTTCCTTTAATGTTTTTAGGATTACAAAACCATTTGTATCTGGTAACTTCACATCAATCATTGCCAACTGAAATGGATATTCTTCTATTAATCTATTACTTTGTTCCCCGTTGTACGCCGCTTTTACCATATAGCCTTTTCTAGATAAAAAGTGTTCTAAAAATGTACAAACTTCTCTTTCATCATCTATTATCAGTACATTTGTCATTGAATCATCCTTCATTCAATATGGTCTTGAGATAGAACGGGAAGCAATAATGAAAAAGTACTACCCACACCCTCTTCACTTTCCACTTCTATCGTTCCACCATGCATTTTGGCTATCCCCAGACTAACTGATAGGCCCAATCCTGTTCCTTTACTTTGCTGCTTGGTCGTATAAAAAGGCCGAAATATATCAGGCATGTCACTTTCCTTAATCCCGATTCCATTATCTCCAATGGTTAATGAAACATAGGATTTTCCGTCCACATCTACAGTTTCCGTTTTAATTAAAATTTCTTTTTCTTGATCAGCACTTGCTTCTACCGCATCTTTTGCATTGAGGAGTAGATTAATAACAATTTGTTCAATTTGTTGTAGATTCCCTTCAATTGCTGGTATCTCATGACCAAGTTCAATCGTAATCTTTATATTTTGCCTTTCTATTTGATAGCTTACTAGACTTAAAACCTGTGTAACTGCTTCATTAATAAAGCATTCCTTTGGTAAATATTCATCCTGTCTAGAAAACGTTAATAAATTGCGAATAATATTCTTGCAACGATCACCACAGCTTTTTATATCTTCCAAAAGCTTATAAGCAGGATCTGTTTTGCTTGCTTCCCGGAGCAACAGCTGGGAATTCCCCAATATTGCTGTTAATGGACTATTTAATTCATGAGCAACACCCGCTGCCATTTCACCGATTGCAGCTAGCTTTCCAGATTGAATTAATTGGACTTCTGCATGAAGTTTTTCAGTAACATCTTTCATATATAAAATGACCCCATACTTTTCATTTCGATCATTATAGACTGGATATGTATAAACATCACAAATCCGATTATTATCAAAATTGATTTGCGTGTAGGTTGTTGTATTTGACTGCAAACTTTCTTCTAAAGGACATTTTTCACCCATCGTTACATTCTCTGACATTAGTTCCCTGCAATTTTTTTTCATTAATTGCTGATTAGACAGATCAAAAAACTTATTTACCGAATTATTAAACCTTAATATTGACCCATTCATATCCACCAAAATAATCATGTCCAGCACAGAACGAAATGTTTCTTCCCATTCTTTGTTTCCCCTCAGCACCTCATTATAAAGCCTTGAATTTTCTATACAAACAGCAAGCTGGTCAGCTAATTGCTGTAAAAAAATCATATCATGTTCTTCATATTCTATAGCTTGTCTACTGCCAAAGCTAAGTACTCCTATCACTTTCTTTTTACTAATAAGTGGAAACAAGAATACGTGATTAATATGTAACGCGAGAAAAGTTTCCTGCTCTATTGGATTGGCTGTATGATTTGGAAAACTAATATGAGTAGCCCTTCTTTGCTCTATCACATTCCAGTAAGTCGAATATTGCCTTGGAAGAACTTCCCCCACCTTAACAATAAACGAATCGATTGGAAAAACATTTGTTAATAGTAATTTGTCATCCTCATAAAGAGATAAGCTTAGACGGTTAAATGTGTAAAGCTCTTTCAACTTATTCAAAATATTTTTCAACATATCATCCATGCACATCTCTACATTAAAGTTCTTCATCACATCATTGATGATTTCAAGTTTCATATTTTTCTTTTTAAGCTGGGCATTGATTTTGATTAATTCAGTATAGTAATTTCGCTTCGATGACTTTACACCGGTTAAGAGGTCAATCATCTCTTGTTTAGTTTTAAGCACAAACTCAACCTCCTTTTGCCGTATTCCTGAAATCTATAAGGCTTTTCTGAATAAATGCTCAATATCCTTTAGCGTTATGTCACGAGGGTTTGTAATCATGCACGCATCTTCTAGCGCGACTTTACTCATTTCTGGTATTGATTCCTCTTTCAATCCCATCTCGGATAATCGTTGTGGTGCGCCAATATCTAAGGATAATAATCTCACTTGTTCAACAGCTTTTCTTCCCGCTTCAGATTGCTCCATCCCTCGAACATCAATATCCATAAGTTCTGCAATGTCCGTAAATCGTTTTGGATTAGCAATATAGTTAAATTCCATCACATAAGGCAACAGAGCAGCATTAACATCCCCATGTGAATAAGGAAAACGCCCCCCAATCGCATGTGCCATTGCATGAACGGCTCCGAGAATAGCGTTGGAAAATGCTAATCCAGCTTGCAAGCTAGCCATTGCCATCGCTGTTTTTGCCTCCATATTTGTACTTGATGCTACAGAAGGTCGCAAATATTTCGAAACTAATGTGATTGCATTTTTGGCCTGAACATCTGTTAATGGGGTTGCTGCCACACTTACATATGCTTCGATAGCATGTGTTAAGACATCCAACCCTGTCGAAGCGGTTAAACTGGGAGTCTTGGTAATAAGTGTATTTGGGTCGACAATAGCAATATCCGGAACCAATGATTTTGAAATGATGGTCATTTTCTTTCGCCTTATTGTATCGACGATGACGGAAAATTGTGAAACTTCAGAGCCCGATCCGGCTGTTGTTGAAACCATAACCATTGGTGGTAATGGAATTTTAATTTGATCTACTCCTTCATAATTAGAAATATGACCACCATTTGTAGCTATAATGGCAATTGCCTTAGCTACATCCAAAGCGCTTCCTCCACCAATTCCAATAACAGAATCACAATCGTTTTCCTGATAAACTTTCTTACCCCGTTCAATCTCATAATCCTTTGGATTCATTGTTATATCGAAAAACGTCGCATAGTTTAGCCCAACGTTACGACAATTGTTCATGACTCTTTCCATCCATCCAGCTGCTACAACACCCTGATCACTTACAATCAATACTTTTTTTGCTCCTAACCGCAAACAACATTCGCCTACTTGGTCAATGGAACCGGTACCAAAAATGATTTCGGGTGTTACAAATTTTTTAATCCCCATTCTACTGCTCCTTTATCGTAAGTTTAAGAAAATATAATGGGACATGCTTATCTAATAATATATAGGAAAAGAAAAAGTTTAACAAATTAAAATTTTCAGAATAAACAAAAAGAGCCCCTTCTTTTGGAAGGAAGCTCTAGGACTAACAGTCATATTTAAAAAATTGCATTTAAAATAAGATACATAACCCCTGCAATGGTTGCAGATATCGGAAGGGTAATGACCCAAGTAAGAATCATGCGCTGTGCCGTTCCCCATTTTACTCCCTTGATGCGGTGGGCAGAACCTACACCTAAAATCGCAGATGAAATAACATGGGTCGTACTAACCGGTAGATGGATAAAGGTTGCTCCAAAAATAACAGCAGCACCCGTCAAGTCTGCAGCCACCCCGTTCACCGGACGGATTTTCATAATTTTTCCGCCAACGGTTTTAATAATCCGCCAGCCGCCGATGGAAGTTCCAAGACCCATTGCTGTGGCACAGGCAATTTGCACCCATAGTGGTATATCATTCGTTGTAACATAATTGTTGGCAATAAGGGCCATTGTAATGATCCCCATCGCCTTTTGGGCATCGTTTGTCCCATGTGTATATGATTGTAAAGCTGCAGTTAAGATTTGTATAAAGCGAAAGTTACGGTTTGTTTTCGTTAAACTATAGTTTCTAAAGATGATTTTAAAAATGCTGTAAAGAATAAAACCGACGGCAAATGCCAAAATCGGCGAAAGAACCAGTGCCTCTATTATTTTAATAAATCCTGCATAATTCAAGACACCAAATCCGGATGCAGCAATAGCTGCGCCGGCAATTGAACCAATAATTGCATGAGATGAACTTGACGGTATTCCGTAATACCATGTAATTAGATTCCAAGAAATAGCTGCAATGAGCGCAGCTAGAATCACTGTCGTTCCATTTTGTAGTGTAAAGGGATCTACGATATCCTTCGTTATGGTTTTCGCAACCCCTGTAAATGTCAGTGCACCAATAAAATTCATTGCAGCTGCCATTATGATGGCATGCCTTGGTTTTAATGCCTTTGTTGACACCGCTGTTGCAATAGCGTTCGCTGTATCATGAAAACCATTAATAAAGTCAAATGCCAAGGCGCCAATGACAATCAATATCGTTAAAATTAATACTCCATCCATTTTAAGGGCTCCTTATGCATTTTTCATGATGATTGTCTCTAATGTATTGGCAACTCCTTGACAATCATCAGCAACGTTTTCAAGTGATTCATAGATCTCTTTATATTGAATAATGTGAATAGGATCCTTCTCCACTGTAAAAAGATTTTTAATAGACTGACGTAAAATTCCATCACATTTTGACTCATAATCTTTAATCTTAATCGCATGCTCTCTTATATCAAGCAGCTTTTTGCTTGAAAGAAGTTCAACCGCCTTTTCAATTTCCACGGCTGCATTTTTAAGGGCATCCACAAATTTAAGCATATAATCATCTGCATTTGTCATCGAATACATTTCGAATAATGCTGCACAATGCTCAAATCCATCAAGGACATCATCTAAACTAATGGCTAATGCTAGAATATCCTCGCGCTCGATTGGCGTAATAAATGCCTTATTAAGTTCTACAATGACTTCGTGAACAAAGTCATCGCCTTTATTTTCATATTTTTTCATCGTATCATAGAAAATTTTCAAGTCGCTTGTATTTTTTAACTTATAATCTGCAAAATACACGGCACTTTCCTTTATATTTGTAGATATTTTCATTAGTAAATCCATGAATTTGTCGCTCTTTTTAAAAACCATACTTTACCTCCACATATTAAGCTATTAGTTTTACATTTGTCCCGAACGTAAATATTGTATACGAATTATGTCGATTAGGGGAATAAATTAATACAATCTTTACAAAAACTTTACAATCCAAAAAATTGGCATAATCCCTCTTTAAGAGAATTATGCCCTTCCCTGTTTTTTCTTAACCTGAATAAGTAATTTTTAAACCATCCTCTTTAAAATTCGCTCATTTTTATTAAAAGAGATTATACAATTTAATGAGGGAATTAAAATTAGGAAAGGAGCTGTTTAGCATGGCAAAAAAATTATTGTCCTTCGTCATTTGGGCTATCATTGCTATTTTAGGTGCCGCAGCCTTCGCTTTGTTAGCACAGTCAAATGGAGAAACCATTTCCGCATCTTGGCTTTTGATTGCCGCCGTTTGTACGTATGCTGTTGCTTATCGCTTTTATAGTAAATTTATTGCTTATAAACTTTTAAAATTGGATGACAGAAGAGCGACACCAGCTGAGATTCATGATGATGGAAAAGACTATGTTCCAACAAACCGGTGGGTATTATTCGGCCACCACTTCGCTGCAATCGCCGGTGCCGGACCACTAGTCGGCCCTGTTTTAGCCGCGCAAATGGGGTACTTGCCGGGAACACTTTGGATTATCATTGGTGTGGTATTAGCTGGTGCCGTTCAAGATTTAGTGATCTTAATTATCTCGATGCGACGAGATGGAAAAACGCTTGGTCAAATTGCAAAGGAAGAGGTTGGGCCTTTTGGAGGGATCATTGCATCTGTTGGAATTTTGGGAATTATGATCATCCTTATTGCGGTACTCGCACTCGTTGTTGTGAAAGCGCTCGCAAATTCACCGTGGGGATTATTCACAATTGCTTCAACCATCCCAATCGCCCTCATCATGGGTGTGTATATGCGTTACATTCGCCCTGGCCGTGTGCTTGAAGGGTCTTTACTTGGATTTGTCCTTCTAATGATTGCCCTTTGGGCAGGGCAATACGTAGCAGCCGACCCAGATCTTGCCAAATGGTTTACGTACTCAGGGGACAAAATTGCAATCATGATTGGAATATACGGCTTTATAGCATCAATCCTACCTGTTTGGCTGCTACTCGCGCCACGTGATTATCTAAGCTCATTTTTAAAAATCGGCGTCATTTTCCTATTGGCCGTGGGAATTTTAATCGTACTGCCTGATTTACAAATGCCAAAGTATACAAAATTCTTAGATGGTACGGGGCCCGTCTTTTCCGGCCCGCTCTTTCCTTTTCTTTTCATAACAATTGCTTGTGGCGCTGTATCAGGTTTTCATTCCCTCGTGGCTTCAGGTACAACACCGAAAATGATTGAAAGAGAAACCCATGCACGTTCGATTGGCTATGGCGCTATGCTGATGGAATCAATGGTCGCCATTATGGCCTTAATAGCGGCTACATCCCTTCACCCGGGTCTTTATTTCGCTATGAATTCTTCAGCTGCGGTCATTGGAACAGAAGCACAAGCAGCAGCAACAACAATCTCATCATGGGGATTCCCGCTTATGGCAGATGAAATTACCAATGCGGCGAAAGATATTGGTGAAGCCACGATTATGTCAAGGACCGGTGGGGCACCGACACTAGCAGTTGGAATGGCCGAAATCTTTGCCAGCTTTTTAAGTGGTGCAAAAGCATTTTGGTACCATTTTGCCATCCTATTTGAAGCGGTGTTTATCTTAACAACCATCGATGCCGGAACAAGAATTGGACGTTTTATGCTGCAAGATTTATTGGGGAATTTCTATAAACCATTTGGAAGAACAAATCATTTCGGGGCAAATATCATTGCCTCAGCGCTGATTACATTGGCCTGGGCTTACATTACCTATCAAGGTGCGATTGACCCGTTTGGTGGCATCAATTCACTGTGGGCGTTATTCGGCATCTCAAACCAAATGTTGGCGGCAATGGCATTAGCGGTCGGAACAACGATTATTATAAAAATGGGAAAAGCACGATATGCATGGGTGACCATCATCCCGTTTCTATTTTTAACGATAACTACGTTAACGGCTGCGTTTATGAAGCTATTCTCAAGCGTCCCATCGATTGGCTTTTTGGCACATGCCAAAATATATCTAACAGGCATAGAGAAAGGTGAAGTGTTGGCACCTGCTACAAGCATGGATGTTATGAGGCAAATTGTCTTTAATGACCGCTTGGATGCCGTATTAACCTTCATATTTGCCGCCATTGTTGTCTTAATCACCATTGAGTCGTTTCGGATTTGGTATAACTATATATTCAAAAAGCAAAAGATGAGCTTACATGAAACACCATTTGTTCAGTCAAAGTATGTGTCGATAAACAAATAAATGGATGATTGGGGATTAAGAAATGAAGAGCTGGTTTAAAAATGCAAGATGCAATATCAAAACTATTTTTGGACTTCCCAATTACGAGAAATACGTGGAGCATCACAGCAATAAACACCCGAATGAGCCATTATTGTCGGAAAAGGAACACTATCTATATGCGTTAAAGGAACGCTATGAGAGTGGAAAAGTGAATCGGTGTTGTTAATAAATCGTAACTAAAAGGCTGACTCAAAAGGGTCAGCCTTTTACATTTTCGCATAATTGCCGCAAACTTTCTTCAAACGTATTATCCGCTTCCTTTTGCCGCTTCTTTGGGCCTTTTGTACGACCGCCGGCTTGCCGGATTTTTTTATTAATGTGACGCGTAAATAAGAGTTGATCAATATTGTCAGTTGTATATACCCGCCCATTTTGATCGATGGGAAAGCCTTTTTTGGCTAAGACCATTGCCGCCAAACCATAGTCCTGTGTGACAACAATATCTCCTTCATGGACCTTATTCACTAATACAAAATCTGCAGCATCTGCGCCTTTCGAAACAGTAATAGTTTCTGCCCCGTCTCGTACCATATAATGCGACGTATCACAGATTAGAATCACTTGAAGGTTAAATTGCTTTGCAATTTTAATGGTAAGGTCGATGACTGGACAGGCGTCTGCATCTACTAAAATCGTTGCCATTGACAATATTAACTAAGAACGCGCTTCATGGCATGAATTTGGCCGCTATGGTAGCATTCATGAAAAGCCCCTAAGCTCGCTAATTCGCCGAAAGTGTTGTTCCCTAAAAATTGCTCCGGCAGTTTTTCTTGGAAACGCTCATTCGGAATATCTTGAATACGTTGCAATTGCTCCTTTAGCTGTCCCACTAAAGTTTCTACAGTGGGTACTTCCCCTTTCCACTCAGACGGATTAGTGCCATTGCCAAACAAGGCTTTATACTCGTTAGGAAGCTGGCTCGCCCCACCGAATAAGAATTGCTCAGCAACAACTAAAACATGCCCTAGCTGCCAATGAATTGTATTGTTGTATCCTTTCGGCTTAACATCAAAGATATTTTCCTGCGCTTGCTCAATCGTTTTAAATATGCTTGATCTCGATAAACCAAATTGCTTTTTAATTAAATCAGCCATATGTAAAACCCTCCCTCAAAATTTATAAGTACTACTTCAAATTATATAAAAATTTATACTAAACTGTAAAATTTTTCATCTCAGCACTACTCTATCCATCAATTAACTATCATTCCATAACTTTATAAACTTATTTATTTAAATAGTACAAAAATATTATTTTATGTTATTTAAAAGCAAAAGCCAATAATATTTTTAGAAGTTCACGAAACTTTTGTCACTTTATGAAGGTTTTGTGAATTGGATCCCAGTCAGTGGCTTTTAAATGTTTTGATTACTAAGATAATACTAAAAGTGTGATTTTTATCACAGTTAAATTAGTGAAACATTCATAACTATCATTTAATTAAGAACGAAAGGAGAATGATTTAAAAAATGAAGAGGCTTTTTTTATTATCTATTCTTACCATTACCACAGTGCTTACAGGATGTCAGCCATTGATGGTTTTAGACCCTAAGGGACCCCAAGCAGAAAGACAAGCAGATGATATCATGCTCTCCATTTGGATCATGTTATTTGTCGTCATAGCTGTTTTTGCGATTTTAGTTTATATCCTAATCAAATTTCGTGCTTCAAAACTTAGTAAAGATTACGAGCCGCCACATATTGAAGGCAGCCCTATTGTTGAAGCAATATGCGTTGGGATTCCAGTCCTAATTGTGATCGTACTTTCCATCGTCTCTGTTCGAAGCAATTATATAGTGGAGGCTACCCCAAAAGGATATGAGGATACGCCACCACTAGTTGTTTATGCATCATCTTCCAACTGGAAATGGCATTTCAGCTATCCAGAGGAGGGCATCGAGACTGTGAATTACCTTTATATTCCTACTGACAGAGCGCTTGAATTTAAGCTTTATTCCTATGGACCTATCACTAGTTTCTGGATTCCACAGCTTGGCGGGCAAAAATATGCGATGTCAGACATGGTCACAACATTACATCTGGCAGCTGATGTACCCGGTGAATATATGGGACGAAATGCAAACTTTAGCGGTAAAGGCTTTGCCGAAAATACCTTTAACGTAACCGCAATGGCACAAGCTGACTTTGATAAATGGGTAGATGAAGTAAAAGAAACAGCCGAACCGCTTACAGAAGAAAAATTTGATAAATTATTAAAACCTGGCCATCTCGGTCAACAAACATTTACTGGTACACACTTGGAATTTTTACCGCCTCCAAATAGTGAAAATGGAGGACATAGTCATGGAATGAATGCTTCTAATGGTGTTGCATCCAATGATGAAGTATGTCGTACCAACTAGTCATTGATAAAAATTAGTTTACTAGATTTACGAAAGGAGTTATGAAAGTATGGAATTCTTTGAACGATTTGCCATTCCACATCCCAGTCTTCCGATATACGCTTCGATGGTTGCGATTGGCTTAACAGTTGTCGCCATCGTTGCCGGCTTAACTTATTTTAAAAAATGGGGTTACCTTTGGGGTGAATGGTTAACAACCGTTGATCACAAAAAAATTGGGATTATGTATTTACTTTCTGCCATACTGATGCTTTTCCGCGGCGGTGTGGATGCACTTATGATGCGTGCCCAGCTTGCTGTTCCTGATAATACACTTTTAGATGCTCAGCACTATAATGAGATTTTTACAACACATGGTGTTGTTATGATTATCTTTATGGCGATGCCGTTTATAATGGCCCTCATGAACTTCGTGGTACCATTACAAATCGGGGCCCGCGACGTTGCATTTCCGAAATTAAACGCCTTAAGTTTCTGGTTATTTTTCTTTGGCGCAATGTTATTTAATATTTCTTTTGTTGTTGGAGGCTCACCTGACGCTGGTTGGACAGCCTACTTCCCGCTTGCAGGAACTGAATTAAGCGAAACTGTTGGAAATAACTACTACATGATTGCCATTCAGATTGCAGGTCTCGGTACGATGATGACAGGTATTAACTTTATAACAACCATTTTAAAAATGAGGGCTCCAGGTATGACTCTAATGAAGATGCCCATGTTCACTTGGTCGGCTCTAACTGCAAGTATTATTATCGTGTTCGCATTCCCACCATTTACGGTCGCACTTGCAATGGGGGCGATGGATCGCTTATTTGGAACACATTTCTTTGCAATGACAAACGGTGGGATGGACATGCTTTGGGCCAACCTGTTCTGGGTATGGGGGCATCCTGAAGTTTACATTTTAATCTTACCGGCATTCGGGATCTTTAGTGAGGTTATTTCGACATTTTCACGTAAAAACTTATATGGCTACACATCTATGGTTGCTTCGATGATGGTCATTTCGCTACTCTCGTTCTTTGTATGGGCACATCATTTCTTCACAATGGGGCTAGGTCCAGCAGCAAACAGTATTTTCTCAATTACCACAATGGCAGTAGGAATCCCAACCGGCGTTAAGATTTTCAACTGGTTGTTTACACTTTGGAAAGGGAAAATTGAAATCACGACGCCAATGCTTTACGCATTGTTATTTTTACCACTATTTACTATCGGTGGTGTAACAGGCGTTATGCTTGCCATGTCTGCAGCTGATTACCAGTATCATAATACGATGTTCCTAGTTGCTCACTTCCATAACGTTATCATTCCTGGTGTTGTGTTTGCGATGCTTGCCGGCCTTACTTACTATTGGCCTAAGATGTTCGGTTTCATGTTGAATGAAAGAATCGGAAAATGGACGGCATGGCTTCTTTCCATCGGTTTTGTTTTAGCGTTTATGCCAATGTATATTTCTGGACTAGACGGACAAGTCCGCCGTATGTACACCTACTCTGAAGCAACTGGATTTGGCCCATTAAATATGATTTCTTTTGTCGGGGCAGGCATTATGTCCATTGGCTTTCTGTTCATTTGCTATAACATTTATTACAGCTTCCGCTATGCATCAAGAGATATCAGTTCTGATCCATGGGATGCACGAACACTTGAATGGGCAACACATAACCCAGTACCAGCGTATAACTTTGCGATTATCCCGGAAGTGGAATCCTATCAGGCATTATGGGATGCAAAGAAAAAAGGACATGAACTATTTAAAGGTCCCTATGAAAAAATTCACATGCCAAGTAACAGCGGTGTTCCATTCATTATGGGCTGTCTCTTCTTTGGTTGGGGCTTTTCAATGATATTTAGCCTATGGATTCCAGTCATCATTACGACAATCGGAATCTTCGCATGCATGGCCTATAACTCAATTAAAATAGACCACGGTTACCACATTACAGTTCAAGAAATTGAAAAAATAGAAAATGAAATGCGAGGTGCTAGTTAATGAGAATCGATCATTCACTACCACTAGAATATAGTACGAATCAAAATCAAATAAATATACTGGGCTTTTGGATTTTTATAGGTGCAGAAATCATGTTGTTTGCAACGCTTTTTGCTTCCTATTTTACATTAGTAAATCGTACCGGGAGCGGCCCAAGCGGTGCAGAGATATTCGAAATTGCGCCGGTGTTAATTGAAACGATTGTCTTGTTAACAAGCAGTTTCACCATAGGCTTATGTGTTCACGCGATTAGGCTTGGCAACAAGAAAGCGGTGATGTCTTTCTTTGCCATTACATTGCTGCTTGGGCTTGTCTTTCTTGGAGTGGAAATTTTTGAATTCATTCACTATGTTCATATTGGCGCGGGCATACAGACTAGTGCTTTTACAGCCATGCTTTTAACTACATTAGGAACACATGGAGCACACGTTACATTCGGCTTATTCTGGGGTCTATTCATTATGATCCAAGTCTATAAACGAGGATTGAATCCTGAAACGGCGAATAAGTCATTTATATTCTCGCTTTACTGGCACTTCTTGGACGTAGTTTGGATTTTCATTTTCAGCTTCGTCTACTTGAAAGGAATGATGTAGAATGATAAAAGAATTATTCCCCGCTAAACAAGTGATGGGCTTTGCTTTTTCTTTAGTGCTTACCGCCGTTGCGCTTTTAGTTTATTATTTGGATCTGTCATTCACTGCAGGTATGACCGTATTGCTTATGACTGCTTTCATCCAGGCAGGCCTACAGCTGGTTGTATTTATGCATGCTGGTGAATCAAAAGAAAAAGGGGCTATTTATACAAATTTATTTTACGCTTTGTCAATTGGTATCGCGACAGTATTTGGTACGTTATTGTGCATGGTTTGGGGTGTGATTTAAAACTTCAAAGGAAGGACTGATTCGCGTTCACCATTGGTGCGGTAAAGGTGGTGCCTTATGTGGTGTGGCACCCACCTTATATCATCACCAAATTCGGCTAGTGACTCCCTTCGTGGGGATAACTCCCGTTTATCATCACCAAAGCGGGGACGTGGCTCTTTTCATGGTAGATAATTTGCGTTTATCATCACCAAAGCGGGCTCATGTCACTTTTCATGGTAGATATCTTGCGTTTATCACCACCAAAGTGCCATCGCACCCTATTTGATGATAGATAACCGCCAGTTATCTACCACTTTTTACATCTTCCACTCGTCCCAGTATATATTAATATACTCAACCTGCTTTGATTGGTGTTCTATTTCAGTTTCTGTCCGCTTATTATTTAAGCTATTGCTTGTAACACCATTATGCGACTCTCGAATGTCTTTAGACCTCTTCACACAAACACCTCCTAATGTCATATCCCATATAGCAGTTATTTTGCTCCTATCGATTCATTTTATCCATTGTTACAGCTTCAAAAAAAATGAGTAAGGCTGAAATTCAAACCCTACCCATTCTTTATTCACCACATCAACTTATCGCTTTCTTCATAGTCCGTACGTATTCCGCAACATGTGGTACACAGTCAAAACCGTATTGGGCAACGATTTTTACAATAGCACTGCCGACAATGACACCATCTGCGAAGGCCGCCATTCTTGTTGCCTGCTCTGGTGTTGAAATGCCGAACCCAATCGCACAAGGGATGTCTTTCACTTCTTTTACAAGTTTAATCATTCCTCCAACATCATTGCTGATTTCCTGACGGACGCCGGTTACACCCATTGATGATACACAGTAAAGGAATCCTTCAGCTTCCCTTGCAATCATCTGAATACGATCGTTTGATGTTGGCGCAATCATGGAAATTAAAGTAACACCATATTTTACGCAAAAAGATTGGATTTCCTCCTTTTCTTCATATGGCAGATCCGGAACGATTACCGCAGTTACTCCGACCTCTTGGCAGTTCTTCATAAACTTTTCTGGCCCATAAGTAAAGATTGGGTTTATATAGGTCATAAAAGCGATTGGCACATTGCTTTTTTCTCGGATACGCTTCATCATATCGAAGATTTTATCCGTTGTTGTCCCGGCTGCTAGAGCGCGTATATCAGCTTCTTGGATAACCGGTCCTTCAGCAATCGGATCCGAAAATGGGATGCCAAGCTCAATTAAATCAGCACCCGCCTCCGCCATTTGGAGTACCAATTGCTCAGTAATCTCTAGTGAGGGATCACCAGCTGTGATAAATGGAATAAACGCCTTGCCATTTGCAAACACTTCTTGTATTTTATTCATAAATTTGCACTCCTTTATAACGCGCTATTGCAGCAACATCCTTATCTCCTCTTCCGGATAAACAGATAACCATGATTTGGTCCTGCCCCATCGTTGGAGCAAGTTTTTTCGCATGTGCTACTGCATGGGCACTTTCAATGGCCGGAATAATTCCTTCCATCCGGGAAAGATATTCAAATGCCTCTACCGCTTCATCATCGGTAACTGGTACGTATTCCGCCCGCCCCATATCATGAAGGTTGGCATGCTCAGGACCTATACCCGGGTAATCAAGCCCCGCTGAAATGGAATATACAGGCGCAATTTGACCATATTCATCCTGGCAGAAATAAGATTTCATTCCATGGAAAATACCGAGTGTGCCGGTTGCGATTGTTGCTGCCGTCTTTTCAGTATGAACTCCATGCCCTGCAGCTTCACAGCCAATCAGGCGGACGCTCTTATCTTCGATAAATTCATAAAAAGTACCCATTGCATTGCTGCCTCCACCAACACAGGCAAGCACCGCATCAGGAAGTCTGCCTTCGGTTTCCTGTATTTGCTGCTTAATTTCCCGGCTGATTACACTTTGAAAATCACGAACAATCGTTGGAAATGGATGTGGACCCATGACAGAACCAAGTACATAGTGCGTATCATGTACACGCTGCGTCCACTCACGCATCGTTTCATTTACAGCATCCTTCAATGTCTGTGTCCCGCTTGTAACCGCATGAACCTTAGCTCCAAGAAGCTCCATACGGTACACATTCAGCGCTTGCCGGTCGGTATCTTCCTTCCCCATGAAAATTTCACATTCCAAACCCATTAAGGCTGCTGCGGTTGCTGTCGCAACACCGTGCTGACCCGCTCCGGTTTCAGCAATGACACGCGTTTTCCCCATCCTTTTTGCAAGTAAGACTTGACCAAGCACATTATTAATTTTATGAGAGCCTGTATGATTCAAATCCTCCCGTTTCAAGTAGATTTTTGCCCCGCCAAGGTCGTTTGTCATTTTTTCAGCAAAATAAAGAAGCGATGGCCTTCCTGCATATTTATTTAACAAACTAGTAATCTCTTCAATAAACTCAGGGTCGTTTTTATAATGGTTATACGCTTCCTCAAGTTCTATTACGGCATTCATTAGCGTCTCTGGAATGTACTGGCCACCATGAATTCCAAATCTTCCTTTTGACATGTTCTTTTAATCTCCTTTTAAATAAAATTAAATAAAATAAAAAAAGCCTTCATCCCCTCTATAAAGAAAGGGACAAAAGCTTTAACTTCTGCGGTACCACCCAAATTGACGATCAACGTCCACTCATCATTGTATACAATCATATACATCCTACTGATAACGGACAGGTCCCCGTAAGCGCCTACTTTCAAAAGAGTTCGGGCTTCCCTCACAAGTCCATTCAGAATATTCTTTGCAACCGCCTCTCACCAACTAGCGGCTCTCTGAGTACAAATCACTATTCCTACTACTCTTGCTCAACGGTTTGTTATTTTGTGAATATTTTAACACTTAAACTAGGACCTTGTCCATACTTAATTTGGAATACAGGTATGGGCTTTAGTAAACCCATACACTACTTTAGATCTTCAAACTCTCTTGCAATCCTTTCAAATGCCTCTTTAATTATGGGTCTTGGAGAAGGGATGCAAATTCTTTGAAACTGTAAACCTTCCGCTCCAAACATACTTCCGTCTTCCAAAATGACATTCGCTCGATTATAAATTCGCTCATGAACTTCTTGCGGTGAAATTCCGTACCCGCTAAAATCCATCCACATCAGATAAGTACCTTCGGGAATTTTCACCTTCACTTTTGGCATTCTTTCTGCTAAAAATTCCACCACCCATTTCATCGTTCCATCAATGTACTCTTTTAGTTGTTCCAACCACTCCTCACCCTCATTATAGGCGGAAATCAGAGCAGTAATTGTAAATGGTGAGGCTAGTTGCATGCCTATTTCATTGATAAACAACTTTCGTAATTTTTCATTTGGAATAATCACATTTGTACAATGTAGACCTGCCACATTAAATGTTTTATTGATGGCTGTACAAGTGATAATATGCTCAGCCTTTTCAGCAACCTTCGCAATTGGTGTAAATTTCTGGTTGCATCTTACTAAATCACCATGAATTTCATCAGCAATGATTAAGACATTATGTTGCTCACAAATATCGGATAATTTCTGAAGCTCTTCTGTATTGAATACACTTCCAGTGGGATTATGTGGGTTGCATAAAATGAACAACTTTGTATTTTCCTCTTCTGCCTTTGCTTCAAAATCGGCAAAATCAATGGAATAATGGCCATTTTCATCACAGAGTAACGCATTATTTCTAACTAGCCTACCGTTGCCTTCAACAACCCTTGTAAAGGGCGGATAAACAGGGCGTTGAATGATAACCCCATCACCAGGCTGGGTAAAGGCTCTTACTGCCATATTTAAAGCATGCACAGTCCCCGGACTATAGACTATTTCTTCCCTTTTAATATCCCAGTCATGCCTTCTTTTAAACCACCCTTGTATCGCTTCATAATACTCGTCTGGAAAAACAGAATACCCAAAGATTCGCTGGTCCACTGTTTTATGCAGTGCATCAATGACAGGTTGGGGAATAGGCAAATCCATGTCTGCCGTAAATAACGGCAGGGTCTCTTCATCATATCGATCCGTAATTCCCATCTTTTTAATATACTCACCGCCATCCCATTTCAGGGAGTATGTATTTCGGCGATTGACAATTTCATCAAAATTGTATTTCATATCGACTCACTCTCCATCTGTTAAGAGTATGTTCATGCTTACAATCATAACTCAATTTGGCCTTATTTTAAAACAAGACAACTTCACTTAATACAATAGAGATGTGAGCGCTTTCTTTTTGAACGTGGACGGGTTGCCCCCATTCCCCTCACTTTCATCATCGGTGCCTCCATAACCCCTCGATCCCTTAATTTCAACATTTCCTCCGTAGCAATGAAAAAGATCCCGATTAGAAAAATAAACCCAGCAGCAATGATCGTTCCAATACCAATCGGCACTAAAAGTTTAACGCCTTCATTAATTCCCGCAGACAGCAATACTATTCCTAGTAACAAAGTTATGCCACTCACATAGTACACTGTATGATCCATACTTTTCTTTGAAGCCATACACTCACCTTCTCTTATATATTTGTTAGTCTTCATCAATCATAATGTCGGTAAAAGGCATTTCGTCATCCCCATCAGTATTACCTTCAGCAGATGCTTCATTATTTTGGTCTTCTTCTGCTGGATCTGGATTTATTGCAGTTTTTTTCACTTTTTCCATTTCAGCCTTTAGCTTTGCCATTTCGTCCTTTGCCTGTTCATTGACCTCCTTCGGGATATCGACACTCCCATAGGTTGCACCGATATTAAGGGCTCCGCTTAACTCTTTAATGCCAAGCTGGGCAAAATTATTGTTTTGTTCATATTTATCCAAATATAGTTTATCTATATACAAGCAGTGCAAATTGGATTCCTTTCCCACTGTTGGCTCCACCGGATTTTCCATAAGCTCGTCTACTCGTTTCATAAGCTCAGCCTGTGTCTCAGTTATCGCAGCGTATTTTTCCTCCAGAGCACTTAGCCTGTTATTCATCTCTATGGCTGCCACTTCGACACTTGAATTCTCTGTTAAATAGGTTCCTTTCGTTAGGCTCAAAATCTGACTTTCTAATGTGATTATTTTTGCTTGCATTCTTTTTTCATTTTCAAAATGGTGAGCCATTTTCTCAGAAAGCATCCGATCTACAATTGATCGTACTTCTTCCTCGC
Organism: Schinkia acidoalkalinis; assembly: GCF_054301215.1. Next base: position 1,382,818 of record NZ_CP182573.1, read on the forward strand.
ACACACCAGGAGACATGTTTTTATTTTCATCTTTATACATTCGAAGCCGAAACTGTTTTTCAAATTCCAACAATTTCTTTATATGAACCTCAAGTGCATTGATTCTTAACATTTGTTTTTCAAATTCATTCTTGTTGATTGCATTATATTCTTCTGGGTTATTTTGATTAAATCCTTTAAAAAGCATAAAAAATCCCCTTAATTTTTGTTTTAATCAATCGGTACATATTGTTCATTCTTAAATTGGCGTTTGTACGTCACTAAAAGAAGACCATTATTAAATTTCGCCCTTATTTGATCTGGATAGGTAGGCTCTGGAAGCTGAATGATTCTTTCAAAGGTGCCGTGAAACCGTTCCTGCTGAACCGGCTCCCCTGGCAGCACCCGATTATTACTTCCTTTTATTAACAATTTAGTACCTGAGACTGACAATTCAATCTCTTCTTTCATATAACCTGCTAAATTGGCAATCACTAAGACTTCCTCATCTGTAACGTAGATATCTGTCGGTGGAAACTTTCCTCCACGCGTCAAATTATTACCAAGTGGAGGCTCACCAGGCTCCGCTTCTGCAGTGTCATTATTTCTCATGAACTCGTCAAAAGGGGCCTGATCAAAGATATCACTCCAAAAATTGCTTGCTTGATATTTCTTTGCCAACTCCATCCACTGTAACAACTTATCCATATCCATAAATAGAACCTCCCTACGGTGTTCACCATGACAAATAAACCAATATTGTCACCATATACTATGTTTATTCATTTATTATTGAAAAAAGCCTTTAATTCCAAAAATGGGCCTCAATCGACAAAAAGTTTTCATATAAAAAGCTTGTTCAGTATACTATCTTGGCGGGTTTACACATATAAATTACTTACTAGTCATATCTTTAAATACAATCTAATGCAAAAATGGAAGGAAGGAGAAGAAAGATGTTCTTTTTACCAACCAATATAAATATCAAAGATATGAAGATCAATAATGTTGATCATTTAAGTGCCGTTTCTTTTAGTTCCACAATCAAACAAAACAGAAATGCAAACGCCAAGAAAAACCAGGGGTTTGGTCAACAGCATGCCGATGGTGTAACAAGAGTTTCTTCCGTTTCCTTTACAATGGATGACGAAATCGTGGATTCCATTGTAGTGAAAAGCAAATGAGGTATCGTTAGGAGGATTAAAATGGTCGTTGGTCCAGTGCCTTACATTAATATAAATATTAATATTATTAAAGTTAACTCCTTTGAAAACGCATCAGCCATCAATGTTGGTCAAAACCTGCTAGCCGAATGGCACAATTCCGATAAAAAAAATATGGGCTTAGGGCAAAATATGGGAGATGGAAGTAATTTCTTCGGTACGAGGAGTGCTGTGGATGATCGCGATCAGCTTGATTCTAATAGTGCTTTTGAATCAACGAATCTGCCGCCTGCCCTTTAAGGAGTAAAAAGATGTTGTTTGCACCCGTTTCACTTAACCTTCTTGGCTTTAAAATCAATTCAATTGATAATGGAGCAGTCACCAATCTTGGGCCGAGTCAACACTTAGACCAACTTGTGTCGTATAAGCGAAATCAAGGAATCGGAGAAATGAATGGAGATTTTTGTGCCTACTCTCTGTCCATTTCCTGGGTCACAGATACGGATTTACTAGACAATCCGACGATCAAAAACAGTTTCTTATAGCTTCATTAAGAAAGGGGTGATTACATGGTTTTTCTTTCGCCGATGGCGATTAATGTCCTGGGATTTAAAATTAACACAATTGATAATGGAGCAGTGGCCAATATGGGTCCTTTTCAATTGATCGACCAATTAGTAACATATAAGCGGAATCAGGCATTTGGGGAACAAAACGGTGACTTGTCCCCAATTAATATCCCAACTGCTGCTGTTATTGATCCTGATGCAAGTGAATCGAATGCGGTTAAAAATAGTGTTGTTTAAAAACAGCAAATTTGTGGAGGCCAACTTTTGGAAGTTTAGCCTCCATTTTTTATTGACATATTTCATAAAGAGAGTATAGTAAATTTTATCAATAGTTACCGAGGGTAACTATTTAATTTTAGGAGGTTTAAAATGCAAGGATTCTTTCAGCGCTTTATAACACTATATCGCCCTATTATAACTGAACTAAATGAGCTTCTTAGCCAATATGAGCTATCCTACTCTTTGTGGGAGGTTATTTTTTATATAAAAAATAACGGTCCATCTGTTCTCGTTGATATTTCAAATTATTACAACGTTGAAAAACCATCAATTACGAGGAGAGTTCACCGTTTGGAGGAAATGAATATTGTCGAGGAAATACCTGGACGGGACAAGCGTGAAAAGCTCATCCAGTTAACAAATAAAGGGGAAGAAATTTACCAAGCATGTCGGCAAAAGATAACGGAATTGGAGTACAGTGTTATGAAAGGAATTCCGATGGAAGAACAAATAGCAACATTTGAAGTACTTCCTAAAATCAAAAAAAATATTTTGGATGGGAGATCATATGAATAAGGTTCAACTTTGGACGAAAGACTTTTTTATTGTTTCAATCGCTAACTTTTTTCTTTACTTTACTTTTTACTTATTAATGGTAGCTACGACGATATTTGCTACTGAAAAATTTAATGCAACACCTAGTGAAGCTGGCCTTGCCTCCGGTATATTTGTTGTTGGGACATTGATTGCCCGACTTTTTTCTGGAAGAACGATTGACCAAGTTGGTTGGAAACGGATGCTTTATATTGGCTTTATTTTCTTTTTAATAACAACAGGGATTTACTTTGCTGTAAACAATCTATCGTTTCTGCTCGTCAACCGCTTTTTAAATGGTGCAGCTCTGGGGGTTGCCTCCACCGCTACAGGGACGATTGTCGCGAAAATCATTCCAAGTGAACGGCGCGGCGAAGGAACAGGCTATTACGCTTTAAGTGTTGTGCTTGCAGCAGCAGTCGGTCCATTCTTAGGCATGTTTTTAACTCAGCATACTGGAATTATGATGAATTTCGTACTATGTTTAATTTTGTTGGCATGTAGCTTTGTAGCCATTTTCTTTTTAAAGGTGCCTGCAGTAACAATCACAAAAAAGCATCCCGAAAAAGGAAGCAGGAAAGGATTTTCGCTTACCAATTTCTTCGAGAAAAAAGCAATCCCAATTTCAATTATTGCTTTCTTCGTAGCCTTTGGATATTCAAGCATTTTAACCTTTATTACAACCTATACACGCGAAATTCACTTGGTTGATGTCGGCAGCTTCTTCTTTGTTGTCTATGCCGTCTTTTCAACTACTTCTAGACCTTTTACCGGACGCTTATTTGATGTGAAAGGCGAAGACTGGGTGATGTATCCGGCTTTCATAGTATTTGCTATCGGTTTATACGTTCTAAGTGCCGCACATCATGGATTGGCCCTGTTATTAGCCGGGGCACTTGTCGGTCTAGGATATGGAACATTTTCCGCCAGTGCCCAAGCACTTTCAATTAAAGTATCACCAAAGGATCGCATGGGCCTCGCAACTTCAACCTATTTTATCTTTTTAGATGCAGGAATCGGCTTCGGACCATTTTTATTAGGTCTGCTTGTACCGACAATTGGCTACCGCGGTATGTACATGGGCATGTCCATCGTGCTTTTCGTTTGCTTTATCCTATACTTCTTCTTGCACGGCCGAAAGGACAAAAAAATGACAGGTGCAATGGAGTTAAAAGAAACGTAATCGTTTTTATAGATTGGGACAGTCTCTTTTAAAGCAAAGTGACTGTCCCTTCTTTTTTATACTTACTATTTTACTATATTTTCATGTAAAAATATTCTTATTTTAAAATAATTCACAATTAATAATATTCATGATAAACTTAAATCTGTAACATATAATAAACGTAATAAACTGCCTCAATATAGCTATTCAGCTATATTCTCTTATTTTGCTCATCATAATAATCGGGGGGAACTATGTGAAAAATTTCATTCTTAAGTGGAACCAAATAAGCCTTGTTAAACGCATCCTTGTTGGTATGATTATTGGTATTATCTTTGCTGTTACGATTCCTACTGCAACAAAATGGGTTTCTATTTTTGGTTCCTTATTTGTTGGTGCTTTAAAGGCAGTTGCACCTATATTAGTTTTATTCTTAGTAATGTCTGCGATCTCACAACATAAAAGTGGACAGCAAACAAATATGAAGTCTATTCTCGTCCTATACGGTATTGGCACATTTCTAGCTGGATTTGTGGGCGTTGTCGCTAGCTTCATTTTTCCAGTAAGCTTATCACTTGGAACAGGTGCTGGAGATCTGACTCCTCCTGGCGGTATAATCGAAGTGCTTAAGGCATTGCTATTTAATATCGTATCAAATCCAGTCGATGCTTTATTAAAGGCAAATTATATTGGTATTCTAACATGGGCAGTTGTGCTTGGTATTGCTTTGAAAGGTGCATCTGATTCTACGAAAAATATGCTTGCTAATTTTTCAGATGCCATCGCTACTGCAGTGAAATGGGTTATTAATTTGGCTCCATTAGGAATCATGGGACTTGTTTATGATGCCATCGCTACAAATGGTCTTTCAGCTTTAGTTGATTACGGAAAATTGTTGATGGTTTTAGTCGGCTGTATGTTGTTTGTAGCCCTTGTAATGAATCCAATTATCGTATTCTTTAATATTCGTAAAAATCCATATCCGCTTGTACTTAGATGTTTAAGGGAAAGTGGGATTACCGCATTTTTCACCCGCAGCTCCGCTGCAAACATTCCGGTCAATATGAGTTTATGTGAAAAATTAAAATTGGACAAAGATACGTATTCAGTTTCAATCCCATTAGGTGCTACCATCAATATGGCTGGCGCGGCTGTAACTATTTCTGTCTTAACGCTTGCAGCAGTTCACACGCTTGATATTAAAGTGGATATTGCTACTGCCCTTATTCTTAGTGTTCTATCAGCTATTTCTGCAGCGGGTGCCTCAGGCGTTGCCGGGGGATCACTCTTATTAATTCCGCTGGCATGTAGTTTATTCGGAATTTCGAATGACGTCGCCATGCAGGTTGTTGGTGTCGGATTCATCATCGGCGTTGTACAAGACTCCTGTGAAACAGCGCTAAACTCATCTTCTGACGTACTTTTTACAGCAACTGCGGAATTTGCGAAGCGACGGAAAGAAGGAAAAGAGATTCCAATGAAGGAAGTAGTGTAAAGTTCCTTTTCAATATTTCATACAGGAAAACTGTGGACAAACCCATTCACAAATCTAAGATTTGTAGTGGGTTTGTCTTTTTAATCTAGCTATACATATAAGGGGTGTTCATCATGAAAGGGTCTTTATTCTCATACATCGCGCTTTTCTTTGGTGTATTGGCTTTATCAACCTCAGCCATTTTTGTTAAATTAGCGGATGCCCCATCGGCGATTACTGCATTTTATCGCTTGTTTTTCGCAACCCTAATCTTGCTGCCTTTTTTAATTGTGAATAGAGAGTTACGGTATGAGCTTTTTAGTTTATCTAAAAAACAATGGGGGTTAGGTCTGCTGTCTGGTTTATTTTTATCCATTCATTATGTATTATGGTTTGAATCATTACGCTTTACATCTGTTGCCAGTTCAACGGTTATCGTAACTTTACAGCCGTTATTCACGATGGCTGGCGGCTATTTTTTATATAAGGAACGATTTTCTAAAGGTGCCTTATTCGGTTGCTTTCTAGCTATTTTGGGATCCTTTCTAATCGGCTGGGGTGATTTCCAAATAAGTGGCATGGCTCTTTTGGGAGATATTTTAGCATTTATTGCTGCTGGTATCATAGCAAGCTACTTTTTAATCGGGCAATCTGTGCGCAAAAGTTTATCACTTGTCCCCTATTCAGTGGTTGGCTATGGAAGTAGTACGGTATTTTTGGCCGTATATGCACTTATACAACGACAGTCGTTTCTCGGTTACTCTACAAATACATGGTGGGCATTCTTCGGAATCGCATTCGTTGCAACGATTTTAGGACAGACCATTTTCAATTGGCTCTTAAAATGGATCAGTAGCTCGGTTATCTCGATGAGCATCCTTGGTGAAACGATTGGAACATGTATCCTTGCTTACTTCATATTGGGTGAAGTGATTACCCTCCAACAGGGGATTGGAATTTTACTTATTTTATTTGGTCTAGGGTTATTTTTGAAACACTAGGGACGGTTCTTTCTGTTTACCTAATATTTGCCAAAAAAATCAAAAGAGGTAGAAGAAAGAATATCTCTCTGCCTCTACCTCATCGCATAGTTAGGATAGCCTAACCGTAAATTCTCCTAACGCTTGTTCACCCCATAATAAAGAAAAGTGATCCCCATCAGCAGCCTGCCCAACGCCTTCAGGCGTACCAGTAAAGATAATATCCCCTTCTCCAAGTCCGAAGTTTTCCGCAGTAAAATCTATTATGGTTTGAAGATCAAAAAGCATATTATTAATATTACCTACTTGGGCTTGCTTGCCATTCTTTAATAGAGAAAAATCTACCTTCTTACAATTTTCAAACCCTGGAAAGGAAGTCCAATCACTTAACACAGCGGAATTTTGAAACCCCTTTGCTAGTAGCCAAGGTAAACCCTTTTTCTTTAATTCGCCCTGTACTTCCCGCAATGTAAAGTCAATACCAATAGCCAAACCGTCTACCATTTCATCTACTTTTATCCCCTTTTCGTAGTCCCTCCCCATCCGAATAACCAATTCTGTTTCATAATGAACAGCACCACGATTCCTCGGAAGATTTATCTGGGAAGAGTTTGCTAATACAAGGGAATGGGTTGGCTTCATAAATAAAAAAGGAGATGAGGGAACCTCATTATTTAACTCTTTAGCATGCTGTACATAATTTCGACCAACACAAAATATATTTCTTATTTCCATTGAGAGTTCCTCCTATTATGATAAATCAGCTGTTAATAGTTCGAGCGTAATCACTTCGTTACCACTACTGCTTTATCATAACATCCTTTTTCCTGATTCCAAATAAAATAACCATCTTTAATTTCTATTCTTTCTGGGTAAAGTGGATTTTCGTTGTGGGATATGTCTATTGATTCTCTTTTAATAAGTTCCGTCAGTTCATCCTTACTTATCAAACGACATACATGATGAAGAGAGATTTTTTCCTCTGTTATGTTGTATTCTTTCATAATAGCTTCCTTCAGCTGCGTATTATAATGCAGCATAATTTTAACATCTTCAAGATACAGAACCCCAAACACACGTTTTAACTTTTCGCAGCCAATTTTAAACTCTCTTTCTGAAACCCATTCAGTAGAGGCGTTTAGCGGATTGTAGATTAAATACAGTTTTTCAATCATACGATATTCTCCATTTCTTCTTATCGCCAGGATTTGCAAAATTATATAATTAATTTTGTTGTATCAAATTCTTAACTTTTCTTTCTACTTTTTCAAATGTCGAGTTTAGTGAAAATGCCAATTCTTTGAACAAAGTACTTTGAACAAAAGATAATATTCTACGATCAGCCTCTCCCAGCTTCTTCCCATTGCTTTCAACCTTAGACTTCCTGCGCATCAACGTATTAAGGACCTTTGCAATGTCCTCACGGTTTCCAGATTTAATCAGATCGTTGTACATTCGTTTTCGGTCAGAGACTTTTTCTATCCACCCTATACCAGGTAATTTGAATGAATTAAGAATTTCCTCCGCTTCATCCTGATTCATCATTTCTAGCATGACCGCCTGCTTATTGTCTGTTGGACACTGGATGGTTAACTGGTTATCTTCAATTGGATGCATTACATAATAGGTTCTTGTAACTCCAGAATATGTCATTGCACATATATCATCTATTCGACAAATACCATGTGCTGAATAGGTGACCAAATCCCCTACATTAAACATAGTCTCTACTCCTATTCGTCTAATTGTCAACTAAATTGACTAATTCTATTTTACATCCGATTTGTTATTTTGTCAATTAAGTTGACATCTTAGCCAAGATTTTATATATTATGGGCGAGAAGAATGAATGGAGTGAAATGATGGAGTCTATTTTTAAAAACCTAGATTTAATTGACTTGTTAAGCGAGCGTCATGTTCAACTTCGCGGTATGATTGAGAGACATTGGAACGCTAACAGTGATATTTATATTTCAAATACAGAATGGTTTATTATGGCAAGAATTTATAATAAACAGCCTACAATTTCGTATGTTTCAAAGCATGTAGACATTTCTCGACAGGCAACCCATAAATTCATAAAAAGTCTTGAAAAAAAGGGACTACTCAAGGTTAGTAGCCTAGAAAATAATAAAAAAGACAAATGTGTTCAGTTAACGGAATTGGGTGAAATGTGCTACCAAGAAAACCTAACTTTTAAGGCAAGCATTGAGAAAAAGATTATCGAAAAAATTGGTCTCGAACATTTTAATATACTTAAAGAAATTCTAAAATCAGATTGGGGGTTGGAGTAAAAATAGAGAGAATAAATAAAAAACACGGGAAAAACACGGGGACGGTTCTTCCGTTTACCTAATTTTTTCCACTTCATATATTTGGGACTATTCTTATATTTCGATGGAAGCAGATAGAGTTGTCTGCTTCCATTTTGTGTTTTAGCAACAAGCATCCTAGCAAACTTCCTTTTTTGCATATATAGTCGCGTCAGTTCATTTGTGTTTTAAATTCCATTTTTATCTTTGTCCATTGAACCATACCTTTTTTGCATGTCTTCATATAACTATAATGTAAAATATTTTTTACTAAGGAGTGATGTGATGAGTTTAAAAAAATTTGTCGATGCGTTGCCGATACCAAGCGTTATGAAGCCAAAAGGAAAACAAAATGGCATCCCTTATTACGAGGTAACAATGGAAGAAATTCAGCAAAAATTACACCGCGATTTACCCCCAACTACCGTCTGGTGCTACAATGGCATGTATCCTGGGCCAACATTTGATGTTAACAGAAATGAGCCTATTCTAGTAAAGTGGGATAACCAGCTGCCATATGAACATTTACTGCCAATCGACCGAACCTTACATGGTTCACATCCTAACTCACCTTCTGTCAGAACTGTTGTCCATTTACACGGAGGACGTGTTCGACCAGAAAATGATGGTTATCCAGAGGCATGGTTTACGAAAGATTTTAAAAACGTAGGAAGCAAATTCGTACATGAGGTCTACTACTACCCAAACTGTCAACGCCCAACAACACTTTGGTATCACGATCATGCAATTGGGATTACGCGCTTAAATGTTTATGCAGGTTTAGCAGGTCTTTACCTCATTAGAGATGAAGAAGAGAAAAAGTTGAAGCTCCCAAATGGTGAATATGAAATCCCATTGCTTATCCAAGATCGGTCATTCTATCTAAACGGCAAACGTCATGGTGAATTATTTTATCCCTCTCAGACTGACCGAGCATCTTCACAAATACCAAATCCTTCGGTTGTTCCAGAGTTTTTTGGGGATACGATTCTTGTAAATGGAAAAGTGTGGCCTTTTCTCGAAGTTAAACCAAGCAAATACCGTTTTCGGATTGTAAACGGATCCAATTCCCGTTTTTACCGAATGCGTTTGAGTTCAGGCCAAAAATTTGTTCAAATTGGCACAGATGGCGGCCTATTAGAAAAACCGGTAACAATTTCAGATCTTTTGTTAGCTCCAGCCGAGAGAGCTGATGTTATTATCGATTTTTCAAAACATGCTGGAGAGAAAATCATCTTAACCAATGACGCACCATCCCCATTTCCCGGCGGTGAGCCTCCTTCTGATGACCTAACACAAATCATGGAATTTCGTGTTAGTAAAAAGAACTCTCACTCTGAAAAAAGCAAAATTCCAAAAAAATTAAGTTGCATCGAAAAACTTGAACAAAATGGTGCTCCGGTTAGGAAAAACACTCTTGTAGAAAGCAAAGATGAATTTGGCCGTTTGCTGCTTCTCTTAAATAACATGGAGTGGGAGGACTTGCCAATTACAGAAACGCCGTACAATGGTACCATTGAAGTCTGGGAACTTTACAATTTGACAGAAGATACCCACCCCATTCATTTACACCTTGTTCAATTCCAGATTCTTAATCGCGCTACAATAACTGTAGATGAAAATGGTAATATTGTTGATATTGGTCAATCAGTGGACCCAGATCCAAATGAAATGGGTTGGAAAGATACAGTTCGGGCTAATCGTGGAGAGGTTACACGTATTATTGCACGCTTTGGACCATTTAAAGGAGTCTATCCATGGCATTGTCATATCCTTGAACATGAGGACCATGATATGATGAGATCATACGAGGTACTCGACAATCCAAATTTTAATCCTTCTGAAGTAATCCCTGGAGAAAGTTCCAATGATGCTTTTAATCAATGCTTTGATTGTAATGATGACTAAAAAAAGTCCCGAATCAAGAAATGATTCGGGATTTGTTAGTTTTTACGCGCCTTAGAGGATTCGAACCTCTGACCGTACGCTTAGAAGGCGTATGCTCTATCCTGCTGAGCTAAAGGCGCATTATGTTCTTTGAAAAATAAAAATGGCTCCACAGGCAGGATTCGAACCTGCGACCGATCGGTTAACAGCCGATAGCTCTACCTCTGAGCTACTGTGGAACAATTAAATATATTTAATATGGGCCTAAATGGACTCGAACCATCGACCTCACGCTTATCAGGCGTGCGCTCTAACCAGCTGAGCTATAGGCCCATAATGGAGCGGGTGATGGGAATCGAACCCACGACATCAGCTTGGAAGGCTGAAGTTTTACCATTAAACTACACCCGCAAATATTAATAACAAAAGTGGCTGGGCTAACTGGATTCGAACCAGTGAATGACGGAGTCAAAGTCCGTTGCCTTACCGCTTGGCTATAGCCCATTGAGTAATCATCATGAATAAGATAAGGTGGCTCGAGACAGAATCGAACTGCCGACACGAGGATTTTCAGTCCTCTGCTCTACCGACTGAGCTATCGAGCCATTTTAAGTGGCGGTCCCGACCGGGATCGAACCGGCGATCTCCTGCGTGACAGGCAGGCATGTTAACCCCTACACCACGGGACCTTTGGTTGCGGGGACAGGATTTGAACCTGCGACCTTCGGGTTATGAGCCCGACGAGCTACCAGACTGCTCCACCCCGCGATAATAAAAATGATTAAATTATGTAATTGGTAAATCATTAATGGAGGAGGAAGAGGGATTCGAACCCCCGCGCGGTTTAACCCGCCTGTCGGTTTTCAAGACCGATCCCTTCAGCCAGACTTGGGTATTCCTCCGTTTATAAGTAGCGGCGGAGGGGATCGAACCCCCGACCTTACGGGTATGAACCGTACGCTCTAGCCAGCTGAGCTACACCGCCATATTAAATTTAAAAGTGGAGACTAGCGGGATCGAACCGCTGACCTCCTGCGTGCAAAGCAGGCGCTCTCCCAGCTGAGCTAAGCCCCCATAAATAAAGAATATTTTGTGTAAATGGTCGGGAAGACAGGATTCGAACCTGCGACCCCTTGGTCCCAAACCAAGTGCTCTACCAAGCTGAGCTACTTCCCGAAATGGCGCGCCCGGCAGGAGTCGAACCCACAACCTTCTGATCCGTAGTCAGACGCTCTATCCAATTGAGCTACGGGCGCATTAATAGAACTTTATTATTCAAATGGTGCCGAGGACCGGAATCGAACCGGTACGGTAGTCACCTACCGCAGGATTTTAAGTCCTGTGCGTCTGCCAGTTCCGCCACCCCGGCAACTTTGGAGCGGAAGACGGGATTCGAACCCGCGACCCCCACCTTGGCAAGGTGGTGTTCTACCACTGAACTACTTCCGCAATATTTAACTGGTGCGGGTGAAGGGAGTCGAACCCCCACGCCAAAGGCGCCAGATCCTAAGTCTGGTGCGTCTGCCAATTCCGCCACACCCGCGAGTATTTAGATAGTGAGCCATGCAGGATTCGAACCTGCGACCCTCTGATTAAAAGTCAGATGCTCTACCGACTGAGCTAATGGCTCGTACAAATAACAAAGTGGTGCCGGCTAAAGGACTTGAACCCTCAACCTACTGATTACAAGTCAGTTGCTCTACCAATTGAGCTAAGCCGGCATCATATTATTATGGTGGAGGATGACGGGATCGAACCGCCGACCCCCTGCTTGTAAGGCAGGTGCTCTCCCAGCTGAGCTAATCCTCCGAATTGGTGACCCGTACGGGATTCGAACCCGTGTTACCGCCGTGAAAGGGCGGTGTCTTAACCGCTTGACCAACGGGCCATTATGCTTGGCAACGTCCTACTCTCACAGGGGGACAGCCCCCAACTACCATCGGCGCTGAAGAGCTTAACTTCCGTGTTCGGAATGGGAACGGGTGTGACCTCTTCGCTATCGTCACCAAACATTGTATTCAATTGAAGGTTGTTCCTTCAAAACTAGATAATCTGCATTCATATTTACCTATTTGGTTAAGTCCTCGATCGATTAGTATCTGTCAGCTCCACGTATCGCTACGCTTCCACCTCAGACCTATCTACCTCATCGTCTCTGAGGGATCTTACTTCTTACGAATGGGAAATCTCATCTCGAGGGGGCTTCATGCTTAGATGCTTTCAGCACTTATCCCGTCCGCACATAGCTACCCAGCGATGCCTTTGGCAAGACAACTGGTACACCAGCGGTGCGTCCATCCCGGTCCTCTCGTACTAAGGACAGCTCCTCTCAAATTTCCTGCGCCCACGACGGATAGGGACCGAACTGTCTCACGACGTTCTGAACCCAGCTCGCGTACCGCTTTAATGGGCGAACAGCCCAACCCTTGGGACCGACTACAGCCCCAGGATGCGATGAGCCGACATCGAGGTGCCAAACCTCCCCGTCGATGTGGACTCTTGGGGGAGATAAGCCTGTTATCCCCAGGGTAGCTTTTATCCGTTGAGCGATGGCCCTTCCATGCGGAACCACCGGATCACTAAGCCCGACTTTCGTCCCTGCTCGACTTGTAGGTCTCGCAGTCAAGCTCCCTTGTGCCTTTACACTCTGCGAATGATTTCCAACCATTCTGAGGGAACCTTTGGGCGCCTCCGTTACTCTTTGGGAGGCGACCGCCCCAGTCAAACTGCCCACCTGACACTGTCTCCCGCCCCGATCAGGGGCGTGGGTTAGAATTTCAATACAGCCAGGGTAGTATCCCACCGATGCCTCCACCGAAGCTGGCGCTCCGGCTTCTCAGGCTCCTACCTATCCTGTACAAGCTGTACCAAAATTCAATATCAGGCTGCAGTAAAGCTCCATGGGGTCTTTCCGTCCTGTCGCGGGTAACCTGCATCTTCACAGGTACTATGATTTCACCGAGTCTCTCGTTGAGACAGTGCCCAAGTCGTTACACCTTTCGTGCGGGTCAGAACTTACCTGACAAGGAATTTCGCTACCTTAGGACCGTTATAGTTACGGCCGCCGTTTACTGGGGCTTCGATTCAGAGCTTCTCCGTAAAGGATAACCCCTCCTCTTAACCTTCCAGCACCGGGCAGGTGTCAGCCCCTATACTTCGCCTTACGGCTTCGCAGAGACCTGTGTTTTTGCTAAACAGTCGCTTGGGCCTATTCACTGCGGCTCTCTCGCGCTTGCACGCTACCAGAGCACCCCTTCTCCCGAAGTTACGGGGTCATTTTGCCGAGTTCCTTAACGAGAGTTCTCTCGCGCATCTTAGGATTCTCTCCTCGCCTACCTGTGTCGGTTTGCGGTACGGGCACCTTCTACCTCGCTAGAAGCTTTTCTTGACAGTGTGGAATCAGGAACTTCGGTACTATTTTCCCTCGCCATCACAGCTCAGCCTTTACAATGAGCGGATTTGCCTACTCATTAGCCTAACTGCTTGGACGCGCACAACCAACGGCGCGCTTACCCTATCCTACTGCGTCCCTCCATTGCTCAAACGGTAAAGAGGTGGTACAGGAATATCAACCTGTTGGCCATCGCCTACGCCTTTCGGCCTCGGCTTAGGTCCCGACTAACCCTGAGCGGACGAGCCTTCCTCAGGAAACCTTAGGCTTTCGATGGACAGGATTCTCACCTGTCTTTTCGCTACTCACACCGGCATTCTCACTTCTAAGCGCTCCACCAGTCCTTTCGGTCTGGCTTCAAAGCCCTTAGAACGCTCCCCTACCACTGACACGTAAGTGTCAATCCTCAGCTTCGGTGGTACGTTTAGCCCCGTTACATTTTCGGCGCAGAGTCACTCGACCAGTGAGCTATTACGCACTCTTTAAATGGTGGCTGCTTCTAAGCCAACATCCTGGTTGTCTGGGCAACTCCACATCCTTTGCCACTTAACGTACACTTTGGGACCTTAGCTGGAGGTCTGGGCTGTTTCCCTTTTGACCACGGACCTTATCACTCGTAGTCTGACTCCTAAGGATAAGTCTTTGGCATTCGGAGTTTGACTGAATTCGGTAACCCGATGGGGGCCCCTAGTCCAATCAGTGCTCTACCTCCAAGACTCTTACCTTAAGGCTAGCCCTAAAGCTATTTCGGGGAGAACCAGCTATCTCCAAGTTCGATTGGAATTTCTCCGCTACCCACACCTCATCCCCGCACTTTTCAACGTGCGTGGGTTCGGTCCTCCATCCAGTGTTACCTGGACTTCAACCTGGACATGGGTAGATCACCTGGTTTCGGGTCTACGACCACGTACTATAGCGCCCTATTCAGACTCGCTTTCGCTGCGGCTCCGTCTCTTCGACTTAACCTTGCACGGGATCGTAACTCGCCGGTTCATTCTACAAAAGGCACGCTGTCACCCATGAATGGGCTCCAACTACTTGTAGGCACACGGTTTCAGGATCTCTTTCACTCCCCTTCCGGGGTGCTTTTCACCTTTCCCTCACGGTACTGGTTCACTATCGGTCACTAGGGAGTATTTAGCCTTGGGAGATGGTCCTCCCAGCTTCCGACGGGATTTCACGTGTCCCGCCGTACTCAGGATCCACTCAAGAGGGAACGAAGTTTCAGCTACAGGGCTGTTACCTTCTTCGGCTGGCCTTTCCAGACCACTTCACTTACTTCATTCCTTTATAACTCCGTATAGAGTGTCCTACAACCCCAAGAGGCAAGCCTCTTGGTTTGGGCTGTTTCCGTTTCGCTCGCCGCTACTAAGGAAATCGCATTTGCTTTCTCTTCCTCCGGGTACTTAGATGTTTCAGTTCCCCGGGTCTGCCTTCAATACCCTATGTATTCAGGTAAAGATACTGTCCCATTACGAACAGTGGGTTTCCCCATTCGGAAATCTCCGGATCAAAGCTTACTTACAGCTCCCCGAAGCATATCGGTGTTAGTCCCGTCCTTCATCGGCTCCTAGTGCCAAGGCATTCACCGTGCGCCCTTACTAACTTAACCTGTTCGACGAATGATAAGCTTCGGATTACTTTGTCGGCTTCGCTTCCTGCGGTCCTCATGTACCCTTTAAACGTACACTCCGGTCCTCAGAAGCTCGCCTCCGCGTACTCCTCGCTTCTAATTCGTCTCGCTGCACTCTCTAATAAATAGTACAAGTGCTAATAAGAACTTTCTTACAGTAAATATGAATGTTTACGATTATCTAGTTTTCAAGGAACAAGTTTTGAGAGAAATGCTCTCTCAAAACTAAACAAAATGTCGAAGTGTGACTCACTGTCCAGCTCCGGCGCCCAGCGACTAGTGGACTTCACCCATCTCCCTACGATAAGTCATCATCGAATCGCTACGCTCTTCGTGATTCCTTTATCTCAGTCGATGTGCTCCAGTCCATACGTCGCTAAACAGGGCGCCTACGCTTTTCTATTTTCCTTAGAAAGGAGGTGATCCAGCCGCACCTTCCGATACGGCTACCTTGTTACGACTTCACCCCAATCATCTGTCCCACCTTAGGCGGCTGGCTCCAAAAGGTTACCCCACCGACTTCGGGTGTTACAAACTCTCGTGGTGTGACGGGCGGTGTGTACAAGGCCCGGGAACGTATTCACCGCGGCATGCTGATCCGCGATTACTAGCGATTCCGGCTTCATGTAGGCGAGTTGCAGCCTACAATCCGAACTGAGAATGGCTTTATGGGATTGGCTCCACCTCGCGGTCTTGCTTCCCTTTGTACCACCCATTGTAGCACGTGTGTAGCCCAGGTCATAAGGGGCATGATGATTTGACGTCATCCCCACCTTCCTCCGGTTTGTCACCGGCAGTCTCCCTAGAGTGCCCAACTGAATGCTGGCAACTAAGGACAAGGGTTGCGCTCGTTGCGGGACTTAACCCAACATCTCACGACACGAGCTGACGACAACCATGCACCACCTGTCACTCTGCCCCCGAAGGGGAAGTCCTATCTCTAGGATTGTCAGAGGATGTCAAGACCTGGTAAGGTTCTTCGCGTTGCTTCGAATTAAACCACATGCTCCACCGCTTGTGCGGGCCCCCGTCAATTCCTTTGAGTTTCAGTCTTGCGACCGTACTCCCCAGGCGGAGTGCTTAATGCGTTAGCTGCAGCACTGAAGGGCGGAAACCCTCCAACACTTAGCACTCATCGTTTACGGCGTGGACTACCAGGGTATCTAATCCTGTTTGCTCCCCACGCTTTCGCGCCTCAGCGTCAGTTACAGACCAAAGAGCCGCCTTCGCCACTGGTGTTCCTCCACATCTCTACGCATTTCACCGCTACACGTGGAATTCCGCTCTTCTCTTCTGCACTCAAGTTCCCCAGTTTCCAATGACCCTCCCCGGTTGAGCCGGGGGCTTTCACATCAGACTTAAAGAACCGCCTGCGCGCGCTTTACGCCCAATAAATCCGGACAACGCTTGCCACCTACGTATTACCGCGGCTGCTGGCACGTAGTTAGCCGTGGCTTTCTCGTTAGGTACCGTCAAGGTACCAGCAGTTAACTGATACTTGTTCTTCCCTAACAACAGAGCTTTACGACCCGAAGGCCTTCATCGCTCACGCGGCGTTGCTCCGTCAGACTTTCGTCCATTGCGGAAGATTCCCTACTGCTGCCTCCCGTAGGAGTCTGGGCCGTGTCTCAGTCCCAGTGTGGCCGATCACCCTCTCAGGTCGGCTACGCATCGTCGCCTTGGTGAGCCGTTACCTCACCAACTAGCTAATGCGCCGCGGGCCCATCTGTAAGTGATAGCCGAAACCATCTTTTATCATAAGACCATGTGGTCTCATGAGTTATCCGGTATTAGCTCCGGTTTCCCGAAGTTATCCCAGTCTTACAGGCAGGTTGCCCACGTGTTACTCACCCGTCCGCCGCTGAATCAGAGGAGCAAGCTCCTCGTCATCCGCTCGACTTGCATGTATTAGGCACGCCGCCAGCGTTCGTCCTGAGCCAGGATCAAACTCTCCAAAAAGTGTTTGACGCACATGGATGTGCTAACATCGGCATTGTCACAGGATGTGACGGTTTTAGCCGATGAACCTTAACTCTTCAAAAACTGACTTGGTGTTGAACTTAATGTTCAACTTTATTTGCACGCTTGACATTTTGTTTAGTTTTCAAAGATCATTTCGTTTTTCTTCGCTGTGTTTCAGCAACATTTATTATCTTAACATCTACTTTCGTAGAAGTCAACAACTTTTTTCAAAAGTTTTTTTAGCGCCTTTCCAACGCCAGAATTTAATAATACCAAAAATACGACAACAGTTCAACTAGTTTTTTATATTTCGACATTAAATTTATTATTCATTTTCATCATCCATTAATAGATCCTTATTTTCGTTAAAATGCGGATAAATATCTGGGTGAAGAATATTGGCGATCTTATTTAAGCCTAGTAGTAGTCGAGGTGAAGGTCTACAAAATAAAGGTTCATCTAAAATATATAATCGATTATTTTTTATAGCATTTATTTGCCTAGATTCTAAACGATTCAATATAACCTTTGGATTAATCCTTTCCTTCTGAACACCTACCCATACAATGCACATTACATCAGGGTTTCTTTTTTTAACTTCCTCCCACTCTGTTTGAATGCTTGGCTGTGGTTTATCCTCAAAAATGTTAATTCCACCTGCAAGTCTACTAATTTCTGTTAACCAATTATCAGCACCAGGCGTAAATATGGGTTTAGCCCACCATTCCCAAAATAATGTTTGCGGCTTTTCAACCCGCTCGGAAAGAAGTTGGTAGCTTTCTAGAAGAAGATTATATTTCTCATATAACCGTTTAGCTTTATCGAGTGTATTCGTCACTTGTCCAACAAACAGGATACATTCTCCCACTTCCGTTAAGGTTTTTGGGTTAGGAACAATCACGTATGGAATGTTTCTCTTATCTAGCTCTTTGATATTCCGTTCCATTCCCGGCACCGAAAGGGAAGCTAAGACTAAATCGGGTTTGAGTTCTTCAACTTTATCCATATCAATGTGTAAATCAGGGCCTAACCTCGGCAATGAATTGACTTGCTCAGGCCAATCGGAGCAGTTATCGACGCCTACTAACGAGGATGTTAAACCAAGGTATGCTATAAATTCCGTATTACTTGGACAAATTGAAATAATTTTCATATTAGGCCTCCATTTCAGCTGATTTTACAATCAGATTTTTTCTATTTTGTATAACCACTATACCAAATTGTAACAATATTTAAAATTATTAGCATACCCAGATTAAAAATTAAATCCCCAACTTAACAAGTGGGGATTACTAAACAAACGTATTATTCAGCTACCATTGCATCAGCTTTTGTTACATGTACTGTACCATGTGGATGTTGAGGCGGTGCGTAAATAGAATATAACTTTAAGGAGGTTCTTCCTGTGTTGATTACATTGTGCCACGTACCAGCTGGTATCATAATGGCAGTGTCATCACGCACTTTCCTTTCAAAGTTTACATTATTTTTACTCCTGCCCATCTGAACAATCCCTTGCCCCTGTTCAATACGCAAGAATTGATCAACATTAGGATGCACTTCCAAACCAATGTCACCACCAACATTTATACTCATCAATGTCACTTGCAGATGATTTCCTGTCCATAAAGCAGTACGATAGGTTTTATTTTGCTTTGAAGCTGCGTTGATATCAACTACAAACGGTTTAGGTCCGTAATCATTGATTTCAATAGGATTTTTATTCTTTAGTGGTTGCATAGAAAACATTCGATTCGCTTGTTCTATCTCATATGGAGTCATCCAATAATTTGACTGTCTGCCATAATCATAGATAGGTACATTCAAATAATAAGGAGCTTGATATGGATATACAAAAGGAACATAGTGCATTTTTTTCAATCCCTTCTATAGTTTTATAGAATTATCCTATGCACTATGTTTAGAAATGTACTCGTCTAGTTTGACCCAGCACTGCTTATACATTAAGCACCTAGGTTGACGTTTACTTTACAGTTTCAGTTCGATCAAGTAAAGGGGATTACCTTCAGGATCACTGAAATACGCAAGTCGGGTGTTTTTTTCCTCCATAATAGGCTGGAATTCAACACCTCGAGATTTTAGCAACTCGATTGCTGACTCAAGTTCTTGCACTTCCAATGCAATTTGTACACTTCCTGATTTTCCCGGGTGAGAATCTTGTCCTTCACGAGGATGAAGCAGCCCAATCGACAATCCTGGTGCTTCGACATGCACCAAATGCCCTTCTACCTGAAATTGCACTTTAAATCCAAGGGTTTCCACATAAAACTGTTCAGCTTTTTTTAAATCATCTACTATAATCGTTAGAGCACCACTCTTGAACATGTTAATCTCCTCCTTTTTCAATCTTCTTTTATAGGTTTTACCCTTAATACTTCCAAATCACATTATATTATTATGGGAAATTTTTTCTAACATTATGCTCGCGCCGTTTATTCCATTCAATTATTCAAATGGATAATTAACCCTCTTAGGGAAAAACTATATGTGTTTTTAATTTAGAACTAGTATGGAGGACTATTTATGAAAGCAATAAAACCACCCAAAAAGCCCCTAATCTACTATTACGTGGTAATCCTACTCGTTATATTGCTTTTAAACACTTTTATTTTCCCAGCCATTTTTAATCTATCTGTGAAAGACGTTGATTATGGAACATTCCTTACAATGGTGGAAGAGGGGAAAGTAGCTCAAGTCGAAATAGAGGACAACCTTATTATGTTTACGCCAGTTGATACGAATAAAGTTAAGGCATACAGAACCGGACTTGTTGATGATCCGAAATTAGTGGATCGGTTACATGCTGCAAACGTTGAATTTACAAAGGTGATTCCAAGGGAAACATCGCCATTAGTCTCTTTCTTAATGTCATGGATTCTTCCACTTCTCATCTTTATTGCAATTGGTCAATTTTTTATGAAAAAATTGCAAAATAGATTAGGTGGTGGAAACGCCTTATCTTTTGGAAAAAGTAATGTGAAGGTATATGTTGAAGCACAAACTGGCATAACCTTTGCTGATGTGGCAGGACAGGATGAGGCAAAAGAGGCGTTGCAGGAAATCGTTGATTATCTTCATAACCCTGATAAATACAAAAAAATTGGAGCAAGCATTCCTAAAGGAGCTCTTTTAGTAGGTCCTCCCGGAACGGGTAAAACCCTTCTAGCAAAAGCAGTTGCAGGGGAATCCAAGGTTCCGTTCTTCTCTATTTCAGGCTCCGAATTTGTTGAAATGTTTGTAGGCATGGGAGCAGCAAGGGTAAGGGACTTATTTAAACAAGCCCAGGAAAAGGCCCCTTGTATTGTCTTTATCGACGAAATAGATGCCATCGGAAAAAGCCGTAATTCTGGAATGGTTGGCGGAAATGATGAACGTGAACAAACATTAAATCAGCTCTTAACAGAAATGGATGGTTTCGATGCAGATAAAGGTGTTGTCATATTAGCAGCAACCAATAGACCGGAAACACTTGATAAAGCACTTCTTAGACCAGGTCGTTTTGATCGTAGAGTTCCAGTTGAATTACCTGATCTTGCCGGCCGTGAAGCTATTTTAAAAGTACATGCTGAGCATGTGCAGATGGCTGACGACATTGACTTTAATGTAATTGCAAGAGCTACCTCAGGTGCGTCGGGGGCTGACTTGGCGAATATTGTTAACGAGGCTGCATTAAGAGCAGTAAGATTAGGCCGCGATAAAGTAATCCAAAATGATTTAGAAGAATCTGTAGAGGTGGTAATCGCCGGATACCAACGTAAAAATGCCGTTATTTCAATGAAAGATAAATTAACAATTGCCTATCATGAAATAGGACATGCTTTAGTTGCCGCCAAACAGAGCCATTCTGCACCCGTTCATAAAATCACGATTATTCCAAGAACCTCTGGTGCATTAGGATATACGATGCAAGTGGATGAACATGAAACAATTTTAATGTCAAAGGAACAAGCTATAGACAAAATCACTACCTTTATGGGTGGCCGTGCTGCTGAAGAAATTATTTTTAATCGAATTACATCTGGTGCCTCCAATGATATTGAGCAAGCAACAAAGATTGCAAGATCGATGGTAACAAGGTTTGGGATGAGTAATGAATTTGATATGATGGCGCTTGAAACAGTAAATAATCCCTATTTGGGAGGGGACACTACACTCCTAGTTTCTGCGGAAACGGCCTCAAAAATTGATAATGAGGTTTTAAAGATAATCAAGGCCTGCCATCAAAAAGCGATCCAAATACTAGAAAATAATAAAGAAAAATTACATGAATTGACGAAGTACCTCATTGAAAAAGAAACGATATCCGGTGAAGAATTTATGGGTATTTTAACTGGGAAGTGAGTAAGAATAGAAATAATATGGTCCATAAAAGTGAAGGCAACAGGTCCAAAAATATCTGTTACCTTCATATTTTCTCTTTGCTTATACCGTTATTTCCAACCTTGAGGATTACTATATAAAATGGTCCTTGATATACCGATAAAGTATTCTGACTCTCTTATGATGTGATCAAGTATAGTTGTAGCTATTGTATTATCCTTGGCTGCGGCACTATATATTTTAATCTGACGGACCAGCTCAATAAATTGCGTACTCTCGTTTAGACAGTGGGTCACAAGCTGCATGACCTGCTGTTGAAGTTGCTCATATACGTATTGACTCCGATTCACCGTTTCTACGTAACTAACAACTGTTTGATGAGTTTTTGTAAGTGCTTGCTCCCATTCTTTTAATGCATCTACATATTTTTTTTCTAAATTGCCAAGAGCCACACGAATAACAATCGTATGTTCTTTTTCTTGATCCTTCCAAAACTCTGCTTCATCCAAAACCCTGAGCGGCATTTGTTGTCCATAATAAAATTGCATAAGTCATCCTCCCTTATACTTAGAAGTAAACTTATCTAAATATATAGGAAAACGGGAAGGAATATGACTTTACTGCCGATGGAATAATTTTTGAATACATCCTTTTATTAAGAATTCTTACCTGTCTTTGCGACTTTCATCGCTTCTTTTATATATTCAGCGGATTGATGCAGCCATTCAAGTTCCTCTGCATCAAGAGCGATTTCCAATTGTTGTTCTACTCCATTTCTTCCGATAATACAAGGCATACTTAATGCAACATCCCCGTCGTATCCATATTGTCCGTGTAATGTTGTGGAAACTGGATATACACTACGTTCATCCAACATAACTGCCTTTGCTAGTGTAACTGCAGCTTGGGCAACACCAGCGTTTGTCCAACCTTTTCCATTTAACACATCAAAGGCTGCCTTTACAACCTGCTTTTTAATACCTTCCCTGCTTAATGGTTCTTTTCCTTGAAAGACTTGGTCTAATTCTTTTTCACCAAATCCTTGTACATTTAAGCGGCTTAATACCGGGAACGCTGTATGCCCATGTTCTCCCATCATATAACCTGTGACACTTTTCGGGTCGATATTATAATTAGTAGCAACAACTTTGCGAAGACGTGCTGAATCAAGCATCGTTCCTGTTCCAAATACACGTCCCTTCGGATAGCCAAACTCATTTTCTGCAATGTACACCATAGTATCTAAAGGATTAGTTATGAAAATAATGATTGCATCTTTCGTATATTTCGTAATGCCAGTCATGACTTCACGAATAACCTCTGCATTGATCACAGCTAATTGTGCCCTGTCCGGCATCGCATCTTTGTCACTTGGTATCACGCTTGGACCTGCAGCGCAAATAATTATATCTGCATCCGCACATTCTGAATAATCTCCAGCACGGACTGTTGTATTTGACATATAGGTAAGAGCCGTTGCATGCTCTTGGTCAAGAGCTTCACCATATGCAACCTCCTTATTTATATCAATAACAGCTATTTCCGCAAACAGTCCTAATTTCATAGCATCTGCTAGAACATAAGAGCCAACATGACCCACACCTACAACTACTAATTTATTTCTTTTCATTGTTCTACCCCCAAATCTATTTATAAAATAATTTTATCACAATAGTGAAAATTCGGTTAAATTTAGCGTTGAATTTTATTGTACATAAAAAAGGAATAGACCACTTATGAAAATGGTCTATTCCTAGCTGTAACTATTTCTCAAACTTATACCCTACACCGCGAATTGTTTTAATATATATAGGTCTCCTTGAATCACTTTCAATCTTTTCCCTAAGGTGACTTATATGAACATCTACTATTCTGGTATCACTAGCAAACTCATAGTTCCAAATGGCATTTAGTAGCTGGTCTCTAGTAAATACACGGCCTTTGTTCTGCGCAAGATAGACAAGCAGTTCGAATTCCTTTGGTGTAAGCTCAAGTCTTTGCTCGCAAATATAGGCTTCATACCGTTCAGGTAATATATTTAAATCGCCTATTTCAATTTCATCCTCTTTTACAATTTCTTCAATTTCTTTATCGATTGTGAGCTGCTTTCGTCTTAAAATTGCCTTTACTCGTGCCACAACCTCTCTAGGGCTAAAAGGTTTAGACATATAATCGTCAGCACCAAGCTCAAGACCTAATATTTTGTCAAACTCATCGTCTTTGGCTGTTAGCATTATGATTGGAATCATTACGTTTTGCTGCCGCAGCCTTTTGCAAACTTCAATTCCATCCATTTTTGGTAACATTAAATCCAGTACAATTATTTCTGGATGTTCCTCCATCGCTTTCTTCATTCCTGCCTCACCATCTTCGGCAGTAATTACTTCAAATCCTGCCTTCTGTAGATTGTATTGCAGTAATGTAATAATCGTTTGTTCATCATCCACGACTAATACTTTTTTGACCATGGGACCCTCCAGTAAGTATATACTAATAAAAATGTAACACTTTACTGTTAAGTTAGTTTTTATGAAATGTAAATTTCTTGTAAATTCGAAAGGAGAACTTAATCAACATTAAATCTTTTTGTTTTAGAGGACAACGAATACGATAAATCTTTTAACAATAAGCCAATTTGATGTGTTCTCTCCATCTGATTCATTTGGCCGTCACTTGTAGCAAGCATCTGTTCTGAACTCGAGAGGGTCTCTTGCGATACTGAGACAATCCCAATTGTTGTTTGTTCAAGCTCAGGTAAAATTTTTTGAAGGTCAGTGAGTTCTCCTTGCATATTTTCTATTTTTACAATGACTGTACTAATTTCATTCATTAGTTCATCAAAGGATACTTTTGATAAACTTGCAATAGTCAAAGTTTCCTTTATCTTTAAAAGAATTCGATCAAACTCATGTGTAGCCTGCAATGTAACCTCTTCCATATTGGAGATCGATTGGGTGATTTCTTCAGCTGCTGTTGTCGATTGTTCCGCAAGCTTACGTACTTCATTAGCCACAACAGCAAAGCCTTTGCCCGCTTCACCAGCTCTTGCTGCTTCAATCGCAGCATTTAGTGATAGTAGTTTCGTCTGGTCCGCAACGCCTTGAATCAAGCCTACTAAATTAGCAATAGAGAAGGAATGACTTTTTACCTGCTTGATTGTTTCAGTCATATACTCAAAATCCGCTTCAAATAAATTGATCGTTTCTATTAATTCCTTCATATTTTGCTCGCCCCCTTGGGCAGAATGATTCATATCTTCAGAACTAATGGAAACCTTATCCATATTGGAGATAAGCAATTCAATTTTATCTTTTATGTTGTTAAATTCATCTACACTATTCTCCGAGCTAATCGCTGTTTGTTCTGCTGCTGTTTTCACAACATTAATATCTTGGATTAATTTATGACTAAATACCAATGCTTCCTTAGATGAATGACTTAAATGTTCACCGGTACTCTCCAGCTCTGTTGTCGTTTGATTTAATTCATGAATGACCGATCTCATTTGATCAACCATCATATTAAAACTTTTATTCAAAGAAATAATTTCTGGAATTGTCGTTTTCACTGAACTAGTTTTATTTAAATTTCCTTCACGTACGTCTCTCATCGTCTCCTGCAATTTTTTCAGTGGTTTCGTAATACTTCTAACAAATAAGATAATCAGGAATGTAGAGATAAGTAAGGAGACAATGACTAATGCGATCATAAAAGTATGCATTTGATTCACTGGTCCTAAAAATGATTGCGTAGGCACCAACAAAACGTAATTCCCACTGATTTCATTAATCTTTTGAACCGAAATAGTATAATCCTCCCCTGCAAGATGATAATGAAATACGCCATTATCCATTTTATTTATTTTGTTTACCAATGAAATTGGGAAGGTTATCTTTGCTTTACGACTTACATGAAAAGGAGTTACTTTTTCATCTTGAATATAGAAAATTTCTGAACTTATTCCATCCTTTTTTAACTGACGTTGCTGATCACGAACACTCATTTCTACTTGTTGTAAAAAGTAATCATTATCACTTATATATACAAATTTTAAATTCTTTACAATATAGGACATAATCTCAACTTCACGAACTAAACGATTCTCTGTTATTTGAATCGTTGTATTTTTCGCTATACTA
Source organism: Schinkia acidoalkalinis (assembly GCF_054301215.1). Next base: position 1,408,626 of record NZ_CP182573.1, read on the forward strand.
AAAAAAGTAAATCCAAAGATATTAATCGATACAACAAATATTGTAATAAAAATAAGAAGAAGTCTACTTTGCAAACTTAACCGATTAAACACTTTTTTCAATGTTAATCCCCCATTTAATTAAAATCCCCATCTAATTGATGAAAATTTTACCATTCAAATATTAAGTGATTGTAAATGTTGAATCTTTTTTTTGTTAAGAATGAAAAATAAAAAGGATTGAACTCTGTTCAATTTAGAGTTCAATCCTTAGTAACTACTTACCTATTATTTATTTTTTGGCTCTTCCATTCCTATAATCTCGACTGATTTTACTGAAGCAGACTTTTGAGCTTCCGCATATATATTCGCCGCTGTAGGAAATAAAATTGCCACACTTAATAAAGGAACCATTACCTTTCTCTTCTTCATTTGTGTAACTACCTCCAAAATAAAATAGAATCTAACGTTCTACTTCATAATAGAAAAGATTTGTTAATCCGCTATATTTAAAACATTAAGAAAGTTTAAATTTTTATAGGCGTTAAGTTTTAGTATATTTATACTAACGGTGTTTATTTACAATTTATTAATTATTTTTTCATTACTGGTTAACATCCAAACCTTATCCTAAAGTCAGAAAAAATGATGAAATGAGGTTTTTTATGGAAAAGGTAAAGAAACTAGTAATGTCAAAGGAACCAATCGTTTTAGTATTGCAATTTATTTTAAATGTATCCCTAATTCTATTAGCTTTTGTATTAGCGTCTCTTATGGTTTTGGAACTAAAAGATTTTTTTATTTTCCTTATTTCAGTAAATGAAGCATCCTTCGGTGAATTTTTTGAAAAAATATTAATATTTTTCCTATACTTTGAGTTCATAGCATTAATTGTAAAGTACTTCAAAGAACATTATCATTTTCCACTACGTTACTTCATGTATATCGGAATAACAGCTATGCTTAGAGTAATTATTATCAATCATGAAAATGCTATTAATACGCTACTCTTTTCTTTAAGTATATTAGTGTTAATCATTGGATATATCATCATTAAGATCGCTTCTATTTTCACTAATCGCTAATTTCACTTATAATTAGAGTAATTGGAACTTTTCTTGAGCTAAAAGTTTGAAGGGAGGAATATTTATTTGAAGGTTTACGCATTAGTGGGGAAAAGCGGTACCGGTAAAAGTACAAGCGTTTTACATTACTGTTATGAACATGACATTCCAGCCATAATTGATGATGGAATTTTAATTGTAAATGGCCGAAAGATTGCGGGCACCTCCGCTAAGTATGAAAATAATGCAATAAAGGCTGTTAAACGGGCAACATTTTTTTACGAAGATCACCGCCAAGAAGTGATGAATGTTATTAGAATGACAGCCATTGACAAACTCTTAATTGTTGGTACCTCTGTCAAAATGGTTGACTTAATCGCGCAAAAATTGATGGTGGGGCATATTGATCAATATATTGATGTTTCGGAAATTCGTACAAATAAAGAAATCAATATGGCACGCTATATGCGTAATACACAAGGGAAACATGTAATTCCGATTCCTTATATGCAAGTGGAGCAGAATAAGTTAAAAAAAATCATCCAAAAAGGCAAAAAACTTTTCTCCAAACAATCAAATTATATTGGCGAAGAAACAGTCATCCAGCCGCATTTTACGACAGGGACTATTACGATTGATGAAAATGTGTATAAAGAAATCATCACACACACTTGTAAAAAAATTAGCTGCGTCAGGGACGCAAAAATTCTCGACTACGATTTCAATACTTTTCAAAGTATAACAATCGCAATCGAACTGAACTGCTCCCTTGAACAGAATATCGTTGAACTTTTAGAAGAAATTCAACGAAAAATTAATGTGGCATTGCTCACTTATTTTGAAATCGAAATGTATGCCATTCATATACAGTTAGCAGCTATTAAGATTGAAATATGACCAACAAAACAAAAAGGACAGCCAATCCTCAAACATAATTAGGGTTAGTTGTCCTTTATCTATGTCTCTACTAAAATGGATTTTTATCAAATCCCCTTAAAATTAGGTTTTCTTTTTTCAACGAAGGAACGTACACCTTCTGGGAAATCATAAGGATCAACGCATGAATCAAGACCTGTTTCCCATGGAATCGAAACGGTCGGATTATTAAAAGAAACAGCCTTTTTAACAGCTAAAAGAGAGGCTGGAGATTGCTCCATAATCTTTTTTCCTAAACGAATCGCATAGTGGTTTACATCCGTTTCGTTGTCCAATAAATAATTTATAAGTCCTAAATCATAGCATTCCTGCGGCTTTAAGAGCCTGCCCGTGTAAACAAGATCCATTGTTCTGCTTTTTCCAATTAAATCTGCAATTCTTCTCGCAAAGGGTTGGTTTAATGTAATCCCTAATCTTCCAACTGGCATCCCCATTAAAGTATTTGGTGTTCCAACTCGAATATCACAGGATAAGGCAAGTTGGAAACCTGCACCCATAGCAGGACCATTAATAACACCAATCGTTGGTAGTGGAATTCTTTCAAAGGTGGAAATGGCTTCTTCCATCATTCGAAACGCATCATTCGCTTCCTCAATCGATAGATTATTAAATTGTTTCAGATCTGATCCAGATGTAAAAAGTTTTTTCTTTCCTCGTAAAATCACAACTCTATTCTTCGGATTTTGTGTGATCCTCTTTCCAACCGCTTTTAGGTCAACCCACATTCTATTTGTTAAAGCATTTTTCAAATCCGGTCGATTAATCGTAACAATGGCAAAGCCGCCGCTTTCTTGTAATGAAATATTGCCGTCTTTTTCTGTTTCTTTAATTGTAACCCTCATTTTTACCCCTCCCCCAATTCAATATGTCTATGTAATTATATTTTGACTTATTTTAATTTTAACAGATTTAGGAAGAAAATAACATGGGGATGGTTCTATCATTTTCCTAATATTCAGATAAATATACGGTCAATATTTATATCAAATCTTAATGATGATAAACTGAATCCAAGTTTAATTAAAACCTTCAATAAAACTCCGAGCAGCTTTTGAAATATAGCGATTTTCCAGCCAAATTAGTGCTATTTCCGACTGGAGAGAGGAATCAGTAATCTCCAATACATTTACATCCTCACTTAAAAATGCCGAAATGGCTGATTTGGGGAGGATACTTGCGCCGATACCAGAAGCTACTAAATAAAGTAGGATATTCACATCCGGACATTCGCATAGCACAGTTGGGTTAAATGAAAAATGGATACACTCTTCTATGATTCTTTCGTATACCCCTTCTCCTTTCTTTCTATGAGTTAATAGTAATGGAATATCTTTTATATCGATCATCGAAATTTTTTCTCTCAAGGAAAATGCTTTCCAATCTTTTGGAACTACAAATACAAAAGGCTCTTTTTTTAATTGAAGCATCGAAAGTCCGTTCATCTCCAAGGGATAACGAACAATTGCTATCTCAATTTTACGGGATTCTAAGTGTTCTCTAATTTCATATGGATCCCCTCCCCATATTTTAAATGAAACCATAGGATACCTTTGTTTGAAACTTTGAATTCTATTGGGGAGATAGGAAACACAGGATGGTACGACACCAATTGATAACGTTCCTTGCAAACCCTCACCAATCTCTTTTACTTCCTTTATTGATTCGCTAAATAAATGTAAAACCCTTTGAGCCTTTTCGTAAAGAACCCTCCCCGCTTCCGTAAGTTCCATCCTTTTTCCGTTTCTTTTTCGTTCAACTAATTTTACTCCAAGCTCTTCTTCCATCAGCTGAAGCTGCTGGCTTAAAGGGGGCTGTGCCATATTTAACTTTTTAGCTGCCTGAGTGATTTGGCCTTCTTCAGCGATAGCAATAAAATAGCGTAATTGTCTTATGTCCACTTTTATCCTCCGATATATATGAATAAAATATATAAAACTAACTTTATTAATATTTTTCATATAAATTTATACATGATATTATGGCTAACAGCAATATTTAATTTTTTATATTTTTAATAGTAAGTGAATATTGGAGGGGATATATTGCTAAAGCCAAAATTATGGACAAAAGATTTTATAGGTATTCTAATTGCTAATTTTCTTGCGTTCACGACATTTTACTTTTTACTAGTCACTTTACCGATATATACATTACAAGGACTGAAAGGGAATGAATCAGATGCTGGGCTTATTGTTACAATTTTTTTAATTGCAGCTATCATTACCCGCCCGTTTGCAGGAAAATGGATAGAAAAGATTGGGAAGTATCCGGTATTTTTGATTGCCTTCTTAATTGTTTGTGTTTCATCCTTTTTTTATTTCGTAACACAATCCGTTCCAACACTGATTATACTTCGCTTTTTCAATGGAATTGGATTCGGAATGGCAACTACAGCTACTGGAGCCATCGTAGCTGATCTTATCCCTGAATCCCGAAAAGGGGAAGGGATGGGCTATTATGGTTTAACACTCAATCTCGGTATGGTAATTGGGCCATTTTTAGGGTTAACTATTATGCAACATAGTGGAACAAATACAATGTTCCTTATTAATGCTTTATTAGCCATATTTGCCCTTATTGCTGGATTTTTCGTTCGAATTCCAAAAAAATTAGTTACACAAACTATTACGAATGAATTAAAGGAAAATAAAGGGGTTAAGTCATTATTTGAGGTTTCAGCCCTTCCTATTTCATTGGTTTCTGCATTTTTTGGACTGGCTTATTCTTCGATTGTTTCCTTTGTATCTATATATGCCGAGGAAATTGGTTTAATTGAAGCTGCTAGTTATTTCTTTGTAGTGTATGCTATTGTCCTTTTAATTTCCAGACCGTTTACCGGGAAATGGTTTGATTTATACGGAGCTAATAAAATAATCTATCCAGCAATTTTACTTTTTGCCTTTGGAACATATTTACTCAGCGTTTCAACATCATCACTATTATTTCTCGTTTCAGCCGCTCTTATTGGTTTAGGTTGGGGAACCATTTTTCCAAGTCTTCAAACCATTGCTATTCAAATTGCACCAACTGAAAAAAGAGCCTTAGCTACGGCTACTTTCCTATCAATATTTGATTTTGGATTTGGAATTGGTTCTTTTTTATTCGGTCTCGCAACAGTAAAAATAGGATATGGTTCATTATACTTTTATAGCACCTTCCTTGTCCTAGTAGGGATTGGCGTTTATTATTTACTACATGGAAAATACTTATTGCAAAACAAAATAATAGAAGGACTAGTGACAAGAGAAGTAGATACAAAGGGAAGGTAAGATTTCAACAAACATGTTATTTTATTTAGCTTTACAAATAATAGTTCCCTTTCCCCCACCTAGTCTGATATATTTTGGGTTACGAAATCTTGACAAGTTCACAGAATTATTATAAAATTCAAAACAAGTTGATATTCTAAGCTATGAAGAGGATTAAGAAATTAGGCTCTTATGTACAGAGAGCAGAGGATTTGCTGGAACCTTTGCCATAATCCATAATTTCGCTGTCGCCTCTGAGCTGTATTCCTGAATAATACTCATGAATAGTAAGGAATAACGGAAGGCACTCGTTATTGTGTCATAGGTTTCAAAAGTCTGAAACTTGGTGAGGTTATATGCTGTGAGGCATGTAACAAATCAGGGTGGTACCACGGAAGTCAACCTCTTTCGTCCCTATACACGAAATTCCTGCGTGTATGGAGATGAAAGAGGTTTTTTTAATTTAATATCTTTCGATTAAATAATCTTAATAATAAGCATTAAGCAATGAAGAGGATTAAGAAACCGGGCTCTTATGTACAGAGAGCAAAGGATTTGCTGGAACCTTTGCCATAATCCCCAGTTTCGCTGTCGCCTCTGAGCTGTATTCCTGAATAATACTCATGAATAGTAAGGAATACCGGAAAGCACCCGTTAGTGTGTCATAGGTTTCAAAATTTGAAACCTGCTGAGGTTATATGCTGTGAGGCATGTAACAAATCAGGGTGGTACCATGGAAGTCAACCTCTTTCGTCCCGATATACGCAATATTCCTGCGTATTTGGACGTAAGAGGTTTTTTGTTTTTGGGGTAATTTCAATCGTAATATTTGGGAGGATGATGACTAATGAGCAATGAAAGCACAATGATTTTATTCAAAAATGAGTATCGTAAAAAGTTGTTACAACCTGATTGCATAAACGGTTCTGAAATTTTACTTCGTTCCCTGCTATTAGAAGGAATAGATTGTGTCTTCGGTTATCCCGGGGGAGCTGTATTATACATTTATGATGCAATGCATGAAAACAAAGATTTTAATCATGTTTTAACACGTCATGAGCAAGGGGCGATTCATGCAGCAGATGGCTATGCAAGGGCAACGGGCAAGCCTGGTGTTTGTCTTGCTACATCGGGTCCAGGTGCAACCAATCTCGTGACAGGAATTGCAACAGCTTATATGGACTCAGTTCCAATGATTATTATCACCGGTAATGTTGCGACTTCTGCAATCGGTAGTGATGCTTTCCAGGAAGCAGATATTATTGGAATCACGATGCCTATTACCAAACACAGCTATCAGGTTCGGGATGTTGAGGACCTTCCAAGAATCATTCGTGAGGCATTTTATATCGCATCCACTGGCAGAAAAGGACCTGTGTTGATCGACATTCCAAAGGATGTTTCATCTAGCAAAACGACCTTTCAATATCCAATGGAAATTGAAATTCGCGGCTATCAGCCTAACCCTCATCCTGACAGGCCACAGGTTGAAAATTTGCTGAAAGCAATCGAAGAGGCTAAACGTCCTGTAATAATTGCTGGTGCTGGCATCGTTCATTCCGGGGCTCATGAGGAACTTATAGAATTTGTCAATAAAACACAAATTCCTGTTGCAACTACCCTTCTTGGATTAGGCGGATTTCCAAGTGCCCACCCGTTATGGATGGGAATGCCTGGTATGCACGGAACGTATACAGCAAATTTGGCAATACAAAATAGTGATTTGTTGATTAGTATTGGTGCCCGCTTTGATGATCGGGTAACGATGAGATTGGATGGGTTTGCGCCGAACGCAAAAATTGCCCACATCGACATCGACAGAGCTGAAATCGAAAAAAACATTAAAACCGAATTCCCTTGTGTTGGTGATATAAAGACAGTGTTAACATTAGCTAACAAAACAGCCAAGTCTGCACAATCGGCTAAATGGATCAATCAAATCAAAGAAAACAAACAGAAGTTTCCGTTGAAATATCAAGATGGTGATCAGGTACTAAAGCCACAGTATGTGATTGAAATGATTAACGAAACAACGGGTGGGGAAGCCATTATCACTACGGATGTAGGGCAGCATCAAATGTGGACAGCTCAATTTTATAAATTCAATCACCCGCGCTCAATCATTACTTCAGGAGGCTTAGGTACAATGGGGTTTGGTTTGCCTGCCGCTATTGGAGCACAAATTGGAAAGCCTGATCGTTTGGTTATTTCCATTAATGGGGATGGCGGAATGCAAATGTGTGCCCAGGAATTAGCTATTTGCGCGATTCATAACATCCCGGTAAAAGTGGTCATCATCAATAATCAAGCGCTGGGCATGGTACGGCAATGGCAGGAATTTGTATACGATGAACGTTATAGCCATATAGACTTATCTGGAAGTGTAGACTTTGTCCAATTGGCAAAAGCATATGGAGTGAAAGGATTTCGGGCACAAACAAAGGAAGAAGCTCAAAAAGTGTGGAAAGAAGCGTTGGAAACTCCAGGGCCGGTCTTAATTGACTTCGTTATACCTAAAGGAGAGAAGGTCTTACCAATGGTTTTACCTGGAACAACTCTTAACGAAATGAAGATGGAGGGATAAATATCATGAAAAATCGAAAAACAATCTCATTATTAGTTAAAGATCATCCGGGCGTTATGCAAAGAATAACAAGTCTCTTTACCAGGCGTGGATATAATATGGAAAGCATAACGGTTGGGGCCTCTGAAGAAACTGGTTTATCCCGAATCACCATCATTACCACTTGTGATGAAAGTCAAGCCAATCAGATTATCTTTCAGCTGCAAAAATTAATGGAAGTTTATGAAGCAACACTCCTCAGACCGGAAAAAACGGTTATTCGCGAATTGGCACTTATTAAAATAAATGTAGAGCCAAATCGGTTTAGAGAAATTTCCTCTCTGGTAAAAAGAATTCATGCTACCATGTTAGACATCGGTTCAAAGACAATGATTATTCAGGCTGTTGGAGATACAGAAAGGATTAATAACATTGTGGAACAGTTAACACCTTATGGAATGTGTCAGTTGTCCCGAACTGGTGTAATGGCGATGGAGAAGTAAAGGTAAAGCTAATGTAGTGAAAAATTACTCAACTAAACAGTATTCAATCAAAATGTTTTATATCGCTAAATCAAGGGAGTTTGTATGGTAAAATCATCGTAAAAGGCGAGGTTTAAACTATAACCCCCGCCTTTTTTTGTCTTATAAATCGATTTTCTTTTCGATTAAATATCCCGTTCCTAAGAAAAGGGCTACCGTTGTGATAATGCTGTAGATACCAGCAATCATATTTACTGGAAATCCCCCTTCTGTTTGGCTTTGAAAAACACTACTTCCAATCATAAAATTAACATGCGAATTAACAAACTCCTGCGTACCTACTTTAAAGGTCTCCAAATCTATATAAAATGGAAACAATGCCTCTATTCCAAACTGGAGGGATGAAAGTATTCCATTTAATACTAAGAAAATAATAAACCATAGCCCGCCGATCCGTTTATTACGAAAGGTAACCTTCCCCAGTGCCATTGAAAAGTAAATGAGAATCAACATGTAGACTCCCCTGAAAACAGTAGCGATTGCGATAAAAAGGATAACTTTAATTGATACAGCATTAGTGACCGCAGCAAAAAGATCGGAAACATTCAATTCAAACGGAGTAAAACTTAACGCCATGATTACATTGTAAAGGGCAATGACGATACCTAAAATGAAAAACCAAAGTAAAGCAACAATTAATTTTGCGCCGACTACTTCAATTCCTTTTAAAGGCAGCGTAAATGTTAAATATCCTCGATCCTCATATAATTCCTTTCTAAAAGAGCCCACGATATATAAGAATGTGACCAAAGCTGTTCCAAAAAGAATCATCATTGATAGGCTCATAAAAATACCGCCACCAATAGAGCCGCCGTCTGCCATTCTGTTGCCATAGGCATATAAACTTGTAATCAGGATCAGCACGAGTGCTAAAATACCCAATATAAATTTATACGTGCCTTTGATTTCATATTTCATAAGATTAACCATTTCTCTTCCCTCCCATTACCCAAATATTTCTTTATAAATATCATCGATTTGCATTCCTTTTTCTTCCCGTAACTCTTCTGCATTTCCAGTTAAAACGATATGACCATCCTTTAAAAAGACTACATCATCAAACATATTTTCCATGTCCCTTACCAAGTGAGTTGTAATGAGCATCGAACTATTTTCATTAAAGTTATTGATGATGGCACTTAAAATTTGATCTCTGGCAACCGGATCCACACCCGCTATTGGCTCATCCAATATATAAAGTCTCGCATTTCTTGCCAGAACAAGAGATAGATTCAATTTCTCATGCATACCTTTAGAAAGAGTATCTATTTTCATGTTCTTTTCCAGTTTCATAAAATCAAGTAACTCCGTAAACTTCTGTTCATCAAAGTCGGAATAAAAATCTTTATAAAATTGGCAAGCATCTTCTATCTTCATCCATTTATATAAAAAATTACGATCAGGCAGATAGGAAACAATCGCTTTCGTGCCAACTCCGACACCGTGGCCATCAATGAGAACTTCACCGCTTGTTTGCCTTAAAAGCCCAGTTAATATCTTAATGAGGGTCGTTTTCCCACTGCCATTTGGGCCAAGGATGCCGACCACTTTTCCTTCTTCAATATTCAAACTGATATGATCCAATGCTGTCTTATTTATATACTTCTTTGTAAGATTACTTATTTCAATAAGGTTGCTCATTCTCGCTCCTCCTTAAGCCATTCTGATATCAATTCCTTTATTTCATTGGATGTAAATCCGAGATTTTTCATTTGGTCAAAAAATTCATTCAACAACTCAGTTGCCATGACTTTTTTTAAGTTTTTTATCGTCTCGGTATTTTCAGTTACAAACGTACCCATTCCTCTTTGCGTAAAAACAAACTCTTCCCGCTCCAATTCCTGATACGCTCTTTGAATTGTATTAGGATTAACTTTTAATTCTTTAGAAAATTCTCTTACAGATGGCAACTTATCACCCCCATTTAATTCTCCAGAGGCCATCTTGGTCTTCAGTAAATTCATGATTTGTATATAGATAGGGAGATTATTATTAAATTCCATCATTTCACCTCCAAAAGTATTATTGTATTGGTGTATTAATCGAATAGTACACTAACATACAGATACTGTCAAGAAGGGAAACAATGGGGACGGTTCTCAGCGTTTCCCTAAAAATTAACAAATTAAATTCTAAAATAAGCGCCCCCTTTTGCAGATGCCATCCTTCTACTTGAATCCTCAGAAAGTTGGGGATACTATCTGTATATAAAGAGTAAAATGTAGTAACCAACAAAGAAGCACTTCAAATACGATGATATCTCATCTAGGAAAGGAGAAAATTTATGTCTTTTTTTGGTATTGTCATTATCATTATGTTAGTCTATTTCTTCATTATTCGGCCACTTACCCAACGAAACCGGCCGCAAATTTATGATCAAAGAAGAGGGTACTATGACCAAGGAGGGCATTATAGTGGTCCCCAGGGAGGGGGCTTTGGAAGATTTGGATCGTTTGCGGGAGGAATGGCTGCCGGAGCTTTACTTACCTATTTACTTGATCAGGGGCGAATTGGTTTTGATCAATTTAATGCACTGCAAAATTTAGAAGACCACGAAATCATGCGTGAATTAATGGACCAAAACATCATCCAAGAGCATGAAATTGACCAATTGCAGGAGCAGTTTGGAGAGCAAGGTGGATACGAGGATTGGGATGGCGGGCAGAATGATGCGAACGTTGATCAGGGAGACAATAATTATCAGGATAATCATAATGACTTTGACTCTTCTGATTGGGGGGACAGCGGCGGTGGTGACAATTGGCTTTGAACAAATTTCGGTAAAGTAATTTTTCAATATTTTTGTCAAAGTGAATCTATTATATTAAAATAATGCAATAAAGTTGGGTCTACGGAAGAAAGGGAGCCTGTTTTTCATCAATTAAAGCAGGAAGTAAAGGAATTTGCAGTAAATCTTAAACATCATTCTGTTCGAGAAGAAGACTATCTGTTTAGAATGATGGAAAAATATCTTGGTAAAAGCGGAGGCCCAATCGCAGTTATGGAATATGAACATGAGCGTGCGGACGAGTGTATCAATGAATTTTTGAAAAACAAAGAGGAAAATGGACAACAAACAACGGATAGCATAATGAGCAATGCAGCTCTTGTTAAAAATGCCCATGATATCCTAACAGGGAAATAAAACCATAAAAGCCGTTTAATCCATCATAATGGTAAAACGGCTTTTATGATTTTATTCATGTTTCGAACTTAAGACCTCACTTGCCTGTACAGGCTCCGCCATCACTGGAGGAACAATATCAAATAGCAGTTTCATCCAATCATTTCGAGGGGCTAATAGAGTTAAAGTGGTAATCAAAATACCAATCCCACGGATAAGAAACATGTATTTTGCTTGTAGTTGTATGGATTGGTCATGTAAAAATGCTTGCAGGCCAGAAACCACATCGCTCAGTTCCGGCACCTGCCCATTACTTTTACTTAATTGTCCCAGCATATGATTGATAAGAGGCTTTAAATGGCTGTCATCAATCCCAGGTTTAAGAAAACCCAGATGTCGAAAGGCCGACAAAATGCCATCTATATTTTGAAAGAGAATGTTCTGAAACAGATTTCTTACCGTTCTTACCTCATCTGCCATCAATTCAGTAACCATCCCAAAATCTAAGAAACAAAGACGATTCCCCGGCTGAATCAGTAAATTTCCCGGATGCGGGTCTACATGAATGAAACCATAAAGAAGGAGTTGCTGCACATAAGCATCCAGCAACGTCCTAGCTATTTCAGGCAGGTCAATATTACATTCGAAAAGCAACTTGTCATCTGTTACACGTGCACCTTCCATATATTCCATGACAATGAGCCTCGCGGTGGTGTAGGAATCAAACACTTTCGGAATCTTAATCTGTTGGTGATTTGAAAACATCTTTGCAAACCGACGAAGCTGTTCCGATTCACGATAACCATTCAGTTCTCGCCCTATCGTCTCAGTAAATTCGCGGTGCAATTGGACAAAATTCATTTTTCGACCGAGCTTTGGAAAACGTTGAGTTACTTTCGCAATTAAGCCAAGTGTGTCTAAATCTGCTTGTGCTAATTTCTCCATTTTCGGCCTCAATATTTTTACAGCAACCCTCGTTCCATCCTTCAATACAGCTCTATGTACTTGGGCAAGCGATGCTGCAGCAACCGCCTGCTTATCAAATTCCAGAAATACCTCAGAAATATTTTTTTTCAGCTCTTGCTCAATAAACGGCTGGATTTTCTGAAAAGACTCTGCAGGCATTGCATCCTGCAGGTCAGCGAGCTCCTGAATAAACGCTTGTGGCAGCAAATCTCGACGCATACTTAAGAATTGGCCAATCTTGACAATAATTCCTTTCATCCGAAAGGCAGTATTCCGCATCCGTATTCCCGCCTTCTGACATACCCGGTTTACTTCCCTTTCGCGCTCTTTGCCCGATAATCGTTTGTTCAGGCGCTCAATTTTCCAATAATCCAATACAAAAGAAAGTACTAGTCGGATAAGCAAAAACCGTCGTTTTATTCTAAGTATCACTTGGCACTTCACCTATCCTTCCAATTTCGTTCGCTTCTAGCAGTTTTTCTATTTTGAACATGTACCCAATACGGTCACAGCTTCGTAATGCATCGTAAAACCGTCTGGATAACGAGCATCAATCATTCCTGCAACATTCGTTTTAATTTCATCAGGTACATAATTTAACAACTCGAATAAATTTTGAAAGAAATTCAGCACTTCAGCACCGCTCTCAAATGTAAAAGGAATGAGATGACGAGTGATTTCTAATTCGGCAAAACCCGCCTCTTCCATGGCGTCTGGCAGTAATTCTGCCTTCTCAAATTTTGATAAGAAGGGTTTCGCAAATACTGGAACGTCACCAAATAGTTCCTCACCAATTGAAAAGAATTCCTTCCATGTATTTCTACCGGGAACACTAATTAAAATGGTTCCTTCTGGTTTTAGCACATTAAGCATGCCTCTCATGGTTTCCGTCGAGTTGGAAAAGAACGGAAAAGCCAAGTTGCACACCACCAAATCAAATGAATGCTCGGGAAACTCTATTATTTCAGCCTTCATAGTCTTAAATGTTGTATTTTGTAATTCTTCCTGAGCAGCAAGCTCCGTGCATTGCTTAATCATAGCACTAGAGGAATCAATTCCCGTCATCTGAATTTCAGGATATTTTTTCGCCAGTTCGATGGATACTGTTCCAGGTCCACAGGCAACATCCAAAACCTTGCTTGTCCTTCCATCCAGGAATTCCCCAGCCTTTTTGATGACAATCTCAGCGATTTTTGGTGAAATCTGGTTTCCTACAGTACTTTTATAAAGAATACTTCCCTCTTCCGATAAAAAATTAGGAATCCGCATCTTTTATCTCCTTTCGTAGTGCACACCATTTCCTCTTTAGCTTAGCATAGAAAATTAAAATATATGTGATATAAATCACTAAACATAGGGACGGCATAATAATCAAACCGCATATTTTTGTTTCAATACGAAGGCTTGCTTCATACAATAAAAGGGAGCAAAGACGCCTTAGTCCCTCATTTAGCAAATATTAGGAAAACGCAAGAACCGTCCCTGCGTTTCGCTTCTGAAAGAAGGTATCAAATATGGATATTATAAAACAAATTTATAAAAAGCCGCTCATTGCTATTACAGGCACTGCTGGTAAAACGACTGTTAAAGCGATGATTAGTGCTATTCTAAGAGAAAAGTGGTTCATTTTTGAATCAAGAGACTACTATAATACTACTTTTAACACACCTAAACATAAAGAAGAAATAGGACCGATTCACCGTGCGGTAGTCCTTGAATACGGGATGGGATTTCCCGGACAAATTGCAGAACATTGTTCCATCATTCAGCCAAATATGGCAGTGATTACAAATGTCGGGTCAGCACATATCGGTAATTTCGAAGGAAAAGTTGAGAAGTTGGCAGCTGCAAAATCAGAAGTTATTTATGGCATGCATCCGGAAGGGCTTTTATTTATAAATCAAGACGATCAGAATTCTAAATTATTGCACACCTCTAAATTTAATGGAATAATCACCAGAATTGGAATAGAGTCAGCATGCGATTATCAAGCAAGAAATACTATGTATAGCCAGGATGGAATGGAGTTTGATATAACACTTAATGGAAACGATCATCACTTTTTTATTCCAATGATTGGAAAACATAATATTTATAATGCACTATTTGCAATTGCCGTTACCGATAAACTTGGTTTTTCCCCCGAGGAAATGAAAAACGGATTAAGAGCAATTAGAAAACCAGAGCGCCGCCTCCATGTTCATCATCTAAAAAATAACATTACTGTCATCGATGACACGGTCCATGCACACCCCACCGCAATGAAAGCCGCTATTGATGTTCTTGTCGAAGTTGGAAAACAAAAAAAAATCGCGGTGCTAGGTAGCATGGGAGAATTAGGAGTATTAATGGAAGAAGCTCATCGTGAAATCGGCAAATATGCCGTTACCAAGGGCATCGATGCCCTCTACACTTACGGTAATTACTCCAGTCACACTTACGAAGCGGCACTAGCCTCCGGCTTTTCAAATGAACAAGCAAAACATTTTTATGGATTAAAAAGAAAAGAGCTTCATAGAGAACTTCTAAAAATCATCGAGCCTGGAACAACTGTACTAGTCAAAGGTGCCAGTCGGCAAAAAATGTATGAAACCGTACAATTTTTAATTGATAATCTTGGAAAATAAAACAGTGGGTAAAACAGTGGGGACGGTTCTTCTGTTTCACTAATATTTGGTAATTTGCACTAAAAAAGCACCCTGTTGGAAATTATTAGGAAAACACCAAGAACCGTCCCCATTGTTTCCTGTATTTCAATGATCCCGGTTTACTAAATAATTCAATAAATGCTTCAGAAAGGTGGTATTCCGAGGGACTTCCTGCAATACCTCCATCGCTGAACAATAATGGTCCCACATTGCTTTTTTTGCCCCCTCCTGACCGAGGATTGATACAAAATTCGAATTGTTATTTTCAGCATCTTTTCCAATTGGTTTTCCGAGTAAGTTTAAGTTTCCTTCAACATCTAGTAAATCATCTTTAATCTGAAATGCGATACCAGCATGTTGTGCAAATTTTTTCAAAGCTTCGATTTCCAATTCATTTGTACCTGCAAGAATAGCTGGCATGATGAGAGAAGCCTCGAACCCCAACCCGGTTTTGTAATAGCACATCAAGTTCAATTGTTCCAGTGTCAATAATTTTCCTTTCGAGTCCAAGTCCATCACTTGCCCCTTGCACATATCCATTGCCGTTTTGGAAGAATATCGAATCAAGGTAAGCACGGCTTTTGAATCAAACTGTTCAAGATCAAGAGATGCTTGTTCCTCAACAGCCTTTTGGGTAAGAAATAGCCCAGTCAATTCTGCTGTTGCCATGTTGTACACCTGATGCAGAGTTGAACGCCCCCTTCGGATAGACGCATTGTCCTGGGATGGTAAATCATCAAAGATTAGTGAGGCGGAATGCATATATTCCAATGATCGCAACAATGGCAGGATTGAAGTACTTTTTAAGCCATACCCATGAACAGCCATAACCCAAGTCATAATTGGCCTCAAACGCTTTCCGTCACCTTCGAGAATGTAATTTGCAGCTTCAGTTATTGGGTCTTTCATCAATGAAATATTTTCGTCCTTTGGAATCTTCAAGATAGTGTTAATTTGAGTACGTGCGGTTTCGATCGTATCAAGAAATTCTTCCCGCTCTTTTCTTTCATTCTTTAGAATGGTAATGATATGGTCACGAAGCAATTTATCAAAAAAATCCACATCATCCGCTTTTTGAACCATATTCTGGATAACACAATTAAAACTTGGGTTCCCGGATGCAAATAGCTCCATAATCTCCTTGTATTTTTGTGTACCCATCCGTTCTTTAAATCGTTTCAGACCGTTTATTGCACGATCCAAAATTACCTCACAGGTCTTTCTCTCAGACTGATACACATTATGGATTAAATGGGAGATGACCGTCCAGTATAATTCAAAAGGGTTGATAAGATCCAATCGCTGATTATGATATTTCAAATAATAGGTATACGGCGTTACCATGCCGTTCTCCATGTCATCATACATATCGGAAAAATCATCGGCCAACTGGTTGTATATCCCGTAAAAGAATGTTCGGCTTTCAAATCCCTCATCCTCAGGGGCCTCGATTACTGAACGGGCGATTAATCTTGAAGAAGAGGATTTTAGGATAATTGGAATATAAAGGTCCTCATTGTTGTAATGTGGACATGATAAATCCTTTTCGCGGTCCACCTCTTGAGAATGAAAAAAAATATAGGATTGCTCAAAAAAATGTTTTCTTGTCTCCGCACCCTGATTGTCCTTAATATATTCAAAGGCTTCTCTAAGCTCGGAATATATAAATCTAATCAAGTCCTTATTAGGTCCGGTCCATTCACCCAATTCAAGTACAGATCCTGTGATTAGGCTTGAACGTATCAAATCGGAATATTGTTTCTTCTCCTCAACTGATAAAATATTGGCGTCCAAAAGGTCATCAATGAAGGGATATGTCAAGCCATAGGAATATCCCAGCCTAATAGCTTTATCAAGTTTATCGGCACGGCCTTCGGGCAATCGATCATTCCCCATCTCTTCAAGTTCGTGCATCACCACTCCAGCGATAATTTTAATTAGCTTTCGCTGAGCATTCTCCGCATCCATCCCCTCTGGAATCATCATGGATACAGTCTTTAGTTTGTGTATCAACCAAATGATGGTGGATTCTACATCCTCCATCTGAGCCCTCCGATACAACCCTGCAAGGCTAAACGTCTCTATTTTATTATCCTTCTTGCCTTCTATAGCATAATGGGTTAGCTGACTTTTTATACTTTCAACTACACGTCCAATCTTTACGTGAGTATCGGCTGAGTCCAAAACTTTACCGAGATCCCGCAGAAAAATATAAGAGAAACTCCGATTCAAATAATTGTCTAACTTTCCGGTTTTATCAAGCCAATAGATATAATTGTAGTACTCCCTAGTGGCTGGTTTCTTCTTTCCTTTTAAAAAAAAGGATAGCACTGAATGATGAATATGATTGTGCTTCCAGGATTGAAAATCATTTGTTAGGGTAGAAATGTATTTCTTTTGAATGACCTGCTCATGAAGTAATTTAAAATAATGGGCCGCCTTCTCCTCTGCCAATCGATAGGACAGTTCGGCGTTTTTTATTAATTCCTCATTCATATACATTACCTCAGCTTAGTTTTCTCTTATATATATATTATAATTAAGACTAATTTTAGCACCTCACTTGGGCCCTTATCGCCACTGTTATTTAGATTTCAATGCACAAAACCACAATGATTTTTGCCTGATAATACTGGATAGTGAGGATAAAGGTGGGTTACCTTTTGAACCGTTCAATTAGCGGTTATCTTTATTTTGGCAAGCATGCATGCGATATTAAATCAATTCAATAATAAACAAATAATGGTAATGTGGGAAGAATTTATACCATGTTCTCATCTGTTTTATATGTTAACATGAATTTTGTTCCCGCCGTAGGATCATGAATTCTACAAATAAATTCAGGAAACGAGGAGGAAACATTTCATGAAAAAGAAACTTATTACAACTACAACAGCTTTACTACTAACATTCAGCGGTTTAAGTCTTCCAACTATCTCAATGAATACTCACAAAGTTGCAGCCGCAACAACTCAAATTGCAAATCCTTACAATAATCAAACAGCTGTCGATGCAAAAGCTGATGAAATTATCGCAACAGCTAAAGACTTAATTGGAAAAGCAACATATGGCCGTAATACAAAAACAACGTATCCTTATGAATTCACATGTGCAACCTATATTAATTTTATCTTTAAACAAAATGGTGTTGATATAGCTACATGGGATGAAAACAATATGATTCAACAAGGATATGCAGTGCCAAGAGACCAATTACAAAAAGGAGACCTTGTCTTCTTTGACAGCACTCCAACTGATGGCGACCCTACAAATCATGTAGGTATGTATATTGGGGATAATAAGATCATTCATATGGCAAATCCCGAGCTAAATGTCGTAATTTCC
The DNA here is from genome assembly GCF_054301215.1 of Schinkia acidoalkalinis. The sequence goes on from NZ_CP182573.1 coordinate 1,427,040, forward strand.
GACTTAGATAGCACTAATTATTATAGAGATGACTATGTTGGTGCACGACGCGTATTACCAAGTCTTTTATCAGCAAATCCTGCAACAAAGGGCGATCAAATTGTCGCAACAGCATTTGACTTCCAACCAAAAGTAACAATAAATTCAACAACAAACAATGAATCTACACTAACATTTACAGCTGGCGGTTATGTGGATTATATCTTTAAGAAAAATGGTATTACTTTAGGTACTACAAACATTAAAGAACAAATTAAGCTTGGTAAACAAGTGGCTAAAACTGATTTACAAAAAGGCGACCTTGTTTTCTTTAACTATACAACAGGCTCAACGAATCCTGGAATCGTAGGTATTTATGCAGGAGACAACAGATTAATCCTATCTTCACCTACTGATGGTGTTTACACAAGAGTTACCACGCTTGATTACTATCAGCAGCATTATATAACTGCAAGACGTGTGATTAACGATACACAAGTAACACCAGTTCCAGAACAACCAGCACCAACTAAAGCTGACAACATCGTTAACTTTGCAACTAGTTTAATCGGAAAAGCAAAATTTGGTTATTCCTATGATGAAAGTACTCTGACTTTTACACCAGGTGGATTTACGAAGTATGTCTATAAGCAATACGGTGTTGATTTAAAATCAACTCTAACAAGCTATCAATCTACTTTAGGACAAGCTGTGCTTAAAGCTAATCTGCAAAAAGGTGACCTTGTCTTCTTTTCAACAAATAACGGTGGAACAACAATCGCTGATGTAGGAATTTATGTTGGTGACAATCAATTTATCCATCTAACAAGTGATAATGGTGCTATTAAAGAGAGCATGACATCAGACTGGGCAACAAAGAACTATGTAACAGCACGTAGAGTTTTATAATAGTAAAGCTGCTCATGCAGCATTGAATTGTACAAGCCGTTTGGGATTGCAGTCCCAACGGCTTTTTCTATATAATTATCTCTCAACAAGTCTTACCATAGAGGGACACGGGGACAGGCACGCTGTCCCACATTTTGCTCCTCCAATTTTTATCCCAAAAGCTGATTATTTTGGAAGATTTAGTTGCCACGATACTCCAAACCGGTCATTTAACCAACCAAACCTCTGACTAAAACCATAATCACCTATTGGCATAAGTGCTTGTCCACCTTCGATAAGCTTCTGATATAAGTTGTCAATTTCTTCTTCGTTATCACAAGTAACAAAAATTGAGAATGAAGGAGTAAAGGAAAACTGATGCTTCACATTACTGTCAATGCACATAAATTCTTGCCCTTTTAAGGAAAAGGTAGCTTGCATTACAGTTCCTTCGTCTCCAGCTTCATTCGCTCCATAGCGAACAATACTTGTAATTTTTGAATCGTCAATAATTGATATGTAATGATTCATCGCTTCTTCTGCTTTACCATCTTGAAACATTAAGAATGGTGTAACCTTTTCCATTCAAAATCAACTCCTTTTCAATATCATCCTTATTATACAGAATAGCACAAGAAAACACGTTTATTCTATCGGATTCCTAGCGGTTAGTCCGATAAGTAAGTAGTGTAAGTGAATATTATTAGTAGGCGATACCTACACGCGTTTTTATATAATCGCTACTTTTTATTTGGCTAAATGTAAATTCTGCTGTATCTTGAACTGAAATTTTAATACCACCCTCCGGCAAAAAATTACTGTCTGTTCGATATTTACCTAACCTTTCTCCATCAGGCAAATATGTAGGACAGACAATCGTCCATTCAAGCTTTGATTGTTTAAGCATATCGTAGACTTTATAATGTTCTTCGGCTGCACGGACTGACTTACGCTTCGATTCACTTGACTGATAACGTAATAAATTTGGGGTCATTCTACTTTGAAGGATTCCAGCAGTTCCTATAGTAATAATTCGGTGTATACCTTCATATTCCATTGCTTCGATAATAAACGGCATACTTTCTGATAGAGTGGTTGTCCCATCTGTATTGAGTGAACTAATAACGACATCAATTCCGCGACCATGCATTGCACGTACGATATCATCTTTATTTAAAACATTTCCTTGAATAATAGTTAAATTTTCATGATTTATTTGAATCTTCTCTGGAGTGCGAACTAGTACAGTAACATGATGTCTGTCATCAAGGGCATAAGTAACGATATGACTTCCAACTCGTCCAGTTCCACCTAAAATTAAAATATTCAAGAACGAACCTCCTTTTACGAATCTAAGTTCCATTTTGATAAATATAAAATTAGAATTTTTTATTTAAATTCATTCTTTGAACTAACCATTTTACAAACATAGCTTTTACAACGTAAATTGGAAATGAATAAATATGCTTCCAATTTTCTAATTTGTAAATACCTAACCAAACTGATAATGGTTCAAATATAAAAGAAAAAATTGTTGCCATTATTAAATTGGCGATTATAAATGATCTCCATGTTTTAAAAAATTGATAAATTGTCATATGAGCTACGATAAGTATTCCATGATCAACAGCGATTAATCGAGGCATTACTTGTAATAATTTGTAGGGATACGACCAAAGATGAGTATTAACACCTATATCATCCAGAAGTCCAACCAAAAGCACTAATAAACTCCCAAAGAGTAAAATTTCCATTAATCTATTTTTATCAACATATCTCCACCATACAATCCATGGGAAAATAAAAACAAATAAAAGTATCCACCATTGAAATGTAAACAAGTCGTGATGGAGCCAATATTCATTTTTCATTTCAGTTAATTTATATTCGAGTTTTTGTATTTTATCATAACTTGGGTAGATTGATTTCAATTTTTTCACTCTCTTGTATTCAAATGATTATTATTATCCCTGTTAATTATTGTTCTATTCAACAAACCCTCCCTTTAGTTTAAGTGTATATTCTCACAAAATCTAAGATTTTAATTTCCCCATTTACTTTTATTCAACTCAGGAGTATTATTATGAACAGTTTCAAATTTCTAAATCGCTGAAACCATTAGGTACGGGGGAACCATTTTCGTGGATTGGTAGCAATCCAAGGGGTGAATCCTTTATAGGTAGGGCTACTCAAAGGTCCGAATCCGACAGCTAACCTCGTAAGCGTTATATGAGAAGGAAGATGGAGCTTGTGACGCAATAAAATAAAGTGTCTACAGGTCTATTTTACTATGACTTGTAGGCACTTTTTTATTTGAAAAAATGACTACTTTACAATTTTTTTTGGATAGACTATTCAAAACGTAAAGTATCAGCTAATTAGACGGGGGTAGTTATGCTAATTTCTTTAAAAAGGTTCCTTATTGGGCGACCATTAAAATCAAATGAATTAGGAGAGCAGAAACTTAACAAGGCAAAAGCATTGGCAATTCTTTCTTCCGATGCATTATCATCAGTGGCATATGGTCCCGAACAAATTCTGATTGTATTAGTTACATTCGGTACTGTAGCAGCCTGGTATTCAATTCCAATTGCTATTGGCGTATTAATTCTATTGACAGCTCTCATATTGTCTTATCGACAAATCATTTTTGCTTATCCTCAAGGTGGGGGTGCCTATGTAGTTACAAAAAATAACCTAGGTGTAAATGCAGGTTTAATAGCAGGGGGGTCACTATTAGTAGACTACATTCTTACTGTTGCAGTAAGTGTGTCAGCAGGCACAGATGCAATAACATCTGCCCTTCCCGCCTTGCATGATCATAAGGTTGGAATAGCCATTTTTTTCGTACTGCTTATTACGATATTAAATTTAAGAGGTGTGACGGAATCTGCTTCTATATTGGCTTATCCTGTGTATTTATTTGTATTGGCATTGTTCATATTAATAGCTGTAGGTATTTATCATATTGTAACAGGGCATGTTCCACAGACATTACATACGCCAATAGGTACTCCTGTGGCTGGTATTAGTTTGTTTATTCTTTTAAGGGCGTTTGCTTCCGGAAGTTCTGCATTAACGGGGGTTGAAGCTATCTCTAATGCAATACCTAACTTCAAAGATCCCGCACCTAATAATGCTGGTAAAACATTAATGATGATGGGCGTTCTTCTCGCAATATTGTTTTCGGGAATTGTTTATTTAGCTTACTATTATGGCACTACACCTCTTCCAAACGTAACTTTAGTATCGCAAATCGCAGAGGCGACTTTCGGTAGGAATTTTATGTACTATTTTATTCAGGGGACTACAGCATTAATACTGATTCTGGCGGCTAACACAGGCTATTCGGCATTTCCATTATTGGCAGTTAATCTGGCGAAGAATAAGTTTATTCCCAGAATGTTTTTTGTAAGAGGAGACCGCTTAGGTTACTCAAATGGAATTATTATACTTGGCTTGGCTTCCATCTTTTTAATTGTTGCTTTTCATGCAGAAACAGAGCATCTAATACCACTTTATGCAGTAGGGGTATTTATTCCATTTACTTTATCTCAGACTGGTATGATTGTTAAATGGATACGTGAGAAGCCTCAAGGCTGGCTTCCTAAACTAATAATTAATTCAATCGGTGCTTTGATTAGTTTCATTGTCACAATCATGTTCTTTTTAACAAAATTCGGGCAAGTCTGGCCCATATTTGTCTTCATGCCGATTATTATCTATATTTTCTACCAGATAAAAAGACATTATGATGCAGTTGGAGAACAACTGAGACTTACATGTGCTGAACCAGCTATGACCATTAAAGGGAACATTATTGTCGTACCTGTTGCTGGTATGACACGGGTAGTAGAAAATACCTTGAATTATGCTAAATCCTTTCACGTTGATCAAATTATTGCTGTGTATGTTTCTTTTGAAAAAGAAGATAAAAAAGACTTTGAAGAAAAATGGAAAAAGTGGCAACCCGATGTTAGATTGGTAACCCTATATTCTCAATATAGAAGTATCATTAATCCCCTTGGTAAGTTTATAGATACGATTGACCATAAAGCAAATGAAGCAAACTACCAAGTTACGGTGATCATCCCGCAATTTATTCCAAAGAAAGGCTGGCACAATATTCTTCATAATCAGTCAGGGACATGGATTCGCTCCTTCTTGCTGTTTCGAACAAACGTGGTAGTCACTACCGTACCATATCATTTAATAAAGTAATCAGTACAGGGAAATACTTCAGAAGATGAATATGTCGCCTTTTTTAATCAACTAAATACTTATTTTTCAAAATAAAAGGATGTTGTCCATTACGTAAAAAACCTTTTTGTCATATTTTATAATATCTAAAAGGAAAGGGGGAAACATCCTATGTCCAAAAAAGAAGATGTTGCGATACAACAAACACCAGAATGTCCAACCTGTCCAGAAGGCACTGTTTGTGAAAATAGTGATTTACTTTGTATAAACATTCCCTGTACAACTACAGTAGTATTGCTGGGCTTGATTCAGTTAAATATTGCTCCGTTATGCATTAGAGCTGGTGCGGTAGGTAATTTAGCAAACTTAACTGATCAAGAGAAACTTGCTCAAGTGCAAAATATATTTGGTGCACTTAGAAATACTCTTCCAAACTTTACAGCTTAAATACCAGCGAATATTTACGATTGCTCACGAAGAGCAGTCGTATTTTTTTAGGAACTGTATGAATAGCTCCTACTAGGCGGATGATATGTAGTAGTTGAAGATAATCTGGTAGTTACTCGAGGTGATTTTCACTGTTGAGACTAGACAAACTCCATCGTATCGGGTTAACATTGCATGTCTTGAAATCGGCACTTTCAGCAGGATTGTCATGGCTTGTTGCTTCCTCGATTTCCCATAATCAACATCCTTACTTTGCGGCACTCGGTGCCATTCTGACCGTGCAAGTAACTGTGGCTCATTCTATAAATAAGGCTATGCAACGTGTCATTGGGATTATCGGAGGTGTTGTTATCAGCATAATTGTAGGAAATTGGCTATATCCAAGCGCAAATTCTATCATGCTCGTTGTACTGCTTGGAATGGCTATCGCAACGGCACTTCGATTGAAACAAGAAGCTATATCACAAGTGGCTGTTAGCGCCATCCTCGTACTTGCATTTGGTAAAGCACCTGGATATGCGACTGACCGAATTATTGAAACAATTGTCGGTTCCATCATTGCAATTTTAGTAAATATAGTGTTTATACCTCCGAACCCCATCCCAGATGCGGAAAAGCAATTATTACACTTAAGTAAATATGCAAGTACTGTACTAAATAATTTGGCATTCGCTTATCAGGAACGGGCGCTCCGACTCATAGATATTCCATATGTACAAGAACTCGTTGATGAAACAACTAAAAGTTTTCAAGCAGTACAATTAGCACACCAAAGTTTACGATACAGTCCCCTTTTACATAATAAACGTGCTCGAGTGTATGCTTTATCCAAGGTCATCAGAAGGTTTGAAAGCATCACCATTCAAATTCGCGGAATTGCTAGAGGACTAGTTGATCTTGGTCACGAAATACGACCAAACCATCATCTAATTGAAGCTATGATGTCCACAGCAACCTGCGTTGGTCTTATTGCCGGCCGGGAAATAACACATTCGAAAGAGCTTGTAGAAAAGCTACAATTGTCAACTAAAGAAGCAATGACCAAACAGAATATGTGCTTACTAAGTTTCAAGGAAATAGAATCATTAGAATTACTTCGGAATCTAGGCAGTATTCTTACTGATTTACACAGAATTTTAGTTGAGGTAGATGGAGGAGCCAACATTGTTGCAAGGGAATTCCGTTTGAAATGAAAAATAGATTTTCTTTCAGAAAAGAATAGCCATACTTCCTTTTGAAGTATGGCCACTACTTTCCATTCTTGAAATAAGAAAATCCTTACATTATATCTAGTTATTTGAAGAGGGCTTTTTATCCAATGCCAATAACAAAATGAGTCCGATAATACAGGCAGTACCAAGCCATTGAAAAAAACCAAATGGCTCTTTTAACCAAAATACAGTTGTTAAAACCGCAGCTAATGGTTCCAAGCTGCCTAGAAGGCTTGTTTCTTTAGGTGAAAGGCTTTGTAAGCTTTCAATATAAAACCAAAATGCTAGCATTGTACCAAATACGATAACGAATACTAAATAGAAATAGGTTTCCAGCGTCAAGCTTTTAAAGTCTATTTGCCAAAGTGGATGGATCATATTTAATCCAACGCCACCGATGATCATAGCCCAGCCAACAATAACAAGGGAATCGTATTGTTTCAGTAATGGAACAGCATATAGAGTATAAAATGCTAACGCTAGGGCAGATAAAACACCCCACACGATTGCAAGTGTTGGCACATAAACCTGCGAGATTGAGCCGTTTGTTAATAAGAAAAAACAACCCACTAAAGCAAGAGAAACCGCCATTAGGTCTCTTCGTGTTAGAGCAGTTTGTTTGCGGAAAATTAAGTATACGATAATCATAACAGGTGCTAAATACTGTAATAGCGTCGCAACAGCAGCATTACCATGTTTAATTGAAGCCATATACGTATATTGAACCGAAAGCATACCAAGCAAGCCGAAGAAAATGAGTTGAAAAGCGATCCTTCTATTTTTCCAAACACCTACTATTTGCGAACGGTCTTTTACAAAAAATTGAACGGCCAAGAGTAAAACACCCGCTATGAGCAACCGTGTAGTTACAAGCCAATTTACATCGATTGCTTGTTGAAAGAGCTTTTTGGCAACGGTGCCACTAATCCCCCAAAGGATCGCCCCTATTATAACAAGAAATAATCCTGTTCTTCTATTTGGTCTATACATGTATTACTCCTCACCTTGAAATATAATAATAGTTTTATAATAGATGAAAAACCATTTTAACTCTACGGAAAATTTGTGGCTACCAACCATAATCGTAAAGTTGGAGAGTTAATTTACAATTTGCTAATCAAATAGTAAAAGGCACCCACATTCAAGTAGATGCCTTTTGTTTGATGAAGCGAACTTAGCACTAATCTTGGTGTATTTACCTTAAATGATAAAAGTACACTTTATGAAACAATCCGATTCTTATTCTTTGGGGATTTGTTGTATCCATTTTTCCAGAAATCAGCATTCTTAATTCCATACTTAGAAGAATTAAATTCTGGGTCTTTCCCTTGCTCCAACTGCTCTTCATAATCTTTTAGAGCGATATTGGCTGGTTTAAATAATAAAAGAATAGCAATCAAGTTCAGCCAGACCATAATTCCAAGCCCAATATCACCCATTGCCCATGCAGTAGTAGCCGTTTTTACCGATCCGTAGAAAGTTGAAATAATAAGGATGAGTTTTAGTAAAACAAAAGCCATACCTCTATGTTTGCCACGTACTAGATAAGCTAGATTCGTCTCTGCAATATAGTAGTAGGCATAAATCGTTGTGAAGGCAAAGAAGAATAAAGCAATGGCAATAAAGCCTGGGCCGAATCCCGGAAGGATGGTATCAACGGCAGCTTGAGTGAAACCAGGTCCAGGTTCAACTCCTTTCAGGTTTTCCCTTATGAAATCCCCTGTTTTTTCATTGATTACATTGTATTGATTCGTAAATAAAATCATCATGGCAGTCGATGTAACAACCAAGAATACATCTAAATAAATGGAAAAAGCTTGTACCAAACCCTGTTTGACCGGATGAGATACCTCAGCTGCTGCAGCTGGGTGAGCACCAGTACCTTGTCCGGCTTCGTTCGCATAAAGGCCACGTTTTACTCCCCACATAACCGCCGAACCAATAATACCGCCAAATAGTTGCTCTGCACCGAAAGCGCTTTTAAAAATTAATCCAAATACTTCTGCTGTTTTTTCAAAATTAATAACTATGATTGCAATTGCAATTAACAAATAACCGATTGCCATAAAAGGAACAATCAATTCTGCGACTCTAGCAATCCGCTTAACTCCACCAAAAATAGTAAATCCAATCAGTGCGACCACAATTAAACCCGTAATTCTATTGTCTATACCAAAAGCATTGTGAACGGCATCCCCGATGGCATTTGCCTGTATTCCTGGCATCAATATAGACATTGCGAGTAGTGTTGCCACAGCGAAAATGATGGCAAACCATTTCCAGCCAAGACCTTTTTCTATATAATATGCTGGACCTCCTCGATACACACCATCCTGGTTTTCTTTATAGATTTGAGCAAGAGTCGATTCCACAAAGGCTGAAGCTGCACCTACAAAGGTAATAACCCACATCCAAAATACAGAGCCCGGTCCCCCATATGCAATACCTGTTGCTGTTCCGGCGATATTTCCTACACCAATTCGACCTGATAATGACATAGCTAATGCCTGAAAAGAAGAAACACCCTCATCGGAACTCTTCCCTGAAATCAAAAGCTTGACCATTTCTTTGATGTGACGAATTTGTAGGAATCTAGTGCGAAAACTAAAATACAAACCGCAAAAAACAATGAAAACAATCAATAATGGGCTCCACAACCATCCGTTAACTGTTGTTACAAGTTGATCCATCAGAAAATCCCTCCTAACACTTTTGTTATATAACACTTTACTACCTCGATTATAAAGTACAACAATATAATGTATCAATGAATTTTTCTATAAAAGGGACAGGTACCTCGTCCCCGTTTCTCACCTTGGGCAATACGCAATAATTGCGTTAATAAATTTTTCACCGTATTTTGCCAGCTTATGCTTCCCCACTCCACTCACCTGTAAAAACTCTTCATCAGTCAGCGGGAGCTTTGCACACATATCCTTTAACGACGCATCTGAAAAGATAACAAATGGCGGTACATGCTCCGCTTCCGCCACTGTTTTCCTTAAACTGCGAAGTTCCTCAAACAATGGATCGTCATTGGCAACTTGCTTAATTTGTACAGCCTCTTTTCGAAAAACATTCTGTTGACCGGTAAGAACAGCTTTTCCAGCCGAAGCAACAAAGATGGTCGGATAGGCTCCTTGCTCAACCCCAATTATATTAATGGAGATAAGGAAATCAATTAACTCGGTGACTTGCTTGGCACTTTGCTCCTTCATAATTCCATAAGTTGAAAGCCTATTAAATCCGAAATCTAGAACCTTTTTATTTTTTGAACCAGTTAACACGGCCGCAGTCATTGCTTTTCCATATTTTTGCCCCATCCGAATGATGCAGCTTAACACCATCTGAGCTTCCTTTGTCACGTCCACCTTAATTCGGGTATCGGTGCAATTTCCGCATCGTCCGCATGGTTGTGTTTCTTTTTCACCGAAGTATGTAAGGATAAAGGATTGGAGACAGCTTTCTGTATGACAGTAATCAATCATCTGCTGCAGTTTCTCCAGCTCTTGCTGCATCCGACCTTGTTCCGCAGATTGATCAATTAAGAAGCGCTGGATTTGCACATCTTGTGGAGAATAAAGAACCGTACACTCACTTGGAAGCCCGTCCCGCCCAGCACGCCCGGCCTCCTGATAATAACTTTCCATATTTCTAGGCATTTGATAATGGATAACATAGCGTATATTCGATTTATCTATGCCCATGCCAAAGGCAGAGGTTGCCACCATCACATCTGCTTCATCTTTTAAAAATCGTTCTTGTTCGTATGCGCGGGTCTCATCCTTCATCCCCGCATGATATCGTGCAGCATTCACGTTTTCTTTGCACAGCCATTCATACAGCTTATCCACTGTTTTTCTAGTCGCCGCGTAAATGATACCAGCTTCATTTTTATTCTTTTTCACATAATCCTTTAGAAATGCAAGACGATCCTGACCTTTGATGATAGCAAATGAAAGGTTTTCCCTTTCAAATCCTGTGATAATCGAGTTGGCAGGATTGATTGACAGGGAATGACAAATATCTTCCCTTACCCTTGGTGTTGCTGTCGCGGTTAATGCCAATACTATAGGATTGCCTGGGAGTTTATCCAGTAATCTTGAAATGTGCAGATAGCTTGGGCGGAAATCATGTCCCCATTGTGAAATACAGTGCGCCTCATCCACCGCAATAAGAGGGACATGTATATTTTTTAATAGTTCCTGAAAATCATTGGATTCAAGCCGTTCTGGTGCAACATATAATAGCTTATATCCGCCAGAGATGGCTTCTTCAATGGTTTCTTTAGCCTCTTCCGGGCTAAGTGAACTATTGATATAAGCAGCAGGAATTCCTAGTTGATTTAATGTATCTACCTGATCCTTCATTAGGGAAATAAGTGGCGAGATAACCAAGGTGGTTCCTGGAAGAATAAGTGCAGGTATTTGGTAGACAATGGATTTACCGCCGCCTGTTGGCATTACACAAATTGTGTTGTTTCCATGGAATACAGATGTAATAGCCTGCTCTTGGCCAATCCGGAATGACGAGTAACCATAATAGGTTTTTAGAAGTTCACGAGCTTTTACTAGCAAGGTAGAGGACCCCTTTCTTTAGTGTGGAATATATAGGGAGGATTGTACCTGTTTATTTTATCATCTTTTTACTATTGGTGCCTTATTTTCCATAAGAAATAGACCACCCAAAAAGTGGTCTATTTCTTATCGATAAATTAATTCCAAATATTCAAAAAATATACGCCGTGACAATTGGATAGTAGCGGTCATTCAAAGATGATCTATTTTTTATACAATTGCAAACAAGCTGAATACACCAATGGCAAAGAATACTGCAAGTCCCTTTATAACAGTAATGGCAAAGATATCTTTATATGCTTGACGGTGAGTAAGCCCGCAAACAAAAAGGAGGGTTATTACTGCTCCGTTATGCGGTAACGTATCAAAACCACCTGCTGACATAGCTAGAATACGGTGTAAAACTTCTAGTGGAATACCATAATTTGCGGCTGTTTGTATGTAGGTATCCGCCATCAATCCTAAAGAGATACTCAATCCACCAGATCCTGAACCAGTGATGGCACACAAAACATTTGTCATAACCGCTCCATTTAAAAGTGGGTTAGTAAAAATCCCAGTTAGAAAGTCCTGTACAGCCGTAAACCCTGGTAATGCTGCAATTACGCCCCCAAAACCATATTCTGCTGCCGTATTCATAGTTGCTAGCAATGATCCACTTATCCCCACCTGCATACATGATCTAAAGTTTAATCTAGCAGCTTGAACATTCACTAAAATTGTCGCTATTATACCCATGATAAGAGCCAACTCTACTGACCAAACTCCAATAACCTGAGCCATATTAACATTTCCATATGCTTTCAAACCAATAGAGGCAAAATCAAATCCATCAGCATACCAGACAGGTATAGACTCGGTAAAAAACTTATTCATTATTCCCACTAACAATAATGGAATAAAAGCAAACCAATCTCTTCTACTAATCCCATTTCCAGAAACGCTAGCAGAAGCCATAGATGACTCCATTGCCACTGTGCTAGTTGCTGCTAATTCAGCTTCGGCTGCTTCTCTATTTATAGCTTTATCCCCTATTCCAAAATATCCTTCACCCATTTTTGCTGCCTTTTTCCGACAATGATTGAGATACAAAAGGCTGCAGGTAGCAATAAATATAGCACCAATAGTTCCCAACACCGGTGCAGCATAGATGTTTGTGCCTAAAAACGTCGTCGGGATAACGTTCTGAATTTGTGGAGACCCAGGAAGTGAATCCATGGAAAATGTAAAAGCACTAACTGCAATAGTTGCAGGAATTAAGCGTTTTGGAATATTAGCTTCCCGAAAAAGCTGATTTGCAAATGGATAAATAGCGAATACTGCAACAAACAAGCTTACTCCGCTGTAAGTCAGGATTGCACCCATTAACACAATCGCTAAAATAGCTTGTTTTGCCCCGATAAAGCGAACAATAATCTTAGCAATACTTTTTGCTACACCACTTATCTCAACTAATTTTCCAAAAAGAGCACCAAGTATAAAAACTGGGAAATACAGTTTAACAAAGTCAACCAACTTTACCATGTAAATATTGGAGAAGTAAGGTAAAACATGACTTGGATCGGTTAAAAAGACGGCCATTAAGGCACACAATGGCGCAAAAAGAATAACAGAAAAACCTCGAAAAGCAAGAAACATAAGTAATCCAAGCGCTAAAATAATGATAAATACATCCATTTTTTAATCTCCCCCTATCTTGGCTCGGAATAGTAAAGGCGGTCCATTCTAAACCATTGATTGTGCTCCCTAGAGTCATCAACTCTTATCGATAAAGCGCTTTCAATTTAGTAGATTACTGATCTATAAAGTTGGGATTTCGCTTATTGATAAAGGCTTCTACTCCTTCTATAACATCCTTCGTTTGAAAAACGTGACCAAAATGATTAGCTTCAATCAAGAGTCCATCATGCAGTGTTTTTTCGTACCCGTAATCAATAGATTGTTTAGCCAAGGTTAATGATGGCAAAGAGTAATTGCAAATAAACCTAGCAAGTTCCATTGCTTTCTCTAAAGATTTCCCTTTTGGTACAACATGATTTACAAGCCCAATTTGTTTAGCTGCTTCTGCCGATAGTGGCTCTCCCGTAAAGATCATTTCCTTCGCTTTCGCTTTACCAATCAGTCTAGGAAGCCTTTGTGTCCCCCCAGCACCCGGAAACAATCCAAGTTTAATTTCAGGAAGCCCAATCATAATATGCTCCTCCGCAATTCGAATGTCGAAACATAATGCGAGTTCACAGCCTCCCCCTAATGCCACTCCATTGATTGCAGCAATTGTTGGGCAAGATAAGTTTTCAATTTTATTTAATGGTTCTTGAAGCCAAAGAGATTTTTGTTCTGCCTCTTCCACTCCTTTTCCCATCCAAGCAGGAAATCCTTTTATATCCCCACCTGCCATAAAAGCTCGATCTCCTGCACCGGTAAGAATAACGACCTTTACTTCAGAATCCTTTTCAATCTCATCAGCTACAATCGACAACTGTTCCACAACATCTGCACTTAGGACATTGACGGGTGGATTATTAATAACAATGGTTGCAATATTATTTTGTTTAGACCATGAAACAACTGAATCATTATTCATCTAGTATCCTCCTAAACTTTCAAATCCAAGTATTTGAAACACGTATAATTAAACAACTCCACTAAATTGGTTTCGGAGAATGAACTTCTGAACCTTTCCAGATGGAGTTCGTGGTATTTCATCCACGAAAATTACCTTTTTGGGCTTTTTGTAGCTGGCAAGATATCTTTTACAGTAATCGATCACTTCTTCTTCCGTAAGCTTAGCCCCTTCTTTCTTAACAACTACAGCACAAACTGCCTCAATGTATTTTGGATCAGGTAGACCAATAATAGAAACTTCTTTTACAGCCTCATGTCGATATAAAACATCTTCAATCTCTGCTGCGTATATATTTTCTCCTCCACTTCTAATCATATCTTTCTTTCTACCTGCAATTGTTAGATATCCCTCTTCATCGAATTTCCCTAAATCTCCTGTTTTACACCAACCATTTACAAATGTTTCTAAAGTGGCTGCAGTGTTCTTCCAGTAGCCCTCCGAAACCCCTGGACTTTTAATCGCAATTTCACCAACTTCACCTGTTGGAAGTTGGGCTCCATTCTCATCGATAATTCTAATCTCTGTTAGTGGCATAGGTTTCCCAACGGTGTGGCCTTTTGTAAAAACATCCTGCGGATCAAGTGAAGCAGCAATTGGCTGACCTTCTGTTAATCCGTAAACTTGAACTACCCCAAGTTGGGGAAATTTTCTTTTTAATGTTTCTAATGCCCATGGCATTAGTGGGTCACCACCGGTATAAATAGTTTTCAAAGATTTTAGCTTATACTCATCAATTCCGGGCAGATTTAACATTTCATAAATCATAAATGGAAACAGGAAGCAGTCCGTAACATTTTCATGTTCAATAACATCTAGAATTCTTTTAATCTCAAACCCCTGGCTTCTTGTAATGATTAATGTTCCACCCATCAATAGGATTGGAAGTGCAATATCCTCCATTGCACCAACATGGTATAGTGGACCTGTTGTCATCCCAATTTCTTGGCCTGTAAAATTCCATTTCATTACTTGTATACTTGAAAACCAAAGTGTTGTTCCATGGGTCCAAACTGCACCTTTAGGTCTTCCAGTTGTTCCAGAAGTGTACATTAGCATAACTGGATCGTTTATTTTAATGTTGTTTACAATAATTTCATCAACTGATCCTCTTTCTAATTCACTCCAAGGATTAGACCAATTAGGGATTTCATCCTGTTTATTCGGTAGACAAAAATAGCGCTCAACAGAAACATGATTACAAATTGGCTCTATCTGAGGGGCCAAGTTTGAATGGAAACACAAGATTTTTGTCTGTGAATCGTTTAATGCATATTCCAACTCTGCACTAGTAAGCCTGAAATTAAGGCGAACAGCAATTGCACCAATCTTGGCAATTGCAAAATAAAGAGCAAAATATTCAAGGCAGTTATATAGTAAAATACCTACGCGATCCCCTTTTTGAACTCCTAATTCGTAAAGTTTATTGGCATATGAATTCGATATTAGGTGGAGATCTTTATATGTCCATGACTTTCCCGCCTCCTCTTGTATCGCTATTTTACTAGCATTTAAGTCATTAAAATCATTTGCCATTTTTCTTGTGATAATACTTACATCCAACGAAATTCCCCCTTTTACTCTTTATTATTTACTCAGTTATTTCTAATGCAATTTCCATGCCAAGGCAAAAAAGTTATACAAACTTACAATTTTATTAATTTAATAGAAATGTAATAATTTTATATTTTCTTGTTTTTCGGAAACAAATAAATAATTACATAAAAAAACCAATCCGAAATTTCGGAAGATATTCCGAAATTCTGGATTGGTTTATTGGTCAGATATTTGATATTTTTTTATTTTATCGTAAATAGTGGAATTACCAACTCCGAGAGCTTTTGCAACCTTTTTTTTATCGAACTTAAATTTCTTTAACGCCTGTTCAATTACTTTTTTTTCTGTTTCTTCCACTATATCCTTTAAACTTTTTTCTTCAAATTTCTCATTCTCATGCTTCTTTATATAATCAGGTAATGCTTCTATTCGTAGTGTCTCATCATTTGTGAGGTGAACACTTGCATAAATAACATTCTCAAGTTCTCTGATATTACCCGGCCAGTCACATTTTTCCATAAGTGAAATAACCTTGGGATCGATGCCAGTAATTCGTTTTCCAATACGTACTGTATATTTCTTTAAAAAGTAATCAACAAGTAAAGGGATATCTTCGGTTCTATCCCGTAAAGGGGGAATGAATAATTGGATTGCATTAATTCTATAATATAAATCTTCACGAAACTGTTTTTTTTCAATCATTTCTTCCAAAGGACAATTTGTGGCAGCAATTACTCTAACATTTACTTTTTTTGGGTGAAGTGCACCTACTGGCTCAAATTCTTTTTCCTGAAGGACCCGTAATAACTTAACCTGCATATGCTGCGGCATATCACCAATTTCATCAAGGAAAATGGTTCCACCATCAGCTAATTCCACTTTACCTTTTTTACCTCCCTTTTTTGCTCCTGTAAAGGAACCCTCTGCATATCCAAAAAGTTCAGATTCTAACAATTGTTCCGGAATAGCACCACAATTTACTTTTATAAATGGTTTATCACTACGATTACTACATTGATGTATGCTGTGTGCAACAATTTCCTTACCTGTACCGCTTTCTCCTCTAATTAATACGGATATATCACCTCTAGCTATTTTTTTAACCCTTTCTTTTATTTTTTGAATTTCTTGTGATTCTCCAATTAATTCGCTTATAGAATACTTTATTCCATTCGTTATACTTTGTTCATTTCTATAATAATTTTGCTTTGTAAGCAACTCTTTAATATGATTATGCATTTTGTCCCAATCATCAAGATCACGAAAAATAATAGTTCCAATCGCACCGATTATTTCATTGTTTTGGATAATTGGTAATCGATTTGCTATTACAAAATTTCCTCCTAGAAACTGCAAATCCGCAATTTCAGATTTGCCTGTTTGTGCTACCAGGTGCATCCTTGTATTTTCGATTATATCTGTAACGTGTTCGCCAATCACTTTTCCTCGTTCAATGCCCAAAAATTTACAATAGTTATTACTCATATATTGAATAATCCCCGCACTATTGACAATAACAGTTCCATAATATGTACTTCCAAACACGATATCTAACAGTTTAGTATTGAAAAACTCCTCTACATTCAAAATAAACTATCTCCTTTTCTAGTATTCTTTTATCTTCAAGAAACGTTTCTTGGCAACGCTTTCAATTTGGAATATTTTTTATTTTCATATATTACGATCATATAGTTATAACAAGAATTTTTCAAATATTATGTAAAGTGATTGAAGGTATAATTTGGCACAATTCTTGCATTAAAAAATGGTATCAAAGGAAAAGGGGGAAGTTAAAATGTTTAATAAATATCTTGAAGATTATGAAATAGGAGAAAAATGGATTTCTAGATCACGTACAATTACAGAGACTGACTTAGTAATGTTTTCTGCATTTAGTGGTGATTGGTACCCTCTTCACACAGACACAGAATATGCAACAAATACAATATTCAAACAACGGATTGCCCATGGAATGCTTATTCTTTCAGTCTCAACTGGCTTACTCCACTTTGAACCAGGTATCGTTGTTGCCTTTTATGGAATGGAGAAGGTTCGGTTTGTTAAGCCTACATTTATTGGGGATACCATTCATTTAGAGGTTGAGGTTATGGATATTTTGGATAAAGATGAAAACTCGGGAGTTGTAACCACAAAAGTTGATATTAAAAAACAAACGGGTGAAACTGTAGCAGTCAATTATATGAAAATTTTAGTTAGTAAAAGACCTTAAAGGAAGAGACTGTGTCAGAAGTTAAATAAGCAATATAACAGTTAAAAATAGGCCGCATTTGCGACCTATTTTACTGTTTCTAAAGAAATCTATTTTATGCATCAAATGCATTTAATGAATTAACGCTGTGTGCCAATGCTGAACCCGCTTTTAAAGCGGTTGCGACCATTATCGATTCTGCTACTTCTTCTTTTGTTGCCTTCGCGCGTTTTGCCCCTTTTGTATGTATATTAATGCAATATGGGCAGCCCGTTGTATGAGCAACAGCTGTGGCTATCAATTCTTTTTCTTTTACACTTAAGAAACCATCCTTCATCGTTTTTGTATCAAAATCAACAAATGCCTTAAACACATCCCCATTTAATTTTGAGAACTCTTGTAATCTTTTAAAATAGGATGCCTTATATAATTCTTCGTCACCATCTTGATCATATGCATTTAATGCATTCACTCCATGGGCTAGTGCAGAACCTGCCTTTAATGCTGTTGCAACCATAATGGCTTCAGACATTTCTTCCTTGGAAACTTCTTTTGATTTGGCCTGTTTAACATGAATCTCGATGCAATAAGGGCACCCAGTTGTATGGGCAACGGCTACAGCTATTAATTCCTTTAGCCTTTTTGATAATTTTCCTTCAGATAGCGCAAGCCTATCAAATTGCATAAAAGCTTTAAAAGTATCCGGTGTAAGATCACTTAATTCACTAATACGGTTAAAATATGATTTTTTGTACAATACATCGTCACTCATATCTTTTCCCTCCCGAATTTTCAGTATTTTTAGAATATTTATCTGATTAGAGCTATAATAGCACTTTTATATAAAAAATGGAAATATTAAAATTGTGTAAAATTTAGACAACTTTTTTATCCCATAGGCAATAATCATATATGAATATTATGAATTGGACATGGTTGGTATAAATAAAAAAATATAGAAAAAGAGCAATCCTAATGTCCTATAAGGCACATCGTTCGAGTAGTTCTTTCTATCGAATCTCGAAAAAGCAAGTCGAATTTTGTTGGATTTTCTTGACAATTATACTCATTTTCTATTTTAGTATATTTAGCAGGGTCCTATTTAAAATCATATTAATTGTTTAATAATTAACTTTTGGTTACTTTGAGGTGCTTCCAATGTGTCAACAAGAACCGTACTACATAATAGATTCAAAGAGAATGTGCAAAGAAAGCGGAATGAACCCTAACGTAATAGCTAGGCCAAAGTCGTTCTTGGATGAAGAAGATTTATATAGAAAAAGGAAATCCTACAGTGAAATCTTATCTGTCGTTAGCTTTTTCTCAAACAAGCTTTTAGATTTCTTAAAGGGAACACCTATTTTAATTGTTATCTCAGATTCCAATGGATTTTTGCTTGATATGGTGGGTGACAAAACGATTAAGTCTACTGTAGAGCAATTTGGTATAAAGGTTGGCAGTCTTTTTACACAAGAAGATACAGGTACCAATGTGATTAGCTTATCCCTACAGCAAAGGCACCCAATCTCTTTAATAGGTAAAAACCATTATCATACGTTTCTACATCAAGTAGCGTGTTACGGAGCTGCGTTTCATTACACGGACGAGGATAGTTTACTTGGTAGTGTTTGTATTATGATGCCTATTTCCTTTCAAAATCCTTTATTTCTAACGATGTTATCACAAGCTGTTGATTCAATTGAAAGAGAATTGTTATTAAGAAAACAAAATAAAATACTAAATATCATGAATCAAATCATGTTATGTAGAACTAGAAATGGAATCGTAATAACAGACGAAAAAGGGATTACAACTGAATTTAATGACTTTGCCCAACAAATTTCTAATCTCAGTAAAAGTTCAGTTATAGGAAAATGCATTTATGATTCGGAATTGACAGGGAACTATTTTAAAAGAGCTATAGAACATGAAGAAAAGTTTGAAAATGAAGAACTTAAATTTATCAATAAAAATGGTGACCAAGTAGTGTGTTTATTTGATGCACAACCAATTTATGAGGATGATCGAATTGTTGGTGCGTTTGGACAGTTTAGAGACATTACTGATAGGTACTTATTAGAGGAGAAATATAACTATTTGGCTTATCACGACGATTTAACAGGTTTACCAAATAGACGTTACATACAAAAGGACATCGAATCGCTACTTTTGGAGAGCACCACAATAGAATCTAAACCTAAAATAGCGATTTTATTTTTGGACTTAGATAGATTTAAGGTGATAAATGATACATTTGGACATTCTAATGGTGATGTTTTACTGGTAGAGGTAGCAAAACGACTAGTTAAATGTCTTGGAGAAAATGATAAACTTGCTCGAATGGGTGGGGACGAATTTATTTTCTTATTAAAAGATTTTGATGATGAAAATTATGTCATTGAAAAAGCAGAACAAATATTAGAACAGTTCAACGACCCTTTTATGGTGAAGAAAAATGAATTTCATACGACAGTTAGTATAGGTATTGCTACATATCCTAATTATACGATGTCTCCCGAAGAGTTTATGGTAAATGCGGACACTGCTATGTATAAAGCCAAATCTCAAGGTAAAAACAGATACATAATCTATACAACCGATATGTTGCCAAATATGTTTGACATAAAACTTGAAACAGATTTAAGAAAAGCATTGGAAAGAGACGAGTTCTTATTACATTATCAGCCTAAAGTTTGTAATAAAACAGGAGAATTGGTAGGAGTAGAAGCATTAATTCGATGGAATCACCCCGAGTTAGGGGTAATATATCCGGTTAAATTTATTAAATTAGCTGAAGAAACTGGATTAATCACACAAATTGGGGAATGGGTTATTGAACAAGCATGTTTCCAAAATAAGAAATGGCAAAATACCGGTATTCCGTCATTCAAAATTGCCGTCAATTTATCAACCCAACAATTTCTTAAGCAAGATATAGTTTGCTTTATTAAGAAAGTTTTAGAAAGAACAAAACTTGAACCCCAATATTTAATAATAGAAATAACGGAATCGATGACAATGGATTTTGATTATTCACTAAGAGTTCTAGAGGAATTGAAGTCCATTGGTGTTCTTATTAGTATAGATGATTTTGGAACTGGGTACAGTTCTTTAAGTTATCTTAAGAAATTTCCAATTGATTATTTGAAGATTGACCGATCTTTTGTCAGAGACATTATGAATGATGAAAATGATGCTAACATCGTCAAAGCTATTATTACATTGGCTCATAACCTCAACCTACAGGTTATAGCAGAGGGGGTTGAAACAAGAGAACAATTAGCATTTTTAAAGAAATATCATTGTGATACAATTCAGGGATTTTTATTCAGTAAGCCTCTTACAATTGAACAATTTGAGCAAAACTACGCGGAATTATTAAAGGATTTTAAAATTAAAATAATTGAGAGGGATAAAAATTACTAATGGCAACTTTATTTAAGGAAACTTTACCTACCGAAACATTACTTATGAAACCTTGTGCCGATATACTAGCAAGTAATTTTAAACATTGGGGAATAAAGCATATCTTTGGCATACCTGGTAAAACTATATCACCATTAATTTACGCTGCAGATAGACATAATATTGAATTTGTACTAAGTAAACATGAATCAGGTGGTGGTTACGCAGCGGCTGGTTACTCATTAATGAACAATAAAATTGGGGTGGCTATTGGTACCTCCGGACCTGGTGGAACCAACTTACTTACTGCAGCAGGACAAGCTAAGGCATCACATATTCCTGTTCTAATTATTACCGGTCATCCATCTATGAAGGACACTGGTAAGGCAATGGGCCAAGACTCAACTCCTTTCGGTACAGACTTAGTTGACATGTTTAAACCTGTAACCAAATTTAGTGCCAGAGTAGAACGAGGGGATATGTTGCAGGTTTACTTACAACATGCCTTGGAAAAAGCCTTTTCTGGTGTAAAAGGACCCGTTCATTTATCATTACCTTTTGATATTCTGTTACAAGAAATAGAGCCTTTTGAATTGGATTTACCAGTAGTTAATGAGATGATTTCACCATTCATAGACGATGTTATAAAAATGATAGATTCTGCCAAGCGTCCACTTATGTTTTTGGGAAAAGGAGTCCATTCAAGTAGAGCTTATAAAGAGGTTCAACTTCTAGCAGAAAATTGGAATATCCCGGTAATCACTACACCTGGTGGAAAAGGGACGTTCATTTCCAATCACAAACTATCATTAGGTGCGTTTGGACTGGGCGGTACCAAAGAAGCTAGTGATTATTTACGTGATAAAGTAGATCTATTACTTGTAATTGGAACAAAATTAAGTGATATGTCAGTTGCAGGTTTTTCAAAGGACCTTTACCCAAGTCATATAATTCATTTCGATTATGATCCGACCTTTATTGGCAAAACAATTGATGTGCCAACTACACCTGTTCTTGGTGATATTCGTTCAAATCTTAAGTCTATTCTAAAGAATACAAATTCGGTAAATAGCTTGGAGTACATAATTCCTAAGAAAGTAAACAACATAGAAAACAATAAACACGAAGATTATATGAGTTCAGAAACAACTTTAAAAGTTATCAGAAACTCACTCCCAGATGATGCTATCGTTTTTGGGGATGATGGTAGCCATACTTTTTACGCTATTAGACATTTTGATATCTATGAACCAGGTAGTTTTTTCTTTGATGATGTATTCGGTGCGATGGGACATGCTATAGGTTATTCTATTGGCGCCAAAATAGCTGCTCCGGAAAAAAACATTGTTTGTTTAGTTGGAGACGGTTGCATGTTTATGCATGGATCTGAAATTTCAACCGCATTAAATCATAAATCCCCGGTGTTATTTATTGTACTAAATAATGGTAGACTAGATATGGTTGAGAAGGGGATGAAAAAGATGAACGGGAAATCCGTTGGTGCCATTTATGATTCTCCATTAGATGTAACATTATTCGCTCAATCCATGGGGATTCATTCCCTTAAATGCTTTAATCCATTTGATTTGGAAGATGCTTTACATAGTTCTTTTGATATTATTAAAGAGACAAAAAAGCCAGTTGTAATTGAAGTAATGGTCGATCCAAATGAAATTCCACCTACAATGGGGAGGCAGTAACATGGAAAATAACAGTAGATTCGATTTAGGTATGGCAAAACTAAAAGAAATGATTTCTGAAGAAGCACTTTCAAACATAACATATATGAAAAACATTTCACCCGACTTCTGGGATATGATTGTTGCATTTGGCTATGGGGATGTATATGGACGAGATGGCTTATCCATAACACAAAGAGAAATAATTACATTAACTACCCTTGTTACTCAAGGTGCTTTTGATCAACTTGAATTTCATATGAAAGCTGCCTTAAAAGTCGGACTAACAAAAAACGAAATCATTGAGGTTATCATTCAATGCGCAGCATATGTTGGCTTTCCAAAAGCTGTTCAAGCAATGACAATTGCAGGTAAAGTTTTTGAGGAGATAGAGTAACTAAAAACACAAAACTCTAAAATCAAAATGAATGGTCTCGGTATGTACCGGGACCATTTTGTTTTTCATTGAAATTTCGATAAGTAATTCCAGTGATATAGTACTCTTAGAATTTTCAAATTTTAATTATAAAAAACCATATTCTTACCCGTTAACAATCAAATTGTCTTTTATATATTTTATAAAAGCTTCTGTCTTCGCCTCGATTTTCCGTGTACAAATATAGAGACTTTGAATGATCTCGATGCCTTCAATCCACACACGGGATAACTTTTTATCTCTAATTTCGTTACTCACACTAAAGGAGGGGGCAAGCGTTATGCCATATCCAGCTGCGACAGCTTTAATAGATTCATGTAGCCCTTGTAATTGGATTCCAATAGGTGGTAGAGTACAATTTCTTGCGTAGAAAACAGATTCAAGTAAGTCACGAGTGGAGCTTCCTCTTTCACGAAAGATAATCTGTTCATTTGTTAACTCTTCTAAGTTTATGGTTTTATTTGCTAAATGATGATTAGGATGGACGACAAACCAAAAAGGAACAGTCATTAATTCTTCGTATTGTAAGTCTTCGTGCCCAACGTTGCTTCTAACTACAAACCCAATATCTGATTCGAAATTTAAGACTTGTTTTTCTACATTTGCTACATTTCCCAGGGCAACATTAATAAAAATATGGGGATGTAATAGTTTATATTGGGCCAGGAAAGTCGGTAAAACATAGTTGATTGGTATGTAGGAGGAAGCAATATTTAATTGGACATTTTTTTCTTTAAAATCACTAATTTTATTTTCTATACTTTGTTCTAATCGGAACAGTCTTAAGCCTTGTTCATATAAAAATTCCCCTGCTGTTGTTAATTGAATTCCCCTACCTCTTCCTTCAATCAATTTTAAATTTAATTCTTTTTCTAAGTTACGAATTTGTATCGTTACAGCGGGCTGGCTAATTAAAAGTTCATTTGCAGCAAGTGTGATGCTCTTATGCTTCGCTACATTTATAAAAATTCTAAGTGCATGTAAATTCATATTAAACCCCTTTCATAAAAAATATTTATGAAGACAAGAAAATTATATATTTGTTTTATCTATAGTATAAAGGTAATTTTAGAAAAAGGGGGATTTTTCATGGATGAATTATTCATTTCATTGTTTTCGTTAAAAGCTATCATATTATTTAGTATAGGGGTCATTGCATCTATGGTGGGGGCTTTATTTGGAGCGGCAGGCCTTGTAACGCTTCCTGCAATGCTCTTGGTCGGTATACCGATTCATACTAGTGTTGCGGTAAATAAATTTGCAACGGGGTTATCTGCATTTACGAATGTGATGACCTTTTTTATAAAAAAAGAAATAGATTTAAAGAAGTCGATAGGGATCATTTTTATTGCGATTTGCGGAGGTATTCTGGGAGCATTTTTAGCCACATTATTATCGGAAAAGATTATGAACACGGTGGCATGCTTTTTATTGATTGTTGCTCTAGTAACGGTTTTACTAAGTAAAAAATATGTAAACAGTTCTGTAAAACAAGAAAAAGAACAAAAAGTTAATCGAATTATTCCCTTTATTATTAGTATTTATGATGGGGGATTTGGTCCGGGTTCAGCATCCATGAGCATTACATATTATTTAAAAAAGCAATTTAGTTATTATAAGGCGGTTGAATTTTCTAGAATCGTGATATTTTCCAGTTGCTTTGGAGCTTTTTGGTGGTATTTTTTTCATGGGATCGTAGATTGGGCCGTTGCCATTCCAATTGCCATTGGTTCCATTGTAGGTTCGCATTTGGGAATCCTACTTATTCCAAAGATTCAAATGAAATGGGTTCAAATTGCATTGCCCCTTATATTTATCGTGCTGATTGCACAAGTAATTTCAAATCTAGCATTCTCATGAAGAAAAAGGGGGCAATGTTTTTTGTTATTGTTAAACCGGGCTATTGTACTATTCCAATTCTAAGTTACAATTTAGGTAGATAGATCAATTAGACAAGTAAAGGTAGGTTCTTAGAGAATGCCCATACGCATAAAACTAATAATTATGTCCTTACTATTTCTTGCAATACCTAGTCTATTAATTGGAATTATTGGCTATCAATCGTCTAAAAATAGTTTAAATACGCTTGGTGCTGAAGGCCTACAAACCAATGTACGGATGACCATTGAAATGATTGGAACGTTAGATAAACAAGTCAAAGCAGGAAACGTTTTATTGGAAGACGCCCAGGAACAAGTCAAAGAAGCGATTTTGGGAAAAAAAGATGCGAATGGGAATCGTCCTATTAATTCGCGCCTGAACTTAGGAAAACACGGCTTTATATTCATTATAAATTCCGCAGGGGTTGAACTCGCACACCCAAACTTTGAGGGAGAAAATGTATGGAATGTAAAGACAACCGACGGTGTTTATTCTACCCAAGAAGTGGTAAAGGCTGCCAACAATGGTGGAGGGTTTGTCACCTATGAATGGCCCTTGCCCGATAACCCTAATACAAATGAGCCAAAAATTACCTATACAGAAAAAGATCCAAATTGGAATTGGATTGTATGCGCCGGGGCCTATCTATCCGACTTTAATGCTGGAGCGAATCGTGTACTTTATATCCTGTTAATTACTCTTGGTTTCTCGTTCCTTGTTGGTGCGATTGTCATTCTATGGTTTTCAAAAAAATTGACAAAACCCATTCTTCAAGTAGCAGAACAGGCAAAGTTAATTGCCCGTGGCGACTATACTCAAGAACCGATTGAAATAACAAGCATGGATGAAATTGGTGAAATGGTATTAAATTTTAACATAATGAAAGAGAATCAAAAAAAGGCTGAAGAAGTTCAAGAAAGAATTGAATACATGGCGTTTCACGATGATTTAACAAAACTACCAAATCTTCGTTGCATAAAAGAAAAACTGACACAGGAAATGCAAAATCAAAAACCATTTGCACTCCTGATACTCGATATCGATCGTTTCAAACAAATCAACGAAGCTCTTGGGCACTCCTTTGCTGATTTGATTCTAAAATCGGTTGCAGACAGGCTAAGAGAACTATTTCCGTCAAAAGTATTTGTTGGACGTCTCACAGGGGATGAATTCGCAATAGTTTACCCTGGTTTGGATCAAGAAGACGAATGGGTCACAGTGTGCAAAAAAATTCAAAGCCAAATTAGCGAACCACTGCAGGTTAAGAATCTCCTCTTAACCGTATCTGTGACCATCGGTAGTGTTGTCTATGTCGAAAAAGAAATTGAGGTGGACGAGTTTTTACAACACGCGAACATGGCGCTCATGGAAGCACAACAACAACAGGTTCCTTTTCAAATGTACCAACATTCTATGGACGGTAAAGCATTCGATCGTCTCCTATTGGAAAACCATTTGCATCATGCTTTGCAAAATAATGAACTTCATCTTGTCTATCAGCCTCAGGTGGATATTGCAACCGGACAGATACAAGGAGTGGAAGCATTGCTTCGTTGGCAACATCCAAGCTACGGCTCCATATCTCCAGCCGAATTTATCCCCGCCGCCGAAAACACTGGGCTTATTATTCCTATTGGCGAATGGGTGCTTCGGACAGCATGCAGACAATTAAAAGAGTGGCACGATCAAGGGCTTTCATCCCTTCAAATCGCCGTAAACCTGTCCTCTCGCCAATTTTATTCGCAAGACTTAATCGAAACGGTGAAAGGAATTTTGCATGAGACAGGATTACCACCTAAGGATTTGGAGCTTGAGATTACAGAAAGCATGATGATGAATATGGAGCATGCATCAAAAACCCTACAAGATCTGAAGTCTTTAGGATGTAAAATTGCTATAGATGATTTTGGAACAGGGTATTCATCCCTTAATTACCTGAAACATCTTCCGATTCACCGCCTAAAAATTGACCAATCGTTTATCAGAGATCTCGCAGAAAATAAGCAGGATGATACGATTGTATCCACCATCATTTCGATGGCTAAGCATTTGAAGCTTGATGTAATTGCAGAAGGAGTAGAAACGCCAGGTCAATTGGATATTTTGCGAAAGAAAAAGTGTACCCACGTACAAGGATATCTCTATAGTCCACCCGTAGCAGCGGAAAATTTCCTTCAACAATGGGAGCAACTGTTACTAAAAGCGAAAACTTTTATTTAGGGGACAGGTTCCTTGTCCCCATCCGTTAACTTGGGACAAGGAACCTGTCCCCGTGTCCTTCTAATTTATCAATACTGATAGACGATATTCACATTTGCGCTAATTTCCATTTCTCCACCTGAGATGGGGGTGGAAGCTACACTATCATAAGAGCCCGCTGCTTTTGATAATTCAGGACCATTATAAGAAATCGGAGAAGGAATGTAAGATCCTGATTCATTGATTACGGCAGGAATTGATAATTTTATTCCATAAGTACTTGCGATAAATTCCGCTTTTGATCTTCCATTTTCTACAGCACCTTTCAGTGCTTCTAAATACTTCTCTGTTTTTTTAGCTTCACTTAATCCAAAGGCAATATTATTTAATTGATTAGCCCCCTCTTTCACAGTTATATCTATAATACTGCCAATCTTTTGGAACTCAGTAACAGTAACCTTAACAGTATTGTTGATATCATATCCTAATAAGATTTGCACATTTTTGCTTTCAATTCCCCCTTGGTTACTTTTGGTTTCAACGTTTTTCCATTCATATCTAGGTTGAACCCGGTAATCAATTGTACGGATGTCCTTATCTTGAATTCCTAGGCTTTTCAATTGTTGCATAACTTTATTCATATTTTTTGTATTTGTTTCTTGCGCCCTTTTTACATCCTTGTCAAATGTGTTAACCGCAATGTCAATGTAAGCTATATCAGGAGCCACCTTGACACTAGATATACCACTCACACTGATAGACCTCTTTGAAATTTCCCCCACACCGTCATTAGCATGTACCACATTACTACCTGTCCATATTTGTATAGTAAAAGTTAGCAAAAATGCTACAGTCATTGTAATGAATTTCTTCATCATAATTCCCACCTTTCTTGAAATCATTTAGAGATTCCTTCCTATTCTTAATGTACCATAATTATGTATTTTAAAATGTGTCCATCCTCAAATAAAAAAAGACACCTTGATGATCTTGATTTCAAGGTGTCTTCACATAATGACAAATACGCTTAGTGAATGTGACCATTTCCATTCGTTAGTTTTACAAATTTATTTTCATAAAACCGCTTTTTCTTTATATTAGAGGTCCGTTCAAAAAATAAAATAATATCTGCAAGAGCATTTTCCAATAACTCCTGATCATTTGTTATTTCCAGCTGTTCAATTGCTTTTTCATAAGCTCTTCCTGCAAGCAATTTATCTGGTTGCTCTTTATGCTCCAAACAAAAAGCATATTGCATATAAATCATTCCAAGCTCTCTTGCGGAATAATTAGGGAGCTTCTGATGAATGGCGATCGCCTTTTCATAGTATGGAACTGCTTCATCAGGTTGTGATTGGGTAAAATAATTGTACGCCATCTCTGTATAGGCCTCTGCATGTACTAGTTTATTAGCAAGCGCTGACCCTTCCAACATTGGAATTGCCTCGTTCAAATAAGAAATAGCTTTTTCATACTCATTTTTACTTCCATACATTTTCGCAATACTTACTAGGCTGTTAATTTTTATTTCTACATTAGTATCATTTGCAAGTTCAAGTGTTTTTTCCAAATAAGCAATGGCTTCATCCGTTTCATTAATCCGTGAATGGAGTGCACCAAGTTTAAAATGTAGAAAGACAATCATTTGGTCGCCTTTTTCTTTTTCTTTTTCTTTCTGTAAATAAGTTAAGCCCCGCTCATAATATTTGATTGCTCGAACGAACTTTTGTAAATTTTCTTCAGCTTCTCCCAGCAATAGATAAGCACGAACCGCCTTCATCTGGTCGAACACCTGCTCGTTTTCTATTTGTTTCACGGCATCCGACATAATTTTTCGAGAAAGCTTATAGTCACACATGAATGCTAAATTACCATACAAAATTAAATCATCAATCGAATTTTCATTTGAATTTTGATAAATGTCCTCGATAATGCTCGCCCCTTGCTTCCCTTCACCTAGTTGTGAAAGACAAGTTGCGTCAAGTAATGACAAGATCTTTGCTAACCTTTTATTTGTTTCATATTTTTCTCGGAATACCTTTGTTTTTGATAAGACATTTGCAAAATGACCATGTTTGAATTCATCCACAATTACATGTATGTCCTCTTTATTAGCCTCATTTATATAGTCTTTTATATGTTCTTCTAAATTAAAAATATCCATTGTTGACAAACTTTACTCCAATCTTTTATTTTATTATTCCAGTATATCAGTTCATCGTTCAATATCAAGAGGGACAAAGGGACAGGTACACCGTCCCAAGTTAACGGATTGGGACACGGAACCTGTCCCCATGTCCTGTCAAATTGTCATTTTCCAGTTTGCTAAAGCCAACCAGTTTTCTTTTTCCTTATAGTCAGGTATTATTTTGCCAACTAGCCTCCAGAAGGAACGGTCGTGATTCAGATGGACCATGTGACACATTTCGTGAACAACGACATAGTCAATTACCTCACGTGGCGCCATAGCTAGCCTCCAATTAAATGTTAAGTGGCGTTTTGAATCACATGTCCCCCATGTAGTTTTACTATCCGTAATACGGATTGAACTTGGTTTGGTTTTGAAGTTGCTATGAAAAGAGGATATACTCTTCTCCACTAATGACTTACACTGTTGGGAATAAAATCGTTTTAATGCAAGTTTAATTTTTTCATCGTCAATCTGCCTCACATATATATGCAGTTTTCCACCTTCAAACACAACATGGTCTTGCGAAATTTTTATATCTTGAAAAACCATTATGGGATAGGTATTACCTAAATACAGAAAGAACTCATCATTCTCATAGGACTTTTCCTGTGGCCCATTCAGTCTATCCTTCATTTCGTTTACCTTTTGCTGAATAAGATCCCATTTATCCTCTAATACCTGAAGCACTCTTTCATCAGGGGTCCTTTTTGGCGCATGAACTTCAATATTCCCATAGCCATCTATTGATATTCCTACAGATTTTCTATTTTTGTACTTTATATCAAAACGTATTGTCGTTCCCAAGTAAGTATGTATCATGTCATCACCTGTATATCTTTAATGCCATTATCCCCTATATTTGATAGCAAGTCCTTTTAAGAAATTTCTGGCAAACATATCTCCGCACTCTTTATAATTCTTATGTCCTTCTTTTCTTAACAATGCCCCAAGCTCTCCTTTTGTTACCCGTAATCCTGCCTTATCAAAAATATCCAGCATATCCTCAGTAGTTAATGCTAATGCTATTTTAACTTTCTTTAAAAGGAGATTATTAACATTTGGACTTTTCTTTAAGCTAGGTTCCGGTGTATCGAGTTGACCTGGTTTAGGCTCTTGTTTCCCTCTTTTGTAAATAATAAGACCATTTAAAAATGAATCTAACATACTGTTGTTACATTTTATTTGATTGCCGCTCTCTTCTTCATCCTCATCAGACTTCGTAAGTATCATGATCACATCTGGTACTGATACCTCCACTCCGCCAAGTTTAAATATCTCTGCCATTTCCTTATTTTTTATTTCTAACGCATATCTCAATCGAATTAATATATCGTTATTATCCATCATTAGATCTCCTATTTTTATATTAGATTAATATTCATTTCACATTTGGTTCATTATTAATTCCAAACAAGCTACATTTTCTATATGGCTTGAGTGGTGATCGCAGACATATTGAAGTAGTGGTGTTTACCTTTCTGCCTATAAAATCTTTGAACTATAATAAAGCAATCAGTATATCTGTATAGAAACTCAGTTCTATCACTATTCCAGATTGGCTTCCCAGACTCATCACGTTGAACTAATTCGTTTCTTCCCATCCATACTAAATATGGGTGTTTATTAATATAAAGAGCATATTCATTATTACTTGAGAATTCATATTCCAAAAATGAGATACCATCATTTAAGAATGTTATTGGCTTTTGTCGAAAATATTCATGTGCTTGTGTTTTATCATATGGGGAATCTTCATCAGCATAAATAGACTTTATTTTGTTTAAGTAGTGCTTTTCCACTATTTTCAACAAAACTCTGAC
Source organism: Schinkia acidoalkalinis (assembly GCF_054301215.1). Next base: position 1,458,342 of record NZ_CP182573.1, read on the forward strand.
TGAGATGGATGCATTTTTATTTGGAGGTTATTTTGAAAATAAACTAGTTTTAGTTTGTTCCATTTATTAGATTGTTGCTTCCTATTAATGCGTATGCTTTTTCCTTGGTTGATTTTATTTTTCTTTTCTTCCAAGTAATTTCTTCTGTCATTGTGCATAACAATTTTTCTTTTTCTAACTCAAACACTTTTTCTAACCTATCAAATGCCTCTTCCGAATAATCAAACTTCAAGCATAATGTATCGAACATAAGCCCTCCCTAAATATAAAAAACTCACATCATAATAATTTGGAATTCCAATAATCAACAAATGCATTATACCCTTTTATATCTGTAAAGAATGGCAGAAGTTGTTCACCTTTTAGCTTATAAGAATTAATAATGGGAACACCTTCACGAAAAGCTCTTTCTATACGATGATTACCATCTATAACTTCAAACATACCCGGTCGAATTTCCGCTTGGAGAATTGCTCTTGAAATATCAACAGATGGCAAATGATTTTCATTAACCTTCTTATGAAGATGAGTCTTAAACCAACCTTTAACATCGATTTGTTCAAATTCAGCTTCAAGAATTCCTGAATCAATCTGATCATAAATCCTAGAAATATTGAAGTGAAATATTCCATTCCTAAATATTTCATCCCCTTCGTAGGTTGGGAGTGGAACATAATTTTCATTTAGTTTGATTTTTCTTTTCTTCTTCATTTTTCACCTTTATTTTTTAAGTTCAAAGAACAAATATTATAATTTTTAGCTATTCCGTACTTCCATTTGATTAAAATCTATAATTAATTTATTTGCTATTAAAAAATCATTGCCAATTATACCATCAAAACCATGCATTTCTTTAACATCACCAAGCTGAATGGTAAAATCCGTCAAATGAAATTTGTCTAGAAATATGCTTTTTACTTTTTGTTCTATACAAATTTCTGTTCCACCGATACCGTACATCTTTCGGGTAACAGCATTTTCTAGATTAAGTAATAGACCAATTTCTTCAGATAAGTCCGTGTCTAATATAGTTGATGAGCAACCTGTGTCTAGTAATACATGATTGAACATTTTGCTCATACCATTATAGTCGATCTTTATTGAAACGATTGGTAAGTGATCAATCATATTTATCTTCATATTTTCCTCCGAACTCCAACGTATGGCTGCTCTATCACTTTTATTTCTTGGAGATTAGTGTGAAATATATAAAGTTCACGATTTGGGTCTTCTGCATGCAATTTTTTATAAACCTTCCATGCAGCATTACCATTATCGAAGTCATCAATAACAGACATTTCTTCGATAATTCTTTCGTCATTAACCGTTTTTGCTCTAAGCGACTCAACTAAGACACACCGATTTGGAAATTGCTTACGTACTTCATTCCACCTCATTGATTTGCCCTCCTTTAGCCAATTACTTTATCTAGATTATAGCATATGGATTCATTATGATATCCTAACTGTCAGCAGGATTTTTTACCCGTTTTTTTTATTTTAACGGATTATAGATTCTTAGAATTAATCTGTTTTTAAAAGAAAAAACTTTAATTACTACCCGATAGAAGAATGAGGTAATTCAATAAATATTTCCACTATCAAATGTAATTATCCAGATTCTAAAAGATGGGTTCAAAGTCTGAACCCATCTTTTAGAACCTCTGGCAATTTATTTGGTTTGTAATTCCAATACTGCAACATTTTCTATATGCGCCGTATGCGGAAACATATCCACCGGTTGAATATATTCAACTTTATACGCTTTACTTAAGAATTGTATATCCTTAGCCAGTGTAGATGGGTTGCATGATACGTACACCATCCGTTTTGGTTTTAGCTTTAACACGGTTTGAAGAAAATTCTGGTCACAGCCAGTTCGTGGCGGGTCAACAACAACGACATCTGGACGCCAGCCCTCTTTTTGCCATTTCGGCAACCAGTATTCAGCCTTGCCGACAACATAGGTTGCTTGGTTGATATGGTGCCTACTTGCATTTTGTTTGGCATCTTCAATTGACTCTGGGATTGTGTCCATGCCGCGGATTTCTGCGGCGCCGTCTGCAAGCCAGAGGCCGATTGTGCCCACGCCGCAATAGGCGTCCACAATTTTTTCTTTGCCAATTAAGGTTGCTGCTTTTTTCACCTCATTATATAGCTTCACTGTTTGCTGCGGATTTAATTGAAAAAATGCCCGGGCTGAAAGCTCGAATGATAAATCTCCCAATGTTTCTTGGATGACTTCTTCTCCTTCAAGATGGATTGTTTCCTCTCCAAATATAATCGATGTTTTTTCCCCATTAATGTTTTGTAAAATGGATTTGACTTCCGGCAGCAGCTTTTTTACTTCCGCAAGAAATAGCTCTTTTTTCGGAAATTCCCTTTTTGTTGTCACTATAACGAGCTGAATTTCTCCGGATTGAAAACCTACTCTTGTGACAATCGTCCGTACAAGTCCCTGCCGTTTTTTCTCATTATAAATTGAAATATTTAGGTCCTGTAGTATTCCTTTAACAACTTGGGTAACTTTATTTGTGCTTGGATGTTGGACCAAACACTCGGAAATATCTACGAGTTTATGGGAATTAAGTCCATATAGGCCAGCCAATATTTTTTGGTCTTCACGCCCTACCTGTAATTGACTTTTATTTCGGTAACCCCATGGATTTTCCATGCCAATCGTGTCGCGGATTTCAAGTTGGTCGATTTGTAATTTTGTATGTCGTTCAAAAGCCTGGATAACAATATCTCGCTTTTCTTTTAGTTGCTGTTTGTAATCTAAATGCTGCAGCTGACAACCACCGCATTCTTCATAAATAGGACATTGTGGTTGAACACGGTGAGGTGACTTTTGGCGTATTTTCTTTATTTTTGCTTCAGTGTAATTAGGTTGAACCTTTGTTGCTACCGCGACGATGATTTCATCTGGTAAGGCACCTGGAACAAATACTGCTTGTTTTTTGAAGAAGCCGACTCCTTCTCCGTTTATTCCTAACCTTTTTATTGTGAGCGGAAATTCCTGCCCGACCTGTAGCTGTGCTGGAGTAGCATGATTGCTCCTAAACGGCTTTGATTGTGCCCCTCCCTGCCCTCTCCTTTTTTTATCATTTTCGAAACTTTGTTTGTTTTGCTTAAACTGGGACATATTCTTTCTCCATTTCTTTTTGTATCTGTCCTCATTATACATGGGACAGAGGGACAGGTACATTGTCCCAAGTTTCTATTTAATTTATATAGGAAATCATTTTGCAAAAAAATGGTGGGACATGGTACCTGTCCCCATGTCCTACTCAATATAATTCTGATACAATAACGGTTTTGGCATTGCTTTTTCAAGCATGAGATCATCTAGGCTTTTAAACGTATACCCTTTTTCTCTTACAGTGTCAATAACCTTTGAAAGTGCTTTGGCGTTATCTTCTGATACTGTATGTAACAGGATAACAGCCCCAGGGTGAATTTGGTTTACAATATTGTCGTACGCATATTTCCAGCCTTTTTGATTATTAATATGCCAATCAACAAATGCCAACGACCAAAAAACGTTCACATAACCAAGCTCTTTTGAAAGTTGTAATGTTCTTTCACTGAATATTCCTCTTGGCGGTCTCAGGTACATCATATCGGATTTACCTGTTAATTTTTTATACTCTTCCTTAATCAGTACTAATTCCTTTTTAAAGCGTATATCACTTACTTGTGTTAAATCCGGATGGTGCCATGAATGATTGCCGACTATATGGCCTTCGTCCACCATTCTTTTCACAAGATCGGCATTTTCAGTAATATAGTGGCCTGTTACAAAGAAGGTTGCCGGTACCTTTTTCTTTTTTAAGACATCTAAAATATCACTAGTAAAGCCATTTTCATAGCCATTATCAAAGGTTAAATAAATATCTTTTTTGGATGTATCTCCTAAATAAAAGGAGCCGTATTTTTCAAGGACCGATTCAAGCATTGCCCCAGCCTCAGCCGGTTGTTCGTTTCGGCTCTTTTTCATGCCCCAATGAATCGGCGTGTTCGGTACGGTTTCTGCGACAACAATTGGCATTGTAGAACTTAAAAATAATAAGAAGGTTGTAATCATACATAATATTGTTTTCATTGTGCCCTTCATCCAATCTGCCCCCTTTTTTGGAAACTGTTTAAGCATATTTTTTGATTGGCGGGCACTTTCATACCAAACATCATTTTCCATGTAAAAAAAAGAAGAGCACTATGGATAGCGCTCTTCCCGTATTTCAGTTTTATTCGATTAATTAAATACTTTCTCTTTAAATTGGGCAAGCTTTTCAAGAGAAGATTTTTCAACATCTTGGTGTAAACTGTTGCCGTGTGAATCCATTGTTACTACAGCTTTAAAGCCTTTAACATTTAGGTGCCACATTGCTTCTGGAATACCAAATTGCGTGAGGTCTACACCATCAACAGATTCAATACAATCTGCATAGTATTGTGCAGCTCCACCGATAGCATTTAAGTATACACCGCCATGCTCTTGTAATGCTTTTAATGTTTTTGGACCCATACCGCCTTTACCAATTACAGCGCGAATGCCGAATTTTTTCATGATATCGCCTTGGTAAGGTTCCTCACGGATACTTGTTGTAGGTCCAGCTGCCTTAACATGCCATACGCCTTCATCATCTTTTAACATTACCGGACCGCAGTGGTAGACAATTTGTCCATTTAAATCTACCGGTGCATCATGGTCATTTAAATAATGGTGGATTGCGTCACGGCCTGTGTACATTCTGCCGTTGATTGTAACAACGTCTCCGACTTTTAATGAACGAATTTGTTCTTCAGTAATCGGTGCTTGTAATACAACTTCACGAGATTCACTTGCTGTCTCAGCTGCTGCAGCAACTTCTTGTTGAAGATCTTTGGCGAAATCAACATCATCGCCTTCTTGATAATGCCAATCAGTGATCGCACCTGTTGCAGGGTCAATCTTCACACCTTGACGGCGGAATGCCCAACAGTTATAGGCTACAGATACATAGAAGCTTGCAGGAATACGGTTCATAGCGCCAATTTTGCAACCCAATAATGTAGTTTCGCCACCAAAGCCCATTGTACCGATGCCTAGTTTATTAGCATTTTCCATTACATAGTCTTCTAGTTTGCGTAAATCTTCATTAGAGTTTACATCATCAACGTTTCTAAATAGTTGTGCTTTCGCAAGGTCATAACCAGAACTGCGATCTCCACCGATTCCAACGCCAATAAATCCTGCAGAACATCCTTGGCCTTGTGCTTGGTATACAGAGTGCATAATACACTTACGGATACCATCAAGGTCACGTCCAGCGCGGCCTAGACCTTCTAATTCACATGGTAAGCTATATTGAATATTTTTATTTTCACAACCGCCGCCTTTTAAAATAAGACGAACATCGATATAATCTTTTTCCCATTGCTCAAACTTAACAACAGGTGTTCCTTCCCCTAGGTTATCACCAGAGTTCGCCCCAGTTAAAGAGTCAACTGAGTTTGAACGAAGCTTTCCTTGTTTCGTTGCTTCTGCAACCGCTTTACGAATTACTTCTGTGATTACTAATTGGTTAACACCAATTGGAGTTTTTACTTTAAAGGTTGGAAGCCCTGTGTCTTGACAAATTGGTGAGACATTTTCCTCTGCCATTACAATATTATTAGAAATTGTGTCTAATGAAATAGCTGCTCTTGTTCCAGCACTTTCGCTTAATTTTGCCTTATAAACAGCGCGACGTGCATCTTTTGGTAACTTAGTAGATGTTTCAACAACTAATTTGTACATGCTATCAAATAATTGTTCCATTCTAGTACCCCATTCCCCTCTGACATTTTTAACAAACCATTGCTTTGCAACAATGACGATTTATACTATCAAACCCATTTTTAGATAGTATAAATAAAAAAATTCTGAATTTATGAATGAACTTCCAACCACTATTATAATCCTTGTCCATTTTTTTCGAAACCCTTAAATAGAAGGAAAAAGGATTTAAATTATGATATTTCTATTTTTACCAATCTGTTTTAAATTGATTAATCTTTGATTGAAGGTCCTCAAGCATTTGTAAAAGTCGATCAATATCCTCTACATCCGCTTCCTCAGGACTAATTGTATCGAGGACACTGAGTAATAGATTCAAGCGATTGGTTAAATATTCGATTTGTGCTTTTTTATCATGGATGGCATTACCCATAGGTTTGTTGCTCCCTTCGATTTGTGAATACTTTTCAGTGCATTCATTTCTGTTATCAATACTATCCAATTGGGGTTCATTTGACAATTGCTTCTTTGAATTCTGTTAAATATTGCATAAGCAAAAAGGACCTTATGTAGATACCCTTACTCTACTTCAGGTCCTTTTACAATCGTTCATTTTGGTGTGTCACTTGTTGTAAATTTAAAGGATAAGTGGTCTTGAACCGGAATCCATGCGCCAATCCCTTGCTGTGTTACATTCTTAATATTTAGCCTCGCTTTACTGCCTTTAAACTCAAGATATACCTCACCAAATGTCACTTTTCCTTTTTCATTCACTGCCGGAGCAAATGCATATAAGTATCCTAACTTTTTAGAAGAAACGTTATAGACTTGGTCCTTTTTCGTTCCTTGACCAATGACCGTCTCAAACGCTAAAGGTAGTTCAGTTTTCTTCATTGCTGTTAACATCATCATTTTCTGAACTTCTTCCGCATTATTAATTCTTGATGTCAAACCACCCTTGATCACTGTTTCTTCTTCTTGTTGATAATGCATTTTTTGCGGGCTCTTTCCGCCACGGTTATCGAATTTATTCATATTAGCAGGCTTATACTCCCAATTAATATTTGTTTCCGTCGATTCATAGCTTAATGGCCATTGACCAAGATAGATGGTTGCCCGGAAGCCAACTGCCGTCGGTGTTGTATGAATAGAAGATTCATTCAAAATACGTATGAGGTCCGGGTTTTGAATACGTACATCTGTAGTGTCAAGTAATGACTTCGCTAAATCACTAGGCTGAAGATATGGTAAATCCTGTGTTGGGTTTGGGTATGTGTTTTCTTTTGAAATATCAAGTACAGAGTCAGGAACTTTAATTTTGACAGATTTACTTGATTTCGGATTTTCCGCGCTTATTGGGCCTTGAATACTAAATAACGTAAGCATTAGGGTCGTTATAATTGTTACAGTACATTTTAGCGCCTTCAAAATTGTAACCTCCTTCATAATACTTAATTGTATTTTTTTCGAATATTTGCTTGTTTATCCATAGTGAAGATTGGAAATTTATTGCACAAAAAAACAAGCCTCCCAGCAGAAAGCTTGTCTTGAATATTTTATAATAAATAAAACCCAATCCCCATAATTAAATATGCCGCTAAAAGTGTTGCACCTTCAAACCAGTTCGTATCACCGTCATTTGAGATTGCGATTGTTAATAATACGGCCGTCACCATTGAAATTAATTCAGGCATCGTGAACACTAATGGCATTGAAGTTTCAAAAAATAGTGAAACAAGAACTAAAACAGGTGCGACAAACATGGCAACCTGGAGGGTTGATCCAACCGCAATTTCCACGGCAACACCCATTTTATTTTTCCAAGCCATAATAATAGCTGAAGCATGCTCTGCAGCATTGCCAACTATGGCTACAATGATAACCCCGATAAACAATTCACTCCAACCAAAAGTCTCTGCTACCGTTTCAAATGTATGTACAAGTTTTTCCGATACATAAGCAACCGCGATTGTGGAGATAAGTAAAACGGCTATTGCTTTTCCTAGCCCCCATTCTGCCTCTTCTTCTTCGTGTTCAATGTTTCCCTCAGTCTTAGGCTGATACACGCCACGGTGGGTAACTAATTTAAAGAAAAGTGCTGCTAAATATAGGATAATTAAAATAATAGAGATTCCTGTACTCAACGTTAATTTTTCAGATGGCAACATTCCAAGTGTGAAAATTTCCGGAATTACAAATGCTACAATGACTGCAAAAACTAATAGGCCGGAATTATGCCTTGCATCATAGACGTTAAACCTTTGGCGCTTATATTTCATACCTCCAACAAAAAATGATAAACCTGCTACTAACAATAAGTTTCCTAAAACCGATCCCGTAAGTGATGCAAGAACAACACCAACCAATCCTGCTTTTAAGGAAAAAATAGAAATAATTAATTCCACTGCATTTCCGAAAGTAGCATTGAGTAGACCGCCGATTCGTTCTCCAGCAAGGACAGCGAGACTTTCCGTTGCTCGTCCCATAAAACCGGCTAATGCGATAATGGTTAAACAATATATTGCGAACATTAATATCGGCGAGAAATGGAATATACTTCCAATGATAGATAAAGGCACCCCTATCACAGCCATGATAAGGAATATTTTATTAACCATAAAAATGAACCAACCCTTCTTTTTAAAATCATAATGTATGTCCTTCCTTATTATAGTTTCCATATATGTGAAAATAAACATTAAAATGGAAAATAGCTTTATTAATATTTTCATAAAAAAACCTCCTTACGCATATCTGCGCAAAGAGGTTCTAATCGAATCTTCAATCACTATTTAAGTATTCCGTTAATAACATCTTCAACAGAATCAACAGTTTTATCTAGTGTATCAACAACATCATCAACTACTCCACCTTTATCAATATCGGAATTTAGTTCTACATCAAGTAGACTGTCTCCACCTACATTAATATCAGCTTCAATAGTATCATCAATTACATCTGCTTCAACATTAATTCCTTTATCTGTATTAACATCAAGGTTAATTAGATTTCCGTTATCGCTTCCGTTGCCATTGTCTCCGCCGTTACCGTTGTCTCCACCATTGCCGTTGTCTCCACCATTGCCGTTGTCTCCGCCGTTGCCGTTGTCTCCACCATTGCCGTTGTCTCCACCGTTGCCGTTGTCTCCACCGTTGCCGCTGTTGCCACTGGAGCCACCTGAACCGCCGGATCCATAATTCGGGATATTCACATCAATTTTACCAAGATCGATATCGCCTTCATCAACTTGTACGTTTTCTTTCACAGTGACGGAATGCTTATTATCAATAATCAGACGAATTGTGTACTTTTTATTTGGTACTAGGTAAATCGTGAAGTTCCAATTTTTATCCACATCGGTGATAAAAGATACATCAGAGGTAAAGACAAGTTTTACTTTACGATAATCAACTTTGTTTCCAGTTACTTTTAAAAATCCACTGACTTTAACGCCTTCTTGAAGCTCAATATTATTATTAACAATGTTTTGTTTAACTAAAAGATCTGTTGCATATCCTACTAAATTATCTTTTTGTACAGTAACATCGTATTTTCCATCTTTAGCTTCTATTGAAAATGTTCCATCTTCTTTTGAATTTACAGTTTTAATAGGCCAGAAATCATTTGCATTAAATATTGTAACTGCTGCTTTTGTTACTGGTTTTTCATCATAGCTAATGATACCCCGTACTCCCTGCTTGATTGTCACCTTTCCTAATTGAAACGCGTTAAAAAGATTATCTAACACTTGGATAGCTTCTGCTCTTGTTATCGGATTAAAAGGCTTAAAAGTACCATCTGGATAGCCACCCATCAGCCCGTTGTCTACTACTACATTTATTCCGTATTTTGCCCATTCTGACATAGAGCCAACATCTTTGAATTTTTTATAGGTATCCATGTTTACATCAGGAAAGACACCAACTCTGCTTACAGCTGATGCAACCTCTGCACGCGTGATGGGCTTGTCCGGTCTAAAATATCGATCCTCATAGCCGCCAAGATAACCATTCTCTCCAGCTAATTTTACTTCATCATAAAACCATTGACCTTTTTTAATATCTTTAAATGTGGCTGCTGAAAATAAACTAGTTGGTTCAAACATACGATTTACTAACGATACAAACTCTGCTCTCGATATGTTGTTGTCCGGTTTAAATTGTCCATCTGGGTATCCAATAGCTTTACCGTTGTTAATCCACTTTGTAACAACTTTTTCCGACCAATGGCCTTTTAAATCATTCACAGCTTCAACTGACGCCATTGGTAGTATTTGACCTGCAACAAGAATTAAAATAGTCACTAATGTCAAAAGCTTTAGCCTTTCCATACCCTACCACACCTCCAAAGGTTTTTAACTTCAAATTAATTATACTATTTAATAGTACTTTATAACCAAATTTCACAAATTTTTAATAAATTGTAATAACCTTCCTATTTAACAGCATTTTTAACATAAATAAGAAAAAAAACTAAAAAACCTTCCTACAAGATAAAAAATATCATTGTAAGAAGGTTTCTTTTGAAGTATTTCTCAGTTTTAAGGATGCTATAAGACCTTTTTATTCTCCAACTGAAACAGAAACACTTAGACTACCTACTGAAACTGAAGCACTGACTCCAGTAGAGCTTGTAGAGGCACTAGCGCTTGTTCCACTAGTTGAACTTCCTTGACTGCCTGTTGAACTATTTGATCCGCTGTCGCTGCCACCAATTGAGACTCCGGCATCCACGCCACTATCGCCACCAATTGAGACTCCAGCATCTACTCCACCATCGCCGCCAATTGAGACTCCAGCATCTACTCCACCATCGCCACCAATTGAGACTCCGGCATCCACGCCACCATCGCCGCCAATTGAGACTCCAGCATCTACTCCACCATCGCCGCCAATTGAGACTCCGGCATCCACGCCGCCTGTGTTGCCGCCGCTTCCTGTGTCGCCGCCTGTGTTGCCGCCGTTATTTCCGCCGTTACCTGTGTCGCCACCTGTATTGCCGCCGTTATTGCCGCCGTTACCTGTGTCACCACCTGTATTGCCGCCGTTATTGCCGCCGCTTCCTGTGTCGCCACCGTTGTTGCCGCCTGTGTTACCACCACTGCCTGAGTCCCCACCGCTGTTGCCGCCAGATCCGCCGCTGCCACCGCTGCCGCCAGATCCGCCATTACCAAAGTCAGGGATTTCAACTTCGATGCCGCCTAAATCGCTATCACTATCTCCGATTTCGACATCCTTTTTAACTGTAACGGAATTCTTGTCTTTAATAATTAAATGAATGGTATACTTTTTGTTCGGTATTAAATAAATTTTAAAATTCCAATCTTTATCTACATCTGTTATAAAGGACACATCAGATGTAAATACTACTTTTACATCACGATAGTCAACCTTATGGCCTTTTATAATAAAATAGCCGGTAACTTTAACGCCTTCTTGTAATTCAATATTTTGGTTTACTACGTTTTCTTTTACTACAATATCTGTAGCGTAACCTACTAAGTTATCCTTTTGGACAGTTACATCATATTTACCGTCTTTTGCTTCAATTGCATAAATGCCTTTATCATTGGTATTCACTGTTTTCTTTGGCCAGAAATCATTGGCATTAAATAATGTAACTGGTGCTTTGGCTATTGGTTCATCCTTATATGTAACCATACCTGTTACACCTTGTTTAATCGTTACTTTTCCTAATTGAATTAAATTATATAAGTTATCAAGTACTTGTACGACTTCTGCACGTGTAATTGGATTTAGTGGTTTAAATGTTCCATCAGGATAACCACCCATTACGCCATGACCAGCAACGATATTTATTCCGTATTTTGCCCACTCAGACATAGTATTCACGTCTGTAAATTTGTTAACATTATTCATTTCTATTTCCGGATAGCGTACGACCCTACTAATAGCAGAAGCAACTTCTTCACGAGTGATCGCTTGGTTTGGTTTGAAAAGTTTGTCTGAATACCCGCTTATGTACCCATTTTCAACAGCAAGTTTTACCTCGTCGTAAAACCAATCCTTCTCCCTTACATCCTTGTAAGAAGCCCCTACATAAAGACTTGTGGGTGTAAACATCCGATTTACCATCGACACAAATTCAGCTCTTGTGATGTTGTTATTCGGCTTGAACAGGCTATCTGGATAACCTCTGACCATATTTTGGTCAGCCCACTTCGTAACAACCTTTTCCGACCAATGTCCATTTAAATCATCCATCTTTGCCGAAACTACGGGTGCCAATTGACCGAAAATAAGTGCTACTGCAAAAAACAAACTTATCATTGCCTTTTTACACATACTTACAAACACCTCCTAAAATAATACATAATTTTACATTACTGGATAATTATATACCCATTCGTTCGACATTTGTTAAAATTTTCTTATTTTGGATATATAGTCCCAATCCTAGTTCTAACGTACTACGAATGAACCATTGTTTGTTTTTTTCTAGGAATAAGCCCTTTTGCAAAATTTTCAATAAATTTTATTGACCAAAACATCTCCTCTGTTATATAATACAAGTAACAAGAAAATAACTGTATTATTACAGTAATCAAAAATTCTAGGGGGAATTTAGAATGAATCGTCAAGAGCGGAAAAATATGATTGAATTTATCACTAAGAACAGAAGTTTTGAAAATGAAAATCTTATGTACATGACAGATGATGAAATTGAGCATATTTACAACCATACCTACTACCACTACGAAGAATTCATTGAGGATAACATTATCCAATAATAAATAAATGCTGAAGCACAGTTTAGTTTGATTAAAATGCCTCTGATTAAAACAGAGGCATTTTTTATTTGACGATACTTTTTATATTTTTTAGTTGCAAAATTTTCTAAATCCCTTTTAATCCTAAACATAGCGTGCTATACTTTGTTTATAATAATTTTAAATTAAAATTTAGAATAATTATTAAGGGCTGTCACCATTTGTGACAGTTTTCGTCTTTTATCAAAGGAATGACGCTGATTATTGTTATCAATTAAAAAATTAGGGAGGGACTAATTTGGAAACACATTATAAGGTAAGGGATAATAATTCTCAATTAGTCAATAATATTGAACAATCAAGTTTAGTCTATAGGCTGTCTGAACATTGGGAATTAATAGCAGCTATTTTCAGTGGCATCTTAATCGTAACAGCTTGGATTTTTTCAAAAATTGAAATGGAATCCATAGCGATTCCCATCTTTATCCTTGCTTTCCTCATTGGGGGTTATGCAAAGGCAAAGGAAGGAATTACAGAAACCATTAAACAAAAAGATCTTAACGTTGAGATGTTGATGTTTTTTGCCGCTGTTGGCTCGGCCATAATTGGCTACTGGGCAGAAGGAGCCATTTTGATTTTTATTTTTGCGCTAAGTGGAGCCCTTGAAACATATACGATGAATAAAAGTAAAAAGGAAATATCAGGTTTAATGAGCCTTCAGCCAGAAGAAGCATTGCGCATAACAAATGGAGTGGAAGAAAAAGTCCATATTTCTTCCCTTCATATTGGTGACCATATCTTGGTAAAACCAGGAGAACGTGTCCCTTCAGATGGAATGATTATCCGCGGAGAGACAACATTAGATGAGGCCGCGATTACAGGTGAGTCCATCCCAGTTTCTAAAAGCATAAAAGAAGAGGTGTTTGCCGGAACGGTGAATTTAAACGGCTCGATCGTTGTAGAAATTACAAAAGAGAGCAGTGAAACACTGTTTCAAAAAATAATCAACCTTGTCCAAAATGCTCAAAGTGAAAAGGCACCATCCCAGCTATTTATTGAAAAATTTGAAGGAACGTATGTGAAAGTGGTGTTGGCTGTTGTTTTATTCATGATGTTCCTCCCTCATTTTCTTCTTGGGTGGACCTGGCAGGAAACCTTTTACCGGGCAATGATTTTGCTAGTTGTTGCATCACCTTGTGCATTGATGGCTTCCATCATGCCGGCAACATTATCGGCCATTTCAAACGGTGCAAAACATGGGATTCTTTTTAAGGGTGGCGTCCATCTTGAAAAGCTTACTGCCCTTAGAGCGATCGCTTTTGATAAAACAGGAACACTGACAAGAGGAAAACCGGAGGTAACCGATTGTTTTATCCGTCCTGGTTTTACAGAAGAAGAATTTTTATTTGCAACAGCATCCATTGAAAATCATTCAAACCATCCATTGGCACAAGCCATTGTTCAATTTACTAAAGAAAAGTATGCCTTTACTCTTGAAGAGCCAACGCAATTCAAGGACGTGACTGGATGGGGTGTCGAAGCAAGTATTCAAAATAAACATTGGAAAATAGGAAAACAGGATTTTGTTGGTACAGATGAGTCAGAAAGCTTTCAAAACGGCATTTCCAAAACATTGGCTAGCGAAGGAAAAACTATTGTTTATGTTAAGGATGAAGATGGCATCGTTGGCTTGTTGGCTCTAAAGGATGTTGTTCGTGATATATCAAAACAGGCAATCCAAACGTTAAATAAGAATGGGATTCATACAATCATGCTTACAGGGGATAGCCACTATACTGCTCAAGCTATCGCCAAAGAAAGCGGCGTCCATCATTATATTGCTGAATGCTTGCCGGAAACAAAGGTTGAACACTTAAGAAAGCTTCAAGATCAATATAAAGAAGTCGGAATGGTCGGCGACGGCATCAATGATGCTCCAGCCCTTGCAACAGCAAGTGTCGGTATCGCCATGGGAGAAGGTTCAGATGTTGCTTTAGAAACGGCTGATATCGTTCTCATGAAAAATGATCTTACGAAAATTGCCGAGGCAATAACTTTATCAAATCGGATGAATAAAATCATCAAACAAAATGTTATTTTTTCAATATCCGTGATTATGCTATTAATTGCTTCAAATTTCCTGCAGGTGCTTGACCTCCCATTTGGGGTTATCGGACATGAAGGAAGTACTTTGCTTGTTATTTTAAATGGATTGCGATTATTACGATAAATAAGAAAGGACGGCCTGCATTGGGCCGCCCTTTCTTATTGTCTGCTTAAGTAGCAGTTTAATGATAGCTATTCGATTTATTTGCACCGCTAGACGTTTTTTGTTTTGGATTAGAACCGCTTTTCCGTTGTTTAGTTTTACCCATCGTTGACGCCTCCTTTGAAGGTTTGAAGCATGGAATGCTCTCCACAACAATAGTATGGCAGTTCCTTGTGTAGTTATTTTCACAAAAGTTCACCAATCTTGGTATTAATTATCTTTACAATTCCTCATCATTGCGTTAATTTCTCCGCCTACTATGATCACCATAGCTGATAAATAAAACCAAATCATTAAGATGATAATCCCTGCAAGGCTTCCATATGTAGCTGTATAATTAGCAAAGTTCAATACAAAATAAGAAAAGGCAAGGGAGACAAGCTGCCAGCCAATCGTGGCAAAAAATGCCCCAATCCATACTTCCTTTAAACAAAGTCTTTTGTTAGGTGCAAATAAATATAATCCCGCAAGCACAACTACCATGACAAAAAAGCTAATGAAGATTCTGAAAAAGTCCCATATCGCAATAAAGGAATCGGAAATCCCAAAATGTGTAAAAAGGAATATACCGATCGCTTTTCCAAAAACGGGTAACAATAAAGCAATGATAATGACAAGGATCATCGCTACCGTTAAAATGATGGCCATAA